>NZ_JALPNF010000009.1 GCF_023195535.1 Sphingomonas faeni | reverse complement strand
TGTCAAAGAGCCGACAAAAATACCGACACTCGCATAACCTCCCTTGCGGAAGATTTGGAGCATCTGGTTTTTTGCGACCGCTGCGTCCAGACCGTGTGGCCGTTCGCTGCGGTGACACCCCTCTAGGCGGGGTTCGCAGAACCGTCAAACGCAAATTTCACTTTTGTGGCAATTTTCTCGGCTCCGCGTGTTTAGGACGCCCTTGAGCGGCGAACCCCAGCCTTCACGACGCTGGAGAAAAGTACGATTTTCCCGGGGCTTGTCGTTATGGATGTCGATCCAACGAAGCCTCCCGTTTCAAGACATCGCCTTAATTCGTTGTGAAGGCACATATCGCTACATGACCGACACGATGGATCCTGCGACTCCCGCCCCCCTGCCTACTCCCGTTTCCGCGCTCGTGTCCGCGCCGATATCGGCGGCCGTGCCCGCCGGCGATCAGTCCTCGTTTGCGGTGCAGGTCCGCAGTGCACTGATCTGGCGATCGGGCAGTCAGATCGTCGCGCAGCTGGTGCAGTGGAGTGCCACCTTCCTGGTGATCCGGATCCTTGCCCCCGCGGATTACGGTCTGTTCGCGATGTGCCAGGTGATCCTGACCTTCATGGCGATGCTCAACGGCTATGGGCTGGCAAGCGGGCTTATCCAGCAGAAGGAGATCAGCCACCGCGAAGTACGCCAGCTTTTCGGGATGCTGATCGTGCTCAACGTGGCGCTGGCGATCGCGCAGCTTTCGCTCGCGCCGCTCGCAGCCGCGTATTACCGCCAGCCGATCGTCGGCGACATGCTGCGCGTCCAGGCACTGTTGTATCTGACGACGCCGTTCATCGCGCTGCCCTACGCGTTGCTCTCGCGTGCGATGGATTTCCGCCATCAGGCCAAGGCCAACATTACCGCGTCGATCGCCTCCGCAAGTGCGGCGTTGGGCGGCGCGCTCTACGGGCTCGGCGTGTGGACGTTGGTGGTTGCGCCGGTTGTGCTGTTCAGCGTGCGGGGGGCGATGATGACGTGGTCGGCGCGCTCGCTGGTCTGGCCGAGTTTCGACTTTCGCGGTGCCGGCACGATCGCGCGCTATGGCGGGGTGATGGCGGCGAGCCAGCTGTTCTGGTTCCTGCAAAGCCAGGCCGACGTGTTCATCGCCGGGCGCAGCTTCTCCCCGCATATGCTCGGCATCTACACCACCAGCCTGTTCCTGACGCAGATCTTCGTCTCGAAGTTCGTGCCGCCGCTGAACGAGGTCGCGTTCTCGGCCTATGCCCGGATGCAGCACGACCCCGACGCGATCGGCCGCGCGTTCGTGCGCGGCGTGCGGATGGTGATGATCGTGGCGATGCCGTTCTACATGGGGCTGGCGGCGACCTCCGAACCGCTCGTGCTGACGATGCTGGGCGAGAAATGGCGCGAGACCGCACCCGTCGTCCACCTGCTGGCGCTCGCAATGCCGTTCATGACGTTGCAGGTGTTGTTCACGCCGGCATCGGATGCGCGTGGCCGGCCCGGGGTCGGCGTGCGCAACGGCGCGACCGGGGCCGTCATTCTGGCGATCGCGTTCCTGATCGGTGTGCAGTGGGGACCGACCGGGATGGCGATCGCCTGGATCGCCGCCTATCCCTTGTATCTGGCGATCAGCGCTTGGCGGACGTTGCCGGTGATCGGCGTGCGTGCGCGGGATGTAGCCTCCGCGGTCGCATCGCCGGTGTTCGCCGGAATCGCGATGGCGCTGGTGGTCGGACTGGTCGACCGCACCCTGCCGCCGCTCGACGCGCCCTGGCGGCTGGCGATCCTCGTGCCGATCGGCGTCGTGGTCTATGCCGGCTGGATGCTGATCTTCGCCCGCGCGACGATCCGCGAGGTAATCGCGATCGCCCGGAAGCAGCCGCTTCCCGCCTGATCGGGCGCGCTTACGCTACGCCGACTGGATATATTCGCGCATCGCCGCAGCGTCGGCCTCGATCCGGTCGATCCGGTATTTGACGAGATCGCCGATCGACACGAAGCCGACCAAAGTGTCGCCGTCGATCACCGGCAGATGACGAATCCGGCGCTGCGTCATCAGCGACAGCGCACCGATCGCCGATTCGTTGGAGCCGATCGATTTCACCGCGGTCGTCATCACGTCGCCGATCCGACGATCCAGCGCGGCGGCGCCATCGGCCTGCAGGCAGTGAATCACGTCGCGTTCGGAAAATATCCCGACCACCCGGCCGTTCTCGATCACCGGCGCTGCGCCGATCCGCTTCTCCGCAAGCAGCGCCACCGCGCCCGCCACCGTCGAATCGGGATGCAGCGACTGGACGTCCGCTGCCCCTTTGCCGTTCAGGATTGCCGCGATCGTCATCTTCGCCTCTCCATCGCCCGCGTCTTGGTCGCGCGTGGATTGAAGAAACCATGTTTGCGCGGCAATGGGAAGCAATGAGCGATCCACCCCCCGGCCTGGACGACCCGGACTATGCCGCCTTTGCCTGGGCGCGGTTCCGCGGGATCATGGCGTGGATGACGCTGGCCGCCGCGATCATCGTCGCCGCGATCATCGTCGCGATGGCGCATATCCAGGGGCCGCTTCACTTGGTGACGATGCTCGCGGTGATCGGCGGGGTCGGCGGATCGGTGATGATGGCCGGCCTGCTGATGGGGTTGGCGTTTCTGAGTTCGGGCAGCGGGCATGACGAGGACGTGACCCGGATCGACTGACGGGGCCGGCGTTGAGAGTGCGGCCCCCCTTCGTGCGGCGAGGGCTCGGGCTGGAGCTTAGGCTGGGGTGAGCACGCGCTCTCGACCGGTGCGGACGTGGATGGCGCGAGCCCACCCCCGGCCCCCTCCCGCAAGCGGGCGGGGGAGACGAAAGGCATTGCGCGCGTCCTCCGATCAATGACGCTCTTCAAAGAAAAAGGCCGGCACCGCGCGAGGCGGTACCGACCCTTTTCTTCAGCTATCGGCCGATGCCAGCGCGAGGTTTAGCCCGCCTGCACCTCATCCGGCACTGCGCGAACGCGGCGGCGGCGGGGCTTTTCCTCGGTCGCCGTATCGCTCGGTGCCGCGTCGGGCGCGGGCGAAGGCGCGACCGTTGCCGAGATTCCGAGCGACGGCGGCAGGCGATCCGCGTCGAACGCGGCCGGTGCGGCATTGTCATCGGTCGCCGGTGCATCGAGGCTCCGGTCGCGGCGTGGTCGACCACGGCCACGGCGCGGCGTCTCATCGGTAGCGGACGCGATGGTTTCCACTGCCGCAGCCTGCGGTGCGTCGGCCGAGTCGTTCGCCGTCTCAATCACCGGGCGCTGCGCGTCTGCATCCGGGTTCGCGCCGCTCTCGCCAGCCTGCGCCGCGTTGGCGCGTGGGGTACGGCGGATCGTCTCACGCTGTGGCATGTCGCGCGTATCGCCGCGCGGCTCGCGCTGTTGCGTTTCACGGGGCTGACTGTCTCGATCCTGGTTGTCCCGAGCCTGCGCTTCACGCGCCTGGCCCTGCTCTTCACCATTCTGGTCGTCGCGCGGCTGATTGCGCTGCTGGTTGCGCTGCGAATCCCCGCGAACGCGGTCCTCGCGCTGGCCTTCGCTGCGGGGACCCTCGTTACGCTGACCTTCGTAGCGGTTGTTCTCGTACCGCGGGCGCTCTTCGCGCTGGGGACGGTCTTCGCGCTGCGGCCGGTCCTCGCGGTTCTGGTTGTCGCGGCTCTGGTTGTCGCGGCTCTGGTTGTCGCGGCTCTGGCCCTCACGATTCTGGCCCTCACGATTCTGACGGGGCGCGTTCTGGTACTGGCCATTCTGCTGGCCGCCATTCTGTTCGGCCCGGTTCTGATCTGGCGCACCCTGCTGCTCGCCCGAACGGATCGGCTCGCCCTCGTCGCCGTAATCGTCGTCGCCGTCGAGATCGAAGGGCTGCTGGCGACGCGGCTGCTGCTGCGCCTGCGGCTGGCTCTCTTCGAAGCGGGCGCGGGTTTCGCTCAGGACGCGGAAATAATGGTCCGCGAACTGGAGGTAATATTCGATGTTGACGCGGTCGCCCTGCATCTGTGCGTCGCGCGCGAGATTCTTGTACTTCTCGTACAGCTGGCTCGCGTTGCCGCGCGCGCGGCTGTCGATGCGGTTGCCGGTGTCGCGACCGTTCTGACCGCCGCCGCCACCTTGGCGTTGACCGCCACCGCCACCACCGCCGCCATTATTATTGTTGCCACGACCGCGACGGCGGCCGGCTTGCCGGTTGTTGATCAAGCTTGTGTCCTCAGTCGTCGAACCAAAATCTGGTCGTGCTCCGAAATGCGGTGCAAACCCCCCGCCGCGCAGCGATGATCCGTTCGAGATCGCTGGTCGGACTTCCCAGGGCCGCCGGACTGCAGCGACTTCAAGGCGAAGGATGCGGGTCAACGCTCAAAACCGACCATAATGTCGAGAGTGCGTGCCCCTGCCCACGTGATAGCGGCCCCGAAGGGCCTACTACAAGCGAAATGTACGTATTCGCGCCATATTCTTCAAGGCGCGGCTTTGGTGGCGACGAGCGCGCGGGGGTTGCCGCCATAGTCGTGGTGGAGCGCGACGCGAAGACCTTGGGCTTCGAGCAGCGCCGTGACGGGCGCGCCTTGGGTCGATCCGATCTCGATCACCGCTGCGCCACCGGGGGCGATCAGCGCCGGGAGCTGTGCGGCGAGGATGCGGTAGTCGTCGAGCCCGTCGCGGCCGGCGAACAGAGCGGCGTGCGGTTCGTGATCGTGGACTTCGCGCGGGAGCGTCTCGTCGGTGGCGATGTAGGGCGGGTTGGCGAGGATCAGGTCGAACTGGCCCGAGATGGCGCTGGCCCAGCTACCGCGGACGAAATGGGTGCGGTCGGTCATGCCGAGGGTTGCGGCGTTAGCTCGGGCGTAGCTGAGCGCTTGGGGGGAATAGTCGACGCCGAGGCCTTCGGCGGGCCATTCGTCGAGGGCAGCGAGGAGCAGCGTGCCGGGGCCGGTGCCGAGGTCGAGCACGGTCGCGGGCGCGCGGCCGGCGAAGTGCGCCTGGGCGGCGATCAGGAGCGTTTCGCTGTCGGCGCGGGGGACGAGCGCGCCGGGGCCGATGGCGAGGTCGATCGACCAGAAGCCGCGGGTGCCGGTGATGTAGGCGATCGGCTCGTGGCTGAGGCGGCGTTCGACGAGGGGGGCGAAGGCGGCGGGGACGGTGTAGCGGGTCGGGTCGAGGAGGATGGCGTTACGCTCGACGCCGAGCGCGTGCGCCATCAGGAGTTCCGCGTCGAGGCGGGGGGTGGCGGAGAACGCAAACTGTGCCGCGGCGGTGGCGATGGCTGCGCTGACTGCTCCCCTTCCGCTTGCGGGAGGGGTCGGGGGAGGGGCGATCACCGGGCGGTGGCGTTTGTGGAGCGCCCCTCCCCTAACCCCTCCCGCAAGCGGAAGGGGAATGCCGTCGCGGCTGGGGCGGGCTCAGCCATCCAGCTGCGCCAGCCGGTCGGCCTCATCCTGCGCGACCAGCGCGCCGATCAGTTCGTCCATCTCGCCCGCGACGATCTCCGGCAGGCGGTGCAGCGTCAGGTTGATGCGGTGATCGGTCACGCGGCCCTGCGGGAAGTTGTACGTGCGGATGCGCTCCGAGCGATCGCCCGAACCGACCATCGACTTCCGCGCGCCTGCCCGCTCGGCATGCAACCGATCGCGCTCCGCCTCGTACAGCCGGGTCCGGAGCACGCGGAGGGCCTTGGCCTTGTTCTTGTGCTGCGATTTCTCGTCCTGCTGGATCACCGTCAGCCCGGTCGGGATGTGGACGATACGCACCGCCGAGTCCGTCGTGTTGACCGACTGGCCGCCGGGGCCCGACGAGCGATAGACGTCGATGCGCAGATCCTTGTCATCGATCTTGACGTCGACCTCCTCCGCCTCGGGCAGCACCGCGACGGTCGCCGCCGAGGTGTGGATCCGCCCGCCAGCCTCGGTGGTGGGCACGCGCTGGACGCGGTGGACGCCGCTTTCGAACTTGAGTTTGGCGAACACGCCCTGCCCGGTGACGCTGGCGACGACTTCCTTGAAGCCGCCCGCGTCGGACGACGAGCCAGAGATCATCTCGACCCGCCAGCCCTGCGATTCGGCATAGCGCTGGTACATGCGGAACAGATCGCCCGCGAACAGCGCCGCCTCGTCGCCGCCGGTGCCGGCGCGGATTTCGAGCATCGCGGCGCGTTCGTCGGCCGCATCGCGCGGCAGCAGCGCGAGCGCGAGCTTGCGGTCGGCGGTTTCGAGCAGCGTGCGGTTCTCGTGCAGCTCCTCGGACGCCATCGCGCGCAGTTCGTCATCGGCATCGTCGGCCATGAACGCGAGGCTCTCCGCCTCCTGCCGCAACCGGCGCACTTCGGTGGCGGCTTGGGCGACGGGTTCGAGCTCGGCATATTCCTTCGACACCGCGACGAAGCGGTCGGAAGGGAGATCGCCGGTCGACATGAGCGCCTGCAGCTCGTCACGCCGCGCCTCGATCGCGCGGATGCGGTCGGGGGAGATTTGGGTCATGCTTCAGCCACCCCACCCGTCATCCCAGCGAAAGCTGGGACCTCACTGGGGCGGGTGCTGCGTCCGCCAACCGGGATATCCCAGCTTTCGCTGGGATGACGGGTGGGGGGCGAGCCGGCAGACGGGGCGACGTTCAACGCAGCGCCTCCGCCAGATCGGCGAACGCGACCTCGGCTTGCGTCCCTGCGCCGAGCGTCTTTACCGCTGCCACGCCCTTGGCGAGTTCGTCGTCGCCGATGATGATCGCGAACCGGGCGCCGAGCGCATCCGCCTTCGCCATCCGCGCCTTCATCTTGCCTTTGTACGCCATCTCGACTGCCAAGCCAGCCCGCCGCAGATCGGCGACGATACCGGTCGCGCGCGCTTCCGCCTCAGGCCCCATCGGCACAACGACCGCGTCGATCGTTGCCGCCGCCGGCTCCTCCAGCAGCATAGCCAACCGCTCGACCCCCGCGGCCCAGCCCACGCCTGCCGTCTCCGGCCCGCCGAGCGAGCCGATCAGCCCGTCATATCGGCCGCCCGCCAGCACGGTGCCCTGCGACCCCAGCCGGTCGGTGACGAACTCGAACGCGGTGTGGCGGTAGTAATCGAGGCCGCGGACCAGCCGCGCGTTGCGCTCCCATGCGACGCCCGCCGCATTGAGCCCGGCGGTCACCGCCTCGAAGAACGCACGTGCCTCGTCCGTCAGATACGCATCGATATCCGGCGCGCTGTCGGCGATCGGGCGGTCGCGCGGGTCCTTCGAGTCGAGGATGCGCATCGGGTTCTTCTCGAGCCGGGTCAGGCTGTCCTCGGACAGCTCGCCGCGATGCGCCTCGAAATGCGCCACCAGCGCCTCGCGCCACGCATCGCGCGTCGCCGCGTCGCCCAGCGTGTTGAGCTGCAACGTCACGCCCTCGGAAATGCCGAGTTCGCGGAGCAACTGGTCCGCCAGCACGAGCAAGTCGACGTCCGCCGCCGGTTCCGCGGCACCGATCACCTCGGCATCGATCTGGTGGAACTGGCGGAAGCGTCCCTTTTGCGGGCGTTCGTAGCGGAACACCGGGCCGCTGGTGGTGAGCTTCAGCGGTGCGAACTGCTGCCAGCCTTCGGTCAGGTACGCGCGCGCGATGCCGGCGGTGAACTCCGGGCGGAGCGTGAGCGAATCCCCACCGCGATCCTCGAACGTGTACATTTCCTTCGACACGACGTCGGTCGTCTCACCCAGCGAGCGCGCGAACACCGCGGTCGATTCGAACACCGGGATATCAACGCGCTGGAAGCAATACAGCGCCCGCACGCGTTCGAAGGTGGCGAGGACGTGCGCGAAGCGGCGCTGCTCGTCGCCGAAAATGTCCTGGGTGCCTCGGATGCGGCGCGGGGTTTCTATTCTTGCCATGATGCGCGCGTATCTAGGCGACGTCCTCCCGAAGCGCTAGCGCTGTGGCATGAGCAATCCCGCCGGATCCGACCGGGCCAGATATTGGGGGCTGGGCCAGCGCATCGCGCCGCCGCGCTTCATCCTGTTCGGCCTGGTCTTCGCGGTCGGACTGGCGGTGCTGATCCCGATGCTCGGCCTCGGTCGCGGCACGATGGCGGCGTTCGACATCGCCGCGCTCGTCTTCCTGATCGCGGTCTCGACGCTGTTCCGCCACGCCACCGCCGATCGCATGCGCCGCGCCGCCGACGAGAACGACGCCAATCGTGGGGTATTGCTCGCGTTCAGCGTGACGATCCTGCTGGTCATCCTGGTCGCCGTAGCAAAGGAATTGCAGGGCAAGACCGACATGCTCGCGATCGTCCTCGCGGTGACCACTTTGGTGTTCGCCTGGCTGTTCTCGAACATGATCTACACGCTCCACTACGCGCACCAATATTATAGCGACGCGGGCGAGGACGGCGGTACTGAGGGCGAAGACGCGAAAGGCCTGGATTTCCCTAAGTGCGACGAGCCCGATTACTGGGACTTCGCCTATTTCGCGTTCACGCTCGGCATGACGTTCCAGACTTCCGACGTCGACATCACGTCGCGCCGCGTGCGCAAGACCGCGCTGGGCCAGTGCATGGCGGCGTTCGTGTTCAACATCGGCGTGCTGGCGTTCACGATCAACGTGCTCGGAAGCCGGTGAGCGCTACCCGCCGGGTTACTTCGCCGTCCACTTCCCCATCCAGCCCAGCACCTCGCCATACCATTGCCGCGAGTTCTTCGGCTTCAAGACCCAGTGGTTCTCGCCCGGATTGACCAGCAGCCGCGACGGAATCCCGCGCCGCTGGAGCGCGGTGAACGCCGCCAGCCCCTGCGTGTACGGAATGCGGAAGTCCTTCTCGCCGGTGATCACCAGCATCGGCGTCTTCCACTTCGCCACGTAGTTGACCGGGTTCCATTTCTCGAACGCCTGCGGGTCCTCGTAATAGGCCTTGCCGCCATGCTCCCATTCGTCGAACCAGAGCTCCTCGGTCTCGTACGCCATCGCGCGCGCGTCGAACACGCCGTCATGCTGGACGATGCACTTGAAGCGATCGGGCCACTGCCCCTCGAACCAGTTCATCATATAGCCGCCGTACGACGCGCCCAATGCGCACGCGTTGTCCGCATCGAGCCACGCGAACTTGTCGGTCGCAGCCTTCAGCCCCTTTTGCAGATCCTCGAGCGGCCAGCCGCCCCAGTTGTTGCTGATCGCGTCGGTGAAGCCCTGCCCGTAGCCGGTCGACCCGTGGAAATCGACCGCGACCAGGCCATAGCCGGCCCCCGCGAACACCGCGGGGTTCCAGCGATACGACCAGCTGTTGTTGCTCGATCCCTGCGGCCCGCCATGGACCATGTACGCGATCGGCACTTTCCCCGCGGCTCCAAACGGCTTCACCGCATAGCCCCAGACGGTGTCGGCGTTCGCGCCCTTGAAGTTGAACCGCGTGACGGTCGGCATGTCGATCCCGGCGAGCTTCGTCGCGTTGACCTGGGTTAGGCGCTGCGGCGCACCAGTGCCCGCGACGCGGTAGAAATCGGCGGGTGCGGTGAGGCTGTCGATCGCCACCACAGGCCCACGCGGGGTAATCGCAACCGCGCTGACATGGCCCTCCTGGGTCAGCCGCGTGACCGCGCCGCTGGCCGCGTCAACGCGGAACAGCGGGGTTTCCTGCGTGTCGTCCGCCGTCACGTAGAGCGACTTCGAGTCGGGCGCCCACGCAATCGAGCCGACCGACCGGTCCCAGCGCTCGGTCAGCGAGAACGTCTTGCCGCTGGCGATGTCGCGCAGCGTCAGAACCTGGCGATCCGCCTCGAACCCGGGCCGCCGCATCGCGAAATAGGCGAGCATGCGGCCATCGGGCGATACCGTCGGGAGGTTGTCGGTCGCCTTGTTGGCGGCGGTGAGGTTGACCGGTGCGGTCGAGCCGTCCGCAGGCACCGAGAAGATGTCGAGATTGGTCGACAGCGCCTCGATCCGGCCAGCCTCGCGCATCGCGAAATAGACGGTGCGGCCGTCCGGGCTCCACGAGACTTCCTCGCCGCCACCGAACGGCTTGGAGGGCGCATCGCCGACCAGCGCACCGACCAGCGGAACGCCGTTGCCGGTCGCGCCTGCGGGGGTCAGCGGCAGGACGAACAGCTGCGAGCGCGTGCCGTCCGCCCACGTATCCCAATGTCGTACGAACAGTTGGTCGTAGGTCCGCCCGGCCCCAGCGTTCGGGTCCTTCTTCACCATCGCCGGTTCGAGGCTCGGCGCACCCGGCGTGCGATCCGCCCAGACGAGCATCTTGTCGCCGGTCGGAGCAACCTTGAAGCCGCTGAACCCGCCCTTGAAAGCGGTCAGCTTGCGCGGCGTGCCGCCGGTGACGGGCACCGACCAGACCGCATCCTCGCCGCCCTTGTCGGACGTGAAATACACCGTGCTGCCGACGATCTGCGGGTCGTTCTCGTTGACCTGCGGATCGGCGAGCAGCTTCACCGGCGCGGCGCCGGGCTTGCTCAGGTCGAGCCGCCAGAGATCGAAGCGCCCCTTGTCGGCGGCAAGATCGGTTTCGCGCTGCGCCCAGACGAGCCAGCGCCCGTCCTGCGACGCAGTCGGCGCGCCGACGCGGCTGAGCATCGTCACGTCGTCGATGGTGAGTTGCCGGGCGGCGGCAGGAACACTCGCAAGGGCGAGCACGGCAAGGCTGGCGGAGAGCATGATCTTCATGGGCCGCTTGATAGAACGCATGCGGGAGCGCGCGCAATCGCCGGGATCTGGCCGGGGCTTGTTTAGCCGGGCCGCGGTTGAAGAGGTTGCCCTAACGCCATCCAGCCACCAGTTTGCGACATCCACCGGTTCGCCCCCCGGCCTCTGCCTGGGTGATGGAATCGTTGGAACGCCATTTTGCGATCGGTGTTCGTGCATGACCCCGCTAGGTCCGCTCCATGCCCCTCAAACACTCCTTCCCCCCGATCGTTTCGCCCGATGCCCGCCTTCTCGTCCTGGGCAGTCTGCCCGGCGACCGCTCGCTCGCCGCACAGCGCTATTACGCGCATCCCCAGAACCAGTTCTGGCAGTTGCTGTCGCCGGTCGTGGGACGCGACCTCGTCGCGCTCGCCTATGACGATCGCCTCGCCGTGCTGCGCGAGCATCGGGTCGCGCTTTGGGACGTGATCGGATCGGCCAGCCGCCCAGGCAGCACCGACGCCGCGATCAACGATATCAAGGGCAACGACATCGCCGGCCTCGTCGCGACACTCCCGCACCTGCGCGCGATCGCGTTCAACGGGGGCACGGCGCTGAAACAGGGCATGAAGCTGTTAGGCCGCGATTTTATCGGACCGGAGATCGTCGCGCTCCCCTCCAGCAGCCCGCTTCACACCGTCGGCATCGCCGCAAAGCAGCCCGCCTGGAGCGCACTCGCCGCGTTCCTGCTAGGCCCGCCCGCCTAGCGCCCCAGCCGAGACGCAGGACCACCCTTTACGACCCCATGGTCCCCGCCTTCCGCCACGGCTTTGCCGACCCGATCTGCACCGCACGAGCGACACGGCCAAGGGGCGCAATGCTTCGGCGCGACGAGCAACCACGGCTGGCTTAACCCCGTGCTCTCCGGCAAGGGCAGCGGATGTCGATCGAAAGCTTCATCGCCCAATACGGCCTTGCCGCGATCTTCCTCGGCGCCGCGTTCGAGGGCGAGACCAGCGTCGTCACCGGCGGCTTGCTGGCCCACCAGCATATGCTGCCGCTGGCCGGCAGCGCGGCGGCGGCGGTGGCCGGATCCTTCTTCGCCGACCAGCTCTTCTTCTTCGCCGGTCGCCGTTACCGCGATACCAAGCTGGTCCGCCGGATCGCCGAGAAACCGACCTTCGCCAAGGCGCTCGACACGCTCGATCGCCATCCGACCCTATTCATTCTCAGCTTCCGCTTCCTCTACGGCCTGCGCACCATAAGTCCGATCGCGGTCGGGACCTCGCATGTTCCCGCACGCACCTTCGTGGTGCTCAATGCGATTTCCGCGCTGGTGTGGGGCGTGCTCTTCACCGGGATCGGCTATGTGTTCGGCGACGGCCTGATTGCTCTGGTCGGCCGGATCATGCCACGACAGAAGCTGCTCGGCGTCGCGATCCTGATTGCCGTAATGGCCCTGGTGACCGCCTGCGTCCGGTTCTGGCGCGGGCGGCACGCGCGGAAAACCGCTTCGGGTCAGGCGCGCGCGAACGCCGCGGCATCCTCCACAGTCGATCGATCCGGACGAACGCCCGTATAAAGCACGAACTGCTCCAGCGCCTGCAACGTAGCAACCTCCGCCCCGGTGATGACGCGCTTGCCTGCCGCACGCGCCGCGGCGAGGAACGGCGTCTCGACAGGTAGTGCCACGACGTCGAATGCCACCTCGCACGCAGCGATCAACGGCGCGTCGAACGCCAGCACGTCGGCGTCCGCACCGGCCATGCCGAGCGGCGTCACGTTGACCAGCAGGGGTGCCCCCGCCGCGTCGGGCTCGGCGGCCCAGTCATAGCCATGCGTCTCTGCGAGCGCGCGCCCTGCCCTCTCGTTGCGGGCGACGATCGTTCCGTTCGCAAACCCGGCATCGTGCAACGCCGTCGCCACCGCCTTCGCCATCCCGCCCGATCCGCGCAGGATGAAGCGCATCCGCGGGTCGATGTCGTGCGATCCCAGCAAAAGCCGGACGGCCGTATAATCGGTGTTGAACCCGGTCAGCACGCCCACGCCGTCAATACGATCGTTAACGATCGTATTGACGCTGCTTATCGCCCGCGCCGAGGGATCGAGCACGTCGAGCATCGGGATCACCGCCTCCTTGAACGGCATCGACACCGCGCACCCACGAATGGCGAGCGCGCGAATACCGCCGACCGCGCCGGCCAGATCGTCGGTCGTGAACGCCTTGTAGACGTAATCGAGTCCGAGCACCTCGTAGAGGCGGTTGTGGAACCGCGATCCAAAATTGCCGGGCCGCGCCGCCAGCGACATGCAAAGGCGGGTTTCGCGGCCGATCGGAGGCTTGACGCCCACCTGCTTCACATTCGTCAATTGAGATCGTTCTCGCTGATCACGACGATCTCCTGATCCGGGTCGCGGGCGAGCGCAACCACGCCGAGGCCGGCGATCTCGTCAGCGTGTCGCTTGAAAAGCGCGACGACATCGCCTTCCGGCGCGACCGTGCTCAGCGCTTCGAGCACGTCATATTGCACCGCGAACTGATACCGCTCGTCGCTCACTTCGCCTTCGAACTCGACTTGGCGCAGGTCGCTATTGTCCTCGACGGTCTTCAGATCGATGTCCAACCGGTCTTCGGCCATGCCTATGCACTCCTTGATAGATGGCCGTTAAGCGCGGTTGAACGCTCGATGTTCCGCGATCAGACGTCGAGATTGGCAACGTTGAGCGCGTTGTCCTGGATGAACTCGCGGCGGGGTTCGACGACTTCGCCCATCAGCTGGGTGAAGATCTCGTTCGCACTCTCGGCGTTCAAGGCCGTCACGCGAAGCATCGAGCGTACGGTCGGATCGAGCGTGGTTTCCCAGAGCTGTTCCGCGTTCATCTCGCCCAACCCCTTGTAACGCTGGATCGCGAGACCCTTGCGGCCGGCGGTCAGGATCGCATCGAGCAAATGGCTCGGGCGCGAGACCTGGGTCAAGCCGCGAGTCGCGACGACCGCGGTGGCGGAGCCGATCACGCCGGCTTCAGGTTCTGCACCCTCTTCAGCCGCGGTCTCGACTTCCGGTTCATCCGCCTGCGTCGCCTTGCTGACGGGGACAAGGTTCGAGGTCTGCGCGTAGCTCTCGGCCTGTTCGCCCGATAGCGCGTGGAGTTTGCGCGCTTCGGCGGACACCAAGAAGCTCGCTTCGATGATGTGGTGATCGGTGACACCGCGCCACGCGCGCTGGAAGTGGATGCCGCCGTCTTCGGTCAGCACCGCGGTCCAGCGGGCATCGCCGTCATCGAGTTCGAGACGACGCGTCACGGTTTCGAGACGCGAGGTGCGGTCCTCGACCGACGCCTCGGGATCGAACACGCCGCCGAGCGCCAATGCCTCGATCATCCCGGCGTCGTAGCGCTTGGGGACGTAGCGCATCAGCGTCCGCATCCGGCGCGCGTGATCGACCAGGTCCTTGAGCTTTTCGCCGGTGCGCGTGCCGGCCGGACCTTCGAGGACCATCGTCGAGACACCTGCATCGACCAGATACTCGTCGAGCGCGGCGTCGTCCTTCAGGTACATTTCGGACCGGCCCTTGGTCGCTTTGTACAGCGGTGGCTGGGCAATGTAGAGGTACCCGCCCTCGATGATCTTGGGCATGTGGCGATAGAACAGCGTCAGCAGCAGCGTGCGGATATGCGCGCCGTCGACGTCTGCGTCGGTCATGATGACGATCTTGTGGTAGCGCAGCTTGTCCGCGTTGAAGTCGTCGCGGATGCCGGTGCCCATCGCGGTGATGAGCGTGCCGATCTCGCGGCTCGACAGCATGCGGTCTTCGCGCGCGCGCTCGGTGTTCAGGATCTTGCCGCGTAGGGGAAGGATCGCCTGGAAGTGGCGATCGCGGCCCTGCTTGGCCGAGCCGCCGGCCGAGTCACCCTCGACCAGGAACAGCTCGGACTTGGCGGGATCGCGCTCCTGACAGTCGGCGAGCTTGCCGGGCAGCGAGGCGATGTCCATCACGCCCTTGCGCCGCGTCAGTTCGCGGGCGCGCTTGGCCGCCTCGCGCGCGGCGGCGGCGTCGATGATCTTGGCGACGATCGCCTTGCCGTGCGCGGGGTTCTCTTCCAGCCACTCCGCCATCTTGTCGGCCATCAGGCTTTCCAAGGGCTGACGGACTTCGGACGAGACGAGCTTGTCCTTGGTCTGGCTGCTGAACTTCGGATCGGGCAGCTTGACCGAGACGATTGCGGTGAGGCCCTCGCGCATGTCGTCGCCGGTGAGCTGGACCTTTTCCTTCTTCAACATGCCGGATTTCTCGGCATAGTTGTTAAGCGTGCGGGTCAGCGCGGCGCGGAATGCGGCCATGTGCGTGCCGCCGTCGCGCTGCGGAATGTTGTTCGTGAAGGCGAGGACGTTCTCGTAATACGAGTCGTTCCACTGGAGCGCGACGTCCATCGTGACGTCGTCGCGCGTGCCAGTGATCGCGACCGGCTCGGGCATCAACGGCACCTTGGCGCGATCGAGATACTTCACGAACGCGGCGATGCCGCCCTCGTAATAGAGCTCGACGGTCTTCATCTCCTCGTGCCGGGCGTCGGAGAGAAACAGGCGGACGCCCGAGTTGAGGAACGCCAGTTCGCGGTAGCGATGTTCGAGCTTGTCGAAGTCGAAATCGGTGATCTTGAAGGTGGCGGGCGACGGGAAGAAGGTGACGCGCGTGCCCTTCTGGCCCTCGGCCGCGTCGCCGACGATCTTGAGCGGCATCACCGCGTCGCCGAACGCGAAGCGCATGTAATGCTCCTTGCCGTCGCGCCAGATCGTCAGGTCGAGCCACTCGCTGAGCGCGTTGACGACCGAGACGCCGACGCCGTGCAGGCCGCCCGAGACCTTGTACGCATTCTCGTCGTTGGTGTTCTCGAACTTACCGCCGGCGTGGAGCTGGGTCATGATGACCTCGGCTGCGGACACGCCTTCCTCGGTGTGGATGCCGGTCGGGATGCCGCGACCGTTGTCGGTAACGCTGACCGAACCGTCGGCGTTGAGGACGATGTCGATCCGGTCGCAATGCCCGGCGAGCGCCTCGTCGATCGCGTTGTCGCTGACCTCGAACACCATGTGGTGGAGGCCCGACCCGTCGTCGGTATCGCCGATATACATGCCGGGGCGCTTGCGGACCGCGTCGAGGCCCTTGAGGACCTTGATCGAGTCCGCGCCGTAATCGCCCATGTTCGGGACGTTGGGATTATTGGTTTCGGGGTTGGATGCCATGACAAGTATATAGGCACGCAGGGGCCGAAACGGAAGCGAAATGGCCTGCGCGGTGGCGGGGTGGGCGGCGAGCGAAGTGCAGGAAGTGCCGACGCAGGGAGCGTTTTGGCGTGGCTGTGGCGTTCGGGTGTCGGGGGTGTGGGCTTCGAGGGGGTTCGGATCACCATGCGAAGAGGATGACAGGGTCAGGCCGTGCAGGACGACGGCTCGGGCGAACCCGTCACCGCCGATGCACCACCCCGGCGAAGGCGGGGCCCAGATGGAAGGGTCGCGGTAACGACCGACTGCAATTCGCTATCGACGTCCTCCAACTGGGCCCCGGCCTTCGCCGGGGTGGTGGCCAGCGCGGTGGTGGCCGAAGTCCCTCTCCCCTTGGGGAGAGGGAGGGAGGAGTCGCAGGCGACGGAAGGGTGAAGGGGAGTTGGGGCGCGCTCCCGAGCCTCACGCCCCTCACCCTTCCCACCGCAAGGGCGGCGGGCCCCTTCCCTCTCCCCGGCGGGGAGAGGGAGACCGGCCTCAGAAGCGGTCGGCGCGCTGGCCTAGCAGGGTTACCTCTACGCGGCGGTTTAGGCGCATCCCCGCGGCCGTCGCATTCGTCGCGACCGGGTCGCGCTCGCCGTGGCCGACGACGCTGAAACGGGCGCGGACGACGTCCATGTCGTCGAACGCCTGGCGAACGCTGGCCGCGCGACGCTCGGACAGGCCCTGGTTATGCGCGTCGGTGCCGCGCGAATCGGTGAAGCCGTCGATCGCCACGCGGACGCCGGGGTTGGCGCGCAGATAGCGGGCGAGCGGGCGCAGTTTCTCGATCGCGCCGGGACGCAGCACGGCGCTGTCGGTGCGGAACAGCACGTCCTCCTGCAGCGTCAGCGTGGCGCCGCGCGGGGTCTGGCGGAAGCCGTAGTTGCGCATCGCACCGCGATCCCAGGTGGTCACGGTCTCGACCACGGTGGTGCCGCCGCGGCCGCTGCGATAGCCGCGCGGGTCGCGACCGTACGCGTCCCAGTCGAACCGATCGCGACGCGGACCTGCCAGCCGGGCGAATTCCCGGTTGGCGTCGTCGGCTTCCTGGCGGTTGATCCGGCCGTCGCCGTTCGCGTCGAAGTTCGGCATCACGAACTCACGGCCACGCGGTGTATTGCGAAGCTCGGGAAACAGGATCGGCACGCCGGCGCCGACCAGCCGATACCCAGGCCGGGTCCAGGGCGCCGTGCGCGGGTCGAAGCGTGCCTGGCCCTGCGCCAGCGCAGGCGCGACGGTCGCGGTGGCCATCAGGACGCCGAGGGCGGCGCGGGCAAGATTATGGGACATCGTGAACTCTCCGTGATCTTCGATGGGACGGGTTCTGCCCGCGGCCGCTTGAACGCACAGTGACCTCGATCGACAGCCTGTGTTCAGCCGAAGATTATCTCTTTCTTTCAGTGATTAGCGTGGCCTACGGCGATGCGCGTCGCGCCGCTGTCGATCGCGTCGAACAGCGCATCTTCGGTGCCGGTCATCCACACCTGCCCGCGCCCCGATAGCCGCTCGAACAATGCCGCGCGTCGGGCCGGATCGAGATGTGCGGCGACCTCGTCGAGCAGCAGCACCGGCGACTGGCCGGTTCGCTCCGCCACCAGTTCGGCATGCGCGAGGACGATGCCAAGGAGGAGCGCCTTCTGTTCGCCGGTCGACGCGAGCGAGGCTGCGCGCGCCTTGTCGAGATGCGTTACCGCGAGGTCGACCCGGTGCGGGCCGACGAGCGTGCGGCCGGCGGCGGCGTCGCGCGCGCGGCCCTGCGCGAGGTCGGCTTGCAGGCGGGTGGTGTCGCCGGCCCAGCCTTCGAGCGCGAGGCCGGCGCGGGGAAACGGGCCGTCGTCCTGATGCGCGAGCCTCGTGCCGAGCAGCGCGACGGTCGCGCGCCGGGCAGCATCGACCGCGTCGCCGTGCTCGGCCATCTGCGCTTCGAGCGCGGAGACCCAGTCGCCGTCGGGGCGGCCTTCGTCGGCGAGCAGGCGGTTGCGCGCGCGCATCGCCGCGTCGTAGCGGGCGGCGTGGTGCGCGTGGGCGGGGGCGAGGGCCAGCGTGAGGCGGTCGAGAAA
This sequence comes from Sphingomonas faeni, assembly GCF_023195535.1. Taxonomy (GTDB): domain Bacteria; phylum Pseudomonadota; class Alphaproteobacteria; order Sphingomonadales; family Sphingomonadaceae; genus Sphingomonas; species Sphingomonas faeni_B. The sequence continues at coordinate 100,839 of NZ_JALPNF010000009.1, read as the reverse complement.
GCCCCGGCGTTCGCCGGCGGGGGCGACGAAGAGGCGGTCCATCGCCGGGGTGAGCCAGAGGATCGTGAGCCACTCGGCGAGCGCGTTGGCGGTGGTGGTTGCGCCCTGGATGCGGACGATGCGGCGCTCGGGGGCGGAAGCCAGCGTGCCGGTTGCGACGTCGACTTCGGCGGCGGCTTCCTTCTCCCCTTCCGCTTGCGGGAGGGGGCGGGGGAGGGGCGCGTTTTCCTCGACGCCGGACGCCAGTACGTACGTCGCGCCCTCCCCTGACCCCTCCCGCAAGCGGGAGGGGAATTCGGTGGCGCCGTGCCGCTCGCGTTGTGGGGACAAGGTCGCCGCGACGCCGAAGCCGCCCGCCCCGCCCTGCCTCGCCATCTCGCCGAGAGCCGCTCTCCGCAGCCCGCGGCCGGGCGCGAGCAGCGACACCGCCTCCAGGATATTCGTCTTGCCAGCGCCGTTCTCGCCGGTCAGCACGACGAACCCTGAACTCGGCTGAAGCGTCAGGTCAGCATGGTTGCGGAAATCGGTAAGGACCAGGCGCGACAGCATTGCCCCGGCCTTAGAGCAGTTTCGAAAGAGATTGCATCGCCCTTTTCCGTTCGGCCTGAGCGAAGTCGAAGGGCGCGGCTCAAGCTACGGTGCTTCGACTTCGCTCAGCACGAACGGGGTGGGGCATCGATCTGACCACGCCCCGTTAGCGACACGCCCAGTCCGTTATCAAGCATCGCGTCAGGCGGCGATCCGCTCCGGCGCGATCACGGGTGCAGCCGTCGCGGTCGCCGCCTTCTGCATGCTGAGATACGATGCGAGTTCCGGGCCGAGTTCGCGCTGCGCCCGCAGATAGGCGACCGGCGTGACGATGCCGAGCCGTGAGCGCGCGGCCTCCAGCGGTTCGTGGAGCAGTTCGAGATAATCCTCGCCGGAAATCCACTTCGCTTTGCGCCCATTGCGATAGCCTTCCCAGACCGCCTTCGCGAACAGCTTGCTCCCCGTAACACGCATGCTCTTCAGCGCTGCGGCGGAACCGATCAGCGCCCAGCCGAGCCCGCCGACCTGCGCATAGCTGAACGCGACCAGCGCCGCTTCGCCCATGCTCTCGTCCGCCTTGTAGCCGGTCAGCACGTGCCAGATATCGTGCGTATCGCGGACCCGCCGGCCGAACCACGCATAGGGATGCGCCAGATCGTCCTCGGACGGCACGAGCCGCGAGACCTCGACCAGCCCGTCCGCGGAATAGCCCGTCGTCTCGAGGAAAGTGCGATACGCTGCGCCGACCGTGCCGGGCGCGAAGCTCGCGACGAACGCGGGATCGGAGAAACGCTGCGCTAGTTCGACGCGGTCATAGGCGATCCGCCCGCCTTGCTCGGTGGCGATCAGTCGCGCGTAATTCATCGGTGCATTACCGACGTTCAGCGCGCGCATGATCCGGAACACCTGCGTCGTGTCGTCACCGTTCGCGAGCAATTTCTTGATCGCATCGAACGCCGTACGCCAATCGCGACGACCGGTCGTACCGGGAAACGGAGGAAGCTTCGCCATCGAGTCGACTCCTTACTGACATTGCTGTTAGTACTGGAGCCAATCCTTGCGGTCAAGCCGGCAGTAGAGCGACAACCTCCACACCATTGTGGCGCGCCGCGCCGGCCAATTGCCTGTCGAACGTCGCGAGGCCCAGCGCTTGGTCGACCACGATCGCCAGATGCAGGGCATCACCTGATCGCAGGCCCTTTGGTGGCGATGAGACGAGTCGCTGCGCGTCGACAAAATGGCCAGTTTCGACCGGTATCGACGATAGCGACGTAAGCAGCACCGCCGCAGCCCGTGTGACTTTTGCATGAGTGACGTCGTCAAGCTCACCAAGCCGACGCTTCAGCGCAAGCGCGCCGGCTAACTCGGTGCCGACCCATGCGCTGGCGAATAGCGCACCCGCCGATTGTTCGCGCATCCAAAGATCCGCGACGATGCTGTAGGTTTCTGGGACTAGGAGGGCGACAAGCAGCGACGTGTCACAATAGATCATGACGGCGCATTTCCTCGACCGTCATGCTGCTATTGATGCCCCCGGCGTGATTGACCGTCGTCGCGCGCAACGCCCTCAGCGCATCGAAATCGATGGGCTGGCGGGGTGGCAGAGGTGGCGCCGCTGGCGTGACGCAGGCGAAGTACTGGCCGTCACGCATGATCTGCACGGCCTCGCCAGCTTCGAGCCGGTCGATCAACGTGTCCAGCTCGTCTTTCAGATCCGCGATATTGATCGAGTCCATGATCCGGCTCCTGCCTGTCGCGCCGCTATACCACGGCGCGACGGGCAGACCGAATCACACGCGCATCGGCATCAGCACGTACAGCGCAGGAGACTTGTCGTTCTCGCGGATCAGCGTCGGGGCGGCGGCGTCGGCGAGGTGCACCTCGACCATGTCGCCGTCGATCTGCGCGAGGATGTCCATCAGGTAGCGGCTGTTGAAGCCAATCTCGAACGGGAGCGCGACGTAATCGCCGGGGACTTCCTCCGCGGCGGTGCCGTTTTCGGGCGAGGTCACCGACAGCGTGATCTTGTCGCGATCGAGCGCCATCTTGACCGCGCGGGTCTTCTCGGTGGCGATGGTCGACACGCGGTCGACGCCTTCCATGAAGCTCTTGGGGTCGATCTTGAGGATTTTGTCGTTGCCGGTCGGGATCACGCGGCTGTAATCGGGGAAGGTGCCGTCAATGAGCTTCGAGGTCAGGATCGCCTGGCCGAGATCAAAGCGGATCTTGGTCGGCGACAGCGAGACGCCGACCGAGCCATCGACCTCGTCGAGCAGCTTGCGCAGCTCGCCGATGCATTTGCGGGGGACGATCACGTCGGGCATCGATTCGGCACCCTCGGGACGCGGCAGCGTGACGCGCGCTAGGCGGTGGCCGTCGGTCGCGGCGGCCTTGAGCACCGGGTTCGAGCTGTCGCCGTCCGCCACGTGGAGGAAGATACCGTTCAGATAATAGCGCGTCTCTTCGGTCGAGATCGCGAAGCGCGTCTTGTCGATGATCTGCTTGAGCGTCTCGGCGGGCAGTTCGAACTGGGTCGGCAGTTCGCCCTCGGCGATCACCGGGAAATCGTCGCGCGGCAACGTGCCGAGCGAGAAGCGCGCGCGGCCTGCGACGATGCTCATCCGGCCTTCGGACGCGGCGAGCTGGACCTGGCTCCCTTCCGGCAGTTTCCGCGCGATGTCGAACAAGGTGTGCGCGGACACGGTGGTCGCGCCGGGCTGGTCGACTGCGGCTGCGATCGATTCGTTGATCTGGAGATCAAGATCGGTCGCCATCAGCTTGAGCGTGCCCTCGGCGGTCGCCTCGATCAGCACGTTCGACAGGATGGGGATGGTGTTGCGCCGCTCCACCACGGACTGGACATGGCTCAGCCCCTTGAGGAGCGTTGCGCGTTCGATCGTCGCCTTCATCAAAATTCCCCCCGCCACCACAGCCGGACTCGGGGCTGGGGGCAATCCGCAGATGGCTTACCCAACAACAAAGGGTCGGAGCAAGCGCTCCGACCCTTCTTTGATCACGGTAAACGTCGCGTTAAAACGCGCGCACCGTTTCGATCAGAAGCGGAAGCCGTAGCTGGCGACTACCTGGTGACGATCCGTATCTACGTCGAATCGGCCGCTGGTGCCGCCGGTCGCATAGTCGATGTTGCTGCGCTCGTACTTCGAATAGCGATATTCGAGCTTGGCATAGCTGTTCGGACCAACCGCGTGCTCGGCACCGGCACCAACGCGCCAGCCGTCGAGATTGAAATCGGTGTCGGTCGTCTGGTTGGTGTCGCCGGCGAGCACGTTCAGCTTGGCATTGGTGTAGCCGCCCTTGACGTACAGCATCGTCGTCGGAGCGACGACATAGCCCGCGCGCGCGCCGACATAGATATCGCGGCCCTGCTTGACGCGGCCGAAGCCGAAGTCGCTGGTATAGTCGTTGCGGTCGCTCTTCGAGGTCGAGCCGGTCAGTTCGGCCTCAGCCCCGAGCACGACGTTGTTCGACATGGCGATGTCGTAGCCGATGCCGCCGCCGTACAGCAGGCCATCGATCTTCTGGTCGTCGCGCCCGTTGTTGTTGGACACGCTGCTGCCGGCGCCGGTGTGGTCGTAGCCGAGCGTGGCCTCGACGCGGGGGCCGGTGAAGGTCGGGTTGGTCTGCGCGAGAGCGGGTGCTGCGACGGCTGTCGTGGCGAGCAGCGAGACGGCGATAAGCGTACGCATTGGGGTTACTCCTTACTATCTGGGCACCCCAATACGCGGGGTGGACCGCTCCAATGGACCAACCGCCCGAGCGTTGCATGAACCCCAGATAAACGCGGAAATCCGTTGCTTTTGCGCCACAGGGGGTTGAAACGCGGGCTATGATTCCAAGCCAACGGCAGGGTGAAGCGGACGCCCGTTCAAGCGATACTCCGGCCCCGCGCAAGGGGCGTGATTTCGTCGCACGGCACGGCGAAACCGTGTTCAACGCGGCGCACCGGTTGCAAGGGGATGCCGCGCATACACCGTTGACGCGCGCGGGCTTTGCTCAGGCGGACGAGCTTGGTCGGGCGTTGCGCGGATTGCTGGGGGCGAAGCCGGCGCTGACATTGTGGGCGTCGCCGACCGGGCGGGCACTGCAGACGCTGGCGGTGATCTGCGAACATCTGGAGCTCGATTGGCATGACGTGCGGACCGATCCGCGGTTGGTCGAGATCGACATGGGGTCCTGGGGCGGACGCTATTACGCGGACGTGATCGACGAGGTCGGGCCGGTGATGCTGCCGGGCGGTACGTTGAAGCCTGCGCCGGACGGCGAGACGTATCCGCAAATCGCGGCGCGCGTTGGTGGCTGGCTGGCCGATACCGCGGAGGATCCGGGCGACCGTTTGGTGATCATGCACGGCATTTCCAGCCGGGTGATGCTGGGCGTGATGACGGGCGCGCCGGTCGATCCGCTGCTGGGCGCGCCGGTTGCGACAGGCCTGCCGCAGGGATCGGTGACGCTGGTCGAGAACGGCCGCGCGACCGTGCCGCATCTCGGTACCGGTTTCGCCCCGGCGTGAGATTGGCGACTCTGCTGATCCTCGCGATCGCGGTTCCGGCATCGGCGCGCGAGACGATCGGCATCTACAAGGGCTGGGGTGCTTTTCGCGACGCGGCACCCGAGCGCTGTTACGCGATCGCGCGGCCGGTGATGGCGGGTGGCCGGTCGAGCGGTTTCGCGAGCATCGCGACCTGGCCGAAGCGCGGTCTAAGGGCCTCGCTCCACATCCGTCTCAGCCGCGAACGTGATCGATCCGCGGGGGTGACGCTGACGATCGGCGAACGACGATTCGCGTTGGTGGCGAACGGGCTGGATGCCTGGGCGAGCGATGCGCCGAGCGACCGCGCGATCGTCGCGGCGCTGCGATCGGGGCGGAGCACGAGCGTCGAGGCGGTCGGCGTCGGCGGGCGACCGTTTGCGGATGTGTATGCGCTGTCCGGGGCGGCGACGGCGATCGATGCGGCCGCGCTGGCGTGTAGCGGAGGCTGAACTGTAGGCATTCGCCCTCACTCAGTACCACCACCCCGGCGGAGGCCGGGGCCCAATTGGGGGACGGGTGTAACGACGCTCAGTCCTCCGTTGCGACGACCTTTCCAATTGGCCCCCGGCCTTCGCCGGGGTGGTGGTTATTTTGGGTGACGTTCGGCCTGACTGCGCCGACTCTGCCCCCCCTCCCCGCAGCCAGTAGAAAAATCAGCAGAATTCCGCTAAGGGCCGCGCCATGCAGACCGCCGCGAACCTCATGCCTATTCCGGGGCACATCGATCCCGTGCCCGTTCCCCGCAGCTTCGTGCCGCGCAGCGACGGGCGGATCGACCTGCTCGGGCTGTCGCTCGCCGATCTGCGGATGGCGTTGGAGACGTCGCAGCTCGAGGAGAAGCAGGCCAAGCTGCGCGCGAAACAGCTGTGGCACTGGATCTACAACCGCGGCGCGACCGAGTTCTCGGCGATGACCGACATCTCGAAGACGATGCACCCGTGGCTCGAGCAGCGCTTCGTGATCAGCCGGCCCAACGTGGTCGAGGCGCAGGTGTCGACCGACGGGACGCGGAAATGGCTGCTGCGATCGGATGACGCGCAGGATTACGAGATGGTGTTCATCCCGGACGCGGATCGCGGCACGTTGTGCGTGTCGAGCCAGGTCGGCTGCACGCTCAACTGCACCTTCTGTCACACCGGCACGATGCGGCTGGTACGCAATCTGACGCCCGCCGAAATCGTCGGTCAGGTGATGCTCGCGCGCGACTCGTTGGGCGAATGGCCGAGCCAGCCGGAAGGCCGCATGCTCACCAACATCGTGATGATGGGGATGGGCGAGCCGCTGTATAATTTCGAGAATGTCCGCGATGCGCTGAAGCTGGTGATGGACGGCGCAGGGCTGGCGCTCAGCCGTCGGCGGATCACTCTGTCGACGTCGGGCGTGGTGCCGATGATGGCGCGCGCGGGGGCCGAGATCGGCGTGAACCTGGCCGTGTCGCTGCATGCGGTGACCAAGGAGGTGCGCGACGAGATCGTGCCGCTCAACCGGAAATACGGCATCGAGGAATTGTTGCAGGCGTGCGCGGATTATCCCGGCACGAACAACGCGCGGCGGATCACGTTCGAGTACGTGATGCTGAAGGACAAGAACGACTCCGACGACGACGCGCGCGAACTCGTGCGGTTGCTGCGGAAATACGAGCTGCCGGCGAAGGTGAACCTCATTCCGTTCAATCCGTGGCCGGGTGCGCAATACGAGTGCTCGACGCCCGAGCGGATCAAGTCGTTCTCCAGCATCGTGTTTGGTGCAGGGATCTCCGCGCCGGTGCGGACGCCGCGCGGGCGCGACATCGATGCGGCGTGCGGCCAGCTGAAGACCGCGTCGGAGAAGAAGAGCCGGGCGCAGATTGATCGCGAGGCCGCCGCCGAGTCCGACGCTTTTGCTTGAGTGGAGTGCGGTTGCGCTGGCGGCAGGGGCGGGCGTTCTCGGCGGTGCGATGAATGCGCTGGCGGGCGGCGGGAGCTTCGCGACGATGCCGACGCTGATCGGGCTCGGCGTGCCCTCGACCTTCGCCAACGCGACCAGCAACGTCTCGCTTCAGCCCGGTGCGATGGCGAGTGCGTGGGCGTATCGGCATGGGCTTCAGCCGATCTCGGGCGTCGGCATGCGAACGATGGCGGGGGTCACCTTCGTCGGCGGCCTGGTCGGCAGCCTGTTGCTGGTGGCGACATCGGCGCGCGCGTTCGACCTGATCGTGCCGTGGCTATTGCTGTTCGCGACGCTGGCGATCGCGTTCGGGACTCGGGCGTCGTTGTGGCTCAGGTCGAGGGTCGAGATCGGGCCGAAGTCGCTGGTCGGAGTGCAGGCGCTGCTGGGGATTTACGGCGGCTATTTCGGGGGCGGAGTCGGGCTGATGCTGACCGCGGCGTGGGGGCTGTTGTCGGGCGCGACACCAGCGACGCTCGCGCCGCCGCGGACGCTGATGCTGGCGGTCGCGAACCTTGCCGCGACGATCATCTTCATCGCGACCGGGATGGTGGTGTGGGCGCTGTGCGTGCCGATGCTGATCGGCGGGATCGTCGGCGGGCATTACGGGGCGAAGCTGGGGTTGTTGCTGTCGCCGCAGGTTATCCGGGTGTGGACGCTGCTGGTGACCATCGCGACGACTATGGTGTTCTTTTACAGGGCCTATGCCTGACACATTATGGTTCCCCGCGAAGGCGGGGACCCAGTCTGGGCACCCGCCTTCGCGGGTGAACACTCTTGGTTTGGCATTACACATCGCCAAAAGAAGCCGTCACCCCGGCGAAAGCTGGGGTCTCGTGCGGCAAGGGCGCGCTCCGTTACCGGGAGATCCCAGCTTTCGCTGAGATGACGACTTTGGGGCGCGGACGGATCTAAGCGTCACCCCGGCCCCAGCCAGACCCAATGTCCGTCACCCCGGCGAAAGCTGGGGTCTCGTGCGGCAGGGGCGCGCTCCGTTACCGGGAGATCCTAGCTTTCGCTGGGATGACGGACTTTGAGGTGATGACGGACATTGGGGGAGTTACCCCGGCCGGCGCATCTTAAAGAGTGCATCTTCGGTGATCTCGAAATAATCGGCCGGGCCGCCGCCGCGCAGGATCGGGTTCGCACGTGCCGTCTGGTAGACGCCGTCCTCGAGCATCGCGGAGTCGATGTGAATCGCGACCGCCTCGCCGAGCACAAGCCACTGGTCGAGCTCTCGGCCGTCCTTGGTTTCGAGGCGGATCAGCTGAGTCAGCTTGCATTCGAACTGGGCGCGAGACTCTGCCACGCGGGGCGGCTTCACGTGGGTCGACGCGGCCATCTCCAACCCGGCCAGCGCGAACTCGTCGACATCGGCGGCGACGTTGGCAGCGGTCGTGTTCATCGCCTCGCTCAGGTCGCGCGAGACGAGGTTCCAGACGAACTCGCCGGTCGCCTCGATATTGGCGACGCTGTCCTTCCAGCCCATCGACGAGAAGCCGATCAGCGGCGGGCTGTAGTTGAACAGGTTGAAGAACGAATAGGGCGCAAGGTTGGCGACGCCGTTCGCCGACACCGTGCTGACCCAGCCGATCGGCCGCGGCGCGACGATTGCGTTGAGCGGATCGTGCGGCAGGCGGTGGCCATTCGCGGGTTCGTAAGAATGCCATTCGGTCATAGGCTTATCCCTGCTATTGAGCGCTTCGACAGGCTAGAGCGAAGACCGAGCATGAACGATCCCACTGTTACCCCCCATACCGTCATGGCCGTCAAGCGCCACACACTGGCGACGCGCGTCTGGCACTGGGTGACGGTGGTGACGATGTTCATCATGATCGGCAGCGGGATCGGCATATTGAAGGCGCATCCGCGACTCTATTGGGGCAGATACGGCGCGAATTTCGATACCGCCTGGACGACGCTGGACCAGTGGCCGGGCTGGGTGGTGACGTTGCTCAACCTGCTGACGATCCCGGCGAGCTACAACCTTGCGATCTCGCGGCGCTGGCACCTGTTGTTCGCGCTCGTCCTCTCGTTCGCGCTGCTCGGGTTCATGATCGTCAGCCTGATCAACCGCCATTTCCAGCGCGACCTTCGTGTCCGCGCTGCCGAGCTGTCGCCGCGCGAGGTGGCGCATGACGTGAAGGAGCATCTCGCCTTCCGCTTCCACGATCCGAAGCGGCCGGGCGCGTACAATATCCTCCAGAAGCTGTCGTACGTGGCGACGATCTTCGTGCTGATCCCGGTGATGATCCTGACCGGGCTGGCCATGTCGCCCAACATGGACGCCGCGTGGCCGTGGTTGCTCGAGATTTTCGGCGGGCGGCAGTCGGCGCGCTCGATCCACTTTATTGCCGCCACCGGACTGGTGCTGTTCATCATCGCCCATCTCGCGCTGGTCATTCTCGCCGGCGCCTGGAACGAGGTTCGGTCGATGATCACCGGACGCTGGGCAGTGCCGGAGGACGTCGCATGAGTTCGTTGATTACCCGCCGCGCGCTGGTTGCCGGCGCGACGATCGGCACGGGCGCGCTGCTGACCGGGTGCGACAAGATCGCCGCGAACCCCGAGGCGCGCAAAATCCTGTTCATGGGAGAGGACATGAACCGCGGGCTGCAGCGCGCGCTGACCAACCGTAACGCGCTCGTCCCTGAGTTCAGCCCTGCGCAGATGTCGCCGATCTTCCGATCGAACGGTACGCGCGATCCGGGTACGCCCGGGTACACTGCGATGGTCGCGAACAATTTCGCGGACTATCGCCTGAAGGTCGGCGGGCTGGTCGATCGGCCGTTGTCGGTGACGTTGCCGCAACTCCGCCAGATGCCGTCGCGCACGCAGATCACGCGCCACGACTGCGTCGAGGGGTGGAGCGCGATCGGTAAATGGCGTGGGCCGAAGCTTGGCGCACTGCTCAGCGCCGCCGGGTTGCAGAGCACCGCGCGCTACATCGTCTTCACCTGCGCGGACCTGTATCGCGGCACGCCCTATTACGAGTCGATCGACCTGATCGACGCGTTCCACCCCCAGACGATCCTGGCCTGGGCGCTCAACGATCGCGTACTCGACGTTGCGCACGGCGCGCCCGTCCGACTGAGAGTCGAACGACAGCTGGGCTACAAGCATGCGAAATACGTCATGGCGATCGATGCGGTGGCCAGCCTCGCCGGAATCGGCAAGGGCAAGGGCGGCTATTGGGAAGATAACGTGGATTATGATTGGTACGCGGGAATCTAAGCCGCCGCGGGGGTAGCGCAATTCCGTACCAGTCATTAGCTAAAGCGACATGGCTCTTTTCGATCGTTTCCTGGCCCGGCAGGTTAAAACCGGCGAACTCACGCTCATCCACGCGGACGGCACGACCAAGCATTTCGGTAAGCCCGACCCAGCCTATAACCCGGTCACGATCCGGCTGACCCAACCCGGCGTCGCCGGCGCGATCGTCCGCCACCCGGCGCTCGGCGCAGCAGAGGCGTTCATGGACGGGCGCCTCGCTATCGACCGCGGCGACATTCGCGATCTGGTCAACCTGCTCAAGGGCAACAGCCCGTGGGAGCGTGGCGGCGGGCTCAATCCGTCGCTGCCGATCAAGCTGCTCGACAAGGTCGTCCACCGCGTCGACCGGGTGAACATGGCGCGCCGATCGAAGAAGAACGTCGCGCATCACTATGATCTGTCGGACCGGCTGTACGATCTGTTCCTCGACGCCGACCGGCAATATTCGTGCGCGTATTTCACCGATCCGGGCAACAGCCTCGAACAGGCGCAGTCGGACAAGAAGGCGCATATCGCTGCCAAGCTGGCGATCCAGCCGGGGATGCGCGTGCTCGACATCGGCTGTGGCTGGGGCGGAATGGCCCTGTATTTGCACGCGAAGACCGGTGCCGAAGTGCTCGGCGTGACGCTGTCCGAAGAGCAGCTGAAGGTGGCCCGCCGTCGGGCCGAGGAGGCCGGCGTCGCCGACAAGGTGAAGTTCGAACTGATCGACTATCGCGCGCTGACCGGGACATTCGACCGGATCGTGTCGGTCGGCATGTTCGAGCATGTCGGCCCCGCGCATTACAAGGCGTTCTTCCGCAAATGCCGCGATCTTCTGACCGAGGACGGCGTAATGCTGCTTCACACGATCGGCCGGATGGGGGGGCCTGGCGTTACCGACACCTTCACGACGAAATACATCTTCCCGGGCGGGTATAATCCGGCGCTGTCGGAGATCGTGCGCGGGTATGAGGGACTGAAGTTCTTTCCGACCGATATCGAGGTGCTGCGCGTGCATTACGCGCTGACGATCGATCACTGGTATGATCGGACCGTGGCCGCGAAGGATGCGATCGTCGCGTTGTACGACGAGCGATTCTACCGGATGTGGACGTTCTACCTTGCGGGCGCCGCGGCAGCGTTCCGGACCGGGGGGATGGTCAACTACCAGATCCAGCTGTCGAAGAGCCGGATGACCCTGCCGCTGACGCGCGATTACATGATCGAGGGGGAGCGGGCTTTGCGGGAGGGGTGACGTGGGTATGGCGGGGGGGGGCGAGTCCCCCCGCCAATTTTGCTCGTTCCCCCGCGCAGGCGGGGGCCCAGGGTTACGCTAGACTGCGGTACTTAGCTGGGCTCCCGCGTCCGCGGGAGAACGAGGTTTGTGCCGAGGCGGCTTAGCGTGGCCCCTGCACTTCTGCTTTGGCAGCAGCGCGCTCGTCGCCGCCGATCTTGCCGTCCTTGTTAGCGTCGTACTTCGCGAACGTCGCCGCGAGCAGCGCCTGCGCCTCGGCCTGCGTCACCTTGCCGTCCTTGTTCTTGTCCGCACTCGTGAACCAGAGGTCCGCGAGGCGCTTGGCATGGACCGGATCCGGACGGCCCGGCCCGACCTTCATGTTGCCGATCCGCGCCTGCACTTCCGCGCGGGTCAGGACGCCGTCCTTGTTGGTGTCCGACGCGGCGAATTCGGTCTTGAACTTGGCCGAGGCGGACGCGCGGGTTTCCTGCGCGAGCGCCGGGGTCGCGAGACCCGCGAGAACGAGAACGGTGAGCGTTTGGCGTAGCACGGTTGCGTAAACTCCAGAGGATTTGCGGCGCGGATAGACCGGTTCGGTTGTACGCGCCATGAACGCCATAGTTGCAGGCGCCGGTTGCATGGATGCCCCCCAGCGCATAGGGGCGCGGGCATTGGATATTGCCGAAGGACTCTGCCCGTGACCGATCAGATCAAACGTGTGGTGCTAGCCTATTCCGGTGGCCTGGATACCAGCGTGATCCTGAAATGGCTCCAGCAGACGTACAAGTGCGAAGTGGTGACCTTCACCGCCGATCTCGGCCAAGGCGAAGAGCTGGAACCGGCGCGGGCCAAGGCCGAGCTGATGGGCGTGAAGCCCGAGCACATCTTCGTCGACGATCTGCGCGAGGAGTTCGTGCGCGATTACGTGTTCCCGATGATGCGGTCGAACGCGCTGTACGAGGGGCTGTACCTGCTCGGCACGTCGATCGCGCGGCCGCTGATCGCCAAGCGCCAGATTGAGATCGCCAAAATGGTCGGTGCCGACGCGGTCAGCCACGGCGCGACCGGCAAGGGCAACGACCAGGTCCGTTTCGAGCTTGGCTATTACGCGCTGTCGCCCGACATCAAGGTCATCGCCCCGTGGCGCGAATGGGATCTCACCAGCCGCACCAAGCTGATCGAGTTCGCGGAAGCGCATCAGATCCCGGTCAGCAAGGACAAGCGCGGCGAGTCGCCCTTCTCGACCGATGCCAACATGCTGCACACCTCGTCCGAGGGTAAGGTCCTCGAGAACCCGTGGGACGAGGTCCCCGACTATGTCTATTCGCGCACCGTGAACCCCGAGGACGCGCCCGACGCGCCGGAATACATCACGATCGATTTCGAGCGCGGCGACGGCATCGCGATCAACGGCGAGGGCATGTCTCCCGCGACCTTGCTGTCGACGCTCAACGACTATGGCCGCCGTCACGGGATCGGTCGTCTCGATCTGGTCGAGAACCGCTTCGTCGGCATGAAGAGCCGCGGCATGTACGAGACGCCCGGTGGCACGATCTATCAGCTCGCACACCGCGGCATCGAGCAGCTGACGCTCGATCGCGGCGCCGCGCATCTGAAGGACGAGCTGGCGCCGCGGTACGCCGAGCTGCTCTACAACGGCTTCTGGTTCAGCCCCGAGCGCGAGATGCTGCAGGCGGCGATCGATCACAGCCAGGAGAAGGTGTCGGGCACGGTTCGACTCAAGCTCTACAAGGGCGGCGTGTACGTGGTCGGCCGGAAGTCGCCGAACTCGCTCTATTCGGAGAAGGTCGTGACGTTCGAGGACGACCAGGGCGCGTACGACCAGCGCGATGCGGAAGGCTTTATCAAGTTGAACGCGCTGCGGCTGCGGTTGCTTGCGAAGCGCGACCGGTAACTACGATCGGTTAACCATGCGGCGCTACAGCCGCATGGGTGGACCGCGAACGCCTTGACCTGATTTCCGATCTCGCGATCGCCGTCCTGTTGGCGTTCGTTCTGGGACTGGCGTGGAGCATCGGCGACTGGTCCTCGCTTTCGGCGTTACGGCTGCCCGATACCGACGACGTCATGCGCCTCCAGCAGGTCCGCGACTGGCTTGGCGGGCAATCGTGGAGCGATCTGACCCAATACCGACTAGGTGCTGGCGTGCCGATGCACTGGTCGCGCGTTGCCGATCTGGGCCCCGCCCTACTAATCACCACCGCGGCGCCGCTGCTTGGAACGCATCGCGCCGAGGTGCTCGCCGTCACCCTCTGGCCGATCCTGCTGTTCGCCGGCGCGTTGCTGTTGGTAGGTCGGATCACCCGCCACCTCGACCCCGATGCAGGGCGCACCGCGATGGTCATCGCGGCGATCGCATATCCGGCGACGACGATCTTCGTACCCGGTCGCATCGACCATCACGGCCTGCAACTCGTGCTCCTTCTCGGCGCCACGCTGGCCGCGATCGGAAAGCCGACATTCCGTAACGGCGCGATCACCGGGGCACTTGCCGCGACCAGCCTCGTCATCGGCATGGAGACGATGCCGTTCTTTGCGGTGCTCGGTGCCGCGGCGCTGCTCGCCTGGGCGCGTGCGGAAAGCAAGGGCGAAGCGCGGATCCTCGGTCTGGGTGTCGGGACGCTGACCGGGCTCGGTATCGGCATTGCGGGGTTCGCCAGTCGACAATGGCGCTATCCTGCCTGCGACGGATTTACCCAGCAGGCCGCGACTGGCTTGGCGATCATGGCAATCGTTCCGTTAGCGATCGCGGTGCTGGGACGGCATATAATATCGGTCCGAGTCAGGCTGGCAATCGCCGCCACCCTGTTTCTCGGAGCGCTCGGCGTCATCCGGCTGCAGTCTCCCGCGTGCGGATCGCCCTATGGGCAGGTTCCTATACTGTTGCGCCGCTTGTGGCTCGATCACGTCGGAGAGGCGCAATCGATCGTCACGGCGTCATTCGGCGTGGCGTTCGGGTATTTCGGAGTCATGCTCGCGGGGGTCGCGGCCTCAGCGTGGCTGGTGCGTCGGCGACCCGGTCGCAACGCGGTCCTGCTGCTCGCGCTTCAGTGCACCGCCGTCGCGATCGCCGCAGTGCAGCTTCGCGGTGCCTATACCGGCGCGATGCTCGGCGCGCCCGCGCTGGCCATCATGATCGGCGCGGCACGGCGGCGCGGTGTTCTCACGCTGGTACCGGCATGGATTCTCTCAACCGGCATGCTCTACCCTATCGCGGCCGAGGTATTCCCGCCGTCGCCGCGAAAGCCCTCTCCAAGCGCGTCGACCTGCACCTCGCCTCCAGCGATAGCTGCGCTCGACCACCTTTCGCCCGGCATGGTGATGGCACCGATCGACGTCGCCCCCTGGGGTATCGCCGCCACCCCGCATGCCTTCGTGGCCGGCCCCTATCACCGTAACACCGCAGGAAATGTCGCAATGTACCGGTTCTTTATCGGCCGCAGCAGCCAGGCGCGAGCGATCGCAGATCAATGGAAGGTCCGTTACGTGGTCTATTGCGACAGTGATTTCGACGGCATCCAGCCCGCCCCTGACAGCATGGCGAAGGAACTGGCATCGCGCAGGATTCCAGCATGGCTCAAGCCGCTGGATTCTCCCGGCAACAGGATATTCGAGGTCGTCCCGTGACCGGCACGATCGCACGACCCGACGTGGAGCACGACATCCGTTCCACCACGCTCTCCGGCGCAGCACGGCAAGGCTGGTGGACGACGCGCGGGTTCGCGGTCCTCGCGATACTCGCCGCTCTAATTCCCATGCTGTGGCCGGCGATCCCTCCGCTGACCGACGTGCCCGGCCACATCGGTCGCTACCGGATCCTCGCGGACGCAGGCACCGGTCCGCTCGCACAGCATTACGACGTACGCTGGGCGCTGATCGGCAACCTCGGCGTCGACCTGCTCGTTATGGCGTTGCATCCTCTGCTCGATGTCGAGCCCGCGGCTCGGCTGGTGATTGGCTTGATCCCGGCGATGACCGTCGCAGCGATGCTGTGGGTCGCCTATGAAGCGCACGGCCGCATCCCGGCGATGGCGGGCTTCGCGCTGCCACTCGCCTATAGCTACCCGTTCCAACTTGGGTTCGTGAATTTCTGCCTCGGCGCTGCGATGGCGCTTGCAGGGCTTGCCTGGTGGATCCGGCTGGCGCGGACGCGTCCGACCTGGGTGCGCATAATCGTGTTCGTGCCATACGCCGGGCTGACTTGGCTATGCCACAGCTTCGGCTGGGCCATGCTCGGGCTGTTCGTAATCGGCGCGGAATGGTCGCTGCGTATGCGGCGCGGCGAACCCTGGATCGAGGCGGCCTTCGCGGCCGGCCTGATGGCGTTGCCGATGGCATGGCCACTCCTGATCATGCTCGGCAGTGGCAGCGATCGGCTGGCAGGCGATACCGGCAAGTGGTTCCGCTGGAGCGCCAAGGCGCAATGGCTCGTGTCGATGCTGCGCGAACGTTGGAAGGTGTACGACATCGCTGGCGTCGTACTGATCGTCTGCGCGGTGTGGACCGCAGTCCGCTCGCCACGCATGCAGTTCATAGGAGTGCTTGGCATTCCGGCGCTGTTCGGTCTGATAACCTTCGTGATGCTACCGCTGATGTTCCAGGGCGGGGCCGGAGTCGATATGCGGATGCTGCCTTACGCGGCGGCGCTTGCGGTGCTGGCAATCCGCATCGAGCCGGATCACGATGCGCTTGCGCGGCGGGCCGCGGCGATCGGCGCCGCGTTTTTCGCGGTCAGGATTGCTACGACGACGATCGCGTTCATCCTTTTCAGTCAAGGCCAGTCCCGCGCGCTGCAAGCGCTGAACGCCATTCCGCGCGCCGCTGCCGTCCTGGTATTGGTGAACGAGCCAAACATGACGTCCTGGTTCAACCCCCGCCTCACGCACATCGCCGGTCTGGCGGTGGCGCGGCGTGAGGCTTTCGACAACGAACAATGGGCGCTCGCGGGTCAGCAACTGATCCACCCGCGCCATCCCGATGCCGCACCATTCGATCGCGATCCGTCGCAGATCGTCCATCCACCGGGAACCGAGGACCAGACCATCGACTTCGACAAAGCGATACGCGCCTTCGATCGCTGCACGTTCCAACGGGTTTGGACGATCGGCTTCCCGGTCGGACGGGCACAGTCGGCCGACCTCGTCCCGATCTGGTCCGATGGAAGATCCGCGGTCTATTCCGTCGCATTCGATCATGCAGGGTGCTTGTCGAAGGGCCCCATGCGGCGCTAGGCGTCGACGATGACGCGGGGGCAGAGCACGGAACTTCACTGGTGGCAGACGCGCGGCTTCGTCTTCGCGGTGGCGCTAGCGTCGATCGTACCGTTGCTGTGGCCGGAGATCCCGCCGCTGGTCGATCTGCCGGGCCACATGGGCCGCTACCGCGTCCAGTTGGCGATCGGCGAAAATCCCTGGCTTTCGCAGTGGTATAACTTCCGCTGGCAGATGATCGGCAATCTCGGCATCGACCTGTTGATCGAACCGCTCGCGCCGATCTTCGGGTTGCAGCTGGCGGTGAAGCTGATCGTGATGGCGATCCCGGCGCTCACCGTGACCGGGCTGCTGTGGATCGCGCGCGAGGTGCATGGGCGAATCCCGGCGACCGCGTTGTTCGCGCTCCCGCTCGCCTACAGCTATCCGTTCCAGTTCGGGTTCGTGAACTTCGCATTGGCGATGGCGATCGCGCTCAACCTGTTCGCGCTGTGGCTGCGGATGGGGCGGCTCGGGCGGACCAAGCTGCGTACTGCGATCTTCATCCCCGTCTCGTGCCTGTTGTGGCTGTGCCATACGTTTGGCTGGGGCGTGCTGGGCGTGCTCGCCTTCTCCGCCGAACTGATCCGCCAGCACGACATCCGCCGCGACAGCGATCCCAAAAGCTGGGCACATGGCTGGTTCAGGGCGTTCGTCCAGGCCGGGCTGAACTGCGTGCCGCTCGCGCTGCCGATGGTGATGATGGTGGTGTGGCGCTCGGGCGATCATGTCGGCGGCAAGACGCAGGACTGGTTCAACTGGCGCTGGAAGATGAACTGGATCACGATGGTCCTGCGCGATCGGTGGATGGCGTTCGACATCGCGTCGGTGACGGTGCTGTTCGTGATCCTGTTCCGCGGCGTGCGCGACCAGACGATCGAATATTCGCGCAACCTGGGGCTGTCGGCGCTGTTTCTCGCAGGCGTATACGTGCTGTTGCCGCGGATCGTGTTCGGGTCGGCCTATGCGGACATGCGGCTCGCGCCGTTCGTGCTGGCGATCGCGGTGATCGCGCTGCGGCCGCGGCATGGGCTGTCGTTGCGGGGCGCTGCCGTGCTGGCGGTGCTGGGCTTTGCGTTCTTCGGCGTGCGGCTGGCGGGGACGACGGTCAGCTACCTGATGTACGATCGCAGCTACGACCAGGCGATCGCAGCGATCGATACGGTGCCAGAGCGGTCTCGCGTGGTGTCGTTCGTCGGGCGGCGGTGTCGCGACGACTGGGCGTATTCGCGGCTCGAGCATGTGCCGGCGCTGCTGCTCGAGCGGCGCCTCGCCTTTACCAACGATCAATGGTCGATGGCCGGCGCGCAGCTGCTGACGACGAACTACGCGGCGGCGCGCGGGTTCGCGCATGATCCGTCGGAGATCGTCAGCGACATCAAGTGCCGTGGCCAGTTCTGGCGGCCGATTTCGATGGCGCTGGAGAAATTCCCGCGCGAGGCGTTCGATTACGTCTGGCTGATCCACCCGCCGAAGTTCGATCCGGCGCTGGTCGGCGACCTGACGCTGATCCGGCGAGACGAAACGAGCTTGCTCTACCGCGTCAACCGGGGGCCTTTGGTCCAGCCGGCGGCTCGCCCCGCCGGAACGGAGTAAGCTCGCCGAGATACTCCTGCTGCTCCGCGACGGCTTCGCGTTCACGGACGAGATAGTCGGCGATCGCGCGACGGAAGCTCGGGTCGGGGATGTAGTGCGCGGAATAGGTCGCGACGGGCGCATAGCCGCGCGCGAGCTTGTGCTCGCCCTGCGCGCCCGCCTCGACGGTCTTCAAACCCCGCGCGATGGCGGCGTCGATCGCCTGATAATAGCAGAGTTCGAAATGGAGGAACGGCACCTCCTCGGTCGCGCCCCAGTAACGGCCGTAGAGCGTGTCCGCGCCGATCAGGTTGAGCGCGCCGGCGATGAGAATGCCGTCCCGCTCGGCGAGGATCAGCAGGATCTGGTCGCCCATCGTCTCGCCGATCTGGTCGAAGAACGCGCGTGTCAGATAGGGCTGACCCCATTTGCGGGCGCCGGTGTCCTGGTAGAAGACCCAGAACGCGTCCCAATGCGCGGGCGTGATCTCGGCGCCGGTGAGGTGGCGGATCGTCAGGCCTTCGACCGCGGCCGCGCGCTCCTTGCGGATCGCCTTGCGCTTGCGGCTGGCGAGCACGGCGAGGAAATCGTCGAAACTCGCATACCCGTCGTTCTTCCAGTGGAACTGCGTGCCCTGGCGGATCAGCCAGCCGGCGGACTCGAACAGCGCCACCTCGTCGGGGTCGATGAAGGTCGCATGCGCGGAAGATAGCCCGCTCTGGTCGGTCACTGCTTCCAGCGCGGCGATCAGCGCAGGGGCCTGGTCGCGGTCGCGGAGGAGGAGGCGCGGGCCCGGCACCGGGCTGAACGGTGCGGCGATCTGGAGCTTGGGGTAATATTGCCCCCCTGCCCGCTCCCAGGCGTCGGCCCAGCCCTGATCGAACACGTATTCGCCCTGGCTGTGGCTCTTGGCGTAAGCTGGCGCGATCCCCGCTGGTTTGCCGTCGGGGCCGTCGACCACGATCGGCAGCGCCTGCCACCCTGAACGGCCCCCGACGCTTTTCGAGGCTTCGAGCGCGGAGAGGAACGCGTGGCCGACGAACGGGTTGGCGGTGCCGGAGCACGCGTCCCAGTCCTCGGCCGCGATCGAGGTGACGCCTTGGGCGATACGGGCTGTGACGGCGTTCATTGCCGCTTAGGTAGAGACGCAGAGACGCGCCTCCAAGGGCCATAGGTGGAGACGCGCAAGCGCGCCTCCAAGGAGCTTAGGCGGAAACCTGCACGATCGCGTCGATCTCGACCGCGGCGCCGAGCGGGAGGACGGGGACGCCGACCGCCGAGCGTGCGTGCTTGCCGGCATCGCCGAACAGCGCGACCATCAGGTCCGACGCGCCGTTGGCGACCTTGGGCTGATCGGTGAAGTCGCCGGTCGAGTTGACGAACACGCCGAGCTTCACGATCCGCTCGACTCGGCCGAGCGTGCCGAGCGCCGCCTTCATCTGTGCGACGAGCATGAGTGCGCAGAGCTTGGCGGCCTCCTGTGCGTCTTCGAGCGAGACACCGTCGCCCACGCGGCCGGTGACCAGGGCGCCGTCCTTGAACGGCAACTGACCCGAGATGTGGAGCATGCCGTTCGCCAGCACGGTCGGGACGTAGGACGCCACGGGTGCGGCAGCCTGCGGAAGGGTGAGGCCCAGCTCTTCGAGCTTGCGGTCGATACGATCGGTCATGGGGGTGGTATCACCACAGCGGTGGGGGATGGGTCAAGTGCATGGGGCATGCCCACCCCCTATCCTCCCCTGCAAGGGGAGGTGGCAGCGCTTAGCGCTGACGGAGGGGTGATCCCGTTCTCGATAGCGCGATACCCCTCCGTCGCTTCGCGCCACCTCCCCTTGCAGGGGAGGATCGAGAGGTCAGGCGCCAGCCGGCAAACCCGCTTCGAACCGCGCGGCGATCCAGTCCGCCGCGTCGCGCCAGTCGTCGATCCGCGCGTGTGCCTCGGGCGCCTTCGGCACGTTCACCGCCAACGTCGGCTCGGAGACCATGTGCAACCTGTGCACCCCCGGCGCGTGCTTCGCGACCGACTCGTGATGCACCGCCAGATCGTCGACGAACACCGTTACCGGCGACCCATATTCCGCGACCAGCCGCGATACCGGCGTGCCCTTGCCGCCCTGGTTGCACTCGACCCGGTGGGCGATGCCGAACTTCGCCAGCTGCTCGATTCGCGGCAGGCGACATTCGTCCTGGAGGTTGGTGAGGATGACGATATCCGCCACCTGCGCCAGCCGCTCGAGCGCCTCGACCGCATGCGGCACCAGCGTCTGGCGGTGCATCTCGCCCGGAAAGAACTCACCCAGCATCGCCCACATATCCTCGCGCGACGGCGGCGGACCACCGTCACGCCGCGTCATCGCGGTCGAGAAATCGCCGTGCTGGATCTGGAAATCGATGTCGTGGCGCTCGTCGAGCCAGACGCCGAAATGCTTGACCATGTGCAGCAGCACTTCGTCGCAATCGCTGATCAGCAACGGCCTCATGCTTCCAGCTCCATACGGGCGCGGACCAGCGCCTCGGGCTTCACGCCGAGCGAGTCGGCGCAGGCGATCAGGTCCGGCTCATGGTTTTCGAGGAAGCCCAGCGCCGCGGACAGCACCGTCGGGTCGCTCGCCCTTGCGCGGAGATCGTGCGGCTCCAGACCGGTCACCGACAACAGCCGCATCGCGCGGTCGGGCTCGACCAGGGTCCAGACCAAAGCGCGCAGGGCGAGCGCTTCGGCGTCTTCGTTTGAATCGCGGTCGCGCATTGCCTATCGTGCCTTTTTTCCGGATAAGGTGCGGCGGTGACAAAGAAGGTGCTCGTTGTCGAGGACAACGAACTGAACCTCAAACTATTCTGCGACCTGCTGCGTGCGCACCAGTTCTCGGTCGAACCCGTGCGCGACGGCCGCGACGCGGTTGCGCGGGCGCGGGATTTCACCCCCGACCTGATCATCATGGACATCCAGATGCCGCACGTCACCGGCTATGAGATCATCCTCGAACTGAAGGCGGACGACGCGTTGCGCGCGATCCCGGTGATGGCGGTAACGGCCTATGCCGGGCGCGAGGACGAGGAGCGGATCCGGGCGGCTGGCGCGGATTCATATGTGTCGAAGCCGATTAGCCTTGCGCGATTCATGGATGCGGTCGGGGCTTTGGTCTGAAGACAGCCTCCCTTGCGTTGCCGATTTACCCCCGCCCCACACCGTCACCCCAGCGAAAGCTGGGGTCTCCCCGTTACGGGCGTACCCTCGCGGCGGGAGATCCCAGCTTTCGCTGGGATGACGAAGTCGGGAACGACGACCAGCACAAACGCCAAAAGCCGCGGAGTTACCCGCGGCTTTCCGGATCTTCGCAATCAGTCGACGGCTTGCACCGCCAACAAGATTACTTGATCTTGGCTTCCTTGAACTCGACATGCTTGCGCACGACGGGATCGTACTTCGAGAAGGAGAGCTTCTCCGTCTTCGTACGGGGATTCTTCTTGGTGACGTAGAAGAAGCCGGTGTCAGCGGTGCTGAGCAGCTTGATCTTTACGGTGGTCGGCTTGGCCATGAGCCCAATTCCTATGGCTTGAAAATGCGAAAGCGGCGAACTGACGCCGCCGCTCCATCAAGGGCGGCGCATGACGGACGCGTGCGACGAAGTCAAGCTTTACGCCCTTCGAGGAGGCCAACATACCGCATTTAACCCGCTATTCACTACCCAAGGCGCTATATATCCGCAGACAACAGGAGCGGGGATCATGGGGCAGGCGCTGAGACTCACCGAGATCGATCGAATCGACGCCATGATCGCGGTGAAGGCCGATCTCGCCGCGCGAATCGCCGCGATCGACGTCCGGGCGCCCTATTCCCGCCCCTGCGACATCGCCACGGAGATCGATGCGATCCGCGTGATCGCGCACAGCAACGGGCTCAACCCGGCGGTCACCGTCGCGCACTTCGTCGATTCGGCGCTGTCCCGCGGCGAGCACGGCGCGCTGGTGCATGGTTGGCTGGCGATCCTGCGCGATGCGGTCGGCTGCGAGCGGCAGGACGTCCAGGCGTGCCATGCCTTCGCCGCCGCCTGTTCGGTGCGTCTTGCGGGATAATCCATGGACGCCTTGATGGCGGCATTCGTCGCGGCCGCGCTGGCGCAGATCGGCGACCGGACCGCGTGGCTCGCCGCGATCCTGTCGGACCGGTACGCTAAGCCGGGACTGGTCATCCTGATGGCGGCATTCGCGTTGCTCGCGGCGAGTGGATTGGCGGCAACGCTGGGCGCGATCATCGGGCCGAAGCTCGCGCCCAACGCACAGCAACTGATGCTCGCGCTCGCGCTGCTGTTGCAGGGCGGTGGATCGTTCTTTCCGGCCAAGGCGCCCGAACGGCTGACGGGCTGGAAGGTCGGCGCGCTCGCCACCACCGTACTTGGCCTCTTCATTCTCGCATTCGGCGACGGCGTACAGTTCATCGTGCTGACGCTCGCCGCGCGCTCGCCCGTCCCGGCGCTCGCCGCGATCGGCGCGACGATCGGCTCGCTCGTCGTGATCGTCCCCGCTGCGCTGATGGGCGAGGCGGCGTGGCTGAAACTCCCGTTGAGGCCGCTGCGCATCGCCATCGGCATCGTGTTCCTGATCTTCGGGATCGTCCTCGCCCTCGGCGCGCTGCGGCTCGTTTGACCTGAGGAGCATTTTCGCGTTCGGATCGTTTTCGCAACGATCTTCAAAACCGGAGCTAGCCATGGCCGACATCAACCCCGCCCTCGACACGCCCACCGACCTGCCGAGCAACAGCACCAAGTCGGTCGCCGACGCGCTGAACGCCGCGCTCGCCGATTGCTACGCGCTGTATCTCAAGACCAAGAACTTCCACTGGCACATGTCGGGCCCGCATTTCCGCGATTACCATTTGCTGCTCGACGACCAGTCCGCGCAGATCATCGGCGTGACCGACGCGATCGCCGAGCGCGTGCGCAAGACCGGCAACACCACGCTGCGCTCGATCGGCGACATCTCGCGGCACCAGACGATCGCCGACAACGACATGGCGTTCGTCGGCCCGACCGAGATGCTCGCCGAACTGCGCGAGGACAATCTGAAGCTCGTCGAGCAGTTCCGCATCGTCAAGGATGCCGCCGACGCCGCCAAGGACAACGCCACCAGCGGCATCGTCGACGAATGGACCGATCACGCCGAAGAACGCGCCTGGTTCCTGTTCGAAGCCAGCCGCAAGGCCTGATCGTTACAGCCGAGGAACAATCCGGTCGCCGGGCCAGTTGAGAGACCTTACTGAAAACTGGAGGCCGCCATGCTGAAGCTCGCAATCACCTTTCTCGTTATCGGCGCCGTTCTTGCGCTGCTCGGCTTCGGCGGCATCGGCGGCGCGTTCATCGGCATCGCCAAGGTCCTGTTCTTTATCGCGATCGCGTTGTTCGTGATCTTCCTGGTGCTCGGCCTGCTCGCGGGCAAGGGGATCAAGAACGCGATCGACTGACGCCCATACCGCTCGCGACTCGCCAAGCGGCGCCAATCTTGTAGCCTCTGCCGGAAACGGTGGAGGCTATATGCATTTCTGGATCCCGATCCTCGCGCTCGCCGCCTTGCCGGCCTCGTCCCTTGCCGGCGTTGCGGACGAGACGCGGTCCGCCGCCCCCGGAGTCGCACCTCCGGCCGCGAGCATCGAATCGCTCGCATGGCTGGAGGGAAGCTGGCACGGGCCCGGTCTCGGCGGCGATGCCACAGAGGTTTATGCAGCGCCCGAAGCCGGTCAGATCACAGGACATTTTACACAGACGCAGAAGGGTAAGGTCGCCTTTTACGAACTGATTCAGATCGTCCCCGTCGGCAGATCGCTGGCCTATCGCCTGCGTCATTTCAACGCCGACCTGACCGGTTGGGAAGACAAGACGGGTAAACCGGAGAGCTTCCCGCTCGTCGCGATGGAGAAGGATGCGGTCCATTTCGATGGGCTGTCGATGCGCCGACTCGGGCCCAACCGCATCGACGTCTGGGTACGGATCGACGGCAAGGCGCCGCGTGAGGTTCTTTTCAGCTACACGCGCACCCGGTGAAGATGGGCCCGGTTAAGATCGGCGCAGTGAAGATCGACGCGGTGAAAGGGTGCGGGGAGCGGTGGCCGCTTCCCGTGCGTTGAACGACGATGCACGCTTTCGCCGCCCTGCTCGACTCGCTCACCTACACCCGGTCGCGCAACGCGAAGCTGAAGCTGATCGCGGATTATCTGCGCGCGACGCCAGACCCCGATCGTGGCTGGGCAATGGCGGCACTGACCGGCGATCTCGATCTCAAGGGCGTGAAGTCGGCGGTGATCCGCGGCTTGATCGAGGAACGCGTCGATCCGGTGCTGTTCCGGATGAGCCGCGATTATGTCGGCGATACGGCGGAGACGGTGGCGCTGCTCTGGCCGGAGCCGACGGTCCCGGTCGATCCTACCCCGCTGTCTATCACCGACGTGGTCGAACGGCTCGCGGCGCTGTCGCGGGCGGATGCGCCGGCCGCGCTGGCCGACATGCTCGACCGGTCCGATGCCGAGGAACGGTTCGCGTTGCTCAAGATGGCGACCGGCGCGCTGCGGATCGGCGTGTCCGCGCGGCTGGCGAAGACCGCGCTGGCCGATGCGTTCGGGCTCGATGTCGATGCGGTCGAGGAGGTCTGGCACGGCCTCGATGCGCCATATCTGAGCCTGTTCGCCTGGGCGGAGGGGACGGGCGAGCAGCCGACGCCGGCCGACGTCCCCGTGTTCCGGCCGTTCATGCTCGCCCACGGATTGGAAGACCTCCGCGTCGATCTCGCTGACTATGCGGCCGAGTGGAAATGGGACGGCATCCGCGTGCAGATCGTCCATGTCGCGGGCGAGACGCGGCTCTACAGCCGCACCGGCGACGACGTGACCGGCAGCTTTCCCGAGATCGCCGCCGCGTTTCGGACGCCGGGCACGGTCGACGGCGAGCTGCTGGTGAAGGGGGAGCATCAGGGCGGCACGCTGGAGGAGGGCGGCGGTGCGGCGAGCTTCAACGCGTTGCAGCAGCGGCTCGGGCGCAAGACGGTGTCGGCGAAGATGCTGGCCGAATATCCCGCGTTCGTCCGGCTCTACGACCTCCTACTCGATGGTCAGGAAGATCTGCGGACGCTGCCCTGGACCGAGCGGCGCAAGCGGCTCGAGGCGTTCGTGCCGCAGCTCGATCCCGAGCGGTTCGATCTGAGCCTGGTGATCGAGGCGGACGACTTCACCGCGCTGGAGGCGATCCGCGCCACCGCGCGCGACGCGGCGATCGAGGGCGTCATGCTCAAGCGCCGCGACTCGCCCTATGTCGGCGGACGACGCGCGGGGCTCTGGTATAAATGGAAGCGCGATCCGCTGACCGCCGATTGCGTGATGATGTACGCGCAACGCGGTTCCGGGCGCCGCTCTTCCTATTATTCGGACTATACCTTCGGCTGCTGGACCGAGGACGGCGAGTTGCTCCCCGTCGGCAAAGCCTATTCCGGGATCACCGACGAAGAGCTGAAAATGCTCGACAGCTTCGTCCGCAACCATACGCAGAATCGGTTCGGCCCGGTGCGCGAGGTGGAGAAGACGCTGGTGCTGGAGATCGCGTTCGATTCACTCCACGATTCGAAGCGGCACAAATCAGGCGTGGCGATGCGCTTCCCACGGATCGCGCGAATCCGGACGGACAAGCCCGCGGCGGAGGCGGACCGGATCGAGACGCTGAAGCGGATGATTACGTAATCCGCGCGTCATCGAAGCACGCGGCATGGTCGGGCTATCACGCGCGATCCTGCCACGCGTAAGGATGGTCCGGTGAAAAGTTCGAAGCACCCCCGCACGGCAGCGGCACGACGCTGGCGGCGCGGCGCGTGGGTGACGGGCATCCTGTCGGCAATTGTCGTGCTGTTCGTCTATCTCGCGGGCTATTTCGATCGCGATCCGGTGCATGTGTATCCGGCTATCGGCGTCCGGTCGTCGGGAGCACCGTCGATCGCGGTCGTCAATTTCTCGGGCGACATGGGGCTGCGGTTCCTGCTCGGCGCGTCGACCTCGCGGGGACTGACCCAGCACGGCATCCCGGTCGTCGGGATCACGACGCCAGCCTTGTTCGCGAGCACCCGCACGCGCGAACAGCTGGATGCGATCGTCGCGGACGGAGTTCGAACGGCACTGGCGCGGACCGGTGCTAAGCGGGTCGTAGTCATGGGCCAGTCCTACGGCGCCGACATAGTCCAGACCGGGCTGGCGGACCTGCCTCCGTCGTTGCGCGCGCGGGTCGCGGCGATCGTGTTGATCCTGCCGGGGAACACTGTGTTCTACCGCGCCGATCCCTCCGGGCTTCTCTACGATCACGGATCGCCGGACAGCATGGGCGCGACGACCGGCAACGGACTGACCTGGGCGCCGCTGACGTGCATCTATGGGATCGAGGAAACCGACAGCCTGTGTCCGCTGCTGACGATCGCGAACGCACGGAAGGTCGGGATGCCAGGCGACCACAACATCCGCCACGATGCGGACGGATTGCTGGCGCACGTGCTGGGGGCGATACGGGCGGTGGCGCCGGTGGCTGGGCAGGGAGTTTAGGGTCGGGTGCCACGGACCTGATCTCGGGCACATTACTGCAAGTCCCGTTACTCAAGTTCCGTCACACCGAATTCCGTCATCCCAGCGAAAGCTGGGATATCATCGTGTAGGCCACGGCACCCGCCAAACCAGGATACCCCAGCTTTCGCTGGGGTGACGAATGGGGGCGGTGTGACGATTGGCCGTTGAAATGACACGCATAGGCTGGACGAAACGGCAGCAGATGACGGGCGAGAAGGGTGGGTAAAGGATCTCGCGCCCCCCGAGAGCGTCTAGTGTCGAGACGCCCTACCGCTCAGCGCGAGGCGGGAGCGATCTTTATCTCGAACAGCGTCGGCCAGTATTTGCCCGTCACGAACAGCCGGTCTGCCTTCGCATCCCAGGCAATACCGTTGAGCACCGCCTCGGGGTCTGTCGCCGCGATCTCTGCGACCAGCGGGCGCAGGTCGATCACCGCGGTCGCCTTGCCGGTCTTCGGATCGATGCGGACCAGGAAGCCGGTGTGCCAGACGTTCGCCAGCAGCGCGCCGTGAACATATTCGAGCTCGTTGATGTCGCGTAACGGTCGACCGTCGATCGTCACCGCGACGCGCTTGCGTTCTGCCAGTGTCAGCGGGTCGCGGAAGATGATATCGGCGCTGCCATCGGACTGGAGCAGCGACACACCGTCGCTCGTCAGCCCCCAGCCTTCACCGGTGTACCGGTTCTGTCCCTTGGGTTTTAGCGTGCGAACGTCCCAGCGGTGGGCGATGCCGTCGTGCCAGGTGAGGCTGACGAGCTCGTCCTTCCACAGCGCTAGGCCTTCGCCGAACTGCGCGGGGTCGATACGCGCCTTCGCCAGGATCTTGCCGTCCTTGAGCGACACGCGGCGCACGTCGGATTGGCGTTCCTGGCCGGTGCTCTCGTAGAGCGCGCCGTCGTGCCAGAGCAGCCCCTCGGTGAACGCGGTGCGGTCGTGCGGGTAGCGCGCGACGATCGTCGCCGACAGGACCGGCACGCCCGTTTGCGCAGGCGCTCCAGAAACGAGAACGGCCGGCCCCGCCAAAGCGAGACCGGCCGCAATCACTATCCTACCGAACACGGTCGGATCAGTCAGCTGGATCAGCCGCCTGCGCTCAGGTTCACCGCTGCGTACTTGCCGCGGCGATCGACCTCGAGCTCGAACTCGAGCTTGTCGCCCTCGTTCAGCGTCGCCATGCCGGCGCGCTCGACGGCCGAGATATGCACGAAGGCGTCAGGCTGTCCGTCGTCGCGCTGGATGAAGCCGAAGCCCTTCATCGCGTTGAAGAACTTGACCGTACCGGTCGCCTTCTCGCCGGTGAGCTGACGCTGTGCGCCACCTGCACCACCGTCACGGTCGCGATCGCCACCACGGGGCGCGCCCGGGCCGGCATCACGGTCACGCGGCGGGCCGCGATCGGTGACGGCCATCGGCTCGCCGTCGATCTTCAGGTCGGTTGCCGAAATACGGCCACCGCGGTCGACGAGCGTGAAGCCGAGCGGCTGACCCTCGGCGAGTGCGACCATACCGGCCTGCTCGACGGCGCTGATGTGGACGAACACGTCCTCGCCGCCGTCATCGCGAACGACGAAGCCGAAGCCCTTCTGCGCGTTGAAGAACTTTACGACGCCGGTGCCTTCGCCGACCACCTGGGGAGGCATGCCGCGACCACCGCCGCCGCCGCCACCGCCCGAGAAGCCGCCGCCACCGCCGCCGCCGCGGTAACCACCGCCGCCGCCGCTGCCGCCACCGAAGCTGCTGCCGCCGCCGTAGCTGCTGCCACCGCCGCCACCGTAGCTCGAGCCACCGCCGCCGCCATAGCTGCTGCCGCCGCCGCCGCCGAACCGATCGCCGCCACCAAAGCTGCTGCCGCCGCCGAACTCGTTGTCGCCGCCGCCGAAGCTGTCGCGCTTATCGCGGCCACGCCCGCCACGGTTCCCGCGGCCACCTTTATCGAAACCCATAAGCTCTGTTCGTCTTCCCGGTTCGCCCGCAAATTTCTCAAAACCCTTGTGCCGGACGACGAACGCAGGTTTTCCAGCGCGAAACCTTTTGCGCCTTGAGGGGACCCTTAGCGCAAAATACAAGCCGTCGCGAATAGATTCTGATCCGAAGACGCCTGATTTGGATCGATACTGACGCAAGTGTCGCTCGCGAGCCACGACTCGTCGCAAGGGCGGCACGCAAGCCATCTTATCGCCCGATTCGACGCCGCAGCCCAATATAGGGCCATTGAGCGTTGCGCCGCGGACCGCTACGGCCACCGTCATGACAGTTCATCTCCACGAAGGCGACATTCCCGCCGATCTGTTCGCGGCCGGTGCCGCGATCGCCGTCGATACCGAGACGATGGGTCTCATCACTCCGCGAGACCGGCTGTGTCTGGTCCAGCTGTCGGACGGCGGCCCGGACGAGCATCTCGTCCGCTTCGCCGCGGGTGCGGGCTACGACTCGCCCAATTTGAAGGCGTTGCTGGCCGACCCGGCGCGCGTGAAACTCTATCATTTCGGTCGATTCGATATCGCCGCGGTCCAGCATTATCTCGGCGTGGTCGCCGCGCCGGTCTATTGCACCAAGATCGCGTCGCGGCTGGTGCGGACCTACACCGATCGCCACGGCCTGAAGGAGCTGGTCCGCGAACTGCTCGGCCAGGATATCTCGAAGCAGCAGCAATCGTCCGACTGGGGCAGCCCCGAGCTGTCCGAGGCGCAGAAGGATTACGCGGCGTCGGACGTGCGCTTTCTCCACCGGCTACGCACCGAACTCGACAAGCGCCTGATTCGCGAGGGCCGGATGGAACTCGCGCAGGCGTGCTTCGACTTCCTGCCGACTCGCGCCGCGCTCGATCTTGCCGGCTGGCCCGAGATCGATATCTTCGCCCACGCATGACCCAGATACCGGCGCCCTCCCCGACTGCTCGCCGTGCGCGCACCGCACGGCAGGATTGGGCCGCGCCCGGTGGCAGTCACGATCGCTTCGTGGCGATCGCGCGCGTCGCGCTGCCGACCGCGATCGGCGTGCTGGCGGCGTTCCTAGTGATGGCGCCGCTGACTGCGGGCGGCGACGTGTCGTTCCTGCTCGACAAGAACAAGGTCGACGTCGCGCAGGAGCGGATGAAGATCCAGGCGGCACGCTATCGCGGCGAGGACAGCAAGGGCCAGTCCTTCACCCTCGACGCGAAGTCCGCGATCCAGAAGAGCTCGGCCGAGCCGATCGTCCAGCTCAACCAGCTCGCGGCACAGATCCAGCTGACCGACGGCCCCGCCAACATCAAGGCGAACACCGGCCGCTACGACATGGACACCGAGAAGGTGCAGCTGTTCGGCCCGCTCAACGCCACCGCGGCGGGCGGCTACGACCTGAAGACCACCAACGCGACGATCGACATGAAGGCGCGCACGCTCGAAAGCGGCGGTGCTGCGACCGGCACCGTCCAGCAGGGGACCTTCAGCGCCAACAAGCTGCGCGCCAACCTCGAGGAGCGCACTGTTACGCTTGACGGCAATGCCCGCTTGCGGATCATCCCCAGAGGGCCGAAATAGCCGCCATGCGCGCTTCTCCTATCTTCGCCGGTCGGATCCTCATCGGGATAACCGCCGTCCTGCTCTCCACGACCGCGGTCGCGCAGCAGTCGCACAATTCCAACGCCCCGATCGATTTCGGTGCGGATCACATCGAGCTTCAGGACAAGGCGAACCGCGCCATCCTGTCGGGCAATGTCGCGGTCAAGCAGGCAGAGATGACGCTGAACTCGGCGCGAATGACGGTCGCCTATACCGGCCAGGTGATCGGCGGAAACCCGCAGGTCTCGCGTCTCGACGCGTCGGGCGGCGTGATCGTCAAGCGTCCCGACCAGACGGCGCGCAGCCAGTACGCGATCTACGATCTCAACCGCCGCGTCATCACGATGCTCGGCGCGGTCACGCTGACGCAGGCGGGCAACACCGTGAACGGCGGGCGCCTGACGATGAACCTCGACACCGGCCGTTCGGTGATCGACGGATCGTCGGTCGCCGGGGGCAGCGCCGCAGGATCGGCCGCGAGCGGTGGCACGGTCACACAGACCGGCGGCCGCGTGACCGGCACCTTCTCGGTCCCCAAGCGCAACTGACGCGCGAGCGCACCGCAGGGGCTTCCCTCCGGCGGCGCGCTCATGCATGTTTCCTGCCAAACCCCCGAGGTTCGGCGACACCATCACGCCGAGCGTTCGGCGACTGACTTTTGCGAGGGCCTGATCCCATGGACGCCACCACGCTGCCCCCGATCAAGGACGTAGAGCCGATTTCCGAGCCGCCGGTGAGCAACGGGCTCCAGGTCGTCTCGATCGCCAAGTCCTACGACAAGCGCGTCGTGCTGACCGACGTGTCGGTGTCGGTCGGGCGCGGCGAAGTGGTCGGCCTGCTCGGGCCCAACGGCGCGGGCAAGACGACCTGCTTCTATTCGGTGATGGGCCTGGTGAAGCCCGATTCGGGCCGCATCATGCTCGACGGCGAGGACATCACGAAGCTACCGATGTACCGGCGTGCGATCCTGGGCCTCGGCTATCTGCCGCAGGAGACGTCGATCTTCCGCGGGCTGACGATCGAGAAGAACATTCTGACCGTGCTGGAGCTGTCCGAGCCCGACAAGGCGGCGCGCCAGCGGAAACTCGACACGCTCCTGGAGGAGTTCGGGCTGACCCGGCTCCGTGCCGCCCCGGCGATGGCGCTGTCGGGCGGCGAGCGGCGGCGTGCGGAAATCGCTCGCGCGCTGGCGGCGGATCCGTCGATCATGCTGCTCGACGAGCCGTTCGCGGGCATCGACCCGATCTCGATCGCCGACATCCGCGATCTGGTGAAGGACCTCAAGCGCCGCGACATCGGCGTGCTGATCACCGACCACAACGTCCGCGAGACGCTGGAAATCGTCGACCGCGCGTACATCATCTATGATGGCCGGGTGCTGTTCTCGGGTTCGCCCGCGGAACTGGTTGCGGATGCCAACGTGCGACGGTTGTATCTCGGCGAAGGCTTCTCGCTTTAGGTTTATGCCGCCCTCCCCCGCCCACAGTCCCACTCCCCCCGTCATCCCAGCGAAAGCTGGGATCTCCCGGTGAGAGCGCGCGCCCTAGCCGCGGGAGACCCCAGCTTTAGCTGGGGTGACGGTATCTGTTGGGGTAGCCTGGCATGAGCCTCGCCCCTCGCCTGGACATCCGCCAGTCGCAGTCGCTGGTGATGACCCCGCAGCTCCAGCAGGCGATCAAGCTGCTGGCGCTGTCGAACCTCGAGATCGAGGGGTTCATCGCCGAGGAAGTCGAGCGCAATCCGCTCCTCGAAGCCAGCGCCGCCGAGGACAACGACGCCCCCGACCGCGAACCCACCCCCGAAGTCCGCGACGAACGCGTCGCCGCCGACGAACTCGTCTCGGGCACGGGTAGCGGCGACGAACCGACGCTCGACGTCGACTACGCGACCGAAAGCCACCAGCAGGACAGCGTCGCCGACGGCGGCAGCGGGATGGACGGCGCGCTGTCGATGACCGGCGCGAGCGCGGGCGGCGCTGGCGGCGAGGACGGCCCCGATCTCGACGCATTCGCCGACACCAGCCTCAGCCTCGCGGATCACCTGCTCGCGCAAGCCGGGCCCGCAATCCCCCGCGAGGACGCGTTCATCGCCGCGCACCTGATCGATCAGATCGACGAGGCGGGCTATCTCACCGTGTCGCTGCTCGACATCGCCAACCGGCTCGGCGTGCCGCTGGTCCGCGTCGAGGGCGTGCTGGCGACGATCCAGACTTTCGATCCGACCGGCGTCGGCGCGCGCGATCTTGCCGAATGCCTGACGTTGCAGGCGAAGGAGGCGGATCGCTACGACCCCTGCATGGCGCGGCTGATCGACAATCTCGACCTGCTCGCACGCGGCGAACTGATGCGGCTGAAGCGGATGTGCGACGTCGACGACGAGGACATGGCGGACATGATCCGCGAACTGCGCGGCTATGACCCGAAACCCGGCTGTCGCTACGGCGGCGAACCCTCGCAGTCGGTGACGCCCGACCTTTTCGTCGCGCGGACGAAAGCCGGCTGGGCGATCGAGATCAACGCCACCACCCTGCCGCGCGTGCTGGTCAACCGGAGTTATTATACCGAGCTGTCGGGCGGGCAGCAGGACAAGGCGTCGAAGGCGTGGCTGAGCGATTGCCTCGCCAGTGCGAACTGGCTGGTCAAGGCGCTCGACCAGCGCCAGCGGACGATCATCAAGGTCGCGACCGAGATCGTGAAGCAGCAGGAGGCCTTCTTCCTGAAGGGCGTCGCGCACTTGCGGCCCCTGACGCTGCGCCAGGTGGCGGACGCGATCGAGATGCACGAATCGACCGTCAGCCGCGTGACGAGCAACAAATACGTCTCGTGCGCGCGCGGGCTGTACGAGCTGAAATACTTCTTCACGAGCGCGATCCAGTCGGCGGACGGCGGCGAGGCGGTGTCGGCGCAGGCGGTGAAATCGGCGATCCGCGCGCTGATCGATACCGAGGGCGCGAAAATCCTGTCGGATGATACGCTGGTCGAGTTGCTCAACGGCAAGGGGTTCGACATCGCGCGGCGGACGGTGGCGAAATACCGCGAGGCGCTGGGGATTGGAAGTTCGGTGCAGCGCCGGCGGGCGAAGGCGCTGGAAGGGGTGCGGTAGGCTGTCGGCTTGGGTGCGGATGACCGCGTGCGCCAACCACTCCGTCACCCCGGACTTGTTCCGGGGTCCACGGTTCCGCGATCTCACGTCTCTCGATTGTGCGGAACGGTGGATGCCGGAACGAGCCCGGCATGACGGAGCGTGTTGGGTTAATTCGGCACCTGCCCAGAACCCTCCGCACCCGACACGCTCGCCCCACCCGGTGGCGTCGCACTCCGCGCCTCGCCGACCGCCTGATCGTACCAGGACGCCAGATCCGCCTTCATCTGGTGCAGCGCCTCGGGATTGAGATACGTCATGTGCCCCGCGGGATAGTAGCGAAACGCCAGGTTCCGCTGCCGCGCCGGATCTAGCATCATGTGGTTCAGATCGTTCTCGGTCCCGAAGAACGGCGTCGCCATGTCGTAATAGCCGTTCATTGACAGCACGTTCAGATACGGATTCTCGCGCATCGCCGCGGCAAGGTCGACCGCGGTATTCGGGTTGTTCTGCGACTGGCCGCCACGACCCGGCGCATCGTGCTTCCAGTTCCACGTCCAGCCCGGCGCATCGCGCGCGCTGAGGCGGTAGGGCATCTCGGTCTTGTAGCCGAGCGTGTGCGTCACGTAATCGTTGAACGTCGCGATGAACGCGCCGGCGATCGCGGTGTCAGACGCGTCGGTCTCGGGCCGCTCGCCCGCCGCATCGCTATCGACGCCGGTGTAGCGCGAATCAAACCGGCCGAGCGTCAGCCGCTGGTCGCGCAACAATTCCTTCTGGAACCGCGCGAGGTCGATGCGGAGATTGGCGCGCTTGATGAAGTCGGGCGAGATGCCGATCAGCTGGCTCATCCGGGTGGCGACCGCGTCGCGCTCTGCGTCCGAGATCGTCTGCCCCTTCGACAGCGCCGCCGCGTATGGCCCGGTCGCGAACGCGCGCGCCTCGGCGACCGTCGTGGCAACGTCGGCGGGACGGTTCTGCAGGCGGTTGTGATACCAGGCGCTCGCCGCATAGCTCGGCAGATAATTGAGGTAGATCTGGTCGAGCCCCGGCTGGCGATACCCATAGTTCATGATCGACGACAGCAGCACGACGCCATTCAGCGCCATCCCGCGATCCTGCAACTGATACGCGAGCGCCCCCGAGCGCGTCGTCCCATAGCTCTCGCCGAACAGGAACTTCGGACTGTTCCAGCGGCCGTATTTGGTGGCGTAGCGCAGGATCCCCTTGGCGAACGCGTCGGCATCCTCGTCGACGCCGTAGAAGGCGGACGGCTTGGTATCACCGAGCGGCCGCGAATAGCCGGTGCCGACCGCGTCGATGAACACCATGTCGGTCTTGTCGAGCAGCGTGTCGGGGTTGGGACCGAAGTCGTACGGCGCGGGCTTGATGTATTCGGGGTTGGCGGTGCGCAGGCGGACCGGCGCGAACGAGCCCATGTGGAGCCAGAAACTGGGCGACCCCGGCCCGCCATTGTAGAAGAACGTCACCGGGCGCGTGGTGCCGGGCTTCACCCCGTCGAGCGTATAGCCGGTGTAGAACAGGCTGGCCGTCGGCTTGCCCTCGGTATCGCGCAGCGTCAGCGTGCCGACGGTCGCGGTGTAGCCGAGCGACTTGCCGCCGACGGTGACGCGGCCCTTCGACTTGACCTCCTGTTCGGCGACCGGCGCGTTGGCGTAATCCGCCTCGGCCTCGGCCTTCATCCGCTCCGCGTTGGTCTCGGACTTGTCCTTTTTCGGCGCATCCTGCGCGATGGCGGTGGTCGAGAGTGCTAATACCAGCAGAGCAGCGAACTTGGTCGAACGGGCCACGGATCATCCTTGCGACAGGGGCAATGTCCTATCCTGCCGCAGCCTCCACAAAGCGCAAGGCCTCAGTCGTCCTCGTCCTCGTCCTCGAACCCGACCAGCGCCAGCGCGCGCGCCTTGATCTGGCGGGTCATGCACCAGTGGACCAGCGCATCCTCGCGGCCGTGCGTGACCCATACTTCCTGCGGGGCGATCTCGGTCAGCGTGGTGGTGAGTTCGTCCCAGTCGGCATGGTCGCTGAGGATCAACGGGAGCTCGACGTTCTTCTGCCGCGCGCGACCCCTCACCCGCATCCAGCCGCTCGCCATCGCGGTGATCGGATCGGGCAGCCGCCGCGACCAGCGATCGTTGAGCGCACCCGGCGGGCACATCACGACATGCCCCGCCATGTCCGCCTTCTTCGCATCCGCGACGGGCAGGAGTTCGCCAAGCCGCACGCCATGCTCGGCATACAGGTCGCACAGCTTTTGCAGCGCGCCGTGGATGTAGATCGGCGCCGCGTGCCCCCGCTCGCGCAGTTCGGCGATCACGCGCTGCGCCTTGCCGAGCGCGTAGGCGCCGACAACGACGCAGCGGTCCGGGTTGGCGTGCAGCGCGGCGATCAGCTTGTCGATCTCGTCGCCGGTATCGGGGTGGCGGAAGACCGGCAGGCCGAAGGTCGCCTCGGTGATGAAGACGTCGCATTTGACGGGTTCGAACGGGGTGCAGGTCGGGTCCGCGCGGCGCTTGTAGTCGCCCGACACGACGATCCGCTCGCCGCGATAGTCGAGCACGATCTGCGCCGAGCCGAGCACGTGGCCGGCGGGGACGAAGCCGATATCGACCTCCCCCATCCGGATCGTCTCGCCATATGCGACCGGATTGCCGGCTTGCGGACCGTAGCGCGCGCCCATGATCGCGAGCGTTTCGGGGGTGGCCCACACCGCCTCATGACCGCCGCGTGCGTGATCGGCATGGCCGTGGGTGACGAGCGCCTTCGCGGTCGGGATCGAGGGGTCGATCCAGGCGTCGATCGGCTTGACGAGGATGCCGTGCGGATGCGGTTCGAGCCAGTCGCCGAGTTTTGCCATGCGGGGGTAACGCGTGACGCGGGGGTGCGGTGCCGTGAACCTCGGCCTGCGCGTGTGCCGTGACCCATGGTCCCCGTCATGCCGGACTGGTTCCGGCATCCACGCCTCCGCACGATCGAGAGCAGTGAGGTCGCGGAACGGTGGGCCCCGGAACGGGTCCGGGGTGACGGAGTGTTGGTGGGGTCTGTCATTCCCCTGTTCAGGACGAGCCGGAGTCGATGTCGCGGCGCGCGTTGGCAGCGACCGATCGATCCTCCCCCGCCAGGGGGAGGTGGCTGGCGCTTGCCAGACGGAGGGGGAGGAAAGGGAAACCTTACGTTCCGTGTCCTCCCCCTCCGTCACCTTCGGCGACACCTCCCCCTGGCGGGGGAGGATCGTAAGTCCTTGCTTTACCGCCGCCCGCCGACCTTGATCGTTGCCAGGATCGCGTCCATCCGCGCCGCCGCCACCGCCTGGGGTGGCGCAAGCCGGCCTGCCGGCGCCGCCGCCTTCACCGCATAGGTGATCCGGTCGATCGCATAGCAAGCACCGTTGATGACGCTGCGGAAGTTAATCGCGTTGACCTGTTGGCTCATGCCGGCGTCGCCGTTGGTGTAGACCGTCCAGCGGTGGCCGCCGAGCATCCGGTTGGGAAGCCGCCTGGCGTGACCGGCAACCAGCCCCTCGGTACCGCATTTGGCGACCACGCCCGCGCTCCGGCTGAAGCCGACCTGGATCATCTCGGTCACCTGCCCCTGGCCGTCGGTCGGTTTGGCGACCTGCCAGAAGCGGACGATGCCGACGCCGCGCCCGACCGGCGTCCCATCCCACATCTGGCGCCAGCCGCTGTTCAGCAGCGCGCGGCCGGCGAAGTTGCGCGTCGGGAGGACGCTCGACGGATGCGAGAGGCGGACCATGCCGCCGCCGCCGACGAACGACTTGTTGGCGGCAGTGGCATTGGCGAACGGCAGGAGTGCGAGCAACGGTAGCGGCAGGAGATAACGAAAAAGCGACACCGATCGTCTTTCACAACAGAGCTTTAGCCAAAGTGGCGGTCGTTCCGCACGCGGTCCATAGCGGTGCGGCGCGACGCCCCCATATGACGACGATGCGTGAACAGGCCGTGAGCGACCTTCCCCTTCCCTTGGAAAACTGGTTCGCGTCGCGCGATTGGCGGCCGCGGCGGCATCAGCGCGAGATGCTGGCGGAAGGGCGCGCGGGGCATCATGCGCTGCTGGTGGCGGCGACCGGCGCGGGAAAGACGCTCGCCGGGTTTTTGCCGACGCTCGCCGAACTGATCGAGGCGCCCACTACCGGCCTGCACACGCTATACGTCTCACCATTGAAGGCGCTGGCGGTCGACGTGCAGCGCAACCTGCTGACACCGATCGACGAGATGGGCGTCGATATCCGCGTCGAGACGCGCACCGGCGACACGCCCTCCGACCGGAAGGCGCGGCAGCGGATCAAGCCGCCGCAGATCCTGCTGACGACTCCTGAATCGCTTTCGCTGCTGCTCAGCTACCCCGACAGCATCACGATGTTCGAAAACCTCCGCACGATCGTCGTCGACGAGGTGCACGCGTTCGCGACCGGCAAGCGTGGCGACCTGCTCTCGCTGTGCATGGCGCGGTTGCAGACGATCTCGCCGGGGATGCGCCGCGTCGCGCTGTCGGCGACGGTCGCGGATGCGGACGGCTATCGCGCATGGCTCGCGCCCGATGGCGACATCGACCAGGTCGCGATGGTCCGCGGCGAGCCCGGCGCAGACCCGAACATCGCGATCCTGCTACCCGAGGGCCGCGTGCCGTGGTCGGGGCATTCGGGGCGTTACGCCGCCGCTCAGGTGATGGCTGAGATCGAGGCGCACGAGACCTCGATCGTGTTCTGCAACACGCGCAGCCTCGCCGAACTGATCTTCCAGGATCTGTGGAAAGTGAATGCGGGAAACCTCCCGATCGGCGTCCACCACGGCAGTCTCGCGAAAGAGGCGCGGCGGAAAGTCGAGAACGCGATGGCCGAGGGGAAACTGCGCGCGCTGGTCGCGACGTCGAGCCTCGACCTGGGCGTCGACTGGGGCAATGTCGATTGTGTGATCCAGATGGGCGCGCCGAAGGGATCGTCGCGGCTGTTGCAGCGGATCGGCCGCGCCAACCACCGGCTTGATGAATCGTCTCAAGCGATCGTCGTGCCCGGCAACCGTTTCGAATATCTCGAGGCGCGCGCGGCGCTCGACGCGGTCGAGGCGGGCGAACTCGATGCGGACATCTTCCGTGTCGGCGCGCTCGACGTGCTGGCGCAGCACGTGATGGCGTGCGCCTGCGCGGCGCCGTTTCGCGAGGCGGATCTGCTCGACGAGATCCGCTCGGCGCTCCCTTATTCCGCGCTACCGACCGAGACGTTCGAGCGCGTGCTGCATTTCATCAGCGACGGCGGCTATTCGCTGAAGGCGTATGACCGGTTCAAGCGGCTGACGAAGGATGAGGACGGGACGTGGCGAGTCAGCCATCCCAAATTCATCGGCCAGCACCGGCTGAACGCTGGCATCATCGTCGAGGCGACGATGCTCAACGTGCGGTTCGGCAATGGCCGCGTGCTGGGCCGGGTCGAGGAGGCGTTCGCGGCGCAGTTGAGCCACGGCGACACGTTCTTCTTCGCCGGATTGAGCCTGGAGGTGATGAAGATCGACCTCGAGGATCTGGTCGTCCGCGCCACGTCGAAGCCCGCGCGGATCCCGACCTATGGCGGCAGCCGGATGCCACTGTCCACCAACCTCGCCGACCGCGTCCGCGGGTTCCTCGCGCATCCCGGCGACTGGGCGCGCTTCCCCGACGACGTGCGCGAATGGCTGGAGATGCAGGCGTATCGATCGGTGATGCCCGAGCCGGGCCAGTTGCTGGTCGAGACGTTCCCGCGCGAGGGGCGGCATTACATGGTCGCGTACAGTTTCGAGGGGTGGAACGCGCACCAGTCGCTCGGCATGCTGATCACGCGGCGGATGGAGACGCAGGGGCTGAAGCCGCTTGGGTTCGTCGCCAATGACTATGCGCTGGCGGTGTACGGGTTGGAAAAGATCACCGACCCGGCGTCGCTGTTCTCCGCGGATATCCTCGAACACGAGTTCGTCGAATGGGTGCAGCAGTCGCACCTGTTGAAGCGCGCGTTTCGCGAGGTGGCGGTGATCGGCGGGCTGGTCGAGCGCCAGCATCCGGGCAAGCGAAAGACCGGCAAGCAGGTGACGTTCTCGACCGACCTGATCTACGACGTGCTGCGAAAGTACGAGCCGACGCATCTGTTGCTGGAGGCGGCGTGGGCGGACGCGCGGGCGCGGATGACCGATGTCGGGCGGTTGGCGTCGTTGCTCGACCGCGCGGCGGCGACGATGGTGCATGTCGATCTGGAGCGGGTCACGCCGCTCGCGGTACCGGTGCTGACGCTGATCGGGCGCGAGAAGGTGGCGACGAACAGCTCGGACGACGCGCTGCTGATCGAGGCCGAGGAGATGATCGCGGACGCGATGCGGCCGGATTGAGCCCCTTCCCGTTCGTCATCCTGACGAAAGTCAGGATCCAGAGCCACTAAGGACTACGTCTGTTACCCTGGATCCTGACTTTCGTCAGGATGACGGGAGTTGTTGTGAAGGCCATCGTACAAATAGGCCGTTGCGCACCCGTTGGATCAGGCGCAGCATTTGCAGCATGCACAGGTGGCTAGCCCCTCTATTGCTGGGCATCGCCGCCCAGGCCGGGGCTCAGGACGCAGCGTTCCCGAGGCCAAATGCTGCACCCTCTCCCAGTGCAGCATCCGCAGCAGAACCCGACCCCGCCACGCTCCTGTTCGTCGAAGACGAAACCCGAATGACCGTGCCGGTAACGATCGCCGGCGCCGGCCCCTTCCCCTTCGTCGTCGACACCGGCGCGCAGCGTACCGTCATCTCGCGCGAACTTGCCGCCACGCTCGGCCTCGCTCCCGGCCGGACCGTGCGCGTCACCGGCATGACCGGATCGGACAGCATCGACACCGTCGTCATCCCCTCGTTGAAGGTCAGCGTGATCGGGAGCGCCCCGATCGAGGCGCCCGCGATCAGCGCGATCAATCTCGGCGCGCGCGGACTGCTCGGGATCGACACGTTGCAGGATCACGCGGTGACGATCGACTTCGACACCAAGACGATGACCGTCACCCCCTCGCGCAGACGACAGCGCCGCGAACGCACAGGTCCCGACGAGATCGTCATCAGAGCGCGAAGCCTGTTCGGGCAACTCGTCGTCACCGACGCGTACTGCAACGGCATCCGTATCCGCGTGATCCTCGACACCGGCACCTCGGTCAGCATGGCCAATGGTGCGCTCCGCCGACGAGTCACGCGCAAACTCGGCAGCGCGGCGCGCTCGCAACCGGTGTCGCTGACCGGCGTCACCGGCGAAACCGTGGTCGCCGACTACACCACGATCGACCGGGTCTCGATCGGCAACCTGACGCTCGGCGACCTGCCCGTCGCATTCACCGCCGTCGACGCGCCGCCGTTCCGCCAGTTCGGCTTGTCCGAGCGCCCGGCGATGCTGCTCGGGATGGACGTGCTGCAACTGTTCCGCCGCGTCGACATCGACTTCGCCAACCGCGAGGTCCGGCTTGCTCTGCCCCGCGGAACACGCCGGCGCTGAGAGCCGCGGGGCCGAGGTTGCGTCGGCGCGCGTTCGCTGCAACTCTCCCGATCGAAACGAAAAGGGGACGACGATGCGCGCGACTGGCTGGCTACTCACGGCGGCGATTCTGACGACACCATTCTCGGCGCAGGCGCAGACGCGGCCCGACCAGAAGGCGTTCCTGGGGCTCTACAAGGAACTGGTCGAGACCAACACGACACTGTCCGCCGGCAGTTGCACGCAGGCCGCGGCGCAGATCGGTGCGCGGCTGAAGACGGCGGGCTATGCCGATGCCGACATCACCTATTTCTCGGTGCCCGAGCATCCCAAGGATGGCGGGCTGGTCGCGGTGCTGAAGGGCTCGGACGCGGCGCTCAAGCCGATGCTGCTGCTCGCACATCTCGACGTGGTCGAGGCCAAGCGCGAGGATTGGGTGCGCGATCCGTTCAAGCTGATCGAGGAAGGCGGCTATTATTACGCGCGCGGTACCGTCGACGACAAGGCGCAGGCGGCGATCTGGTCCGATGCGATGATCCGCTTCAAGACCGGTGGGTACCAGCCCAAGCGGACGATCAAGCTCGCGCTGACCTGCGGCGAGGAGACGACGTTTGCGTGGAACGGCGCGCAGTATCTGGCGAAGGCGAAGCCCGATCTGATCGCAGCCGAGTTCGCGCTGAACGAGGGCGGCGGCGGGCGGCTCGACGACACTGGCAAGCGCCAGTTGCTCGCGATCCAGGTCGGCGAGAAGGCCGCGCAGAACTACACGTTCCTCAGCACCAACCCCGGCGGGCACAGCTCGCAGCCGACGCCGGAGAACGCGATCTACGAGCTCGCCGACGCCGTGAAGGCGGTGCAGGGGTATGAGTTTCCGGTGAAGTTCACCGACACGACCAAGGCGTTCTTCGCGGCGAGCGCGAAGGCGATGCCGGGCGAGATGGGCAGCGCGATCACGCGGTTGATCGCCAATCCCGAGGACAAGGCGGCGGATGCGATCGTCAGCCGCGACAAGGCAATGCACTCGACCTTGCGGACGACGTGCGTGGCGACGCTACTGAACGCGGGCCATGCGGAGAACGCATTGCCGCAGCGCGCGACGGCGAACATCAACTGCCGGATCTTTCCGGGCGAGACGGTGGAGGGCACGCTGGCCAAGCTGAAGGAACTGGCCGGCGCGAAGGTCACGGTGACCGCCAACCAGCCGGTCCGCCCGACCGCGATCCCGCCGACGCTCGATCCGAAGATCATGGGGCCAGTGACGAAGGTTGCGGCGAAGCACTTCCCCGGCATCCCGATCCTGCCGATGATGTCGACCGGCGCCACCGACGGCATCTTCTTCGAAGCGATCGGGATCCCGGTCTACGGCGTACCCGGTGTGTT
Source organism: Sphingomonas faeni (assembly GCF_023195535.1). Lineage (GTDB taxonomy): Bacteria > Pseudomonadota > Alphaproteobacteria > Sphingomonadales > Sphingomonadaceae > Sphingomonas > Sphingomonas faeni_B. The sequence goes on along the minus strand of NZ_JALPNF010000009.1, from coordinate 58,408 downwards.
CATCGACAAGGACATGGGCGGGATTCACGGCCTGAACGAACGCATCCGGGTCACGTCACTCTACGACGGCCGCGACTACCTCTTCGATTTGGTGAAGGCGTTCGCAGGTTGATGTCTCATGTCCCTCTCCCCTCCGGGGAGAGGGAGGGAGGAGCCGCAGGCGACGGAAGGGAGAGGGGTAGTTGGGACGAGGTCCCGAGCCTCACTCCCCTCTCCCTTCCCACCCGGCTTCGCCGTGCGGGCCCCTTCCCTCTCCCCGAAGGGGCAAGGGAGTTTAGACGGTGACCTGCTCGCCCAACTCTAGCACCTTGCCCGGCGGGATCTTCAGGAAGTCGGTCGGGTCGCTGGCGTTGCGTTGCAGGAACAGGAAGATCCGGTCCTGCCAGGGCGGCATGCCCTTCTCCGCATCGGGCTTCAGCGTGTTGCGGCCGATGAAGAACGAGGTGCGCATCGGATCGAGCCCGAGCTGCTCGGTCTTATTGCCGACCCCCAGATCGCGCGGCACGTCGGGCGATTCCATGAAGCCATAGGTGAGCACGACGATCGAGAAATTGTTGTCGACCCGCTCGACCTTCGCGCGCGCGGACTCGTCGACGAACGGGCGGTCGGCGGTGCGGATGCTGACGATCAGGTTGCGCTCGTGGAGCACCTTGTTGTGCTTGAGGTTGTGCAGCAGCGCGCCCGGCGTCGCATGCGGGTTCGCGGTCAGGAACACCGCGGTCCCCGACACGCGCTCGGGCGGGCGCTTCTCCAGCGCGGCGGCGAGGTCGCTGAGCGGGATGCTCTGACGCTTCTCGAACGCGCTGACGATCTTCTTGCCGCGCACCCAGGTAAAGATGATCAGCCCGATCGACGCGGCGATGACGAGCGGCACCCAGCCCCCCTCGATCACGCGGAGGATGTTCGCGCCGAAGAAGATCAGGTCGAGCGTCAGGAACGGCAGGATCGCCGCGAGCGCGAGCGGCCGCGACCAGTTCCAGCGATGACGGACGACGATATACGCGAGCAAGGTGGTGACGACCATCGTCCCGGTCACCGCGATGCCGTACGCGGCGGCCATCGCCGACGAGGTCTTGAACTGGATCACCAGCACCAGCACGCCGATCAGCAACAGCCAGTTGATTGCGGGGAGATAGATCTGGCCGGCGAACACCGCGGAGGTCTGGCGGATGCGCAGCCGCGGGAGCAGCCCGAGCTGGATAGCCTGCTGCGTGAGCGAGAACGCGCCGGTGATGACCGCCTGGCTGGCGATCACCGTCGCGAAGCCCGCGAGGATGATCAGCGCGGGGCGCAGCGATTCGGGCGCCATCAGGAAGAACCAGTCCTGATTGACGAAGGGGATGCCCTGCCTTGCTGCGTCCTCGAGCTTGGCGAGCGCGAACGCGCCCTGCCCGAGATAGTTGAGCGCGAGCGCCGGGAAGACGAGGAAGAACCAGCCGATGCGGATCGGCAGCTTGCCGAAATGGCCCATGTCCGCGGTCAGCGCCTCGGCCCCGGTGACGGTGAGGAACACCGCGCCGAGCACGAACAGCCCGGTGACGCCGTGGCTCGCGAGGAACGAGATACCGTAGGTCGGCAGGAACACGCGGACGATCGAGGGCTCGTCGGCGATGTGCCAGATGCCCAGCGCCCCGATCGCGACGAACCAGACGATGCAGACCGGGCCGAACAGCTTCGACACCTGCGCCGTCCCGCGCGCCTGGATCATGAACAGCGCGATCAGGATTCCGATCGTCAGCGCGCGGACGACGCCCTCGTTGAAGATATGCGCCGCGCTCGGGATCGTCCTGAGGCCTTCCATCGCGGAGAGCACCGACAGCGCGGGCGTGATGATTGCGTCGCCGTAGAACAAAGACGCGCCCGCCGCGCCGAGCACGATCGCGATCTTCGAGCGCATGCCGAGCGCGCGACGGGCGAGCGCAGCCAGCGCCAGCACGCCGCCCTCGCCCTGGTTGTCGGCGCGCATCAGGAAGATGACGTATTTGACCGTGACGACGAGGAACAGCGACCAGAGCGCGAGACTGAGCACACCGAGGATCTCGCTCGGATCGATGCCGCCGGCGGACGACTGGCCCAAGGCCTCACGAAAGGCATAGAGCGGACTGGTGCCGATATCACCGAACACCACGCCGATCGCGCCGACGGTCAGCGCAGCCAGCGCCGGGTGCGGATGCAGATGCGCTGCGGACATATCGGCGGGCGCGCAGACCTGCGCCGCCACGCCGCCGGCGGGCGGTTGATGGACTGCGGCAGTTTGCGGTGTTCCGGCTTCGGACGACATGGCGCGAAAAGCGCTCCTCATGAAGGGACGGCGCGCTTTACGCCGATTGCGGACATGCGCAAGTCCTGCTCGTCGCGGCGGATGTCCGCTTGATTCGCCGCGGCGGGGGCGGCATGGCGAGCGAATGGTTCCCTTTTCGTTCGGCGGACATGCGCTTCTGGCGTTGCCACAAGGCGCACTGTTCTGGCCGGAGCGGCGCGCGCTGCTGGTCGCCGACCTGCATTTCGAGAAGGCGAGCTGGTTCGCGGGTCGGGGGCAGATGTTGCCGCCTTATGATTCGATCGCGACCTTGGCCGATCTCACCGCGCTGGTCACGGCGACGGGTGCGCGCGAAGTCTGGTGCCTGGGCGATAGCTTCCACGACAGCGACGGGTGTGCTCGGTTGCCGCAGCGGGCGCAGGACATGCTGCGGGCGATGACCGATACCACGCGCTGGACGTGGATCACGGGCAATCACGATCCGGCGATCCTCGATCGGTGTGGCGGAGATGTCGTGGACGAGGTGGTCGTCGATGGGCTGGTGCTGCGGCACGAGGCGGACCGGACGGAGACGCGGCCGGAATTGTCGGGGCATTTCCATCCGAAGCTGCGATTGCGGGTGCGGGGGAAATCGGTCGCGCGGCGGTGTTTCGTAGCGACGGCGACGAAGCTGATATTGCCAGCGTTCGGGTCGCTGACCGGCGGGCTGGATGTCGACCATCCGGAGATCGTTCGCGCGGTGGGCGTTGGCGCAGAGGCGATGGTGCCGGTGGCGGACCGGATGCTGCGGTTCCCGGTGGCGGCTTAGAGTCCCAGTAGCGGCTTAGAGCTCTTCGGTCCTTGTTCGCGCCTCACTAACCCTACCGTCACCCCAGCGGAAGCTGGGGTCTCCCTCGTGGCTCGGGACATCCGCCAAACCGGGATATTCCAGCTTTCGCTGGAATGACGGGCTTGGGGTGGGCGTCTTCTTAAGCCTTTCGCTTCAGCTTAAGCCTATCGCCTCAGTTCGAGATCGTCGGGAACGCCGCGCGGAACGCAGCCACCTTGGGCTTGTCCCACATCACGATGTACGGATGCGTCGGGTTCCGGTCGTAGAAATTCTGATGATACGCTTCGGCCGGATAGAACGTCCCCGTCTCCAGCTTCGTCACGATCGGTCCGGAGAACGCGCGCGTCGCGCCGAGCTGCGCGATGTACGACCGCGCCACCTGCGCCTGCGCTGGCGACTGCGGGAAGATCGCTGAACGATAACTGGTACCGCTGTCCGGGCCCTGACGGTTCAAGGTCGTCGGGTCATGCGCGATCGAGAAATAGACGCGGAGCAGCGTGCCGTAGCTGACGATCCGCGGGTCATAGGCAATCTTGATCGCCTCGGCATGACGAGTCGTCTCGGCCGCCACTTGGTCGTAGGTTGCGGTCGTCTTGGTGCCGCCGGCATAGCCGGTCGTCACAGCCTTCACGCCCTTCACATGCTCGAACACCGCCTCCATCGTCCAGAAACAGCCGCCGGCGAGTACCGCGGTCTGGATGCCGGGCGTCGCGGGCAGGTCGGTCTTGACGGCGGGGATGACGACGGCGCGGGCGCCCTGCGCGGTGCCGGTGGACATGAATGCTCCGGCGATACCGACGGCGGCGAGCGTGGCGAGGAGCGGCTTTTTCATGTGTAGATACATGGTGTTGCCGCGATCGTTCGCCAAGACGCGCGCAAGATTAGCGGCTCGTGGACGCGCTGTGTTCGAAATGGCTGGCGAAGGTCTGGCGCGCCTCTGCGGGCTGGAGCGCGAGCAAGCCGATGGCGCCGAGGACGAAACCGCCGCTGAACTGCCAGAAGAAACTCGACTTTACGATGCTGCGCATGATGCGATCCCAATGAAACCAAGTGACGACACCGACCGGGTGGGCCGGTGTCAGCTACGTACCGGCATGTCGTAGAGATGCCGGACAACCACAATGTCGTTTTTAGAAACTCTCGATTAACGCGCCGTGGCCGATGCGTTCATCGTGCAGCAGGGATCGCCCGGCAGGATTGCCGGGAGATGTCGCCGCGTGTCTCGAATGTTGCGCGAACCTTGCGATCCTCCCCCGCAAGGGGGAGGTGGCTGGCACTTGCCAGACGAAGGGGGAGGTCAGCGACGACCGCTGTTCCGTGCCCTCCCCCTCCGTCGCTTCGCGCCACCTCCCCCTGGCGGGGGAGGATCGTTTGTCACTTCAGCGCGGCGCAGGCCGTCTGGATGCGCGTGCACGCCTCGCGGAGCAGCGCGTCGGACGTCGCATAGCTGATCCGGAACGCGGGGCTGAGACCGAACGCGGCGCCCTGCACGACCGCCACCTTGGCGTCGTCGAGCAGATAACCGACCATCGCCTCGTCGGTGTCGATCAGGCGGCCATTCGGCGTCGTCTTGCCGATCAGCTCGGCGAAGGACGGATAGACGTAGAACGCACCCTCGGGCGTCGGGCAGTGCATGTCGTCGATCTCGTTGAGCATCTTGACCACGAGATCGCGACGGCCCTGAAACGCGGTGTTGCGCTCGGCGAGGAACGACTGGTCGCCGTTCAGCGCAGCCACCGCCGCCGCCTGTGCGATCGAGCACGGGTTCGAGGTCGACTGCGACTGGAGCTTGGCCATCGCCTTGATCAGCCACGCCGCGCCGCCCGCATAACCGATCCGCCAGCCGGTCATCGCGTACGCCTTGGAACAGCCGTTGACGGTCAGCGTGCGCTCGAACAGCTCGGGGCAGGCCTCGGCAATGGTCGCGAACTTGAAGCCGTCATAGACGATGTGCTCGTACATATCGTCGGCGAAGATCCAGACGTGCGGGTGCCTCGCCAGCACCGCGCCGAGCGCCTTCAGTTCGTCGATCGTGTAGCCGGCCCCGGTCGGGTTCGATGGCGAGTTGAGGATCACCCACTTGGTCTTCGGCGTGATCGCGGCGTCGAGCGCGGCCGGATCGAGCTTGTAGCCGACCTCAGGCCCTGCCTTGACGATCACCGGCACGCCGCCGGCGAACTGCACGACGTCGGGATAGCTGACCCAGTAGGGCGCGGGGATGACGACCTCGTCGCCCGGATCGATCGTCGCGACCATCGCGTTGAACAAAGTGTGCTTGCCGCCGACGTTCACGCTGATCTGGTCGGTGGTGTAGGTGAGGCCATTGTCGCGCGCGAACTTGGCGACGATCGCCTGCTTCAGTTCGATCGTACCGTCGACGTTGGTGTACTTCGTCTTGCCGTCGCGGATCGCCTGGATAGCGGCCTCTTTGACGAAGTCCGGCGTGTCGAAATCGGGTTCGCCCGCACCGAGGCCAATCACGTCGACGCCTGCGCGCTTCAGTTCGAGGACGCGGCTGGTGATCGCGAGCGTCGGCGAAGGGCTGATGCGACCGAGCGCGGCGGATGCGTGCATGATGGAACCTTTGCGGTTGTCCGCAGTTTCGGGCCGCGGAATTCGCGCGGGATATACGCTCCGCTTAGCCGAATTCGCAACCGTAACGATGGCCGGAATCAACCCGCGAACCGCATTTCCGACGCAGAATCCGCCTGCGAGGTCCGCGCGGGTGACCTGAGCCTCGATGGCCCGGCCCGAATCGAGGAGTTCGGCGCGGAAGATGCCCGGGAGCAGACCATTCCGTAGCGGCGGCGTCACAAGGAGTGTTTCACGCTGGACGAACAGCGAGGTGAAGCTGCCTTCTGTGAGGAAGCCGTCCGCGTCCTCGAACAGTACCTCGAACGTGCCGGCCGCGTGGCGCGCATCGTCGTAGAAGCCGCGCGCGGACGTCTTGTGACGCAGGCGGAAGTCGGCGGCGGCGACCGGCAAGGGGACGATCGTAACAGTCGCCTGCGCGGGGGACTGCGGCAGTGGCGCGGATTCGATCGCGATCGCCCCCGACGGGCTCAGCAACAGGCGGATGCGGCGGGGTCCGCGCAACCGGAAGGTCGCCGCCTGCAGCTCGTTGCGCGCAGTATGGCGGTCGAAGGTGAAGCCGAGCGCCTCGGCACTCTCCTTCATCCGCGCGAGATGCGCTTCGAGGCGGGTCAGGCCTTCGTCGGAATCGAACGCCATCGTCTCGATCAGGTCGAAGGGGCGCTGGCCCGCGTTGACGAACGCGCCCTTGGCGTGGCATTCCGCCCATTCCGCGTCCGCGTCGCTGTCGGCGACGATCCCCGAGCCGAGACTCATCATCGCCGCGCCGTCCCTGATGGCGAGCGTACGGATCGCGACGTTGAAGATCGCGTCGCCGTTCGGATCGAGGCGGCCGATCGCGCCAGTGTAGATGCTGCGGACGCGCGCGTGCTCGACCTCGGCGATGACCTCCATCGCGCGCTGTTTGGGCGCGCCGGTGATCGATCCGCACGGGAACAGCGCGGTCAGCACGTCGACCGCGTCGCAATCGGGTTTTAGCGTCGCGGTGACGGTCGAGGTCATCTGGTGGACGGTCGGATAGGTCTCGACAGTGAATAGGTCGGGGACCGCGACCTTTGTGGCGACGCGCGACAGGTCGTTGCGCATCAGGTCCACGATCATGAGGTTTTCGGCGCGCTGTTTGGGGTCGGCCGCCAGTGCCTCGGCGAGTGCGCGATCGGCGTCGGGCGTTTCGCCTCGCTGCGCGGTGCCCTTCATCGGGCGGCAGGTGAGCGTGTCGCCGTCGAGCGCGAAGAAGAGTTCGGGCGACAGCGACAGGAAGCGCGTCTCGCCGGTGTCGATCAGCGCGCCATAGCCCGCCTTCGCCTGCCGCCGCAGCCGGGCGTACAGCGCGAGCGGATCGCCGACGAAGGGCACGCTGGCGGCGAAGGTGAGGTTCGCCTGGTAGATGTCGCCCGCCGCGATCAGGTCGAGCACGCGCGACAGGCTCGCGTCGTAGGTTTCGCGGTCGATCAGCGGCTTGGGAGCGCCGGTCCACGCGCCGGCGGGGTCGGGGAGCAACGCGGCGACGTCTTCGGGCGCTATCGTCTTGTAGTCGGCGAACAGGCCGAACCAGAGCAGCGGCCCCTCGGCGCGGACGTCGATTGGCTTCGAGGAGAGTGCGGCGCCGGCTTCGTAGGTGAGGTATCCGGCTGCGTGCAGTCCTTCCGCGCGGGCATCTCTCAACGCGTCGAGCGCCGGGCGTACCTCGGCGAGCGTATCGGCGCGGACGATCCGGACCGGGTCGCGGTACAATCGTGCAGGAGCGCCCCCCACGCGGGCGTCATCGAGCAAAACGAAGGGCGCAGTCCACATCGCCGCGACTGTTGCACGGGGCATGGGGCAAACCGCAAGCGGCGATTGCTCCGACCGACGCGCTATCCTATTTCGGGGCCATGACAAATCCACCACTCCGCGCTGCGATCGTGCCGGTTACGCCGATCCAGCAGAACTGCACGATCCTCTGGTGCACCGCGACGATGAAGGCCGCGGTGATCGATCCGGGTGGCGACCTGCCACGGATCATGGCGGCGGTCGAACAGGCGGGGGTGACGGTCGAGAAGATCCTGCTGACGCACGGCCATATCGATCATGCCGGTGGTGCCAAGCGGCTGTCGAACGATCTCGGCGTGCCGATCGAGGGCCCGCACGAGGCGGATCGCTTCTGGTTGCAGCGGCTCGATCAGGACGGGCCGAAATACGGGATTTCCGGCGTGAATTTCGAGCCGGACCGGTGGTTGGTCGAGGGCGATACGGTGTCGGTCGGGGACCTCGTTCTCGACGTGTACGAGACGCCGGGGCATACCGAGGGTCACGTGATATTCCACCACGCGCCGTCGAAGTTCGCGCAGGTTGGGGACGTGTTGTTCCAGGGGTCGGTCGGGCGTTCGGACATGCCTGGGGGGAACCATCAGACGCTGGTGAAGTCGATCGTCGAGAAATTGTGGCCGCTGGGGAGCGATACGAGCTTCATCCCGGGGCATGGGCCGGCGAGCACATTCGCGCATGAACGGGCGACGAATATGTTCGTGAGCGATCGAGCTTTGGCGGCGTAACGTCCGCTCGCGGCACTATCCGTTCCCCCGCGAAGGCGGGGGTCCAGGATACCAAGCGATAGCGCCCGTAACCCTGGGCTCCCGCCTTCGCGGGAGAACGAGACAAGATAGAAGCGCGACCGAGACGTTACTCCACCCCGGCAAAGGCCGGGGCCCAACTGGAAAGGTTGCAGTAACGGAGCGCGGCCGACGCCAAACTTCGTCCCCCAATTGGGCCCCGGCATTCGCCGGGGTGGTTGCGGGGGGGGGGGGGGGCGCCTACTTCCGCTCGCCCGCCGTCTCAGCCCGCACCGACTTGAACTCCGACCCGTCGCGCCATTCGGGCCACGCCCGGCTGTTCGCCAGATTCGTGCCGATCGTCTGGAACAGCCCGACTTCCTGCGCCGCACCGCGGAAGTCCCAGTCCGCGCCCCAGGCGTCGCAGGTCTGGTGATAGCATTTCATATAGCCGTCGAGCCAAGCCTGCCCCGCGGTTCGGCCGCCCTTGACCAGGTCGGGCGCGCCGCTGATCGCCATCAGCAGCAGCGTCGGCACGCCGCGTCGTGCGACCGAGAAATGATCGGCGCGGTAGAACAGCCCGCGTTCAGGAAGGGCTTCGGGGGTTACGACGCGGCCTTGGGCCTTTGCAGCGTCACCCAGCATATCCTCGAGATTGTTCTGCCCTGCCCCGACGAGCATGACGTCCTTTGCAGGGCCAGCCGTCTGGAGGATGTCGAGCGTCAGGTTGGCGACCGTCTTCGCCGCCGGATAGACCGGGTTCACCGCATAGGTTTCCGACCCTAGCAACCCGCGCTCCTCGCCGCTCCACAGCGCGAAGACGAGGCTGCGGTCGGTCCGCGGCGCCTTGGCGAAGGTGCGTGCGAGTTCGAGCACACCCGCCACGCCGAGCCCGTCGTCGTTCGCGCCGGGTCGGATCGTCCGTCCCTGCGCGTCGGGCGCGCCGATGCCGTACGCGTCCCAGTGCGCGCCGAACATAACCACTTCGTCCGCGTGCTTGGTGCCCGGCAGCTTGGCCAGCACGTTCTGGCTTACGGCGGTGTCATGCTTCACCGGCAGGTCGGTGGTGAACGCCTGCTTCAGCGCGACCGGGCGGAAATCGCTCCGCCGCGCAGCCTTGCGCATCGCTGCCAGATCAAGGCCTGAGGCTGCGAACAACCGAGTCGCCGCGCCACCCTCGAGCCAGCCTTGCAGCATCACCCGCGATTCGGGGTCTTTTCGCACAATGTCGTAATTCTCGCCGGCCGGGGCGGTCACCGTGCTCCAGCCATAGCCCGCCCCCGGCGTGTCGTGGACGATCAGCGCCGCCACCGCACCACGTCGCGCGGCTTCCTCGTATTTGTACGTCCAGCGGCCGTAATAGGTCATCCGGCGGTCGCCGAACTTGCCCTTCGCATCGTCGCCCGCGACCGCTTCGAAATCGGGATCGTTGACGAGGAACACCGCGACCTTGCCCGTCAGGTCGAGCCCCTTGAAGTCGTCCCAGCCGCGCTCGGGCGCGCTGACGCCGTAGCCGACGAACACCATCGGCGCGCCCGCGATGGCGACGCGATCGACGCCGCGGACGGTACTGAGATAGACGTCACGCCCCTGCACCAGCGCGGTATCGCCAGCGCGGACAGTGCCAGAACCCATCCGGGTGTGGACGAGCGGGACGGGCTGCGTCCAGTTGCCGTTCGGCCCGCCGGGCTGTGCCTTCATCGCCTTGAACTGCGCGATCAGCCAGGCGATCGTCTTGCTCTCACCCGGCGTACCTGGCGCCCGCCCCTCGAACGCATCGGAGGCCAGCGTCTTCACATCAGCAGACAATCGCTCGGGCGAGACCTGCGCCACGGCAGGGCATGCCGCCAAAAGGGCCACGGCGGGAAGGAAGCGAAGCGCGCTCATGCCCGGCCACCCGACGGCACGACCTGAAAGGTCTTGGCGGCCGGTACGCTGTTAGCCTGATACGCGATCGTCAGCGCCCAGCCTGCGAGCAGCGCAAGCACCGCCCACGTGCCGAGGATTCCGCCGGCGCGCGGCACGCTCGATGTCGCGCGGTCCATCCCGAATGCATGCGCAACGCGCGCGATCACGAACACGACGCCCGCGATCCACAGCCACATCGTCGATCCGCCGGCGAGTTCGATCAATCCCAGCAGGATCAGGATGAACGGCGCATATTCGGTGAAGTTCGCATGCGCGCGCATCCGCCCCTGCAACAGCGCATTGCCGTTATCGCCCAGCAGCACCTTGTCCTTCACCCGGATCGGCACGATTCGGAAAGCGAGCCACAGATTGACGACGGCCGCGGCCGCTGCGATCGTCAGTGTCACGGGTAATATCACGGCGTTGCCCCTCGTTCAGTGTCGGACCGGGTCCTGCCACTCGCGCCCAATGGTTGCAACGCGGGGGCGAAAGCTTGCAACGCGGGACGAAATCGCTATAGCGCCACGCTTCGCGAGCGTCAGGCCGCATGGGTTGCTTCAGGCGGCCGGCATTCATGTCGGTTGCCGAGTTCCGTGTCCGGGCGTACTCGGAGCCCCGACCTTTAGATTGAACAAGGTGCCGAAATGGCCGTCCCCAAAAGAAAAACCTCGCCCTCCAAGCGCGGCATGCGCCGTGGCCACGACTCGCTCACGATCGCGTCGTTCCAGGAATGCCCGAACTGCGGCGAACTGAAGCGCCCGCACAACCTCTGCGGCTCGTGCGGCCATTACAATGGTCGTGAAATCCTCTCGGTCGAGGGTTGAGGTCCAAAGCCTCTAGCTTGAACGAAGGATAGGCAATGCCCGACAGCGGCTGGATCGCGGTCGACGCGATGGGTGGCGATGACGGGCTGGCAGTGATGCTCGCCGGTGTTGCGCTCGCGCGTCATCAATTCGAGGGTATGCGCTTCCTGCTGGTCGGCGACGAAGCTGCGATTCGCGAGGGGCTCAAGGCTCATCCGAACCTGTCGCAGCATTCGGAGATCGTCCACGCGCCGGAAGTCGTTGGGTCGAGCGAAAAGCCGACCCAGGCGATTCGCCGCGCAAAGAAGACCTCGATGGGCGTCGCGATCGACCTGGTGAAACAGGGTCGCGCCGCCGCCGCAGTGTCGTCGGGCAATACCGGCGCGCTGATGGCGATGGCGAAGCTGTCGTTGCGGATGCTGCCCGGGATCGACCGGCCGGCACTCGCGGCGCGTCTGCCGACGCTGGGCGATACCGACATGGTCATGCTCGACCTCGGCGCGAACACCGAGTGCGATGCGCGAAACCTTGTCCAGTTCGCAATCATGGGCGCCGCCTATGCGCGCACCGCACTCGACATCCCGCATCCTCGTGTGGCGCTGCTAAATATCGGCAGCGAAGACATGAAGGGCACGGACGAGATCCGCGATGCAGCCGCGCAATTGCGGGCGACCCCAGCGGTCGACATGCAGTTCAACGGCTTCATCGAGGGCGACCGACTGTCGCGCGGCGAAGTCGACGTGGTCGTGTGCGACGGCTTCTCGGGCAACATCGCGCTGAAGACCGCCGAGGGCACCGCGCGATTCGTCGCCGACCTGCTCAAGCGCGCGTTCCGCAGTTCGGTCCGCTCGAAACTCGGCTTCCTGATCTCACGCCCCGCGACCGAATTGCTGCGCGATCACCTCGATCCCAACAATCACAACGGCGCGGTATTCCTTGGCCTCAACGGCATCGTCGTGAAGAGTCACGGTGGCGCGACCGATCGCGGCGTCGCGACCGCGATCGGCAATGCCGCCAAGATGGTCCGCAACGATCTGATCCGGCGCATCGCCGACGATCTCGGCAGCGTGGAGAAGGCGGCATGATCCGTTCGGTCGTCATCGGTACCGGCTCCGCCCTGCCCGCGCGTCGCGTCTCGAATGCGGAACTCGCGGAACAGGTCGACACCAGCGACGAGTGGATCGTCGAGCGCACCGGCATCCGCTTCCGCCACATCGCCGGCGAAGGCGAGACGACCGCGACGCTCGCCGCCGACGCCTGCCGCGCGGCTTTGGCCGCGGCCGGGATCGAGGCGCAGAGCATCGACCTGATCGTGCTCGCCACCGCGACCCCCGACCAGACCTTCCCGTCGAGCGCCACCAAGGTGCAGGCGATGCTCGAGATCGACGACTGCGTCGCGTTCGACGTCGCCGCGGTCTGCTCGGGCTTCCTCTACGCGGTGCAGGTGGTTGACAGCATGATCCGCAGCGGCGTCGCCAAGCGCGCGCTGGTGATCGGCGCCGAGACGTTCAGCCGCATCCTCGACTGGGAGGACCGGACGACCTGCGTGCTGTTCGGCGACGGCGCCGGTGCGATCGTGCTCGAAGCGCAGGACACCGCGGACGACGGCGGTCGCGGCATCCTGACGACCAAGCTGCACGCGGACGGCCGTCACAACGAGCTTCTCTACGTCGACGGCGGCGTCTCGACGACCGGCACCGTCGGCAAGCTCCGCATGAAGGGCCGCGAGGTGTTCCGCCATGCGGTCACCAACCTAGCCTCGGTGATGACCGAGTCGCTGGCGATGGCCGGGCTCGACGCGGATCAGGTCGACTGGGTCGTGCCGCATCAGGCGAACGCCCGCATCCTCGATGCGACCGCGCGGAAGTTGGGGCTCGCCCCTGCCAAAGTCGTGGTCACCGTCGACCAGCACGCGAACACGTCGGCCGCCTCCGTACCGCTGGCTTTGGATGTCGCGGTCCGCGATGGGCGCATCCAGCAGGGCCAGATCGTCGTGCTCGAGGCGATGGGCGGCGGCTTCACTTGGGGTGCAGCGGTTATCCGGTTCTAATTCTGGCGAAAATCTCGATTCGCTTGTAGAACAAAACTTCTTCCGGTCCCCTTCGCGCTTGTGTAGGAGGTTCGCCGAGTGTGGGAGCTTGATGAACATGACGACGGGTACTTTGACACGGGCCGATCTGGCTGAATCTCTCCACAAGGAAGTCGGGCTGTCGCGCTCGGATTCCTCCAAGATCGTCGAGCAGATCCTCGCCGAAATGTGTGGCGCATTGTCGCAGGGTGAAAACGTCAAGATTTCCGGGTTCGGGACGTTCGTGCTGCGCGACAAGGGTGAGCGCATCGGCCGCAACCCCAAGACCGGGATCGAAGTGCCGATCGCACCGCGCCGCGTGTTGACGTTCCGCGCGAGCCAGATGATGCGGGAACGCATCGTCGGTGCCGACTGACGCCCGACATGCCTGATGCCGACGACGCACGGCCCGATGCCGGGGGGCAAAAGGCCAGTGCGGCGTTTCGGACGATCGGCGAACTGTCGCGCGACCTGGCGTTGCCGCAGCATATCCTGCGCTATTGGGAGACGCGGTTCCCGCAACTCCGCCCCCTGCAACGTGCAGGCAACCGGCGCTATTACCGCGCCGAGGACGTCGCGCTGGTCCGCCGGATCGACCAGTATCTCAATCGTGAAGGCTATACCGTCCGCGGCGTCCAACAGCTGCTGGCGGGGGAGAAGGGCGCGCGTCTCGCAATTCCGGGACCGGGCGAGATCGTCGCGCAGGCCGAGTCGCCGATGACCGCCCTGCGCGCGATCCGCGATATGCTCGCCGAAGCTTTGGCCGCGGACTAACTTCCACGTCACCCCGGGCTTGCTCCGGGATCCACCGTGCCGCGCACTCACGTCTCTCGATTGTGCCGAACCGTGGATGCCGGAACGAGCCCGGCATGACAGGGGGCTTAGCGCTCGCGCGTGGCAGCGAACCGGATCTTCGCATAGCGCTCGGCAATATAGTTCACTTCCCACGCGCTTTTCGCGAGAAACACCGGGTTGCCGTCGCGATCCTTCGCCATCGCGCCGCGGTTGATCTCGGCGAAGGTCTTGAGTTCCAGCGGGTCTTCCGCGGAAATCCAGCGGGCAGTCTCGTACGGCGCGGGTTCGAGCCCGGCGGCGACCTTGTACTCCGCGTCGAGCCGCGAGAGCAGCACTTCGAGCTGCAATTGTCCGACCACGCCGATGATCCAGTTCGAGCCGATGTCGGGGTAGAACACCTGTGTCACCCCCTCCTCGGCCATATCGTCGAGCGCTTTGCGCAACTGCTTTGTCTTGGTGAAGTCCTTGAGCACGACGCGGCGCAGGATTTCGGGCGCGAAGTTGGGTAGGCCGGTGAAGCGGATCGCCGCCTTTTCGCTGAGCGTGTCGCCGACCCGGAGCGTGCCGTGGTTGGGGATGCCGATGATGTCGCCGGGGAACGCCTCGTCCGCGAGCTCGCGGTTCTGCGCGAAGAACAGGATCGGCGAGTGGACCGCGATCGGCTTGCCGTGGCCGGTCGGCGTCAGCTTCATGCCGCGCTTGAAGACACCCGAGCACAGCCGCATGAACGCGATACGGTCGCGGTGGTTGGGGTCCATGTTGGCCTGCACCTTGAACACGAAGCCGGTGACTTCGGGCTCGTCCGGCGAGATGGGCGCGGGTTCCGCGGGCTGCGCGCGCGGTGGCGGGGCGTAGTCGGCGAGCGCGCCGATCAGCTCGGCGACGCCGAAGTCCTTCAGCGCGGAGCCAAAATAGACCGGCGTCAGGTTGCCTGCACGATAGGCCTCGGGGTCGAAGCTGGAATAGCCGCCCTGGGCGAGTTCGGCCTCGTCGTTCAGGCGGATCATCGCTTCGGGGCTGAGGATCTTGGCGAGCTCGGGATCGTCGATGCCGGTGAAGGGAGTCGCCTGGCCCATGAACTCGCGGCTGTCGCCTTCGGGGCGGCTCAGCGTGTTGGCGTAGAGATCGTAGACCCCCTCGAACTCGCCGCCCATGCCGACCGGCCAGCTCATCGGGCAGACGTCGAGCTGGAGCATTTCCGCCACCTCGTCGAGCAGCGAGAACGGATCGCGGCCCTCGCGATCGACCTTGTTGACGAAGGTGATGATCGGCACGTTGCGCAACCGGCAGACCTCGAACAGCTTCCGCGTCTGCGGCTCGATGCCCTTGGCGGCGTCGATCACCATGACGGCCGAGTCGACCGCCGTTAGCGTGCGGTAGGTGTCCTCGGAGAAGTCCTCGTGGCCCGGCGTGTCGAGCAGGTTGAAGGTGATCCCCTGACGCTCGAACGTCATCACCGACGAGGTGACCGAGATCCCGCGCTGCTGCTCGATCTTCATCCAGTCCGAGCGGGCGCGGCGGGTCTGGCCACGCGCCTTCACTTCGCCGGCGAGATGGATCGCACCGCCGAAATACAGCAGCTTCTCGGTCAGCGTGGTCTTGCCGGCATCGGGATGCGAGATGATCGCGAAGGTGCGGCGGGGGAATTGGGTCATGGCGTGGGTCCGGTGAGCCGAGTCTGGGCTCGGGAAGAAGGGTGGGCCGGGTCAACGGCGGTCATGCCGCTATTGGCAGATGCAGGGCGCGGAGGACAGAGGGGCGGCCTTCACAGCACCGAGTTTAGGATAGAGTTTCACCACGATGCCCTCCCCCGCCAGGGGGAGGTGGCACCGAAGGTGACGGAGGGGGAGGACACGGAACAGACGTAACCCCTTACCTCCCCCTCCGTCTGGCGAACGCCAGCCACCTCCCCCTGGCGGGGGAGGATCGCAGAGTCCAATGCATTTGGTTCAAACGGTGGCGGGCACCAGCGTCACGCTCATGGTGATGCGCTTCGTGTCGCCCGCAGCCACCTCGAACACGCCGGGTTTGTCGCGGTAGTCGCCGGTATAGCCTTCGGGGTCGGCGATGCCGTGCCACGGCTCGACGCAGACATAGGCCGCGCCGGGCTTGGTCCAGATGCCGAGCTTTGGGGTATCGGGGAAGGCGATCTGCAATTGCGGTCCGGTCTTGGCGCCGTAGGTGACAGCGTCGGAGTGGACCGGGTCCCAGACGAGCGCATCGTTGGCGAAGAGTTCGTCGCGGAGGGCGATCACGCGGTCCTCTACCGGCGAGGAGCGCTCGTCGATGGCGATCTGGCCGTCTGGGCTGATTGCCTTGAGCTTGCCGGGCTCGTCGGCGTCGAACGTGATGCGGTGGTCAGCGCGCGGCTTGCCGTAGGGGAGCGGCCAGGCGAAGGCGGGGTGGAAGCCGAAGCTCGCCGGCATCGCCGCGTCGGTGCGGTTGTGGATGCGCGCCTCGATTCCGAGCGTCGCGCCGTCGAGCGTGAAGACGATGTCGAGCGCGAACGCGAACGGGTAGGCTTTGCGGGTTTCCTCGCTGTCGGTGAGACGGAAGGTGGCGGAGGTTTCGGTCTGCGCGATGACCTCGAACGTCGAGTGGCGTGCGAAACCGTGCTTCTGCATCGGGTACGCTTGGCCGTCGAGGCGGATGACGCCTTCGTTGACGACGCCCACGACCGGGAAGAGGATCGGCGCATGGCCGGTCCAATAGGCCGGGTCGGCGTTGGTCATCAGCTCACAGCCGTCGGCGTCGTGGAGGTGGGTGAGTTCGGCGCCGTGCGGGTTGATCTGCGCGGTGAGGTGGTCGTTGGCGATGGTGATCAGGTCGGTCATGGGGTTCCTTCCGTGGGCCTCAAACGCGCGAGGCTTTAAAACGCTCACCGCCATTCCACCCCGGCGGAGGCCGGGGCCCAATTGGGAAAGGTCGCCAACCACGCGCATCGCTGCGTTACGCTGGCCTTTCCACTCGGGCCCCGGCCTTCGCCGGGGTGGTGTTTGGGGTGAGCGTTATCCCCTCAGGCTCGCGCCCTGCTTGGCTGCCGCTGCGACCACCTTGTCGGCGATCGCCTTGATTTCTTCGTCGGTGAAGCTTTTCGCGGTCGGTTGCAGGACGATCTCGACCGCGACCGACTTGTGGCCGTCCTCGACCCCCTGCCCGGTGAACACGTCGAACACGCGGGCCGAGACGATCGCGACCTTGTCCGCACCCTTGACCGCACGGACCAGCGTGTCGGTGGCGAGCGCTGCCGGCACGAGGAACGCGAAGTCGCGGCGGACGGCTTGCAGCGCTGGCGGCGTGTAGGCCGGGCGGGCGAAGCCGGTCGCGCGCTTGGGCGGGATCGCGTCTAGGTAGACTTCTACCGCGGCGACTGCACCGTCGAGGTCGAACGCCTTCAGCACCGACGGGTGGAGCATACCGAAGCTCGCCAGCACCGTCTTCGGCCCGAGGCGGAGCGTGCCCGACTGACCGGGATGCCAAGCGTCGCCAGCCTCCCCCATCACCTGCAAATTGTCGACGGGTGCGCCAGAGGCTGCGAGCAAAGCCAAGGCTTCGGCCTTCGCGTCGTACGCGTCGAAGCTTGCCGCCTTGCCGTCGCGCCAACCGCGTGGGCGGCGGTCGCCTGCAAGGACCACACCCAGAGTAGCGCGCTCGGCGTCGGCCAGATAGCGGCGGCCGATCTCGAACAGGCGGACGCTCTGCTGGCCGCGCTTAAGGTTGCGGCCGGTCGCGGCGAGCAGGCCGGGGAGCAGCGAGGGGCGCATGACTTTCAGGTCTTCGCTGATCGGGTTGGCGAGCGTCCAGGCGCCGCCGCCGAACGGGGCGGCTTCGGCGTCCGAGAGGAAGCTCCAGGTTACCGCTTCGTCGAGGCCTCGGGCTGCGGCTGCGCGGCGTGCCCTACGTTCGAGCTTCTGCTCGGGCGTTGCGGTCGGCTTGGCGACACCGGGCATGCGGGGGAGCGGTGTCGAGGGGATCGAGTCGATCCCTTCGATGCGGACGACTTCCTCGACGAGGTCGGCGGGGCCGTCGACGTCGCGGCGCCAGGTCGGGATCGTGACCGGCCATTTGCCCTCGATCGTCGAGAACAGCGCGTCGCTGAACGCATCAGCCGACTTGATCGCGCCGATCGTGAAGCCGAGCGACAACAGGGTGCGTGCCTGGCGTTCGGGGGCGACGTGGAGGCCGCCGAGGTCGGCGCTGAGGCGTGGGTCGTAGTGGATCACGCGGGGCTCTAGCGGGGGTTCGCCCGAGCGGGTGACGTCGCTGGCCGTGCCGCCGCAGATGTGGAGCACGAGCGCGGTGGCGATCGCGAGGCCGTCATCGAGGAACGCCGGGTCGACGCCGCGTTCGAACCGGCTGCGCGCGTCGGAGGTGAGCGTGAGCTTCTGGCCGGTCCGGGCGATGTGGTCGGGATCGAAATAAGCGCATTCGATCAGGACGTCGGTGGTGTCCGCGGAGACGCCCGAATGCTCGCCGCCCATGATGCCGCCGATGTCGTGCACGCCCGCGTCGTCGGCGATGACGGTCATGGTGGCGTCGAGCGTGTAGGTCTTGCCGTTGAGTGCGACGACCTGTTCGCCGGGCTTGGCCTTGCGCGCGACGAGGCCGCCGGAGAGTTTGGCGCGGTCGTAGACGTGCAAGGGGCGGCCGAGGTCGATCATCAGATAGTTGGTGATGTCGACGAGCGCGGAGATCGGCTTCTGGCCGATCGCGATGAGGCTGCGGCGCATCCACTCGGGGGACTCGCCGTTGGTCACGCCGGTGACGGTTTGGGCGAAGAAGGCGGGGCAGCCTTCTGGGTCTAGCGTCGCGACATAGGGTCCGGATCCAGCCCCTGTTCCGTCATTGCCGCGACGGCGGGGATCGAGTTCGCCGCCTGCCCCTGTCACACCTTGGGTCCCGGCGTCCGCCGGGATGACGGGGGGGGTGGAGGTGGGGACGATCAGCGGGGTCAGCGTGCCGAGGCCGGCGGCGGCGAGGTCTCGGGCGATGCCGCGGACGCCCATGCAGTCCTGGCGGTTGGGGGTGATCGCGACGTCGATGACCGGGTCGGTGAGGCCGGCATAGTCCGGGTACGCGGTGCCGATCGGCGCGTCTTCGGGCAGCTCGATGATGCCGTCATGATCTTCGCCGAGCTCGAGTTCGCGTGTCGAGCACATCATGCCGTTGGATTCGACGCCGCGGATGCTGGCGAGCTTGAGCGTCACGTCGAGGCCGGGGACGTACGCGCCGGGGGCGCCGAACACGCCGACCAGGCCGGCGCGGGCGTTAGGCGCGCCGCAGACGACCTGCAGCGGACCGTTGCCGGCGTCGACCGACAGGATCTGGAGCTTGTCGGCCTGCGGGTGGCGTTCTGCGCTGAGCACCTTGGCGATCTTGAACGCGGCGAGCTTTTCGCCGGGGTTCTCGACGCCTTCGACTTCGAGGCCGATGCGGGTGAGGGCCTCGACGATCTGGTCTAGCGTGGCTTCAGTTTCGAGGTGCTGCTTGAGCCAACTGAGGGTGAACTTCATGACCAGGCTTCCGTCATATAAGATACTGCCGTCACCCCAGCGGAAGCTGGGGTCTTTGCGGGGCTGTTGCTGCGCTCGCCAACGGGGAGACCCCAGCTTTCGCTGGGGTGACGGTCGTTGGTTTGGGTGCAGTGGCGGGACGGGCCCGCGTGCCGATAGACCACGCTCATGCCCCCACGCCTCCGCTCAGGGTCGGCACGTCGAGGCTCGAAAAGCCGTAATGCTTGAGCCAGCGGATATCGCCGTCGAAGAACGGGCGGAGGTCATCCATGCCGTATTTGAGCATCGCGAGGCGGTCGATGCCGCAGCCAAATGCGAAGCCCTGCCATTCGTCGGGGTCGAGCCCGCAGGCTTCGATCACCTTGCGGTGGACCATCCCCGAGCCGAGGATCTCGAGCCAGCCATCGGGTTCGGCGCCGCCGACGACTCGCTTGCCCTTCACGAGGGTGTAGCCGACGTCGATCTCGACCGAGGGCTCGGTGAACGGGAAGTAGCTGGGGCGCAGGCGGAGCACGATGTCGTCGCGCTCGAAGAACGCCTTTACGAAGGTCTCGAGCGTCCATTTCAGGTGGCCGAGCGTGATGCCCTTGTCGATCACGAGGCCCTCGACTTGGTGGAACATCGGCGTGTGCGTCGCGTCGGAGTCCGAGCGGTAGGTGCGGCCGGGGGCGATGATGCGGATGGGCGGCTTCTGCGACAACATCGTGCGGATCTGGACCGGCGAGGTGTGCGTGCGGAGCAGCGAGAAGGTGGTCTTCTCGTCGGCGGTGCCGGCGGTCTTCGCGTCGATCCCCTGCTGGAGGTAGAAGGTGTCGTGCATCGCGCGCGCGGGGTGCGTCTCGGGGATGTTGAGCGCGGTGAAATTGTGCCAGTCGGTCTCGATCTCGGGACCGGTCGCGACCGCGAAACCCAGGTCTGCGAAGATCTCGGCGAGTTCGTCCATGACCTGGCTGACCGGGTGGATCGTGCCGGCGGGCGTGGCGTCCGCGGGGAGCGTCATGTCGAGCGTTTCGCTGGCGAGGCGCGCGTCGAGTGCGGCGCGTTCGAGTGTTGCCTTGCGCTCGGCGATGCCGTTGGCGACAGCTTCGCGGAGGCCCTGGATTTGCGGGCCTTGAACGAGGCGTTCTTCGGGCGTCATCTTGCCGAGCGTCTTCAGGAGCGCGGTGATCGTGCCCTGTTTGCCGAGCGCCTCGACCCGGCACGCATCGAGCGCATCGAGCCCGGATGCGGCGGCGATCGCCGTCAGCATGTGGTCGCGCATCTGGTTCAGGTCTTCGGTCACGTCATACTCCCAGGGTGGGTTCGGGCAGGCGGGGCAGCCCGAGGCCGATACCCAGATCGTCCCAATTTTCGTTGCGCGCTTCGATCAGTTCGACCTTCCACGCTCTTCGCCATTCCTTCAGCCGCTTCTCGCGAACGATCGCGGCCTCCATCGTGTCGAACATCTCGTAATAAGCGAGACGCTTGATGCCGTACCGGCGAGTGAAGCCGGGGATCAACCCCTCTCGGTGCTGAACCAGCCTTGCGAGCAAGTTTGAGGTGACGCCGATGTAGAGCGTGCCGTGGCGGCGGGAGTGGAGGATGTAGACGCACGGCTGAAAGGTTTCGCGCATTTTCGTGCTCCCCTTTTGCCGCGTGCCAGATCTTTTGATCCACCGTTAACTTCCCGTCATCCCGGCGGACGCCGGGATGACGGATGGGGTTTGGGGACTACGGAATTTGGGGAGCTTGGGAGTTTGGGAGTTTGGGAAGGTTCTGAAACTTTCGGCGCTAGGGCGTTCACTCCGCACCAAACGCAGAAAGGGCGCCAGTGGTCTCCCACCGACGCCCTCCCGAAACTCACCTCAGTCGCGGATTACGCGGCCTGGGGCAGTGCCGCCTTCACCTGTGCGACGATGGCGCTGAATGCAGCGCCCTCGTGCATGGCGATGTCGGCCAGGACCTTGCGGTCGAGTTCGATCCCCGCAAGCTTCACGCCGTGCATGAACTGCGAGTAGGTCAGACCCTCGGCGCGGACGCCGGCGTTGATGCGCTGGATCCAGAGGCCACGGAACGTGCGCTTCTTAACCTTGCGGTCGCGATAGGCGTACTGTCCGGCCTTCTCGACGGCCTGACGGGCGATGCGGATGG
This sequence comes from Sphingomonas faeni, assembly GCF_023195535.1. Taxonomy (GTDB): domain Bacteria; phylum Pseudomonadota; class Alphaproteobacteria; order Sphingomonadales; family Sphingomonadaceae; genus Sphingomonas; species Sphingomonas faeni_B. The sequence goes on along the minus strand of NZ_JALPNF010000009.1, from coordinate 36,979 downwards.
TGTTCTTGCGACGGCCATAATAGCCCTTCGCCTGAACCAAAATACGCTTGTGCTTGGCGCGGGTGGTAACACCCCGTTTTACGCGTGCCATTGTCTAATTCCTTCTCAGCTCAACGCAGGCCGTAAGGCGCCCAGGCCTTGACCGCTGCGGTATCGGCCTTCGACAGCAGCTTGGTGCCGCGGTTCTGACGGATGTACTTGCCGTTGTGATGCGCCAGACGGTGACGCTTGCCGGCGACGCCGTGCTTGAGCAGGCCGGTGGCGGTGAGCTTGAAGCGTTTCTTGACGCCGCTCTTGGTCTTCAGCTTGGGCATTTTTATCCTTTCGGTTACGAAGGAGGACGCTGAAATCGCCGCGGCAGCCCACACTGGCCGGGCGATTCGTCGAACGCGTTCCCTTCGAGGAAGCGGGCGCACTATCCGCATTGGTCGCAAATATCAACCGTCGCGGACCCCGCATTGTGGAACTCGCGCGATTGCCATGCGATAGGGCTTGCATGGACGCCAGCCCGACGCCGCCGATCGACGCCCCCTCCCCGGCTCCCGCGCCGGCGCCGATTGCGGTCGAGACCCGAAAACGGCGCAAGCGGCGGATCATCCGCAACATCCTGCTCGGGATCGTCGCGGTCATCGTCGCGATCTGGCTGGTGCTGTATATCACCAAGGGGCGCTTCCTGAAGCATCCGTTCGAGCGGGTCGTCGGCTCGCTCACCCACCGGACGCTGACCGTGCGCGGGGATTTCCAGCTCTATTTCGCGCCGTTCCGGATCAAGCTGTACGCGGAGAACTTCACGCTCTCGAACCCCGATTGGGCGAGCCGGCCGAACCTGTTCCGCGCGGACAAGCTCGACACGCGGATCGCGCCCCTGTCGCTGATCTTCGGCAAGCGGCGGCTCTACTGGCTCGATCTCGTCAACGGCGACGTCGATCTGGAGTGGAACAGGGCGCACACCGCGAATAGCTGGACGTTCTCGGAGAAGAAGGGGGGCAAGCCGCTCGATTTTCCGCGGATCGACGTCGCGACGGTGACCGGCACGTCGGTGCGCTATCTGGATCCGCGGATGCGGATCGTCGCGGACCTCAATATCGCCGACATCCGATCGGTCGATGCGACGATCGGCCGTGCCGTGGGGGTGACAGGCAGAGGGCGGCTGCGCGAGACGCCGTTCACGCTGACCGCGCAACTCCTGTCGCCGGATGCGACCGCCAATCGGGGGCAGAACAGGCTGGTCGCGCGGGCGCGGGCGGCGGGCAACGTGATCGACGTCGCGGGGACGCTGCCGAGTATCGCCGATGTCGAGAACGTGCCGCTGGCGGTTACCGCGCGCGGCGCCAACCTGTCGACGCTGCTCGGCATCATCGATGTCGCGATCCCGAACACGCGGAAATACAAGCTGCGCGCGCAACTCATCAAACAGGGTGACGAGTACGCCTTCACGCATCTGCGCGGTGTGGCGGGCCGGACCGATCTCGCCGGCAAGCTGACGATCCTCCATGGCGATCGTATCCATCTCGATTCGGTGCTCACGACCAAGAGCCTCGACATCATCGATGCAGCGCCGTTCATCGGCTTCAATCCCGACATCGTCGAGACGCGCGGCGCGGTGGCGGCGGCGGCGGCGACGGGCGCCGCACCGCAGCGCCTGTTGCCCGACGGGAATCTGCCGGTCGAGACGATGCAGATCTTCGATGCCGACCTGAAATGGACGATCGGCACGGTGAAGTCGAAGAACATTCCGATCTCCAACGTTGACCTGACGCTGGATCTCGAGCGCGGCCGCCTCGCGTTGTCACCGCTGACCTTCTCGATGGCCCGCGGGAACGTGGCCTCGGACGTCATCTTCGATACGCGCGCGCGACCCAGCGCGGTGTCCTACGACATTCGTCTCGCACCGACGCCACTGGGCCAGCTGCTCAAGGGCTATGGGCTGACCGAGGCCGGGACGACCGGGACCGTCAAGGGTCGAATCAAGCTCGACGGGCGCGGTGACTCGATCCACGATTCACTCGCATCGTCGCGGGGGCGGATCGCGTTCGTGCTGCCATCGGGGGCGCTGTCGGTGCGTAATGTGCAGCTCGCCGAACTCGACATCGGCACGTTCGCGCAGCGGATGTTCCAGGGCAAGCTCGACGAGCCGGTGCAGATGAACTGCGGGTTGGTCGGCTTTACCGTCCGCGGCGGTGTCGCGGCGGCGGATCCGATCCTGATCGACACGCGCAAGAACGTGATCGTCGGGCGTGGCGGGTTCAGCTTCCGCAACGAGGCGGTCGACCTTGCGTTTCGCGCGGATTCTAAGAAGTTCAGCCTGTTCGCGGGGCAGTCGCCGGTGAGTGTCGGCGGGATGTTCGCCGCGCCGAAGCTGCAGGTAATCTCGAAGGACCTGCTGGCGCGCGTCGGCAGCGGGCTTGGCTTGGCACTGGTGGCGACGCCGGTGGCGGGCATCCTGGCGTTCGTCGATGTGGGCGATGCGAAGTCGACTGCGTGCGGACCGGTGCTGGCAGGGGCGACCGCGGCGGCGCAGCGGACGACCAAGGGCGAGGCGCGCGATGATGTCGGCCGTGGGACGACGGCCAAGGCCGAGGACGGGAAGCCGACCCGCTCCGAGGGCAAGGCACAGCGGAAGAAGTTTCTGGGGATTTTCTGAGGGCGCGGGGGCGAACCGTGCGGTCCCTTCCCTAGCTCGCTCATCCTGGCGTCAGGCGGGCGCCGTTGCCGATGGTTGGGGACGCGTAGATGGCTAGCGTTCCGCGTCCATGGGTCCCGGCGTCCGCCGGGATGACGGATCGGGTGTGAGCGGGTCTTGGCGGTATATATGCGGGGGACTGGTGGGAACCACGTTCGTCTGAACCGAGCCCGCCGCTTGGGTTGGGTCGACGTACTTGCGACTTAATTCCTAACCAAGGCTGCGTCTCCAGCACAACACTCACCCCGTCACCCCGGCGGACGCCGGGGCCCATGGTTGGGTCCGCTCAGACGGCTAGCGCTCCGTCTCCGTGGGTCCCGGCGTCCGCCGGGATGACGGACTAAGGTGCGAGTAGGAGGCGAAGTGGTTTATGCGCTTCTGCTCCCCTCCCGCCTGCGGGAGGGGTCGGGGGAGGGGATCGCCTCGCATGCCGGACGCCGGTACGTACGTCGCGCCCTCCCCTAGCACCTCCCGCCGGCGGGAGGGGACCCCCTATCCGTGGTCGTGGCCGTCATGCGCACCATGATCGTGGCCATCCTGCACCCGGTGCATCGCCTCGAGCACGTCGTCCATGCGCGCGGGGTCGCCGATCGCCAGCACATGGCCTTCGCTTGCCGCGGTCAGCGGGTCGCCGTTCCAGTCGCACATCATGCCGCCGGCGCCTTCGACCACCGGGACGAGCGCGGCGAAGTCGTACAACTTGAGGCCCGACTCACAGACAACATCGAGATGGCCGCTCGCGAGCAGGCCGTAATTGTAGCAGTCGCCGCCATAGACGGGCCCCTGCCGCGGGTTGCCGCCAGAGATCGCCGCGACCAGCGCCAAATACGGCTGCACATCGCCGTCCTCGAAGAGATGCGGGCTGGTGGTGGCGATCGTCGCGCCGGCAAGTTCGCGGCAGGCGCGCGTTCGGACCGGCACGCCGTTGAGCGTCGTCGGCCGCCCGGCGACGCCGACCCAGCGTTCGCGCTGAACCGGTTGATCGATGATCCCAAGCACCGGCCAGCCGTCTTCGACGAGTGCGATCAATGTCCCGAAGATCGCGCGCCCGACGGTGAAGCTGCGCGTGCCGTCGATCGGGTCGAGCACCCATTTGCGATTCGTCACGCCGGCCTTCTCGCCGAACTCCTCGCCGACGATGCCGTCGCCCGAGCGCTCCGCATCGAGCAGGCGGCGCATCGCCGATTCGGCCTCGCGGTCGGCACGCGTGACGGGAGACTGGTCGTCCTTGATCTCGACGCCGTGCTCATGGCGGAAATACGGTCGGATGACGTGGCCCGCAGCATCCGCGAGGCGGTGCGCGAGATCGATATCGGCTTGGGTTACTGGCATGGCCCCTGCCTATCGGTCGCAGCCGCAGGGAGCAATGGACGGAACGCCTGCGTCGGCGTAGGTCGTTGCAATCCAACCGGAGTATCGTCCATGCGCCTCGTCCAGACTCTCGCCGCCGCCGCCCTCCTTGCCGCAACGCCCGCGTTCGCCGCGCTCGCGCCCGGCGCCAGGGCACCCGACTTCACCACGCGTGGCGCGATCGCCGGCAAGGTGTTCACGGTCCACCTCGCCGAGCAGCTCAAAAAGGGCCCGGTCGTGCTGTATTTCTTCCCGGCGGCCTATACCGGCGGCTGCAACGCCGAAGCGCATGCGTTCGCCGAGGCGATCCCGGCATTCACCAAGGCGGGTGGCACGGTGATCGGCATGTCGGCCGACAACGTCGAGACGCTCAGCAAATTCTCGGCCGAGAAGTGCGCGGGCAAGTTCGCGGTCGCCAGCGCCGGCCCGAAGGTCGTCACGGGCTATGACGTCGCGCTCGGCAAGCAGATTGCGGGCCGCGACGTGACCAAGCGCACCAGCTACGTCATCGCTAAGGACGGCCGCATCGCATTCGTCCATGACGACATGAACCCTGCCGAGCACGTCGCGACGACGCTCGCCGCGGTCCAGAAGCTGACCGGCAAGTAAGCGATCGGCTGCCGACGTCTCGATCACCGGATTAGACGGTTCGGCCGTCGCAGGCCTTCCGTCCCGCGCAGCCCGTCACCGAACCGGCAATTATTTGCCGTTTCGGTGACTTAATCCTAACGCTTTCGGGTTTATTGGGGACTGCGAGAACTCGGGGGACGAGATGCGCGACGTAAAGGCGGCCAGATCTATGGCCGGATCATTGCCGAACGATACGATATTCGAGCGGATCGGCAGGTTCCTTCACGCGCAGAAACTCAGCGCCGATCCGGCACATTACGCTTTTGCCTATGCCGTATTGTCGGCGCCGGAAAGCGAGCTGGCCCAAGCCGTACGGCAGCAGACCGACCTGGGTATCAGGTTGACGAGACAGGACATCGAACGGCTCGGGGGGCGGGCGGTAGAGGGACCTCCCCTCGACCTGTCCCGCACCGATCCCGATGCCCGGGGCATGGCCAGCGCCAGTCTCGACATGCAGGCCGACACGGCGATCGCGCTCGTCATCGAGACGCAGCAACAGGTCGATGGATTCGCGCAGATCGTGCGGACGATACAGGCGGAAACCGAAGATTTCGGCCACAACCTGGCGCAGAGGGCTGCGGCGATCACGCATCTGGCCGAGCTCGACGAGATCACCCGAATCACGAGCTCGATGATCGCGCGGATTCATGACAGCGAAGTGCGGCTTGCGCTGGCGACTGCGGAAACGAATGCGCTACGCACCAAGCTGGCCGAGGCACGGGATACGGCAAGACGTGATGTCCTGACCGGCTTGCCCAACCGACGCGCCTTCGAAGAGGCCTTTGCCGCACGCGATCTGAACGCGGGGCCTTATTGCCTGGCGGTCTGCGACATCGACCGGTTCAAACATATCAACGACGCCCACGGCCACGGTGTCGGCGACCGCGTGCTAATCGCGATCGGGCAAGCCCTGGCGGCCGAGTGTGCGCCCCATTTGGTGGTACGCCATGGCGGCGAGGAATTCGCCGTGCTGCTCGGTGGATCGAGCCTGGCCGATGCGGCGGCCCTGCTCGATTCGGTCCGCGCGGTGGTCGGCGCCAAGCGGTTCCGCAATCGAGAAACCGATACCCCGCTGGGCGTCATCACGTTTTCCGCGGGCGTGACCGCAATCCATGCCGACGAGCCTGCCGAAATGGCCTTTCTGCGGGCCGACCGCCTGCTGTACGCCGCCAAAGAACAAGGGCGCGATCGGATCTGTGCAGGCTGATCCCATAAGTTGGCGGATTATACGACCATTTCGCGGCTTACTTTGCCACCTTGTGGGCCGGCTCACCCGAAGACCCAGCAAAGTCAAAGGTTTAAAGAACTGGCACGCGTCATGCAGTTCATTCGATATCGGCGCCCGGATGGTCCGGCGCCCGAATATCGAAGGAAATTTCCATGTCGTTCCGCTTTGAAACCGCCCAGCGTATCGCCGTCTCGTTCGTCGGTGCGCTTGTCTTCGGCGCGATCGCCGTAAGCTCTGCCGTACCGATCATCCCGATCGCCTGATCCTCTTGTCACGGAGCGCCATCATGGGACGCAGCATTCTCATCGGGCTTGCCGCCTTTTCGACCACGGTCCTGTTGATCGTCACGCATACCGGCGCGGCGCTGGCCTGACGCAACCGGAACAGCGTCGTGTATCCGCGGCCGACGACCGCACCGAATTACGCCAGCGCGCCCGAACCGACCGGACCAACCGGCGCCTCCTCATCACGCGAGTAGGTTCCGATCAGCAGCCCAGCCGCCAAGACATGGCCGGCAATGGCGTCGATCACAGCCGAGCGTCCGGGTGTCGGACCGACATCCGCTGCATCCGCGTCGATCGCAAACAGCTGAAATGCGTAGCGATGTTCGCCGTGTCCGCTCGGGGGATCCGGCGGTAGCCAGCCTTCGCGGAGATAGGAGTTTCGACCGACGTCGCGCCCGACGGCGTCACGCTCTCCATCGGCCGCGATCGCCCCCTCGGCAAGGTGACCGGCATCGGCTTCGAGCCCCCAGACGATCGCGTGGACGAGAGGCTGTGGTGCCGGTGCGTCGGCATCCTCGACGATCAGCACCATGCGCGCGGTCCCGACCGGCGGTTCGCTCCAGACCAGCGGCGGCGATACGCCGTCCCCGTCGGTCGTGAAACGTGGCGGCATCCGACCCTCGTGCGCGAACGCCGGGCTGGTCAGGTCGAGCGTTTCGAACCGGTCGCCGAGGTGGACGATGGCAAGCTTGTCGGTTCCGGCACGCAGCCCGCTCATCGCATGGCCAAGCCAGGCCGGGATATGTTCGAGCATCGCTTATCCTTCCGAAGGACAGGTTTCGGCACGGCGGACGGGTGCGGCGCCATCATACCAGTCGCTACGCGTGCCCATCTTCGCGGCATCATGGTAGCATACCTGCGTCCGCCCACGCTGGCTGTCGACGATCACCGTCCAGTTGTGATCGCCGCAATTATGCTCCTCGCAGCCCCAGGCCGCGACGCGCTCGCCGATCTTGAACACCGGCGTTTCGGGGCCGGAGCGACCGCGTATCGTCTCGCGCAGTTTCGCATCGCCGACCGCGGTGACGAGCCCGGATGCGACATCGGTGCGGTCGTAGAAATCGACGCCACCCACCGCATCATGCGGATATTTGCCGACATAGGCGGTGATCGGTGTCGTCTGCGCTTGCCCGGGGAGCGGCGTCGGCGCGCGCGTCTGCGGCGGCGTGAAGTTGCTCGCGGCGAGCGTGTCGGTCGGTTCGTCCGTCTTGCCGCAGCCGCTCAGCACCGGGAGGGCAAGAACCGCGATCATTACCATCGTCTTCATGCGCATTCCTCTTCTGGTCGATCAACGCATCGGCCTTGTCGGGGGTTGCGTCGAGGAGGATCGCGACCATTTCGAGGACATGCCGGATCTGACCCGCTTCGTTGCCGTACAGGACGACATGTACCCGCGGGCGCTCGCCGAACTGCACGCCGGTGCGAAACGCAGCCAGTGGATGTGGTTCATCTTCCCGCAGATCGCGGGTCTAGGGCAGAGCATGATGGCGCGGACCTATGCGATCGTCGACGCGAACGAGGCGCGGGCGTATCTGGCGCATCCGGTCCTCGGGCCGCGTCTGCTCGAAGCGACCGAGGCCGTGACCGCCGCGCAGGGCTCGGCCGAGACGATCCTTGGCGATATCGATGCGGTGAAGCTGCGATCGTCGATGACGCTGTTCGCGTCGGTCGCCGATGATCCGGCGCCGTTCCGCGCGGCGCTGGATCGCTTTTTCGATGGGGAGGACGATCGGGCGACGCTGGACCTGCTTGGGGCGAGCCGGACATGAGTCGCTAGCGATAAGAGGGGCGTATCGTCGGCAAAAGGTGTAGCACGGCGGCGGGGCCTTCCGCTCCATGAGGTGTGGTCATGGCCAAGAGCCAGAAGAAATCGAGCAAGGAAGTTCGCAAACCCAAGGCTGAAAAAGCGCCCAAGGCGAATGCGTCCAATCCGACCACGAAGGGCAAGCCCGTCGAGATGACGACGCTCAACTGAATACCCCCCTTCCCCTTCCTTTCAGGGACGGGGAAGCCGAGGGCCTAGTCCAGCGCGGCCCTGATCGCGGCGGCAGCGATGAACGGTGCGCCCGCGACCAGCACGAGGCTGACCGCGGCGAGCAGCTTTATCGCGCCTGCGCCGCCCGCCGGATCGAGCGAGCCGGCACCGAAGATCAGTAGCGGCACCGCGAGCGGGAGCATCACCAGCCCGGTCACCGCACCACTGCCGCGCACGCCCGCGACCAGCGCGCTGGTGACGACCGCGAGGGCCGCCAGACCCGGCGTGCCGATGAGCAAGCCGATCTCGACGCGGAGCAGCGTGTCGCCCGAGAGGTTGAGCAGCCCCGCGGCGATGACCGCAGCAAGCATCAGCGGCGGGCCGAAGCCCAGCCAGTGCGCGATCGTCTTGGCCACCGCGACCAATGTCATCGACATCCCGCGCACCGCGAACTGATCGAATACGCCGGACTCCAGATCTGGACCGACCAGCCGCTCGACGGGAAGGAGTGCTGCCAGCAATGCCGCGGTCCAGATCACGCCGCCGCCGATCTTGGCGAGCAGCGCGGCGTCGGGGCCGATCGCGAACGGGAACAGCGTCGCCACCAGCAGGAAGAACGCGACGACCAGGGTCGCGCCGCCGCTCGATACGCTGCGGCGAAGATCGCGGCGGATCAGCGCGATCACAGCGCGATCTCCCGCGCGCCCGGCAGCGACAGCGGGAGATGCGTGGCGACCAGCGCGATGCCGCCGCTTGACCGATGTCGGGCGATCAGCGCTTCGAGCCGCGTGACCGAGGCCAGGTCGAGCCCGTTGGCGGGCTCGTCGAGCAGCCAGACCGGCGCGTCGGTCGCGGCGACGCGGGCGATCGAGGCGCGGCGGCGTTGGCCGGTGGACAGGAGTCGGACGGGAATGTCGGCCAGTGCTTCGAGATCGAGCGCCTTTACCGCGCGCGTAATACGCTCTTCCGGGTCTGGCGCGCGGTCGAGGGTCGCCCAGAAGCGCAGCGCGGCGACGAGCGTGCGGTCGATGTCGAGCGCGCTCGCTTCGGTGAGGAGCGCCTTGTCCGCCTTACAGGTCACGGCCCCTTCGAACGGTGCGAGCAGGCCGGCGGCGATGCGGATCAGGCTCGACTTGCCGATACCGTTGGGCCCGGTGACGATCGCGGCATCGCCGGGACCGAGATCAAACGAGACGTTTGAAAAGAGCATTCTTCCGCCCCGCACGCACGCGACGTCGCGAAACGTGAGGGTCACGGAGCGGAGTCTTCCGCCGCGTCTTCAAGCGCGTGCATGTCGTCGTCGCTGAGGCCGAAATGATGGCCGATCTCGTGGATCGTGACGTGCGCGACGAGATCGTCGAGACGGACGCCGGTCTCGATCCACTCCTCCAGGATCGCGCGGCGGTACAGGACGATGCGGTCGGGCATCGTGGCGGTATCCATCGACGATTTCTCGCCGAGCGGACGGCCGTGGTACAGCCCCGACAGATCGAGCGGGTGCTCGAGGCCGAGCGCGGCGAGCGTCTCGTCGTCGGCATACTCCTCGACCGCGAAGACGATGTCGCCGAGATGGACCGCGAACTGTTCGGGCAGCCTGGCGATCGTCGCACGCGCGATCGCCTCGATCGCGTCGGCGTCCGGTGCTTCTCCAAGCGCCTCTGCCCGTATTGCTGCTTGCCCGCTCATGCTGCCAGCCATAGTCGTTGCCCGAGGATAGCGGCAAGGGACACGCGAATGATCGAAGCGCTGAACGAGACCGAGCGGGCCGAGGCGCTCGATGGGCTCGACGAGTGGGATTACGACGACGCGCGCGATGCGATCACGCGGACGATCGTGTTCGCCGATTTCGTCGAGGCGTTCGGCTTCATGGCGCAGGTCGCGCTGATCGCCGAGCGCGCGAACCACCATCCGGAATGGAAGAACGTCTGGAACCGGGTGGAGATCCTGCTGACGACGCATGATGCGGGCGGCCTTTCCCCACGCGATATCGAGATGGCCGAGGCGATCGACGCGATCGTCGGCGACGCCTGAGTCTCCTGTAATCCTCTCCCGCCAGGGGGAGGTGGCGCCGAAGGCGACGGAGGGGAAGGACACGGAGCGCTGGTTTACCTTACCTCCCCCTCCGTCTGGCAAGTGCCAGCCACCTCCCCCTGGCGGGGGAGGAAACAACAAATGTCACTCCCGCGTCATGCTGCGCCGCATGCGCTTGCGTAAGGATCCCGGCATCCAGCGGGCCGCGAACGCCATGCGGTGCGCGGTCTTGCCGACATAGGTGTGGACCTTATCGCCGTGGACTGCGGCCCAGGCGGCGTCCGCGACCTTGTCGACGCCAGTCAGTTCGAGCCCCGCGCCCGTCACCGTCTCGCGGATCGAGTGGTTGCTTCCCCCCGCCCCCGAATCGAGCAACGGCGTGTCGATAAAGCTCGGCACGATGCTGCGCACCTTGATGCCGTCCACCGCCCATTCGCCGTCGAGCGCCTCGGTGATCGCGCGCACCCCGAACTTGGTTGCCGAATAGGGAGCGAGGCCGGACGAGCCGTAGATCGCCGACGCGGAGGCGGTGTTGAGCAGGCAGGAACCCGGCGTGCGCTTGAGATAGGCATAGCCGATCCGCGCGCCGTTCAAGGCGCCGACCAGGTTGATCGCGATCACGCGGTCGATCTCGGCGAAGTCGGTCTCCGCGAGCGGGCCGCCCGAGCCGATCCCGGCATTGTTGAACAGCACGTCGAGGCGCCCGCCAGTGGTCGCGACGAACGCGTCGAGGCAGGCCACCCACGCATCGCGGTCGCGCACGTCCATCTGGTAGGTGGTCGCCATGCCGGCAGGCAACAGCGCGGCGGTTTCGGCGAGGCCGGCAACGTTGACGTCCGCCAGGCCGACACGCCAGCCCTTCCGCGCGAACAGCTGCGCGGTGGCCCGACCGATCCCCGATCCGCCGCCGGTGATGAAAATGCTCTGCTCGGTCATGACGCCTCTCTCTATGATTTGATTTTCCGGTATGTTTCCCGCATCCTGCGGGCAGATGCCAGACAATTCCCCTGCGCTCGCTTTCGAACGCGTCACCAAGACCTACGGGTCGACGATCGCGGTCGATGCGGTCTCGCTGGCGATCGCGGGCGGCAGCTTCGTCGCGCTGGTCGGGACATCGGGATCGGGCAAGTCGACGCTGCTCAAGACGATCAACCGGCTGGTCGAGCCGAGCGAGGGCCGCGTGACGATCGACGGCGCGGATATCGCCGCCGAGTCCGCGCCCGAATTGCGCCGACGGATCGGCTATGTCTTCCAGAATATCGGCCTGTTCCCGCACATGACGATCGCCGAGAATATCGCGATCGGCCTGCGGATCGCGGGACGCCGCGACGAAGCCGTGGTGGGTGAGTTGCTGGACCTGGTCGACCTGCCGCGCGACGTCGCCACCCGGATGCCGGACGCACTATCGGGCGGCCAGCGCCAGCGCGTCGGCATCGCCCGCGCGCTCGCACCCGGCGCGAAATTGCTGCTGCTCGACGAGGCGTTCGGGGCGCTCGATCCGGTGACGCGCGACGCGCTCGGCACGCGGATCCGCGAACTGCATGACCGGCTCGGGCTGACGACGATCCTCGTCACCCACGACATGGCGGAGGCGCTGTTGCTCGCCGATCGCGTGCTGGTGATGAAGGCGGGGCGGATCGTCGCCGATGCGACCCCGGCCGAGCTGGTCGCGGGCAAAGGTGGCGACGACGCGCAGGCGCTGGTGCAGGTGCCGCGCGCGCAGGCCGAACGCCTTCAGGCGCTGGTCGCTTGAGCGCGTTTCTCGAAGCCCTCGGCCGCGTGCCGCCGTTGCTCGCCGCGCATGTCCTGTTGTCGGCATCGGCGCTGCTGCTGGGGATCGCGATCAGCCTGCCGCTGGGAATCTGGTCCGCGCGCAATGCGACCGTTGCGCGCGTCTCGCTCGGGTTTGCCAGCCTCGTCCAGACGATCCCGAGCCTTGCGCTGCTCGCCCTGTTCTATCCGCTGCTGCTGAGCCTGTCCGCGCTGGTCGGCGGCGGGATCCCGGCGCTCGGCTTCCTGCCGTCGCTGATCGCATTGACGTTGTACGCGCTGCTACCGATCATCAGGAATGCGGTGGCGGGGCTGCACGGGATCGACCCGGCGGTGATCCAGGCGGCCGATGCGGTCGGCATGACGCCCGCGCAGAAGCTGCGGCTGGTCGAGGCACCGCTGGTCGCGCCGGTGCTGATCGCGGGCATTCGAACCGCGGCGGTGTGGACGATCGGTGCGGCGACATTGTCGACCACCGTGGGCCAGCCGAGCCTTGGCGACATGATCTTTGCCGGGCTCCAGACGCAGAACTGGGCGCTGGTCCTTGCCGGTTGCGTGTCGGCGGCGGCGCTGGCGCTGGCGGTCGACGCGCTGATCGGCGGGATCGAATACGGCATCCGCGCGCGGCGGCGCTGGCTGTGGATCGCATGCACCGCGGTGCTGGTGGCGGGGACTGCGGTGGCGACGGCGCCGCTGTGGCCGAGGGGCGGCGGCGACCGGACGGTGGTGGTCGGTGCGAAGAATTTCTCCGAGCAATATATCCTCGCGCGGCTGATCGGCGATCGGCTCGAGCGTGCCGGCTATACCGTGCAGTACCGCGATGGGCTGGGCTCGGCGGTGGTCTTCGGCGCGCTCTCGACCGGGGATATCGACGTGTATGTCGATTATGCCGGGACGATCTGGGCGAACGAGATGAAGCGCCGCGACGTGCCGGAACGCGCGCCGATGGTCGCGGCGATCGGCGACTGGGCGACGCGCGAACACGGCGTCGGGCTGGTCGGGTCGCTCGGGTTCGAGAATGCCTATGCGTTCGCGATGACGTCGGACGCGGCCAAGGCCAAGGGGATCGCCAGCCTGAACGATCTGGCGAAGGCCTCCTCGAGCATGACGCTGGGCAGCGATCTGGAGTTTCTCGAACGCCCCGAATGGGCGGCGGTGAAGCGCGCCTATCCGTTGCGGTTCGCCAAGACGACGCCGTACAGCCCGACCTTCATGTATCGCGCTTTGGAGAGCGGCAATGTCGACGTGATCTCGGCGTTTTCGTCGGATGGACGGATCGCGGCGGATCGGCTGACGGTGCTCAGCGATCCGCGGCGGGCAATTCCCGGCTATGATGCGATCATGATGGTGGCACCGAAGCGAGCTGGGGATACGAAGTTCGTGGGTGCGCTCAAGCCGCTGGTCGGGCGGATCCCGGTAGAGGCGATGCGCGCGGCGAACTATCAGGTCGATCGTGATGCGGACAAGCAGACGCCCGAGGCGGCGGCGCTGTGGCTGGCGGCGAAGGTCGGGCTTTAACTGCCCTCGCCCCGCCTCTCCGAATACCCTCCAAGTTCACCATCGTCATCCCCGCGAAGGCGGGGATCCATAGGGGCTGAGGGGTCTGATAAAATCGCCAGGCTCCGAGCCTATGGGTCCCCGCGTCCGCGGGGATGACGGATAATGTTTGTCGGGGGCGAGGGAATCTTAGAAGAACAGCTTGCGGATGCTGAGGCGGACGGTGCGGCCTAGCGGGTCGAGGTAATCCGGCTGGTAGTTGTTCGGCGTCGCGCCGGTCGCGTCGGTCACGCGCTGGCGGGTGTTGAGCACGTTCTCTACCGAGAAGCTCACGCGCATGCCGCGCAGCCACGGGTGCGCCTTCACCCATTCGAGGCGTTGGCCGAGGTCGGCGAACAGACGGAGATTGGCGGTCGCGAGGCCGCCGAAGTTGAGCGTTTCCGGTGCGGCGACGGTGCCGCCGTTGACGCGCGTACCGGTCGCGTAGTTGGCGGAGATGCGCGCACCGAGGCCGTTGTTGGTATAGCCCGCCTGCGCCTCCAGTTCGTGGCGCGACTGGCCGCCGCTGCTGCCGATCGCGTCGCCGTCGAGCAGGTTGAGGCTCGGGCCGCCGTTCGCGACGAGCACCCGGTCGGTGAAGTGCCAGGTGTGATAGACCGCGAACTGCACGCGGCCGCCCGCCTGCCCCCCGCGACCGCCGAAGCCGCGCCCGCCGCCACGGCCGCCCCCGCCCCTTGGACCACCGTCCGGACCGGCACCCCGGCCGACCCCAGGACCGGCACCACCGGCGCCTTCGGGACGACGGAGACCGCCGGGGGGCTGCATCCCCTCGAACGGATTGGGGCCGGTCCCTGCGCGATACGCCTCCAGTTCGCGCTGGATCTTCGATTTCAGCGGTGCGGAGAAATTGATGCCCCAGCGCAGTTCGGAGCGTTCGCTGCGGGCGTAGTTGATCGGGCGGCGATCGACCTGCAGCAGATTGCCCGCGTCGTCGCGGATGAAGCGGTCGGGAAACGCCGCCTCGATCGCGGCCGTCGCCGACGGGAAGGCCGCGATCGGGTTTTCGACGCGACTCTCGACATAGTTCGCGGTGATCGACAGGTCCTTGGCGGTCCACGGCTTGAGCGTCAGCCCGACCTTCTTGACGTGGTTATTGTCCGCGATGAGCCCGGGATTGCCGCCGCTGATCGTCGTGACGGTCGCGGTCGTGCCGCGCACGTAATCGAAGATCCGGACGTTGGGCGTGGTGATCGACGGGTTGCCGAGTTGCTGCGCGGTCGGCGCCTGATCGGTGTCGGTCACCGAGGCGATCACGCGCACGCCCTCGATCGGCGACCAGTTCGCACCATAGCCAAGCGTCGTCAGCGTGCCGAAATCCGACAGGTGATCCTGGGCGAGGTTGAAGTTAGCCGACAGCGTGCCGAGGAACGGCAGCACGTCCTTAGACCGGCTCGTCAACGGCACGTCGACATTGACCTGGCCGTTGACGGTATCGCGCGACACCATGCCGCGCTGCGTCACCTGACCGACCAGCAGATCATTGGTGCGGGACGAACGGCTGCTGAAATCGGCGGTTTCCGCGCCGAGCTTGAGCGTCGTCGAGACCGCCCCTGCGGGAAGATTGAATACAGTGCCGTTTGCCACCGCATCGACGCCGCCGGTGCTCTGGCTGGCATAGGCGCGGCTGCCGGGGGCCGCGCCGATATCGCTCGCGGTAAGGCGGTTGAACGGGCTGGCGGTCGGATCGCCGGCGGTCAGCCGCGTCTGGAATGCGGTCGCGTCGACGCCGGTATCGGTGAAGGTCTGCGTGTCGCTGCGGTCGTAATTGCCGGTGACGTTCCAGCGCCACGTGCCGATATCGCCGTTGAGCGTGGTGCCGAGATGCGCGGCGATCGACGACACGCGCTGCGCGAGCGGGAGGAAACCCTCGTCGTCGAAGGCGCGGTTGACGACGGTGCCATCCGCCAAAGTCAGCGCGGCGACGGGCAGGCCATTGAGGCTGCGGCTGTCGGTCGATTCGATCCGCCCGTTGATGGTCGCGCCGATGTTGCCGAAAATGTTGCGGGCATACACGCTGTTCGCGGTGAAGGTGCTGGTTGCGGCCTGCAGGCTGCGGAACGGCGTGGCATCGACGATGGCGCCGTTCGCGCCGACCGCGGTGCTGGCGGGCGGGGTGATGTCGCGCTCGGCCTCGGTCAGCGCCGAGGTCGAGGTGTATTCGACATGCAGGTTGACCCGGCGATCGCGGGCGATGTTGAGCAGGTCGAGTTCGCCCTGTGGCGTGTTGCTGCCGCCTTCGGTTGGCATCTTGTCGGTCGCCTCGGCGGTCACCGCGCGGAACCGGCGGCGCAGGACGAAGTTCACGACCTTCTGGTCCGCGCGATAGCCGTATTTGAGCGCGACCTCCTCGGGCAGGATCTCGACGCGCTGGATCGCCTCGGTCGGGATGTCGCGGATTTCGCTGAAGCTGGAGATGCGACGGCCGTTGAGCAGCACGACGGGCGCACCGCCGCTGCCGCGTCCGCTGGTGGTCTGCGGGCTCAGTTCGCTCAGCAGGTCGGAGATCGAGCTGACGCCGTAGGAGCGGATCTCGGCCTGGCCCAGGCTCTGGTCGGGCGGAATGTCGCCGATCACCGAACCGGGCAGTTTGCGCGATCCGGTGACGACGATCTCCTCAGATTCGCCGGCTTCGTCCTCCTCGGTAACCTGCGCGGCAGCAGTTGAGGCAGGCGTCGACGGAGCCTGTTGCGCCGCCGCCATCGCAGGCGCGCTTACCGCCAGAACCAGACCCAATGTACGCATAGTCGCTATTTCCCGATGATCGCCGTCGATCAAGGGGCTCGACTAAAGGGCAATTGTCGCAGGATTATGCCCGTTCAACGCGCCAGATGTGCGTCCATGTCTTCCAGCGGCACGCCCTTGGTCTCCGGGAAGTAGAAGAACACGGTCACGAACTGCACCGCCATCATCGCGGCGAAGAACAGGAACGGCACGCCCGCCGACCAGGCTGCGGCTACGGGGAAGACCTGCGCGATCACCGCGTTCCAGCCCCAATGGCTCGACGAGCCGATGCTCGATCCGCGCGCGCGGACGTTCTGCGGGAACACCTCCGAGATATACACCCAGATCACCGCGCCCGAGCCGGGGGCGAAGAACATGATGAAGACGATCAGCGACGGCAGCAGCAGCCCGCTCGGCAGGACTCCCAGCAGCGCGAGCCCACCGACGGTGAGCGCGGCGGTCATGCCGGCCGAGCCCCAGAGCAGCAGCGTGCGCCGCCCGATCCGGTCGATCAGCAGCATGCCGAGCAATGTGAAGACCATGTTGGCGACACCGATCATCACCGCCTGGAGATCGGGCGAGAGGCTGCCGCCCGACGCCTTGAAGATGTCGTTGAGGTAATAGAGGAACGCGTTGATGCCGCTGAACTGGTTGAACATCGCGACCAGGAAGGCGAGCGTGATCGGCTTGCGGTGGCGCGACCAGGAGAGCTTGGCGTCGCCCTTCGGCGCATCGAGTTCGCGCCGCGCGATGTCGGGGCTCATCCCGACCATCGCCAGCACGTCCTTCGCCTCCGCATCGCGTCCCTTGGCGAGCAGCCAGCGCGGCGAATTGGGAATGCGGAACAGCAGCGCGAAGAACACCAGCGACGGCGCTGCGACGATCCCGAGCTTCCACCGCCACTCGACATCGCCGAGCCCGAGCGAGCCGATGATCGCGTTCGACACATAGGCGAGCAGGATGCCGAGAATGACTGCGAACTGGAATCCGCCGACCATCTTGCCGCGCTGTGCAGGCGGCGCCAGCTCGGCGATATAGGCCGGTGCCAGCACCGACGAGCCGCCGATCGCGATGCCGTTGATGAAGCGGAAGCCGAGGAAGCTGTGCCAGTTCCACGCCAATGCACAGCCGAGCGCGGTGACAACATACAGGAAGGCGAGCATCCGCAGCACGTTGCGACTGCCATAGCGATCGCCGGGCATGCCGACGAACAACGCGCCGATCAGCGTTCCCCATAATGCCGACGATACGGTGAAGCCGAGCCACGCCTCGCTGAGCGCGAACTTCGCCTTCAGCGCGCCGGTGACGCCGGCGATCACCGCGGTGTCGAAGCCGAACAACAGCCCCGCCAGCGCCGCGGTGGCGACGCTTGCGATCAGGACGCTGCTCGGGCGCAGCGGGTCGGCGGGGGCGCTCATGCGCGGCAAAATTCGGGGCGCGGCCCGGTGCGTGCGATCGTCATGCCGTCGTTTCGACCAGTTCGAGGCGCCGGGCAAGA
The DNA here is from genome assembly GCF_023195535.1 of Sphingomonas faeni. Taxonomy (GTDB): domain Bacteria; phylum Pseudomonadota; class Alphaproteobacteria; order Sphingomonadales; family Sphingomonadaceae; genus Sphingomonas; species Sphingomonas faeni_B. Next base: position 19,252 of record NZ_JALPNF010000009.1, on the reverse strand, counting down.
CCGTCGCAGACCGATCCGGCTGCCGAAAATGCTTGAGTCGGAGTCTTTAAAGTCCTCGTGCGGGACGATGGCGGCAGGATCGAGCTTCCGCACGCGTGCCCTACGCCCTGTTCGGATCCGCGTTTGCGCCGGCATTCTCGTCCGAGGCTTGCGGCGTCGGCGCGAAAGACCCGACCAGCTCCATCTTGGTCGCGGTCGAGCCGACCTCGATCCCCGCCTCGCGAAACTGGCGGAGCAGCGTGAACAGCAGTTCGCTGCGCACCGGGTACGCATCGCGCGGGCTGGCGACATAGGCGAAGCAGTTGAACTTGGCACGGCCGGCGTCGATCGAGTCGATGAACACCTTGGGTTCGGGCTCGTCGAGCACCTCGTGCTTGTCGGCGAATGCGGCGAACAACATGGTCCGCACCGCATCCAGATCCTCCTCGAGCGGCACGGAGAACTGCAGCTGGACGCGGCCGATCGGCGCGGCCAGCGTCATGTTCTGGATCGTCTTGGTGATCAGCTCGGAATTCGGCACGATCAGCGTCGAGCGATCCGCGACCTGGATCTCTGTCGAGCGGACGTTGATCCGTTTCACGTCGCCCTCCATGTTGCCGATCCGGACCAGGTCGCCGATCTTCACCGGGCGCTCGGCGAGCAGGATCAGCCCCGAGACGAAGTTCTGCGTGATCGCCTGCAAGCCGAAGCCGATCCCGACCGACAGTGCACCCAGCACGACGGCGAGTTTCTCCATGCCGATACCGAGCGCGCCGAGCGACCACAGCACCGCGGCGATGATCCCGGCATAGCGCGCGACCATCGTCACCGAATTCTGCGCGCCGGCATCCATCGCGGTGGTCGGGAGATAGCTGTTCACCAGCCAGTGCTGGAGCCCGCGCATGATCGCCAGCGCGACGAACAGCACGGCGACCGAGCGCAGCACGGCGCCCGGCGAGATCGTGACCTGGCCGACGGTGATGCCGTTCGCGACCGTGCCGAACAGTTCGAACGCAGAGCCGACGCCAGCGCCGAACGGCGCCATCACTGCGCCGACCGCGAGCAGGATCAGCAACAACCGCAGCACCGCCGACAACAGCACGCCGATCTGGTCGACGGTCTTGTTGTCGACCCCGAAGCCGCTGTTCGCCGAGCGACCGAGGCGGTTGCCGCTCGACAGCAACGTCCGGCACGCATCGTCGGTGAAGGTCATCATCAGATACAGCGTCGCCCCGACGATCGCGCCCCAGACCAACCAGGTCGCGACCTTCAGCGCGAGATTGACATAGCCGAGCAGGCCAGCGCCGAGCGCGACGATCAGCACCAGCCAGACGAGCGTCGCGACGATCGCGAGCAGCGTGTTGCGCGCAGGCTTGGTAGGGTCGGGCAAGGCCGCGGCGCGCAACCGGCCGAGCGTGACGAGGATCGCGCCGAGCAGCACGATGTGCAGCAACGCGACGACCGCGTTGGCCGCACTCGACGCGGGCGCGCTGACGCCGATCAGCATGTTGGTGGCGATCAGCAACTGCCCGAAGAAGATCAGCGCGGCCGCCATCCAGCTATAGGGCCTGAGCGCCTGGGCCGCGGCATCGCCGATCGGCAGCAACCGCCAGGTCGGCTGGGTCCGCAGCAACAGCGCGCCGCCGAGCGACGATACGAAGGCGGCGAAGAAGGAGATGCCGACGAAGATCGCGCCGAACCTGCTCCAGGCGGGCGAGACGAGTCCGGCCCAGCGGAGCGACACGACGATCGCCAGTGCGGCGAATCCGGGGAGCGCGGTGCCGATCACGACCAGCCAGAACGCGTAGGCCGACCGCCGCAAGCGCCCGCCCGGCGCGTGGTTGGTGGCGTAGCGCCGGCCGACGCCGTGCAGCCAGCGCCGGAGCGGAACGAGCAGGACGAGTGCGGTCAGTACACCGATCAACAGGCCGATCGCGGCGCGTCGATCGAACCGCTGGCCGAACTGCCGGAGTTCGGTTTCCGCGAACCGCTTGAGCCTCGCGGAGTCGCGCGGAAAATGGTCGACGATCGCCGCCCATGACGTCGGCGACAGCGGCGAGCCGGTGTTCTCGGACAATTGCTGACCGAGTTCCTCCGCCTCGGCCGCACCGATATCGTCGATCTGTTGCTTGGCCTCGATCCCGATCAGCCGCGCGCGCTTGATCGCCGAGTCGATCGCCGACTGGCTCTGCGCGAGGAGCCGGCGCTGCTGGCGGATCTCGGGCGCTTCGACGACGCCGGGGGTGGCGGCGCCAAGTTCGGTCACGCGCGCCTGGACGAGCGCCATCTCGGGCGTGAGCGTGCGGACCGCGTCGGCAGCGGTGGTCTGCACGACTTGCGCGCGATCCCGCAACGCCTGCCGCGCCTTGTCGTCGCGCGCGGCGGGGGTGGCGTCGTCGATCGCCTGGAGCTCCGCCGAGGCCTTGGTGAGGCTGGCGGCGACAGTCGCGACCTTTGGCTCGTCCTGCGCGGTGGCGGGGAGCGCGGTGAGCGCGAGGAGGAGCGCGGCGAGGTAACGAAGGAGAGTCATCCGGGGTTCTGTACAGCGATGGGGCCGGAAACGGGAGGGGGTGGCGGTCCAGAGGTGAAAGCCACCGGTATCGGACGATGCTTTGGGAGAGCTTCCGCCCTCATGCGCACCTCCCCCCGTCGAAGGCCGGGGCCCAGTTGGAAAGGTCGCGGTAACGGAGCGCCGGTCTCGATCATCAGCCGCTCCCAACTGGGCCCCGGCCTCCGCCGGGGTAGAGCTATTGGGGCGAGATCACGCACATACGATCGTCACACCCTTGTTCTCCCGCGGAGGCGGATCGCTTATCCAGCAGTCGCTGTCACGAACATCCCTCCACCCCGTTCCGTCACCCCGGCGGAGGCCGGGGCCCACGGACCCGCACACTCAAGTCTCTCGGATGTGCGGAACGGTGGATGCCGGAACGAGCCCGGCATGACGGGGCGATAGCTACAGACGTTGGCTGAAGCAGAACTGGACGGCGCGTCGCTCAGTCCAGCTCGAGGATCACCTGATCCACCGCCAGGCTATCGCCCGTCCTCGCGGCAACCGACTTCACCGTGCCCGTCTTCTCGGCGCGGAGGATGTTCTCCATCTTCATAGCCTCGACCACCGCGAGCGGCTGTCCCGCCTCGACCTTGTCGCCCGCCGCGACGTCGAGCCGGACCAACAGGCCCGGCATCGGGCAGATCAGGAACTTCGACAGATCGGGCGCGATCTTCTCGATCAGGTGCGCGGTGTAGGGCGCGACGCGGGCGGGCAACACGCGCGCGACATGGCTTGCGCCGCGGGTCGTCAGCTTGAAGCCGGCGCGCGCCTTGGCGATGCGGATCGTCAGGTGCTCGTCGCCGTCCGCGCCGTGACCGTCGGCCACCACCATCCGGTCGCCCGGCGTGTATTCGAGCGCAAGATCCAGGTCTTCGCCATCGACCATGATGCCGTCGGTCGAAACCGTGACGGCGTGGTCGGTCTTGTCGATCGTCACCACCCAGTCGGCCGGCGGGCGGAGGCGCTTGCCGAGCTGGCCGTCGATGCGGCGGGCGCGGTCGGCCTCAGCGGTCGCGGCGAAGGCGGCGACCGCGGCGAGCGTCTTCAGCAGTTCGGCGTCCGCGGGCGCGCCGTGGAAGCCTTCGGGATATTCCTCGGCGATGAAGCCGGTGGTCAGCGCGCCCGACTGGAACCGCGGATGCTGCATGATCGCGGAGAGGAAATCGATGTTGTTGCCGGGGCCTTCGAGTTCGAACGCGTCGAGTGCGGCGATCTGCGCGGCGATCGCAGCCTCGCGGGTGGGGGCCCAGGTGATGAGCTTAGCGATCATCGGGTCGTAAAACATGCTGACCTCGCCGCCCTCGCGGACGCCGTCGTCGACACGGACGCGAGGTTCTGCGGCGGTGCCGTGTCCCCCGGAACCCATCCCATCCGCCCCCACAATGTCCGTCACCCCAGCGGAAGCTGGGGTCTCCCCGTTCGGGTCACCTGCTCCATTACCAGGATACCCCAGCTTTCGCTGGGGTGACGGGGTTGGGCGGGGCGAGTCGAGCAATGGTGCGATAGAGGATGCCGAAGTTTCGGGCGGATTATACCGCACCAACCGGCCGATGCTCGGCAGGAACCCGCGATACGGGTCTTCCGCATACACCCGGTTCTCGATCGACCAGCCGTTCAGCTTCACCTCGTCCTGCGTAAACCCGAGCGGCTCGCCGGCAGCGACGCGGATCATCAGTTCGACCAGGTCCAGCCCGGTAATTTCCTCCGTCACCGGATGCTCGACCTGGAGCCGGGTGTTCATCTCGAGGAAGTAGAACCCCTCCCCCGTCGTATCCGCGCCCGAGACGATCAGCTCGACCGTGCCCGCCGAATAATACCCAACCGCCTGCGCAAGTGCGACCGCCTGCTCGCCCATCGCCTTGCGCATCTTGGGCGTCACGAACGGCGACGGCGCCTCCTCGACGACCTTCTGGTGGCGGCGCTGGATCGAGCATTCGCGCTCGTTGAGGTAGACGATGTTGCCGTGCTGGTCGCCGATCAGCTGGATCTCGATGTGGCGCGGGCTTTCGATAAACTTCTCGATGAACACGCGGTCGTCGCCGAAGCTGGCGAGTCCCTCGCGCTTGGTCGCCTCGAAGCCTTCGCGGACGTCCTGTTCGCTGTACGCGAGCCGCATGCCCTTGCCGCCACCGCCCGCCGACGCTTTCATCATCACCGGATAGCCGATGCCGCCGGCGATCTCGACCGCGTGATCGGTGCTGTCGATCTCGCCGAGATAGCCCGGCACGACGTTGACGCCCGCCGCCTTCGCCAGCTTCTTCGACTCGATCTTGTCGCCCATCGCGGCGATCGCGTTAGGCGGCGGTCCGACGAACGCGATCCCGGCCTCGGCGCAGGCCAGTGCGAAGCTCTCGCGCTCGGAGAGGAAGCCGTAGCCCGGATGGATGCAGTCCGCGCCGGTTTCCTTGGCTGCGAGCAGGATCAGCTCGGCCTTGAGATAGCTCTCCGCGGCGGGTGCGGGCCCGAGCCGGACGGACTCGTCGGCCATCAGCACATGCGGTGCGCGCGCGTCGGCGTCGGAATAGACCGCGACGGTCTTGATGCCCATCGCCTTGGCGGTCCGCATGACCCGACACGCGATCTCGCCGCGATTGGCGACCAGGATTTTCTTGAACATTCTCGCTCCCCTCCCGCCTGCGGGAGGGGCCGGGGGAGGGCCTGTCCACGCGCGGATATTATGGTGCGGGAGGACAGGCCCTCCCCTAACCCCTCCCGCAAGCGGGAGGGGAACTACTCCGCCGCGGCCCGCATCGGTTCCGCGCCGACCATTGGCTTCATGCCGAGCTTAGCCAGCAGCGTCGCGTCGGCGCTGTCGCCGGCGTTGCCGGTGGTGAGCAGCTTGTCGCCGGTGAAGATCGAGTTCGCGCCCGCCATGAAGCAGAGCGCCTGGGTGGCCTCAGACATGCTCTCGCGCCCCGCAGACAACCGCACCATGCTGAGCGGCATCGTGATCCGCGCGACCGCGACCGTCCGGACGAACTCGATGTCGTCGATCTGCGCCATCGGCGTACCGGCGAGCATGTCGCCGAGCGGCGTGCCCTTGACCGGGACCAGCGCGTTGACGGGGACGCTCTCCGGATGGCGCGGCAAGGTGGCGAGCGCGTGGACGAAGCCGACGCGGTCGCTGCGCGTCTCGCCCATCCCGACGATCCCGCCGCAGCACACCGAGATGCCCGCGTCGCGCACGTGTCCCAGCGTCTCCAGCCGATCGCCGAAGGTGCGCGTGGTGATGACGTTGGCGTAATTCTCCGGCGAGGTGTCGATGTTGTGGTTGTAGTAATCGAGGCCGGCGTCGGCGAGTTGCTTGGCCTGGTCCGCGTCGAGCATGCCGAGCGTCATGCACGTCTCGAGCCCCATCGCGCGGACGCCTTCGACCATCGCGACGACCTTCGGCATGTCGCGCGGCTTCGGGTTGCGCCAAGCGGCACCCATGCAGAAACGCTGCGAGCCCGCAGCCTTGGCCTGCGCGGCGTCGGCGAGGACCGCGTCGACGTCCATCAGCTTTTCCGCCTTGAGACCGGAGTCGGACGAGGCGGACTGCGAGCAATAGCCGCAATCCTCGGGGCAGCCGCCGGTCTTGATCGACAGGAGCGTGCAGAGCTGCACTTCGCCGATCGCGTGATGCGCGCGGTGGACGGTCTGTGCGCGGAACATGAGTTCGTCGAACGGCAGATCGAACAGCGCGGCGATTTCGGGACGCGTCCAGTCGGTCCTAGACTCCCCTCCCGCCTGCGGGAGGGGTCGGGGGAGGGGGTGTCCAGAAGCGGCGGCGGCAGTGTTTGCGGCACTGCCCTCCCCTAGCCCCTCCCGCGAGCGGGAGGGGGACATCAGCGTAGTGGTCGTCATTCTGCGGCTTCCTCTTGCGGGGCCATGTTGTGGCCGAGGAGCTTCAACACGTCCTCGGCGGCCTGGATCAGGTTGGTGCCGGGGCCGAATATCGCCTGGACCCCGGCATCGCGCAGCGCCTGATAGTCCTGTGCGGGGATAACGCCACCCGCGATCACCTTGATATCGGCGCGGCCCGCCTCGCGGAGATAGCCGATCAGCTCGGGGATCAACGTCTTGTGGCCGGCGGCAAGCGACGAGGCACCGACGATGTCGACGTCCTTTTCCAGCGCGAGCGCGGCGGCTTCGGCGGGGGTCTGGAACAGCGGGCCGGGGACGATCTCGAAGCCCAGGTCGCCGAACATCGACGAGACGAGGTTGGCACCGCGGTCGTGGCCGTCCTGGCCCATCTTGGCGACGAGCATGCGCGGCTTGCGGCCCATCCGGCGCTCGGTGGCTTCGACGCCGTCGGTCAGGCGGGTCCAGCGCGCGTCGTCCTCGTACGCGCCGCCGTAGATGCCGGAGACGGGGGTCGGCTGCGTGCCGTAGCGGCCGAATACGTCCTCCATCGCGGAGGAAATCTCGCCGAGCGTGGCGCGGGCGCGAGCGCACTCGACGGCGAGCGCGAGGAGGTTATTCTCAAATCCTCCCCGTTCCGGGGAGGTGGCGGCCGAAGGCTGACGGAGGGGGGCTTCCACGAGAGGGTCCGTTTGTGGAGCCCCCCCTCCACCAGCCGTTGGCTGGTCCCCCTCCCCGTTCCGGGGAGGATTGCCGCGTAGTGCGCCTTCGCGGAGAGCATCGAGTGCGGCTTGGCAGGCGGCTTCGTCGCGCGTCGCCTTTACGCGGTTGATGCGTTCGATCTGCCCTGCCCGCACGGCCACATTGTCCACGTCGAGGATCTCGATCGCGTCCTGTTCGGCGAGCTTGTACTTGTTGACGCCGACGATGACGTCCTCGCCGCGATCGACGCGCGCTTGGCGGCCGGCGGCGGCTTCCTCGATCATCGCCTTGGGCCAGCCCGCCGCGACCGCCTTTGCCATGCCGCCCTCGGACTGGATCCGCTCGATCAGGCTCCACGCGCCGTCGACAAGGCTCTGCGTCAGGCTCTCGATATAGTAACTGCCACCGAGCGGATCGACGACCTTGGTCATCCCCGTCTCTTCCTGGATCACGATCTGCGTGTTGCGGGCAATGCGCGCGGAGAAGTCGGTCGGCAGCGCGATCGCCTCGTCGAGCGCGTTGGTGTGGAGCGATTGCGTGCCGCCCAGCATCGCCGCCATCGCCTCGATCGTCGTGCGCATGACGTTGTTGTACGGGTCCTGCTCGGTGAGCGAGACGCCCGACGTCTGGCAGTGCGTGCGGAGCATCTTGGAGCGCTCGTCCTGCGCGCCTAGCTGCGTCATCGCGCGGTGCCAGAGGACGCGGGCGGCGCGGAGCTTGGCGATCTCCATGAAGAAGTTCATGCCGATCGCGAAGAAGAAGCTCAAACGCCCGGCGAACTTGTCGATGTCGAGGCCGCTCGCGACGCCGTATTTCACATATTCCATGCCGTCGGCGATCGTGAAGGCGAGCTCGTGGAGCTGCGTCGCCCCTGCCTCCTGCATGTGATAGCCGCTGATCGAGATGCTGTTGAACTTGGGCATCTCGCGGCTGGTGTAGCCGAAGATGTCCGAGATGATCCGCATGCTCGGCTCGGGCGGGTAGATGTAGGTGTTGCGGACCATGAACTCCTTGAGGATGTCGTTCTGGATGGTCCCGTCGAGCAGTTTCCGGTCGACGCCCTGTTCCTCGCCGGCGACGATGAAGAAGGCGAGGATCGGGATCACCGCGCCGTTCATCGTCATGCTGACCGACATCTTGTCGAGCGGGATGCCGTCGAACAGGATCTTCATGTCCTCGACGGAGTCGATCGCGACGCCTGCCTTGCCGACGTCGCCGGTGACGCGGGGGTGGTCGGAATCGTAGCCGCGGTGGGTGGCGAGATCGAACGCGACGCTCAGGCCCTTCTGGCCGGCGGCGAGGTTGCGGCGGTAGAACGCGTTCGAGGCTTCGGCGGTGGAGAAGCCGGCATATTGGCGGATCGTCCAGGGGCGACCGGCGTACATCGACGCGCGGACGCCGCGGGTGAACGGCGCGAAACCTGGGAGGCCGGGATCGGTGGTGACGTCGTCCGCGGTGTAGAGCGGCTTGACATCGATGCCTTCGGGGGTTGGCCAGATGAGGTCGGCGCCCTTTACTTCCTTGGCGGCGGCGGTCTGCCAGTCGGCGAGGGTCGGAGCAGATTTGGGCGTGTCAGTCATGAGTTTGCACCACCCCGGCGGAGGCCGGGGCCCAGTTGGAAAGGTCGAGGTAACGCAGCGCAGCACCAGCCAATTGACCGTTGCCCAACTGGGCCCCGGCCTCCGCCGGGGTGGTGCCTTCCAAGCAGGTCATTTGCCCGTGAACACCGGCTTGCGCTTCTCGAGGAAGGCTCGACCGCCCTCCATCGAGTCCGCAGACCCCCGCGCGTCGCGCTGGTTCGCCGCCTCGGCCTGCATCGCGGTCGCATAGTCCGTCTCGTACGCCGCGGTGATCGCCCGGCGCATCAGCCCCAGCGCGATCGTCGGCATCGCCGCCAGCCGCTCGGCCAGCGCAAACACCTCGGCGTCGAGCGCATCGTCCGTGACGACCTTGTGCACCATACCCCAGTCAAGCGCCTCGGCCGCCGGCACCCGCTCGCCGAGCATCATCATCTCCGTCGCCCGCGCCTTGCCGATCAGCCGCGGCAGCATCCACGACGCGCCACCATCCGGCACCAGTCCGATATTCACGAACGCCTGAAGGAAATACGCGCTCTCGCTCGCGACGCAGAAATCTGCGGCGAGCGCGAGGCTGCAGCCGATCCCCGCCGCCGGCCCGCGCACTGCGCTCACCACCGGCACCGACAGGTCGGCGATCGCCGCCATCGTCGGATTGTAGCTGCCGGTCAGCGCCGCGTACGTCGCCTCGCCCGGATTGTCCGAACCGAGCGCGCCGCCGCCGACATCCGCCCCCGAACAGAACGCACGTCCCGCGCCCGCGATCAGCACCGCCCGCGCACCATCCAGATCACGCAACGCCGCGCGCAATTCCTCGAACATCGCCGGTGGCGCGGCGTTGAGCCGGTCGGGCCGGTTCAGCGTCAGCACCAGCACGTCGCCACGCCGTTCGCTCAGGATATGCTCGTACGCGGCCATCAGATCTCTCCTAGTGCGCGCCGGTATCGCCCGGCGTCTCCATCAACTCGACGAGCATGCCGCCAAAGTCCTTCGGGTGCACGAACACGATCGGCGTGCCATGCGCGCCGATCCGCGGCTCGCCCAGCACGGTCGCGCCCTTCGCCTTCAGGTCGGCAACCGCCGCGTGGATATCCGCCACCTCGAAACAGACATGATGCTGCCCGCCCGCCGGATTCTTGCGCAGGAACCCCGCGATCGGCGAGCTCTCATCATACGGCTCGATCAGCTCGATCTGCGTGTTCGGCGCGTCGATGAAGCACACTTTCACGCCCTGCGCGGGCAGGTCGAACGGCTCGCCGATCGCAGTCGCGCCGAGCAGCAGCCGATACGTCTCGACCGACTTCGCGATCGACGGCGTCGCGACCCCGACATGGTTGAGGCGACCCAGGCTCATGGCGCATCCTTGGGCGCTGGCGGCGGCGCGGGAACGACACCGAGCGTGTAACCGCACACACCGAGCACCTGGCGGATCATCGCATCGCCGGTCGGCGCGACGAAGTTCGCCTGGACCGCGAAGCTCGCGCCGTTGGTCGTCTCGACGCGCACCGTTTTCGACTTCACCAGGAAACTGGTCAGCTTGGTGATCGCCGCGGGATCGGCGATGTACGTACCGGTCCCCGGGAACTGCCAGTTATAGGTGAACGCCGGTCCGCCATCGAAGCGCACCGCGACCGGCTTGTCCGCGCCCGACCCGAGCGGCTGCGGCTGGATGAACTGGATCGAGACGATCGGCTCCGAGCCGACGTCACACTTCACGACGAACCGCGACAGCCCGTCATTGCCGGTGACCGACGCGGAGATGCTGCGCACGCCCGCCGCATTGGTGCGATCGGCGAGTTTCCAGGCCGGGGCGGCGGCAGGAATAGCGGCCTGTGCAAGCAGTAGCGCGATCACCGCTCGATCCTCGGCAAAGGTCGTACCCCTGATCGCACTTCTTCAAACGCTTCCAAACGGATCAGGCGTCCGTTGATCTGGATGACCGAATCGACCACGCGTCGCACCTGTGCATTCGTCGCAGCCAGTTCTTCGTTCAATCGCTCCACCTTGCTGCGGAGCAGGATGACGGATTCGATCGTCCGCATCGCGTCGCCGATCATGCTCATGCGACACACTCCGCTTCGGACAAGCCGCCGTCCCGTAGCATGGCATCGATGTCGGCCCGCAAACGCTGTTGCCCTTCGATCGCCTGGTCGAGCGCGGCGTGCATCGCCGGCAACGCCTCGTCGAGTTCGTGAATCAACAGCTTGAAGCGGTCGTCCTCGCTCATGTCGCCCTCGATGACATAGCGCGTCGTCGCCTCGCGAACGACATGGCCGACGGACATGCCATTGCTCGCGGCAAACGCATCGAGCGCGGCCTTGTGATCGGGGGTAGTCAGAAACGTCACGCGTTCGGTCTGCATGTCACGACTCCTTCGCATGACATGATAATGTGCTTATCATAACCGAACAAGCATGACTCACAACGGGATGTTGTCATGCTTCTTCCACGGATTCTCCAGCGCCTTGCCGCGGAGCTTCCGTAGACCGAGCGCAATGCGGCGGCGGGTCGAGTGGGGTTGGATCACCTCGTCGATGAAGCCCTTCGACGCGGCGACGAACGGGTTGGCGAAGCGCGCCTCGTATTCCGCGGTGCGTTCGGCGATCTCTTCCGGCGTCTTGCCGCGGAAGATGATCTCGACCGCGCCCTTCGCACCCATCACCGCGATCTCGGCGGTCGGCCACGCATAGTTGAGGTCGCCGCGCAGGTGCTTCGAGGCCATCACGTCGTATGCGCCGCCGTAAGCTTTGCGCGTGATGACGGTGATCTTGGGGACGGTCGCCTCGGCATAGGCGAACAGCAGTTTCGCGCCGTGCTTGATGATGCCGTTATGCTCCTGCGCCGTGCCGGGCAGGAAGCCGGGGACGTCGACGAAGGTCACGATCGGGATCTCGAACGCGTCGCAGAAGCGCACGAATCGCGCCGCCTTCTTCGACGAATTGATGTCGAGCACGCCGGCGAGCACCATCGGCTGGTTCGCGACGAAGCCGACCGTGCGGCCCTCGATCCGGCCGAAGCCGGTGATGATGTTGGCCGCATGCGCCGGCTGCGTCTCGAAGAAATCGCCCTCGTCGACGGTCTTCCGGATCAGCTCGTGCATGTCGTAGGGCTGGTTCGCCGACGCCGGGATCAACGTGTCGAGGCTCTCCTCGATCCGGTCCCACTCGTCCGCGGTCGGGCGTTCGGGGACGCCCCCCCCGTTCATGGCGCGGTTCGACGCGGGCAGGAAGTCGAAGAAATCGCGCGCCGCAAGCAAAGCCTCGATGTCGTTCTCGAACGCGTTGTCGGCGACCGACGTCTTGGTCGTGTGCGTCACCGCGCCGCCGAGCGCCTCCTGCGTCACGACCTCGTTGGTCACCGTCTTGACCACGTCGGGGCCGGTGACGAACATGTAGCTCGAATCCTTCACCATGAAGATGAAGTCGGTCATCGCGGGGGAATAGACCGCGCCGCCGGCACAGGGCCCCATAATCAACGAGAGCTGCGGCACGACGCCGGATGCGAGCGCGTTGCGCTGGAAGACCTCGGCATAGCCGCCGAGCGAGGCGACGCCCTCCTGAATGCGTGCGCCACCGCTGTCGTTGAGGCCGATGATCGGCGCGCCGACCTTCATCGCGCTGTCCATCACCTTGCAGATTTTTTGCGCGTGACGTTCGCTCAAGGACCCGCCGAACACGGTGAAATCCTGGCTGAAGACGAAGACGAGGCGGCCGTTGATCGTGCCCGAGCCGGTGACCACGCCGTCGCCGGGGATCACCTGATCCTGCATGCCGAAATCGACGCAGTTGTGCTCGACGTACATGTCGAGCTCCTCGAACGAACCCTCGTCCAGCAGCACGTCAAGGCGCTCCCTCGCGGTGAGCTTACCCTTGGCGTGCTGCGCTCCGATCCGCTTGAGGCCTCCGCCGACTCTTGCGGCTTCGCGGCGGCGTTCAAGCTCTTCGATCGTCGATGACATCGTCTCTCCGTCCTGCTGATTGCCTTCACAGAGCGGGATGCGATGCGCAAATGCAATGTTGCAAACTTGTCGGGTGGAGGTTTGCAAACTAGGCGGGGGCATGACCCTTCCCGCACGTCGCCTCTTCGTCGGACACCGCCTGCGCGACCTGCGCCGCGTCCTCGGGATCAGTCAGGCGGCGATGGCGGCGCGGATTGGGCTGTCGGTGAGCTATCTATCGCAGATCGAGAATGGCGACCGGCCGGTGACGGAGGGCGTGCTGATCACGCTCGCGCGCGAGTTTCCGGCGGATTGGGGCAGCATCGATGCGGCGGACGATACCGCGCTGCTGATCGCGACGCTGGAGGCGGTGTCGGACACGAGCGTGGAGGCGCCCGCACTCGACGAGACCGCGGTGCGGCGCGCGGTGAAGCACCAGCCGTTGCTGGCGCAACGACTCGTCGCGATGCACGATGCGTACCGCCGCGCGCAGGAGCAGTTGCGCGCGCTGGACGACCGGCTGGTGGCGGGGTCTGGGGCGCCGGGGTTGCTGCCGTGGGAGGACGTGCGCGACTGGTTTCATGCGGCGGGCAATTATGTCGATGCGCTCGACCGGCGCGCGGAGGAGATCGGCGAAACGCTGGGGGCGGATCGGATCGCGGCGCTGGAGGCTCGGCTTGCGACAAAAGGTGTTTCGATTGCGATCTCGGGCGCGCTCGCCGCACCGTTGCGCGATTATGACGGCGCGACCCTGAGGCTCGATGGCTCGCAGCCGGGAGAGACCACGCTGTTCTCGCTCGCGCATCAGGTCGCGCGGCATGAGTTCGGCGACGTCATCGGCGGGATCGTCGCTGCGTCGGAGATGGCATCGGAGACGGCGCGCGCGCTGTTGACCGCGGGGCTGACCAATTACGCGGCCGGGGCGATCGTCATGCCCTATACCCGCTTCCGAACCGAGGCGCGCACTGTCCGCCACGACATCGACCGGCTTCGGCGAATCTTCGGGACGAGCTTCGAACAGACCTGCCACCGGCTTTCGACGTTGCAGCGGCCGGGGGCGCTAGGCATCCCGTTCTTCTTCTGTCGCGTCGACATGGCGGGGAATATCACCAAGCGCCACTCCGCCACGCGGTTGCAGTTCGCTCGGTTCGGGGGGGCGTGTCCGTTGTGGATCGTCCACGAGGCGGTGGCGATCCCCGACCGCATCCTGACGCAGCTGATCGAGACGACCGACGGCATCCGCTACGTCTCGATGGCGAAGGGTCTGGTGAAGCCGTCCGAGACGTACACGCGGCCGGCGCGGCGTTATGCCGTGGCGCTCGGGTGCGAGGAGGCGAACGCGTCGGAGTTCATCTATGCCGATGCTCTGGGGACCGGCGGGATCGCGACGCCGATCGGGTCGTCATGCCGTATCTGCCTGCGCACGGATTGCGACCAGCGCGCGTTTCCCCCGGCGGCCAGCGGGATCCGGGTCGATCCGGACCGCCGCGGGGCGGTGCCGTATGAGGTGGTTTAGCCGACGCCTCTGCCATAGCCACCTCCCCGGCGAAGGCCGGGCCCCAGTCGGGGGACGGCAATAACAAGCAGCAGCCCAGCGTTACTGCGACCTTTCCACCTGGGCCCCGGCCTTCGCCGGGGAGGTAGATTTGGCGAAGGCCATGGGGCTGTAACTCAGGCCGCCGCCGGGTCCTTCGGAAAGAAATGCTCGATCACGTTGTTCGTCAGGCGCGACGGCCGCAGCGTCTCCGCATCGAGGCAGCACCAGCTCGACTTCACCTCGGCGAGCACATCCTCGCCACGCTTGATGATTGTCTCGTAGAACGCGCGCGCGCCCTGAACCTTTTCGAGCAGCACCGTCGCGATCACGTCGTCATCGAGGAACGCCGGCTTGCGGTACGTGATCTCGTGTTTCAGCGCGACCCACAGGTGCCCTGCGACCGCCTCGGCGGGCGCGAGGCGCTGCCAATGGTCGATTACGGCAGCCTGCACCCATTTCAGATAATTCGCATTGTTGACATGACCCATGAAGTCGATGTCGGCCGGCTCTATGCCGATGGCGTAGGTATGGGGAATCGCTGTTTTCACGCGCGATATATAGCATGCGAACATGAACATAGCGATGACGGGCGGAGGCGTTCGCCGACATAAATGCCGGCATACATAGCTACCGAGCCCTAGTCCGGTTGCCGGCGACTTGGAACATAGCGACGGACGACACCGACGGGGCTGACCCTAAGGCGACCGCCGAGGCCGCCCCCACTCCACCGGCATCATCGAGTTTGCGCGTTCGTGCTTTCCAAGGCGCGACGTAGGGGCCAGCCCTGCGACGGATCATTCGCGATCAAGCGCCGCACGGCCGTCTCGGCGCCAAGTTGATTATAGTGACCGGCATCGAAATACAGCAGATCGCCGTTGGCGCCCTCGACGATGCAACGCCTTTGCGGACACATTGCCTGGAGCGGAGACAGATACGTGTACCCAATCGTCTTTGCCTGCGCCGCGAGTTCACGATCGTTATTCCACAAGCGCGGCTCGATGGTTCGTGCCAGCAGCCCCGGATCGTTTCGCCTGACGCTCTCCGCCATGATCCGCGGGACCGGCATCGAATACTCAGGGGTTGGGCCCATTACGATCAGGGGAATGCCTCTACCGGCGAGCCGATCGTGAAGACGCTTAAGTGCAGGAATATCCAGCCGGATCCAGCGCCAGGTTACGACTACCGCGTCGGGCCGGGCGGTATCGAGGTCCCGGACCAGTACCTGATGCATTAGGTCGTCGCATACCCGACCGGTCGGGAGCGGATCCAGCGGCATCTCGCATCCAAAGACAACTGCTGTCTGGAAATGCACCTGCGGCAATACGGTGGTGAGCCCGCGCCACATCATCGATGCATGGCTGTCCCCCACCAGCAGCCAGTCAGGCTTGCCCGGCTCCCGACTGAGACATCGGGTCTTGTCGAAATCGCTAACGCTGCTCTGGTTGTCGAGAAAACAGTTCGCTTTGGGCTTGCGCATCGATCCAGCCTGCCCGCCTGACCTCGCCAATGACAGCACGGCGGGGGAAAAACGTTGCGGGAGGCCATTGGTCGCCAGGATACCGATCTGCAGCAGCGAAGCGATCGCGACCAGTCCACCGCACCAGGCACCCAGTCTGCGTGGCGTCATCTTGCCACGAAATGGCCCTTCAACGAATTTCCAGGACGCAAATCCCAAGATCGCAGTCACAGCCAGAACGATAACAGCATCGTATATCGACAGTTTTCCGATCAAGCGGTGCTGCCGGTAGAGAACGATGACGGGCCAGTGCCAGAGATACAGCGAATAGGAGGCAAGACCGATATAGCGCGCGGGAAAAATGCTCAGGGCGCGATGAACCATCGTCGACGTGCCCTGTCCGGTGACCAGAACCAGCGCCGCACCCAGGCATGCCGGTAGAACGACCAGCCCCGGAAACCCGTGCTCCGGTCGTACCAGCAGCAGGGAAGCGGCAATCATCCCCAGCCCCGCTGCGGCGCCGAACATGCGCGCCAGCATCCTGGATTTCAACCAGTCCCCCCGCACCTGCGAGGCGAGGACGCCGACCATCAGCTCCCACCATCGGCTTGGCAGGAGATAAAACGCCGCCGCTGGGTTCGTCTTTACAGCAGTGGCACTTACCGCCAGCGAGATCAGGGCCGTCGCGATCATGATCGGCAACAGCGATCGCTTCCATTTAGAATGCGCGATCAGCAACGGCAGGAACGGAAAAACGAGGTAGAATTGTTCCTCGACGCCTAGCGACCAGGTGTGCAGCAACGGCAAGGTTGCGCTATCCGCCGCGAAATAGTCCGACGTGAAATAGAAGAATACGTTGCCGATGCAGGCCAGCGCCGCGAGCGCACTCTTCGCAAGGCTCGTCAACTCTTCGGGATAGAGCGGGATTGCCGAGACGATCGTCGTGACGATAATCATCACCACGAACGCCGGGACAATTCTGCGCAGGCGCCGCAGGTAGAAATCGCCGAAGGTGAACCGACGCGCGGCAACACTCGCGAGAACGATTCCCCCGATCAAATACCCCGATATGACGAAAAAGATGTCGACACCCAGTCCACCCGCGGGAAAACGAGTCGGAAAGAGATGGTAAATGATGACCGCAACGACCGAAATCGCGCGCAGGCCATCGATGTCGCCCCGGTAAGGGGTGACATGAACCGGAGCCGTCCGGTCTGGTGCTACGTTCGGTCCAAAACGATTAGTCTGGGTCACATGCGCAACCAACCCCGCCTCCGTATTCATAGCGCTCTCTCCGGGCGCGGGATTAGCAACCCTCATTTAGATAGCAATACGAGCAGCGGCGTCCAGCCGGACCGATGATTACTGACAATTTTGCATATTTTTACAAGCACTTGGTGCTCATGTCACCATTTATCTAATTTCCAGTAAATGGCAGCAGAATATTACCGCCGTGTCGCGACGGGCGGCCCCATCGCATCCAGCGCTTCCGATATAAGGGCTGCCACGACCGTCCAGCCGAGTGCTTCTGCATCAACTAGCGCATCTTCCAGATGCTCGCGAAGGCGTTGATCGGGCTTGAGCGCGCGTTGGGGCATGCACCATTCCAGTCCGGTGGAATTCGGCCTCGAAAGCCTTTGCTTGGCTGTTGAGATTATTGTCGGCCATGGATCGCGTCAATCGCGGCGTGCCGGTGTTCCGCAAAACCATATGCTCCTCAAAACCATGCCGCATGGCACCCGCCGCGATCTGAATGGTTGTTCCCGAAGGCCATGCCGGCCGGAGAGACGAACATGAAATTGACCGGAAAATTCGATACGCGCCGAGAAGCCGAGATGACCGTCGAGCGGTTGGTCCAGCAATTCGACATAGATCGCGCCAAAGTCGTGGTCGCGCCGGAAGGCGAAGCGAATACCGCGGGCATCGAGGAAGCTGGCTCCGACTCCGCAGCAGGCGCCCCGAGCCCCGAGGCTCGCGATGATGCCGAGTTGAACGGCAAGGTGGTTGTCACGGTCGAGGTTGCCGACGATGCCACGGCCGGCGAAGTCCGTACTGCATTCAACGAGTTCGATGCATCCGAGCGTTCGGCGACGTGAGCGTGGCGGATACCACGACGCAAGCCCGCCAGCGTGAAATCGCTACCGAGCACCTCCTGTTCAAGCTGATGGAGTATGTCGAGGATCGTCACCACGGGCTTCTCGACTTCATGGAAAAGAGCCTCGATCACCTCGGCGATCCGGCTGCCGACATGACGAAAGACGACGATGCCGTTCGTCTGATCGCCCAAAAAATGATCGCTGGGGCGCGCAAGCAGGGCGTACGCTAGCATCCTCGATAGCCACTGCGCCCGGCTATGCCGCGCTGAAAAGCGGGCATCGCCGGGCAGAGGATTTCATACTCGGCCGGCTTGGCTAGTTCAGTGAGCTCGGACCGAATCGCGCCCAGCATGGATACACCATCCTGTGCACCCAAGTATTTTTGCAAACCTCATGAAAGCATGCCTGCCCATCGCACGAAGCCACGGTTAGATACTGCAAGTCCATGATGGCGACACGAGATCGTGCCCTCGTTATCGATGCGCCGAATGCTTTTAAAGTGGTGCCCCACAGGGGCTAAAGCTGGGCAACCAGATCGGTGGACAATTCATATCGAACGCCACTCATCGAAAGGTCGCGGCACCAAGATCGCATGATCTTCAGATCGTTCTCGCCCCGGTGTCGTCGCGTTCAATCTCTCGCATCGCGCAGCGCTTCCAGCTCGGCCAGCCTCGCCGGATCGTCGGCTGCGAGCGCTTCTTCGAGATAAAACCCATACGCGATATTGCGCACTACCGCTTGCGCTTCACCACTATATTCCGCGGCGATAACAGCGAAGGCGTCGACCAACTCGCGGAGGAAGCCCTTGTCCAGTGCTTCAAGCTGGGCGCCGAGTACTTCCATCATCTCAACAGCGGCATCAGCATCCAGCGCATCTTCCTCTGTCAGGTCCGCAAAAATCACAAACCGAGCAATGATGCGGGCGACCTGTATGGCTATCATGGCTTCACCGCCCTGACTTTGATGTTGGTGACGTTCATCTTCTTCAGTAGTTTTAGCGCTTTGATCATCTGGACTTGGGTGGGCACCCCCCACGTGCCGATAAGTCGATGTTGCGCCAACACCTGAGATTGTCGCAATAGCTGTGCTCGCGCATGCGGCGCGTCCCTTACGCCCCACTTCCGATCAATCACGTATTCGCCTTATATGCCGTCGAACTTGACCGGTCGCTTCGAGCCGTCCGGCATCGTCCGCATCAGCGTCGGCGCCTGACTAGGGCGCGCGCCAGTCGCTCAGTCATTATAGGCTTTCCAAGGCTCGTCGGACTTGACCGTTCTCTTTTGCCCAACCATTTGCGGCGGATCAAAGGTCGGGCGCGGCCTCGCCATGCGAAGGCGGCGCAATGCGGAAACCCTGGAGAGCGCTGCCCCCGGCGTGGCTGCCAATGCGGCGTTTGCTGCGACCGCCCCCGTAGCGCGACCAATATCGCGCGACGAGGCGTTGCTGAACCGCGCCGGGTTTGTCGGAGGCTCCAACTCCTGAGAAGGTGGAGCCATGACGAGCAAGACGACGAACAAGTTTGCGCCCGAAGTCCGCGAGCGGGCGGTACGGATGGTTTTCGATCACGAGCG
>NZ_JALPNF010000008.1 GCF_023195535.1 Sphingomonas faeni | reverse complement strand
TCCCCGGCACGGGGAGGGGGACCATCCGAAGGATGGTGGAGGGGGGCTTCCACAGGCGTCCCCCTTCGTGGAGTCCCTCCCACAGGCGTCCCCCTTCGTGGAGGGCCCCCCCCCCCGCCCGCGGCGGGGCCCCCCCCCCCGCCCGGGGGGGGGCAGCGGCTGCGGCCACGCACCCGGTGCGGGCCACCAGCGCCCGCCCCCCCCACCCCCGCCCGGGCGGCGGCGCCCGCCGCTCCGGCACCGCAGGCGCGCGCCCCGCAGCCTGCGCCCGCCCCCGTGCGTCAGCAGCAGAGCAATCTGTCGCCGCAGGAGCGCCAGGCCAAGCTGCTCCGCGAGGCCGAAGAGCAGCGCATGAACACGCTGGAAGAAGGGCGTCGTCGCCAGGAAGCCGAACGCGCCAAGGTGATCGAGGACGAGCGTAACCGCGTCGCCGAGCGTGCGCGTGCCGAGGCTGAAGCCAAGGCGCCGAAGCCGGTCGAGGTTGCGCCGGCACCTGCGCCCGCACCCGCTCCTGTGGTCGAAGCGGCTCCCGCTCCGGTCGCGGCGCCAGCGCCTGCGCCGGCTCCGGCTCCGGTCGAAGCTCCCGTTGCTGTGGCGCCTGCCCCGGCGCCGGTTGCAGCACCAAAGCCTGCGCCCGCGCCGGTCGCGGCGGCGCCTGCACCGGCTCCCAAGCCTGCGCCGGCCCCTGTCGCACCGCCGGCACCGCCGCCCATCATCGAACTGACTCGCGATCCGGCCTTCCCGGCACCGCGCCGGTTCTCGCCGGTCGCACGTCCAGAGCGTCCTCCGCCGCCGCCAAAGCCTGTCGCAGCACCCGCTGCCGCAGCGCCGGCAACGACCGGCAACGCCGGCACGACCGCCGCTCGCCCTGGTGCGACCGGTGCGAATGCACCCGCTGGTGGCGTCCGTCGCGATCCCGTCCCGGCGCGTCCGCAGCAGCGTGACCGCAAGGGCGACGATCGTCGCACCTCGGGCAAGCTTACCGTCAACCGCGCGCTCGGCGATGGTGATGGTGCGCGTGCTCGCTCGCTCGCCGCGCTCAAGCGTGCGCGTGAGAAGGAGCGTCGTGGTACCGGTGGTCCGCGCGAGGCGCAGGCCAAGCAGATCCGCGACGTGGTCGTCCCCGAGGCGATCACCGTGCAGGAACTCGCCAACCGTATGGCCGAGAAGGGTGCAGACCTGGTCAAGGCGCTGTTCAAGATGGGCATGCCCGTCACGATGACGCAGACTATCGACCAGGATACCGCCGAGTTGCTCGTCACCGAGTTCGGCCACAACCTGACGCGCGTTAGCGATGTCGACCAGGATCTGGCCAACGACACGATCGACGACGCCGAGGAGACGCTGCGCCCACGTGCCCCGGTCGTCACGATCATGGGTCACGTCGATCACGGCAAGACGTCGCTGCTCGATGCCCTGCGCGGCACCGACGTGGTGCGCGGCGAAGCGGGTGGCATCACCCAGCATATCGGCGCCTACCAGGTCACGCTGAAGGACAAGTCGAAGATCACCTTCCTCGACACGCCGGGCCATGAGGCGTTCACGCAGATGCGTGCGCGTGGCGCGGACGTCACCGATATCGTCATCCTGGTGGTGGCGGCGGACGACGGCCTGATGCCGCAGACGGTGGAGGCGATCGCCCACACCAAGGCGGCGGGCGTGCCGATGATCGTCGCGATCAACAAGATCGACAAGGAAGGCGCCAATGCCCAGAAGGTGCGCGAGCGCCTGCTGAGCGAGGAGATCGTGGTCGAGGACATGGGCGGCGACGTCCAGGACGTCGAAGTCTCCGCGACCAAGAAGATCGGTCTCGACGCGTTGATCGAGAAGATCCAGCTCCAGGCCGAACTGCTCGAACTGCGCGCCAATCCGGATCGCGCGGCCGAGGGTACGGTGATCGAGGCCAAGCTCGACAAGGGCCGCGGCCCGGTCGCGACGATCCTCGTGAACCGTGGGACTTTGAAGGTCGGCGACATCTTCGTGGTCGGTGGCGAGAGCGGCAAGGTCCGCGCGCTGGTCGACGACAAGGGCAAGCAGATCAAGGAAGCGGGTCCGGCGATGCCGGTCGAGGTCCTCGGTCTGTCGGGTGTTCCGTCGGCGGGCGATCCGTTCCAGGTGGTCGAGAACGAGGCACGCGCCCGCGAAGTCGCGGAATATCGTCGCAGCGTGAAGACCGACAAGCGGACCGCCTCGGTTCCTGCCAGCCTCGAGAGCATGTTCTCGGCGCTGAAGGAAAAGCAGGCGATCGAATATCCGCTGGTCGTGAAGGCGGATACGCAGGGCACCGTCGAGGCGATCGTCGGGGCGATCAACAAGATCTCCACCGATCTGATCAAGGCGCGCGTGCTGAGTTCGGGCGTCGGTGGCATTACCGAGTCGGACGTCACGTTGGCGGCCGCTTCGGGTGCACCGATCATCGGCTTCAACGTCCGCCCGAACGCCAAGGCGCGCGAGATCGCCGAACGTCAGAAGGTCGCGTTCAAGTACTACGACGTCATCTACGACCTGATCGACGAGATCCGGGCGGGGATGGCTGGCGAGCTTGGGCCGGAAGCGTTCGAGACGGTCGTCGGTCGTGCCGATATCCGCGAGGTCTTCTCGGCGGGCAAGCACGGCAAGGCGGCGGGTCTGCTCGTCACCGAGGGCAATATCCGCAAGGCGCTCAAGGCACGCATCACGCGCAACGACGTCATCATCTACCAGGGCGAAATCGCGTCGCTGCGTCGTTTCAAGGATGATGTCGCCGAGGTCCGTGCGGGGCTGGAGTGCGGCGTGACGTTCACGTCGAACTTCGTCGACATCAAGGCCGGTGACGTCCTCGAGACGTTCGAAGTCGAGATGCGCGAACGCACGCTTTGATCTGACAACTCCCCCTCCCGCATGCGGGAGGGGGTCGGGGGGTGGGCACCCGCCATCCACGGTGCAAGACGCCGAGGCCGGGAGCCCACCCCCGGCCCCTCCCGCAGGCGGGAGGGGAGTTAGAGATTATGAAGACCGATACCCCAGAAGCTAAGGCCGTTCGCAGCTTGCGAGTCGGCGAACAGGCGCGTCATGCGCTGTCAGACATCCTCGCACGCGGCGACGTCCACGATCCGGTGCTCGAAAAGCACCTCGTGACGATCACCGAAGTCCGCATGTCCCCTGATCTCCGCCACGCCACCGTCTTCGTGAAGCCGCTGCTCGGCAAGGACGAGGAGAAGGTGCTGAAGGCGCTGCGGACCAACACCGCCTACCTCCAGCGCGAAGTCGCGAACCGGGTGCAGATGCGGTACGCGGCGAAACTGAAGTTTCTCGCGGACGAGAGCTTCGACGAGGGCACGCACATCGACCAATTGTTGCGTGATCCGCACATCGCGCGGGATTTGGCGGAAGATTGATCTTGGCGGGCTGCTAGCGCCGCGCTTGTAGCCAGTCAGGAGTTAGTCTGGTCGAGCGATTGCTCGATCGCCCCATCCAGTACTCCTCGCTCCGCACCGCGCTCGTTGCCCGCCCCTCTTCCGTTCGTGCTGAGTAGAGACCGAGTAGCTTCGAAGAAGCGTATCGAGGGCTCGTATCGAAGCACAGATTCCCCGCGCCAACCCATCCTTCGATACGCCGCTTCGACAAGCTCAGCAGCTACTCAGGACGAACGGGTGGTGGGCGCGGTCCCACGGGACGGGTGATGAGCGGCGGTCGCACGGGAGCAGCTTGCTCGTTGCGGAATTCCCGGCCCAAGACTGCGACGCCACTGGACATCCGTCCGCCTTCCCGCTCTTTGCCCCCAATGGCCAAGCTGTATTTCTACTACGCGTCGATGAACGCGGGGAAGTCGACGAACCTGTTGCAGGCGGACTTCAATTACCGTGAGCGGGGGATGCGGACGATGTTGTTCACGGCGGCGATCGACGATCGGTTCGCGGCGGGGACGATCACGTCGCGGATCGGGCTGGAGGCGCCGGCGATCGCGTTCGATGCGGAGACGGATATCGGGGCTTGCGTGGTTCGGCAGCACGGGGAGGATGCGATTTCGTGCGTGCTGGTGGACGAGGCGCAGTTTCTGACGTCCGCGCAGGTCAATCAGCTTGCGCAAATCTGTGATGTGGTCGGGATACCTGTGCTGGCGTATGGCTTGCGGACTGATTTCCAGGGGGCGCTGTTTCCGGGGTCGGCGCGGTTGCTGGCGCTGGCGGACTCGTTGGTGGAGATCAAGTCGGTTTGCGGGTGTGGGCGCAAGGCTACGATGAACCTGCGGGTTGATGGGAGTGGCCGCGCGATTGCCGAGGGGCAGCAGACGGAGATTGGCGGGAATGATCGGTATGTCGCGCTGTGTCGGCGGCATTTTTGCGAGGCTTTGGGGTAGCGTTTCCCGTCGAAAATGCCACCGCTTCG
Source organism: Sphingomonas faeni (assembly GCF_023195535.1). Lineage (GTDB taxonomy): Bacteria > Pseudomonadota > Alphaproteobacteria > Sphingomonadales > Sphingomonadaceae > Sphingomonas > Sphingomonas faeni_B. Next base: position 167,440 of record NZ_JALPNF010000008.1, on the reverse strand, counting down.
CTCCCCCCCCACCGTCATCCCAGCGGAAGCTGGGATCTCATCATTTGGCGGGCGGCATCTGACCCGTGGGATACCCCAGCTTTCGCTGGGGTGACGGGTTTGGGTTGGCTGGCTACGGGGTCGGTCGGTAACGGGGTCGTTCGGCGACGGGATTGGTTGGCGACGGAATTGATCCCCGCCACATGCGTTCGATATTCTAGGATTTAAGACATGCACGGCTGGATCATTCTGGACAAGCCGCTGGGGCTTGGCTCGACGCAGGGGGTGTCGGCGGTGAAGCGCGCCTTGCGCAGCGGCGGGTATGGGAAGTTCAAGGTGGGGCATGGGGGGACGCTCGATCCGCTTGCTACCGGGGTTCTGCCGATCGCCGTTGGGGAGGCGACCAAGCTTGCCGGGCGGATGCTCGATAGCGACAAGATCTATGATTTTACGGTTATGTTCGGGGTTCAGACGGATACGCTAGATGCGGAGGGCGTGAGCATTGCGACCTCTGAGGTGCGGCCGACTTTGGCGGCGGTGGAAGCTGTGCTTGCGCAGTTCAGTGGGCCGATTTCTCAGGTGCCGCCGGCGTATTCCGCGCTGAAGGTGGATGGGGAGCGGGCTTATGATCTGGCTCGGGCTGGGCATGAGGTGGTGCTGGCTAGCCGGGATGTGACGATCCACAGCTTGAGATCATCCCCGGCACGGGGAGGGGGACCAGCGCAGCTGGTGGAGGGGGGCCCCCGCGAGCGTTCCGCCGGTGGCGCCCCCCCCTCCACCACCGTCCAAGCGGACGGCGGTCCCCCTCCCCGTGCCGGGGAGGAATTGCAGCCCACCCTGCCCCACTCCCCCCTCGACGAGGTCACCCTCACCGCGCATGTCTCGAAGGGCACCTACATCCGCAGCCTCGCTCGCGACATCGCACTCGCCCTTGGCACCGTCGGCCACGTCACGATGCTGCGCCGCACCAAGGCCGGTCCGTTCGACCTCAATTCCGCGATATCGCTGGACAAACTGGACGAACTCGCTAAGGCCTCCGCGCTTGAAGATGTACTTCTGCCCTTGAGGGTGGCGCTGGACGACATCCCGGCTCTCTCCCTCACCCCCGACCAGGCAGGGGCGCTCCGACAGGGGCGTATCTTGGCCGGGATCGCCGCAGACGATGGCCAATACTTCGCCGAACTGGACGCTGTCCCGGTCGCGCTGGTCGAGGTCGAGGACGGAGACGTCCGGGTCGTTCGCGGTTTCAATCTGTGATGTCGAGGACATGAATTCATGACGATTACCGCTGAACGCAAGACCGAGCTCGTCAAGGAGCATTCGCGCGCCGAGGGTGACACCGGTTCGCCGGAAGTCCAGGTCGCGATCCTGACCGAGCGCATCAAGAACCTGACCGAGCATTTCAAGGGCCACAAGAAGGACAACCACTCGCGTCGTGGTCTTCTCATGATGGTCAACAAGCGCCGGACGCTGCTGGATTATCTCCGTCACAAGGACGGCCAGCGCTATCTGGATCTGATCGCGAAGCTCGGTCTCCGCAAGTAACCAAGTAACCAGAGGGGCGGCCGAAAGGTCGCCCCTTCTGGCATAATGGCAAAAAGAATTTAAACTGGCGGCGCGCGCGACAAGCAGCGTACCCCAATTGGGCCCCGGCCTTCGCCGGGGTGGAATTTAGGGAGAGGCAATTCGGCCGATCCCTTTAGGAGCGACAACTCGCTCCACACCGCCGCGGGCCGGCTTAGCCCGCACATAGGCCCCGTTCGCATCTGGCGACCGGAGTGAAGGAAAAAGAATGTTCGATACCAAGACCGTAAGCGCCCAGTGGGGCGGCAAGACGCTGACGCTCGAGACCGGCCGCGTTGCGCGCCAGGCCAACGGCGCAGTCCTCGCCACCCTCGGCGAGACCGTCGTTCTGTGCGCCGTGACGGCTGCACGGACCGTCAAGGAAGGGCAGGATTTCTTCCCGCTCACCGTCCATTATCAGGAGAAGTTCTCCGCGAGCGGCCGCATCCCCGGCGGCTTCTTCAAGCGTGAGCGCGGCGCGACCGAAAAGGAGACGCTGACCAGCCGTCTCATCGATCGCCCGATCCGTCCCCTCTTCCCAGAGGGTTTCTACAACGAGATCAACGTGATCTGCCAGGTTCTGTCGTATGACGGCGAGAACGAGCCGGACGTCCTCGCGATGGTCGCGGCCTCCGCAGCGCTGACGATCTCGGGCGTGCCGTTCATGGGCCCGATCGGCGCAGCACGCGTCGGTTACGTCGATGGCGCGTACATCCTCAACCCGACGCTGGAAGAAGCCAAGGCTGGCGATCTCGACCTCGTCGTCGCCGCCACCGGCCAGGCCGTGATGATGGTCGAATCGGAAGCCAAGGAGCTTTCGGAAGAGATCATGCTCGGCGCCGTGCAGTTCGCCCACAAGGCCTGCCGCGAAGCCGCCAATTTGATCATCGATCTGGCCGAGCAGGCTGCCAAGGATCCTTGGGAAATGGCCGAACAGGCTGATCTCTCGACCGCCAAGGACAAGCTGAAGAAGCTGATCGGCAAGGACATCGCGGCCGCCTACAAGGTGACCGACAAGTCCAAGCGGTCCGACCTGCTGAATGCAGCGCGTGCGAAGGGCAAGACGGCGTTCGCCGACGCGTCGCCGCAAGACCAGATGGCAGCCGGCAAGCTGATGAAGAAGCTGGAGGCGGAGATCGTCCGCGGCGCCATCCTCAAGGACGGCACCCGCATCGACGGCCGCACCACCACGCAGATCCGTCCGATCGAGGCGATGGTCCACTTCCTCCCGCGTACGCACGGCTCGGCCTTGTTCACGCGCGGCGAGACGCAGTCGATCTGCACCACCACGCTCGGCACGCGCGATGCGGAGCAGATGATCGACGGCCTGAACGGGCTTTCGTACGAAAACTTCATGCTGCACTACAACTTCCCGCCCTACTCGGTCGGTGAAGTCGGTCGCTTCGGTGCGCCGGGTCGTCGCGAAGTCGGTCACGGCAAGCTTGCATGGCGCGCGCTGCACCCGGTGCTGCCGACCAAGGAAGAGTTCCCGTACACGATCCGCGTTCTGTCGGACATCACCGAGAGCAACGGTTCGTCGTCGATGGCGACGGTCTGCGGTGGTTCGCTGAGCATGATGGATGCGGGCGTTCCGCTGAAGCGTCCGGTGTCGGGCATCGCGATGGGCCTGATCCTCGAGGGCAAGAACTTCGCGGTTCTCAGCGATATCCTCGGCGACGAGGATCATCTCGGCGACATGGACTTCAAGGTTGCGGGCACGTCCGAGGGCATCACCACGATGCAGATGGACATCAAGATCGCCGGCATCACCGAGGAGATCATGGGCAAGGCACTGGCGCAGGCCAAGGAAGGCCGCGCGCACATCCTGGGCGAGATGGCCAAGGCGCTCGACCACACCCGTGAGGAGCTTTCGGCCCACGCACCGCGCATCGAGAGCTTCCAGATCGACAAGTCGAAGATCCGTGAAGTCATCGGCACCGGCGGCAAGGTGATCCGCGAGATCGTCGCGCAGACCGGCGCCAAGGTCGACATCGACGACGAGGGCGTGATCAAGGTGTCGTCGTCCGACCCCGCGCAGATCGAAGCCGCGATCAAGTGGATCAAGGGCCTCGTCGAGGAAGCCGAAGTCGGCAAGGTCTATGACGGCAAGGTCGTCAACCTGGTCGATTTCGGGGCGTTCGTGAACTTCATGGGTGGCAAGGACGGTCTCGTCCACGTGTCCGAAATCAAGAACGAGCGCGTCGAGAAGGTCTCGGACGCCCTGACCGAAGGCCAGGAAGTCAAGGTCAAGGTTCTCGAGATCGATCCGCGCGGCAAGGTTCGCCTGTCGATGCGTGTCGTCGACCAGACGACCGGCGAAGAGCTGGAGGACACGCGTCCTGCACGTGAGCCCCGAGAAGGCGGCGATCGTGGTCCGCGCGGTCCGCGTCGTGATGGCGATGGTGGTCGTGATGCTGGCGGCAACGGCGGTGGTCGTGGCCCGCGCGGCGAAGGCGGCGGCGGTCGTGATGGCGGCGATCGTGGCTCGCGTGGCCCGCGTCGCGATGGCGACGGTGGCCGCGATGCCGGCGGCAACGGCGGTGGCCGCGGCCCCCGTCGTGACGGCGGCGGCAATGGCGGCGGCGAGCGTGCTGCACGTTCGGACGGCGACAAGGCCCCCGAGTTCGCGCCGGCGTTCCTGACGGGCGATCGCGACTAAGGCTTTGCCGCCCAACGGCAAATGAAGAGGGGCTCGGGAAACCGGGCCCCTTTTTCATGTGGTGCTCGGCCTGCCAGATTTAGCGAGGCAAACATGGTTGTTACGGGAACGGACGTCCCTGTCGTCTGTTCGAACCGCTATGAATGCTCCCTCCAAGTCCGTCGTTCTGGTCGTCGATGATGATCCGCTGGTTCGCGTCCACTCGCTCTTCGCACTCGAAGATGCCGGGTATGAGGTGGTGGAAGCAGGCAATGCGGCCGATGCGCTTGCCTGCCTCGAGCAGCGTCCGGATATTGGTGCGCTGTTTACCGATATCCGGATGCCAGGCTCGTTGGACGGGGTCGGCTTGGCCAACGTGGTTCACCAACGACGGCCGGATATTGCGATTCTCGTGACGTCGGGTTCGGAAGACGGCGCCGATCGATCGCTACCGGCGACCGCAAACTTCGTGCGCAAACCCTATACAGGCGCGCAACTTAGTCGTTTGCTCGCACTCGACGATGAGTCGACCGGAGCCGGTAAGCAATCCTGATCCCCGGCCGCCAGTGTTTCAAGCCCAGCCAATGAGGACCCCTTAACCTTTAGCTTACGCCCCTCGGATAGGATGGCGGGACGGCAACGGGTGAGGCGCAGTGGCGCGAGGCAATCTTGAAACTTTGACGGCTGGCCTTGTCGACGATCGGCGCCACCAGCCGATATGGGCTATAATCGGCAAGCTCTGCTTGGCGTTGATCGTCTTTGGTAGCGTGTTCGGGGGATGGCTGTTCGTCATGCAATCGCGTGCAGAAACACGCGACGCCGCGGCCCGGCTTCCCGGCGACGGGAGCGCCGATCGCTGCGCAATATGGTTCATCGGCAGCTCTTCGATCCACAAATGGACGACGCTGGAACCGGACATGATGCCGTGGGATGCGCTTAACCGGGGCGTCAATGGCGCCAGAATGCCCGAGTTGCTTCAGATGCTCCGCAACGAGCCGCGCGGGTCTCGGCCGCGCGCGATCGTTTATTATGCCGGCGAGAACGATATCGCGAAAGGCGCGAGCGCGGCCGAGGACGTCGTCAACCTGCGCGCGTTCCTGGCGTTCAGGATGCGACGCTGGGGGGATGTTCCGGTCGTCGTCGTGGCGTTGAAGCCGTCCCCGACCCGCTGGGGCAATTTGCCCGAACAGACGCTGTTCAACACTGCGGCCCGAACGATCGCGGCACGGACGCCGGGGGTGACGTTCGTCGACGTCGTTCCCTATTTCCTGGTCGATCACCGGCCGGGGCCTTTCTATGTCGACGACGGCGTTCACCTCAATTCCGCCGGCTATGCGCGACTGACGCGGGCGATCCGGCCCGCGTTGCAATCGGGCCTCAAGCGGGGCGACCCGGCCCCCTGTCCGCAACGCACACCACGGACATGACATGTTCGGCGCGTCATCCAGCATGAACCCCGGCGTCGTCAGCACCAGGATCGAAGGCCTGTCGGTGTGGCGCGCGATCCTGATGCTTGGTGGCGTCGTGCTGCACAGCGCGATAGGGCTGGAACACCTACCCGTCTTTGCCGCGATCCCTTTGATATCCCATGCGTTTCGAATGGGCAGCTTTATGCTGATCTCGGGATTGCTGTGCGGCCACGCGCTGCGCCGACGATCGCCGCGGGCATGGCTCGGCCGGCGCAGTATCCAGATCGGCGTACCGTTGCTGTTCGGCCTGCTGGTGATCTGCCCGCTGATCGGCTGGATGATCGGGGATCTTGCCGATCGGACGCATGGCCCGTTCACGCTGGCGCACGACTGGTATCATCTCTGGTTCCTGGTTGCGCTGCTCGCCTATGCGCCGATGAGCTATGCGTTTCACCTGCTCGATCAGCGCCATGACGTGATCGGGATCCTCGAGCGCATACTTGCGGAAGGCCGTGGGTGCGGCGGTTCGGCACAGACCGTCTTGTTGCTATCGTCCGCGTTCGCCTGCTGCGCGCTCATGATGATCACGCGTCAGATGTTGGGGGGGCATGCACCCAAAGAGTACGCCGCGGCATTGTCGCAGGTCCAACTGATGCTCGGCTATGCCCCTTTCTACCTTCTCGGCTTTCTGCTCGCGCGGTCACCGCTACTGTACCGTACCATGACGGCGTCGATCCGCACCCCCATGATCATGCTGATTGCGGTCGGCGGACTATATGTATGCTGGTTCGGTGGCGTGGGCGCGATGCTCGATCCGGTGGGACGGGCGGTTGTCGGCGATCTGATCGTGCTCGTCGGCATGTCGCTGTGCCCGCCCGCCGCCTCGGTCCTGATCCTGCGATCCGCGGTCGCGATCCGAACGGTGCCGCCGTTCATACGCCGGCTCGCGGATGCGTCCTTCACGATCTATATCCTGCATTTTCCGATCATCATCGCGACGAAACTGGCCCTGTTGCACGTGGCGTGGACCCCTTATGCAGAATTTCTCGTAGCACTGGTCGTCGGATCCCTGTTGCCTTATGCGGTGCATGTACTGCTGGTCGCAAGATACCCGGTGATCGCGTTCATCTTCAATGGCAAGCTGCCGGACCCAGCACAGTCCAATAGCATCGCACCCGCTTAGTCCTGCGACCGTATTCCGACACGACTTTCCGGGCCTCACCATTAAGCGCATCGTTCTGCTTCCGAACATCGACTCGCGGGGGCGGCAGGTTGGCCACGATAGCTTCGGCACCATCGGGCGGCGGTCCCGCACTCGTCAACGAGCGATGGTTCTTTCTGGTCATGGCGATCGTAATTGCTACTACGATAGTATTCGGTTTCACGCTCAACGCGGCGCGCATGCAGTGGCACTTCTTGGAACTGCCGGCACAAGTTCATCTGCATGTAGCGGTCTTCTTGACGTGGATTCTGCTCTACGTCGTCCAGAACTGGCTGATCGTGCGCGGTTCGGTTCGACGCCATCGGCAATTGGGCATGCTTGGCGCGGGCCCTGCGCTCGTGATGGTCGTGCTGGGCATCGTGACCACGGCCATGGCGATCGAGCAGCACCGGGTGCCGCCGTTCTTTCCACCGGGAGTCTTTCTCGTGCTCGACGTGCTGGGCGTGGTCGGCTTCGGCGTGCTCACGGCATGGGCGATCGCGGTGAGGCGGCAGGCGGCGTGGCACAAGCGGTTGATGGTGTGCGGGACGATCCTGGTGATGTCGCCGGCGCTGGGGCGGATCCTGCCGATGCCGTTGCTGGGCAAGTTCGCACCGCTTGCTTTGTTCGCATCGATGGCGGTGTTCGTCATCGCGGGGATGCTCTACGATCTGCGCCTGCGGGGGCGGATACATCCGGCCTATGATTGGGGCGGCGGCGTAGTGGTCGTGCCAACGGTCTGGTGGGGCCGCTCGGCTTCAGCCCGCCGGTGTTGCGACTGGTCGAGCGCCTGGCCGCATGATCGAGACCGCGTCAACCAGGCTGCATGATCCTGAAAGTGGGGAGCTTCTGTTGCTCGGTGCCCCCCGTACCGCCGGTGTCCACTTCTGTTGCCCGGTGTGGCCCGAACCGCGCTTTCGTCCGTATAACCTAGGTCGTTAGACCGTCAGTTATGCGGCAATTGCGAGTGCTTCGTTATCGTTGGCACTTGTGTATGGGCCGTTGCGGTGGTCCCATTCCGAGCGAAACATAGCGTCGTTGAACACACGTCGATCCTAGTTCGACCCCGTCATCGTCCCCCTCTTGCGAAGAGGGCGGTGGTGGAGTCGCCGGGTACTGCCCCCGGGTCCGCTGTGTCTATGACACGCCACGGTTTATCGCCATAGCCGCCAAGGGAAGATTCCCCCGACGGCATGCCCGATATAGGCGCGCCGCAACGCGATGAAAAGCCCGGTCCGGACTGCTTTTTTATCGAGAAACGCCAAAGTCCTAGCATGCGGCGTGCCAAACCGCCTTCCGCTCGCCACAAAGCGCGTGCATAGCAACCTGCATTATGTTGACGCAGCGCTCCCGCTACGCGCTCCGCGCGATGATCTTCCTTGGCGGCGCCCCCGCCGGTGGCCCTCCCATCCCGATGACGCGGATCGCCGCCGAGGCGAATGTGCCGCGGAAATTCCTCGAGCTGATCCTCGCCGACCTGCGCGAGTCCGGGCTGTTGATCAGCCATCGCGGCAAGATGGGGGGCTATTGCCTGTCGCGGCCGAGCCATTTAATTTCGCTGGGCGAGATTATCCGGATCATCGAGGGGCCGCTCGCGCTGGTGCCGTGCGTGAGCCGGACCGCGTACCGGCCGTGCCTAGACTGCAAGAGCGAGGCGGATTGCGCGATCCGCTACGCGATGATGCGGGTGCGCGACGAGACTGCGCGGATTCTGGATGGGACGAGCCTGGCAGATGCCAACGCCGAGGATCTGGTAGCGGCGTAATTCTACCCTTCTCCCCTGCGGGGAGAAGGTGGCGCGGCAGCGTCGGATGAGGGGCGTTGGGATCCCGACCTGAGCCTCAAGCCCATCACCCTTCCGTCGCCTGACGGCTCCTCCCTCCCTCTCCCCGCGGGGGAGAGGGACAAGCAGGTCACCCCCTAGCCTTCAACTCGTCACGGATCTCACGCAGCAGCGCGATCTCGACCGGTTCTGGCGCAGGCGCGACCGGCGTGGCCTCTTCCTCGCGCTTCAACCGTGCTGTCTCGCGCTCGATCAGCGCCGCCGTCCGGTTAACCACGCGCAGGATCATGAAGATGATGCCGGCGACGATCACGAAATTGACGAGCTGCGTCGCGAACGCACCATAGCCGAGCAGCGGCACGCCGGCCTTCTTCAGCGCCGCGTAATCGGTCAGCGAGCCGACATAGCCCGCGGGCACCGCGCCCATCCGCCAGAAATAGCTCGAGAAATCGAGCCCGCCGAAGACCTTGCCGATTATCGGCATCAGCACGTCGTCGGTCAGCGAGGTAACGATCTTGCCGAATGCCGCGCCGATGATCACCGCGATGGCGAGATCGAGCACGTTGCCGCGCATGATGAAGGCCTTAAATTCCTTGAGCATCCGCGCCCTCCCTGTTGTTCGACGCTCAGGCTAGCCACCGATTTCGGTTTCGCCAACCCTGCCGACTGTCCTATGAGGGTGACACAGGTATTCAGGAGAGCCCCGATGTCACGTGCCCCAATCGTCCGCGGTACCGCCGCGATCCTGCTCGCATCGGCACTGGCCGGGTGCGGGATCAACAGCGTGCCGACCGCCGAGGAAAACGCCAAGGCGCGCTGGGCCGACGTCCAGAACAACTATCAGCGCCGCGCCGACCTGATCCCCAACCTCGTCGCGACGGTGAAGGCGGCCGGCGCGCAGGAGAAGGATATCCTCGTCCAGGTGACGCAGGCGCGCTCGGCTGCGAATTCGGTCCAGGTTTCGGCCGCCGATCTGTCCGATCCGGCAAAGATGGAGCAGTATCAGCGCGTCCAGGGCGCGGTCGGGCTGTCGCTCCAGCGTTTGCAGGAGGCGTATCCCGAGCTGAAGAGCCAGGGCAACTACACCACGCTGATGAGCCAGCTCGAGGGCACCGAGAACCGCATCACGATCGCGCGGCGCGATTACAACGGCGCGGTACAGGAGTATAACACCAAGATCCGCACCTTCCCCGACGCGGTCGGCGCGAAGATCTTCTACGGCGCCAAGCCGATGGTACCGTTTGCGGCGACCACGCCGGGTGCCGAGACCGCACCGACGGTGAACTTCGGCAACGCGAGCTGATCGGGGCGCTATGCTCCGCCACCTCCTGACGCTGGCGTTCGCGGTGCTGCTGGGAAGCGCCACCGTCAGTGCCGCCGCGAGCGCGCAGACGCTTCCCAAGTTCACCGGCTTCGTCGTCGATGCGGCGAACGTGATCCCGCCCGAGCAGGAAGCGGCGCTGACTAAGCGGCTCGACGACCTGCAAAAGGCGAGCGGCAACCAGCTGGTCGTCGCGACCGTCCCCGATCTCGAAGGCTATCCGATCGAGGATTACGGCAATGCGCTGATCCGAAGCTGGGGCGTCGGGCTGAAGGACGCCAATAACGGCGCGATCCTGCTGGTCGCGCCGAACGACCGGAAGGTGCGGATCGAGGTCGGCTACGGGCTCGAACCGGTGCTGACCGACGTGTTCTCCAGCGTCATTATCAACCAGCAGATCCTGCCGCGCTTCAAGGCAGGGGACATCCCCGGCGGGATCGTCGCGGGGACGAACGCGGTGGCGGACCAGCTCGCACTGCCCGATGCGGAGGCGCGCGCGAAGGTGACCGCAGCGGCGGCGGAGTATGACAAAACGCATCGTCGTTCGAATTCGGGCGGCGGCGGCGTGCCGATCGGGCTGATCTTCTTCGGCATCGTGCTGGCGGCGATCGTCATTCCGATGATTTCACGGCGTGCGGGCGGCAAGCAGTATGTCGATGGCGGGAGCCGCGGCGGTGGCAGCGGTGCCTTGCCGATCGTGCTGTGGAGCATCGCCGACGCGATGACCCGTGGTGGCGGTGGCGGCGGCGGCGGTGGCTTCGGCGGCGGCGGCGGCGATAGCGGCGGCGGTGGCTGGGGCGGCGGCGGTTTCGGTGGCGGCGGCGGTGGATCCGGCGGCGGCGGCGGCGCATCGGGGAGTTGGTGACATGCGGCTGAGCGAAACCGATCACGACCGTGTCACCGCGGCCGTGACGCAGGCGGAGACCGCGACGACCGGCGAGATCGTCACGATCGTCGCGCGGCAGTCGGATGCGTATCACGACGTGTCGCTGCACTGGGCGGTGCTGGCGATGCTGCTGACGCTGGCGCTGCTCGCGTTCCACCCGGTCGCGGCGGACCATATCTACGCGCTGGTCGATCCCTGGCAGTCGGCGCCGCAGGGTGCGCTGTATGCGATCGCGCTGGTGCTGGTGACTCTGGTGTTTTTGGCGGTGCGGCTGGTGTTGGCGGCGACGTCGGTGAGGGTGGCGCTCACGCCGGGGGCGACCAAGGCGCGACGCGTGCGGCGGCGGGCTTTACTCCTGTTTCGCGCGGGGGCCGAGAAGCGCACCAAGGGCGCGACCGGCGTGCTGTTGTACCTGTCGCTGGCCGAACACCGCGCGGAGATCATTGCCGACGACGCCATCCACTCGCGCGTGCCGAACGAAACCTGGGGTGCGGCGATGGCGGCGGTGCTGACCGGCGTTCGCGACGATCGCCCCGCCGACGGCATGGCCGATGCGGTCGCGCAGATCGGCAGGGTGCTCGCCGAACATTTCCCGAGAACCGGTGCGCCGGTCAACGAACTTCCCGACAGGCTGATCGAACTATGAGCAAGACCGTTTGGGCCGGGAAATTCCTGACCGTACAGACCGAGGGCACGTGGGAGTTCGCCGCGCGCCAAAGCCAGATCGCTGCGGCGGTGATCGTCGCGATCGACCAAGGCGACGTGATCCTGGTCGAACAGTTCCGCGTGCCGCTGGGACGAGCTTGTCTCGAACTGCCGGCGGGACTGGTCGGTGACGAAACCGCGGGCGAGAGCGTCGCGGTCGCGGCCGGGCGCGAGCTGGAGGAGGAGACCGGCTACCGCGCGGACGCGATCGAGGATTTAGGGGTTTTCTACTCGTCACCGGGAATGACGTCGGAATGCTTCACGCTGGTCCGCGCGACCGGGCTGACGAAGGTTGGCGAGGGCGGCGGCGATGGCGACGAGAACATCACTGTTCACCGGGTGCCGCTTGCGGACGTGCCGGGGTTCGTTGCGGAGAAGCGGGCTGCGGGCTTGGCGATCGACACCAAGATGCTGCTGATCCTGGCGGGATCGATTCTCTAGCGGCGAGCGACCCGCTCGCTAAACCGTCCGTAAATTGTTTCCCCGCGAAGACGGGGACCCAGACTGGGCTCCCGCCTTCGCGGGAGAACAAAGAAGTACGGGGGGCCTAGCGCCGCTCCCCGAGCTTACTTGAAATTATCAGCGTAGCTCTGCAGCTTCAGCGTCTTCGCGGGTGCCGGCACGACGGTATACCCAAACCCCTCGCGCTCGCAGTGCGCGATCGCCGCTTCCGCCGTCGGAAACAGCAGGCGCACCTGATCGCGGGTGTCGCCGCTGCCGGCCCAGCCGGTAAGCGGGTCGGGGCGCTTGGGCTCCGAGGGTTCGAATTCGAGCTGCCAGGCGTCGGTCCGGTGCTTGCCGGACTGCATGGCGTTCTTGGGGCGCTGGAAGATACGGGCGGTAGGCATGGATGCTCCCTTATCGCGAACCAGCGGCCCTTGCATCCGCCTTTTTCGTGCGGAGCGTCGCGGACGCCGCGGCGGGGTCGTCGGGCCAGGGATGCTTGGGGTAGCGGCCGCGCATTTCCTTGGCCACCGCGGTCCAGCTGCCCGCCCAGAAACCGGGGAGGTCGCGCGTCGTCTGGATCGGGCGGCCGGCGGGGGATGTGAGGCTCAACACTAGCGGGACGCGGGCCTCGCCGATCGTCGGATGCACCGCGAGCCCGAACAGGGCTTGCACACGAAGTTCGACGCGGGGGCCGCCTTCCGCCGCGTAATCGATCGCGTGCGTGCTGCCGGCGGGGCTGGTGAAATCGGGCGGGGCGAGCCGGTTGATGGTCTGCATCGCGTCCCAGCCGAGCAGGTTGCGCAAGGCTTCGGCGAGCGCGCCGGGGACGATCGTGTCGAGTCGACGCTTTCCGGTCAGGAGCGGTGCGAGCCATTCGTCGGTGCGGTCGAGCAGGGTCGCGTCGTCAAGCGGGACGCCGGCATAGGCGGCGCGGTCGCGCAGGGCTTGCGCGCCGTCGCTCCACGGTAGCAGCGTGAGGCCGTGCTCGCGGACGCCGTCGATGAGCGCGGCGAGGATCGCGTCGGGGTCGGCGCAGCTGTCGGGGCCGCTGGAGAGCCGGATCGCGCCGAGGCGGCGTTCGCGGAGGGCTTGGATGCCGCCGGTTGTGGGGTCGAACGTCACGGTGCGGCGGGATTCAATGCGGTCGGCGAAGAGGGTTTCGACGGTGGCCTGGTCGATCGCTACCGCGGAGAGGATGCGTGCGCCGGCGGCCGAGCCCTGCGTGTCGGCGACGGCGAGCCATTCGGAGCGGGCGAGCGGCGAGGTCGGGTCGAGCTTGAACCCGCGGCCGCCGACCGAGGCCCAGGTTTCGCCGGATGGGTCTCGCCGTCGCGCGACGCGATCGGGGAAACCGAGCGCGACGCATACTTCTGCTCCCCTCCCGCAAACGGGAGGGGAGCAAGTTTCGCCCACCTGTCCGCCATCGCTCTTGCTGCCTGCGCCTTTGAACCACGTTCGGTTTTCCAGCGACGGAGGCGGGCTTCCAGATCGACGTCCTGTCCGCCGATGCCGCGTTCGCCTAGCAGCACCGCGATTTGCGCCGCTACATTTGCCAACCCCCGCTCCCCTGCCCGCAGCAGCATGTGCGCCAATCTCGGCGGCATCGGCAGCTTGGCTATCGCGCGGCCGTGCGGGGTTGGGCGGCCATCCTCGACCGCCTCCAGCGTCGTCAGCCGCACCATCGCCTCGTCGATAGCCGCGGCGGGGGGCGGGTCGATCCATCGGAGGTCGCGCGGATCGCCGACGCCCCATAGTGCGCAGGCGAGGACCAAGGCAGACAGGTCCGCTTCGAGAATTTCGGGCGGATCGTAGCGCGGGAGTCCGGCAGTCGCCGCTTCTTCCCACAGTCGATACGCGATGCCCGGCCCTAGCCGCGCGGCGCGGCCGGCGCGTTGGGTGACGGCGGCCTGGCTTGCGCGTTCGGTGACCAGCCGCGTCATGCCGGCGGCGCGGTCGTAGCGGGGGCGTCTTGCGAGGCCAGAGTCGACGACGATGCGGATGCCGTCGAGCGTCAGGCTGGTCTCGGCGATGCTGGTGGCGAGCACGACCTTCCGCCGGCCGTCGGGTTCGGGAAGGATCGCGGCGCGCTGCGCTGCGGGATCGAGGCTGCCGTGGAGTTCGTGGAGGACGATGTCGTCGGGCAAATTGGCGAGGCGGTCGGCGGTGCGTTCGATCTCCGCGACGCCGGGGAGGAAGGCGAGCACGCCGCCCTCCGCTTCGCCGAGCGCGCGGCGGATGGCGGCAGCGACCGAGTCCTCGATGCGGAGTTCGGCTTGGCGGCCGATGTGGCGGAGGGTCAGGGGGTAGCTGCGGCCTTCGCTCTCGATGACGGGCGCGCCGTCCATCAAGGCCGCGAACCGCGCGCCATCTAGCGTTGCTGACATCGCGACGATGCGGAGGTCGGGGCGGAAGCCGGCTTGCACGTCGAGCGCCAGCGCGAGGCCGAAATCGCCGTCGAGGCTGCGTTCGTGGACTTCGTCGAACAGGACGGCGGAGACGCCGGCGAGTTCGGGATCGGCCTGGATGCGGGCGACGAAGATACCTTCCGTGATCACCGTGACGCGCGTTGCGGCAGAGCGCTTGCTGTCCATGCGGGTCGCGTAGCCGAAGGTCTGGCCGACGGGCTCGCCGGCGGTCGAGGCCATGCGTTCTGCGGCGGCGCGGGCGGCGAGGCGGCGAGGGGAGAGGAGGAGGATCTCGCCGGTGCACCAGGGTTCGGTGAGGAGGGCCGGCGCGACGGCCGTGGTTTTGCCGGCGCCTGGAGGGGCTACAAGGACGGCCGAGGTTCGGTCGCGTAGGGTTGCGAGGAGGTCGGGGAGTACGGTGAGGATCGGGAGCGGCGGCGGGGTCATCGGGGCCTGCTGCCACAGTGGCGGGGTTGGCGACAGGCTTTGCGGTTACGCGGGCATGTCATTCGGGGGTGAGCGCCTGAACTTTGCGATCCTCCCCCGCCAGGGGGAGGTGGCTGGCGCTTGCCAGACGGAGGGGGAGGTAAGCGCAACCTCGGCTCCGTGTCCTCCCCCTCCGTCACCTTCGGTGCCACCTCCCCCTGCCGGGGGAGGATCGTTGGGTTGGGCGACCTTACATCGTTTTATTTAACAGTAGAGCCCCCCTTACCCATCCGTCATGCCGGGCTCGTTCCGGCATCCACCGTTGCGCGGACTCGCCAGCCGTGGAATTTGCGGATCGGTGGGCCCCGGAACAAGCCCGGGGTGACTGGGTAGGGGCGGAAGCGTGGTCCAAGGGACGCGGTATTCTGCGGACGGACCGTCGAACGGAGCCGACGGGAAGGCCGGAGCGCCTCTACCCCGCCCCCCATCGCACCGGAGGCTGGCAAGCGCGCGCTAACCTGCTAGACGCTGCGGCAGTAATCATGGCGTCCGATCCCTCCCCCAACTCGACGACGGCGATAGGCCGCACCAGCGACCGGCTACGCGGCGGGTTCGCGCGCGCCTGGTCGAGCCGTTGGACCAAGGCGGCGCTGGCGCTTGGCGTGCTCGGCGTCGTCGCGATCTTCGCGTTCTGGTTCGCGGTCATGCGCGACCTGCCATCCGTGGATACGCTGCGCACGTACGAGCCGCCGCTGCCGACCAACGTGCGCGGGATCGATGGCGCGCCGATCCACAGCTACGCGCGCGAACGTCGCGTCGAACTGAGCTATGCCGAGTATCCGCCGCTGCTGGTGAAGGCGTTCCTCGCCGCCGAGGACAAGTCGTTCTTCGAGCATCACGGCGTCGATTATCCCGGCCTCGCCGGCGCGGTGTATGACTATGTGACCAAGCTCGGCACCGGCAAGCGCGCCAAGGGCGGCTCGACGATCACGCAGCAGGTCGCGAAGAACCTGTTGATCGGCAACGCCTATTCGCCGTCGCGGAAGCTGCGCGAGGCGGTGCTCGCGTACAAGATCGAGGACACGCTGACCAAGCCGCAGATCCTGGAGCTGTACCTCAACCAGATCGCGCTCGGGCGTAACGCGTTCGGCGTGGAGGCGGCGAGCCATGCGTATTTCGACAAGGAACTCGACCAGCTCGATCTCGCGCAGATGGCGTATCTCGCGATCCTGCCCAAGGGTCCGTCGAACTACGATCCGGTGCGCAATACCGAGCGCGCGATGATCCGGCGCAACTATGTGCTCAACCGGATGCTCGACAACGGCTTCATCACGCGTGCGCAGCGGGATCAGGCGAATGCGGAGCCGCTCGGCGCGGTGTTGCGGCGTACGCCGAAGTTCCAGAGCGTCGGCGGCTATTTCGTCGAGGAGGTCCGCCGCCAGTTGATGGCGAAGTTCGGCGAAAGCGCGAAGGATGGGCCGTACAGCGTCTATTCGGGCGGGCTGTGGGTGCGAACGTCGTTCGACGCGCGGCTGCAGGACCTGGCCCAGCAGGCGTTGCGCGACGGGCTGGTGCGGTTCGACAGCGGGCGCGGCTGGAACGGCCCGATCCGCCATGTCGAGATCGAGGACGACAACTGGCTGCAGCCGTTGCTCAACAGCAATATCGCGCTCGATTACCGGAATTGGGTCGCGGCGATCGTGACGGGCAAGGACGGCAACGCCTGGAGCCTCGGCTTCCGCACCGGCAAGACCGGCACGCTGCCGCGCTATGCGGCGCAGATGGCGGTGCGCGGCAAGGGCGGCAACGCGTTCGGCGCGATCAAGGTCGGCGACATCATCGCGGTAGCGCCGGAAGGCGGCCAGTTCGCGCTGCGGGCGATCCCCAAGGTCTCGGGTGCGTTCGTCGTCGAAGAGCCGGCTTCAGGCCGCGTGCTGGCGATGCAGGGCGGGTTCGACGACCGGTTGCAGGCGTTCAACCGCGCGACGCAGGCGATGCGCCAGCCGGGCTCGACCATCAAGCCGATCGTCTATTCCGCCGCGCTGGATAACGGCATGACGCCCGCGTCGATCATCGTCGACGGGCCGTTCTGCGTGTATCAGGGCGCGCGGCTGGGGCAGAAATGCTTCCGCAACTTCGGCAATTCGCGCGGCGCCGGGCCGCACACGATGCGCTGGGGCATCGAGCAGTCGCGCAACCTGATGACCGTGCGGACCGCCGCGCAGACCGGGATGCCGAAGGTCGTCGCGACCATCAAGAAGATGGGGGTCGGCGATTATGCGCCCTACCTCTCGTTCGCGCTCGGCGCCGGCGAGACGACCGTCGGGCGTATGGTCAACGCGTATTCGATCCTGGCGAACAACGGCAAGGGCGGTCCTCCGTCGCTGATCGATTTCGTCCAGGACCGCCACGGCAAGGTGATCTGGCCGGAGAATTGGCGGCCGTGTGACCGGTGCAACGCGCCCGACTGGGACGGCAAGCCGATGCCGCGGCCGGTGACGCGCCAGCGCCAGGTGCTCGATGCGATGACCGCCTACCAGATGGTCCACATCACCGAGGGTGTCGTCCAGCGCGGTACCGCGGTGACGCTCCGCGATCTCGATCGGCCGATGTTCGGCAAGACCGGGACGAACAATGGCCCGACCGACGTGTGGTTCATCGGCGGGACCCCGCAGTTCGTCGGCGGGCTGTATATCGGTTTCGATACGCCGCGGAATCTCGGCGGTGCCGCACAGGGCGGGACGCTGGCCGCGCCGATCTTCAAGCAGTTCGCGGTGAAGGCGTACGAGGATTTGCCCAAGCTGCCGTTCCGCGCCCCGGCCGGAATTCGCATGGTCCGGATCGATCGCGGGAGCGGCCGCCCGGTCTATGGCACGTGGCCGAACACCGACGATCCCAAGCCCGCGGTGATCTGGGAAGCGTTCAAGCCCGAGAGCGAGCCACGCCGTGCTGCACGACGTTCCGATGCAGCCCCGGCCGCGGCGGCGACCACCACCGCGGTGAAGAAGCCCGAAGCGCCGCGCGACAGCGATTTCTTGCAAAGACAAGGCGGAATCTACTAGCGCCCTTATATAGACGTCATCGCACATCAATGCGTCATCCCAGCAAACGCTGGGATCTCGTGGTAAGGGAGGACACTCCTCGCCGCAGGAGATGCCAGCTTTCGCTGGCATGACGAAGACCGGAGAATACCCATGCGCGCCGAAGCGCAGGCTCACGTAGACACCATCAACGACGCGCTGGCGCTGCTGCGCCGCTTCCTCGACTGGGACCGCGCGCTGCGTCGTCTCGACGAGCTGAACGCGCGCGTCGAGGATCAGGCGCTCTGGTCCGATCCCAAGGCCGCGCAGGAGGTGATGCGCGAGCGTCGTCGTCTCGACGAGGCGATCAGTGCGACGCGCGCGATCCAGAGCGAGCTCAGCGACACAGCGGAGCTGATCGAGATGGCCGAAGCCGAGGGCGATACCGCGATGGAGGCGGACGGCGTCGCCGCGCTCGCCGAACTCGCCGCGCGGGCCGACCGGGACAAGATCAAGGCGCTGCTTGCGGGCGAGGCCGACGCCAACGACACCTATATCGAGGTCAACGCCGGCGCCGGCGGGACCGAGAGCCAGGACTGGGCGGGGATGCTCAGCCGCATGTATTCGCGCTGGGGCGAGCGCCACGGGCTGAAGGTCGAGCTGGTCGACCAGCATTCGGGCGAGCAGGCCGGGATCAAGTCCGCTACGCTGCTGCTGAAGGGCGAAAACGCGTACGGCTATGCCAAGACCGAGAGCGGCGTGCACCGGCTGGTGCGGATCAGCCCGTACGACTCGGCGGCGCGGCGGCACACGTCGTTCGCCAGCGTCTGGGTGTACCCCGTCGTCGACGACAATATCGAGGTCGAATACAACGAGAGCGACCTGCGCATCGACACGTACCGTGCGTCGGGTGCCGGCGGCCAGCACATCAACACGACCGATTCGGCGGTGCGTATCACGCACATCCCGACCGGCATCGTCGTGCAGTGCCAGAACCAGCGATCGCAGCACAAGAACAAGGCCGAGGCGTATAATCAGCTCCGCGCGCGGCTGTACGAGCGCGAACTGGCGATCCGCGAGACTGCCGCCAACGCGGAAAATGCGGGCAAGACCGATATTGGCTGGGGTCACCAGATCCGCTCCTACGTGCTTCAGCCGTATCAGATGGTGAAGGACCTGCGCACCGGCGTGGTGTCGACCAGCCCGTCGGACGTGCTGGACGGCGATCTCGAGATGTTCATGGCGGCGGCGCTGTCGCAGCGCGTGACCGGCGAGGCCGTCGAGGTGGAGGACGTCGATTGAAGCTCAAGGGTGCCCTTGCCCTGATGCTGTCACCGGTATTCCTGCTCCCATTATTCGCATTGGGCGCGTGCGATGGCAGCAAGCCGCTGATCAAGCGCGAGCCGAAGGAGCCGGTGTTCCCTGCCGCCGACCGTCCGGTCGCGTCGATCGTGTCGTCGCGCTGGTCTAACGAAGAAGCGCGCGACCGTCTCAACGAGGCGGGTGAGGTCATGAACAAGGCCGCGATCAGCAAGGGCATGACGGTCGCGGACATCGGCGCGGGCGAGGGATACTACACGATCCGCATGGCGGCGCGGGTCGGCAAGGAAGGCCGCGTGCTCGCCGAGGACATCGTCGCGAGCGTGCGCGACACGCTGGCGGAACGCGTCGCGCGCGAAGATCTGGCGAACGTCAGCGTGAAGCTGGGCGAAGCGAACGATCCCAAGTTGCCCGAGGCGAGCTTCGACCGGGTGCTGATGGTGCACATGTATCACGAGATCGAGCAGCCGTACGAGTTCCTGTGGCGGTTGCGGCCATCGCTGAAGCCCGACGGGCTGGTGGTGGTGGTCGATGCGAACCGCCGGACGCAGGACCACGGCACGCCGCCGGCACTGTTGAAGTGCGAGTTCGCGGCGGTGGGGTACACGCAGGTGGATATGGACGAGATGCCCTCGGCGGGCGGCTATCTGGCGACGTTCCGTGCGACCGGGCCGCGGCCGAAGCCTGAAGCGATCCGGGCGTGTCGGTTGAAGTGAGCGCGAAATCCTCCCCTGCAAGGGGAGGTGGCAGCCCATCGGGCTGACGGAGGGGTATAGCGCTATCGAGAGGGTCTCACCCCTCCGTCTGGCAAGTGCCAGCCACCTCCCCTTGCAGGGGAGGATTGATGTTGAAGCGTCAAATCACTCCCAGCGCCCTCAGACTCGTCACCTGGTCTCCCACGATCACCAGATGGTCGAGCAACACGATCTCCAGTGTCCGCAACCCCGCCGCGAGCGCGCGCGTGAACGCCACATCACGCGCACTCGGCGTTGCGTCCCCGCTTGGATGATTATGCGCCAGTACGACCCCGACCGCGCCGAACCCCAACGCATCCACCGCGACCGTCCGAATCGAGATCGCCACCCGATCCCGCCCCCCGACGACATGCCGCATCCCGAGAAGCCTCCGATTCGGATCAAGATACGCGACCGCCACCGTCTCGACCGTGGCATGACCCAACCCGGCGAACAGCGCGCGAGCCGCGGCGAGGTCCGCGATACGAGGAGAAGGCACGGGCAACGGCAGCACAGACCCGCCTGCCCCGCGACTCCCGCCACCGCACGCGCAACTGCATCCGCTTGAGCCGCCGCCCCCGCACCGCTACGCCAACCCGATGCGCCAATATCTAGACCTCATGGACCGCGTGCTCTCGACCGGCGTCGAGACGATGGACCGCACCGGCACCGGCACGCTCAGCGTGTTCGGCGCCCAGATGCGGTTCGACCTCGCACAGGGCTTCCCCGTGCTCACCACCAAGAAGCTCCACCTCCGCTCGATCATCGTCGAATTGCTGTGGTTCCTCCGCGGCGACACCAACGTGCGGTGGCTACAGGACCGCAAGGTGGCGATCTGGGACGAATGGGCGGACGAGAACGGCGATCTCGGCCCGGTCTATGGCAAGCAATGGCGCGACTGGGTTGCCGCTGATGGCCGCCATATCGACCAGATCGCCGAGCTGATTGCGCAGATCAAGACCAACCCCGCCTCGCGCCGCCAGATCGTCAGCGCGTGGAATCCGGGCGACCTGCACGCGATGGCGCTCGCGCCGTGCCACTGCCTGTTCCAGACGCATGTCGCGAACGGCAAGCTGTCGCTACAACTCTACCAGCGCTCGGGCGACATCTTCCTCGGCGTGCCGTTCAACATCGCCAGCTATGCGCTGCTCACGCATATTCTCGCGCAGCAATGCGGGCTGGAGGTCGGCGAGTTCATCTGGACCGGCGGCGATTGCCACCTCTATTCGAACCATCTGGAGCAGGCACGCCTGCAACTGACCCGCTCGCCGGGGCCGTTGCCGCGCCTCGAAATCGTGCGGCAGCCGGACTCGATCGACGCCTACGAATATGAGGATTTCGTGCTCCACGATTACGTTGCGCAGGCGCACATCAAGGCGCCCGTCGCGGTCTGAACAGAGAGCGAATCGCAATAGGAACCGGGCGTGGCGCGCATGGTTGACCGTCCGAACCTATTCGGAAGGCCCATCATGGACATCACCCAACTCATTCTCGACGAACATGCGCAGCAGCGCGCACTGTTCGCGCAGATCGATTCGATCGACGCGAAGGATACCGAGGCGCTGTCGGCGCTGTGGACGCGCCTCAAGAACCTGCTCGACGCGCATGCCGAGGCGGAGGAGCGCTTCTTCTACCCACGGCTGATGAAGATCGGCACCGGCGGCAACGATGCCGACTCGGCCGCGGAAGAGACCGAGGACGCGATCGAGGATCACAACGACATCCGCGAGACGGGCGAAGCGGTCGACAAGCACCCGGTCGGCTCGGACGCGTGGTTCGAGGCGGTTGGCGAATGCAACAAGGCGAACAGCGATCACCTGGCGGAGGAAGAGCGCCAGGGGCTGACCGATTTCCGCAAGCATGCGACGCTGGAAGAGCGGCATGAGCTTGGCGTCCGGTTCGCGGCGTTCGAGGCGAACCATCTGAACGGGGTTAAGGTCGTTGAGAAGGACCCTGAGGCGTATGTGAAGGAACACGCGCCGGGTTGAACCGGCCACCCACTTACTACCACCCCGGCGAAGGCCGGGGCCCAATTGGCAAGGTTGTAGCAACAGAGCGCAGCGCTCATCAGCGACGTTCCCCAATTGGGCCCCGGCCTTCGCCGGGGTGAAGTTAACGGCGGCGTGGAGTTAACGGCGGGGTGCCGACGTAAGCGGGGAGTAGCCCATTGCCCTCCATTCCGGCATGACCACAGCCATGATCACCTTCTACCTCGCCCGTGCCAGCAACGGCGTCATCGGCCGCGACGGGCACCTCCCGTGGCGCATCCCCGCCGACCTCAAGCGCTTCAAAGTGCTGACGATGGGCAAGCCGATGGTGATGGGGCGGAAGACGTTCGAGAGCTTCCCGAGCCCCCTGCCCGGCCGCCGCCACATCGTTCTCACGCGCGGCGACTGGACCGCGGAAGGCGCCGAGGTCGCGCATTCCGTTGAAGAAGCGCTCGTAATGGCGGGCGACGACGTGGCCGTGATCGGTGGCGCGCAAATTTATGTGCATATGCTTCCCTATGCGGATCGGATCGAACTGACTGAGGTCCATGCCAAGCCAGAGGGCGACGCGACCGTGCCCGCGTTCGACGGCTGGGTGGAGATCGCCCGCGAAGACCATTCGGCCGAAGGCGAACGTCCGGCTTACAGCTTCGTCACGCTCACCCGAGCCTAAGCTTGTTCTCCCGTGAAGGCGGGAGCCCAGGCTGGGCTCCCGCCTTCACGGGAGAACAAGCTTACAGAAGGACTATCGCCTTTCGCGACGGCTGGTTACTGACCCGCGCATGCAACGGCTCGACGGTGGCGCTTCCATCCCTTCGTATCTGGCGAACGGGATCGTCGCGCTAGGGAATTTCGACGGATTTCACCTTGGCCACCAAGCCGTGGTCGCGCGCGCGGTCGCCTGGGCGCATGCCGAGGGGCGCCCCGCGCTCGTCGCGACGTTCGACCCGCATCCGGTCCGCCATTTCCGCCCCGACACCCCGCCCTTCCGCCTGACCACGCTCGATCAGCGCCAACAGCTTTTCAAGAAAGCCGGTGCCGATGCGATGGTCGTCTTCAATTTCGACGGTGATCTCGCCGCGCTGACCGCCGAACGCTTCATCACCGAGCGGCTCGAACGCAATCTGCGCGTGGCGGGTGTCGTCACCGGCGAGGACTTCACCTTCGGCAAGGGCAAGGCCGGCACCGTCCGCACTTTGGCCTCGCGTGGCCCCGCCCACGGGTTTCGCGCGGAAACGGTCGGCGCGATCGAACTGGAGGGAGAGGTCATCTCCTCCACCCGCATTCGCGAAGCCCTGCGCGCGGGCGACATGGCCACCGCCACCCGCCTGCTGACGCGCCCGTTCGCGATCCAGGGCTTCGTCCAGCACGGCGACAAGGTCGGCCGTACGATCGGCTATCCGACCGCCAATCTCGACATGGGGAATTATCTGCGCCCCGCCTACGGGATCTATGCGGTGACCGGGCGGCTCGAGGACGGTCGCATGTTGAAGGGCGCGGCCAACCTCGGCATCCGTCCGAGCTTCGATCCGCCCAAGGAATTGCTCGAGCCGCATTTCTTCGATTTCGGCGAAGACCTGTACGGCCAGCGGATCGAGGTTGCGCTGATCGAGTATCTCCGCGCCGAGGCGAAGTTCGCCAACCTCAATGCGCTCATCACCCAGATGGACGCCGACTGCGCGCGCGCGCGGGCATTGCTGGCTTGAACGACGTTCGTTCGAGATCCACCCAAACCACATACGTCGCCCCAGCGAAAGCTGGGGTATCCCGGTAAGGGAACGCCCCCCTGCCGCACGAGACCCCAGCTTTCGCTGGGGTGACGGCAGAGACTGGGGTGACGGTCGAGACTGGGGTGACCGTCATGGGAGAGGGATGGCAACGCGCGCGCCTCTCGGCTACAGCCCGGCCCACTTATGACCGATACTCCTGCGCCCGCCCGCGATTACCGCGACACCGTCTTCCTGCCGAAGACCGACTTCCCGATGAAGGCGGGCCTCGCCGCCAAGGAACCGGCGATCCTCGAGCGCTGGGCGAAGCTCGGGATCTACGACCGGTTGCGCGAACAGCGGCTCGGGCGCGAGCGGTTCATCCTGCACGACGGCCCGCCCTATGCGAACGGCGACATCCACATGGGCCACGCGATGAACAAGGTGTTGAAAGACATCATTGTCCGCTCGCAGTCGCTGATGGGCAAGGACGCGCCGTACGTCCCAGGCTGGGATTGCCACGGCCTGCCGATCGAGTGGAAAGTCGAGGAAGCATACCGCGCGAAGAAGCTCAACAAGGACGACGTCCCAGTCGCGCAGTTCCGCGCCGAATGTCGCGCCTATGCCGAGAAATGGGTCGCCGTGCAGAAGGGCGAGTTCGAGCGGCTCGGCGTGATGGGCGACTGGGCCGATCCGTACCTGACGATGAAGTACGAGGCGGAAGCCACGATCGTCGGCGAATTGCTGAAGTTCGCGGAGAGCGGCCAGCTGTATCGTGGTGCGAAGCCGGTGATGTGGTCCCCAGTCGAGAAGACCGCGCTCGCCGAGGCCGAGGTCGAGTATGAGGACATCGTTTCCACGCAGATCGACGTCGCGTTCGAGATCGACTCTGCGCCGAATGCGCCCGAGCTGGTCGGCGTGCATGCGGTGATCTGGACGACGACGCCGTGGACGATCCCGGTGAACCAGGCGCTGAGCTATGGGCCTGAGATCGAGTATGTGCTCGTCGCGGACGGCGATCGCCGCTTCCTGATCGCAGAGGCGCTGATCGACAGCTTTTTTGCCCGTACCGCCCGTCATCCCGGCGGAAGCCGGGACCCACTTACCAACGGGGGAGACCGCGGCGAGGTGGGCCCCGGCGTCCGCCGGGGTGACGGGGAAGAGGGTGGCGCTGCGATCCTTTGGCGCGGGAAGGGCTCCGCTCTCGAAGGCGCAACCGCACGTCACCCGATGCACGCGCTCGGCGGGTTCTTCGCGAAGCCGCGGCCGTTCCTGCCCGGCGACTTCGTCACGACCGATGCGGGCACCGGGCTCGTCCACATGGCGCCGGACCACGGCGAGGACGATTTCGAACTCTGCAAGCAATACGGCATCGACCCGGTCTTCGCGATCGACGGCGCGGGGATGTACCGTGCCGACTGGGCATGGCGCGGCGGTGAGGGCAGCGTCATCAACAAGAAGTTCGTGGGCGCCGACGGCCCGATCTGCACCGACCTGCGCGAGACCGGCGCGTTGCTGGCGGCGAGCGACGACTTCAAGCACAGCTATCCGCATTCGTGGCGCTCGAAGGCCAAGGTGATCTTCCGCGCGACCCCGCAATGGTTCATCCCGATGGATGCCTCGACCTCGCTCAGCACCGACGGCCAGGGTGCTTCGACTTCGCTTAGCACGAACGGGATTGGGGATGCGGACGCACCCACACCGTTCGCCCTGAGCGAAGTCGAAGGGCCTGGGTCCAGCAACGGCGCCACGCTCCGCGAGATCGCGCTCGACGCGATCGCCGCCACCACCTGGATCCCCGCGCGCGCCGAAAACCGGATCACGTCGATGGTCCAGGGCCGCCCCGATTGGGTGATCTCCCGCCAACGCGCCTGGGGCGTGCCGATCGCGCTGTTCGTCAACCGCGCCACCGGCCAATACCTCAACGACGCCGCGGTCAACGCGCGCATCATCGAAGCCTTCCGCGAGAGCGGCGCGGATGCGTGGTACGCCGACGGCCACCAGGCGCTGCTCGGCCCCGACTACGACCTTGCGGACTATGAGGTCGTGAAGGACATCCTCGACGTCTGGTTCGACTCCGGCTGCACGCACGTCTTCACGGTCGAGGCGCGCTACGGCGAAGGCACCCGCGCGAACCTGTATCTCGAAGGCTCGGACCAGCATCGCGGCTGGTTCCAGTCGTCGCTGCTCGAAAGCTGCGGCACCCGCGGTCGCGCACCCTATGACGCGGTCCTGACGCACGGCTTCGCGCTCGACGGCCAGGGGCGGAAGATGTCGAAATCGCTCGGCAACGTCGTCGATCCGCTCAAGATCATCGGCGAGAGCGGCGCGGACATCCTCCGCATGTGGGTCGCCTCGACCGACTATTTCGACGACGTGAAGATCGGCAAGGAGGTGCTAACCACCGCCTCCGACTCGTATCGAAAACTGCGCAACACCTTCCGCTACATGCTCGGCGCGCTCGAAGGCTTCGACGATTCCGAACGCGTCGCGGTGTCCGACATGCCCGAGCTGGAGCGCTACGTCCTCCACCGTCTCGGCATGATCGACACCGAACTGCGCCAGGCAGCCGAAGCGTATGAGTTCAACCGCTACACGCGCCTGCTGACCGACTTCGCGAACGAGGATCTGTCCGCGTTCTTCTTCGATATCCGCAAGGATTCGCTCTATTGCGACGCGACCGACGACATCAAGCGCCGGTCGTACCGCACCGTCCTCGACGTGCTGTTCCACGCGCTCGTCCGCTACGCCGCGCCGGTGCTGTGCTTCACCGCCGAGGAAGTCTGGCAGTCGCGCTTCCCGAGCGACGACAGCTCGGTCCACTATCTCGAATGGCCGTCGCTGCCGTCGCTTGACGCCGACGACGTGGTCGGCAGCAAATGGCATGAGATCCGCCAGTTGCGCGTGGCCGTCACCGAAGCGATCGAACCGCTCCGCCGCGAAAAAACCGTGCGCTCCAGCCTGGAGGCCGAGATCACCGTGCCGTCGATGCTGCTCGATGCGGACGCGCTGGCCGAAGCCTTCATCGTCGCCAAGGTCACGCCGGGCGACGCGGTCACCGTGACCCGCACCGACTTCCACAAATGCGGCCGCTGCTGGCGTCACCTCCCCGAGGTCAAGGTCGACGGCGATCTCTGCAATCGTTGCGAAGAGGTGGTGGCGCATGCGTAACCTGCCAAAGGCCGGGTTCGGGGCGGCGATCGCCCTCTTCCTTGCCGATCAGCTCAGCAAATGGGCGGTGACCAAGCCTCTCGGGATCGACTCGCTCGGCGATGCTCAGACGATCACGTCGTTCTTCGACCTGCGCTTCGTCCCCAACATCGGCATCTCGCTCGGTCTTCTGCCCGCCGACGGTCACCTCACCCGCTGGGCGCTGGTGCTGCTGACCGGCGCGATCGCGATCGGCGTCGCGGTGTGGATGACGCGCGAGAAGAACCCCGCCGATCAGATGGCGCTCGGCTTCGTGCTCGGCGGTGCGGTCGGCAATATCCTCGACCGCATCCGGCTCGGCTATGTGGTCGATTTCGCCGACCTGCATATCGGCGAGTGGCGTCCGTTTTTGGTCTTCAATGTCGCCGATGCAGCGATTACTGTCGGCGTGCTCGTCCTGCTTGTTCGGGCGCTGCTCGTGCGCGAGAAGCCCCCTGTGGAGAATTCCCATGCGTAAGTTCGTACCCCTGGCTGCCGGTCTGGCGAGCGTCGCCCTCCTGTCCGGTTGCGGTGCAGGCCGAAGCCTCGATCGTGCGCGCCCGGACGAGTTCGCGGTAGCACGGCAGGCACCGCTGGTGATCCCGCCCGACTTCGCGCTGGTCCCGCCGCAGCCGGGTGCAGCCCGCCCGCAGGATACCGCAGCCAATGCGCAGACGCTCGACGCGCTGTTCGGCGGCACCGCGGCACGCAGTGCGGCCGAGACCGGTGTGCTGAACGACGCGGGTGCGGACAGCGATGACCCCGGTATCCGCTCCAGCGTCGGCGATCCCGGTACGACGGTGGTGGACAAGGGCTCGACCACACGGGACATCGTCGCGGCCCCGGAAGGCGACGGCCAGGACGCGCGCACGACGGCGAACTGATCGGGGTTTTACCGGTGGACGAAAAAGGGCGGCTCCTCGCGGGGCCGCCCTTTTTCGTGTCTGGTTACTGCCGCGGCATCGTCGGAAGCGGACCGTGATTCCATGATCTTACGATACGTGACCGCACCCGGAACCAGACCCGCACCGGCCCCCGCCCCTGAATCCGTCATCCCAGCGAAAGCTGGGATCTCACCGTGTGGCGAACGTCACCCGCCTCGAGAGATACCCCAGCTTTCGCTGGGGTGACGGAATAAGGATTCGGGAACGGGGATTCGGGAACGGGGATCGGAGAACGGAGATCGGAGAACCGGGCAGCCTCGGCACCCGCTTCCTTGTTCTCCCGCGAAGGCGGGAGCCGAGACTGGATCCCCGCCTTCGCGGGGAAACAATACTGGGGTGCCCTCACCCGTCGCCAGCTTTCCCTCTCCCGATAGGAGAGGGAAAGCAGGAAGCGCGAGGACCGCGCTAGATCAGAACGCTGCGGTCAGCGACACCAGCACCTTGCCGTTGGCGATCGAGCCGTTGCCGTCCTGGCCGCGGCTGAAGCTAGGCTGGAGATAGGCCGATTCGCCCTTCGTGATGTCGGTATCGACATACGCCACGCCCAGCGTCAGCGGGGTGCTGGGGATCACGTAGTCGGCGCCGAACAGCCAGTCCCAATATTCGCCGGTCGGCGACACACTGGTCGCGAACGGGCCGAGGCCCTTGTTGCCGTTCGAATAACCGACATGCGCCTTCACGGTCAGCCCGGTGTTGGGGATCCCGCTGCTGACATCGCCCCAGAGGTACAGATTCGAATCCTTGGCGTTCACGCGGTCATAGACGCCCGCCGCCGCCGACGCGCCGTTCGAATACCATGGCCCGAGTGCCTGCTGCTTAGGCGCATAGGCGACACCGGCGGTCAGCGCGACGGGGCCTGCGGTGCCCGACAGCTTGGCATAAGGCTCGATGAAGTCGGTGTTGTCGAAGCCGCTCGGGTACATGTACCAGGTCGCGCCGACGTCGAGCGTACCGCCGCCGACCGGGACCTTATAGCCCGCGATCAGATCGAGCTCCATGTTGGCGCCGCCGAACGTGCCCCAGCCCGCGAGGTTGGACCCCCAGGTGCCGATGTATAGGCCGCTCTCGTGCGCGATGGTGATGCCGCCTTGGATGGCGAGGTTCTCGTCCGACTGCGACACACCACGGAAGCGGTAATCGCTGACGAGCCCGACCGAGCCGGTGACGGTGATCGGCTTGGGTGGCGCAGTAGCCTCGTCCTGAGCGAACGCGGGGGTAGCGGCAGCCAATGCGATGCCGCCGAGAAGAATAGTGGTGAAGCGCATCGTTTCCCTTTCGATACTGGAAAGTCGATGTCCCCGCCTGCAACCGCGGACGCCGCATCTATCGAGGCGTCAGCCTCCGAGTGCGGTCTTTCCTGCGGTGACGAATGTGTGACAGTCCATGGTGCGACGCACAAGCGAATCTTGCGTACAATCCGGGTTTGACGCCACACATGTTGCGCAACAGACACACCGAACAGATCCGACGTGCAGCGACAAGAGCGCGTTCCAACCACCGAGAGGGCGACGGCGGGGCGGCGCGATCACGTCAGAATGACGGTGGCGACGCCCGCGACCGACAGGAGGACGCTCAGTATGACAAGCCAGCGGACCTCCGGCGCGTCCCGCGACGAACTGGCGCGGTGCACCACGGTGAGCAGCAGGCCCGTACTTACCAGGACAATGAGGCTGCCCAACAGATCGCCTTGAGTTTCCGTCATCGCTAATCCCGTCGGCTGGCCTGCCAATAGGGTAGTGACGCAGCCCTATCGCGGTGATGACGCGGCGATGAAAACTGCGGGCGAACCGTTAGCCGCGCACCCTCCGAAAAGCGTCCAGCCCCGCGTCGAGATCGGCGATCAGGTCGGCGGGGTCTTCCAGGCCGATCTGGAGGCGGACCATCGGTCCGGCAGCATCGCGCTTGGTGACGCTGCGGTGGCGTTGCGGGTCGGCGGGGATGGCGAGGCTTTCGAAACCGCCCCAGCTATAGCCGATTCCGAACAGCTGGAGCGCGTCGATCAGCGCGACGCGTGAGGCTTCGTCGCCGCCGTTCAGGACGAACGAGAAGAGGCCGCTCGATCCCTTGAAGTCGCGGACGAAGAGGTCGTGACCGGGGCAATCGGGGAGCGCCGGATGGAGCACTTGGTCGACTTCCGGGCGGCTTTGGAGCCATTTGGCGATGGTCAGCGCGCTCGACTGGTGCTGCGCGAGGCGAACCGCCATCGTGCGCAAGCCGCGGCTGCCGAGCCAGCAGTCGTCGGGGCTGGCGACCTGGCCGAGCTGGAAACTCGTCTCGCGCAGTTTCTTGAAATGGCCGGGTGCCGCGGTGACCGAGCCGAGCATGACGTCCGAATGGCCGACGACGTACTTCGTGCCGGCGAGGATCGAGAGGTCGACGCCGCGCTCGATCGCGGGGAAGAACAGCGGGGTGGCCCAGGTGTTGTCGAGCAGGGTGGTCACCCCCCTCGCCTTGGCGGCGGCGACGATCGCGGGGACGTCCTGCACCTCGAAGCTCAGCGAGCCGGGGCTCTCCATGAAGATCGCGCGCGTGTTCTCGCCGATCAGGTCGGCGATGCCCGCGCCGATCATCGGGTCGTAATAGCGCGTGGTGATGCCGAACCTCTTAAGCAGCCCGCCCGCCATGCCGCGCGTCGGGTCGTAGGCGCTGTCGACCAGCAGCAGTTCGTCGCCGGGGGACAGCACCGACAGCAGAGCCGCCGCAATCGCCGCTACACCCGAGCAATACAGGAACGTCCCCTCCGCGCCAGGCTCGAGAGAGGTCAGCGCGTCGGCTAGGCTCCACTGGGTGGGTGTGCCCTTCCGCCCGTAGAACAAGCGGTGATGCGTATCGCGGGTGGCGCTGTCGCGGAGGTGGCCGACCGAATCGTAGAGGATCGTCGAGGCGCGCCAGACCGGCGGGCTGACGATGCCTTGCGT
Organism: Sphingomonas faeni; assembly: GCF_023195535.1. Lineage (GTDB taxonomy): Bacteria > Pseudomonadota > Alphaproteobacteria > Sphingomonadales > Sphingomonadaceae > Sphingomonas > Sphingomonas faeni_B. The sequence continues at coordinate 136,858 of NZ_JALPNF010000008.1, read as the reverse complement.
CCACTCCGGACGACGCCCGGCGAGGACGACCTTGGTCGCGTCGCCGACCGGCTTGTTCGTGTCGCTCATGCCGTTCCCGTCGTCTTGGGTGTCGAGGGATCGCCGCCCCATTCTGACCAGCTGCCGTCGTACAGCGCTGCGTCGTTGCCGAGCAGATGCGCGCCGAACGCCAGCACCGATGCAGTGATGCCCGAGCCGCAGGTCATGACGATCGGCTTCGACAGATCGATGCCGGCCTTGTCGAACTCGGCCTTGAGCGCGTCGCCGGTCTTCCACGTGCCATCTGTGTTGAACACCGCGCCCTGCGGCAGATTCTTCGAGCCTGGTATATGCCCCGGTGCGGTGCCCGGGCGCGGGTCTTCTTCCGCGCCGGTGAAGCGCGCCACAGACCGCGCGTCGAGCACCTGCTCCGCACCGCTTTCGACGTTCGCCTTCATCTGGTCGAGATCGCGCACGCCCTTCAGGTCCGCCCAGGTCGTGAAGTGGCGATGCCGCGGCGTCTCTTTCCCCGTCGCGATCTCACGCCCCTCGGCCTGCCACTTGGCCAGCCCGCCATCGAGAATTGCCACGTTGTGCGCGCCGAACAGCCGGAGCATCCACCACGCCCGCGCCGAGGTGTGCCAAGGCGAGCTGTCATACAGCACGATCCGGCTGCCATCGCCCAAGCCCAGCGTCTGCATCCGGCTCGCGAATTTCTCCGCCGAGGGCAGCATGTTGGGGAGGTCGCTATCGGTATCGCGCAGTTCGGCGAGGTTCATGAACACCGCGCCGGGGATGTGCGCCGCCTCATACTCCGCCGCCGCATCGCGACCCTCGGCATAGGTCGCATCGACGATCCGCAGATCGCCCGCGCTCAGTTCGTTCGCCAGCCATTCGGTGCTTACCAACGCGTCCATATGCCGCTCCTTGTGCTCGTGAGGTCAGTAACCAGCGGGGCCGCTCGCGTCGAGGGAGGCGAGGAACCCCGCCGCCTGCGCGCGCGTCGCCTCGCGGTCCGCCTCGGACTGTTTCGCCCAGTTGCGATACGGCATCGCCAGTCGGTTGTTGCGGCCGAGCTTGTCCTCGTGCCGGTCGAGGAAATCCCAGTACAGCGCGTTGAACGGGCACGCATCCGGCCCGATCCGTTGCTTCACCTTGTAGCGGCACGACCCGCAATAATCGGACATCCGGTCGATATACGCGCCCGACGAGATATACGGCTTCGACCCGAGCAGTCCGCCATCGCCGAACTGGCTCATGCCCAGCGTATTGGGCAGCTCGACCCACTCGTACGCGTCGACATACACTTCCAGATACCATTGATGCACCTTGGCCGGGTCCGCGCCGATCAGCAGCGCGAAATTGCCCGTTACCATCAGCCGCTGGATATGATGCGCGTGCGCAGTCTCCAGCGTCTGGCCGATCGCCTCGCGCAGACAGTGCATGTCGGTCTCGCCGGTCCAGTACCAGCCGGGCAGCTCGCGGTGATGGTCGAGGAAGTTGCGCTCGACATATTGCGGCCCCTCGCGCCAGTAGATCCCGCGCATGTATTCGCGCCAGCCGATGATCTGGCGGATATAGCCCTCGACCGCGTTCAGCGGCGCGCGGCCGGCGCGGTATTCCGCCTCGGCGCGCCGGCACAGATCGAGCGGATCGAGCAGCCCCGAATTGATGTAGGGCGACAGGATCGAGTGCCACAGATGCGGCTCGCCGGTGAGCATCGCATCCTCGTAGTCGCCGAACTGCGGCAGCGCGTGGCGGAAGAAGTTCACCGCCTGCCGCTCGGCATCCTCCGCGGTCACGGCGTACTCGAACCCGTCGAGGCTGCCCGGATGCTCGGCGAACCGCTCCGCCACCATATCCAGCACGTCCTTCGTGATCGCATCCGGCTTAAACACCAGCGGGCGCGGCATCAGCAGGTCGTTCTTGGCGGGCTTGCGGTTTTCCTTGTCGAAGTTCCAGCGATCGCCCTCGGGCTTGCCGTCGGTCATCAGGAGGCCAGTGCGCGTCCGCATCTGGCGATAGAACCACTCCATCGTCAGCGTTTTCCGCTCCGCCGCCCAGGTTTCGAAGTCGGCATGGCTGGCGAGGAAGCGATCGTCGCTGCGGATCTCGACTGGGACGCCGAACAGCGTCTCCCAGCTTTCGAGCATCGCCATCACCCGCCACTCGCCGCCCTCGATGACGACGATGCGTTCGGGGTCATGTCGCTCGACCGCGCGCGCGATCTCGCCGGTGAAGCTGCCCACGTTGTCGGGGTCGTCGAGCGCGGTGTATTCGACCGTCCACCCGGCCTCGCGCAGCGCCTCCGCATGATGCCGCATCGCCGACAGGATATAGGCGATCTTGCGTTTGTGGTGGCGGACGTAGGTCGTCTCCTCGGCGACCTCCATCATCAGCACGATCGTCGTCGCCGGGTCACAGTTGCGCAGCGAAGCAAGGTCGATCGTCAGCTGGTCGCCGAGGATCGGTACGAGTGTCGTTATCGTCATTACCCAAACCTCTCCGTCACCCCGGACTTGTTCCGGGGGCCACCGTTCCGCACGCTCGCGGGCCGTGAAGCTCGCGGACGGGTGGATGCCGGAACAAGCCCGGCATGACGATGAGACATATCACCCACTTTGCGTCATCCGAATCGCGTCCTACATGGCGCACTATGACCGCACCCGCCAACCCATTGCATCTGGGCCAGAACAGCGCCCTTCCCGCCTCTCCTGAAGAGGCCGTGCTCGATTACGTTCCCAACCCGCGGCCGGGTCGGACGTATCTCGTGCGGTTCGCGGCGCCCGAGTTCACGTCGCTCTGCCCGGTGACCGGCCAGCCCGACTTCGCGCACCTCGTGATCGACTATGTGCCGGGCGAGACGATCGTCGAATCCAAGTCGCTGAAGCTGTTCCTGAGCAGCTTCCGCAACCATGCCGGGTTCCACGAGGATTGCACCGTCGGCATCGGCGAGCGCCTGTTCGACGAGATGAAGCCGGTGTGGCTGCGGATCGGCGGGTATTGGTATCCGCGCGGCGGAATCCCGATCGACGTGTTCTGGCAATCGAGCGCACCGCCGCAGGATCTGTGGCTGCCCGATCAGGGAGTCGCCTCCTATCGCGGGCGTGGATGAAGGCTCGGGATGAGGGACCCGAAATATCAGATTGATTTAAATTGATATTTTTCCCGTGCTGCACTGCAGTATGTAATGAAACTTTATGCTACCTGAACCGTTCAAATGGATGCGCGACCGGGTTCTCCCAGAAGTGCGCGCTCAAACGAGGGACAGGGTATGGTGAAACCGGCGGACGGTGGGAATATCGCGCGACTGGCGCTGATCGGTAACTTCTTGCCGAGGCAGTGCGGGCTCGCCACTTTCACGACCGACGTTTTCACGGCCATGCGCGCGCGCTTTCCCGAGATCGCCGTCGATGTCTACGCGATGGACGATCACCCGGGCAAATATGATTACCCGCCCGAGGTTACCGGCACGATCCCGGAACACGAGCTGTCCGCATACATCAATACGGCGCGTAAGATCGAGGCCAGCGGTGCGCAGGCGATCTGGCTCCAGCACGAATATGGCATCTTCGGCGGCCCCGCCGGCGAGCACATCCTCGCGCTGCTCGATCGCACCACGCTGCCGGTGATCGTCACGCTGCACACGATCCTCGAAAAGCCCAATGCCGACGAGCGTCGCGTGCTCGAAGGCCTGCTCCGCCGCGCTGCCCGCGTGGTGGTGATGGCCGAGCGAGGCCGCGACATTCTCCAGCGCGTCTACGGCGCCAATTCGCGCCAGATCGTCATGATCCCGCACGGCGTGCCCGATCGCGATTTGCTCGATCCCGCCCTGCTCAAGGACAAGTTCGGCTGGCAGGGCCGCAAGGTCATGCTGACGTTCGGCCTGCTCGCCCCCAACAAGGGGATCGAGACGGTCATTAACGCGCTGCCCGCGGTGATCGCGAAGCATCCCGACCTGCTGTACGTGGTGCTTGGCGCGACGCATCCGAACCTGGTCGCGTACGAAGGCGAGAAGTATCGCGACAAGCTGAAGGCGCTCGCCACCGAGAAGGGCGTCGCCGGCAACATCGCGTTCGTCGATGCGTTCCTCGAACATGGCGAACTGCTCGACTATCTCCAGGCGGCGGACGTCTATGTGACGCCCTACACCAATCCCGCGCAGATCACGTCGGGCACGCTCAGCTATGCGATCGGCGTCGGCAAGCCCGTCATCTCGACGCCGTACGTGCACGCGACCGAGATCCTCGCGGATGGCCACGGTGTGCTCGTGCCGTTCGGCGACGTCGACGCGTTCGCGCGCGAGATCGATGCGCTGATGTCGAACGATCGCGATCGCAATCGTCTGGCCGAGCGTGCCTATGCGCGTGGCCGTACGATGATCTGGCCGAAGCTCGCCGAGGCGATGATGGCGGAGATCCGTGCGATCGTGGCGGCGCGCCCTTTTCGCCTCGCCAAGGTGCCGGCGCCGCTCAAGCCGTTGATCCCTGATTTCGCCGCGGTCGAGCGGATGAGCGATTCGACCGGCATGCTCCAGCATTCGATCTTCTCAATCCCCGATCGTCGCCACGGATACTGCATCGACGACAATTGCCGCGCGCTGATGCTGATGAGCGCGATGCCCGATCTCGACGACGTCACCCGCGACAAGTGGATGACGATCTATGCGTCGTTCGTGCAGTATGCCTGGAATCCGGACACGCGCCGGTTCCGCAACTTCATGAACTTCGATCGCACCTGGTGCGAGGATTCGGGCTCGGAAGATTCGAACGGCCGCACGCTCTGGTCGCTGGGCGTCACCGCGCGCGATGCGCAGGCGGCCAAGCACCGCGACTGGGCGACCGCGATGTTCGATTCGACCGCGTCGATGGCGCTCGAACTCGGCAGCTTGCGCGCGCAGGCGTTCGCGATGCTCGGTGCGGCGGCGATGCTGGAGGCCAAGCCGGGCCACCAGTTGTCGCTGTCGATCCTCGAGGCCTTCCCCAAAGTCCATCTCGACCTGCTTGCGAAAGCACGGCGTCCCGAGTGGCAGTGGTTCGAGATCGTGCTCGCCTACGACAATACGCGCCTTCCTCAGGCGCTGATCCGTGCCGGCCAGGCGCTCGGGCGGCAGGACCTGATCGATTGCGGCCTCGCCACGCTCGACTGGATCGTCGCCAAGCAGACCTCGCCCGAGGGCCGCTTCCGTGCGGTCGGGTCGGAGAGCTTCAACCGGCCCTATGCCGATCCGTTGCAGTTCGACCAGCAGCCCCTGGAGGCGCAGGCGACCGTCGATGCGTGCGCGGCGGCGTTCGAGGCGACCGGCGACATGCGCTGGCACGACGAAGCACAGCGCGCTTACGGCTGGTTCCTGGGGGCGAACGATCTCGATCTGCCGCTTGCCAGCGTCGCCGATGGCGGCTGTTACGACGGCCTGATGCCGACCGGGTTGAACCGAAATCAGGGCGCGGAGTCGATTTTGGCCCTGCAACTGGCAAGTTGTGCCATTTCGGGGGTATCAAAAGCAGCGCAAAGCGTGGCAGGAGCGACCCGCGTCGTCGCCTAGTTCGCTAGCGACAGCCTTGCAGGCGACGGTGCGCTGAGTGGAACGACGCGGGGCACTGCTACGATGGATCTGTTCAACCACCAGCTGCGGCTGCACGCGGATCCTTCGCGTGTCGTCGTGCGGCCGTTCCATATCGCCTGGGGCGGTCATGGCGGCGCACCGAGCCGCACCGAGCGGCTGGTCGGCGAAGTGCTGGAAATGTCGCCCGCACAGGCGCGCGCGCAGCTTGAGGTCGTGCTGAAGGATTTCGAGGCGCGCCACTGGCAGACGCGGCGCGTGTTCATGACGCGTTACGACCAGATCGAGGACATGCTCGGGCTGAACGGTGCGGAGATCGGCGACGAGAAGCGCCAGCTGATCGGCGCGTATTTCTGTCACGAATACAGCTATGCCGCTGCTGCTCTCATGAACCCCAGCGCCGTGCCGCATTTCGACCAGTCGGGCATGCCGCCGGGCTCGATGCGGATTCTTATGTCGCTGCGCGCGGTCGGCGAGGGTCACATCTCGTCGGTGGCGTTCCGCGAAGGCATCATCACCTGCGAAAACCAGATGAAGCTGGCGCCCGAACCGCCGTTCGCGACCGCGACCGACGCTGTCGGCAGCGGCGAGGACGAGATGCCCGAGGGCCCCGTCACCGTCTATCGCCACCGCGACAGCACGCTGAGCGGCACGGTGATCTTCCCGATCACGCAGGCGCAGTCGAAGGGTCTGGAGGATCTCCGCATCGTCCGGTTCCAGCACGAGAACGGCGAGTACGAGTGGATCGGCACCTACACCGCCTATAATGGCTCGGTGATCCAGTCCGAACTGATGCGCACCCGCGATTTCCGCGCGTTCGACCTCGTGCCGATGACCGGCCCCGCCGCGCGCAATAAGGGGATGGCGCTGTTCCCGCGCAAGGTGAACGGCCAGTATATGATGATCGGCCGGCAGGACGGCGAGAACCTGTTCCTGTTGAAGTCCGACACGCTGACCGACTGGGACGACGGCGAGAAGATCCTGACGCCCGAATATCCGTGGGAGCTGGTGCAGATCGGCAATTGCGGCCCGCCGATCGAGCTCGACGAGGGTTGGCTGCTGCTGACCCACGGCGTCGGCGCGATGCGCAAATACTCGATCGGCGCGGTGCTGCTCGACAAGGACGATCCGTCGAAGGTGATCGGGCGGACGAAGCAGCCGATTTTGGCCGCGAAGGACCAGGACCGCGAGGGGTATGTGCCCAACGTCGTCTACAGCTGCGGCGCGTTGAAGCACGGCGACACGATTTTCATGCCGTACGGAATCGCGGACAGTTCCGTGGGCTTCGCGTTCGTGCCGATCAAGGACATGCTTGCTGCGATGAAGTGAGAGGGGTGGGTTAGATTTTCCTACTCGCATCAGAATACCACCCCGGCGAAGGCCGGGGCCCAATTGGGGGACGCAGATAACGGCGAACTGCGCTCCGTTACGACCACCTTCCCAATTGGGCCCCGGCCTCCGCCGGGGTGGTGAGCTAAGGCTAGGTCCCGACCCCATCATGTTCTCCCGCGAAGGCGGGAGCCCAGTCTGGATCCCCGCCTTCGCGGGGAAACACGCTATCCTCAGACGTTACCGCGAAGCCGCCATCGTCCGCCGGTACATCACCCAGGTCAGCACCGCGAACAGCAGCGTCCCGCCAACGAGCGCCACGCTCGCAAATCCATCGCCAACCAACGCCAACGGCGTCTCCTTGTTGGTCAGGTACACGATCCCCGCAAAGCCAACGCCCCACAGCGACTCTCCAACGATCATTCCGGTCGCGGTCAGCACCCCCATCCGCTTGGCGAGTTCTGGATCCCGAGACCGATCCGCCCACCGATCATACGCAAACCCGACGACAGCTCCGATCGTCACCGGCAACGTCACCGACATCGGCAGATACACGCCGAGCCCGACGCCCAAAGGCGGCAACCGCAACTTCCCCGCCTTGCCCAGCAACTCGTCGGCCAGAATCACGAAAACGCCCGTCAGCGCGCCATAGCCGATCATCGCCCAGTTGAGATTGCCCCCCAGCACGCCCTTCGCCAGCGCCGAGATCAACGCCGCCTGAGGCGCCGCCAGCGCATTCGGCCCCGCCCCCGGCGCGCCAGCGAACCCGAGCGTGCTGCCGAGCAGATTGAGCACCGGCGGCACGACGATCGAGCCGAAGACAACGCCAATCAGCAACGCCACCTGCTGCTTCCACGGCGTCGCGCCGACCAGCTGGCCCGTCTTCAGATCCTGCAGATTATCGTTCGAGATCGTCGCGATGCCGAACACGATGCCCGTCACGATCAAGCCGTACGCGACCAGAGCCTGCGTTGTGCCCGGCTCCACAGCACGCCCGAACCACGACACCAGCAGGATCGACGCCGCGAGGATGGCGAGGATGCCGATCCCCGAAACAGGGGAGTTCGACGCGCCGATCAGCCCCGCCATGTATCCGCAGACCGCTGCGATCACGAGGCCGATGACGAGGATGAACAGCAGGCTGCCCGCGATCAGGCCGATCGCCGACGCCTCCAGCGGCCCACCCTGCAAGACGGTCCACAGCAGGATGCCGATCGGCACCAGCATCGCGAGCGACGCGATGCCGACGATCCCGATCGGAATGTCGCGCTCCTCCAGGGCCAGCACTTCCCCGCTCCGCTTCGCCGCCGAGGCCGCGAGCGCCGAACGCACGCCCCCGACGACAGGCCCGGCGATCTTCAACAATGTCCAGATCGCCGCAACGCCGATCACGCCCGCGCCGAAGAAACGGACGTCCGAGCGGAACACAGTGGTCGCGATGACCTCCGCGGTGCCAGTGACGCTGCCGCCAGAGGTCAGGATCGGTAGCAGGATCCACCAGCCGATGATGACGCCCGCGAACATCGCCATGCCGACCGAGATACCGACTAGGTGCCCCGCGCCGAGCAACGCGAACGACAGTCCGCCCGAGATCCCGGTCGCGCCTGCACCGACGCGAAACCACGTCGCGGCTTCGGCGGCGACCAGCTTGGTCTGCGTCAGGATCGCGAACCCAGCCGAGACGACGGCGTTGACGACGATAATGCCCAGCCCGCGCGCGCTCTCCTCGCCACCCTCGCGACTGCCAGCGCCGACCTTCAACACCTCGGCGGCCGCGCGGCCCTCAGGGTACGGCAACACCGTGTCGACGACGAGCGCACGGCGCAGCGGGACCGAGAACAGCACGCCGAGCACGCCGCCGAACATCGTGATCGCCGCGGTGGTGAAGAACGGAAAGCCCTGCCACCAGCCGATCATCACCAGCCCCGGCAGCACGAAGATGATCGCTGCCAGCGTGCCGGCGGCGGACGCGATCGTCTGGACAATGTTGTTCTCGAGGATCGTCGAATCCTTGAACGCCCGCAGCACCGCCATCGAAATCACCGCGGCCGGGATCGAGGTCGCGAACGTCAGTCCGATCTTAAGCCCGAGATACACGTTCGCCGCGGTGAACAGCAGCGTGATGATCCCGCCGAGCACGATCCCGCGGAAAGTAAGCTCGCGCATGCTCGTCTCGGGGCCTGTGTCGGGTACGCCCCGCGTCGCGTCGGTCATCTGGTGTGTCCTGAAAATTCAGGTTCCCGAATGCCGCGTGAGCTTCTGGAGCGCAACCACCACCCCCCTCCGTCACCCCGGACCTGTTCCGGGGTCCACGGTTCCGCAAACTCACTTCTCTCGATGATGCGGAACGGTGGATGCCGGAACGAGCCCGGCATGACGGAGGGGCGGGAGGAAACCGTATCGACTGCAGCTAGCGTGTTCTCCCGCGAAGGCGGGATCCCAGTCTGGGCCCCCGCCTTCGCGGGAGAACAAGGAGCAGGAGGTTGCCCTCTCCCCGAACCTACCGCGCCGCCATCCGCCGCGCGAAATGCACCTCGACCGCGCGCGTCACGCTCTCCGCGATGCGGTTCCGGCCATCGGCACTGTCGAGGAACGCTGCGTCCTGCGGGTTGGAGATATAGCCCGTCTCGAAGAGGATCGACGGCATGTCGGGCGCCTTCAAGACCATCAACGACGCCATCCGGTGGAAGTTCGCCTTGAGCGGCATCAACGGCTTGGCTTCGCGCCCGAGCAACCGTGCAAACGTTGCCGAGGCGTTCATCGTCTCGCGCTGCGTCAGGTCGATCAGGATCGACGACACGTCCGCGGGCGCCTCCCCCAGGTTCACGCCCGAGATCACGTCCGCCTTGTTCTCGCGCGCCGCCAGCCGCGCGGCTTCCTTGTCGGACGCCACTTCGGACAAGGTGTAGGCAGTCGCGCCGGTCGCATATTCCGACCCGGTGCTGTCGCAGTGAATCGAGATGAACAGATCGCCCCTCAACCGCCGCGCCACGCCGTAGCGCTCGCGCAGAACCAGATACCGGTCGTCGTCCCGCGTCAGCGCCACGCGTACGCGCCCTGATGCCAGCAATTCGTCGCGAATGGCGCGCGCGACCTTCAGCGTCACATCCTTCTCGCGCAGTCCGTTCGGTCCGATCGCGCCCGGATCGACACCGCCATGGCCCGCATCGATCACCACCAGCGGGCGCGTGTCGTCGCCCTGCACGCGCGGCAGTTTCATCCCCCGCGCCTTGGGTGGCACCGCAACCGACACCTTGTATTTCGGCCGCGTCTTCGTTCCGAACGTAAACGGGAAGAAGTTGAGAGGCCCGGCGATTCCCGCCTGCACGAACTGGGTGTCGTCGACCTTGCGCAACGCCAGCGTCAACTCACGACCTTCGGAATCGAACCCGCCATCGGTGACGATCGCCGGCGCGGCCAGATCGAACACGATCCGCGCGCCCGTGCCGCGTCGCATCTGCGTCACGCTGGTCACGACCCCGCGCCCCGCGAAATCGCGCCCCGGCGTCAGGCCCGACACGTCGACCGCGATCTGCTGTGGCCCTGTGAGAATTTGGCTGGCGGCATTGCCGACCGCTTCGTCGAAGCGGATGACGATCTGGCCGCCCTTGATCGACACGCTCTGCACGGTCGCCGCCCACGCGGGGACGCTCGTCAGCCAGCCGGCCATGAGGGCGATTACCGCGAACACCCCGCGTCCTTGCCGTGCGGAACTGCCGCCGGTCCAGCGAAAAGCCATGCTACACCCCTTCGATCGATACATCCGATCACCGCAGCGATAGGTAAGCCCCCACGTCCCAAGAGCGCGTTGCAGGGTGCGGTTAATTTGCCGTTTGCCATGAATTTGCCGGCAAGGCTCTGCCGGGCCGGCAAGACTGCGCCTTCCCGCCCTGAATTCGAGCCGAAACGCGGCGGAAACCATCCAATATCGGGCTAGTTGCGAGATCGGGTATGCAGTGCTAGTCCTGTCGTACAGCCGTGTGTCGCCTGGATTTTACCAGCGACGCGCCGGTCTTCACGCCCGCCTGCGGATCCTTCGCCGGCGCGGCACTTCAGGTTGACGCTCGAATGACGCATTCCCCCCGCCCCGCACTCCGACCGGCCTTCGCCGACGGACTCGCGGTCGTGCGGGCGCCGCAGGGAGAGTTCCCGCGGCATGCACTTCGCGCAGAGGCAGTTTCGCACACCATCCGCGAGTCCGGGCGTCCGTGCCCGACCGCACCACCATCAAGCGCGCGACGGCTGCCGACAGGCCCGGCGCGCGCGCGGAGAATCTATAATGACAACGCGCATGCTGATCGACGCACGCCACCGGGAAGAAACCCGGATCGCAGTCGTCAAGGGTAACCGGATCGAGGAATTCGATTTCGAGAGTGCCGAACGCAAGCAGCTCAAGGGCAATATCTACCTCGCCAAGGTCACGCGGGTCGAACCGTCGCTCCAGGCGGCGTTCATCGATTACGGCGGCAATCGCCACGGCTTTCTCGCCTTCAGCGAGATCCACCCCGATTACTACCAGATCCCCAAGGAAGATCGCGACGCGCTGCTCCGCGAGGAAGCCGAGCACGCCGCCGAGGAAGCTGCGCTGCGCGCCGACTACGACTCGGACGACGAAGAGGGTGACGACGAGGACGACATCGAGCGCTTCGAGGACGATGGCGGGGTAGATCCCGACGTCGCTGACGAACTCGAGGGCAACGAAGCCGGTGAAGCCCCGCGCCGCAAGCGCAAGTCGAACGGCGACGACGCCGCGGTCGAGGACCTGCGCGAGCGCCGCATGAACCTGCGCCGCCGCTACAAGATCCAGGACGTGATCCATCGCCGCCAGGTGCTGCTCGTCCAAGTCGTCAAGGAGGAGCGCGGCAACAAGGGCGCAGCGCTGACCACGTACCTGTCGCTGGCCGGTCGCTACTGCGTGCTGATGCCGAACACGAGCCACGGCGGCGGCATTTCGCGCAAGATCAGCAACGCGGGCGATCGCAAGCGCCTCAAGACGATCATGGCCGACATGCAGTTGCCGCCGTCGATGGGCTGCATCGTCCGCACCGCAGGGCTGCAGCGCTCGAAGGTCGAGATCAAGCGCGACTTCGATTACCTCGCCCGCCTCTGGGACGGCATCCGCGAGGCCACGCTCAAGGCGTCGGCCCCCGCGCTCGTCTACGGCGACAGCGACCTAATCAAGCGCGCGATCCGCGACATCTACAACAAGGAAATCGAAGAGGTCATTGTCGAGGGCGAGGACGGCTATCGCCAGGCGCGCGAGTTCATGCGCCTGCTGATGCCGACGCACGCCCGTCGCATCAAGCATTACGCCGACCCCGTGCCGCTGTTCCAGCGCGCCGGCGTCGAGGATCAGCTGTCGGCGATGTACCATCCCGTCGTCCAGCTGAAGTCGGGCGGCTACCTCGTCATCAACCCGACCGAGGCGCTCGTCTCGATCGACATCAACTCGGGCCGGTCGACGCGCGAGCATTCGATCGAGCAGACCGCGACCGCGACCAACCTCGAAGCCGCACAGGAAATCGGTCGCCAGCTCCGCCTGCGCGACATGGCCGGGCTCGTCGTCATCGACTTCATCGACATGGATAACAATTCCAACGTCCGTAAGGTCGAGAAGGCGATGAAGGAGGCGCTCAAGAACGATCGCGCGCGCATCCAGATCGGCCGCATCTCGTCGTTCGGCCTCATGGAAATGAGCCGCCAGCGCCTGCGTACCGGCGTGCTCGAGGCGTCCACCCGCCCCTGCCCGCATTGCGAGGGAACCGGCCTGGTCCGCACCGCGTCGTCGTCGGGCATCTCAGCGCTGCGCCTAATCGAGGACGAGGCCGCCCGCGGTCGCGGCTCGCTGCTGACGCTGCGCGCGAGCCAGGAAGCCGCGGTCTACATCCTCAACCGCAAGCGCGCCGACATCTCGGAGATCGAGGATCGCTACGGCGTGATCGTCGAGATCATTCCCGGCCAGGACGAGGAAGGCGCGCACATGACGGTCGAGGCCAGCGGCCCGCCGCCCGCGCATGCGCCCAAGTTCGTCCAGATCATCGAGGAAGACGATGACGATCTTCCCGAGGAGATCGAGGACGAGATCGAGGAAGAAGAAGTCGAGGAGGCCGAAGCCGAGCAGCCGCGTCGTCGCGAGGGCGGTCGTGAGCTCCGCGAGGGTAATGGCGAGCAGCGCGCACCGCGTGAAAACGGTCGCGATGCGGACGGTGAAGGCGGCAAGAAGCGCCGCCGTCGCCGCGGTCGTCGTGGTCGTGCACGTCCCGGTGAGGAAGGTGCAGCAGAGGGCGTCAACGAGGATGGCACGTTCGAGGACGCCGACACCAACGTCGAGGAAATCGACGAGGTCGAGGGCGACATCGTCGAAGTCGGCGGTGGCGAAGCGCTCGAGGGCAGCGCACCTGCCGAGCAGGCCAACGGCGTCGAGGGCGAAGGCCGTCGTCGTCGCGGTCGTCGGGGACGTCGTGGCGGTCGTCGCAACGAGCAGGGCGGGTCCGAGAATGGCCAGTCGGTAGCCGTCAGCAGCATCGACGATGCCCAGCTGATTGCTGAGGCACCCGAGCCGGAAGCGTACGAGCCGGTCGAGTCGACCTATGCCGAGCCGCCTTACGAGCCCGCGTTCGAGCAGGCCGTCGAGGAAGCCCCGGTCGCGGAAGTGGCCGAGGGCCCGAAGATGCGCCGTCGTCCGCGTGCCCGTGCGGCAGCCGCAGCGGCGAACATCGCCGAGGCGGTCGCCGATGCAGCCCCCAAGGCTCGCCGTGGTCGCAAGCCACGCGCGGTCGAGGCGGAAGCCGAGACGGTTGCACCGGAGCCAGTGGTTCTGGAGCCGATCGTTCCGGAACCCGTCGCTGCCGAACCTGCTGCGCCAAAGGCAGGCCGTCGCCGTCGCGAAGCGGTTGCAGAAGCGACGATGGACGAGGTGAGCGCAACGCCCGCCGAAACCATCAAAGCGTCGGCGCCCAAGCCCAAGCGTGCACGTCGCAAGGCGTCGGACGCGGTAGTCGAAGCCCCAGCGGTTGAAGAGGCGGTCGTCGAGGAAGCCCCTGCCAAGGCCGCCAAGCCCCGCGGTCGCCCGCGCAAGGCAGCCGTGGTCGAAGCCGGCGACGCCGCCCCGACCAGCGAACCGCTCGCCGAGCCGATCACGACCACCCCTCCCAAGGCCGAGGTCCAGCCCCAGGACGTCGCGACTTCGGACACCAACGACGACCCCGACGGCGCCCCCCGCCGCGGCTGGTGGCAGCGCACCTTCGGCTAACGCCGGACGCTAGCCTCCAAAGAAACGGGCGCGACCGAAAGGCCGCGCCCGTTTTCGTTTGTTAAGGTAAAGCTGAAACTATCGGTGACGCGCCGTGCGACAAAGCTTGTTCACCCGCGAAGGCGGGGACACAAGACACGGGCGATGCTAGGTTTGGGTTCTAGTGCTCTTAACGAGGAACGCCTGCCCCCTCCACCCACACCACCACCCCGGCGAAGGCCGGGGCCCAATTGGAGAGGTGGCAATAACGGCACGCTGCCCCCCGTTAGCCCGGTCCCCCAATTGGACCCCGGCCTCCGCCGGGGTGGTAGCTATTAGACGACACCGTCTTGGCAGCACCGTCTCGAACGCGTCCCCACGCCACTCCAAATCAAGACCCGCCGCCCCAAACCGAACCCGTCACCCCAGCGAAAGCTGGGGTATCCCCCTGTGGCACGCGACGCCCGCCAAACGGGGAGATCCCAGCTTTCGTTGGGATGACGGTGATCGGGGGAAGCGACGCCAGCTCCTGACTACCCACACTCCACCGCACCCCTCACCGCACGACCATTGCCCCCCCGCCCCCAATCGACGATACCCCGCATTATGAAGCGCCTAGTAGCCGCCGCAGCCACCGCCCTCCTCCTCTGGACGACGCCCCTCCAGGCCCAGTCGATCCTCCGCGACGCCGAGACCGAAACAATGTTCGCGGAAATGTCGAAGCCGCTCGTCAGGGCGGCCGGGCTCTCCACCCGCGACGTGAAGGTCGTCCTCATCAACGACGAGTCGATCAACGCGTTCGTCGCCGGCGGGCAGACCGTCTACGTCCACTCAGGCCTGATCCAGGCCGCCGACAACGCCAACGAAGTCCAGGGCGTCATCGCCCACGAGCTCGGCCACATCGCCGACGGGCATGTCGTACTCGCCGATCGCGGCACCAAGCCGGCGATGGGCATGTACCTGCTGTCGATGGTCCTCGGCCTCGCCGCGATGGCCGCCGGCAGCGGCGAAGCAGGCGCCGGCATCATGGCCGCGGGCCAGCAGGCCGCGATGGGCAGCTACCTCTCGTTCAGCCGCGTCCAGGAATCCACCGCCGACGCGACCGGCGCGAAATTCCTCCGCGAAGCCAACGTCTCCGGCCGCGGCATGCTGAGCTTCTTCAAGAAATTGCAGCAGCAGGAATATCGCTACGGCACCGCCAACATCGACCCGTTCATGCAGTCGCATCCGCTGTCTGGCGAGCGCGTCGCGACGCTCACCGCCGACCTGCAAGCCTCGCCCGCCTGGGCCAACAAGCCTGACGCAGCGCTGGAGGAACGCTTCCGCCGCGTGAAGGCCAAGCTCGCCGGCTACGTCATGCCCGCCGACCAGGCGCTGCAAGCCTACCCGCCGAGCGACCAGTCGATCTACGCCCACTACGCCCGTGCCTACGCGTACCACAAAGCCGGCTACCCCGAAAAAGCCGATGCCGAGGCCAACGCGCTGGTGAAGGCCGAACCGACCGATCCCTATTTCCTCGAGATCAAGGGGCAGATCCTGCTTGAGGCGGGCAAGCCGGTCGAGTCGCTCGTCCCCTTGCGCGAAGCCACGGAGGGTTCGCGCAACAACCCGCTGATCGCCACCACCTTCGGCCATGCGCTGATCGCGACCGAGAACAAGGCGAACTATCCCGAGGCGACGAAGGTCCTGCGCACAGCGGTCGGCCGCGACGACCAGAACCCGTTTGCCTGGATGCAGCTCGGCACCGTCTACGAACTGACCGGAGACACCGCGCGGGCGGCTCTGGCCACCGCCGAACGCGCCAGCATGGGCGGCGACATGCGGACCGCGTCGGCGAGCGCGCAATATGCGCTGGCGAACATCCCGGCGAACACCACCGACTGGATCCGCGCGCAGGATATCGCGATGGTCGCGCAGAACGAGATGGACGACAATCCCAAGCAGTATAAGCGCCGCAAATGAGCAAATTTACATTCCCGGCCGTCGCTTTGATCGGCGCCACCCTCGGGGGCCTTGCGGTGTGGGGCTATGACCGCCA
Organism: Sphingomonas faeni; assembly: GCF_023195535.1. GTDB lineage: Bacteria > Pseudomonadota > Alphaproteobacteria > Sphingomonadales > Sphingomonadaceae > Sphingomonas > Sphingomonas faeni_B. The sequence continues at coordinate 120,718 of NZ_JALPNF010000008.1, read as the reverse complement.
GGGCGGCGGCGTCGAGCGTGCGCAGGTCGAATCGATCGTCCACGATTACGTTCTCGCACACCCCGAGATCCTCCCCGAGGCGATGGACAAACTGCGCGACCGCGAGTCGGGCAAGACCGTCACCGCGAACCGCGACGCGATCGTCACGCCGTTCGGCAGCGCCTGGGCCGGCAACCCCAAGGGCGACGTCACGCTCGTCGAGTATTTCGATTACAACTGCGGCTATTGTCGCGCGAGCCTGCCGATGATCGCCAAGCTGATCGCCGCCGACCCGAAAGTCCGCGTCGTCTTCCGCGAACTCCCGATCCTCAGCGCGGAAAGCCGCATCGCCGCCCGCGCGAGCCTCGCCGCCGCGCAACAGGGCAAGTTCGGCGCGTTCCACGACGCGCTCTACGCCGGCGGCCCGGTCAACGACGCGACGATTGCCGCCGCTGCGAGCAAGGCCGGGGTCGACACGACGCAGGCTAGCTTCACCAAAACCGCCGACGCGGAAATCGCCAAGAACATGGAGACGGCCGCCAAGCTCGGCATGACCGGCACCCCGAGTTGGGTGGTAGGTGACCGGGTATTGTCGGGGGCTCTGCCGCTGGAAGATCTGCAAAAAGCGGTCGCGGCGGCGCGGGCCGGCTGACCCCACCCACTTCCGTCATCCTGACGAAAGTCAGGACCCAGAGCCGCAATCGTAACGCGCATGGCTCTGGATCCTGGGTCGAGCCCAGGATGACGGGATTTGGGTAGCCCGCCCCCCTATCAATAGGAGCGCACCACCCCCATCTTCCCCACACGAAAAAGGGGTGCCAATGACCGAACCGATCCTGTCCATCGCGGGCGTCACCAAGACCTACAAGAGTGGCACCACCGCCCTCCACCCCGTCGACCTCGACATCAAGAAGGGCGAGATCTTCGCGCTCCTCGGCCCCAACGGCGCGGGCAAGACGACGCTGATCAGCATCATCTGCGGTATCGTCACGCCCTCCGCCGGCACGATCAAGGTCGCCGGCTACGACGCGATCAAGGATTATAAGCAGGCGCGCAGCCGCATCGGCCTCGTGCCGCAGGAACTCAACGTCGACATGTTCGAGACGGTGCTCGCCACCGTCACCTTCAGCCGCCGCCTGTTCGGCCGCTCGGGGCATAGCGATTACATCGAACAGGTGCTCCGCGACCTCTCGCTCTGGGACAAGCGCGACGCGAAGATTCGCGAACTGTCGGGCGGCATGAAGCGCCGCGTGCTGATCGCGAAAGCGCTCAGCCATGAGCCCGAAATCCTGTTCCTCGACGAGCCCACCGCGGGCGTCGACGTGGCACTGCGTCGCGACATGTGGAAGCTCGTCCACCGCCTGCGCGAGGGCGGCACGACGATCATCCTGACGACGCATTACATCGAGGAAGCCGAGGAAATGGCCGACCGCGTCGGTGTGATAAACAAGGGCAAGTTGCTGCTCGTCGACGACAAGGCGTCGCTGATGAAGAAGCTTGGCAAGCGCGAGTTGGACATCGCGCTGCAGGATCCGATGACGACGATCCCCGCAGAACTGGCCGACTGGGATTTGTCGCTACAGGACGACGGCAAGCGCCTCCGCTACGTATTCGATGCGCAGGCCGACCATACCGGCATCCCGTCGTTGCTCCGCAAGCTCGCCGAACTCGGCATCGGCTTCAAGGACCTCGAAACCAGCAAATCGAGCCTCGAAGACATCTTCGTCGATCTCGTCGGAGAGCGCGCATGACCGTCCCAAAACTCCTCCGTCACCCCGGACTCGTTCCGGGGTCCACCGTGCCGCGAGTCAACGGTGCATGGGTCAAGCCCACCGGTGGATGCCGGAACGAGCCCGGCATGACGGAAGGCAAGCGCGCATGAACACCCATGGCATCTGGGCGATCTACCGCTTCGAAATGGCGCGTGCGCTGCGCACCTTGTGGCAGAGCCTCGTCACGCCGGTCCTCACGACCTCGCTGTATTTCATCGTCTTCGGCGGTGCGATCGGCAGTCGCATGCAGAATGTCGGTGGTGTCGATTACGGCAGCTTCATCGTTCCCGGCCTGATCATGCTGTCGTTGCTCACGCAGAGCATCTCGAACGCGTCGATCGGCATCTACTTCCCGAAGTTCACCGGCACGATCTACGAGCTGTTGTCGGCACCCGTCTCGGCGATGGAAATGGTGATCGGCTATGTCGGCGCGGCGACCACCAAGTCGGTGATCCTCGGGCTGATCATCCTCGTGACGGCGTCGTTCTTCGTGCCGCTGCGCATCGAGCACCCGTTTGCGATGCTCGCGTTCCTGATCCTGACCGCGGTGGCGTTCAGCCTGTTCGGGTTCATCATCGGCGTCTGGGCCAACGGGTTCGAGCAACTGAACTTCGTCCCCGCACTGCTGATCACGCCACTGACCTTCCTCGGCGGCGCGTTCTACTCGATCGACATGCTGCCGCAGCCGTGGCGGACGTTCAGCCTGTTCAACCCGGTCGTGTACCTGGTGAGCGGCTTCCGCTGGAGCTTCTTCGGGCAGGGTGACGTCGCGGTCGGGGTGAGCCTCGCGGTAACGGCCGGCTTCCTCGCGGTATGCCTGTTGGTGATCGCGTGGATCTTCAAGACCGGCTGGCGGATGAAAAACTGAAGGAAGACAGACGCACCACCCCGGCGGAGGCCGGGGCCCAATTGGTGAGGTTGCAGTAACGACGCGCTGTCTCTCGTCAGCAACGTTTCCCAATGGACCCCGGCCTTCGCCGGGGTGGTGCGTACATGCCGCTCGGCCGTCAAACCTACCGCATTACCGGCAACGTGATGCGCGAGCCCGCGCAAACCTTCTGCGTCGCCTTCACGTAATCCCCCGGTTTCGCCCGCCCGATATTATCCACGAACGATTGCGGGTTGCGGTCGATCATCGGGAACCATGTCGACTGGATTTGCACCATGATCCGGTGCCCCGCCTTGAACACATGGTCGTGGTCGCGCAGCGGCACGTCCCACGCGACGACCCTGCCCGGCACCAGGGGTTGCGGCGCCGTATCACTCGCCAGGAACCGCCCGCGCCGCACCTCCATCGCGATCGGCAGCTGATAGCCGTTGAGCGTCTTCGCATAATCGCCCGGTTGCGCCGTGCGGCCGTCGAACGCCTCGGTATCGTCGGGCAGCACGTCGATCAGCTTCACCACGAAATCGCTGTCCGTGCCGCTAGTCGACGCCTGCAAAGTCGCCGACAACGCCCCCGTCACGGTGAGGTCCGCGGTCAGCGGCTCCGACACATACCCGAGCACATCGGGCCGGTGGTCGACGAAGCGCTGGTCGTCCGCCTCCCACCACGACCAGTCCGGGCTGGCATAGGTCGCCGACATCGGCCGCCGGCGGAACGGCACCGGGTTCGCCGGATCGGACACGTAATCACGGCATCCCTCGCCCGCGGCCGGCGCAGTGAACGACAGGCTGCCGTCCGTGTGCAGGTACAGGTTCGTCGCCTTCGCGCCCGTCGGAGGCCAGGCCGCATAGGTCTTCCAGACGTTCGAGCCCGACTGGAACATCTTCGCCGCGAAGTCCGGCCGCGCGCCCTTGCCGTGCAGCCAATAGGCGAAGAACGGCGCCTGGATCTGTTCCTGGAATTGCGTACCGCTCGCCGTGCCGAGCGGGATCGGCCCGAGGTGATCCGCCGTGCCCTGCCACCCGCCATGCCGCCACGGCCCCGCCACCATCTGCGCGAGATTGTCCGGATCGTTGCGCTTCTGCTTCGCGTAGATCTGCCACGAACCCCACGGATCCTCCTGATCCCAGAACCCGGCGACGTTCAGCGTCGGGACGGTCGTCTTGCCGAGCGAGTCCGTCCAACGCTGCGCGGTGTAGAAGCCATCGTGGTTCGGGTGATCGAGCAGCGACGTGAACATCGGCACGCGGCCCTTGAAGACGTTTCGGTCGATCGCCTCCGCCGACCCCGCCTTCAGGAAATAGTCGTACGTATCGCTCGGATAGGCAAAATCGGAATTCTTCGTCTTGTCGAGTTGCAGCGACGACACCCAGTCGGTCGCATAGCTCAGCCGCAGCGCGCCGTTGCGGTGGAGGTCGTCAGACTGCCAGTAATCGATCCATGCCGCCTGCGGGGAGACCGCCTTCAGCGCGGGATGCGGGTTCGCCAGCGCGACGGCCGCGGCGAAACCGGGATAGGACACGCCCCACATGCCGACCTTGCCGGTGTTCGCGGGGACGTTCTTCACCAGCCATCCGACGGTGTCGTAGGCGTCCGTGGCCTCGTCGACCGCTTTCGGATCGCCGGCCCCGTTGCCCTTGACATGCACTGCGGTCGAGAGCGTGAAGACGCCGTCCGACTTGAACCGCCCGCGCATTGACTGGAACACGAAGATGTAGCCGTCCTTCATCAGCGGACCGAACCGGCTGGCGTTGGGAAACGGCGCGTCCGGCACGCCGTAGGGGGTCCGCTGGAGCAGGATCGGCAGCGGCCCGGTCATCCCGCGCGACCGCATGATGACCGTCTGCAATTTCGCCCCGTCGCGCATCGGCACCATCACCTCCTCGAAGGTGAAGGGGGATTGGGACGCGGTCTGCGTGGTCTGCGCAAACGTGGCGGCAGGCACCGCGGCGGTGATCGCGAGCGCGAGCAGGAGGGCGTGGCGCGACATGGATTTCCCTTCGTGAACCGTGCCGCGATTGGACGAACCCTGGAAGGCGAAGTCAAGCCGCGCGCCACGCTCCGGTCAGCGCCGGTCGCAATGCCAGCGAATTGAGATCGATCAGCGCGTGCAGGAGCATCGCCAGCCATAGCTCGCCGGTCATCAGATAGATCGCCGCCATCAGCGCGCCGACGAGCGTGGTCGCAATCACGCCCGCCCGTCCCTGATAGAGGTGCATCCCGCCGAACGCCGCGATCGCGACGCCGAACGCGACGAACGCGTTGCCGGACACGAGCGCGACCAGCAGCGGCAGGAACAGGCGGAAGGCGAGTTCTTCGGATATGCCCGCCGCGACCGACATGGCGGCGGCGTGCGCGATCTCCGGCCGGTTGCGCGGGAGCAGCGACCCGACATTGCCGATCGTCTTGAGGATGCGCCAGTTGCGCCGCGTGGCCAGGACCGCACCGATGACCAAGCCGCCGAGCGCGCTTCCACCGATCATGCCGAGCAGTTCCGCGCGACTATCGCCAGCGATGCTTGGCAGGACGCTGCGCAGGGCGTCGAACTCGGCGGGGACGGTGACAAGAGCGTCCAACCGGCCGAGCAACGCGAGTCCAATTATAGCCGGCAGGACGAAGGCGATCGCGGCCTTGGCGATCCACAGGCGGTAGGTTTTCTGGCGCGAGGCGGTGTCGGGGAGGCGCTTGATGCGGCGATAACCGAGGAGGTCGCCCTTGAGGAACCAGACGAGGCTCATGAGGGTCGCGAGGAGGAGGGCGGTGGGAAGGATCATGCGGTCAATTCGCCCCTCATGCGTTCCACCGCTCGTCCTTGTTCTCCCGCGGAGGCGGGAGCCCAGCCTGGGTCCCCGCCTTCGCGGGGAAACAATACCTGGTCAGTCCCCTGCCCTAGCCAAGTGCTCCACCCGGCGCAGGCCGGGGCCCAATTGGGAAACGTCGCTAACGGAGCGATCCGCTTCATTACTCTGGACGTTCCACTTGGGCCCCGGCCTTCGCCGGGGTAGTGCTCCCCCCTCGGGTCGCTACTCAATCCGTCCGATGCTCGCCCTTAACCCAGCGCACCGTGCCCGAAGACGCGCGCATCACGACGCTCTCGGTGGTCATCTTGCCCTTCTTCCGCTTCACGCCCGCCAGCAGTGACCCATCCGTCACGCCGGTCGCCGCGAAAATGCAGTCGCCCTTCGCCAGTTCGGACAGGTCATACTGCTTGTCGAGATCGGTGATCCCCCACTTCGCCGCACGACCGCGCTCGTCGTCGTTGCGGAACAGTAGCCGGCCCTTGAACTGACCGCCGACGCAGCGCAGCGCCGCGCACGCCAGCACGCCCTCGGGCGCGCCGCCGGAGCCCATGTAGACGTCGATCGTCGTCTCGGGATCGGACGTCGCGATCACGCCGGCGACGTCGCCGTCACCGATCAGCATGATCCCGCAGCCGACCTGCCGCAGCTCGGCGATCAGCTTTTCGTGACGCGGGCGATCGAGCACGCACACGATCAGGTCGCGCGCCGGCACGCCCTTGGCCGCCGCGACCGCCATGATGTTCTCGGTCGGCGTCTTGTCGAGGTCGATGATGCCCTCGGGATAGCCCGGCCCGACCGCGATCTTGTCCATGTAGACGTCGGGCGCGTTGAGCAGCCCGCCCTCCTCGGCGATCGCGAGAACGGCGAGGCTGTTCGGCCCCGCGGTCGCGCAGATCGTCGTGCCTTCCAAAGGATCGAGCGCGATGTCGATCTTCGGGCCCTTGCCGATCGCGGAGCCGACCTTCTCGCCGATGAACAGCATCGGCGCCTCGTCGCGCTCGCCCTCGCCGATCACGACGGTGCCGTCCATGTACAGCGAGTTGAGCGCCTCGCGCATCGCCTCGACCGCGGCCGCATCCGCCGCCTTCTCGTCGCCGCGACCGACGAGCGTGGAGGCGGCGATCGCCGCCGCTTCAGTCACGCGGACCATTTCGAGGACGAGTACGCGGTCGAGAACCTGGCTGGCAGCAGCGGTCAAAGTCTATCTCCTCGGTATGTTTGGCCCCGGATAGGCAGCGCTCGCCGGGTTGTCGACCCGATCAGTCCCTAAGCAGATCATTGATCGAGGTCTTCGAACGGGTTTGTGCGTCGACCCGTTTGACGATTACGGCGCAATACAAAGCGGGCTTGCCCCCCCCGTCATTGGCGCCGCCGCCGATCGAGCCCGGCACGACCACCGCATAGGGCGGCACTTCGCCCTTGAAGACCTCGCCGGTCGCGCGGTCGATGATCTTGGTCGAGGCGCCGAGGTACACGCCCATCGACAGCACCGCGCCCTCGCCGACGCGGACGCCCTCGGCCACTTCCGCGCGCGCGCCGATGAACGCGCCGTCGCCGATGATGACGGGATCGGCCTGCAACGGCTCGAGCACGCCGCCGATGCCGGCACCGCCCGAAAGGTGCACGTTCTTGCCGATCTGCGCGCACGACCCGACCGTCGCCCAGGCGTCGACCATCGTGCCCTCGCCGACATACGCGCCGATGTTGACGAAGCTCGGCATCAGGATCGCGCCCTTGGCGATGAAGCTGCCGCGCCGCGCGACCGCACCCGGAACGACGCGGATACCCGCCGCGCGGAACTCCGCATCGCCCCAGCCCGCGAACTTCGACGGCACCTTGTCGAACGCCGGCGCCCCCGCCGAACCGCCGTCGATCACGACATTGTCGTTGAGCCGGAACGAGAGCAGCACGGCTTTCTTCAGCCACTGATTGACCTGCCAGCCATCAGCCGTCGGCTCGGCAACGCGCGCGGTGCCCGCATCGAGCATCGCCAGCGCGGACTCGACCGCGTCGCGCACTTCGCCCTTGGTATCGAGGCCGAGGTTCGCGCGGTCGTCCCAGGCGGCGTCGATGATGGTCTGCAAGGTCATGATGTCTCCAGGATGGTTTCGAGCCACGGCGCAAGCACCGGCACGGTAAAATCGATGTGGTCGCGCGCGCCGCCGGGGGACTGCTCGGAGCCGTTGTCGACCCACACGGTCGTCATCCCGATCGCCTTGGCCGGCGCGAGATTGCGCGTCATGTCGTCGACGAACAGCGACTCCCGCGGATCGATATCGAACGCCGCGCAGAAGCCCGCATAGGCCGACGCATGCGGCTTCGGCATCAGGTCCATCGCGTGGATGTCGTGGATCGCCTCGAAGCTCTCGCCCAGCCCGAGCCGGTCGAGGATCTTCAGCGCATAGGGCTTGTCGCCGTTGGTGAAGACCAGCTTGCGCCCCGGCAGCTTGGCGATCGCCGCGACCAGCGGCGCGTCATGCTCCAGCACGTCCATCTCGATATCGTGGACATGCTCCAGGAACGCGTGCGGGTCGACGTGATGCTCGGTCATCAACCCCGACAGAGTCGTGCCGTGATTGTGGAAATACCCCTTCTGCACGCGCCGCGCCTCGTCATGGTCGAGGCCGAGCAGATCCTGGATGAACCCGGTCATCCGCTGATCGACCTGCGCGAACAGGTCCGCGCTCGCCGGGTACAGCGTGTTGTCGAGATCGAAGATCCAGTTGCGGACATGATTTAGGCGGGCAAGCATCGGCCGGAACCTCTAGGGAGCGCGAGGCGTGGCGACAAGCCGGCTGACGCTTGCTCAAGCGGACGAAAGTACCGCAATCCACATCAAGGGTGGATAAGCTACCGCTCGGTACCTATCTCTGGTGCATGACACGCTATTCCCTGCTCGATCTCGTCCCCGTCGTCGAAGGCGGCACCATCTCCCAATCGCTCGCCAATGCGGCCGATCTCGCGCGCCATGCCGAGAGCGTCGGATTCCAGCGCTATTGGGTCGCCGAACATCACGGCATGACCGGCATCGCTTCCGCCGCGACCGCGGTGGTGATCGCGCACATCGCCGCAGCCACGAAGACGATCCGCGTCGGCTCGGGCGGCATCATGCTGCCCAACCACGCGCCGCTGGTGATCGCCGAGCAGTTCGGCACGCTCGACGCGCTGTTCCCCGGCCGCATCGACCTGGGTCTCGGCCGCGCACCCGGTTCCGACCAGCGGGTCGCGCGCGCGATGCGTCGCACGCTGGAAACCGACGCCAACGCCTTCCCGCAGGACGTGATGGAGCTGCAGAGCTATTTCGCCAACGACGGCCAGACCGGTATCGTCGCCACGCCGGGTGCCGGCGCGGATGTCGATATGTGGATCCTCGGCTCCAGCACGTTTGGCGCGCAATTGGCCGCCGCACTTGGTCTGCCCTACGCCTTCGCCTCGCATTTTGCGCCCGACGCGCTCGACGCTGCGCTGGCGATCTACCGCCGCGATTTCCGCCCGTCCGCGCGGCTTGCCAAGCCGCACGCGATGGCCGGGTTCAACGTTTTCGCGGCGGACACGGACGCCGAGGCCGAACTGCTCGCCAGTTCGCAGCAGCAGTCGTTCGTGGCGCTCCGCACCGGCAACCCGGGCAAGATGAAGCCGCCCCTCGCCGGCTATCGCGAATCGCTCGGCGCGCAGGGGAACCAGATCCTCGACCACGTGCTGCAATGCTCGGCGGTCGGCAGCCCGGCCAAGGTCGCCCGCGGGATCGCCGCGTTCATCGACCGGACTGGGGTGGATGAAGTGATGGTGACGAGCGCGATCTACGATCACGAGGCGCGCAAGCGGAGCCTGTCGATCACCGCGGACGTGATGCAGGATCTGAAGATCGCGGCCTAGATCTAACGCTTCCCTCCGTCATCCTGACGAACGTCAGGACCCAGAGCCAAAAGCGGCGCCGCCCGTAACCCTGGGTCCTGACGTTCGTCAGGATGACGGGAAGTGGGAGACCTACGCCCCCGCCCATTCCTTCAACAACGTATATGCGATCGCATAGGGCGGCGGCGGCAGGAACGGTCCCTCTTCCCCCCGCAACACCGCGCGCACCATCTCACGCGGCACCCACATCGCATCCTCCAGTTCGTTCACGTCGAGGGTGATCGCGTCGTCCTCGGCCTCCGCCACGCACGCGACCATCAGCGACGACGGAAACGGCCAGGGCTGGCTAGCGATATACCGCACCTTCCCAACCCGAACCCCCGACTCCTCAAGGATCTCGCGCGCGACCGCCTCCTCGATCGACTCTGCCGGCTCCACGAACCCAGCCAAGGCGGAATAGCGTCCCGGCGGCCACCCCTTGCCGCGCCCGAGCAGCGCCCGCCCGTCATGCTCCGCGATCATGATCACCACCGGATCGACTCGCGGGAAATGCTCGGTCGCGCAGTTCGGACACTTCCGTGCCCATCCGGCACGAAACACCGCGGTCGGCGAACCGCACTTCGCACAGAACCCATGCCGGACGTGCCAATCGATGACGCTCCGCGCGCCAGCATAGGTCGCGGCCTCTCCCGGCGCGAGCGCCGCCAGCACCGCCATCAGCGCAGGCGACCGCATCGCCGGCGCATTGTCGACCCGCATCCCGTTCAACAACGCCGCGAAATGCGGCCGCCCACTCTCGTCGAGCCCGAGCAGGATCGGCTCGGCATCGTCCGGCATGTCCGCCATCGACGTCCACGCGAGACGCCCGTCGTCGGTCGTGCCCGGCAGCAGCCCGTCGAGCACCAGCAACCGTGCGCGCCAATCACGCTGCGCCGCCGCCAGCCCTTCCGGATCGTGGCGCAGCGCATCGGAGCGATCGAGCGTCCCACCCGTGAATCCAGGTGCTTCCATCACGCTCATCGGCGCATCCTCGCTGCGTCCTGCATCAGCGCCGCGACCACTTGCTCGCGCAGCGGAATGCGGTCCGCCGGGAAGTAATTGACCATCACGCTGCCGCGCGAATGCTTCAGCGGATCGACCCACGCGATCGTCCCCGCCGCACCGCCCCACGCATAGGTGCCCTTGCCCGGCCCGTTCGGCGTCGTGGCGAGCACCACGGAACCGCCTGCGCCGAAGCCCATGTTGCTGCCTTTCGTGCCGCCGGTACCGCCGCTCACGCCACCATAGGTCACGCCCGGCGGCAGCAGGTTCGACGTCGCGAGCGCGATCGTCTCGGGCTTCATCACGCGGACGCCGTCGAGCGTCCCGCCATCCTGGATCATGTGCAGGAACCGATCGTAATCGCGCGCCGACATCACGAGCCCGGCACCGCCGTACGGAAAGCTGGGTTTCTGCAGGAACACGGAGTTTGCCGCCGGATCGAGCGGGGTCCGCGTGTCGCCGACGAACGCGTAGTTGGTCGCGAGCCGGCCGATTTCGCTCTGCGGCACCTGCCAGAAGCTCGACTTCATCTTGAGCGGATCGAACAGCCGCGTCTGGACGAACCGCTCGAAGCTCATGCCGCTGGCGACCTCGATCACCCGGCCCATCACGTCGAGCCCGATCGAATAGCTCCACTTGGTGCCGGGCTCCGCGATCAGCGGCAGCATCGCGACGCGGTTCGCGAACTCTTCGAGCGACTTCGGCCGGACGGGCCGCATCTTCTCTTCCATCGCCGCGCTGACCGACAGCGGCAGGATGCCGAGCCGCTCATATTCCTTGAGCAGCGGCCCCTTGGTGACGATCGTGTAGCCGAGCCCGGCGGTATGCGTCAGCAGGTTGCGGATCGTGATCGGCCGCGTCGCCGGGCGCGTGGCGAGCGAGGTGTCGGGGCTGGTCGCCACCTTCATGTCCTTGAACGCCGGGATGTATTTGCTGACCGGATCGTCAAGGTTGAGCTTGCCGTCCTCGACCAGCATCATCGCCGCCATGCCGGTGATAGGCTTGGACATCGAATAGACGCGCCACAGCGAGTCGGGGCCCGCCGCCGGAGCATTCGGGTCGTCGCTGATCTTGCCAGCCGAGGGGAACAGCGTCGGACCGTCGCCGACGCCGAACGCCCCGACGATCCCCGGCATCTTGTCCTGCGCGACATAGCCATCGAACAGCGCCGTCGTTGCGGGCAACAGCGCCTTGACCGGGATCGTCATCCGCGGCGTCGGCCGAGCCTGCGGGGAAGGCTGCGGCCGAGGCTGCGCCTGCTGGGCATAGGCCGTGGCGGCGGCCAGCGCGGCGAGGCCGCCCGTAATCCAGTGCACCAGTTTCATGCAGATCTCCGTGTGGCCCAGTTCCGAATGGCTTTCCCGGCCTTGGCGAAAACGGTCGGCAGCCCGGCGGTATCCAGGTCGTCGATCGGCCACCATTCGCTTGCCGTCGGAACGCGGGTTTGATGCGCCTGGACGGTCGCCACCGCAAGCGTCAGTTGCAGATCGAAATGCGTAAATCCGTGCGCGACGGTCTCGTCCAGCATCCGCCACTCCGCCTGCGCCGGCGCATCCTCGAACCCGGGTGCAGTCTCGCCCCAAGGTCCGGTCGGGAACGCGCGCATCCCGCCGAGCAACCCCTTGTCCGGCCGCCGCACCAGCAACACCTGCCCGTCGCGCTCCAGCCAGAAGATCGTCCCGTAGCGCTGAGGCTTCGCCGCCTTCTTCGCCTTCACCGGCAACCGCTCGGGCGCGCCCTGCGCAAAGCCCTCGCAAAACTCGCGGATCGGACACAGCAAGCATTTCGGCGCGCGCGAAGTGCAGGTCCCCGACCCCAGATCCATCATCGCCTGCGCAAAGTCTCCCGCGCGGAGGTCGGGCGTGATCGAATCCGCCGCCACCCGAATCGCAGGCCGCGCACCCGGCAAAGGCGTCTCGATCGCAAATAACCGAGCGACCACTCGCTCGACATTGGCATCGACCACCACCGCGCGCTCCCCGAACGCGATCGCCGCCACCGCCGCGGCGGTATACGCGCCCAGCCCCGGCAGTTCGCGCAATTCAGCCTCGGTCCGCGGAAACACGCCGCCGTGATCCGAAACCACGGCCTTCGCCGCCTTCACCAGATTGCGCGCCCGTGCGTAGTACCCAAGCCCCGCCCAGGCCGCCATCACATCGGCATCGTCCGCCGCGGCCAGACTCGCGAAATCCGGCCACCGCGCGGTCCACGCCAGGAACCGCGGCGTCACCGCGGCCACCGTCGTCTGCTGCAACATCACCTCGGACAGCCACACCCGGTACGGATCGACCGCCTCGCCCGGCTTCGCCCGCCACGGCAGATCGCGACGATGCGCGTCGTACCATCCGAGCAGGGCCCCGGAGACCGAAGAGCGCTTGGCGTTCACGCGTCGCCTATGGCATGGGTTCGCGGATGAGCAAGCCGCCTGGCCCTTCCCCGAAACCGCCCGCGCCACGCCGGGTGAAAGGCAAGACCGATCCCGACGCGCCGCGCGAGAATCGCTCGCGCGCGGTCGCCGAGCTGTTGCCCGCGATCGGCGGCGCGGCATTCCGGCGATTCGGCTTCGTCCAGTCGTCGATCGTCAGCCGCTGGCCCGAGATCGTCGGCGCGAAACTGGCCGGCGCGAGCATCCCCGAATCGATCCGCTTCCCGGTCGGCAAGAAGCAGGACGGCGTCCTCACCCTCACCGTCCGCGGCGCACACGCGCCGATGATGCAGCACATCGCGCCCGAGATCATCGAGCGCGTGAATCGCTTCTTCGGGTACGCGGCCATCGTGAAGGTCGCGATCCGCCAGGGCGAAGTCGCCGCCCCCGTGCCGCGCAAAGCCCCACCGTCGATCCGCCCGGTCCCCGTCGATCTCGGTGCCAGCCTGAAAGGCATCGCCGATCCGGAACTGCGCGCCGTCCTCGAATCCCTCGCCGCCGGCGTCGCCTCGACGCACGGCCTTCCCAGGATCACCTGATGCGCGTTCTCTTTGCCGTCTTCGCCCTCTTCCTGCTAACCGGCGCCGCGCCCAAGCGCGACTGGTCGCAGACCGCCCGCATCCTCCCTTCGGGCGCCTACCTGATCGGCAATCCCGCTGCGCGCGTGAAGCTGGTCGAATATGCCAGCTACACCTGCTCGCACTGCGCCGATTTCTCGGTGAAGTCCGAACCCGTGTTGAAGCGCCAGATGATCGCATCGGGCTCGACCAGCCTCGAATTCCGCCACTTCATCCGCGACCGGCTCGACCTGTCGGCGGCGATCCTCGCGCGCTGCACCGGCCCCAAGGGATTTTCCGCGACATCGTCCGCGATCTTCGCCGCACAGCCGCAATGGCTAGAGCGCGGGATCGAGTACCAGCAGGGTAACGCCGCGCGGCTCGCGATGTACCCGCCCTCGGCACAGATCCGCGCCAACGCCGACGGCTCCGGCCTGACCGCGATGGTCAAGGCGCGCGGGCTCTCGGATGCGGCGATCAACGCGTGCTTCGCCAACCAGCCCGAGATCGACCGCATCGTCAAACTGACCGCCGACGCGCCTAAGGAAATCGATTCCACCCCGACCTTCTACCTCAACGGCAAGATCGTGCCCCATGTCGGTTGGGAACAGCTCGAACCCGCGCTCCGCAAGGCCGGCGCCCGTTAATTCACGTGATCCACTGGAGTAACCCGATGAAGTTCGCAATCGCCCTCGCCGTCCTGCCGCTCGCGCTCACCGCCTGCTCGAAGAACGATTCCACCGGCAACGTCGACGCGCCTGCCGCGGCACCCGTCGCAGCCGCCGCCGCGCCCGCCGGCCAGAACTGGACCGAGACGGTCGTGAAGACCCCCGAGGGCTATCTGATGGGCAACCCGAACGCGGCCATCAAACTGGTGGAATACGGTGCGCGCTCGTGCCCGACCTGCGGCTCGTTCGCCCGCGAAGCGTACAAGCCGTTGACCGAGAAGTACGTCTCGACGGGCAAGGTAAGCTTCGAATTCCGCGACTTCCTGGTCCACGGCGCACCCGACGTGGCGCTGACCCTGCTCGGCCAGTGCGGTGGCGTCGCGCCGTTCTTCCCGATCCTCGAGCAGATGTACGGCAACCAGATCGCGTTCCTCGACAAGCTCCAGGCGATGACGCCCGCGCAGCAGCAGGGGCTGGCCAATCAGCCGCCGACGGTGGTCGCGACCAAGCTCGCCGAACAGATGGGCGCGATCGATTTCGTCAAGCAGCGCGGGATCCCGGAGGCCAAGGCGCGCGCGTGCCTCGCCGATCAGAAGCAGCTCGAGGTGATGGCCAAGCCGACCGAGAACGCGATGCAGGCTGGCACCGTCACGGGCACGCCGACCTTCCTTTTGAACGACAAGAAGCTCGACCAGGTCGTCAGCTGGGATCAGATGGAGAAGGCGCTGAAGGCGGCCGGGGCTTAAGCTACGCCGTTAAACGCTGCACTAGCTCTGCTCAGGACGAAGGCTCACTCCACTGCCGTTCGTCCTGAGTAGCCGTCGAGTAGCTGCAACGCGGCGTATCGAGACGGCGTATCGAAGGACAGGTTGGCGGGCGGAACCCTGCTTCGATACGAGCCCTCGATACGCTCCTGAGGGGACTACTCGGTCTCTACTCAGCACGAACGGGTGAGAGGAAGGGCCAGATGTGGTGGGCGTGTCGAAGGCGGGCTGCCCCTTCCTTGTTCTCCCGCGAAGGCGGGAGTCCAGTCGGGGTCCCCGCCTTCGCGGGGACACAAGGTTGCAGCCGCGATAGGATCCAACTTTAGTCGTCGGGGGCGCACGAATGCAGATCAAGCGCCTCCGCATCACCGGCTTCAAGAGCTTCGTCGACCCCGCCGACCTCCGCATCGAACCCGGCCTGACCGGCGTCGTCGGCCCCAATGGCTGCGGCAAGTCCAACCTCCTCGAAGCGCTCCGCTGGACGATGGGCGAGGCCAGCGCCAAGTCGCTGCGCGGCGCCGGCATGGAAGACGTCATCTTCGCAGGCACCGCGACCCGCCCGCCGCGCGAATTCGCCGAAGTCTCGATCCTCGCCGAAATAGCCGGCGACGAGCGCGAAATCGTCCGCCGGATCGAGCGCGGCGCCGGGTCCGCCTACCGGATCGACGGCCGCGACGTCCGCGCGAAGGACGTCGGCCTGCTCTTCGCCGACGCCGCCACCGGCGCCCACAGCCCCGCGCTCGTCAGCCAAGGCAAGATCGGCGCCGTCATCGCCGCCAAGCCCGCCGACCGCCGCGCGATGCTGGAGGAAGCCGCCGGGATCGCCGGGCTGCACGTGCGCCGCAAAGACGCCGAGGGCAAACTCCGCGCCACCGAAGCCAACCTCGCCAAGCTCGACGAGATCATCTCGGACCAGGACGCACGCGCCGCCACGCTGAAACGCCAGGCCCGCGCCGCCGAACGCTATCGCCTGATCTCCGCCCAGATCCGCGTCGCCGAAGCCCGCACGCTTTTCGCCCGCTGGCGCGAAGCCGCCGCCGCATCCGACGCCGCCAAGGCCGAAGCCACCGCCGCCGAAGCCCGCGTCCGCGCCAGCACCGACGCCGAACGCGCAGCCGCCGCAGATCAGCACCGCGCGGTCGAAGCCGTCTCCGCCGCCCGCACCACAGCCCTCGCCGCCCGCGACCGCGTCGGCGATCTCGCCCACCGCCTCGCCTCGCTGAAAACCGAAAAGGCCGGCGTCGAACGCAGGATCGCCGACCTTGCCGACGCGCGCACCCGCATCGCCGACGACCGCGCCCGCGAAGGATCGCTCGCCAGCGACGCCGCCGCCGCGCTCGCCCGCCTCGCCGACGAGGCCAAGGCGCTCGACACCGCGATCGTCGACGCCACCGCCGCAATCCCCGATCTCGACGCCGCGCTCGCCGACACCGAACGCAAAGCCCGAGACGCCGAGGTCTCACTCGCCCAGGCGCTCGCCACCCAGGCCCGCGACGCCGCCGAAGTCCGCGTCGCCAGCGCAGCCCTCGCCGCCGCCCGCACCCGCGCCGACCGCGCCGATCGCGACGCCGCCCAGATCGCCGCTGCCCTCCGTTCCCTCGGCGACCCCGCCCCGCTGAACGCCGAGCGAGAAACTGCCGCCGAAGCCCGGCGCACCGCAACCGCTGCCGCCGAGTCCGCCCGCCAGGCCATCGCCCGCGCAGACACCGACGAAGCCGCCGCGACCGGCGCACGGGACGCCGCCGAAACCACCCGCGCCACCGCCCGCGCGGACCTCGCCGCGATCGACAGCGAAGTGGCCGCGCTCACCAAAGCCACGCAAAGTTCAGGCCGCAACCGACTGCTCGACCACGTCTCGGCCAGCACAGGCTATGAACGCGCGCTGGCGGCAGCACTCGGCGACGATTTCGACACCAGCCTCGACGCATGGACCGGCGGCGAGCCCCGCGACGAAGACCCCAAAGCGCCCGCCGACGCCGAACCGCTGGCAAAGCATGTCGACGCGCCCCCCGCCCTCGCCCGCAGGCTCGAACAGGTATTCGTCGTCGACACCGACACCAACCAATATCTCGCCGTCGGCCAGCGCATCGTTACCCGGGACGGCCGACTCCGCCGCTGGGACGGGTTCACCGCAACCGGCACCGGCGCGGCCGCCGCCGAACGCCTCGTCCGCCGCAACCGCCTCGCTGCGCTCCAGGCCGCACGCCCCGCAGCGGCCACCGCTCTCGAAAAAGCCGAACACGCGCGCGCCGCAATCGACCATCACATCGCCGAAGCCCGCCGCCAGTCGCAAACCGCCCGCGCCGCCCTGCAACGCGCGGAAACCACCGCGCGCGACGCCACCCGCAACGAAGACCGCGCCACATCAGCGCTAGAACGCCTCGCCACCCAACGCACCGACCTCGACGTCCGCGCGCACCGCATTGCCGACGACGTCGCCGAAGCGCACGCCGAACGCTCCCGCGCCGAGGCCGCGATGGCCGCCGTCCCGGACGGCACCGCCAACGCCCGCCAGGTCGCCGCGCTGCAATACGACGCCGAACGCAGCCGCGCCGCGGTCGCGCAGGCCCGCGCCGATCGCACCACGCTAGACCGCAGCATCGCCACCCACCGCGAACGCCTTGCCGCCGCCCAAGCGGACACCCGAAGCTGGCGCGCGCGCGCCGGGGAGGCCGCCAAGCGCATCGCCGCCATGGACACGCGGGAAACGACCCTAGGCGTCGACCTCGCCGCCATCGCTGATCGCCCCGCGACGCTCGAAGTGGAAATCGCCACGCTGGACGGCGAACACCAGGAAGCCCGCGCCACCGCCGACACCCTGCTCGCTACCGAGCGCGCTGCAGAAACCGCCGCCCGCACCGCCGACGACGCCCACCGCACCGCCACCGAAGCCCTTTCCCAAGCCCGCGAAGCCCGCGCCGGTGCGATCGCCCGCGTCGAAAACCACGAAGCCCGCCGCCTCGATCTCGGCCGCCTCTCTGGCGAGCGCTTCCAATGCCCCGCCCCCGTCCTCCCCGAACGTCTCGGCTTCGCAGTCGCCGACGTCCGCGCGCCAGCCGAGGAGTCCGCCACCCATGACCGCCTGACCACCGACCGCGAACGTATTGGCCCGGTCAACCTCGTCGCCGAAACCGAACTCGCCGAACTCGAAGATTCCACGCGGGGCAACGCCGTCGAACGCGAAGAACTAGGCCAGGCGGTCAACCGCCTCCGCGGCTCGATCGGCACGCTCAATCGCGAAGGCCGCCAGCGCCTGCTCGCCGCGTTCGAGGCGGTGAACGGCCATTTCCAGCGCCTCTTCACCACCCTCTTCGACGGCGGCGCCGCGCATCTCGAACTGATCGACTCCGACGACCCGCTCGAAGCCGGACTCGAGATCATGGCGCAACCGCCCGGCAAGCGCCTGCAATCGCTCACACTGCTCTCAGGCGGCGAGCAAGCGCTCACCGCGGTCGCGCTGATCTTCGGCCTGTTCCTCACCAACCCCGCACCGATCTGCGTCCTCGATGAAGTCGACGCACCGCTCGACGACGCCAATATCGAACGCTTCTGCGACCTGCTCGACCGCATGTCCCGTGACACCGACACGCGCTACCTCGTCGTCACGCACAACGCCGTCACGATGAGCCGCATGCACCGCCTGTTCGGCGTGACGATGATCGAACGCGGCGTCAGCCGGCTCGTCTCGGTCGACCTGCAGGCTGCGACGGGGCTGTTGGCGGCTGAATGATACAGATCGATTTTTCCGCATTATTTTGCCCGAACGCTCGGTAGATTTGCGGTATACCGCGCGGATGTTCCTCGACGAATCCAGCATCTGGCCGCGCAAGGAAGACCTTCCCCCACGCAAGCCTGTGTTCCGCCACGAAAAGGCGTTGAGTCGCATCCTGCTGTTCTACGCGCTGGTCCTGCTGCTCCTGCCCGTCAGCCTCGGCGGGTTCGTCGACCTGTTCCGGTATGTCTTCGACTGACGCCTATCACGGGGATGGTTGATGTCGATCAATCGACACGTGCGATAGCGGAACGTAAGACGAACGGATGGCGCAGCTCGATACCCGTGAAAAGCTCGAGATTCTTGCGGATGCGGCCAAATATGATGCGTCCTGCGCGTCGTCGGGGACGACCAAGCGCAATTCGAAGGACGGCAAGGGGCTAGGCTCGACCGAAGGCATGGGCATCTGCCACGCCTATGCGCCGGACGGTCGGTGTATCTCGTTGCTCAAGATCCTGCTGACGAACAGCTGCATCTTCGACTGCCATTACTGCATCAACCGGAAGAGCTCGAACGTACGGCGGGCGCGGTTCACGGCGAAGGAGGTCGTCGACCTGACGATCGCCTTCTACAAGCGCAATTATATCGAGGGGCTGTTCCTGTCGTCGGGGATCATTGCGTCGTCGAACTACACGATGGAGCAGATGGTCGAGGTCGCGCGGTCGTTGCGCGAGGATCATCATTTCCGGGGGTATATCCACCTCAAGACGATCCCCGACGCTGATCCCGAACTCGTCCACCAGGCCGGGTTGTACGCGGATCGTGTGTCGATCAACGTCGAGTTGCCGACGGCCAACGGGTTGAAGCGGCTTGCACCCGAGAAGGACGGGGTGCGGATCGAGACTGCGATGGCGGAGGTGAAGGCCGCGATCATCGACGGCAAGGATGCGAAGGCCAAATACAAGTCTGCACCGAAGTTTGCGCCTGCCGGCCAGTCGACGCAGATGATCGTCGGGGCAGACGCGGCGACGGATGGCGACATCGTGCGAAAGGCGTCGACCCTGTACGACCGGTTCGGGCTGCGTCGCGTGTATTATTCGGCGTTCAGTCCGATCCCGGATGCGAGCGCGGTGCTGCCGCTGCAACGTCCGCCGTTGATGCGCGAGCACCGGTTGTACCAGTCGGACTGGCTGATGCGGTTCTACGAGTTCCAGCCGCATGAGGTGGTGGCGGCTGCCGATGATGCGACGGGGATGCTCCCACTCGACATCGATCCGAAGCTCGCCTGGGCGTTGAAATTTCGCGGGTCGTTTCCTGTCGACGTGAACCGCGCACCGCGCGAAATGCTGCTGCGCGTGCCCGGGCTCGGCGTGAAGGCGGTTAACGGAATCCTCACCAGTCGCCGCTGGCGCCGCCTGCACCTCGCCGACGTCGCGCGGCTGACGGTGTCGGTCGCCAAGATCCGCCCCTTCATCATCGCAGAGGATTGGCGTCCCGTCGTCCTGTCCGACCGTGCCGAACTCCGCCCGATCGTCGCGCCGAAGCCCAAGCAGATGGAAATGTTCGCGTGACGCTTCCGCATTCCTCCCCGGAACGGGGAGGATTATGCGCGTCGTAACCCTCTCCGAACCCGACGATTTCGACGGCTGGCGTGATGCCGCGCGCGGACTGATCGCAGCGGACGTGCCGCCCGACGACGTGGTCTGGCAGGTCGGTGACGAACCGGTCGATCTTTTCGCAACCGTTGCGGACCCGGCACCCGTACCAGCCCCTGGCGCGTTCTCCGTACCACGCGCGTTCCTCGATCTCGCCCGCAGCGCGATTCTCGGCAGTGATCCCGAACGATTCGCGCTGCTTTACACGCTGCTCTTCCGCCTCCGTCGCGAGCCCAAACTGATCGAGGATCGCGCCGATCCGCTCGTCCGACGGCTCGACCGGATCGCCAAGGATGTCCGCCGCGATATCCACAAGATGCGCGCCTTCCTGCGTTTCCGCGAGCTCGACGAGGAAGGTGGAACACGGTTCGTCGCGTGGTTCGAGCCCGATCACCACATCGTCCGCGCGAACGCCGCGTTCTTCGTCAACCGCTTCGCCAGCATGCGCTGGTCGATCCTGACGCCCGAGGTCTCGATCCACTGGGACGGCAAGGCGCTCTGCGAAGGCCCCGGCGCGAGCAAGGCCGACGCCCCCGACGGCGATCCGACCGAGGAGGTCTGGAAGACCTATTACGCCAGCATCTTCAACCCGGCGCGCGTGAAGATCGGCGCGATGCTGAAAGAGATGCCAAAAAAATACTGGAAGAACATGCCCGAAACCGCGCTGGTGCCGGGCCTGCTGGCGGCGGCGCAGGCGAGGGAGAGCGGGATGATCGCGAAGGCGCGCGACACGGTCGGTGGCAACAGCTTGATCGCGTGGGAAGCGCTGCGGGACGAGGCTGCCGGGTGCACGCGATGTCCATTGTATAAGCCCGCGACGCAGACGGTGTTCGGGGAGGGCCCGGTCGATGCGCCGCTGATGTTCGTCGGCGAGCAACCAGGCGACCAGGAGGATCTTGCCGGGCGACCGTTCGTCGGGCCCGCGGGCCAGATGTTCGACAAGGCGATGGCCGAAGCCGGCGTCGATCGCTCGCGCGCCTACGTCACCAACGCGGTCAAGCATTTCAAGTTCGAGCAGCGCGGCAAGCGGCGTATCCATGCCAAGCCGGGCGCGGGCGAGATCGATGCGTGTCGCTGGTGGATCGAGCAGGAGCAGATGCTGATCAAGCCGAAGGTGACGGTAGCGCTGGGCGCGACGGCGGCGCGATCGTTGTTCGGGAAGGTCATGACGATCGGGCGAGAGCGCGGGCGCGCGTTGCAGTTGCCGGATGGTGGTGAGGCCTGGATTACGGTGCACCCGAGCTATCTGCTGCGGTTGCCGGATCCCGTGCAGGCGGGGGAGGAATATGCGCGGTTCGTGGAGGATTTGAGGGTAGTCGGCGGCCGGGTCGGATGAAGGTCGGCGTCGCCGCTTCCCTCCCTCCCTCCGTCCGTCATCCTGACGAAAGTCAGGACCCAGGGTTACAGGGGATAGCGGTCGTGGCTCTGGGTCCTGACTTTCGTCAGGATGACGAGCGTCTCAGCCGAGTCTCCTCCTTACCCCGTTACATGCTGTTCGGTTCCGGTCCCAAGCGGCCCGCCGGATCGTCGAGCGCCTCGATCGCGGCCGTGTCTTCGTCGTCCAGCGTAAGGTTTAGTGCCGCGAAATTGTCCGCGAGATGCTCGGCATCCGAGGCCTTCGGGATGACCGAGAAGCCGTTCGCCAGATGCCACGCCAGGATGACCTGCGCCGGAGTCCGCCCGTGCTTGTCGGCAATCCGGACGATCGCCTCGTCCTGCAACAGCGTTTTGCCCTGCCCCAGCGGGCTCCAGCTCTGCGTCACGATACCGTGCGCCACATGATACGCACGCTGCTCGCGCTGCTGGAAGTTCGGGTGGAGTTCGATCTGATTGACCGCCGGGGTCACGCCGGTGGCGGCGACGATCGCGTCGATATGCTCGGGAAGGAAGTTCGACACGCCGATCGACTTGGCCTTACCCGCATCGCGCAAGGCGATCATCGCCTTCCAAGCTTCGACATACTTGTCCTGTTTCGGCACCGGCCAGTGCATGAGGTACAGGTCGACCGACTCGACGCCGAGCATGGCGAGACTCTCGTCCATCGCCGCTTCGGCATCGCCCTGCCGATCGTTCCACAGCTTAGTGGTCAGGAACGCGTCCGAGCCTTTGTAGCCGTCGCCGACGCCGCGCTCGTTCTCATAGATCGCGGCGGTGTCGACCAGACGGAAGCCGATATCGAGTCCGGCGCGGACGATCGCCGCCGCCTGGCTATCGGGGATCTGCCACGTGCCCATGCCGAGCTGGGGCATGGTGCGGCCGTCGTTGAGTGTAATATCTGTCATGCCGCAAACAGCGCACGACACGGCCGGCGGTTCCGATTGCCTCTTCCCTTCGCCGCCCGGTTCGCGCAATCGACCGATCCATGTTCGAAAAGATCCTGGCCGTGCTGGCCACCTTCACGATCGGCGTCATCTCGTCCGGTGGCTATGTCGGCATCGCCTTGCTCATGGCGATCGAAAGCGCGTGCATCCCGCTGCCCTCCGAAATCATCATGCCGTTTGCGGGCTACCTCGTCTCGACCGGGCGATTCGACCTGTATCTCGCCGCCACCGCAGGCGCGATCGGGTGCAATCTCGGCTCGATCGTCGCCTATGAGGTCGGCAAGCGCGGCGGTCGACCGATGGCCGAACGCTGGGGCCGCTTCGTCCTGATCGGGCCGGGCGAGCTCGATGCGGCCGACCGGTTCTTCGCGCGCTGGGGCTCGATGGCCGTGCTGGTCGGCCGCCTGCTGCCGGTGATCCGCTCGTTCATCGCCTTCCCCGCGGGCGTCGCGCGGATGAAGCTGGTGCCGTTCCACCTCTACACCTTCATCGGATCGTGGCCGTGGTGCTTCGGATTGGCGTGGGTCGGCATGAAGCTCGGCGACAAATGGGACAGCGATCCGCGCGTGAAGGCCGCGTTCCACAGCGCCGACCTGCTGATCGGCATCGTCCTGATCGCGCTGGTCGCCTTCTACATCTGGCACCGCGTCCGCGGGCTGAAGCGTCACCCTTAAACCTCTCGGGGATATTTCAGGCGCTTTGCCAGCGCGCGGAAGTCGTCTTGGCGCTTAGGAACGAGGAGCCTGACGCGGCGCTGATACGCCGCGACGATCTCCGGGCTAGCGCAGGCTGGTGAGCCGCTGTCGAACGATGGCGCGGGTCATATTCCAGGCCGCGCTGGACGGCGCGAGCGTGCGCCTCACTTGGGATCATCGCGTCCGGCGTCAGCGGTATTCTAAGCGAGACGAGCCGTCATGTGCGATTGGCGTCACTCACGGTAAGGACGCCCCAGCTATCGCTCGAGTGACGGATGAACAGGATCAGGAGGCCGGTTTCGCTACCCGTCATTCTAGCGAAAGCTAGGCTCTCGTCGTGTAGGTCCTGTTTCGCTTCGAAGGAAGTTTAGGGAAGAACCGGGACTTCCGCCGCGCGCGTCTTGTTCTCCAGGCGGGATTCTCTCACTCGCTGGCCGAAGCAGCCAGTGGCCCCGCCCGCGCCGACGGCCGAACAGCTGCCGATCGTATTGACGCCCGAGCCCGCGTCCATCGTCCCCTGAGCCCTGGTCGCCCAGCTGGCGTTTTCGGGGGTCACGACGAACTCGCGAAGTTCCTTGGGAACGCGGTATTGCTCCTGCGCGCTGCGGCGGACGCAGACGACGATCTCTTCGCCGTTCGCGTTGGTCGGGCAGCGTTCGTTACCGAACAGCGTCAGGACGCCGTTGATCGGCGCGTTCCGTGAAACCTGCGGGGGCGCCACTATCGGCTTGGACCGAGGGGTCGCACCCGGCAGTGCCGGAGCCTTGGCGGGCGGTTGCGCGAGGGTCGGTCCCACATTGCCGTTCGACGTCGGCGGCGTAGTCTGTGCGACCGCAGGGCCGGCGACGAGCAAGGCCGCCGCAAAAAGCATCTTCATACGCATCACTCCCACGCGTTCGTTCGGCTTGTTATAGTCGCTCGGCCGTATCCGTTGTTCGGTTCCCGTCCAGCTAGATCCGTTTGGCGGTAGCGATCGCGACCTTGCAGCCGAGCCGGATTACCGCGCTCAAAACCGGATAGCCCGGCGTTTCCTCGGCGCCCGCCGCGATCGCGGTCGCCTTGTGCTCGAGTTCCTCAGCCTGAAAATCGACGATTGCCGCCGATAGCTCGGGATCGCTGGCGCCAAGCTGACCGAGCTGCTCCTCGTAATGCTTGTCGATCTCGGTCTCGACCGCCGCGGTGCACGCCATCGCAGCCCGCGGGCTGATCGCGGCGGTCACCGCGCCGAGCGCAAAGCCCGCAACTTTCCAGATCGGCTGCAACACTGTCGGCCGCACGCGGCGTTCGACGATCATACGATCAAAGAACGCACGGTGGCGTTCCTCCTGCTGCGCCATGTGGTGGATCGAGCGCGACGCCGGGTGACGGTCGCCGAGCACGGCCAATTGGCCCGCATAAATGCGAATCGCGCCATATTCTCCGGCCTGGTCGACCCGTATCATCGAGTCGGTCGCGCGTTTGGCGTCGCCTGGCTTCCAGCCGCTCATCTCGTCTTCCTCATGAGAGCGAATATGGTGATCGCACCCGCCAGAGAAAAGATGGCGTTGAAACCGGCGAGCGAAATGCCGAACAGTTTCCACTGCGCTGAATCGCAACGCACCATCGGCGCGTTCATGATCGCCGCGAGCCGTTCGGCGGCCGTGGTGCCGGCCATCGAGACGGTCGTGGTGCAGGCGGTGAAGCCGTTCCACCAATGATATTCGACACCGGCATGCGCGACGCCGATCAGCCCGCTGAGCCCGATCAGCAGCCCGGCGATGATAACCAGCGATGCGCGCAACGAACGGCCGGGCACGAAGAACGTGGCGCCGGCGATCAACACCGCGGAATAATGTGGCCAGCGTTGCCAGTGGCACATCTCGCACGGGTACAGCCCGCCGAGATATTGCGAACCGAGCGCGCCGAGGAGCAGGAACGCCGGCAGCAGCAGCGCGATGGCGCGCGCGATCTCTTCGTTCTTGGTCATGCCGAGCCCGCGACGCACACTCACTTGTTGGGCGCCTTGGTTGCATCGGCGGCGGCGGTAGGATCGGGCTTCATCGGGCGCGGCTTGGTCGCCGCGGCAACCTGCACCGGGCCACCGAGGCGCGCGACGGTCTTCAGCGCATAATAGAGCTGGAAGTCGTCGATACCCTGCTTCTTCAACTGGTCGGGCGTCTGCGAGAAGCGCGGATCCGTCTTGGTATCCTCCTCGAGCACCGCGTTGTCGGCCTTCACCTCGTTGATCAGGTGCTTGCGCAGGTCGGCCTCGCGGAACACCGGACGCGACTTGTAATCGGGATCGGTGAGCTGCGGCACCTTGATGTCGGGTTCGATCCCGCCCTCCTGCACCGATCGGCCGGACGGCGTGAAGTAGCGCGCCGTGGTCAGGCGAAGCGCGGTTTGGGGGCCGAGCGGAAGTACGGTCTGGACCGAGCCCTTGCCGAAGCTGCGGTCACCCATGATCAGCGCGCGGTGATGATCCTGGA
This sequence comes from Sphingomonas faeni, assembly GCF_023195535.1. Lineage (GTDB taxonomy): Bacteria > Pseudomonadota > Alphaproteobacteria > Sphingomonadales > Sphingomonadaceae > Sphingomonas > Sphingomonas faeni_B. The sequence continues at coordinate 95,119 of NZ_JALPNF010000008.1, read as the reverse complement.
GTGCCCCGGCGACGATCTCGGACGCGGACGCGGTGCCGGGATCGGTCAGGACCACGACCGGCAGGCCGTGCGCGTCGTCGCCGGGTTTTGCGTAATAACGCTCGATGTCGGTCTTCTCTCGGCCGCGCTGCGAGACGATCTCGCCATGATCGAGGAAGGCGTCGCTGACCTCGATCGCCTGCGTGAGCAAGCCGCCGCCATTCTCGCGCAGGTCGACGACATAGCCGAGCGGACGGTGGCCGAGCGACTTGTCGATCGCCATGATCGCCGCGCGCGTATCGGCACCGGTGCTTTCGCTGAACGTGTTGATGTTGATATAGCCGACATCGCCGCGGACTTCCCATTTCACCGGCTTCTGGACGATGATCTCGCGCATCATCGTCACGTCGAGCGGCTTGTCGCGGCCTGGGCGTACGAGGCCCAATGTGATCTTGCTGCCGGGCTTGCCGCGCATCTTGCCGACCGCCTCGTCGAGCGAATCGCCGTAGATCAGCTTGCCGTCGATATGCGTGATGTAGTCGCCGGATTTGACGCCGGCGCGAGCGGCGGGGGAGTCCTCCTGCGGGGAGACGACCTTGATCGCGCCGTCCTCCATCTGGACCGTCAGGCCTAGGCCGCCGTAATTACCCTCGGTCATGATCCGCAGGTTTTCGTAGTCGAGCGCGTCGACGTACGAGCTGTGCGGATCGAGGCTGGCGAGCATGCCCTGGATCGCGCCCTTGATCAGCGTCTTGTCATCGACCTTGTCGACATATTCCGCCTTCACGCGATTGAACACGTCGAGGAACTGGTCGAACTCGCGATAGGTGTCGGTGTCGACCGCCGCCATCGCCGAGGTGGCGAGCGGGATCAGCGTCAGCGCGCCGACGATCGCCGTCGCGGTAAGCATAGGAGCACGAATAGGACGGGGCATCGATGGTCCTGCAACCTGAGAAGTGACGTGTCGTACAGTCGTGACGGCGTAGCGTAATGACGTGGTGGCGGCAACGCGCGCGCGGAGTGAAGACTGATGGGGGTTAACGGGGGCTGACTGGAGGCGCTTTCGATCCTCCCCCGCCAGGGGGAGGTGGCTGGCGGCTGCCAGACGGAGGGGGAGGTAAGGGAAACCTCTGTTCCGTGTCCTCCCCCTCCGTCGCCTTCGGCGACACCTCCCCCTTTCGGGGGAGGATCGAAATGCGGCGTCCATCAGGTTTCGGCGGCAAGTCTCTTCCACCACGCTCCGTCATGCCGGGCTCGTTCCGGCATCCACGGTTCCGCACGCTCGATAGAATTGGGTTCGCGGAACGGTAGGCCCCGGAACCAGTCCGGGGTGACGGGGTGGTCTTGGCGAGTTTCGACCACAAAGTCAGGCGTCGACCGGCTGAGCCGATCAGCGCGATCCTATCAACGAAGCGACGTCAACCGGCCGACCCCGGCGGCGGAGTTCGACGGTGATGCGCGGATCTTCACCGGGCGCGGTGCCGATCAGCGCGCCCATCGCGATGCGGTCGCCGGGCTTTGCCGACGTTGCGGCGAGTCCCGTGACGAGGCTGGTCCAGCCATCGGCGTGGTCGATGATAACGATGACGCCGTAATCGCGGAAGCGGCGGGCGTAGCGGACCATCCCTGCGGCGGGGGCGACGACGCGCGCGCGGGGGGCGGTGGCGAAGGTCAGGCCGCGTGACCGGACGCCGGAGTCCGAAACCTCGTCGAAGCCGGTGACGAGCCTGCCCGCTACCGGGATGCGGTACACGCCGCGGGGCGGTGGCGGCGGTATGGTGCCGGGCGCGATCGGACGGGGGATCGGGCCGGCGAGCGCGATCAGGGCGGCGGCGGTCGCCTTGGCGTTGGTAGTGGCGGCCATGCCGTCGACCAGATCGCGCGCGCGTTCGCCGAGCGCCAGCGCGCGGTCGGACTCGCTGAGCGCCCCTCGGCCGAGCGCCCGGCTACGTTGGCGATGACGTGCCTCGAGGTTGGCCAGCGCGACGCGGTCGTTCTCCAGACGCGCGCGGCTGTCCGACAGCGCCTTGGCTGCGAGTGTCGCGCTCGCCTGCAGGCGGCGGGTCTCGGCCAGTTCGGTGCGGACCGCCTCAGTACGCTGACGGACGACGGGGAGCGCGCTGCCCAGCACCGCGCGGACATGGACGAGGTCGTCGACCGATCCCGGCTGCGCAACCGCGACGATCGTCGGACGGCGGGCGAGCGATTCCAGCGCGGCGAGCAGGCGTGCGACAGGCGCTTGCGCGCGGCCGAGCTTCGCGCGTTGATCGGTTAGCAAGCGCTCGACCAACGTCACGCGCGCGCTGGCCGTAACGAGGTTCGCTTCGGCAGCAGTCACGCGGGCGGCGAGCGCCTGCTCCTCGCGGCGCGCCTTGTCGGCGGCATTGCGTTCCTGGGTGGCCGCGGCGGCAAGTTTAGCGGCACGCGCGGCAGCGATCGCGGCGTCGCGTTTCGCCGCGACCAGACGTTGCTGCTCGGTAGCCAGCTCGGGCACGTCGGTCTGCGCGGTTACGCCCGCCGCCGCGAACAGCGCCGCGATCGCCAAGACGCCCCCTGCCCTCATGCATCACCCTTCGCGGTGATAGGGGTGATTGGCAAGGATGCTAGTCGCGCGGAAGAGCTGCTCGGCCAGCATCGCGCGCGCGAGCAGATGCGGCCACGTCGCGCGGCCGAACGAGAAGAGCAGGTCCGCCTCGTCGCGCGCCGCGTCGTCGAAGCCGTCTGCAGCCCCGATCATGAAACGTGCCTCGCGCACACCGTCGTCGCGCCAACGTTCGAGCTTCTGCGCGAACTGCGTCGACGACAGCGTCTCGCCCTTCTCGTCGAGCAGGATGCGTTTGGTCTGCTCGCCGACCAGCGGGATCTTGCCGCCGATGTCAGGCAGCTCGCTGACCTTGGTCGGCCAGACGATCCGCTTCAGATAGCGGTCGACGAGGTCGGCCTCAGGCGAGCGCCCGATCCGACCGCGGGCGACGATGTGGAGCAGCATGATCCGCTTTCAGGCCGCCTCCGCGCTTAGTCTTAGTCGGTGAAGGTCGGCACCGGCGGCGGCGCCGGCGCGTCGCCGAACGCCCACATCCGCTCCAGATTGTAGAAGCTGCGGACCTCGGGACGGAACAGGTGGACGATGACGTCGGTCGCGTCGATCAGCACCCAGTCAGCCGTGGGGAGCCCCTCGATCTTCACCGGACGCTTGAACTCGGCCTTGATCCGCTCGGCCAGCTTCTGCGCCATCGAGGCGACCTGGCGGGTCGAACGACCGCTGGCGATCACCATGTAATCGGCGATGCTGGTCTTACCCGCGAGCGGGATCGAGATGGTCTCGACCGCCTGGTCGTCGTCGAGCGACGCGAGGATCAGGCGATGCAGCGCCTCAACCTCTTCGGGGTCGGTCGCGCGAGGGGCAGTAGGGGAAGTGGCCAAGTCAGCTCCTGGGTAAGACTACCGGACCAGCAACATGCTGAACCCAGTCGGGATTTTTGGCACGCAGGCCGGTTGCGGAGGTCGGGTCGGGTCGGAAGCGCAACAGCACAAGGGCCGGCAATCTCCACGTCGTCCAGCTCTTCGCATGGTCTGTGCGCCGTTGGAAGCGCCGCAGCCAACCCATCGCGGGGGCCGCGAGGGCGCGCCCGTCATATCCCGGCCGCGCGATTACCGCAATCGGAACCTCGCGGGCGATCTGGCGCCAGTTCTTCCAGCGGTGGAAGTCGGCAAGATTGTCCGCGCCCATCAGCCAGATGAACCGGATCTTGGGGTAGCGGCGCTTGAGCTTGCGGATCGTGTCGAGCGTGTAGCGGGTATGGAGTCGGGCCTCGATGTCGGTAGCGCGGATTGGGGCACGGCGGGCCATGCGCCGTGCAGACGCGAGGCGTGCGGGAAGCGGCGCCATGTCGTTGGCGGCGTCCTTGAGTGGGTTGCCGGGGGACACCAGCCACCACGCCTCGTCGAGCGCGAGCGCATCGATCGCCGCAAGCGTGATCCCGCGATGGCCGCGATGCGCCGGATTGAACGACCCGCCGAGTATGCCGACGTGGGTCATGACTGTTTACGCCAGTTCTCACGACCATGATAAACTCGGAGGATTTCGACGCCGTGCGGAACGATGCGGTAGATCAACACATAGTCGGTATCGGGCACACGCCATTTCCGTTCGTTGCGGTCGACGATCGGACCTGCCGCGGGAAAATCGGCGAGGAAATTACCTGCCGCGATCGCAGCGCGGCCCACCAGGTCGGCATAGTCGAGATCGCGTCGAGCATTGAAGTCATCGATCCGTGCGAGGTCGATCTGCGCGAGAGGAGCCCAGGTTGCGCGGCTCATCCTCGCCGACGAGCAGCCACGCGCTCTTCGAACCAGATTTCCATCTCTTCTTGGCTGATCAGTTCACCACGATCAGCGGAGTCGATCCCCTCCTGGATGAAGGCGCGCATCCCTGCATGATGCTCGGCCGCCTCTCGAATCGCCTCTGCGGCGAACTCCTCGCCGGTGATCCCCCGATACCGCGCAAGTTCCTCGACCATCGCGAAGGTCGCGGGATCGAGTGGAGTCGTGATCGAGACGGACGCATTCATACGCTTAAGGTACGCCTATCGGCCCAGAGCATCAACCGCGCACCTGGCCGGTGCCGCGGCCGATCCATTTGTAGGTGGTGAGGCCTTCGAGCGCGACCGGGCCGCGGGCATGGAGGCGGCCGGTGGCGATGCCGATCTCGGCGCCGAGGCCGAATTCGCCGCCGTCGGCGAACTGCGTGGAGGCGTTCCAGAGGACGATCGCACTGTCGACCGCGGTCAGGAAGCGTTCGGCGACGCCAGAATCCTCGGCGATGATCGCGTCGGTGTGGTGCGAGCCGTGCCGGGCGATATGCGCGACTGCCGCGTCCAAGCCGTCGACGATCGCGACCGAGGCGATCGCGTCGAGATATTCCGTGTCCCAGTCGGCCGCGTCGGCAGCGGCGATCTCCGGAACGAGCATGCGCGCGCGCGCGTCGCCGCGCACCTCGCAACCCGTTGCCGCGAGACCTCGGATCAGGGCCGGTGCGTCAGCGTAATCCCGGTCGATCAGCAGCGTTTCCATCGAGCCGCAGACGCCGGTGCGACGCATCTTCGCATCGACCACGACCGCCGCTGCCATTGCCGGATCCGCGGAGGCATCGACATAGACGTGATTGATGCCGTCGAGATGCGCGAGGACGGGAACGCGTGCTTCGGCCTGGACGCGTGCGACCAGGCTCTTGCCGCCGCGGGGGATGATCAGATCGATCACCCCGTCCGCCTTCAGCATCGCACCCACGGCCGCACGATCGGTGGTCGGCACGAGTTGCACAGCATCGACGGGCACCCCGCCCGCCTTCAGGCCCTCGACCAGCGCCGCATGGATCGCGCGGTTACTCTTCACCGCTTCGGACCCGCCGCGCAGGATCGCCGCGTTGCCGGCCATCACGCACAGCGCCGCAGCGTCCGCGGTGACGTTAGGGCGGCTCTCGTAGATGATGCCGATGACGCCGATCGGCACGCGGACGCGCGAGAGCCTCAGACCGTTCGGACGCTCGCTGGAGTCGATCACCTGCCCGACCGGATCGGCGAGTGCCGCGACTGCCGCGACCCCATCCGACATTGCCGCAACGCGCGCTTCGTCCAGCCGCAACCGATCCAGCAGCGCGCCCGACAGCCCGGCGTCCGCTGCACGCGTCATGTCCTCCGCGTTCGCCACAACGATTCCCGCCGATGCCGCCCGGATCGACTCCGCCGCCGACGCCAGCGCCGCAGCCTTCCGCGCAGACGGCATCGACGCCAGCACCAGCGCGGCAGAGCGCGCACGGCGGCCCATTTCGGCGATCAATTCGGTCGGATTCTCTGCGTCGGCCATGGCCCGCGCGCTAGCATGCGAAGCCCCTCGCGCCAACGCCGCGAACTCGTTACGCTACCGATATTACAGGGGGGCCCATGATCGGAGATATTGAAGCAGCGGCGGATATCGCCACGGGTGCCCTGGTCGGACGCGCGGTCGAACCCAAGGCGGGGAACGCCCACCGTGCGCATGCCGGCCATGGTCCGGACGATGCGCTCTGTCTCAATTGCGGAACCCGGTTGCTCGGCGAGCACTGCCATGCCTGCGGGCAGTCCGCGCACGTCCACCGTTCGCTTGGCGGGATCGGGCACGAGATCGCGCACGGGGTCTTCCATTTCGAAGGCAAGATCTGGCGGACGTTGCCGCTGTTGATCCTGCATCCCGGCACGCTCACGCGGCGCTACGTCAACGGCGAGCGGGCGCGGTTCGTGTCGCCGCTCGCACTGTTCCTGTTCACCGTCTTCCTGATGTTCGCGACGATCGGCGCCGTCGGCGGCGAACTCGCGGATACGATCGTGAACGACGAACGGCCGGGTGCGACGTCCGACTATGCCCGTGAGGCCGACAAGGCGCGCGCGGCACTCGCCATCATCGACGCGCAGAGGTCCGCCGCGACACGCGATAAGGCGTATTCCGGGCCACCGATCGCCGAACTCGACCAACGCGCGGCGGCGCTGCGCACGACGATCCGCGCGCTCGGCGTCGCGACGGACATGAAGCGCGGCGGCAGTCACGGACCGGTCGTCGACCTGGGCGACTTCAAGACCGGCTGGGAGCGGCTCGACCACGGCATCGCCAAGGCCAATGAAAATCCTGGCCTGATGATCTACAAGCTGCAGACCAGCGCGTATAAATACAGCTGGGGCCTGATCCTGCTTTCGGTGCCGTTCCTGGCGCTGCTCTTCCTTTGGCGGCGCAAGCATCACCTGTACGACCACGCGATCTTCGTGACCTACTCGATTGCGTTCATGATGCTGCTGACGATAGCGCTGATCGTCGGACATCTGGTCGGCGTGCCCGACGCAACGCTGAGGCTCGCCGCGGTGGCGGTCCCGCCGGTGCACATGTTCGCGCAGCTTCGCGGGGCGTATGCGCTGCGGAAGCGATCGGCGGCGTGGCGTACGGTGGCGCTGCTGACGTTCGCGTTCACGGTGCTGCTGGCGTTTGTCGTGCTGCTGTTGCTGCACGGGTTGACGGAATAGGTCGGGAGCGTGGGCGGGGGGGGGCGGCCTGTCGTTCCGTCATTTAAGAATGGGTCCGCTATCCAAGCGCACTCCTTAGCCGAAAGCCGAACGAGAATCGGGACCGCCCCAATCGCCGTCATCCCAGCAAAAGCTGAGACCTCACGGTGCCGGCCGCGTCGCCAGCCAACGGGGATACCCCAGCTTTCGCTGGGGCGACGGGCTTGGGGGCCGGGTGACCGAATTCGCCATGCCCATAAAAACCGGCCTCCCTTCCGCGAAAACTGGCTCTCTCCCTCCCCCCCCCCCCGTCATCCCAGCGAAAGCTGGGATCTCACGATGCCGGCCACGTCGCCAGCCAACGGGGATACCCCAGCTTTCGCTGGGGTGACGAGCTTGGGGGCTGGGTTTGGATCGGATTGGGTGAAGGACCTGTGTCAGGATACGGGCTTCGGCCGAAGACGAACTTGGGCCAGAGAACGAACTCGGGCCAGAGGACGAACTGGCCAGACAATGAACTTGGGCCGGGAGGCGGACTTGGGTCGGAGGACGGAGAAGGCTGGTGCGGCGGACCGCGTGGTACCGCGTGGTGGTGATCTGGGCCACCTTGACCCCGATTACGTGCCCGCTCGGCGGCAGGGGTACAGGTTCGCCAATACCCGGGCGTAGCCGTCCTTGAGGGGGCGTTTCCGGTAGCTGGCGGGGAGTTCGTCGAGCCCGTCGAGCATATCCATGATGCCGACGGACTCGCCCTCGGGAACGCACGCGATCGGCGGTTTTCCGGCGGCCGCGCGGGCGGCGCGTTCGGCTTTCAGCTGGTTGGTCGCGGCTTTCGCCTCGGCCTTTAGCGCAGGCAGATCGGGCGACATCAACGCCATCGGGCCTTGGTCACGCAGCGCGTTGGCGCGGGCGAGGAAAGTGCCAACCGTCATCGCGGCGCTCGCCGGCATCGCCAGACCAGCGATCGTCAGCGCGGCGATCAGCGCCTTGGAGCGAACATACGACATGGGCGGCCTTTCCGGGAAAAGACCGCCCATAGAGATACTTAGGTTACTGCCGGGTGAACCGGATCACGCCCCCAGCGGGGTCGGCGTACCAAACGGACCGTTGGGACGCCGCGTCTTCGGGATCGACGTACCCGCACGCGGGACGGTTGACGCCTTTGCACCCGGATCCGGACGATCGAGATCCTCTCCGGCGATCAGCTTCTTGATCTCCTCACCGGTCAGCGTCTCGAACTCGAGGAGCGCACCGGCCACGGTGTGAAGCTGGTCGACATGATCGCTCAGCACCTGCTTGGCGCGGTCGAGACCACCTTCGACGATCCGCTTGATCTCGTCATCGATCAGTTGCGCGGTCTGGTTCGACATGCGCGACGGACGGCTCGACGAGTAACCCAGGAACGACTCGCCTTCTGGCTCGCCATATTCCAGCGGACCAACCTTGTCCGACATACCCCAGCGCGTGACCATGTCGCGTGCCAGACCCGTGGCGTACTGAATGTCGCCCGATGCGCCCGAGGAGACCTTGTCGTAGCCGAAGATCACTTCCTCGGCGACGCGGCCGCCCATCGAAACGGCCAGGTTTGCGTACATCTTGTCGCGGTGATAGCTGTACGAGTCACGCTCGGGCAGACGCATGACCATGCCGAGCGCACGACCGCGCGGAATGATCGTCGCCTTGTGGATCGGATCCGAAGCAGCCTCGTGCATCGCGACGACGGCATGGCCCGCCTCGTGATACGCGGTCATCCGCTTCTCATCGTCGGTCATGACCATGCTGCGACGCTCTGCGCCCATCATGACCTTGTCCTTGGCCTCCTCGAATTCGGCCATCGCCACCAAGCGCTTGCCCTTGCGGGCCGCGTGCAACGCCGCCTCGTTGACGAGGTTGGCAAGATCGGCACCCGAGAAGCCCGGCGTTCCGCGTGCGATGACGCGAGCGTCGACGTCGGGAGCGAGCGGCACCTTCTTCATGTGCACTTCGAGGATCTTGATCCGACCCTCGATATCCGGCCGAGGCACGGTGACCTGGCGATCGAAACGGCCCGGACGCAGCAACGCAGGATCGAGCACGTCGGGACGGTTGGTCGCGGCGATGATGATGATGCCTTCGTTCGCCTCGAAGCCGTCCATCTCGACCAGCAGTTGGTTCAGCGTCTGCTCGCGCTCATCGTTACCGTTGCCCAGACCGGCGCCACGATGACGGCCGACCGCATCGATTTCGTCGATGAAGACGATGCACGGCGCGGACTTCTTGGCCTGCTCGAACATGTCACGGACGCGGCTGGCGCCAACGCCGACGAACATCTCGACGAAATCGGAACCCGAGATCGTGAAGAACGGCACGCCGGCCTCACCTGCGATGGCGCGGGCGAGCAGCGTCTTACCGGTACCAGGCGAGCCGACCAGCAGCGCGCCCTTGGGAATCTTGCCGCCGAGGCGTGCGAACTTCGTCGGGTCCTTGAGGAACTCAACGATCTCCTCGAGCTCTTCGCGTGCCTCGTCGATGCCGGCGACATCCTGGAAGGTGACCTTACCCTCCTTCTGCGTCAGCATCTTCGCACGGCTCTTACCGAAACCCATCGCGCCGGAGCCCGAATTCTTCTGCATCTGCTTCAGCACGAAGAACGCGATGCCGAGGAACAACAGGAACGGCAGCGACTGATACAGGAGGAGCGCCAGCATCGACGGGCCTTCTTCGGGCTTCGCGCTGATCGAAACGCCCTTCTCGCGCAGCTTCGGGACGAGCGTCGAGTCCGGAATCGGATACGCCTTGAACTTCTCACCCGACGAAATCGTGCCCGAGATCATGTCGCGTGAGATGTTGACGTCCTTGACGGTGCCCTCGTCGACCTTGTCGAGGAATGCCGAATACGCGATCGTGTTGCCGCTCGACGCCGCACTGCGGCCGTCGAACATGGTCACGAACAGCGCCAGCGCGAGCAGGATGCCGACCCAGATCAACAGGCTCTTCATCCAAGGATTGCCGCCGCCATTCTCGGGGCCGCCATTGCCGGGGCCTCCGTTTCCAGGACCCTGGGGCTTCTGCCCGCGGTTCTCGTTGTCGTTCATGGGTGCACGATACCTTTCACTGCACAAGATAGGCCTGCGCAGGTTAATGGCAATGGAACAACACGCGACTTGCGTTGATCAGTGTGAACGGATCGTCACGTTCACTTGGCCGAGCATTCGGGCGGCTTTTAAGACGGCGCCCGACGCGGTGGTGCCTCACGGAACCGCCAGACGTCGCCGCGGACGCTGGCGATGATGCCGGCCTGTGTGGTGCGCTTGCCGGCCAAGAGCGAGTCGAGCAGCTTTTCGATGTTCGCGGCCTCGGTCCACTCCGGTGCGACGATGCCGGCTTCGGTACGGACCGTGCCGATCGCGCGGCGAGCGAGGCGGCGGAGGATCTCGCGGGGCAGTTTCTCGACCGCGAGCTTCACTTCGCCGCCGCCGACCTTGGCGCGTTCGGTCCAGATCCAGTCGACCATCGCGCGGACGTCGGTGTCGGTTTCGGCGAGGGCCGCGGCGGCGCGCGCGAGGTTGGGGGTGCCGAGCCATTCATTCTCGCCGAGGAGCCGGCGGAAGCGGGTGCGGTCGTGGCGGTCGTCGTGGTTCGAGGGGTCGTCGAAGAACGGCACTTCCGCACGCCGCACGATCGCGCGGAGTTCGGCGCGGCGCCAGTCGAGCAGCGGGCGCACAACCGTGACGCCGTGAATTTCCGTGCGCGCGCGAACGCCGGCAAGCCCCGCGAGGCCAGAGCCGCGGGCGGCGCGCATCAGGAAGGTCTCGGCCTGGTCGTCGGCGTGATGACCGGTGACGAGCGCTCCTGCCCCGATCGCGCGGGCGTGATCGGTGAGCAGGGCATAGCGCGTGGTGCGCGCCTGCGCCTGGATGCTGGCGCCGGTGATCGGTTCGCTCGGCGCGAGCGTGGCGTGGGGAACGCCGAGCGTCGCGCAGTACGCGGCAACCATCGCGGATTCCTCCACCGCTTCGGGGCGGAGGCGATGGTCGATGCTGGCGACCGTGAAACCGGGGGGGAGCGCTTCGTGCGCGAGGGTGAGCATCGCCATGCTATCCGGGCCGCCGGAGACCGCGAACAGCGGGTTGGTGATGTCGCTCGCGAGCCGCGCGAAGTCGTCAGCGAAGCGGCGTCCTTCCTCGGTCATGCGGTGTGGGCCGTGTCGAGGATGCTAATCCTCCCCTGCGAGGGGAGGTGGCTAGCGCTTGCCAGCCGAAGGGGTGAACCACTCTCGATGGCGCGATACCCCTCCGTCAGCCCGATGGGCTGACACCTCCCCTTCCAGGAGAGGACGTCAAAGCGGCCGGTATTCATTGGTGAACCTACTTACTTGCACTTCGCCGCGCTGCGACCGGCGGCAACCTGGCCCTTCATTGCTGAGGCCATCTTCGCCCCATAGACGTCGTTCAGCTCGTCATACACTTTACACGCATCCGCCGGCTTGTTGAGCTTGGTCAACGCCTGACCGAGGTACAGCAGGCTGTCCGGCGCCCGCTCGCCATCGGGCATCTTCTTGTAATTGTCGTAGAACGCCATCGAGGCAAGGCTCGGCTTGCCCTCGTCGAGATACGCGCGGCCAAGCAGGTTCTGCGCATAGCTCGCGCGCTTGCTCTTCGGATAGTCGGCGACCACCTTCTTCAGCTGCGCCTCGGCCTGCGGATACTGCTTGGCCGCCCACAAGCGGTAGCCGTACATATATTCGTCCTCGGCCGGATCGCCCGTGGATGGCTTCTCGACCGAGACCTTAGTCGGCGGCGGGATGGCAGCCGACGTCTCGGGGCGCGTCGACGGTCGCGATGGGCCACTGGGCTGATCGTCGGACTCGATCGGGCCACCAGCCCCCGCCGCGATCGGCGCGGGGCCGGTCTCGAGCGTCTTCATCCGCGCGTCGTTCGAGCGGCGATAAGTGTCGAACGCATCCTGCAACTGGCGGGTGCGGTTCTGGTTCTGCTCGATCTGCTCCGTCAACGAGGTCATCTGCTGTTCGAGCGACGTCACGCGCTGGTTCACGTCGGCGAGCGCGCTGGTCGCGGGCGAGCCCGGCCCCGGGCCCTGTTCGCTCTGCGGTGCGCGCACTTCGGGTTGTAGCATCTGGCCGGCACCACCCGGGAAGACCTTGCGCTGAACCGCGCGCATTTCGCTTTCGAGCTTGCCGACGCGGCCCTCCACGTTTTGCGCCTGGGCGCCAGTGGAGATCGCGGCCGGCATCAGGGCCGCGAGGCAGACGCCGATCAGAATTGACTTACGCATGGGCCACACCCCCCGGTGGATTGGTTAATCGTCCGGGTATAGCTGCACTACCCATCCTGTCGCCAGCCTTAAGGCCTTGGCGATGCCCCGCGGTTCTCACGGGGTCGGCGTCGCCGTGGCAGAAGGCGGCAGGTTGGCTGCTGCGTCCAGATTGGCGCGCTGCGTCTCGGTCAGGGGACGACGCGGCGTACGCGGGCGACTGCTGGTACGCGACCGCTCGCTGGTCGCGGACGGCGCGCCCGACATCGTTGGCGCAGACTGCGGCTCGGGCGTACCCGCCAGACGCGCGGCGATCGCCGGCGCCCCGATGCGGACGTCCTTGATCGCGCGTTCGCCGGTGCCGAGCGCCGGCGCGGCGGCACCGTTGAGCGTCACCGCCAGCTTGTCCGCCCGACCGATGTTGATCATCGGGTCCTTCGCATCCTTGGGCACGTCGAACTTCTCACCCGGCTTCATCGTGCCGAGGTAGAGCGTCTTGTTGTCGGCATCGTAGACACGCATCCACACATCGTCCGAGGCGGTCAGCGTCACTTGGCCGTTCGCGGGCGTCGCAGGAGCGGGCACGGGTTGCGCAGTCTGCGCGGCGGGGTTCGGCGCGGTTTGCGCAACCGGCGTCGCGGTCGAGGACTCGCTCGATCCGCGGAACATGTCTGTCCCGTACCAGAGGCCAACCAGCACCAGCACCGCAATCGCGATCCCCAGCGCGACGATGGCGATCCCGCGCGAGGGCACGCGCGACGGATCGGTCATCTCATAGGGTTCGTATTCGGGCGTGCGGCGGCCGAGCTTGGCGACGTCTTCGCGTACCAGTTGCGCGATCCGCACCTCGTCGACACCGACCGCACGCGCATAGGCGCGGGTGAAACCGACCGCGTAGGTAGAGGACGGCAGCGCGGAATAGTCGGATGCCTCGATCGCCTCGAGATGGCGGAGCGGCACGCGCGTACGTGTGGCGATATCCGCGACGCTCAAGCCCTGCGCCTCGCGGGTATTCCGAAGAATGTCGCCAGCACGCTCTGGTTGAGCAGGCGTAGCGTTCTGGCCGGTTTCGACCTCGTCCATTCTTGTCTCCGAAGCGGGCTGCGTAGCGTTGCCCGTCATGTCCCCCGTCTTTCAGAGGCCCCCAGCCGTGTCAACGCGCACGCGGCCCGGAACCGCCGCTTTCGGGCTCTCAGACGATTTCGACGCCGTTTTCAGTCGCCCACGTCGTCAGCGCACCGCGCATGTTGCGCGGCGGGTTGGCCAGCAATCCTGCCATGTATGCGGTAAGCGCCGCGCGATCGAGCGAGCGCGTCATCGCCTTGATCGGACCGACCGCGGCGGGGGTGATCGACAGACGCTCGATCCCGAGCCCGATCAGCGCCATCGCCTCCAGCGGCCGCCCGCCCATCTCGCCGCACACCGCCAGATCGACCTTGGCGTCGCGGGTCGGCGGTACCAGCCGCGCGATGAAGCGGAGGATCGACGGGCTGAGCCAGTCGTAGCGCTCGGCAAGCTTGGGATTGGCGCGATCGGCGGCGAACAGGAACTGCGTCAGGTCGTTGGTACCAATCGACAGGAATTCGATTCGCGGCAGCAGCACGTCGAGCATCTCGGCAAGCGCCGGCACTTCGAGCATTGCGCCATAACGGATCGCGAGCGGCAGCTTGCGCCCCCTGCCCTCCAGCCAATGACGCTGCGCCTCGAACAATGCGCGCGCCTCGTCGAACTCCCACGGCTCGCTGACCATCGGGAACATCACGTTGAGGGTACGCCCCGCCGCCGCTTCCAGCAGCGCGCGCGCCTGCACCTTCATCAACCCGTCGCGCTCCAGGCCGAGGCGCAGCGCACGCCAGCCCATCGCCGGGTTCTCTTCGTCAGAATCTTCCTTGTTCAGATACGGCAGCGCCTTGTCGCCACCGATATCCACGGTGCGGAAGATCACTGGCCGATCCCCCGCCGCGTCGAGCACCTCGCGGTACAGCCGGTGCTGGCGCTCGCGCTGCGGCAGCGTGGCAGAAACGAGGAACTGGAACTCGGTGCGGAACAGGCCGATCCCGTCCGCGCCGGTGACGTCGAGCGCCGCTACGTCGTCGCGCAGGCCTGCGTTGACCATCAGCGTCAGGCGGTGGCCGTCCTTGGTGATCGGCGGGACGTCGCGCAGTGCCGCGAACGCCGCCTTGCGCTTCTGGCGCATCGCGAGCCGCGCCTCGAACGCCTCCTCCATCGCCGCGGAGGGCCGTGCAAAGACGTTGCTCTCAGCGCTGTCGAGCAACAGCATGTCGCCCTCCGCCACGAGACGGCGGATGTCGCGGACGCGGCCGAGCACCGGCACGCCCATCGCGCGCGCGACGATCGTGACGTGTGCGGTGAGCGAGCCTTCTTCGAGGATCACGCCCTTCAGCCGCCGCTTGTCGTATTCGAGCAGTTCCGCCGGCCCGAGGTTGCGCGCGATCAGAATGGTGTCCTGCCGCAAGCCCATCTGCGCCGCGGTGCCCATCTGCCCCGAGACGATACGGAGCAGCCGGTTCGACAGATCCTCCAGGTCGTGCATCCGGTCGGCGAGCAGCGGATCGTCGATCTGGCGCATGCGCTGGCGGGTACGCTGCTGGACGCGCTCGATCGCGGCTTCGGCGGTGAGGCCGGAGTCGATCGCCTCGTTGATGCGCCGCGCCCAGCCCTCGTCATAAGCGAACATCTTGTAGGTCTGGAGCACCTCGACATGCTCGCCGCCGACGCCGAATTCGGCCTCGCGCGTCATCCGGTCGATGCCTTCGCGCATCTTGTCGAACGCCGCATAGACGCGGTGGCGCTCGGCGTCGGTGTCCTCGGCGACCGTATGCTCGATATGGATACGCGGCTGATGATAGACCGCAAAGCCCGCGCCCATCCCGTCGACAAGCTTCTGTCCGGGGATACGCATCGCCGCGGTCGACTGCGGCCGATCCGCGCCGCCGCCGGTGGTGTCGATGAGCCCGGCGTTGGCGATCAGTTCGGAGAGCACCATCGCGACCGTCTGCAACGCCTCGATCTCGACGTCCGCATATTTGCGACGATCGGTGTGCTGGACGGCCAGGACGCCCACCGAACGCTCGCGGCGGATGATCGGCACGCCGGCGAAACTGTGGAAACGGTCCTCGCCGGTCTCGGGCTTATAGGCGAAATCGGGATGGCTCGCGGCTTCGTCGAGGTTGAGCACCTCGACATCCTCGGCGATCGTGCCGACGAGGCCTTCGCCGAGCGCGAGTTTGGTGACGTGGACCGCCGCCTGATCCAGCCCGCGGGTCGCGAACAGTTCGAGCACGCCTTCGCGCAACAGGTAGATCGAGCAGACTTCGCTGTCGATCGCGGTGGCGATGATGCCGACGACGGCGTTAAGCTTGGCTTGCGCGGACGTGCGCGAGGCCATCACGTCGTGAAGGCTGGTGAGGATTTCGCGGGCGGAGGCGGCGGCCGAAAGGGGCATTCGGGTTGGCTATCAGATGAAGCGCTTGGGTGCCACGCAACAAAAGCAGTGTTGCGGCCAAGTTCGATCGATCTTCGGGTGTGGTTTCTTACAAGGCGCCCTGTCGCGGGTATCGGAGCCCCTACCCCCTACCCCCAATCCGTCATCCCAGCGAAAGCTGGGATATCCCCGTGGGACTCGCCGCCCCCTGGCGCCATCCAATCGGAAGACCCCAGCTTTCGTTGGGGTGACGATTTTAGGCGGAAGCGATCACGGGTCCGACGATGATCTTAAGCGTCGAACAGTCCGTCCTGGCTACCCGCCGGCGGGTTCAGGCCGAGATGCTTCCACCCCCCCGCATTCAGGAACCGCCCGCGCGCGGTCCGCGCGATCAGACCCAACTGGATCAGGTACGGCTCGATCACCTCCTCGATCGTATCACGCGGCTCGCTCAGCCCCGCCGCCAGCGTCTCCACCCCGACCGGTCCGCCGCGATAGATATCCGCGATCATCATCAGATACCGCCGATCCATCGCGTCGAGCCCGAGCGAATCGACCTCCAGCCGGTTGAGCGCCGCATCCGCCGCCCGCGCGTCGACCGTCTCGTGCCCTGCGACATTCGCGAAATCGCGGACCCGCCGCAGCAGTCGTCCGGCGATACGCGGCGTCCCCCGCGCACGCCGCGCGATCTCCATTGCGCCGTCCTTGGCAATCCCCAGCCCGAGCAGCCCCGCCGCGCGCGTGACGACCCGCTCCAGTTCCTCGACCGTATAGAATTGCAGCCGCACCGGAATGCCGAAGCGATCGCGCAACGGCGTCGTCAGCAACCCCTGCCGCGTCGTTGCGCCAATCAGCGTGAACCGCGGCAGGTCGATCCGCACCGAACGCGCGGACGGCCCCTCGCCGATCATCAGGTCGAGTGCGCGATCCTCCATCGCCGGATACAGCACTTCTTCGACCGCCGGCTGCAACCGGTGGATCTCGTCGATGAACAGCACGTCGCCATCCTCGAGATTGGTCAGCAGCGCGGCCAGATCGCCCGACTTGGCGATCACCGGCCCCGAGGTGGCGCGGAACCCTACCCCCATCTCGCGCGCGACGATCTGCGCGAGCGTCGTCTTGCCAAGCCCCGGTGGCCCGAAGAACAGCACGTGATCGAGCGCATCGCCACGCGACTTCGCCGCCTGGATGAAGATGCGCAGATTCTCGCGTGCGGCCTTCTGGCCGACGAATTCATCGAGCGTCTTCGGGCGCAGCGCGGCGTCGACGTCTTCGGGACGCTTGGCGGCGGTCAGGATGCGGTCTGTATCGGTCACCCGCTCGCGATAGCGCGCTCGCGGTGAAGGGGGCAAGGCGGCTATGGGGGTGCAATGACCAACGAAACTGCGCATCCCGACCTGTATCTGCTGGCGGGAGTCTCGCCCGCGCTGGAGGCGGCGCTGGCCGAGCGCTTCACGCTGCACCGTACCGATCACCCAGCGACAACGCGGGCGATCGTCGGTAGCGGGACCAGCGTGGTCGATACGGCGCTGCTCGATCGCCTTCCCGCGCTGGAGATCATCGCGATCCACGGCGTCGGGTACGACGGGATCGACCTTGCTGCGGCCAAGGCGCGCGGCATCGCGGTGACGACGACGCCCGACGTGCTGACCGACGACGTCGCGGACCTCGCGATCGGGCTGATGCTGGCGGTGCAGCGGCGGATCGTGGCCAACGACCGGGCGGTGCGAGACGGCGGGTGGCAGGTCGACCTTTCTCGGCGCGCCAGCGGGCGACGGATCGGCATCTTCGGGCTGGGCCGGATCGGCAAGGCGATCGCCAGGCGCGCCGCGCCGTTCGCGACCGAACTCCATTATACCGCACGCTCCGCCAAGCCGGATTTCGCAGGCGTGTTCCATGCCGATATCGCTTCGCTCGCGGCGGCGTGCGACGCGCTCATCATCGCCGCCCCGGGTGGCGATGCGACGTCGCATATCGTGGACGCCGGTGTCCTTGCAGCGCTGGGAGAAAACGGGATCTTCGTAAACATCGCGCGTGGCAGTCTGGTCGACGAAACCGCCTTGATCGCGGCACTCGAAGACGGAACGATCGCCGGCGCGGGACTTGACGTGTTCGCCGACGAACCTGCCGTTCCCGATGCGCTCAAGACGATGGATCAGGTCGTCCTGTCACCCCATCAAGGCAGCGCGACCGTCGATGGCAGGGCTGCGATGGCGGCGTTGGTAGTTGCCAACCTCGACGCGCATTTTGCGGGGAAAGCGCTGCTCACGCCGCTTTAATCCGACCGGGTTATCCAACTCCCAATCCTCCCCCGCCAGGGGGAGGTGGCGCCCAAGGCGACGGAGGGGGGGGCACGGGACAGAGGTTGCCCTTTCCTCCCCCTCCGTCTGGCATCCGCCAGCCACCTCCCCCTTGCGGGGGAGGATCGTCAGCTTAGCCAACTGGAATCAGGGTGAAACTACGACTTAGACGCTTTCCGCAGCGCCAGCCGGACCAACGCATCAAGCGAAGCCCCCGGCCCCAGTTCCTCGTCCGCCGCCGCCACCGCGACGCTCGCCTCGTTCGGCCGAAAGCCGAGGTTGAGCAACGCCGACACCGCATCCGCAGACGCCCCCGGCGCGGCATTGACCACCGCTGGCCCGAGCCCCAGCGCGATGCCGCCGACCTTGTCCTTCAATTCCATGACGATCCGCTGCGCGAGCTTGGGTCCGACGCCGTTCGCCCGCGCGACCATCGCCTTGTCACCACTGGCGATCGCGCGTGAGAGATCGACCGGCTCCAGCGCCGACAAGATCGCAAGCGCTACGCGTGCGCCGACCCCCTGCACACCGGTCAGCAACCGGAACCAGTCGCGCTCGTCCGCGCTCGAGAACCCGACCAGCCGCTGGAAATCCTCGCCGACGAGCAATTCGGTGAACACCGTGCACGCCTCGCCGATCGGTCCGAGCGCCGACAAGGTGCGCGCCGACGCGCCGACCAGATAGCCGACGCCGCCGACGTCGATCACGGCGTGGTCGATGCCGGTCGAGTCCAGCCGTCCTTTGAGATGCACGATCATTGCCGCGATCGGTAGAACATGGCGTGCGTCCCGTCATCCTCTCAAAATTCGCGGTCGCCTACGGGAGCCGATCGAACCCCGCATGCGCCTTCAGGTCCGCGGCACTCGCGCCGGCCATGCTCATGCTGCTGACCAAGTTCGCCAGGTTCGGCATCGCGCCGAGATCCTACCCGCCTTTGCCTTCCAGTCCGAGATCGACGTTGAAGTGTTTCTCGATCCGGATCAACAGCGTGGCGTGCGCCAGCGAATGCCAGCCAGCGACATCGTCGGCGGTGGTCGCCACGTCGACAACCGCCGCATCGAAGATCGCGGCGCCGATCGTATCGGTAGCTAGAATCCCCCGCCGATGTGCTGGAACAACCGGGTATGGCTATCCCAGAACCGCACCGGATCCTGCTTGGTCGCGGGCAAGGGCATCATCGCCGGAACGCAGCCCGCCAGGATCGCACCGACGAACGCATAGAGCAGGTCGGGCGACGATCGGGGCGCGATCAGCCCGATGGGTTGGGTGGGCCGCCGCGTCATCCGCAAAGAGTTGACAGCCGCGCGCTGACGGCGATGTCATGCGCCTGCAACGCGGTGCGGAACGTCTTCGCGAGCGCGGCGCGGCGCGTGTCGAACGCTGCCCCGGCTTCGGCGGTCCAGGCGGTCGCGACGATCTCGCGCAGGTCG
Source organism: Sphingomonas faeni (assembly GCF_023195535.1). Lineage (GTDB taxonomy): Bacteria > Pseudomonadota > Alphaproteobacteria > Sphingomonadales > Sphingomonadaceae > Sphingomonas > Sphingomonas faeni_B. The sequence continues at coordinate 75,684 of NZ_JALPNF010000008.1, read as the reverse complement.
GATACCGGATCGTCGTCGAAGGGCCGCGACGGTATCGCCATGGTCTCGGCCATTTCGCGCGTGCGACTGTCGACATGCAGGACGACTCCCGGTCGCTCGGCCTGGATGGCGAGCGCCACGCCGTGAAACCGCGGTCCGATCGCATAATCATAGCGCCGCAGAAAGCTCATCCAGGTCTGGCTGTCAGTAAAGACGAAGGCCCGCCGACGCCCCCACTCCAGGACCTGCGCGCCGTCGAGGCCGGGCAGCAACCGCTGTGCGAGCAGCGCAAAATCGGCGCTTTGGGTATCGGCAAGATCCGATCGGGCCAGCGCGATCATCGTCTCGGGATGCTGGACGATATAGCAACCGTCGTGACGATCGGCCGCGGCGATCAGGCGGTGTTCGGGCGCCATGTCGGCATGGTGATGATGCCCGGCCGCGATCGCCGGTCGCGTCCCGAGCCCGGCGGCGACCCGCGCCGCGATCCGCCCGCCCAGGTCTCTCGTCGGCGACAGGAACAGCGACGGACAGCCGATAATGGTCGAGGCATAGCCGTTGCGCGCCAGGATCTCGGCCGTATACGCGCCGCGGACGAGCATGGCGGGCGCCGCGCCAGCGGCGGCCGCGACGACGTCCAACGCAGCGCGGGTGCCGTCCTTCAACGCGAGAGCCGCGCCAATACCCGGCGCCTGCGCACCAAGACCAACCAGCAGGACGGGCAAGCCGAACGCCGCGAGACGTGCTGCCCAGCCCGACAGGTCGACATGATCGCCAAGCTGGTTGGCACACGCGACGACGAGAATATCGGCATTAGCGCGGACGATTTCGGGGGGCGTACTCCACGTAATCATGTGCGAGGCGGCCAACGACGCGACCAGCCCGTCGACATAGGCGACATTACCCGAATTGCCGCCAAGCGCCTCGGTTAGCGTCGCGGCGTCGGCGATCGGGATACGGCCCGCGTCGCCCAGTTGCCGGATCGACAGGTTCGGCAAAATCGCGACACGGCGACGAATCTTCGAGACGGTCATGGTAATCTTTCACAGCGAAGTCGAAGCGTGCGGTCACGCGTACATGCGCACGCGCCAGCGCCGGATACGCGACATTGGCGCCAGCGGTCTGCCGCCTGAACTTTACGGGGTCTTCCCGGCGCTCCACAGCAAGGGGGCGGCGGGTGGGTCGAAGGCGAGGGGTGCGGTGCTCGAACAGGATCGAGGCTTGTCGCCATGTGCGACCTGGGCAAACCATCTGAGCGTGCTTTACGTGATGTCGGATTATTTCTGTGCGACTCAGTAGTCGCTTAAATCTTTTAAGATTTTTTCTATCTGGTCACGGCTGCGAAGACTTGGCAACACAAACAAACTAAGACCAACGAATCTGATAGGATCATATTTTTACAATCAAGATTTGACTGTTTTTAAGTCGCATGATCTCATTGCTTAAACTGCCGGGTATCGCGGAATGATCGTCGCGACAGGAAACGACGATTAGCGCCCGGTAGCGCCAACCGTCCTCGAAATATTAAAGACCTGCCGCGGCAAAGCGACGCATGCCATCTCGGACGCCCGGCATCGAGATACCGCTCGCCTCGACAGACCCCGATAACAATCCCAGATGGGTTCAGGCACTCACGCCGGTGCGACGCGACAGCGCGGCCGCGCTCGCGACATGATGGGCGTGGGTGATCGCCACCGCGAGCGCATCGGCGGCGTCGGGGCCGGCGAGCTTCGCGCCGGGCAGCAGCACTGCCATCATCGCCTGGATCTGCTTCTTGTCCGCGCCGCCGGTGCCGACGACGCCCTTCTTGACGGTCGACGGGTGGTATTCGCCGATATGCAGCCCCGCCCCCGCCGCGGCGAGCAGCACGACGCCGCGCGCCTGGCCCAGCTTCAGCGTCGATTGCGCGTTGGTGTTGCCGAGCACTTCCTCGACCGCGGCACCATCGGGCCGCTCGGTACGGATGACGTCGATCAGCGCGTTGTAGAGCGCGGTCAGGCGGCGGGGCAGCGCCATCGACGGGTCGGTCTTGATCTGGCCGTTGGCGATATGGCTCAGGCGGTTGCCATCGGCGCGAATGACGCCCCAGCCTGTGGTGCCGAGGCCGGGGTCTAGTCCCAGGATGATCATGGGAAAGTAGAAAGTTGGTTCACGCGGAGACGCGGAGACGCGGAGGGGGTGCGTTCCTGGCGATCGGGTCGCGTTAGCGGGACTTTTACTCCGCTAGGCTGGCCAACAGATTTGAGGCCGCTGGCGCGGAGGACGGATCCGCACGGCACAACTCTCCGCGTCTCCGCGTCTCCGCGTGAACCCGCCTTCTTCATCTCAATGGCTCAACCCAGCGACTCCATGATCTCGTCGGAGATCTCGTAATTGCCCCAGACGGTCTGCACGTCGTCGTCCTCGTCGAGCGCATCGATCAGCTTGAACAAGGTCGCCGCATCGTCCGCCTCAACCGCGACCATGACCTGCGGACGCCAGGCGAGCTTGGCGCCTTCGGCCTCGCCGAGCTTGGCTTCCAACGCCTTGGCCACCTCGTGCAGGTCGCCCTGCGCGGTCCAGACCTCATGGCCGTCCTCGCTCGACGTGACGTCCTCGGCGCCCGCTTCGAGCGCCGCCTCGAACACCGTGTCGGCATCGCCCGCGCTCGCCGGATACGAGATCAGCCCGACGCGGTCGAACGCATGGCTGACCGAACCGCCCGCGCCCAAGTTGCCGCCGTTCTTGCCGACCGCGACACGCACGTTGGTCGCGGTGCGGTTGCGGTTGTCGGTCAGCGCCTCGATGATCAGCGACACGCCGCCGGGACCGAAACCCTCGTAGCGGATCTCTTCGTAATTCTCGGCATCGCCGCGGCTCGCCTTGTCGATCGAGCGCTGGATGTTCTCCTTCGGCAGCGACGCCGCCTTGGCCGCGTTCACCGCCGCGCGCAGGCGCGGGTTCATGTCGACGTCGGGCAGCCCCATCTTGGCCGCGACCGTGATTTCCCGGCTGAGCTTGCTGAACGCCGACGAGCGCTTCTTGTCCTGCGCGCCCTTGCGGTACATGATATTCTTGTATTTGGAATGGCCTGCCATCGGTGCCTCTAATAGCCTGAAGCGCCGCTCTTAGGCTCCGGGGGCGCTTTTCGCCAGACCGTCTATCTTCTGCTCGATCGCGTCGAGCCGGGCCAGCACGAGATGGTCGATCTTGTGATGGATGCGCAGGATGTCGAGCTCCGCGCGCAAATTGGTCTCGTAATCGAGGCTGGCGGCGAGGCGATCCTTCGCCGATTGCCGGTTCTGGCTCATCATGATCACCGGCGCCTGGATCGCCGCGACGGTCGACAGCAGCAAGTTGAGGAAGATGTAGGGATACGGATCGAACGCCCGGCCGAAATGCGCGAGGATGTCCGAATTCAGCAGCATCCAGCCGATCAGCACCAGCGTGAAGGCGATGATGAACGCCCACGACCCGCCGATCTTCGCGACGCGGTCGGACAGCCGCTCGCCGAAAGTCGCCTGTTCGTCCGAGACGTCGGCGGCGTCGCGACTGACGGTCGTACCCGATTCTATACCGGCGAGGACACGGCGCTCCTCCTCGTCGAGATCGTCCGGCGCCTTGCCGAGCAGGCGTTGCGAGAGATCGGCGAGCGGGGAATGTGTGGCCATGCCCCAAGGCCTAGCCGGGATTGCGGATTATTCCAGCGCGCAAAGCCCTGGGTGCGACGGAGCCTTGCTCATCCTCCCCCGCCAGGGGGAGGTGGCGCGAAGCGTCGGAGGGGGAGGACACGGAACAGGCGTTGCCCTTTCCTCCCCCTCCGTCTGGCAAGCGCCAGCCACCTCCCCCTGGCGGGGGAGGATCGCGACGCTGAATAGCTGCACCCCACAAAGACTCCTTGCTCCGACACGCCCGCACCTGCCAAACGCGCGGCATGACGGTTAGCGTGAATATGGGCACCGACGGCAATGGTACTGCCGTCGGCGTCGACCTGGAGGAACTACTCGCCACCCGCCTGTTGGTGCAGGGCAATTCGGGCTCGGGGAAATCGCATCTGCTGCGCCGGCTGCTCGAGCGATCGGCGGGGCATGTCCAGCAAATCGTGATCGATCCGGAAGGCGATTTCGTGACGCTCGCGGGGCCGCACGGCCATGTCGTGATCGAGGCGGGCGACTATAGCGAACGCGAGATTTCGCGGATCGCCACGCGGTTGCGCGAACATCGGACGTCGGCTGTGCTGAGCCTCGAAGGGCTGGAGGTCGAGGGGCAGATGCGGTGCGCCGCATCGTTCCTGTCCGCGCTGTTCGATGCCCCGCGCGAGCATTGGTATCCGGTACTGGTGGTCGTCGACGAGGCGCAGATGTTCGCGCCTGTCACTGGTGGCGAAGTGTCGGAGGAAGTGCGCCGCGCGTCGCTGGCGGCGATGACCAACCTGATGTGCCGCGGGCGTAAGCGCGGCCTCGCCGGCGTGATCGCGACGCAGCGCCTCGCGAAACTGGCGAAGAACGTCGCGGCGGAAGCGTCGAACTTCCTGATGGGCCGCACCTTCCTCGACATCGACATGGCACGTGCCGCCGATCTGCTCGGCATGGAGCGGCGTCAGGCCGAAGCGATTCGCGATCTCCAGCGCGGTACGTTCATGGCGCTCGGGCCGGCAGTCTCACGGCGACCGATCACGGTGAAGATCGGCGACGTCGCGACGTCCGCGCGGAGCGGCAGCCCCAAGCTCACCCCCCTCCCCAGCGCCGCGCCGATGGACCTGCAGGACCTGCTGTCCGAGCCGGTGGTCGACGCCCCAGAACTGGGCCTGATGTTCGATTCGCGCCCGCGTCGCGTGCCGGCGGAGGAACTGCTCGACGGCATCGCCCGCCCGCCCGATCCGCGTACCGCCGCGCCACCGCCGCCGGAAAAGACCGACGACGAGGTCGAAGCGGTGTATGCCGACGTCTTCCGCGCGATCGTCGAGGATCCGGAGTCGACGTTGCGGCCGCCATCGGTGCTGTTCCAGGATTTCCAGGTGCGCTGTCGGATGGGGGGGCTCGCCAAGCCGCCGCTGGATTTGCCTGGTTTCGTGCGGCGTCTCAGTTGTGCCCGCGCGGGGATCTTCGACATGACCGACGAGGCCTGGACCGCCGCGCTGGACGTCGCGAGCGGGTTGCCCGACGACATGCTCGGAGCGTTCCTGCTGGTCGCGCGCGCGGCGCGCGAAGGCGAGCCGTGTCCCTCGGACGCGCGCATTGCAGCAACCTACGGCACGAGTTCAATCGGCCGCGTGAAGCGGCTGATCGGCTATATCGAGAGCCGCGAACTGATCGTTTGCCGTACCGATCTGGCCGGCAAGCGCTCGATCACGATCCCGGGGCTGGGCTGGACGACGCTGCCGGCTGAGGCTGCGTAAAATTTGACTCCCCCGTCATCCCAGCGAAAGCTGGGATATTCCGCGGCTAGGAGCGCCCCCGTCCCACTTGGTACGGGATATTGGACGGGGCGCGTTCCTCCTCGCCGCAGGAGATCCCAGCTTTCGCTGGGATGACGATTGAATCTGGGATGATGGATGGGGGGCGGGCATGGCGCAGGGCGGCTGGGTCTACATGATGGCGAACAAGCCATTCGGCATGTTGTACATCGGCGTCACCGCGTATCTGGCGTCCCGGGTTCATCAGCATCGAATGGATACCGGGTCGGCCTATTGCAGGCGGTACGGACTCAAGATCCTCGTATTCGCCGAGCAGCACGAAACGATCCAGGATGCGATCGCTCGCGAGAAGATGCTCAAGGCGTGGAAACGGTCGTGGAAGGACGAGCTGATCGCCACGATCAATCCGGAGTGGCTGGATCTCTACGACCAGTTGCACTGAACGGCCTTCTCGGCGCGGCCGAAATTATAACCGTCATCCCAGCGAACGCTGGGATCTCCCGCGGCGAGGAGGAACGCGGCCGGTCACATAACCGGCGCTGCGTAATTTGGACACGCTCCTCGCCGCGGAATATCCCAGCTTTCGCTGGGATGACGGCTCAATCGGACGATGCTCAGATCATCCCCAAAGCCTGGAGATACACCTCGAGGATTGCCTCCTCCTCCTGATATTCTTCCTTCTTCTTCTTCCGGATCGACAGGATCTTGCGGATCGCCTTGGGGTCGTAGCCACGGCCCTTGGCTTCGGCCATCACGTCCTTGATGTCGTCCGAGATACCCTTCTTCTCTTCCTCGAGACGCTCGGCGCGCTCGATCAGCAGGCGCAGTTCGTCCGCTGCGACTGCGCCGCCGCCCATGCCGTGTTGCCGTTCGTCAGACATCGAAAATTCCCCACTCGCCAGCGCCACGCGCCGGCCCAAAAGCCAATCGAGATACAAGCCCGCACCGGTGACCGCCGTCTCACGACGTCGTGAATCATGCCGCTGCTGGTGCGGGACGGCGTCTAGGCGTTTACCGTGCTTGGCTCAATCGCCTGAATCGAACGGCGCGTTCTTCGCGACGCTCGCCTTCATCCGTTCGAGCTGCTCGGGGCTCGCGTCGCCCTGATGGTGCGCCTTCCACTCCGCGTACGGCATTCCGTACACCGTCTCCCTCGCGTCATCCTTCGACAGGCCGCCTGCTTCCTCGACCCAGTCCGACAGGCAATTGCGACAAAACCCGGCCAGCCCCATCAGGTCGACATTCTGCGCGTCATCGCGGTGGCGGAGATGGCGAACGAGGCGACGGAACGCTTGCGCCGCTACGGCATCGTCCAATGTATCGAGGCGATCGGGGGTCATTTATACGCTCCGTGGTTGATCCAGCGCAGATAGGGGCTAAGGCCCGTCGCGGCAAAGACCTTCCCCAGGAAACGCAAGCATGACCATGGCCATCGCACCCCGTTCGCGGAAAGTCCGCATCCTCGCGACGCTCGGGCCCGCCAGCAGCACGCCCGAGATGATCGCAACGCTGTTCCGCACCGGCGCCGACGCATTCCGCATCAACATGAGCCACGGCGACCAGCACTCGAAGATCGCCGTGATCCAGGCGATTCGCGCGCTGGAGAAGGAATTCGGCCGGCCATCGACCATCCTTGCCGATTTGCAGGGCCCGAAACTGCGCGTCGGCAAGTTCGAGGGCGGGCGGACCGTGCTGGAGACCGGGTCGACGTTCGTACTCGACCGCGACAAGACGCCGGGCGATGCGACCCGCGTCGAACTGCCGCATGACGAGATCTTCGTGGCGATCGAGCCGGGTGCCCGGCTGTTGCTCGACGACGGCAAGCTGGTGCTCCGCGTCGTCTCGCACGGCCCGACGCAGATCACGACGCGGGTCGAGGTCGGCGGCGCACTGTCGAACAGCAAGGGGCTGAACGTCCCCGACGTCGTGCTGCCGATGGCGGCGCTGACCGAGAAGGATCGCAGCGACCTCGATTTCGCGGTCGACCAGGGCGTCGACTGGATCGCGCTCTCGTTCGTGCAACGTCCGGAAGATCTCTGGGAAGCGCGCAAGCTGATTGGCGGCAAGGCGGCGCTGCTTGCGAAGATCGAGAAGCCGGCGGCGATCGAGCGGCTCGAGGAGATCGTCGAGGCCTGTGACGGCGTAATGGTCGCGCGCGGCGATCTCGGCGTAGAGATGCCGCCGCAGGCGGTGCCACCGTTGCAGAAGCGCATCGTCGAGGTTTCGCGGCGGATGGGTCGCCCGGTGGTGGTCGCGACGCAGATGCTCGAATCGATGATCACCTCGCCGTCGCCGACCCGCGCCGAAGTGTCCGACGTCGCGACCGCGGTCTATGACGGCGCCGACGCGATCATGCTGTCGGCGGAGAGTGCGGCGGGCGCGTGGCCGGTCGAATCGGTGGCGATGATGGATGCGATCGGCGTATCGGTCGAGGCGGACCCGGAACACGGCGACCGGATGCATTTCACCGTCATGAAGCCCGATCCGACGACGGCGGATGCGCTGGCCGAGGCGGCGAAGAACATCGCTGCGACCGTGTCGGCGGTGGCGATCATCTGCTTCACGACGTCGGGCTCGACCGCCCGCCGGATCGCGCGCGAGCGGCCTTCGGTGCCGCTGCTGGTGCTCACCCCGAACCAGGATACCGCGCGGCGGCTCGGGCTGTTGTGGGGGACGCACGCGGTTCACACCCGCGACGTCGAGTCGTTCGAGGACATGGTCGCGAAGTCGAAGCGGATGGCGTTGCGACACGGTATGGCCAAGGCCGGCGACCGGGTGATCGTGCTCGCGGGCGTACCGTTCCGGACGCCTGGGTCGACCAACGTGCTCCATGTGGTGCGGATCGTCGGGGACGAGCTGAAGGGGCATCACTCGCAGGTTTGAGTTTGGGGGCTGATGTCCGGCTGATGGGCTGAAATGCCCTCTTCCCCCCTCCCTGGAAGGGAGGGGTCGGGGGTGGGTCGGCTTCCCCAAGGCCCGACGGTCGTGGCTTAAGCCGACCAACCCATCCCCAGCCCCTCCCTTCCAGGGAGGGGAGCGAAGTGTGTGCGGACCGTCCGAGCAGGAACCCGTCATGCGAGCGCGCCCTGCCCCGTCATGCCGGGCTCGTTCCGGCATCCACCGTTCCGCATGCTCGCGGTCCGTGGAGTATGCGGAACGGTGGGCCCCGGCCTCCGCCGGGGTGACGGAAGAGGGGGTGGCTGGGTGGCTGGGCGACCCAACGCCGAGCGCCGAGCGCCGAGCGCCGAACGTCGAACCCGCCCAAATATCAGATCCGCCGGCAATGAAGCTTGGACCGCATCAACCAAGCGCTCCACCCCGGCGGAGGCCGGGGCCCAGTTGGGGGACGGTGATGACGACTCCCCCGCTCCGTTACGGCCACCTTGCCAACTGGGCCCCGGCCTCCGCCGAGGTGGGGCTGTGCGCCGGGTGCCTGAGCTAATCTAGGCTAGCGCTCGCCTCCCGAATACGCGATGTCGCGCAGGACGGACCGCACGGGAGGGCGAGCGCAATGACATTACGCGAGAAGATCGGTTGGGGCGCGCTTGCCCTGCTCGGGGCCTGCGCGCTTGCGGTCGTCGCGTTCGAGCGGGGCGAGCATGTCAACGCGCTGTGGATCGTGACCGCTGCGGTCTCGGTCCAGCTGATCGCGTACCGCTTCTACGCGCGCTACATCGCGCGGCATGTGATGCAGCTCGACCCGTCGCGGCAAACCCCGGCGCTGCGCCGCGCCGACGGACTCGATTACGTCGCGACCGACCGCAACGTCCTGTTCGGGCATCACTTCGCCGCCATCGCCGGCGCTGGGCCGCTCGTCGGTCCGGTACTCGCCGCGCAGATGGGCTACCTCCCCGGCACGCTCTGGATCCTCGCCGGCGTCGTGCTCGCAGGCGCGGTGCAGGACTTCATGATCCTGTTCATCTCGATGCGCCGCGACGGGCGCTCGCTCGGTGAACTCATCCGGATGGAGATGGGTGCGATTCCCGGCGTGATCGCGCTGATCGGCGCGTTCGCGATCATGGTCATCATCCTCGCCGTGCTCGCGCTGATCGTCGTCCGCGCGCTCGCGGGCAGCCCATGGGGCCTCTTCACGGTCGCCGCGACGATCCCGCTGGCCTTCCTGATGGGGATCTACACCCGCTGGATCCGGCCCGGAAAGGTCGGCGAAGTCTCCGTTCTCGGCGTCATCGGGCTGCTCGCCGCGATCGTCTATGGCGGCGCCGTCGCCGCCTCGCCGACCCTCGCACCGCTGTTCACGCTCACCCCGGTGCAGCTCTGCGTCCTCATGGTCGGCTACGGCGCGGTCGCCTCCGTCCTCCCGGTGTGGCTGCTGCTCGCACCCCGCGACTACCTCTCGACCTTCCTCAAGATCGGCGCGATCGTCGCGCTGGCGATCGGCATCGCCGTCGTCGCGCCGCCACTGCGGATGCCTGCGCTGACCCCGTTCATCGACGGATCCGGCCCGGTCTGGTCGGGTGGGCTCTTCCCGTTCCTGTTCATCACGATCGCGTGCGGTGCCGTCTCCGGCTTCCACGCACTGATCGCCAGCGGCACCACGCCGAAGCTGATCGCCAGCGAAGGCGACGCGCAGTTCATCGGCTATGGCGCGATGCTGATGGAGAGCTTCGTCGCGATCATGGCGCTGGTCGGCGCGTCGATCCTCGATCCCGGCGTGTATTTCGCGATGAACAGCCCCGCGGCGGTGGTCGGCACCGACTTCGCCTCCGCCGCCACGGCCGTCACCGCGATGGGCTTCCCGATCACCCCCGAACTGCTGGCGCAGACCGCGAAGGATGTCGGCGAAACCACGATCGTCTCGCGGACGGGCGGCGCGCCGACGCTGGCGGTGGCGATGGCGGAAATCTTCAGCAACCTGATCGGCGGGCAGGCGATGAAGGCGTTCTGGTATCATTTCGCGATCCTGTTCGAGGCGCTGTTCATCCTCACCGCGGTCGATGCGGGCACCCGCGCCGGGCGGTTCATGTTGCAGGACCTGATCGGGCTCGCGGTACCGTCGTTCCGCAATGCCTCGGCGATCGTGCCCGGCCTGATCGCGACCGCGCTCTGCGTGACCGCCTGGGGCTTCTTCCTGTACCAGGGCGTCACCGATCCATTGGGCGGCGTGAACACGCTGTGGCCGTTGTTCGGGATCTCGAACCAGATGCTGGCGGCAGTCGCGCTCGTGCTCGCCACCGTCGTGCTGTTCCGGATGAAGCGCCAGCGCTACGCGTGGGTGACGATCCTGCCTGCTGCGTGGCTGTGCCTGTGCACGATCACCGCCGGGCTGATGAAGCTGTTCGCGAGCGATCCGAAGGTCGGCTTCCTTGCGCATGCGTCGAAGTTCGCCGACGCGGCGGCACGCGGTGAGTTGCTCGCGCCGGCCAAGACGATGGCGGAGATGCAGCGGATCGTGCTCAATGACCGGATCGACGCCGGGCTGTGCGCGCTGTTCCTTGCTGTGGTGCTCTCCATCGTGTTCTTCGGCATCCGTACATGCCTCGCGGCGCTGAAGATCGACAGGCCGACCGTCACCGAAGTCCCGCCCCAGCTGGTGGCCGCGGAATGATTCGCGCGCTCTACGCAAAGGCGCGCGAGACCGCGCTGCTGATGGTCGGCGTGCCGTCCTACACGGCGTATCGCCAGCACATGGCCGAGCGCCACCCGGACCACGCGCCGATGGACGAACGCGCGTTCTTCCGCGATCGGCAGGAGGCGCGGTACGGCAGCAAGGGCGGCGGGCGCTGCTGTTGATCGAGGCAGCATCGACCGTCGCGCGACTCCGGGCGGCGACGGCGAGCGATCACGACGCGGTCGATGCCGGGTTCGGACGCTATGATCTGAACGATGCGGACGATTACCGCGCGTTCCTGCTCGCGCATGCCAGGGCGTTGCCGGCCGTGGAGGCTTGGCTGGACGGCATTCCGGGTCTTGCCGCGGTCCGATCTCGGAGTGAGGCGCTTGCCGCCGATCTCGCCGCGCTGGGCGAGGAGATGCCGACGCCGATGGCCTTCGACCTGGCGCCGAGCGAAGCGGCCGGCTGGGGTGCGATGTACGTGGTCGAGGGCTCGCGGCTCGGCGGCATCATGTTGTCGCGATCGGTGCCCGACGACATGCCGTCGGCGTATCTCGGCGCCAAACACCTGTCCGGCGAATGGCGCGCGTTGCTGGCCGCGATCGACCGGCAGCCTGCCGACGAGGCCTGGGTCGCGGACGCGGTCGCCGGCGCCAAGGCTGCGTTCGCGCTGTATCGGCGCGCGCCGGAGGCCTGATCCGCCTCCGGCGCCCTGTCTGTGTAGGCTAGTAGTCGGTGTCGGCTAGTCGGGGTCAGCGCAGGAGCTTCGGGGCTTCCTTGCGGATCATGTCCTGGATCTTGCTCGCGAACAGCCCGAGGATGCCGGGCAGGTCGACGACCGCGTGGACGTTGGTCTCGAACACCGTAACCGCGCTGGCGATCGTCTGGCCCATCGCCTGGATGGTGAAGTGCAGCGTGTCGCCGTCCCAGCGATGGTCGGTCACCGACCCGCCGGGGATGCTGGCGCTGATCTTGTCGATGCCGCCGTCGAGTCGCGCGCGGACTGCCGCCTTGCCGAGCTGATGGGGAACGTCGACGGTGATGGGGTTGGCCATGAATAGTCCTTAAGTCGCGAAAAGCATGTCGTCGTTGGCGAACGCCTTGAACTCGAGAGCGTTGCCGCTGGGATCGCAAAAGAACATCGTCGCCTGCTCGCCGGGCTCGCCCTTGAAGCGGACATAGGGCGCGATCCCGAACTTTACGCCGGCCGCGGTGACGCGTTCCGACAGCGTGGTCCAGTCGTCCATCGTCAGGACGACGCCGAAATGCGGCACGGGGACGGCGTGGCCATCGACCGCATTGGCGACCGCGACGGGTTTGGCCGAGGGGTCGAGATGCGCAACGATCTGGTGGCCGAACAGGTCGAAATCGATCCACTGGTCGCTGGAGCGACCTTCGCGACAGCCGAGCGTCGCGCCGTAGAAGGTGCGCGCGGCGGCGAGGTCGTGGACCGGGAAGGCGAGGTGGAAGGGGCGTAGGGTCATGCGGCGGAGGATAGGTTGGGATGGCGGGTTCGTCGACCCGGGGGATTGCGTGGGGCGAGATCACCGATACGAGCGTGCCGCGTAAAACCTTGTTCTCCCGCGAAGGCGGGAGCCCAGTCTGGGTCCCCGCCTTCGCGGGGAAACAGGAATGGGGCGGCACATACCGCCCCACACGCCACCACCCCGGCGGAGGCCGGGGCCCAATTGGGGGACGTTGCTAACGAAGGGCAGCGCGTCGTTACTGCGACCTTTCCAATTGTGCCCCGGCCTTCGCCAGGGAGGTACTAGGCGGCGGCCGCACCACCCCCATCCCACCGAAAACATTGCCCCCTCTTCCCCGCCACGCCATAGCGCCAGCGTGACCCGTTTCCCCGCCCTCGCCTGCCTCATCCTCGGCGCGATCGCCGCCACCGGCTTCGCTCCGCTCGACCGATGGCCGCTGACGCTGATCGCGTTCGCGGTGTGGATGAAGCTCGTCCACGATGCTCCGACCCTGCGCAACACCCTCTGGCGCGGGTGGATGTTGGGGCTTGGGCATTTCACCGTGAACAACAACTGGTTCCAGCACGCGTTCGACTTCCAGGACGCGATGCCGCCGGTGCTGGGCTATTTCGCCGCGGTCGGGCTGGCGTTGTATCTGGCGCTGTTCCCGATGCTGGCGGCCGGACTCGCGTGGCGGATCGCACGGCGACCCGGCAGCCCCGATGCGACGTTCGTGCTGGTCTTCGGCGCCGCCTGGATCGCGACCGAGTGGCTCCGCGCGACGCTGTTCACGGGCTATGCCTGGGATCCGCTGAGCGTCGTCTGGTTGCCCGCGATCGGCGTCGCGCGACTGTCGGCCTGGATCGGCACCTACGCCTTGTCGGGAGTCACGATACTCGCCGCGGGTGCGTTGCTGCTGCTCGCCGTGCGCCGTTGGACCATGCCCGCGATTGCCATTCCCGCGCTGAGCCTCGCCGCACTTTCCGCGCTCTGGACGAACGCGCCGCCCCCCGCCCCCAACGCGCCGCTGGTCCGCGTAGTCCAGCCCGATATCGGTCAGGAAGACCGCAGCGAAACCGATGGCGAACGCGTACTTTCTGCGTTGGAAAAGCTTAGCGGCCAGGGCGGCGCCACGCCCCGCCTCGTCGTCTGGCCCGAAGGCGTGGTGCGCGATTACGTCGAGGACGGCTATCCGTTCTACGCATATGGCTGGTCGAGCCCGCTCTACCTCCGCCGCCGCATGGCGCGGCTACTGGGCCCCGACGACATCCTGCTGATCGGCGGCACCGCGCTCGAGTTCAACGCCAAGGATGAGATCTCTGGCGCGGCGAATTCGGTGTTCGCGCTTGACGCGCAAGCGCGGCTACGGGGGCGGTACGACAAGGCGCACTTGGTGCCGTACGGCGAATATCTGCCGATGCCGTGGCTGCTCAAGCCACTCGGGCTCGCTCGGCTCGTGCCCGGCGATATCGACTTCACCTCGGGCAAGGGCCCGGCGAACCTGACGCTGCCGGGCTTCGGCTCGATCGGGATGCAGATCTGCTACGAGATCATCTTCTCGGGCGAGGTCGTCGACCGCGCGCACCGCCCCCGCATTCTGTTCAATCCCTCGAACGACGCGTGGTTCGGCAAATGGGGGCCGCCGCAGCATCTCGCGCAAGCCCGGATGCGTGCGATCGAAGAAGGGCTGCCGATCCTTCGCGCGACGCCGACCGGCATCTCCGCGATCATCGCCGCCGACGGCCGCCTCGTCGCGACCGTACCGCATGAGACCGCCGGCGCGATCGAGCGACCGATGCCCTCGGCGCTGCCCCCCACGCTATTCTCGCGCGTCGGCAATGCGATGGCGGCGATCATGGCCGCATTGATGCTCGTTACCGCAGTTGCCCTGCGCCGTCGCCAGCGCTAGAAGGACATATAAAGCTTTCCTTATATGTCGCTCCCCGGACTTTCCTGGGCGAGCCTTTGCGAAGAGGTTTCATGCGCAAGTCCTTTCTCTTCACCTCCGAATCGGTCTCCGAAGGCCATCCCGACAAGGTCGCCGACCAGATCAGCGACACGATCGTCGACCTGTTCCTCGCCAAGGACCCGCAGGCGCGCATCGCCTGCGAGACGCTGACGACCACGCAGCTCGTCGTCCTCGCCGGTGAAATCCGCGGCAAGGGCATCTACGAGAACGACCAGTGGGCCGATGGCGTCCTGGAAGAGATCGAGGCTGCGGTGCGCAACACCGTCAAGGAAATCGGCTATGCGCAGTCCGGCTTCCACTGGGAGACGTTCCGCTTCGAGAACAACCTCCACGGCCAGTCCGCGCACATCGCGATGGGCGTCGACGAGAGCGGCAACAAGGACGAGGGCGCCGGCGACCAGGGCATCATGTTCGGGTACGCGACCGACGAGACCCCCGGCCTGATGCCCGCGACGCTGTATTACAGCCACAAGATCCTCGCCAAGATGGCCGAAGACCGTCATTCGGGCGCCGCGCCGTTCCTCGAGCCCGACGCCAAGAGCCAGGTCACGCTGTCGTACGAGAACGAAGTGCCGGTTGGCGCGACCGCGCTGGTCGTCTCGACGCAGCATGCACCGGGCTATTGCGAGAAGGGCGATAACGCCGATCCCGCCAAGTATGCGGTGCTGCGCGACTATGTCATGGGCGTGTTCAAGGACGTGCTGCCCGACGGCTTCATCACCGACGAGACCGCGATCTACATCAACCCGACCGGCCAGTTCGAGATCGGCGGCCCAGACGGCGACGCCGGCGTGACGGGTCGTAAGATCATCGTCGACACCTACGGCGGCGCCGCTCCGCATGGCGGCGGCGCATTCTCGGGCAAGGATCCCACGAAGGTCGATCGCTCGGCTGCGTATGTCGCCCGCTATCTCGCGAAGAACGTCGTCGCTGCGGGCCTCGCCCGTCGCTGCACGATCCAGCTGAGCTACGCGATCGGCATCGCCGAGCCACTGTCGGTGTATGTCGACACGCATGGCACCGGTACCGTCGAGGAAGCCAAGCTCGAGGCGGTCCTGCCGAAGCTCGTTCGCCTGACGCCGAAGGGCATCCGCGAGCACCTCAAGCTCAACGCGCCGATCTACAAGAAGACGGCAGCGTACGGCCACTTCGGTCGCGAGCCACAGGGTGACACGTTCACCTGGGAGAAGACCGATCTGGTCGACGCGCTGAAGGCTGCCGTCGCCTGATCGCTTTCGACCTTACCGGTTGAAAAAACCCTCGCCCGATCAGTCGGGCGGGGCTTTTTTTTTACTGGCCGATCGCAAGCGCCAGCCCAGAATATCAGGCCTTAGCGGGGTCCGTGGCCGCGGCGACCTGGCCTTCGATCACCGGCGCGATCCGGTCGAACACCGCGCTGACCAACGCCTCTGCGACCCAGCCGACGGCAGCGCCGACGACGAGATCGGAGAGATAATGCTTGCCGTTGACCGGCTGAGCCGCTGCGACCGCGCTGGAGATCAGCGCAGCGGGCGCCCCGGCCCCATCGACGTCCCGCGCTATCGCACGCGCCACCGCGACGGCTCCCGCAGTATGGCCGGAGGGAAACGAGGTCTGCTCATGCGCGTCGCTTTTGCCCGGCTCGAAGCGCGCCTTGCCGTCCTCGATCGCCGTTGCCGGACGGGTGCGATCGATCGAACTCTTGATCGCGGACTTCACGAACGTTGCCGCGGCGTGTGCGGCGAGCATGCGGACCCCGCCGCGGATCACATCGGGCCGCCGTGAGATCAGGCCGATCACGACCGTGCCGATCGACGTGACGACCAGCTGCGGCTGATCCCCGATCTCCGCCAGAAATCCGGTTGCCTTCACGACCGGTTTATCCCGATGCTCGGCCGCCTTGTGGGTAACGTCGCGATCCGCTTTGGCGACGGCCTTGGCGGCCTGCTTGATTTCACCCATCAACTTTCATCCCGCCCGTTCATTTCACCACGTACCTGCGCATGCGCCAACAGCGCGAACAACCCCGCACCGCCCAACAGGTTGCCAAGGATCGCTGGCAGTATCAGCCCGATGGTCTGCACGATCTCGGTCCGGTCGGAGAACAGCAGCAACCACGCTTCGACCGAGCCAACGACGGAATGGCTGAACCCGCCGATCGCCACGACATAGGTAATCGCACCGATCACGAGGAATGCCTGTTCGCGTGCATTGGGCAGCGACCATGCGAGGATCGCAATCATGAACCCGGCCGGCACAGCATTAACGAAAGTCGCCCATGCCGAAAGTTCGGTAATCGCAAGCGACACCTCGATCATCGCGGTGCGCAGTTCGGCCCCGCCGAGCAGACCCGTCGCGATCGCCAGACCGGCGATCGCGGTACCCAGCAGATTTGCCCCCAGCACGACGATCCATAGTCGCATCGTGCGCCGCAATGCCCAGCCCGATGGCCTGGTGACCAATGGCAGCATCGCCGTGATCGTGCTCTCGGTGAACAACTGCATCCGCCCGAGGATCACGACGAGAAATCCGATCGGATATCCGAGCGACACGATGATCGACCGCCAAGGCGTATCGGGCAACGCGGCGTGCAGCGCGCCCTCGGCGATCAGCGAACTTGCGATCGCCATGCCCGCAGCAAGCGCCGAGAAGAACAACGAGGAAACCGGGCGATCGAGTTCCTCTTCCCCCTCCTCGCGAACCGCGCGGTGCAGGTCCTGCGCATCGGCGGCCTTGAGGTCGTCGACGTCGGGTTCGGGTACGGATGAGTCGGATAATGCCATTACGCCCGTGTAACGGCTCGCTCGCCGCTTTGGGTCCGCGCGGCCACTAGAGCGATGCTGGCGTCACGTGCCACGGATCGGCGCGTCCGGACCGGTCGATAAACGCCAGGATCTCACTCGGGCCGGGCTCTCGCACGCCATCGAACGGCGCGCCGCCCAGCGCCCATTGCGGATTAAGGCCCGGGTCGATCGTCAACGCCTCGCCCCAGCGCGCATAGATATCCGCGAGTTCGGCATCGTCCCATGCCATTTCGTCTGCTGTGCGGCTCCGGCCCCGGGTTTTCGACTCGTCGTGGATCAACTCGATCTGCGGGCAATACCGCACTCGGTATCCCGCCGCGCGCGCGCGCAGACAGACGTCGATATCGTTATAGGCGATCGGCAGCCGCACACACTCGAACCCGCCGATCTGCGCCAGCACGTCGCGCCGCATGGCAAGGAATGCGCCCGTCACCGCGGCGGCGTCATGCTGGGTCACATACCGTGCGCCCGGCCCCGGGTCGTCGAACGCGGCATGGCGCCCCTCGTGCAGCGGCAACCCCTCGCCGGCGCCCATCACGATGCCGGCATGCTGGACGGTCATGTCCGGGTAGAGCAACCGTGCCCCGACGATCCCGACCTGCGGATCGTGCAACTGCTGTTCGAGTGCGCGGTCCCAGCCTTGCGTCAGCATCACGACGTCGTTGTTCGCAAACACCAGCAGGTCGCAGTCCGCCGCGAGCGGATCCGCGATACCCAGCATGTTCGCCCGCGACCAGTTGAAGGGTTCGTCCATCGTCACGACGGCATGGTCGGATCGCGCGGCGCGTGCTCGAAGGACGGCGTGCGTCGCGGGCTCCTGGCTCCGGTTGTCGACGATGATCACGATAATCCGATCGGGCAGGTCAGCCATCGCGAGGAGACTGTCGACCGCCCCGACCAGCATCGCCGCTTCGTCCCGCGTGGGCATGACGATGGCGATGCGCGAACGTCGCGCTGCAAGCGGACCTGGGGGGCCGGGGCTGGCACTGCGGCTGGCACTGGGGCTGGCACTGCGGCTGGCACTGGGGCTGGCGGGCGGCCCAGCGCGCGAACCCGGTACGATCGGCCTTTCCACGCCATCGTCGAGCATCGACGCAAGGATACGCGGAACATGCACCACCGGCGATCGCACCGTCCGCGCGGCGTCGGTCATGCCGGTACGCAAACAGGCGCCCGAAATACCCGCGCAGTCGCCCAGTCGCGGCACCGCGTCTCCCCGCATCGCCACGAGCGGAGGCGGTACGGCGGCACGCAAGAACGCATCGTCGACCCCGTAGAGAACCGGTTCGGCATGACGCTGACCGCGCGCCCAATGGCGTCTTGCGCGGTCATGATCGCACGTTACCGCGGCCGCGCCCGACCGAGCCGCTGCATAGCGCAACCAGGCCAGGGCATGCGGGTGGAGGATGACGCCCGCGTCGATGCTGATCAACAGTCCCGGTCGCTGCGCGTATGTCCCCGCGTCTTCGAACCCGATCCGCATGTCGGTTACGAGCATGCTCGCCACGGGATGGCTGGCGATCCCCGACGCCTCGACCAACCGCGCTTCCCAGCAACGATCCGATTGGTCGAGCAACGCCGTCAATGTGGCCCGCACGGCGGTCGCGGTCGCTGTCCGGCAATCGATCGCCAGCATCATCGGCGCTGTCGGATCGTCGAGCGACGTGGCAAGCGGCGGCGGCGGCCGGACCGCGATATCCGAGCGAAATCTGTCATACGCCGCCATCGGATACGCCGATGTTCCGATCCAGGCGCGCAGAACGTCGTTTGCTTCCGCCAACGCCTCCGCCACCCGGTCGAGCCTGCGCCACATCGCCTGACGATCGATCACAGCCGCTGGAATATGATCACGAGCGCCGAGGTGGACGAGTTCGCCAAGCGCGGAATCGAGCATCGGATCGAGCCGCAGTGCCTGCGCATATGCGGCGACCGCCCCGCCACGGTCGTCTTGCATCTTGAGCAGATGACCATGCTGAAGATGCGTATCGGCGTTGAACCGATCGATCGACAGCGCACGCCGATACGCATCGCCTGCCGCCTGCAGGCCACCCGATTCCTTCAGCGCGTGACCCAGCTGCACCCACCACCCGGCGTTGCGCGGCTGCATGCGCACCACCGCCCGATACCCATCCGCCGCCGCCAGCCAGTCGCGGCGATCCCGCGCGGCATCGGCGCCCGCCACCAGCGCAGCGACAGCGTCATCGGATGCGATTACGAAGCTCCGACGGCGACAGGGGCGATCCGGTCCGCCAGCCGCTCGGTGAACGCCGTCATCGTGAACATCGCCTCGTAGACCGCGCGTGCCGGCACCCGCACCGATTCCCGCAACGCGCGATCCTCGATCAGTCGGGTCAGCATCGCGGCGAGATCGGCCGCGCGCGCGGTGGGATAAACGAAGCCCGACACCTCGTGCTCGATATAATCGGACGTCCCGGTGCTGTCGCTGCACACGATCGTCTTGCCCAGCGCGAGCGCGTCGGACGCCACCAGCGGCAGCGGATCGTCGCGCGACGGGACCAGCACGATGTCCATATCGGCCAAGCAATACCAATAGTCCGGATGCCCCTTTTCACCGTGGAAATGGAGGCCGTCCTGTCGTTGCCACGTGCGCCGGACCTTCTGCTGAAACTCGGGATCGTGATCGCGGCCGAAGAACTCGAGCGTGGCATTCGCGCGGACGCCAGGTTCGATCATCGCAAAGGCCTGCGCGGCGATATCCTGGCCCTTGCGGGGCTCGAACGACCCGAACACGCCGATCCGGACGACGTCCGACCGCGCGGCCACCGGATACAGGCCCCTCGGATCGGCGATTCCGGTCTCCAGCAGACGCGACGCCACGCCGTGCCTGCGTAACGCCGCTGCGGTCCGCGTGCTGACCGCGAGGATATTGCGCGCCGATTTCAGGACTGCGTGGAATCCGTCGATGTCGCGGACCATCTCGTCGATCAGCCCGGCTTCGTGCATGTACCAGCGTAGCTCCGTTTCGGCATCTAGCTGTTGTACGGCGCGCCAGCCGATGACCGTATTGACGATCACGGTATCGAAATTGCAGGCGAAATCACGGAAGCTCGCAGTGCCGGTCAGTGCAAGCGCATCGATGATGACGGGGATATCGGCCTCGGCAAGGCGGGTGCGCATCGGGCCGTCGGTCGGGCACGTCACGACGACGAACGCGCCCGACTGTTTCAGCGCGATCGCCATGTCCACAGCGACACGCGGGGCACCGCTGTTGGTCAGGTCGTGCGACAGGATCAGGATGTCGGGTCCATTGCCCGCGTAGCGCGTCTTGCCGGGATGAATGCGATAGGGCTCTTGGGAATCCACATAGCTGATCCCGCTCATCGTCGGCGGAAAATACGGATCGTCGGCGATCAGCGCCGGAAAGCGCTTGAGCAGGAAGATGTCGGCCTTGCTTTTTTTCCAGCGCGATCCCGGCGGCAGGTCGGGATCGCCCCCGATCACGGCGCCGATCGACGCGTGGCCGATATGGATCAGCTCGGCATGCGGCGTGTAGACCAGCCGGTATCCTGCCTCGCGCATCCGCAGGCTGAGATCGACGTCGGAATGCGCGATGCCGACGTTCTGCGCATCCCATCCGCCAAGCTCCCGAAACAGGCTGGCCGGCATCGCGCAACACGCGCCACACAACAGGCCGACGTCGCGGGTCGATTGCGCCAGGTTGAAATGGGTCGCGGTATTGCGGGGAAAGGCGTGGAATGTCGTTCCCGTCAGTCGCCGCAGGCCAACCGCCATGCCGGCATATTGGATACGCCCGTTCTCGTAGAGCAGCTTGGGGCTGACGCCGCCGACCCCGGGACGGACGAGTTGCTCCAGCAGAACTTCGATCCAGTCGTGCGTCACGACCAGCACGTCGTCGTTGTGGAACACGAGATAGTCGCCCTGCGCGATCGCAGCACCGGCATTGCATTTCGCGGAGAAATTATACGGCGCATCGAAGATCGCGAAGCGGATGCGCGGTCCGTCCAGCCACTCGCGACACTGCGCGGCCGTCCGGGAATTGGTGACGATCACGATCTCGTATCGGGAATAGGCGGTCCAGGCGACGATCGACATCACCGTCCGGACGATGTGCGCGGAATCGTCGGACGGAATGATGATCGAGACGTGCTGATCGAACGTCGCATAGTCGGCCTGCGAACGGTTCGAGGACGGCAACGCAATCGCGCGACCGGCCCAGCCACGGCGATCCATCGCCGCCTGGACCGCAGCGATGTTAGTCCGCCGTGCCTCGGGCTTGCCCCCGCTTGCGGCAGATCCCTCGATCATCCGCCAGCCGTACAGGATTTTGCGGATGTGATGGACGATCGGCGCGGTCTCCGAAATGCGCAGCGCGAGATCGTAATCCTGCGAGAAATCATACGCGCTGCGAAAACCACCGACCGACCGGACGAGCGACGATCGATATACCGACAGGTGTCCGGTATACATCACCGACATCAGCAGCGCCGGACTCCAGTCGGGCTTGGTCAGCAGTTCGTCGGGCTGGTCGTCGGTCCCGATCTTGCACTCGTCGCTGTAGAGCCAGTCGGTATCGGGCGCCGCTTCGATCCGTGCCGCGACGATTTCGAGCGCGTCGACCGTCAGCATGTCGTCGTGATCGAACAACGCGACATACTCGCTGGTGGCCAGGTCGAGCGCGCGGTTGGTGGCATCCGCAATCCCGCCGTTGCGCCGGGCGCCAACGAACTTGATACGCGCATCGCCCGCGCAGAACCGCTCGACGATGTCCGTCAACGCGGTTTCCCGCGAACAGTCGTCGACGATGCACAATTCCCAATTGGCGTAGGTCTGCGCGAGCACCGACAGGAGCGCCCGCTCGAGGTAGAGGATCGGCGAACGGTAGATCGGCAGGATGGAAATCCTTACCCCCTCGGTCACCGTGCCGACGCGGTCGTGATCGAGGCGGAACCGGCTGGCGAGATCACGCTGGCTCGCCCGATAGCGCCCTGGCACCCCGGCCGGCGGGACATCCGCATCGCCGCCGTTCGGCGCAATGTCGTGCAGCGGCAGCACGCCGAACAACGTCACCACCTCGGTTGCCGTGGCGGCGGTGGCGGCGTGGAGGTCTCGGACCGCGGCATCGAGCAGGGCGGGATCGCGACGCAGCAATTCGAGCTTCGCCATAGCGTACCGGTCGGGGAACAGGCCCGCGTCGCCGCCGGGGGGATTGCCGATCAGCCGCTGGACCACCTCGGTCGCAGCGGTGATCCGCTCGTCGACGGATCGCTCGGCTTCCAGGCGCAGCGGTGGTGGCCGGACGCCGAACTCGGACGGCCGGAGTTCGTCGAACTTCGCACCGGCCAGCGCCTGCTCACGGCCGATGAAATGCACGTATAGTTCAAGCGCGCTTTCGCCTCCGATCGGCGAACCCCCAAAGGTTTCGAGAACCCGACCGGGCTGGAACCCGGCGATCGGGGTGACGCCCGCGGCATCGCCATAGTCCAGATAATGAATGAGCGCGCCGTCCGTCGGATCCATGTCGGACATCGACCCCCGGTAGCATGCCGCATCGAACAGCGGCGTCGGGCTGACGGCGCGATCCGGCGCTGTCGTCAGATAGTGAAGGACCGCCACGATGCCGTCGCGGGCCGCGTCGGGATGCTGTTCGCGGTACCAGGCGCCGGCGAACAGCGGATGCGGATCGAGCCCGTTCGGCCCACCGACTTTCAGGAAATGATCGAGCAGGTTGGCGCCCGGCGACAGGTCTCCCGTGACTTGCGAGCGATAGAAGCGGCTGTCGAACAGACGATGCGGTTCATGGCCCTCGGCGGCGCCGACGGTCGCATAATGCTGGGCAGCGTCCATGTCGGCGCCGACGTCGTACCGCTGTCGATACCAGCGTTCGTCGAACAAGGGCGACGAGCCGATCGTGTCGCCATGGACCAGGTTCGGGTCTGGCGACGCTGCCGCTGCGGGCGGCGGTAGATCGGCGGCAAGGACAACCGGATCGCGGGTCGGATCGGCGAAGAAGGCGTTGCGGGCGACCGCGATGTCTGCGGCGAGTTGCGGATCGCCGAGTTCGGTCGCCGCATCGACATTGGCATCCAGCGCATAGCCCGCGACATACGCAAAGCATGCCGCCGCCTGCTGCCCACGCATCTTGTGCAGATGGCCGATGTTGACGAGCAGATCCGAGTCGCGGGCATCGATCCTGTAGGCGGCATGATAGGCCTCCATCGACGCGACGAAATCGCGGGTCTCCTTCAGCGCGTGCCCCAATTGCACCTGGATCGCGAAATCGCCGGGAAAGGTTTCAAGGTGCCGGCGATAGGCATCGATCGCGCCCGCCCAGTCTCGAATGTCGCGCGAGGCATCGCCTGCGATCCGCTCGGCCGATCGCGCCGCGGATCCGAGCCCGACCCTGCCTGATTTGCCCATCAAACGCTCGAAACCCGCCTGAAATAAGTTGCTCATCGGTCTCTCTTATTCCGGGCCTGCGCTGCCGACACTATAAGATAAAGCTCCACGAAGGATATATGCGATCAAAGTATAGTCGTACAATTTCGGGACTTGGCCGCGCAAAACGAGTGACGATTACATTCTTCATCGCTACGACTCCAACATGCAAAGTCCGCCTTCCCCGTCGGCAATCGCCGCAACATTTGACATAGATACGGGTCCATTCGATTTCTGGCCGACTCGATCGAGCCGAATTCAAGGACTTGGCGGCTCCGAATCCTCCGAAGACCCGGCCTATGTCTTCCATACCCGCTATGTTTCGCTGGAGAGCAGCACGGTCCGCTGCTCGCTCGTCTTTACCGGGCTGACCGCGACGCTTGGCTCGATGATCGTTCGGGTCAACGCGTTGCCGCTGGACGGATCGCGCCCGGCCGAGACGATCAAGACCTGGCCGATCGCCGTGAAGGAGATCGTCGCGGCCGGCGGGACCATGCGGCTGACCTTCGATGCGGTCGACGGCATGCAATATGCGGTCCTCGGGCATCTCTATACCGAGACCGACGCCATCGCGCAGTCGTTCACGATCCTGCTCGACGCCGCCGTCCGCCAACCGCATTTCGAGCAACAGGTCGAGGCGGCCCGCAAGTCGATCTTCGGCCAACGCGTCTTCCGTCGCGCCTCGCGGTTGCTGGCACACGGCAAGGCGACGCTGGCCGATCCGGTATCGCAGACCTGCACCGCATCGCAGTTCAACGAGCCGGCCTATGACCAGTGGCTCGAACGCCTCAAGCTGGCGAAGCACCGCCATCGAAAGCAATGGGAATTCGTCTACATCCTTCAGACGCTCGAGCGTTACGGGATGCTCAAGGCGGGGGCGCGCGGTTTGGGCTTCGGCGTGGGCATCGAACCCCTGCCCGCAGCGATGGCGGCGATCGGCTGCTCGATCGTGGCGACCGATCTAGCCGCCGACGACGTCCGCAGCCGCGACTGGACCCTGACCAACCAGCATAGCGAAGGCCTCGACCAGCTTCGCTATCCCGAGATCTGTCCAAACGACGTCTTCGATCGCAACGTCGCGTTCCGCGTGGCCGACATGAACGCGATTCCCGCCGACCTGCGCGGGTTCGACTTCACCTGGTCGTCGTGCGCGTACGAGCATCTCGGATCGATCGAGGCCGGTCTCGATTTCGTCCGCAACGCGGTCCAGTGCCTCAATCCAGGCGGGCTCGCGGTACACACCACCGAACTCAATCTCACCTCGAACGACGCGACGATCGATAGCGGCGGCACCGTCCTGTTCCGGCGTCGCGATTTCGAACGGCTCGCGGTCGATCTCGTCTCGCGCGGGCATTTCGTCGCGCAGATCAAATATGATCTCGGCGACACGCAACAGGACGCCTATGTCGACGTGCCCCCCTATTCGGCGGACAACCATCTGAAGCTCGCGCTCGGTCAGTATGTCACGACCTCGTTCGGGATCGTCGTCCGCCGCGGCGATCGGTAACGTAGACCCCGGCGATGTGCGGCGCGTCGCTATCGCCCGATAGCGCCGACCGCATCGATCGTCGCCTCGACCACGTCGAGATGCTCCGCCCAGCTCACCGGCCGCCATCGCTCCATGCGTTCACGTTGCGCGGCACGGCGCGGCGATGCCGGTGCCGAATACGCCATGATCGCCTCGAGCCATCCCACGCCGTCGAGCGGATCGAGATAGTCGGGTGCCGCGCCGCCAACCTCGCGTAGCGCGGCGATGTCGCTGCAAATTACCGGAAGCCCGGCCGCGAGCGCTTCGCTGACCGGCATCCCGAAACCCTCGGCAAACGAGGGCAACAGCAACGCCTGCGCGCCGCCGAGCACCGCATGCATCTCGCGATCCGACATGTTCGACGCCTCGATCACGTAACCGGACAAGGCGGTACAGCGCTCGATCATGTCGATGGCGTTTTCATTTTCCCACCCGCGCCTGCCGATCAGCACGAGCCGCGGTGCCGCGCTGCCAAGCGTTTCCACCAGTCTGCGCCATATGTTGAGCAGCAGCAGATGGTTCTTGCGGGGCTCGATCGTCGCGACGCACACGAAATAGGGGCCGGCTGGAACCGTCGAAAGACTTGCCGGCCGGCTCACCGATGGCAGTTCGACGGGGTCGGTCCCGAGATGCGCGACCCGGATGACGCGGTCGCTGCGCATGTCCGTCAGATGTTCGCGGACGGCCTCTACCGTCGCCGCGGAATTGCCGATGATGCCACTGGCATGGCGGTCGATCGTTCGCATGGCCCTGAGATGCCGCGCCCTGCCGTCGATCCGGGCAAACTCCGGGTGCGTCAGCGGAATGACGTCGTGGATCAGCGATATCAGCCGCGCGGTCTCACGTTTCAGGATCGCCGCCACCAGGTCGATATCTTCCAGATGGTGATGCGACGCCTGAAGATAGATCCGCTGCCGCGCCGCGGTCGGCACCGGGCGCGGCCGAAGTGCCAGCAAGTGCCGATTGGCGGCGGCCCGCACCGCTTGGGGGTCGAGCACGTCCGGGTTTCGCCACCGCGCATCGGTGAAGCTGAGAAACTGCCGCACCGCCCCGACCGGCAGTCGGCCGTAATAGCCCCCCGCGGGATGCACCGCGGCGAACGCGAGCCGGTTCGGCATACGGTGCAGCAATTCGCGCGCGTAGACGAACTCGACCCGGTCGATCCCGGTCGGCGTCACATGATAGGATCGGCTCAGCAGGCGCGACAGGTCGAGCACGACCTCCGCGTCGACGCTGGCACGGCCGCCAAGCCACCGCGGCACGAGCGTCCGGCTAAGCAGCATCGGGGCGAATGCACGAAACGGCTTCAAACGCCGTCTTCATCATGTGCGCCAAGCTCACCGTCGGCGTCGCGGTCGTCGCTACCAGTGCCTGCCGCAGTATCCGCCGCAGTATCCGCCGGCTCAGGGGTTTGTGCGACCACGGGCTCGCCGGTCAGGCGCCGTTCGGCGTGCCGGACGAGCATCGCGATCCCTTCGTCGCTGAGATAGCCGCCGGGAATCAGGCATCGGTCGATCAGCACGCGCTTGAACGCGTCGTAAAGCGCGACGTCGACCGCCGGCGGATCGGCCCAGAACATATCGAGGGGTTCACGTCGGACGATCCCCTCAATATCGTAGATCGCCTCGCCGAGCACGGCCACCGGCACGCCCGAGTTCAACGCCAGCGTGCCGACCGTGCTGTTGACCGTCACGACCGCGCGCGCCTTGGCAACCAGATCCGAGATGTCGCCATCGCCGATATAGAAGACCCGGTCGGCGATGCCGTAACGGTGCGCTTCGCGGCGTACGAACCGTCGCCAACTCGACAGGCTGCCATCGAGGGGATGCCGCTTGACGATCAAATTGACCCCGGGCGGCGCCGACCGCGCAAAACTCTTGATGATGAACCGGAGCGCCGCACGCATGTCGCGAAACGGCGAATGGACGCGGATCTGATAGTCCGAATTCAATTGCAGCGGCAGCGCGAAATACGGCGTGTCGCCGATCGCCGCCATCGTCGCGGCGGACCGCCTGCGCTCGCGACGCCTGGTGATGAAGTGCACGGCCCAGCCAAGCGCCTCGCTGAGCATCGCGGCGGAGCGATGCGAGCGATAGAAGGGATATAATGGCCGGGTAAGCGCGCTGAGGATCGTATAGCGGCTGGTCTCGCGCAGGCGTCGTGCGAAGCTCGACGGGACCGGCGCCACCGGCGGGATCCCTGACAGGCGGCCTGCCTGGTCGCGGTACCAGTCGCCATCGCGCGGCAGGGTCGAGTTTCCGTTCACGCCGTCTTCCTGCAACGTCATGAAATCCGGTCGGATATAGCCTTCTTCGAACACATGGACGCGGATACCGCGCAGCTTGGCCATGCCATGCGCGGAGGCATGATGCGGCCTGCAATCGCCGAACAGGATGACGTCGGTGACGTGATGATCGACGACGAAATCATCGAAGAACAAGGGCCAGCCCTTCAGGGAGCTTCGGTAGTTCGTCGAAAACCCGCTCCAATCGGCGCGATCGCCGCCATTGAGGTTGATCCGGCGTATCGCATGGCCTTGCATGGCCAGCGCGGAGGCCAGTTGATCGAAAAAGGCACCATGCGGCCCCTGCAGGAACAGGAACGTATGCTTGCCACGGGTCGCCGGCGTCATCGGACACCCGCCGCAATCAGGACGCCCTGCCGCCGGAGTCGGCCAAGCGCCTGTCGGATCAGCGTAAACGCGGTGTCGGACCCGCCCTGCCCCGCCGCGATCCGGGCGATGAGCGTTTCGACTTCGCAGAACACACCCGTCACCGGATCGATGTACCGCGGATACAGGATGAGCGTGGCGGCAACGAGCTGATCGATCGTCAGCGTCCGGCGACGCCGCGCAGGTTGCTCGACACGGTCTTCGGTCAGTCCCCAGCCGGCGAAAAAAGGGCGACCGTGTACGGTGACCGGGCGTCCACGCATCAACGCCTCGAACCCGGTCAACGAGGTCAGGACGTGAACCGCATCGACCCGGCCGACCAGCGATAGCAACGCGCTATCCTGGTCGATACGGTCTACCCATTCTGCGCCCGCCAATGACGATATATGCCCCTTGCGATGGCCGGCGACGACGTCGGGGTGCGGTCGATAGACGATGAACGCATCGGGCTCGCAAGCCCGCACGCGCGCGAGAAATTGCAGGTTCGAGGCCACGCCTGCTCCGCCACACAGCACCGAGCGATCGTCCTCGACCTGACCGATTGCGAGGACGCAGCGACGATCGGGCAACGGCCTGACCATGCCGGCGGCGACACCGTATTTCCCGATATCATGATCGCAGATCAGGGTGCGCAGACGGCGCGCCCGTTCGATCAGATCGTCGGAAAAAACCTGTGTCTGGAGCAGTGTTTCGAGATCGCTCGGCCGGGCCGGGTCGTAATAGATACCCCGCGTGTCGATCGTGATCGAACTCGGCACACGGCCATCGGCGCCGAGGCCACTGGACCGGATGAAGCCATCCTCGACGATCTGAAGCTCGAGCCCTGCCGCTTGCGCGTCGCGGGCATAGTCGGCCGGTATCCGCGATGCCCAGCCCGCAATCGCTCGTCCCGACCGGCGGGCGGTGACGAGTGCCTTGTTTGCAGACGCTGCAACCGGACTTTGCCGTCCGTCCCACAGGAAGTTGCCGATCGCGGCTCGTTTCCAGAGCGCCATGCCGGTCATCACGCCGATCCCGCGATTGGCGTCGAGCGTTCGGCGCCAGTTTGCCAGTCGGAGGACGGTATCAGCCAATGTCGCGGGTCGATCCTCGAACGGGTCATGGCAGGCAAATGCGGTCAGCCGGTCGAGGCATGCGCGTTCGACCCGGGCCGGGTCGACGATCGTACCCGCCATGTCATGCACCGCAACGCCCGACAGCCAGGCGACGATCGCCAAATCGTCGTCGACATTGGCCTGCACGGCGGCACCCTGCGCGACCTGCGTCCAGGGATCGCGCTCGCCGTCCCAGAACGCGCCGCCGACGCGCGCCGCACGCAAGGCGTCCAGCGCATCACGCGCCTCTGCAAGACTTGGGGGCGTGCCGCCCGTCACGGTGATCGCCACCGGCGCCGCCGAGGGAAAGGGGGGCGCGCGCAGCAGCGGCAGGACGCTGGTCCCGTGCCGCAGCAGCGGCACGATGCTGGTCCCGTGCCGCAGCAGCGGCACGATGCTGGTCCCGTGCCCGCTCGTCATGCCGTGCGACGACACGCGGCCGCGCTCAGCTCGCATGTTCCCGAACACCGGCGGCGACCAGCCAGCCAAGGCCGTACAGCACCATCAACGCGATGAAGAGCGTGAGCAGCGACAGCGCACGCTTGGGATATT
This sequence comes from Sphingomonas faeni, assembly GCF_023195535.1. Lineage (GTDB taxonomy): Bacteria > Pseudomonadota > Alphaproteobacteria > Sphingomonadales > Sphingomonadaceae > Sphingomonas > Sphingomonas faeni_B. The sequence continues at coordinate 46,258 of NZ_JALPNF010000008.1, read as the reverse complement.
CGGAGCGGACCGGCATGTTCGCATCGACGATCCGGACGATGTAGAGTTGCTGCCGAACCGCCTGCTGGCGCGCCGCTTCGAAGGCGGCGGACGCCGCGTCGGAGCGCTTCGACAGGAATTCCTGCTGCATGCGGAGACGCTCGTAATCGCCCAGCCCTGCTGCGATCGCATTGCCGCCGCCCGCAAGCTTTGCGGATTGCGCGGTGACCTGGGTCTGCAACGACCGCACCTGCTGCGACAGCGCGGCATATTGCGGATTGCGCGTGCCGATCAGGCTTACCGTCGTCGACAGCTGCGATCGTGCCGCGGACAACTCGGATTCCAGTTTCGATACCAGGCCGATCTGCGCTGCGATGGTACCTTGCGGGTTCACGTCCCTGCTGTCCTGTCGAAAATCGGTCGTTCGCGCCTGGACCTCGGTCAGGGCCGCTTCCGATTCGGCGAGTTGCTGGCGCGACAGTTTGACCGCATCGTCATAGGACCGGACGTTCATCGTATTGACCTGACCTTCGCCCAGCCTGAGCAGCCGGCGGGCGATGACATAGGCATCGGTCGGTCGGAACGCGCGGACCTTCAGGGTCGTGATGCCGGTGTCGGTGTCGTAGTGCACGTCGACCTGTTTGCGATAATATTTGAGCAGCGCTTCGGGGGTCGGTTCGGCGGAGGCCAGTCGGCTCAACCGATCGGCTTCGGGGCGCCGGAACCGCTCGACCAAACCGCTCTGTTTGCCGAGCGCGTCGACCGCGTCGTGCGACAGCAGAAAGTCCGCGACGCTGTTGGCCTCGCCCTGACCACCGCCGCCGCCGCCGCTCGCCCCGAGCAGCTTTTCGATGCTCGATCCGCTCGATGCCGGCGCCCCTTGCGCGCGCACCAGATAATGCGCTTCGGATTCATACTGATCCGCGGCGAACGCGTAGAGATAAGCGCGGCGGCAAGACACGGCAGCGCGACGACGACGAAGAACCAGCCATAATGCGTCCGGGCATAACGCCATCGCTCGCGGAGGCTCGGCGACGCCTCCGGCTCGACCGTCGCCGGGGACATGAAACCGTGCACCATGATGTTCTCCGAGGGTCGGCCTGCACTGAAGGCCGAGTATAGTGCCGTCACGGATCGTCACGGCATATGTATCTTGCGCTTCACGGCAGCAATTGCCAGCAGACCGACCAAGGTCGATCCAAATATCCAGCCTGCAAGATACCAGGCATCGATGAAGTACGGGACAGCACTGACAAACCAACCGTATCGCAACATTTCAAAAATATGCGACATCGGAATTACCGAGAAGAACGGCCTGAATTTCGCCGGCACCCATTGCATCATCACAAATACACCGGACAGGGGCAGCATGATGTAGGCTATCGGATGAACCAATCTTCCCATCGCTCTGTTTTCGAACGTGAAAGCACAGACGACGAGCGAAAGACCAAAGGCCAGGAAGAACATGCACGCCACGCCCAGGCATACGTAAAGCGGTCGCGCCGGAAGATCTGCGAGACCCATCGCCACCGCCAGGCTCATCAGGATCATGAACGACAGGATACAGCCAGCCGCTTCGAGCAGGGCACGGGCGAGTAGGATGTCGAAGATCGTGACGGTCTTGTGGTACAACAGCGGCAGATTGGCTTCCAATGCCCCTTCCGCCCGCCCGAAGATGCTGCGGAACATGATGAAGATGCAATAGCCGATCAGCGCGAACGGCACCGGTTTGACGTCGTTGCCGAAATGCCCGCCGGTCTGCTGGTGCAGCAAGGCGATCATCGTCGCCAGCATCATCGGCTCCAGGATGAGCCAGACATAGCCGATATTGTCGCGACCATAGCGCGTGTGCAGTTCGCGCATGATCAGCGCGCCGATCACGTTGCCCTGGACCTTGAGCCCCCGGCGCAGCGAGCCGCGCGGCGCGATACGCGTTGCCATCTATTCCCACCCCCTGGGCATATTGCGTCGGGTCCGTAGCCCCCCGGCCAGGATCGTGTCGTACATCGCGCCGAGCCGCGCGCGGTAGCGATCCTGCGTGAACACTTGCGCCTGCTCGGTGCCGGCCGCCACGAGCCGATCCGCCAGCGCGTCGTCGGTATCGAGCGCGAGGATGGCGACGGTCAGCGCGCCGACGTCGTATGGGTCCACCATCAATGCCGCCTGCCCCGCGACCTCCGGCAACGAACTCCGGTCGGACGTTATGACCGGCGTGCCAAGCTGCATCGCTTCGAGGACGGGAAGCCCGAACCCCTCGTACAAGGACGGGAAGATCACCCCCTTGGCGTTCGCGATCAGCTGCAGCAACAGCGCGCGCGGCAGATATTGCAGCCGGATGACCTGGCTCGCCACGCGCCTGCCAAAGGCATTGTGCGATCCTGCCGCTCCGGTCGCGAGCAGGCGAAGCTCCTCGTCGGCCTGCCATGCGCCAGCGCCGACCAGGACGAGCGGCGTCTTCACCTGGCTGCCGAGATAGGCCTCGATCAACCGACCGACATTCTTCTTGGGCTCGATCGCGCCGTAATACAGGAAATAGCCGCGCGGCTTCAGCCCGAACAACGCGGTGACGTCGCCGACATGGTCCTGCCGCGTCTGCGCGGTCGAGACGCATTGATAGGTGTTGGTGATGCGGTCCCCGGCGATACCGAACTGCGCGATCACATCGTCACGACTCGACTCCGACACGGTGCAGACATGGTCCGCCGCGCGCACGATCGTCTCGATCATCCGGTAATAGAGCCGCTTTCGGTCGAGCGTCGCATAGGGGAGCTTGAGCGGCACCAGATCATGCAGCGTGTAGACATTGCTCGTCCCCTGCATCCGGATCGGCACGGGGTAGGTCCAGTGCATGATGTGCGGCGGATCGGAGACCCGGATCGGCAGGAACCGTCCGGTCCGCGCAAAATATCGGTCGGCACGCTCGAACAGCCGGGCGGAACTCATGATCCGCTCGAATCGCGGCAGTCGCCGTGCGATCGCGCCCTGGACGATCAATCCCCGCATCGGAACGTCGAACATCTGCGTCCGCCGATATTGGCCGAACCACTCCCGCACCGCCCGCACTGCCGCGAGCCCGGGGCCTTGCGGAATTCCCCGCCCGAGCGCCTCGTAGAACAGGATCTCGCGCAGTTCCGGGTGAATCCCCACGGGTATCCCGAATACGCCGTCCAGGCGCGCGCCCAACGACGTGATCGCGTCGCCAAGAGCCTGGCCATAGGTCGCGACCCCGGTGCCGTGCGGCAAAGCGAGGTTGAACCCGTCGATCGCGATCCGCACGTCAGCGTTCACCCGCGGTCTCCAATTCGGGCCACACGCCATCGGCGATCCGCGCGTCGATCAAGCGATCGTACAGCATGGTCAGCCGCCGGCCGAATGCCGCCGGCCGGAACGCCTCCGCCCGGTGCAGCCCACGCCTGACCAACGCCCCGCGCAGGACGTCGTCGGCAACGATCCGCCGGAGCGCTTCGGCGATCGCCGGCGCATCGGTCGGATCGACCAACAGGCCCGCGCCGCCCGCAATCTCCTGCAATGCGCCACGATCCGACGTCAGAACCGGCGTTCCCAACGCCATCGCCTCCGCCACGGGCAACCCGAACCCTTCTTCCAGCGACAGCAGGACCAGTGCCCGTGCGTTGCGGATCAGGTCGATCAGTACCGGCCTGTCCTGATACGGCAGCACGAGCGCACCGGCGCGTTCGAGCTCGCGGCGCAGCGCACCGCCGTGGGCGCCATCGGGCCCCGCCACCACCAGCGGCATGCCGCAGCCGCTGACCCTCCACGCGCCCGCAAGCCGAGCGAGGTTCTTGCGGGGTTCGATCACGCCGCAGAAAAAGAGATAACCGTCCGGGCGCAGGTCATAGGGCAAGATCCCATCACCGCGTTCCTCCGGATGAGAATCAGCCCTGCCACTCTCACCGGTACCGGGGAGGTATGCCGTGCCCACGCCACGTGTACCGACAAGCTCGGCCAGGCCGCTGCCGCAATCGGTGACCAGGTCCGCCGGGACCACCAGCGCATCGAGGATCGTCCGGCGCGCCCAGGCGGATACCGTCACGATCCGATCGGTGCGCGCGGCGATTGCGAGCAGGCATGCCTGTAGCCGATCCGCATCGATCGGCGACAGATCGGGTCGACGCAACGGGATCACATCGTGCACGGTGTGGACGTTGATCCATCCGTCGACGATCGCGGGGATGGGATACGTCCAGTGCATCACGCCGACGGGCTGCGGCGGGGTCAGCCGCAACAGCGTGCCGTGCCGTCTGAAATGGATATGCGCGAGCCTGAAGACGTCTTGTCGCCACAAGGCCGGCGGATCGCACGCCAGCAGGTCCATTGCCGGGGCACCGCGAGCCGGTACATGCGATGTCGGGGCATCGCGTCTCGACACCTCACCCTTCGGTGCACTGCAATTCTGCGCATGGGCGCCATCGCCGCCATCGCCGGCGTACGATTTCAACAACAACCGACGCGGCCGCGACGACCATGCCGACAGCCACCGCGATGCCGCCTCGCGCCGCGTGCTCGGCACGCCGAAACGACCGACCGAACCATCGTGCAAGGCCATCGTCGTGCGGCCCGCGATAGCGAGTGCGGCCAGTACCGCCCGACGGTAGCTCGCGACCCCGGTGGCGGCAGTTCCTGCCAATCGGGCATCGACGGCAATCTTCACCTTCTTATGAACGGCGCGGTCGAGTACAGCCCGAGTTGTCATCCCTTCCATGCGGAGCATTCGACGCGATGATCGCCTTCGAGAATGTCTACAAGAAATATCACGGGCGTGGTTTTGATAATGCCGTACTCAATGATGTGAATATGGTCATTAAACGCGGTGACAGTATTGGTGTTTGCGGCGCCAATGGTGTCGGCAAATCGACCTTGATGCGGATGATTTCGGGTGTCGAGCGGCCGACGTCGGGCGTAATCAAGCGCACCATGACGACATCTTGGCCGATCGGCTATGCCAGCGCGTTCCAGGCGGGCCTCACCGGTGCCGACAACGCCCGATTCATCGCCCGCATCTATGGCCGGGATCCGCAAGAACTGCTCGACTATGTTCAGGATTTTGCGCAACTTGGCTCCTATATCCATGAACCTGTCAACACCTACTCGGCAGGCATGTCCGCACGTCTGGCGTTCGGTGTATCACTCGCCATAGACTTTGATTGCTACATCGTCGACGAAATTACGGGCGCGGGGGACGAACGTTTCAGAATCAAGTCTGAAGAGGCACTTACCGCGCGTAGAGACCGTGGAACCCTAGTCATGGTCTCGCATGATACGCACGCATTATTTCGATATTGTGAGCGTGGTGCGGTCGTATTCGGTGGAGTTGTAACGTTATACGACACGATTCAAGAAGCAGCCGATGTTCATCACAGGCTACAAAGCTTTCCGCCGCCGCCACGTTGATTCGATTGTTTTCAGCAACGTGCTGATTTAATGGAGGACCGGGGAAAGCCGATCGATTCATTTTTCCTTTCTGCCGTTTTATTGGAAGACTGATCGATGACAGTGTCTGAAAATTACAATTCACGGCGCCGATACGGGAAACCTCTGGCGAGGGTCATCCTGTCATGTGTCGGACTTGGCGTGATCGGGGGGTGCGCGACCCTGCCGGCCGCCGGCCCGACCGCGGCACAGATCCGGCGTGCGGAGATCAAGGACAACGGCACGGGGTTCCGGATCGTCGACATCGACGCGGCAACGACGGCGCGTCTTGCCATCCATGGAGCCCCCGCCGCACCGCTAGCGGCGCTGGACGAAGTCGGTCGCACCGACACGCTGGGGCCCGGCGACACGCTGTCGATCCACATTTTCGAGGTCGGCGTGACGCTGTTTACGCGCGGCAATGGCGCCACCGCCCAAAGCAGCTTCACGCCCTCGGCATCGGGCACCGATCTTACCGTTCGCGTGGACTCCGCCGGCAATGTGCAATTGCCGTATGTCGGTCGCATCCCGGTTGCCGGCAAGACACCCGGCGAAGTCGAACGGACGATCGAACACGGTATGATCGGTTTGTCGCAACGCCCTCAGGTCGTCGTGGCGGTCATGGCGAACGCGTTCAATGTCTTCTATGTTTCCGGCGATATCCGGACCCCGGGCCGGTTCGAACTGGGCCTGCCGCGTGAACGGTTGCTCGATGCGATCGCGCGCGCCGGGGGCACCACCAACCAGCCCAACGACATGATCGTGCGCCTCACCCGCAGCGCGCGGTCTGCCGAAACGCGGCTCAGCGAAATCGATGCGTCGGGCGACCAGAACATCGCGCTGCTGCCGGGCGATCGGGTCGAATTGTTCAACCGGCCGCGGACGTTCCTGGTTTTCGGTGCAACCGAGAAGGTCTCGCAGGTCGCATTCGGTGCAAGCTCCCTGTCGTTGGCCGAGGCGATGGCGCGGATCGGAGGACCCAGCGAGCGTACCGCCGACCCGGCCGCGGTCTATCTCTTTCGCTACGACACGTCGCTGGGTGCCGAACCCAAGCCGGTCGTCTACCGCCTGAACATGGTCCGCGCCGACAGCTATTTCCTATCGCAACGCGTCGAGATGCAGGACAAGGACGTCATCTACGTCTCCAGCGCCGCCGCCAATGCGCCGGCCAAGATGACGCAGATCATCGGCCAGCTCTTCACCCCGCTAGCGATCGGCCGCAGCCTGACGCGGTAACCGTCGGCACAGGTGATTCGGACTAGACCGGAAACGATCGGCGACGGGAACGACCTTCCCCGGCCGGCTCCGGATACCAATCGGGCGAACGGAGCAGCGAAGACTTATGACCGCAGGCTATATAGAAGCGCTGGAATGCCTGACGGATCGTACGGTCGTGCAGGGCTGGGCCAACGACGACGCGTTACGGTCCGGCGCCTTGACGCTCTCGATCGACGGTATCGCGCAGACCGTGGTGCAGATCATCGATACCACCTACCGCGAAGATCTGGCCGCGGTCGGTGCGCGCGCCTTTCGGGTCTGCCTGCCGGTACCGATCGGGCCCGGCACGCATGTCACCGCCGCGATTATCGGCGCATCGCTCCAGATCGCCGCGGATGCGATCCGCACCATGGCACCGCTCGGCCATATCGAGGTGGCCGGCAGCGACGATGTCGGGGGATGGATCGTCGCGGCAGGTCTGCCGGTCACGCTCCAGTTCGACGGCACGCTGACGGCCACGATCGACGCGGCGATCGACCGGCCCGATCTCGCGCAGATCGTGCCGGGCGACACCCCGACCTATGGCTTTCGCGTATCGCTACAGGCGTTGCGCGCGCGCTCAAGGCCGTCGTCCGATACCGCCTTGGGACCGGACAGGGTCCTGTTGCGGGCCGGCACGCACATCGTCGGCGACGCGGCGATCGTCCGGACGCCGCTCGTCCACGGCAAGCTCGAGCGCGTCACGCCGGCCGAAGCACGAGGCTGGGCCGCCGACGCCAACCGACCGGACGGAATGCTCCAGGTCGAGATGCGGATCGACGGCATCCGCTATGCAACCGGCCTCGCCGATCGGAACCGCGCCGATCTCGTCGCCAAGGGCATCGTCACGGCCGGTGGCGGATTTCGCTTCGAAATGCCCTCGACCAGCATGACCGGTGGATCGACTGCACATGTTGCGGTCCATGCGCGGGATGATGCCATGGCGATTCGCGGCGCGACCGACATGGCGGTGCCCGAGCGGCGCTCGCTGTTGCCGTCGGTGATACTCGACATTCTTCCCGACATTGACGAACGCGGCGTGACGATCATCGTCCCGATATACAATGCCGCGAGCGATACCGCCGCGTGCATCGCCGCGCTCTGCCGCAACACCGACATACCCTGCCGGCTGATCCTGATCGACGATTGCAGCACCGATCCGGCGATCGCCGGCATTCTCGAAACCGCGGCGGCGCTTCGCAACGTCGAGGTTCACCGCAACACGGAGAATTTGGGGTTCACGCGGACTGTCAACCGGGCGATCGCGCTCGCCGGTAGCGACGACGTGGTCCTGCTCAATTCGGATACGCAGGTGACCACGGGATGGCTCCAGGGCCTGCGTCTTGCGGCCTATAGCGGCCGGTCGGTCGCGACCGCCACCGCGGTGTCGGACAATGCGGGCGCTTTCTCGGTACCTGAAACCGGCATGGCCAACCCGGTTCCTGCCTTGCTGTCGTTCGACGACATGGCGCGGCTGGTCCGGCAGTCGGCGATGACGCTGCGGCCGGAGGTGCCGACCGGGCACGGGTTCTGCCTGTATATCCGCCGCGATGCGCTCGACCGGATCGGCCTGCTCGATGCCACCGCCTTTCCGCGTGGGTATGGCGAGGAGAACGATTTCTCGATGCGCGCCGATCATGCCGGGCTGCGCAACGTCGTCGACGACCGTACCTTCGTCCATCACGAGGGGTCGGCGAGCTTCGGCACGGCCAAGGCGGCGCTGTATGCGGCGGGGCGGCTGGTGGTCGACGCGCGCTATCCCGAATACAAGGCGCGGATCGGCGTGTTCGCGCGTGGTCGCGACATGCTGGCGATGCGGTGGCGCATCCGTCGCGCGGTTGCACAGGCCGTCGCGCCGCCGCGACCCCGCATCCTGTACGTGATCGCGACGCAATCGGGTGGCACGCCGCAGACCAACCAGGACCTGATGACCGCGATCGACGACCGGTTCGAGCCGTGGCTGCTACGCTGCGATACGGTCCAGCTCGAATTGTCGCGGCTGCACGATGGCGCGCTCGTCCCGGTCGAGACCGCAGACCTTCACCGCGGCATCGATCCGCTGGTCCACCGGTCGAGCGAATACGACATGATCGTCGCCGATATGCTCACCCGGCACGCGATCGAACTTGTCCATATTCGACACATGGCGTGGCACAGCACCACCCTCCCCCAAACATGCCGCCGGCTAGGGATCGCGGTGATCTTCTCGTTCCATGATTTCTACATGCTGTGCCCGACGGTCAAACTGCTCGACCAGGATATGGTGTTCTGCGGTGGCCGCTGCACGCCGGGCATGGGACGCTGTCGCCCGGAACTCTGGCCGGTCGATGCATTTCCCAACCTGAAGCACCAGTTCATTTTTCGCTGGCGCGCGATGATGAGCGACGCGCTTCGTCACTGCGACGCTTATGTCACGACAAGCCTTACGGCTCGGGCAATCATTGTCGATGCGTTGCCCGACATCGTCGGCAGGCCGTTCGAAGTCATTCCGCATGGACGCAGCTTTACAGGGTTCGCCACGACGGTTCCGCGGCACTCCGGCGCGCCGCTTAGAGTGCTCGTGCCCGGCAACCTTTCTGCCGCAAAAGGGGCCGTTCTCGTCGAGGCGGTGGCGGACATCGACAGGGGGCGCACGTTCGAGTTCCACGTTCTCGGCGACTCGGGTCACATGGTGGCGCGGCCTGGACTGGTCCTGCACGGACGCTACCAACGCGATGCGTTCGCGGCCCGCGTGGCCGAGATCGCACCACATGTCGGGGCGATATTCTCGATATGGGCGGAGACCTATTGTCATACGTTGACCGAACTCTGGGCAGCGGGCCTTCCCGTAATCGGCTTCGACATCGGCGCGGTGGGGGACCGGATCAAGGAATCTGGCGCCGGGTGGCTGCACCATGTCGGCATTCCAGCCGCGGACCTCGCCCAGTGGCTTACCCATCTGGCGGCCCTTCCGGATGCAATCCAGGCCGCCAGCATCGCGACCGTCCGCTGGCAGGACACCGTCGGTCGTAGCTACGACACTGCGGCGATGGCGGACCGCTATTGCGATTTGTACGCGCAAGTGGCGCAGGACCGACGCGTATTCACGACGGTCCTAGCCGACGGTAGCACCACATGATCGCGCCGATCGTGGGTTGCCATTGGACGGCACTATGAGACGCAGGTACTTCATAACGTTTACTGCAAGGAACCGACGATCGCCGACCCCCAGTTCGTACCCAATACGCTGTACCGCCTGTTCCACCGCGATAGCATTCCGACGACGAATGATCTGTCGACCGCCACGGGTCATGCAACGCAAGTCATCCTGCCTGGCAGCGCTCCGGTATTACGGCAGCCTCCCGTATTCTTCGCGATCGACCCACGCGTCGCCGACGTAGCGCGCGAACACCAACTGCGCGCAGAAGCGGTCGCTTCCACGCGACTGGCACCCTCTTTCGTCGTCGCGCTACCGCACGGCGCGATTCTCACCGACGGTTTCCTGGTTGCTGATGAGGCTCATCGAATCCTCAGCGACAGCTTTCGTGCATTCGGGTCGCTTGCACGCTACGGCTTTCACGAGCATCCGGATCGCGTTTTCTCGATCGATCTGGTCGGCGGCCCCGAACTACCGGGGACCCATCTGGTCGTGGGAATACAGACCAATCTGAACTATTTTCACTGGCTGCTCGAAGCCATGCCGCGACTTTGGCTGGCGCAGCGTGAAGGGTTGGCAGCGGACGCAACGGTTTGGCTGCCACAACTGCGGCCATGGATGGCCGATATGATCGATGCGTTGCAACCTATCGACAGGCGGGCGACGCAAGGGGACGGCATCACGCGGTGCGCCCGGTTGCTGATGCCCGCGCGCGGCCTGAGCAACATACACACGTTCGGCGCCCATGCATTTGCCATGGCGGACGAAATCCGCGAGCGTTTCGCGCCAGCCGCGCCATCGGGACGCAGGTTTTTTGTCACGCGCGCCGGTGCCGGATCGCGCAAATTGATCAATGAAGATGAGATCATCGCGATTGCCGCGCAGCATGGGTTCGAGACCATCGAGCCGCAACATCTGGCATTTCGCGAGCAGGTCGAACTCTTTTCCGGCGCGGGCGCCATTGCCGGGCCGCTGGGCGCCGGGCTTGCCAATGCGGTGTTCATGCGCCCCGGCAGCGCTTTGATCGAGATAGCTCCGGAAGGGCGCGAGGGCGATGCCACGCTGTTCGCCAATCTCGCGCACCACCGACAGCTCGATTATCTGGCTGCCGTTGGCCCTACCGTGTCCACCGACACCCGCGCGGTGGATCGGCGGGATTTTTCGGTTGATACAGAAATTATACACAAGATGTTCGCGGCGCTTGGCTGACGCACGCCGCGGTTGGCCATGGTCTCAGGCGGGGACCATGGCGGCGAGGAGGTCGTCCACGGCGGCAACCGCGAAGGCGCTGTATTCGTCGCCGATCGCGTACGGCAGCAGGATCCGGCGATCGTGGAGCAGGCCGCCGCAGCTGTAGGTGACGTTGGGGACGTAGCCGCCGCGCTGTTCCGCGGACGGGAACAGCAACGGCGACGGCGTCCGCGCGAGCACCTTGGACGGGTCCGCCTTGTCGAGCAGGCACGCGCCGATGCAATAGCCGCGGACCATGCCGACGCCGTGCGTGAAGACCAGCCAGCCCTCGTCGATCTCGATCGGCGACCCGCAATTGCCGAGCTGGACGAATTCCCACGGATATTTCGGCGCCATGATCGGCGTGCCGCTATCCCAGGTGTAAAGATCGTCCGACCGCAGCAGCCAGATATTCTCGCTGTCCTGCCGCCCGAGCATCACGAACTGCCCGTCGATCCGCCGCGGGAACAACGCCATCCCCTTGTAGCCGGTCATCGACCCCGCCAGCGGCCGCATCTCGAACGTCCTGATATCGATCCCGCGCAACATCTCCTGCCGCGCGACCTTGCCATCGAACGCGGTGTAGGTGCCGATGACGCTCTGCACGTCGTCATGATCGGTAAAGGTGACCATGCGGAGATCCTCGATCCCCTGATGCTGGCTGGGCAGGACCGGGAAGATCACCGTTTCCGAGACGTCCCGGCTGTCCTCGCACAGCAGCCGCACCCAATCCGAGTCGGTCCGCTCGATCTGCGGCGGCACGCCGTTCGCGCTCGGTGGATCGACCACCAGCCGATCGCCCGGCCCCCATTCGCCGGTCCGGAACGTCACCGACGAGATGTGCCCCTCGCCGATCCCGCGCAGCGACAGCAGAAACCGCACCGCACCCGGTTCGGTCGGTCGCCCGTCGAGCGCATCGTCGGGCAACCGGACCATGCTCGGGTTGAACAGCGCGGCGGCCTCGAACGCGTATTCCTGGCTGAAATACGCCCCGATCAGCCATTGCTCGTCGTTATCGAAATCGCCCGTACCGATCTCGTCGCGGATTGCGGCGAAACGGCGCAGAAACACCTGGTCGGCGTTGCGGTGACGTTCGCGCATCGGCGCCGCAAGCAGCGCACGCATCCGTGTCCGCATCGCCGGATCGAGCGCGCGAACCCGTTCGACGACCACATGGAGCCGGGATGGCCGATCCGCCTCGAACGCCGCCGGATACGCGAAACTGAAGGGACGGATCACGGTACGCGACGGATCGGGCATGAGTTCGACGTCGAGTTTGGTGAAGACATCGGCGGCCGCCTTGAAATCAATTCCCCGCATATCGGACCCGGCCGTTTCCGGAATGCTCGTTGCAGTCAGGTCGCCCTTGAGAGGATGGGTGGGAGCAGCGTCGAATGTCGTCATGTCAGCCCTTCGAAAGGAGTCATGGAAGGAGCGCTGCACGCGCCAATTCGATCCCTGGGCGGGCAGGCAATCCTGTCGCCGTGGATGACGCCCCTAAGTAAACGGCGATTTTCGCGGATGCCTTCGTCTCGTCGAGCTTCTAGCAGGGCGCGATGGCCAAGCGTAAATTCTACCTCACGGCGGTCCTGCCCGATGGTTATGTCAAGACGATCGGCCCGACCGCGCTCGACTTGACGCATTACTGGCGCATCGTCGCGGTCTTGGCCAACGGCAAGACCGAAGTCTTCTGGGGACATAGCAAATCGCTTGCCGACGCGAAGAAGACCAAGACTCTCGCGGTCGAGGCTGCATCTACGCGGGGATGGAAAAGCCACCATGTCGATATCGTCGCGGTGGAGCGTAGCGACACGCCTGTCACCGACTAGCGGGGACTGAGGCGGGCACGAAATTAGATCATCCTCCCCCGCAAGGGGGAGGTGGCGCGCAGCGACGGAGGGGGAGGACACGGAACGGAGGTTTTCCTTTCCTCCCCCCTCCGTCTGGCAAGCGCCAGCCACCTCCCCCTTGCGGGGGAGGATTGTGATAGCGCTCGGCGCCTCCCCCCTCTGCCGGGGGAGGATCGTGGGAGGGTGCGATCGAATATGGCGCGGTGCAGCATAAACCGTTAGGCGCGGTGATATGACGCAACCGCTTACCCATTTTGCCCTTGGCCGTCGCGAGTTCGTCGCGTTCATCGCCGCGATCATGGCGGTGAACGCGCTAGGCGTGGACCTGATGCTGCCCGCGCTGCCCGCGATCGGCGCCGAACTGCATGCAGCGACCGCCAATTCACGGCAATGGATCGTCACCGCCTATCTGTTCGGGTTCGGGATCGGCCAGCTGGTCTATGGTCCGCTCGCCGACCGCTATGGCCGGCGACCGATCCTGCTCGCCACGCTGATCGGCTTCGTCTTTGCGAGCATCTTCGCGGCGAGTTCGGCAACCTTCACCGCGTTGATCTGCGCGCGAATCCTGCAGGGACTGATGTCGGCATCGACGCGCGTGCTGGCCGTGGCGATCGTTCGCGACCGGTATTCGGGCCGGCAGATGGCCAAGACGCTGTCGCTGGCGCAGATGATCTTCTTCCTCGTGCCCATCCTGGCCCCCAGCATCGGCCAGGTGCTGCTGGCGTTCGGACCGTGGCGGTTCATCTTCTACGCGCTGGCCGGGTTCGCCGCGTTCATCCTCGCCTGGTCGGCGGTCCGCCTGCCCGAGACGCTGGCAATCGACAGACGCGTGGCGATCTCCCTGACCACGTTGCGCAGCGCGTACCGTCTCACGCTGACCAACCGCTATTCGATCGGCTATGCGACCGCCGCGTCGCTGACGTTCGGGGGGATCATCGCCTTCGTATCGTCGGCCCAGCAGATCTTCGTCGACGAGTTCGGCGCCGGCGACCGATTCACGATCCTGTTCGCGGTCTGCGCGTTCGCGATGGGCTGTGCGTCGTTCGCCAACAGCCGGCTGGTCGAACGGCTGGGAACGCGGCTCATCTCGCAGGCCGGCGTCTTCATATTGATCGCGCTGTCGCTGATCCACATCGCGGTCATCGCCGCGGGCATCGAGACGCTGTGGAGCTACATCGTGTTCCAGGCACTGAGCATGACGTGCATCGGCTTGTGCGGATCGAACTTCGGCGCGATGGCGATGGAGCCGGTCGGGCATATCGCCGGGACAGCCTCGTCGGTGCAGGGTTTCATCACCAGCCTGGGCGCGGTGGTCGTCGGATCGTTGATCGGCCAGGCCTATGACGGCTCCACCTTCCCCCTTGCGATCGGATATCTCGGGATCGGACTGGGCGCGCTCATACTCGTGTACCTGATCGAAGGCGGCTTCTGGTTCCAGCGGAGGACGGCGGCGAACTAGGCCGCGGTGCAAAAAGATCACACTGTTTCAGAAGGATCGCGGTCGTTGGGAACCGTTACGTGACCGTGACGGTTTGCGTCGACACAACACCAACAGGATACCCGATCATGAAGAAACTGACCGTAGCGCTTATGATGGCCGCTCTCACCGTTCCGCTCGCCGCTTGCGGCGGCAAGGGTGACGACAAGCTCGGCAGCCAGGTCGAGGGCGCCGCCGACAACCGCGCCGACGCGCTGGAAGCCAAGGCCGACAATCTCGAGGATCAGGCCGAGGCCGTCCGTGAGAGCGGCGACCAGCAGGCCGATGCGATCGACGACGCCGACGTGAACGCGCAGGCGATGCCCGCCAGCGAGAAGGCGGCCCTGGTCAACGGTAGCGAGAAGCTGCGTTGACGATCATCCCCCCGGCACGACCGGGGGGATTTTTCTATAAGTGATGCGAGACGGCGGCCGGTGCGCGTCGACCGGGGCGCGTCGGCCAAGCTGGCGAAACGGGGTGGGCGACATGACGAACAGGGGCCGGATCGAGAACGGGGGATTTCTCCTCTTCTTGACCATCATCACCATAGCGTTGGGCATGGTGGTATCGACCTTCGCGGCCGCCCTGCTATGGAGCGCGCTGGCGGCTATCCTGTTCCAGCCGCTGTACCATAAGCTGCTCAAGCGCTGGCCGGAGCGGCGCAATCTTGCCGCATCGTTGGCGATGCTGATCATCTTCGTCGCGGTAATCGTCCCGACGCTGATCATCGCGAGCCTCATGATCGACCAGGCATCCTCGGTCTATACGAGCATGCAGAGCGGTCAGATCAATTTCGCCGCCTATTTTCAACAGGTTCATGACGCGTTGCCCGAGCGGCTCCAGCAGCTGGTCGACAAGTCCGGCATCAACAGTTTCGAGCGGCTCCAATCGCGTATTTCCGGCGCGCTCGGCAACAGCGTGCGGACCATCGCCGGCCAGGCGCTGTCGATCGGCCGCAACGCGTTCGCGTTCCTGCTGGCATTCGGCATCGCGCTGTACGTGACGTTCTTCCTGCTGCGCGACGGCGACCGCGTCGGGCCGGCGCTCTGTCGCGCGCTGCCGCTGGAGCGATCCGTGACCGAGCGACTGGTCGGCAAGTTCGTCTCGGTGGTGCGCGCCACGATCAAGGGCTCGGTGATCGTCGGGCTCGTCCAGGGTGGCCTGGGCGCGCTGACCTTCTGGCTGGTCGGCGTACCGGCGGCGCTGTTGTGGGGCCTGCTGATGGCGCTCACCTCGTTGCTGCCCGCATTGGGGCCGGCGATCGTGTGGGTGCCCGTCGCGGTGTATCTGCTGGCGACCGGTGCGATCTGGCAGGGGATTGCGGTGATCGTGTCGGGGATCGTCGTGATCGGGCTTGCCGACAATATCCTCCGGCCGATCCTGGTCGGTCGCGACACGGGCATTCCGGATTACGTCGTGCTGGTCACCACGCTGGGCGGGATCGAACTGTGCGGGCTGAGCGGGATCGTCGTCGGCCCGGTGGTCGCGGCGCTGTTCATGGCCGGATGGCAGATCCTGACCGAGCAGCGGTTGGGCCAGCCGGAGCCCGACGCCTGAGCCGCTGCCGACACTACCGAGACGTTGCTTTGGCCGCGCGCCACGAATCTCAAATCCTCCCCCGCCAGGGGGAAGTGGCAGGCGCAGCCTGAAGGAGGGGGCGGTAAGCGACCACCTCTGCTGCCCATCCTCCCCCTCCGGCGCCTTCGGTGCCACCTCCCCCTGGCGGGGTAGGATCGGTTTGAAGAATGGTCGCACCCGTTGCGCTAGAATTGGTCGCGGCGCGCCGTCGCGCTTATCCGCCTACGCGGGCCAAAAAAAACCACCCCGTGCATGACGCACGGAGTGGCCTAGGTTCAGGGAGGAGGTACGCTAGAAGCGTACCGTACGGCGCCGCGAAAGGGGGGGACACGATGCCGTACAGGATCTAAATGGGTGAGCCCGGTTTTGGTTCAACCTTTGTTGCGACGCACCGCAAATAATTTTTCGAACGGTTTGGCTATGGCTGTTCAGCGCCGACGGAAAACCGGGGCCATCCGCGCCAGAACCGGATCGCGCAACACTAGGTGATGGCGCAGAGCGGCACCGATATGCAGGACGACGAGCGCGAGCATCAGCCAGCCCAGCACGCCGTGCGCTTCATGACCCAACCGCCCGGTCGCGGCCGACACCGGCAGATACGGGATGTCGAACAGACCGAACCAGTTCAGCGGCGAACGCTTTGCCGAGCCGGACACCATCAGCCACCCGGTCAGCGGCAGGGCGATCATGAACACGTAGAGCAGCGCGTGCGCGGCATGCGCGAGCGCCTTTTCCCACATCGGGGTATGGACGGGCAGCGGCGGCGGGCGATGAGCCAGCCGCCACGCGATCCGTCCGGCAGTCAGCACCAGCACGGTGATGCCGAGCGCCTTGTGCGCCCCCATCAGGTTGCGCAGCGCCGGCACCGGATCATGCAGCAGGCCGACCGCGATGTTGAAGATGACCAGCAGCGCGATCGTCCAGTGGAACCAGATCGCCACCCTCGAGTAGCGGTCCGGCCCGGGTCCGTCCGGACGATCCTGCGCTGCCATGGTCTTCCTTCGATAAAGGGCTATGCCGTCGCGATCAGACGTTGAACGGCGTCGGTGCGGCCATCTGCGGCTGCGGAGTCTGGCCAAGCTGCGCCTGGCGCGCAAAGATGTCACGCATCAACGACAACGAGAAGAGGTGTGCGTAGAGCAGCGGGAGCATGCCCGACTTGCTCATCTTGCGCAGCGCATCGCCGCGCATGTCGATCAGCTTCTCTTCGTTGATCATCTGGAAGCCGCGATAGACGAACGGCTGCTCGGCCCCATCGGGCTGGATCGTGACTTCGCCGTCCATCAGCAGCTCGAGCTCGCGCAGCTCGTTCATGAAGTTCTGCGTGCGTGCGCCGGCCTGTTCGAACGACTCGTTGAAGCCGAGGATGTTCTTGGTCAGCTCGGTCGGCTGGCCGTTCTCGAACAGCGCATCGCCGTCCTCGAACTCGCCGAGCGTCGGCGACGTCGGATCGAAGCAGAGCGACAGCTCCTGCGCGTCCGGGTGGAGGCGCGCGAGCATGTACGGGTAGCGACGGACATAGGCGGGAACGTAGAACGTGCTCTCGGTCAGCTTGCCGTCGTCGCCGACGAACACGTTGACGCCCTCGTTCAGGCCCATCAGCGCGAGCGGGATGGCGTCGTCACCGGTCGAGAAGACGATCGGCATGTGGCGCTGGACCAGCGGGAACTCGTCGACGGTGATCGGGATGGCGTGCTGGCCGACCAGGAACGGCGCGCTGTCCTGCGGGCGGACCTTGTAATTGGCGTGCGTGTCGCTCGAGAGCGGCTCGAGGCCGTTATAGAAAAGCGGAAGCTGGGCGGCGCTGGCCATGATACTCTCCGGGTCGGTCGGTCAAAACATTGCCGGCGGCTGGTGCCACCGATTGGGGCGAGGCTCTATGGTGCGGGGCGGGCTGGTGCAAGTGTGACGAGCTTGCCGGGGTTGAGGATGCCCAGCGGGTCGAGTGCGGCCTTGATCGCCCGGAGCGCGGTCATGCGGGCGGGCGACGACAGGCGTTCGAGTTCGTCGCGCTTCATCTGGCCGATGCCGTGCTCGGCCGAGATCGAGCCGCCCGCCGCCGTGACGAGATCGCCGACGAAGCGGGTGACGACCGGCGCGTCCTCGGCATACCAGTGCGCAGGGTCGGTGCCGGGCGCGGCACGGACGTGGAAATGGACGTTGCCGTCGCCGAGATGGCCGAAACCGCTCGCGTGCGTGCCGGGGAAGCGCGCGTCGCACGCCGCCGCCGCCTCGATCATGAAGCGGGGCATCGTCTCGACCGGGATCGAAATGTCGTGCTGCGTCGCGGGGCCGAGCGCGCGTTCGGCGGCGGAGAGCGAGTCGCGGAGCAGCCAGAATGCGTCCGACTGGGCTTCGCTGGTGGCGATCGTCGCGTCCTCGATCGCGCCGTCTTCCAGCGCTTGGGCGAGCAGTCTTTCGAGTAGCGCGCTGGGGGATTCGCCCTCGGTAGAGGCCGCGGTCGCCTCGATGAGGAGGTGCCAGGGGTGACGGCCCACTAGCGGGGCGCGGGCGTTCGGGAGATGCGCCACCGCCGCGTCGTGCGATTCGGCGGGGAGAATCTCGAAGCTTTCGATCGCGTCGGTCTTCGCCTGCATCGTGCGCAGGAGTTTCAGCGCGGCCTGGGGGGACGCGATGCCGACCCACGCCGTGCCGCGCGCCGCGATCGCGGGAGCGAGGCGGAGCGTGGCGGCGGTGACGATCGCCAGCGTGCCCTCCGCGCCGATGAACAGCTGGTCGAGATCGTAGCCGCGGTTATCCTTCTTCAACGCGGACAGGCCGTCGTAGATCGTCCCGTCGGCGAGCACCGCCTCGACGCCCGCGACGAGGCCGCGCATCGTACCGAACTTCAGGACCTGCGTGCCGCCCGCGTTGGTCGAGACGAGCCCGCCGATCGTGGCGGTGCCGCGCGCGCCGAGCGTCAGCGGGAAGCGCCACCCCTGCCCTTGGGCGGGGGAGTCGAGGTCGGCGAGGATCACGCCGGCCTCGGCGATCGCGAGTCCGGCTTCCGCATCGACGCTGCGGATGCGGTTCAGGCGGCGGAGCGACAGGATCAGCGCGCTGCCGTCCGCGGGGGCGGTCGCGCCGCCGACCATCGAGGTGTTGCCACCCTGCGCGACCAGCGGCACGCGGTGTTCGGCCGCCGCCTTGACGATCAGCGCGACCTCTGCGGTCGAGCTGGGCGACAGCATCGCGGGTGCGACCCCGTGAAAACGGCCGCGCCAGTCGTGCAGCCAGGGGTCGATGTCGGCGGGGTCGGTGACGATCGCCTTGGCGTCGAGATGCGGCGCGAGCGCGGCCAGCATCGCGGCTTGCGAAGGCGTCAGGGTTGCTGTCTGAATTTGAACCACGCGAGCAGCGCTAGACAAAATTCATCGCGCGTTCAACGATTGGCCCTAACGGTTACGTCAACATGATCCATCCCGCGATTCCCGCCACCCTCCTCGCGCTCGCGGGCCCCTTCGTCGCGGCCCCCTTTTCTGCGAGCGGGCGCGATGTCCCCCAGCCTCGGTTCGCGCTGGACGGCCTGCAGGTCGCGCAGATCTCGATCCACCAGCGCGTCATCATCCGCGTGCCCCGGATGAGCCGGGCGCCAGCGCGGACCTTCTCGCCGCCTCGGGAGTGGAAGGAGCATAAGGGCCCCAAATGCATCGCGGTTTCCGAAATTGCCGGCGCGATGCTGAACAAGGAGGGCGCGGTCGACCTGGTGATGGACGATACGACGCGGCTGCGCGCGCGGCTCGACGGCGACTGCAGGCCGCTCGATTATTATTCGGGATTCTATCTGAGGCCGGGGCCCGACGGCCTGATCTGCAAGGACCGCGACGCGATCCGCATGCGCTCGGGTGCGCGCTGCGAGATCGACGGGTTCAAGAGCTTGCGGGCGAAGAAGTAGCGGGGTCGGGCCGCTAACGCGCTTGGCGGATGCAAGGTCACCCGTTCCGTCATCCTGACGAAAGTCAGAATCCAGAGTAACCGACGGTACGCTGCTTGGCTCTGGATCCCGACTTTCGTCAGGATGACGGGGCGTTTGCGGAAGTGCGCCGGCCACCGGTGCCTCTCCATCCTCCATTCACCGCGTTTCCTTGACATTTGGCGCTAAATCGGCGAGCGCCGGAAGGCTTGAGGGCAGTGCATTTCACCCTCCATTTACCGGACATTTGCATGAGTTTTGCCGACCTCGGCCTCTCCGACGAACTGCTGAAGGCAGTCACCGACTCCGGCTACACCGAGCCGACCCCGATCCAGGCCGGCGCGATCCCGTCGGTGCTGATGATGCGCGACATCATCGGTATCGCCCAGACGGGCACCGGCAAGACCGCGTCGTTCGTGCTGCCGATGATCGACATTCTCGCGCATGGCCGCAGCCGCGCGCGGATGCCACGCTCGCTGATCCTCGAGCCGACGCGCGAACTCGCCGCGCAGGTGGCGGAGAATTTCGAGAAATACGGCGTCAATTCGAACCTCTCGATGGCGTTGCTGATCGGCGGCGTGTCGATGGGCGACCAGCTCGCCGCGCTGGAGAAGGGCGTCGACGTCCTGATCGCGACGCCGGGCCGACTGATGGACCTGTTCGGGCGCGGCAAGATCATGCTCAACGGCTGTTCGATGCTGGTGATCGACGAGGCGGACCGGATGCTCGACATGGGCTTCATCCCCGACATCGAGGAAATCTGCACCAAGCTGCCGAAGCAGCGCCAGACCTTGCTGTTCTCGGCGACGATGCCGCCGCCGATCAAGAAGCTGGCGGACAAGTTCCTGACCAATCCCAAGACGATCGAGGTGTCGCGCCCGGCGTCGACCAACCTCAACATCAAGCAGTATCTGGTGCCGGTGGCGAGCCAGACCGCCAAGCGCGACACGCTGCGCCGCATCCTCGCGCAGGAGGAGGTGACCAACGCGATCATCTTCTGCAACCGCAAGACGACGGTGCGCGACCTGAACAAGGTGCTGAAGCAGGCGGGCTACAAGTCGGGCGAGATCCACGGCGACATGGAGCAGCCGCAGCGGCTGGCCGAGCTGGAGCTGTTCAAGACCGGCGCGGTGACGATCCTCGTTGCGTCGGACGTCGCGGCGCGCGGGCTCGACATCAAGGGCGTGTCGACGGTGTTCAACTATGACGCACCATGGCATCCGGACGATTACGTCCACCGGATCGGGCGGACGGGTCGCGCCGGGGCGACGGGGACGGCGTATACGTTCGTCGCGCCCGACGATTCCGAGAATATCGTCAATATCGAGAAGCTGACCGGGCAGACGATCGAGCGCTTGAAGGGTGCCGAGCCTAAGGCTGCTGCGGTTCCTGCCGTGACTGAAGACGAGGGCACGGCGCCGCGCGGTCGACGACCGCGTCGTGGGGCTCGGTCCGAGACGTTTACGCCGGTGCCGGTTGCGGCGGCGGTTGCCGAGGAGTCGGATCGGCCCCGTACGCGGCGGGTGCCGCGGGCGGATACGGTGGCCCCGGCGATCGTCGCCGAAGTGCTGGCTGCGGCCGAGCCGGTTGCGGCGGCCAAGCGTCCGCGCTGGGAGCGGACGCCGATCGACGAGCCCGTGCCCGCGGTGAAGCCGCGCGTGGCGGAGCCGGCCCGGGTCGAGCCGGTGCAGGTCGAACCGGCATATGTCGAACCGGTTCGCGCGGCGCCCGTTCGGTCTGAGCCAGTGCGGTCGGAACCGGTTCGCTCGCAACCTGTTCGTACGGAGGCGGCAAAGGTCGAGCCGCCACGGACGGAGCGCATTCCTGCGGATCCAACCGGTGGTCGGCGCCAACCGGTCGCCGATACGCCGGCGGATGGCTGGAACGGACCATTTCCGAGCTTCCTGAATGCCGTGATCGGAGGATATGAATGATGTCGATGCGCCGTCTCGCCGCGCTTGCCTTGCTCGTAACCGCGGTGGCCGCTCCCGCCGCGCCCCGCGCGAAAGTCGTGGCGCCGCACGTGAACACGACGAGCTTCGACAAGCTGCCGCAGCCCTTGCCGCTGCCGTATAACGAGTCGGCGAACGCCAATGCGCAGGTTGCGGCTGCGCGTGCGCGCGCGCTGAAGACGCACAAGCGGTTGCTGATCGATCTCGGCGGCAATTGGTGCCTCGACTGCCGCCTGCTCGCGGGGACGATCGACCTCCCGGAGATGAAGCGTTTCGTCGACAGCAAGTTCGTGGTCGTGACGGTCGACATCGGCCGCTTCGACAAGAACGGGCAGATCGCGGCGGGTTACGGTATCAAGGGGCGGCTCAAGGGCGTGCCGGCGGTGCTGGTGGTCGATCCGCGGAGCAACAAGCTGCTGAACGCTGGGCATGAGACCGAACTGGCGGATGCGCGATCGATGGGGCCGCAGGCGCTGGCCGACTGGCTGGCGAAATGGGCGGCCTGATCGCTAATCTGTAGCGTCTACTCCGGCGGTTTGCATTTTCGTAAGTCGCTCTTCGATGGCGACTCGGTTTTAAAACGTATCGGTAAGCTGAGGTGCTGGCCCCGAACGATCCTCCCCCGCCAGGGGGAGGTGGCAGGCGCAGCCTGACGAAGGGGGCGGTAAGCGCCGACCTCTGCTCCGTGTCCTCCCCCTCCGTCGCCTTTGGCGCCACCTCCCCCTGGCGGGGGAGGATCGTCGTTAGCTGTACGCGAGGTACCCGCCCACCACGCAGCGAGTCCACAGGCCCGGCCGCCTATAGTAGAAAGTGGATTTTCACCCACTCCAGTCGTTCCAACCCCCGCCGTCATCCTGACGAAAGTCAGGACCCAGAGCCATGGAGGCTAGCTCCTGGTATCCTGGGTCCTGACTTTCGTCAGGATGACGGGTTTGGTTGGTTGGTCACGCGCTCGCTCCTACGCGGCGACTGCGATCAGGGCGTCGTCCAGTGCTGCGGCGCGCAGGTACGCCGGGCGTTCGATCAGGCGCGCGGCATAGTCCGCGAACGCTTTGCGCTTCGGCAGCCAGCCGAACTGCATGCCCCAGATGACCTGCGATCCGACATAGACGTCGGCGGCGGTGAAGCGGTCGCCGGCTATGTACGGGTGCGCTGCCACAGCCTGTTCGAGCACGTCGATCACGCGATCGAAGCTGCCATAGCCGATCATCCGTTGCTGCGCGGCATCGGGCACGACGCCGAGCGCGCGGTTGCCGGTCGCGGCTTCGACCGGGCCGGCGGCGTAGAAGAGCCAGCGATAGTAATCGGCGCGTTCTTCGTCGCGGGGGGCGAGATCGGCGTCGGGGAACGTGTCGGCGAGGTACGCGCAGATCGCGGCGCACTCGGTGACGGTCTTGTGGTTGTGGACGATCGCCGGGACCTTGGCCATCGGGTTGATCGACAGATACGGCTCGGCCTTCATCGTCGTGTCGTAGTCGAGGACGACGGTCTCATACTCGGCGTCGACCTCTTCGAGCATCCACCGCGCGATCCGGCCTCGCGACATCGGGTTGGTGTACAGGGTCAGGGTCATGTGACTCTCCTTGAGAACGGATCGTGAACGATGGTCTCATGGACAGTTGGCATGGTCAAGCGGCTGGCTGCGGGCATCAGACACTACCCTCTCCTCCCGTCATGCCGGGCTCGTTCCGGCATCCACCGCTCCGCATACGCGTTGGCCTGAGAATATGCGGGACCGTGGAACCCGGAACTAGTCCGGGGTGACGGGGAAGATCGGCGGGAGCCTCACACCAGCGCCTTGTCGAACAGCGCGAGCATGCGGGCCCAGGCCTTGTCCGCCTGGGCTGCGTTGTAGACCTTCGAGTCGGGCGGACACCAGCCGTGCATCGTGCCGGCGTAGACCTCGATCTCGGCGGGGAGTTTGGCGGCGGCGAAGGCGGTGCGGAGCGTGTCCTTTTCGGTGGGCGATCGCGCGTCGTCGTTGGCGGCGATCGCGATGAGGTATCGGCCCTTCATCTGCGGGATCAGGCGGTGCGGGCTGTCGGGCGTGTCGGTGACGAAGCCACCGCCGTGGAAGGTCGCGCCGGCGCGGATCCGGTTGGGGACGGCTGCGGCGGTGCGCATCACCATCGGGCCACCCATGCAATAGCCGGTGGTCGCCAGCCCGCGCTTTCGGTCGGTCTGCGGTTGCGCGTCGATGAAGGCGGTGAAGGCCTTCGCATCACGCACCGTGCCTTCGGACGTTAGCGCTTCGCGGAAGGGGGCGATGCGGGCGCGGACGGCGGGCTGGTCGTACGACTCGCCGGGCGCGAGGAACGGTGCCTTGGTCGAGCGGTAGAACTGGTTGACGACGAGCACCGCATAGCCCGATTGCGCGAGGCGGTCGGCCATCTGGCGGAAGGCGGGGCGCAGACCCATGATGTCGGGCCAGATCAGCACGCCGGGGTGCTTGCCGGTGGCGGGCGCGACGAAATAGGCGTCGGCCTTGCCGTCGGGCGTGGTGATCGCGACGTCGCGGCCCTTGATGACGGCGGCGTTCGCTGGGGCGGGCAGCA
Organism: Sphingomonas faeni; assembly: GCF_023195535.1. Lineage (GTDB taxonomy): Bacteria > Pseudomonadota > Alphaproteobacteria > Sphingomonadales > Sphingomonadaceae > Sphingomonas > Sphingomonas faeni_B. The sequence goes on along the minus strand of NZ_JALPNF010000008.1, from coordinate 21,901 downwards.
GCATCGTCAGGCCGATCGCGCCGGTCATCACGCCGAACTGGCGGCGCGAGACGCCGGCCAGATACGCTTCGTTATCGTCTGCGGTATGCTCGTCGCACATGGGGCTATCCTCTTGAATTTGGCCGCATGCTAACTCAGGCTGCGCGCCACCACCATACGCCATCGTGCGTGTCGCGGGTCGCTCGGCCTTCGACTTCGAGGCGGCGGAGGTGCGCGAGTGCCTCGCCGGTCGCCATGCCGAGCACGTCCTGTCCGATCGCGCGGCGGAACAGGCGGCCGAAACAGTCAACCGCGCGACGGGGTTCGGCGAGGAAGACTTCGAGTTCGTCGAGTCGCTCGCGGTGTTCGCGGTCCATCGCGTCTAGTCGCGTGTGGAGGCCGGTGAACGGGTCGCCGTGGCCGGGGAGGACGAGCAGGTCGGCTGGCAGCGTCTTGAGCTTGGCGATCGAGGCGAACCATTCGCCCAGCGGGTCGGCGTTCGGTTCGGTGACGCCTAGCGAGACGTTGGGGCTGATGCGCGGGAGGACCTGATCGCCGGCGATCAGAATGCCGCCGGCTTCGTCGTACAGGCACGCATGTTCGGGACAGTGGCCGGAACCGGTGACGATCCGCCAGTCGCGCGCGCCGATGGTGAGCGTGTCGCCGTCTTCGATGCGGGTGTAGCTGAGTGGGAGCGGGGTGATGATTTTCCGGAAGCCGGCCCAGCCCTTGGCGGTGGCATGGTCGATCTGGTCCGGGCCCCAGCCTGCGCCGCGCCAGAAGGCGAGCATCTCGTGTGGGACCGAGTCGCGGGCGTCGGCGGCGAGCATGCGCGCGGTCAGCCATTCGGCTCGGGTCATAATGAGGGGGGCGGCATGGTGATCGCACATCCAGCCGGCGAGGCCGATATGGTCGGGGTGGAAGTGGGTGCCGATCATTTTCGTGATGCGGACGCCGGACTTGAGGCCGTTGAAGATGGCTTTCCAGGCGTCGCGGGCCTCGGCGGTGTTCATACCGGTGTCGATCAGCGCGTCGCCGTCGGTGTCGGCTAGCAGCCAGCAGTTTACGTGTTTGAGGGGGCCGGGAATTTTGAGGCGGACCCAGTCTATGCCGGGGGCGACCTCGAAGACGTCACCGACTTCGGGCTCGGCGCCGCCGAAGGGGTAGGTCAGGCCCTTGTGGCTGGTCGGCGCGAAATCGGTGTCGGGTGCGGTTGCCATCGGTTGCGGTTAGCAACTGGATGTGGCGGGAGATAGTGCTGGCGGGCGTTGCGCGCTCCCCGTCATCCTGACGAAAGTCAGGATTCAGGATAACGTAGGGCGACATTTTTGGCTCTGGATCCTGACTTTCGTCAGGATGACGGAGGAGGGGTTTGCGCTTGTCCATCTGCGCGGCACGTGGGCCTTACCGCGCTCACTCGACGTATCGTTTGAGGTGAGCGTGCGCCCACCCCTGTCCCCTCCCGCTTGCGGGAGGGGACGTGCGGTCAGCGCTTGAAGGGGTCGTCGAAGAGCGGCTTGACGGGCAACACGCCGCCGTCTGCCACGAACTGCGCGTCGGCTGCCGCCTGGGTGCGCTCGGCGCGGAGCTGCTGGAGGAGCACTTCGCGGTCGCCTTCGAGGCGCGTGTCGGTCGGCGCTTCCATGCCGGCTGCCTTGGCCGCCTTCGCCACGGCTGCATCCAACTCGCGCTGCGAGGTCAGGCCGAGCGTGACCGGGTCCTTCGGCGTGATGTTGGCGATGTTCCAGTGGCTGCGGTCGCGGATCGCGGCGATCGTCGTGCGGGTCGTGCCGATCAGCAGCGAGATCGCGCCGTCGGTGATCTCCGGGTGGTTGCGGATGATCCACGAGATGCCGTCGGGCTTGTCCTGGCGCTTCGAGACCGGCGTGTAGCGCGGGCCCTTGGTGCGGCGGACCTGCTCGGGGCCCTTGATCATCTTGAGCTGGTAGTCGGGATCGGCGGCACCCTTGTCGATCTCTTCCTGCGTCACTTCGTGTGCGCGGACGGGATCGCGACCGGTCAGCTTGGTCGACGTCGTGTCGTCGGCGATCGCCTGGATCTCGAGGATGTGCAGGCCGCAGAAGTCCGCGATCTGCTCGAAGCTGAGCGCGGTATTGTCGACCATCCAGGCGGCGGTCGCGTGGGGCATGAGCGGCTGGGCCACGGCGGAAACTCCGTAAAAATAGAAAGGGCCGCCCCTTTCGGAGCGGCCTGACATGAGAGAGACTTAGTGCGCGCGGTGGCAACAGGCAAGCACGCAAGCTCAGGCGGCTAACAGCTTCCTTTCCAGCGGGACGAGCGCGTGGAGGAACTGGCGGGCGCTGGCCGGCCAGCTGTAGCGCGCGGCATAGGCGGCGCAGGTGACGCTGTCGCGCGTGAGCGCGGTGGCGATCGCGGTGTCGAGGTCTTCGTGCATCGCGCCGACGCGGTCGTCGAGGACGTCGATCGGGCCGGTGACGGGATAGGCGGCGACCGGCGTGCCGCACGCCAGCGCCTCGATCATGACGAGGCCGAAGGTGTCGGTGCGGCTGGGAAAGACGAGGACGTCGGCGGTGCGATAGGCGGCGGCTAGATCGAGGCCGGAGCGTTGGCCCAGGAAAACAGCGTCCGGGAAGCGGCGGGCGAGCGCGGCGCGGGCGGGGCCTTCGCCGACCACGATCTTGGTGCCGGAATGCGAGGAGGACAGGAACGCTTCGATGTTCTTCTCGACCGCGACCCTGCCGACATAGAGCTGGATCGGACCGGGGAGCGCCGCCATGTCCGGGTCGCGCGCGCCGTCGAGGCCGAACTGCGCGAAGTCGACGCCCCTGCCCCATTCGCGGACCTGATTCAGGCCCTGGGCGGCGAGCGTCGCGGCGACCGAGGGGGTGGAGACGAGGATCGACTGCGCGGGGCGGTGGAACCAGCGGATGTAGCGCCAGATCCAGTCGGGGTTCGCGCCGGTGCGGGCGGCGATATAGTCGGGGAATTGCGTGTGATAGGCGCTGGTGAACGGCAGCGCGCGGGCGAGGCACCAGTTGCGGGCGGCGAGGCAGACCGGCCCCTCGGTGGCGAGGTGGATCGCGTCCGGCCCGAACGCGGCAAGCATGCGGCCGACGGCGCCGGAGCGGGCGAAGGCGAGGCGGATCTCGGGGTAGGTCGGGCATGGCATCGAGGCGAAGCGCTCGGGCGAGACGACCATGACCTGGTGGCCGATCGATTCGAGTTCGCGCTGGACCGACTGGAGGGTGCGGACGACGCCGTTGACTTGCGGGCTCCAGGCGTCCGTGACGATTGCGATACGCATCTGTCTTCTCCGTTTTGCCCCTCTCCCATCGGGAGAGGGAGGGCCCGCCGCGCTTGCGGTGGGAGGGTGACGGCACGCTTTTTGTTTAGTGCGGTGGACTTGCCCTCACCCTCGCCGCTTCGCGTCTTTCCCTCTCCCCGCTGAGGAGAGGGTTTTGGGTCAGGCGGCTAGGGTGACGATTTTGTCTCGCTCGCGCGCGGCGATTTCGTCGGCCCAGTGGAGCAGCTCCATGCGGCCGTCGAAATGCTCGACCAGCGCGGTGCAGCCCTCGACCCAGTCGCCGTCGTTGTAATAGGCGATGCCAGCGATCTCGCGCATCTCGGCGGTGTGGATGTGGCCGCAGACGACGCCTTCGACGCCGCGGACGCCGGCGGCGTGGGCGACGACTTCCTCGAAGTGCGAGATGAAGGCGACCGCGTTCTTGACCTTGGCCTTGGCGTGCTTCGACAGCGACCAATAGGGCATGCCCATCCGGCGGCGCACGCCGTTGACCCAGCGGTTGAGGCCCATCAGCATCGTATAGGCCGCGTCGCCGATATGCGCGACCCAGCGGTGCGCGAGCGTGATCGCGTCGAACTCGTCGCCGTGGAGCACCAACAGGCGGCGACCGTCGGCGGTCTCGTGGATCGCTTTCCGCCGGATCGAGATGCCGCCGAAGTCGAGCCCCGAATATTGCCGGAACACCTCGTCGTGATTGCCGGGGATGTAGACGACGCGGGTGCCGCGCTTGGCGCGCTTCAGCAGGCGCCAGAGGACGTCGTTGTGCGCGGCGGGCCAGTAGAATTTCTTCTTCAGCCGCCAGCCGTCGATCATGTCGCCGACGAGATACATCGTCTCGCTGTCGACGTGATCGAGGAAGTCGTTGAGCATGCCGGCGTTGCAGCCGCGCGTGCCGAGATGGACGTCGGAGATCCAGATCGTGCGATATTGCCGGCGCTCGACGATCGGCTCGGGCGCGGCGGGCCGGGAGTGGATGAAATCGGCGATATCGGTGATGTCGGCGCCCAAGACGCTAGATGGCGGAAACGTCGTAACGGCGTTCATGAGCCTGTCCCCCGGCAAGGTATCCCTCGCCGCGAGTATTAGCCGAGTATTGTGACAGGGTAGTCGCAGTCCGGTGACTGTTAGAAGTCAGTGAAAAACGTTGCTGCAACTGCGCGCAAACGCGTTGACGAATCGGGGCGAAGCTGAACCTATGCGGCGATGTTGCAGGGAGAAAATATCGTGAAGTCTGGTTTCAGGAATGTTGCGGTGGCGGTTGCGGGCGCGGCGATGATGGTCGCACCGACGATGGTATCCGCGGCGAATGGCGCGTCGTCGCTGTCGGTGGCGAAGGCGCGTGCGGGGACGACGACGACGGGCAAGAGCGCGCTCGCCGAGGGTCCGACCGCGACCTATGTCAATATCGGCATCCTGGCCGCGCTGGTGGTCGGCGTGCTGCTCGCGACGAGCGGCGGGGATGACGATGACGGTTCGGACAGCAACTAAGGGGTAGGCGCGGGAATGGGGTAGCCTGCTGCAATCCTCCCCTGCCAGGGGGAGGTGGCGCCGTAAGGCGGCGGAGGGGGAGGACACGGAACGGTAGTTACCCTTCCCTCCCCCTCCGTCTGGCAAGTGCCAGCCACCTCCCCCTGGCGGGGGAGGATTGGGCCGTTTGGTTTGCGAAGGCAGCTTGTGTTCCCGCGAAGGCGGGGATCCAGACCGGGCTCCCGCCCTCGCGGGAGAACAAAATTGGCTGGGTCGGCGCTTTCCTACGCCCCCCCGGGGGCGGAGGCCCGGGCCCAATTGGAAAGGTCGCAGTAACGGAGGACTGCGGGTCGTTGCTCGGCGTTCCCGATTGGGCCCCGGCCTTCGCCAGGGTGGTGGTGAGCTTGGGGTGACCGTTATCCGTCAAACGGGGATACCCCAGCTTTCGCTGGGGTGACGGGATTGGGACGGGTGTCCTGCTCCATCACCGACGCGACTGGTGGCCCCCCCCTCACCGATGCTACTGGCTATCGTGCTCCAACCGGTGACGGAGGGGGCGAGTGCTCCCCTCAGCCCATCGTCAGGACGATCTTGCCGACGTGGTCGCCGGCTTCCATGCGAGTATGGGCGGCGGGGGCATCGGCGAACGCGAAGACGCGGTCGATGACCGGCTTCAGCTTGCCGGCCTCGACGTGCGGCCAGACGGTGCGCGCCAGTTCGTCGGCGACCAGCGACTTGAATGCGGTGTCGCGGGGGCGAAGCGTCGAGCCGGTCAGCGTCAGGCGGCGGCGCATGATCTCGAACAGGGGGACCGTTGCGATCATGCCGCCCTGGACCGCGATCGAGACGTGGCGGCCGTCCTCCGCCAGGCATTGCAGGTTGCGGGGTACATAGTCGCCGCCGACCATGTCGAGCACCGCGGCGACGCCCTTGCCGCCGGTGATCTGCTTCACGCGCTCAACGAAATCTTCCGTCTTGTAGTCGATCGCGTGGGTCGCGCCGAGGCTGAGCGCGGCTTCGCACTTGGCCTTCGAACCGGCGGTGACGATGATGTCGATGCCGAATAGATTGCACAGCCCGATCGCCATCGTGCCGATGCCGCTGGTGCCGCCGTGGACGAGGACGGTGTCGCCCTCGGTGGCGTAGGCGCGTTCGAACAAATTGGTCCAGACGGTGAAGAGCGTTTCGGGCATCGCCGCGGCCTCGACCATCGCCAGCGCCTCGGGGACGGGCAGGCACTGGCCGAAAGGTGCGACGGCATATTCCGCATAGGCCCCGCCCGAGATCAGCGCGCAGACCGACTGACCGATCTGTTCGTCGCCGACGTCGTCGCCGACCGCGACGATCGTGCCGGAGATTTCCATGCCGAGGATCGAGGGCGCACCCGGCGGGGGCGGATACTTGCCCTGGCGCTGCATGACCTCGGGGCGATTGACCCCGGCCGCGGCGACCTTGACGAGCACCTCGCCCGGCCCCGGCTGCGGGACGGGACGATCGACGAGCACCAGCACTTCGGGACCGCCGGGCTGTTCTGGATCGATCGCCTTCATGACGTCAGGTACACGTAAGTTACTGGATTGGTTTTCGGGTATCGCGGTCATCGGCTCGTCACGTCCCTTTTGATGTGCCGGCCTTATTGACATCACTCGGGTGCGGGTCAACGTTGCAGGCACGATGGACCTGGAAGACGCCCCCTCCCGTCCCGACGATCTGCTTGACGCACTGGTGCGGCAGGACCTCGATCCGTTGTCGGTCGCCGAACTCGATGCGCGGATCACCGTGCTGCAGGGCGAGATCGCGCGATGCCAGGTCAAGAAAGACCGCGCCGTCAGTCATCGCGCCATCGCCGACGACCTGTTCAGGCGGTGATCGGCGCGGCGGTGCCTGTGTTCGCTGCCACGGCATCGACCGGCACTGTTCCATCGACCATTGCCGCATGGCCCCATCCCGCCGTCATCCCAGAGAACGCTGGGATCCAGAGCCAGAAGCGTGGGCGATCCTGGCCCTGGATCCTGGGTCGAGCCCAGGATGACGGGGCAAGGGAGCAGCGCCGCGTGATCTTTAACCGACGCAGGAACGGTCGGGCCACGGTTCAAGTGCTTGATGCGACCGATATCAGTTCCGACATAGCGTCAAAGGGCTCGCGTGCTCGCGGCCCGACAGGAGTATTGTAAATGCCATCATTTGCACCCGCCCTCGAGACCACGCTGCACAAGGCGCTCGAGGCGGCGTCGTCCCGGCGCCACGAATATGCGACGCTGGAGCATCTGCTGCTCGCGCTGATCGACGACGAACACGCGTCGAAGGTCATGACCGCGTGCAACGTCGAGATCGGCGAACTGAAAAATACCGTCGCGCATTACCTCGACAGCGAACTCGATGCGCTGAAGGTCGATGCGGCGACCGATCCCTCGCCCACCAGCGGGTTCCAGCGCGTCGTCCAGCGCGCGATCCTCCACGTCCAGTCCTCGGGCCGCGACGAAGTGACGGGTGCCAACGTACTCGTCGCCCTGTTCAGCGAGCGCGAGAGCTATGCGGTGTATTTCCTGCAGCAGCAGGACATGAGCCGCCTCGATGCGGTCAGCTTCATCAGCCACGGTGTCGGCAAGGGCGGGCAGCAGGCGACCGAAGCATCCACGCCAAAGGGTGCGGACGACGAGAAGCCGGCCAAGGGACAGGAGAAGGGCAAGACGGAAAGCGCGCTCAAGCAATTCACGGTCGACCTCAACGAGAAGGCGAAGGCCGGCAAGGTCGATCCCCTGATCGGGCGCGGGCCGGAGGTGGATCGCACGATCCAGATCCTGTGCCGCCGGTCGAAGAACAACCCGCTCTATGTGGGCGATCCGGGCGTGGGGAAGACCGCGATCGCGGAAGGCCTGGCGCGCAAGATCGTCGAGGGCGACGTGCCCGACGTGCTGTTGCCGGCGATCATCTACTCGCTCGACATGGGCGCGTTGCTGGCGGGTACGCGGTACCGCGGTGATTTCGAGGAGCGGCTGAAGGCGGTCGTGAATGAGCTTGAGAAGCTCCCCGATGCCGTACTGTTCATCGACGAGATCCACACCGTCATTGGTGCCGGCGCAACCAGCGGCGGGGCGATGGATGCGTCTAACCTGCTCAAGCCGGCGCTTAGCGGCGGTACGATCCGGTGCATCGGCTCGACCACGTACAAGGAGTTCCGCAATCACTTCGAGAAGGACCGCGCGTTGCTGCGGCGCTTCCAGAAGATCGACGTGAACGAGCCGACGATCGAGGACACCATCAAGATCCTCGCGGGGCTGCGCTCGGCGTTCGAGGATCACCACAACGTCAAGTACACGCCCGATGCGATCAAGTCGGCGGTCGAGCTGTCGGCGCGGTACATCAACGACCGCAAGCTGCCGGACAAGGCGATCGACGTGATCGACGAGGTCGGCGCGATGCAGATGCTGGTGCCACCGAACAAGCGCAAGAAGACGATCACCCCGAAGGAGATCGAGATGGTCATCGCGACGATGGCACGGATCCCGCCGAAGTCGGTCTCGACCGACGACAAGCTGGCGCTGGCTACGCTCGAGACCGATCTCAAGCGCGTGGTGTTCGGGCAGAATGCGGCGATCGAGAAGCTGGCGTCGGCGATCAAGCTGGCGCGGGCAGGTCTGCGCGAGCCGGAGAAGCCGATCGGCAACTATCTGTTCACCGGGCCTACCGGTGTCGGCAAGACCGAGGTGGCCAAGCAGCTGTCGACGATCCTCGGCATTCCGCTCCAGCGGTTCGACATGTCCGAATATATGGAGCGCCACTCGGTCAGCCGTCTGATCGGTGCGCCCCCGGGCTATGTCGGGTTCGACCAGGGCGGTCTGCTGACCGATGCGATCGACCAGAACCCGCACTGCGTCCTGTTGCTCGACGAGATCGAGAAGGCGCATCCGGACCTGTTCAACATCCTGTTGCAGGTGATGGATAACGGGCGGCTGACCGACCAGCACGGCAAGTCGGTCGATTTCCGCAACGTCATCCTGATCATGACGACCAATGCGGGCGCCAGCGACATGGCGCGCGAGACGGTCGGCTTCGGCAACCTGACGCGTGAGGGCGAGGACGAGGTGGCGGTGACCAAGATGTTCACGCCGGAATTCCGCAACCGTCTCGATGCGGTGGTGCCGTTCGGGTACCTGCCGACCGAAGTCGTGGCGCGGGTCGTGGACAAGTTCATCCTCCAGCTCGAACTCCAGCTGGCGGACCGCGGCGTGCACATCCTGCTCGACGACGAGTCGAAGGCGTGGCTGACGACCAAGGGCTATGACAAGCTGTACGGCGCACGGCCGATGGGTCGCCTGATCCAGGAGAAGATCAAGCAGCCGCTTGCCGAGGAACTGTTGTTCGGCAAGCTGGTCCACGGCGGCGAGGTGACGGTGAAGATGAAGGACGGCGCGCTGTCGTTCGCGATCGAGCCGGCCGCGCCGAAGAAGCCCAAGAAGAAGGGCAAGGTCGAGACTGTCGACGCGAAGTAACTTCGGGTTGTGATCGAAGCGAAGAGCCCGCCGTCGGAGCGATCCGGCGGCGGGCTTTTTCGTGCGCGCCCGCCTGGGGATCGGCGATGCCGGGGCGGTATTGGGCGAGAAGGGGGACGCGGCGGCCGGGTGCATCGGCGCCGGACCGCCACTCGACTTGTCGGCAAGGACGAATTGCGACATGATCGGCCGCGTTGCCGGGGGGACACAGGATGCGGGATCGTAAGGGAACACTGGTGGTCGCGGGGCTGATCGCGCTGGCTGTCGTGGCCGTGCGGCATCCGACCGTCGATCTGCAGCTGGTCACGCATGATTCGCGCGATCCGTCGCCGCACCGGATCCAGGCGGCGGTCGATTTCGGGCTGGTCGGCGTTTCGGTGCTCTACACCTGGACCGTGAACCGGCTGCGCTGAACGCCGCCGAACCCGTCAGAACCCCGCCGCCACGTCCTTGACCCCCATCGCGTGCCTGCGCCATAGCGACGGACATGGACACGCCGATCGAAGACCTCGCGTTCGAGGATGCACTGAAGGAACTCGAGCTTATCGTCGGGAAGCTGGAGAGTGGCGATACGCCGCTCCAGCAGGCGATCGAGCTGTACGAGCGCGGCAACAAGCTGCGCCAGCGTTGCGCCGACCGGCTCGATGCGGCGCAGGCGCGGATCGAGGCGATCCGGCTCGATGGCGACGGCAAGCCCGCGGGCGTCCGCCCGTTCGCGGCGGGCTGACGCGGTGAGCCAGATGCCCGTCACGCTGGATGCCGCCCTTGCCGACGTCGCGGCCGAGATCGACCGGCAGTTCGACCAGCTGCTGACGATCCCCCACGATCCGCGCGGCGACCTGTACCGGGCGATGCGGCATGCCGCGATCGGCGGCGGCAAGCGGTTGCGCCCGCTGCTCGTGTTCGCGACCGCCAATCTGTTCGACGTCGCGCACGAATGTTCGGCGCGGGCAGCGACTGCACTGGAGGCGATCCACGTCTATTCGCTGATCCATGACGACCTGCCGTCGATGGACAATGACGACATGCGGCGCGGCAAGCCGACCGTCCACAAGGTGTTCGACGAGGCGACCGCGATCCTGGCGGGCGATTGCCTGCATGCGCTGGCGTTCGAGATCCTCGCCGATCCGGCGACGCACCCCGATCCGTTCGTGCGGATCGAGCTGGTGACCGACCTCGCGCGCGCAGCCGGCCCGAACGGCATGGCGGGCGGGCAGAAGATGGATATCGAGGCGGAAAGCACGCGCTTCGACCTGAACACCGTTACGCGGCTCCAGCAGATGAAGACGGGGGCGCTGATCTCGGCGTCGGTCGAGGCCGGCGCGATCCTCGGGCGGTTGCCGCCGGAGGGCCGGGTTGGTCTGCGCGGCTATGCGCATGACCTGGGGCTTGCGTTCCAGATCGCCGACGACCTGCTCGATGCAGAGGGCGACGAGGCGGTCGTCGGCAAGTCGCTGCGCAAGGACGAGGTCGCGGGCAAGGAGACGTTCCTGTCGCTGCTCGGGCCCGAGCGCGCGCGCGAACAGGCGCGGATGCTGGTCGACCAAGCGATCGCGCACCTGCATAGCTATGGCAAGGAAGCCGATCTGTTGCGCGACATCGCGCGCTTCGTGCTCGAACGCGACCGCTGAGCGTATAACCGGGAGTTCAACATGGCCGCACGCATTGGTGTCTATCCAGGCACGTTCGATCCGGTCACGTTGGGCCATATGGATATCATCCGACGCGGCGCGAAGCTGGTCGACCGGCTGGTGATCGGGGTGACGACCAATCCGTCGAAGTCGCCGATGTTCACGATCGAGGAGCGGATGGCAACGGTGCGGCGCGAGGTCGCGGGGATCGGCGGCGATATCGAAGTCGTCGAGTTCGATTCGCTGCTGATGGACTTTGCCGAGCGGCAGGGGGCGAAGGTGATCGTCCGGGGCCTGCGCGCGGTCGCCGATTTCGAATATGAGTATCAGATGGCGGGGATGAACCAGCAGATCAATCCGCGCGTCGAAACGGTGTTCCTGATGGCCGATGTCGCGTTGCAGCCGATCGCGAGCCGGCTGGTCAAGGAAATCGCGTTGTACGGCGGCAACATCGCCAAGTTCGTGCCCGAAGCCGTGCGCGAAGAGGTCGTCGCGCGGGTCGAGAAGATCGGCCGCAAGGGCAGTTGATCAGGATGGTGCATCATCCCGCGAGCGAATGAAGCACCTCTAGGATAGACCGCCGTCCAGTTTGAAGCCGAGGACCTAGCAACTCCCGCCGCCTTGTTCTCCCGGTGAAGGCGGGAGCCCAGACTGGTCCCCGCCTTCGCGGGGAAACACGCTTTGCATGTCCGATCGGGATAACCGCCGACCCGGTCCAAGCTGACGAAGCCAATCTGGCCCGGGCTGCCGAAGCCAATCTGGCGTTGCTGCAGCCTCAGAACCCGAAAGTTATTTCCCGAAGCCGGTAGGCGCGGGCGAGACCACGGTGGTCGTGCCACCGCGGATTTCCTTCACTTCCAGCGCGCGCTCGGCGACGTTGTCGCGGCCGAAGCGGAACGCACCGTCGATGCCGGCGAAGCCATCGCCGTCGCGCAGGCGGTTGACCGGGAACGGCGTGCCGGGCTTCCAGTCGCGCGCGATGCGGACCGTCAGCAGGACCGAATCATAGCCGAGGCTCGACAGGCGGTATGGCCCGGCGCCGAAGCGTGCGCGGTATTTGGCGGCGTATTGGCGGTACAGCGTGTCCGAGACGCTGGCGTACCAGGCGCCGGACAGTGCGGGCTTGGCGGCGATGCTGGTGTCGGAATTCCAGAGTTCGGTGCCGAGGATACGCGTCGACGCACCGCCGCCGCGCTTGACCATCGCTGCCGCCGAGGCTGCGGTGGCGCCACCGTCGGCGATCAGCACCGCGTCATAGGGGGCCTTTGCCGCCAACCGCGTGACCGCGCCCGAAATGCCGCCGGGACCGCGCGCGTAGGTCTGGAGCGAGACGACCTGGCCACCCGCGCCTTCGACCGCGCGGAGGAACGCGGTCGAGGCGCGCTCGCCGTACAGGCCGTTGGGGACGAGGCCGGCGAAATTGCTGACGCCGCGCTCCTTGGCGAAATCGACGACGCGCGCGATCGACTGGGTCGGGACATAGCCCATCAGGTAGGCGCCGTTGCCCGCCACGCCGAGATCGTTGGAGAAGCTGAGCACCGGGATGTTCGCGGCGCGCGCGATCGGTGCGACGGCGCGGACGTCGTCGGCGAGCAACGGGCCCAGGATCAGCTGCGCGCCTTCCGCGATCGCGCGCTGGGCGGCGGCGGCGGCACCGGTCGCGGTGTCGTAGTTGGTGATCCGGACGCGCTGGTTCTGCGTATCGAGCAGCGCTAGCATCGTCGCGTTGGCGATCGAGGTGCCGACGCCGGCGTTGCTGCCCGACAGCGGTACGAGCAGCGCGACGCGGTTACGCTCGGCATCGCGCGGGATGCCGGTCTCGACGCCGATGTCGGGACGCTCGACCGGACGCGTGGTCGGGCGCTGCTGCGACGGCTCGACCGGTCCGCGCGGGACGATCGTCTGACATGCGCCAAGCAGGCACGCCGCACCGAGTGCCACCCACCGGCCGAATGCGCGGTGCCGTCCCGGTTGCCCTATCGTCGTCGCGTCTGCCATGACCATCCCCATGAACCCTGAATCTCTTCTCGATCCCGGCCTCTACATCGTCGCGACCCCGATCGGCAATCTTGGCGATCTGTCGCCGCGCGCCGCCGACATCCTCCGCCGGGCTGACGTGATCGCGGTGGAGGACAGCCGCGTGACCGCCGGCTTGCTCCGCCACATCGGCACGAAGACGCCGATGGTGCCGTATCACGATCACAGCGCGGAGGGTGTGCGACCGGCATTGATCGCGCGGATGGCGACGCAGGCGGTGGCTTTGGTGTCGGATGCGGGGACGCCGTTGATCTCGGATCCAGGCTTCAAGCTGGTGCGTGATGCGCGCGCGGCGGGGCATCTGGTGGTGACGATTCCAGGGCCGTGCGCGGCGGTGGCGGCGCTGACGCTGGCGGGATTGCCGACCGACCGGTTCCTGTTCGTCGGGTTCCTGCCGTCGAAGCTGCACGCGCGGGCGGAGGCTATCGCGGAGGTAGCCACCATTCGCGCAACTTTGGTGATGTACGAGTCGGGGCCGCGGTTGGGGGCGTGTCTCGCGGCGCTGCTGGAAGGGCTCGGCGACCGCGAGGCGGCGGTGACGCGCGAGATCAGCAAGAAGTTCGAGGAGGCGGTGACGGGGACGCTGTCGACTTTGGCCGAGCGCTATGCGGACGCGCCGCCGCGGGGGGAAATCGTGATCGTCGTCGCACCGCCGGGTGAAGCGCCTCCTGCGAGCGCGGAGGACGGCGATGTTGCGCTGGTCGAGGCGCTGACGCGACTGTCGACCGGGCAGGCCGCGAGTGAGGTGGCGAAGAAGCTCGGGCTCGACCGGAAGGCGCTTTACGCGCGGGCGCTGGAATTGAAGCCGAAGGCCTGATCTCCCCTCCCGCTTGCGGGAGGGGTTGGGCCAGGGCATGTCACGGACGTGCCGCCCCCGCCCTCCCCTGGCCCCTCCCGCAAGCGGAAGGGGAACACGATTGACCGACAGGTTGCGGAAGCCGCCGGGCGTCGCGGCGAGCGATTGGCCGGGTGGTGGTTGCGTCTCAAAGGCTGGAGAATCCTCGATCGCCGCGTCCGCACTCCGGCGGGCGAAGTCGATCTCGTTGCGCGCAAAGGTAACCTGATCGCATTCGTCGAGGTCAAGACGCGCGCGACCGCGGCCGAACTCGACTTCGCGATCGACGAGCGCCGGCTCGCGCGCGTGGCGGCGGCGGCGGAATATCTGATGCCGCGCTATGCGGGGCCGGGCGACGATATCCGGGTGGACGTGATCCTGCTCGCGCCGGGTACGCGTCCGCGGCATATCGAGAATGCGTGGATCGGAGGCGGGATAGGGTGACGGGATCGGGCGGGGATCAGGCGAGCGTGGGTGACAAATCCCGCCCGCCTTCCTAAGTCCCGATCCGAACCATCCCAGCCCGTCACCCCAGCGGAAGCTGTGGTCTCTCCGTAACTGGGAGACCCCAGCTTCCGCTGGGGTGACGGCCAAAGCGGGGTGCATGGAAGGAATGCGAGAATGAGCCTCACCGTCGCCGTCCAGATGGACCCGCTCGACAGCATCAACATCGCCGGCGATTCAACCTTCGCGCTGATGTTGTCCGCGCAGGATCGTGGTCATACGCTCTTCCATTATTCGGCCGAGGATCTGAACTACCGTGACGGCCGGGTCTGGGCGAAGGCGCATCCGGTAACCGTGCAGCGCGTCGTCGGAGATCATTTCAGCGTCGGCGAACCGGTAAACCTCGACCTCGGCGACGAGGCCGATGTCGTGTTGATGCGCCAGGATCCGCCGTTCGATCTCGGCTACATCACCGCGACGCACCTGCTCGAGCGGATCGCCGACAGGACGCTGGTCGTGAACGATCCTGCGCAGGTGCGGAATGCGCCCGAGAAGGTGTTCGTGCTCGACTACCCGCAGTTCATGCCGCCGACTTTGGTCACCCGCTCGCTCGACGAGGCGCGGAAGTTCCTCGCCGAGCACGGCGCGATCGTCATCAAGCCGCTCCACGGCAATGGCGGCAAGGCGATCTTCAAGGTCGAGTCGGACGGCGCCAATCTGTCGGCGCTGATGGAGGTCTTCAACATGACGTGGCGCGAGCCGCACATGGTGCAGGCGTTCCTCCCCGACGTCGCGAAGGGCGACAAGCGGATCGTGCTGGTCGACGGCGAAGTCGCGGGCGCGATCAACCGCCTGCCGGGCGAAGGCGAGATCCGTTCGAACCTCGCGGTCGGTGGCTCGGCGGAGAAGTCGGAGCTGACCGACAAGGAGCGCGAGATCTGCGCGGTGCTCGGGCCGGAACTCAAGAAGCGCGGGCTGTTGTTCGTCGGGATCGATGTGATCGGGGGCAGGTGGCTGACCGAGATCAACGTAACGTCGCCGACGGGGATCGTGGCGATCGGAAAGTTCGACGGGACGGATGTGGCGGGCATGATCTGGGATGCGATCGAGGCGAAGGTCGCGGCGCGGTAGCCTTTCCAAAAACACCCCGGCGGAGGCCGGGGCCCAACTGGAAAGGTCGCAGTAACGGAGCGCCGTCCTCCGTCACAACCGTCCCCCAATTGGGCCCCGGCCTCCGCCGGGGTGGTGCAATGATGGGCCGGGGTGGTGCAATGATGAAAAGCCTCGCGGAACCCATCCGGCGTCCCGGCAGTATCTCATACCCATGACCGAATTCATCCTCGATCTCATCGCCTGGGGCGGATATTTCGGTATCTTCCTGTTGATGGCGCTCGAGAATATCGTGCCACCGGTACCATCCGAAGTGATCATGGGGCTTGGTGGCATGGCGGTCGCGCGCGGCGACATGACCGTCGTTCCGCTGATCGCCTGGGGCACGGCAGGGTCGGTCGTCGGCAACTACTTCTGGTATTATATCGGCCGCAACATCGGATACGAACGCTTCCGCCCGTTTATCGAGCGCAACGGGCGCTGGCTGACGATGGAATGGTCGGACGTCGAGAAGATCCACCGTTTCTTCGTGAAGCGCGGCGGCTGGGTGATCTTCGTGTTCCGGTTCATGCCGACCTTCCGCACCGTCATCTCGCTGCCCGCAGGCATGACGCGCATGCCGATCTGGCAGTTCGTGATCTGGACCGCGGCCGGCAGTGCGATCTGGAACACCGTACTAGCCTATGCGGGCATCCTGCTCGGCTCGCATTTCGAGGAGCTCGACCGCTATGTCGGGCCGGTCGCCGTCGCGACGTTCGTCGTCATCATCATCGGCTATGTCTGGCGCGTCGTCACGTGGAAGCCCAAGGGCTCCGCCTGATCTCAGGCTCGCGGATGCGCGTTGCGGTACACGTCCATCAGATGCGCCGCGTCGACCTGCGTATAGACTTGCGTCGAACTGAGACTGGCATGGCCGAGCAGCTCCTGTAGCGCGCGGAGGTCCGCCCCCCGCCCCAGCAGATGCGTCGCGAAGCTGTGGCGCAGCGCATGCGGCGTCGTCCGGTCGCCCAGTCCCAGCCGGGTCCGCGCGGCTTGCACCGCACGACGGATCATGACCGGCGACAGCGGCCCGCCCCTCGCACCACGAAACAGCGGTTCGTCGCGCGAGGCCGGCCAAGGTGTCTGCGCGACATACGCGTCGATCGCGTCGCGCACCTGTGGCAACAGCGGCACCACGCGGGTCTTGGCGCGCTTGCCCGTCACCCGGATCGTCTCGCCGAGCGGCAGGATTTCGCCCCGCAACGTCAGGGCCTCGCCGATCCGCAGACCTGCGCCGTACAACAGCATCAGGACCGCCCAGTTGCGCGCGCCGATCCACGGCTCGGCGGCATCGTCGGCCACCTCCTCCGCCAGCGCGACGGCTTCGGTCGGCGAGATCGGCCGCGGCACGCCCGTCTTGACGCGCGGTCCGCGCATCCGCGGTTGCTCGGCGCCTTCGTTCGCCCAGGCGAGGAACCCGCGCACCGCCGACAATTCGCGCGCCGCCGAGGCGTTGCCGAGTCCCGATTCGCGACGCTGCGCCAGATATGCGCGAAGATCCGTCGCCGTGACCCGCGCCAGCGCCGCGCGGTCGATCGCCTCGCCCCAATGGCCGATCAGGAACGCGGTCAGCCGCTCGGCCGACGCGCGATAGGCGCGTACCGTATGCACCGATCGACGCCGATCCCGCGCGAGATGCTCGCTCCAGAGCATCGATGGCGGCCTGTTGTAAGGATCAACATCATCGGATGTCGACGCATCGGTGGCAGACAAGGAAACGGTCACGGTCATCCGATGGACAGTATCCGCACGAACCGGCAAAGAAAATTAACTCCCTCGCTTTAATAGAAACATTATGTCCCCAGCACTGCCCATGGCCGACATGTTCGCGGACGAAACACGGCGGTTGGCCGCGCTTCATGCGCTCGCATTGCTCGATAGCGAGCCGGAGCGCGAATTCGATGCGCTGGTTGCGCTGACCGCAGAAATGCTCGGTTGCCCGACCGCCATGTTGACGCTGGTCGACACCGACCGACTGTGGATCAAGGCGTCGAGTACGGGTGCGCGGGGCGAGATCGCCCGCGACGTCGGCATGTGCGCGCATACGATCCAAGGCGGCGATCCGATGGTCGTCGACGATCTGGCGCTCGACCCGCGGTTCGGCGCGAACCCGCTGGTCGTTCCCCAGGACGGCCTGCGCTTTTACGCGGGTGCGCCGATCCACGCGACCGACGACACCGGCGAGCGACATGCGATCGGTGCGCTGTGCATCGTCGATACCGCACCCCGCAGCCTGAACGACGCCGGACGGCGCGCGTTGCAGCATCTGGCGACGCTGGCCGAAACGACGATCGCGGCGCGTGCCGCCGCGCGTCAGGCGATAACGATCGCCACCATCGCAGACCGCCAAGCCGCTGCGCTCACGCGACAGGACCGGATCTTTCGCCAGGCGGAACGGATGGCTGCGTTCGGATCGTGGCGCGTGAATTTCGCCAACGACGATATCGAATGGTCGGACGGCGTCTATCACATCTATGGCCTGCCGATGTCCGAGCGCCCGACCATGGCGACGGCGTTGAATTTCTATCCCCCGCATGCCCGTGCCGAGATCAGCGCCGGACTGGCGCGCGCGGTCGAGACCGGTGCATCGCTCGATATCGAGGTCGATTTCACGACCGCACAAGGCGAACTGCGCCGCGTCCGCGTGATGGGCGAATGCGAGGGCGACGGCGACACACCGACCGCGCTGGTCGGCGTGTTCCAGGACGTCACCGAACGCCATGCGCTGGAAGTGACGCTGCGCCGGACCGCCGACACCGACTCGCTCACCGGAATCGCCAACCGGGCGGCGTTCGATCGTGCGCTGGACGCCGCGATACTGCGCGCGCACGAACACGGCACGCCGTTGTTGCTGGCGCTCGTCGATCTCGACGGGTTCAAGGCGATCAACGATACGCTTGGTCATACCGCAGGCGACGACGTGCTGCGCGGCGTCGGGCGGGTGCTCGAAGCGCCGTGGTTGAAGGGCAGTTTCGCCGCACGACTCGGCGGGGACGAGTTTGCGGTAATCGTCGACGATCCGGCGCTGGCGATGTCGATGAGCCACGTCCGTCGGCGGCTCGAGGAAGCGCTGCGCTTTCCGATCGCGATGGGGGGGCTGGCGATGATCAGTGCCGGTACCGTCGGGATCGCGATGCTCGATCACGATTGCCATACGATCCGCGATTTCGTCCACCGCGCCGATACCAATCTCTATCAGGCCAAACGCGAGCGGGTCGGCGAGCGGCGGCGTGGCGATCGGAAGACCGCCGCCTGAGGTCGACGCGGGCGGGCAGTGCAGGCGCGCAGCGGCGTTGCGTGAAGTGCTGCGCCGCGTAAAGCGGTTCACGCAGGAGCGATCCGGCCCCATATACGGACACGATGTCGTCCCGCGCCCGTGTCCTGATCCTCAACGCCGCCCTCGGGCCGCTCGACTACCGCGTGCCGGCCGGCATGGACGTGGGGCCGGGCTCGATCGTGGTCGCGCCGCTGGGGCCAAGGCAACTACTCGGCGTGGTGTGGGAGCCGGAGCGGATGCCGTCGGATGCGGAGGTCGGCGACAACCGGTTGCGCAACCTGCTCGCGGTCGCCGACGTGCCGCCCTTGGGGGCACCGTTGCGGCGGCTGGTCGAGTGGACCGCGGATTATTATCTCGCGCCGGCCGCATCGGTGTTGCGGATGACGCTCGCCTCGACCTCGGCGCTGGAGGGCGCGCGGACCGCTGTCGAGTACCGGTCCACCGGCGTCGTGCCGCCCCGCCTCACGCCGCAGCGCGAGCAGGCGCTTGAGCGGATCGGTGATCGCCAAGGCCTGATCCGCGAGTTGGCGACGACCGCCGACGTCAGCGATGCGGTGATCCGAGGGCTGGTGAAGGTCGGTGCGATCGAGGCGGTCGAGGTCAGCCTGGACAGCCCCTACCCCGTCCCCGATCCCTCGCATCATGAGCCGACACTGTCCGACGACCAGCGGGCGGCGGCCGATGCTCTGGTGGCGGGGGTGGCGGAGCACGCGTTCCACCCGACGTTGCTCGACGGGGTTACGGGATCGGGCAAGACCGAGGTGTATTTCGAGGCGGTGGCGCAGGCGATCCGCGATGGGCGGCAGACCTTGGTGCTGCTACCCGAGATCGCGCTGACCGAGCCGTTCCTCAAGCGCTTCCACGACCGGTTCGGGTGCGAGCCGATCGCCTGGCATTCGGGGTTGCGCTCGACCCAACGGCGCAGGGCGTGGCGCGCGATCGCGAGCGGCGAGGCGCTGGTGACGGTAGGCGCGCGGTCCGCGTTGTTCCTGCCCTACCGCGATCTCGGGCTGATCGTCGTCGACGAGGCGCACGAGACCAGCTTCAAGCAGGAAGAGGGCGTGCATTATCATGCGCGCGACGTCGCGGTGATGCGCGGCAAGTTCGAGGGGTGCCCGGTAATCCTCGCGTCTGCCACGCCGGCGATCGAGACGCGGCAACAGGTGGTGACCGGGCGGTATGCGGAGTTGAAGCTGCCCGGTCGGTTCGGCGCGGCGGAGATGCCGACGATCGAGCCGATCGACCTGATCAAGGAACCGCCCGAGCGTGGCCGCTGGCTCGCGCCGCGGCTCGTGAAGGCGATGCAGGCGACCCTGGAGCGGGGCGAGCAGTCGTTGCTGTTCCTCAACCGGCGTGGCTATGCGCCGCTGACCTTGTGCCGGACGTGCGGGCATCGGTTCCAATGCCCGAACTGTACCGCGTGGATGGTCGAGCACCGGCTGACGCGGCGGCTTGCGTGCCATCATTGCGGGCATGCGGAGCCGACGCCGCGCGTGTGCCCGGAGTGCAAGGGCGAGGACACGCTGGTCGCCTGCGGGCCCGGCGTGGAGCGGATCGCCGACGAGGTGACGGCGCTGTTCCCCGAGGCGAAAACTGCCGTGGTCACGTCGGACACGATCTGGTCGCCGGCCAAGGCGGCCGAGTTTGTCGGGCGGATGGAGGCGGGCGATATCGACATCGTCGTCGGTACGCAGCTCGTGACGAAGGGGTATCACTTCCCGAACCTGACGCTGGTCGGCGTGGTCGATGCGGATCTGGGTCTAGACGGCGGCGACCTCCGAGCGGCGGAACGCACGTTCCAGCAGATCCGGCAGGTATCGGGCCGCGCCGGGCGTGGCGAGAAACCCGGCCATGTGTTCATTCAGACCCATAGTCCGGGGGCTCAGGTGATGCAGGCGCTGATCACTGGTGATGCGGATGCGTTCTATGCGGCGGAGACGGATGCGCGGAAGGATGCGGGGGCGCCGCCGTTCGGAAGGTATGCTGCGATCGTGGTGTCGTCGGAGGACCAGGGTTGCGCGCATGATACGGCCAAGCTGGTGGGGCGGAGTGCGCCCGAGGTCGAGGGCATGCACGTGTATGGGCCTGCGCCGGCGCCGTTGGCGATGTTGCGGGGGCGGCACCGGTATCGGCTGCTCGTCCACGCACGGCGGGCGCTGGATGTGCAGGATGTCATCCGGGCGTGGTTGGGTAAGCTGGACTGGCCGTCGAAGGTTCGGGTGACGGTCGACGTCGACCCGTATAATTTCTTGTAGCGGCGCCCACAGATCGTCATCCCAGCGCAAGTTGGGATATCACTGGGGCGCGTGCTGCGACCCGGAATGGGGAGATCCCAGCTTGCGCTGGGATGACGGTTGGGGGGCGCGGCTGCTCGACGCAAGCTCGCAAGCCGGTAGACCTCTGCCCGCATATTTCTTCGAAGAGCGCCCCCTCCCACGACCGTCATCCCAGCGAAAGCTGGGATATCATCGGAGCGGGCGCCACGACCCGGAACGGGGAGATCCCAGCTTGCGCTGGGATGACGGTTGGGGGCGCGCGGCTGCCCGACGCAAGCTCGCAAGCCGGTAGACCTCTGCCCGCATATTTCTTCGAAGAGCGCCCCCTCCCACGACCGTCATCCCAGCGAAAGCTGGGATATCCTCGAGGCGGGCGCTGCGGTCCGGAACGGGGAGATCCCAGCCTTCGCTGGGATGACGGTTTGAAGGGGGCGCTAGTTCAGCGTCCGTCACCAGCCAAGTTTGTTCAACCGCGAAGGCGAATGCCCAGTCTGGATCCCCGCCTTCGCGGGGAAACAGTCTTACTCGCCGGCGTGTTCGGCGAGGACGGTCAGGCCCTTGGCGTTGACCTCGGCGAAACCGCCCCTGATCGCGATGACCTCGGGGGCGCCGTTCTGCGTGCGGAAGATCTGCACGCCGCCGTCGCGGACCGTCGACATGAAGGGCGCATGGCCTTCGAGGACGCCGAAATCGCCTTCGGTGCCGGGAACGACGACCATGTAGACCTCCTCCGAGCGGACGAGCTTTTCTGGCGTGACGAGTTCGAAATGCAGCATGTCTGGGACCTTCTCCCTCTCCCCTTCGGGGAGAGGGTCGGGGTGAGGGGCAGTACCGGGCGAGGGCGCTTGTGGCGGGGCCCCCCCCCCCCCCCCCCCCCCCCCCCCGGGGGGGGGGGGGGGGGGGGGCCCCCCCCCCCCCCCACTCCCTCCCCCTCTTGGCGCGCCGCCCCTGTGTGCCCCCCTCCGGCAACAGCCGCCGCCGCGGGGGGGACTTTATCCCCGCCCCACCCGCCCCGAACGCACGCCCA
>NZ_JALPNF010000007.1 GCF_023195535.1 Sphingomonas faeni | reverse complement strand
CTGCTCGAGCCTATCGGCAACATCCCGCCTGCCGAAGCCGAACACCAATATTATGCTGCCGCAGACAACATCGATATGGCGGCGTGACTCACAACCCAAGGCCTCCGGCAGACCCGGGGCGGTTCATTGCCGACGGCCTCCCGCTGCGCAAGAAACCTGGATACGAGCGGGCGTGTCCTCGGCAGCGATCGCGGTATCGATCATGCCCGCAATCCCGCGACCAGCGTTGCGAATGGTCGTCACCGGATTTGTCGTCAGTGCCGCATGAACCCCCGTCACCGTTTCCTTCCCGACGTCGTAAAGCCCTTCACCGACGCCACCGACGAATTCAGCAACCGGGTTCGGCGGGCTACCTGCACGCGATCCAGAGTCGCTTTGGGGGTGAGTACCGGATGGCCCGGGTTCCGCTCTACGCTGGCCATCGCCTACCCGCGTTCCGACCCGCAATGCTTCCGACTTTGAGTGTCTGGCGGCGCGCGACTTGCTGCGATCACCCATGCTTGGTTCGCCGGTCGGATCGGCGCCGCTCGAGCCATAATGGCTTCCCGCGCCTGCGAATGTGAACCGACCGTCTTCAGGATCGTGCCATGGATTGAATTTGAGTTCGACACCCTCGGGACCTAGCGCTGTCGGCAGCCTACCGGTTCGCAACCAGTGCGAGACCCCTGACTTGTGTTCGCCATCCGCTGTCTGAACCATGCTGCTTCCCCCACCCGCTCGTGCAGCAAGAACATCTGATCAACAAAATCGAACATTGCAATCAGCAATACTTCGTTAGGGCAAAATCATAAAACAAGCGCCCGCAGAAAACTCACCCCATCAGAAATTTATCGGTTACCAAGACTTCGCGAGAGCGGCTGGACCCAATAGCGGGGGGCAACCCGGTCTATCGATGTTTTGCCAAATGAACCGAATTGCTGCCTGCATTGCTGACATGCTGTCGAGATCCCAGTCGGGAAAATCGTCAATGAGCGCACGCCAGCGTGAAGCATGGATAAGCGTCCTCACAGAGGGGCGTGGGCCCAGCTCAGGAAAGCAAGGACGAAGGGCTTGAGATTGAAATATGGATTGGGGCGGTGACGCGCCGGGGTATTACCAGAGCCGTTTCGCCGCAGAAAGTGCCGCGCCTTGGTCGCTCTATGAGAAAGCGCATGGACCCCCCAACCGCGGGGGGACCCTGGTGCCCCACAGGGGACAAAGATGGGCACTCAGATCATTGGATAATTTCGGTCAGTCGTCAGTGATGTAAGCATCGACGCTGAACTGTGCGGCCTTGAGATTCCCACGATTCCAAGTGGCGCCGTTCAACTCTTCGCGTCGCGCAAAGCTTCCAGTGCCGCCAGCTTGACCGGGTCGCCTGCTGCCAGCGCGTCTTCAAGATAGTAGCCATAAGCTATGCCGCGCACCACCTCTTGCGCCTCGCCGCTGTATTGTTCCGCTATGATCGGGAACGCGTTCACGAGCTCACGGAGAAATCCCTTGTCCATCTCTTGAAGCTGACCAGCCAAGACTTCCATCATCTTCACGGCAGTGTCGAGGTTAAGGTCCTCTTCGTCGGTCAGTTCGAGAAAGACGACGTACTGCGCGATAATCTCTGCAACCTGCATAGCGATCATGGCTTCACAACCTTTACGTGGATGTTGGTGATGCTCATCTGCTTGAGCAGTTTCAGAGCCTTGGTTTTGTCGACAGGCGTGCGGACCTCCCACAACCCGATCAGACGATGTTGTGCCAATACCTCCGACTGCCGCAAAATCTGGGCCCGTGAGCGAAGCCTGTTTACGACAGCCCATTTTCGGTCGATCATATAATCGCCCTGAATGCCGTCAAACTTCACCGACCGCTTCGAACCGTCGGCCATCGTCCGCATCAACGTTGGCGCCTGACCGGCGCGCGCGCCGGGCGCGGTATCGTTATAGGATTTCCAGGGCTTTTCTGACTTGGTCGTCTCCTTCACCCAGCCGATTTGCGGCGGGTCAAAGGTAATACGCGGCGTCGCGATAGGGAGTCGGCGCAATGCGGCCTTGGAGAGCGCCGCCCCCGGCGCGACCGCCAGTGCAACGTTCCCAGCAACCTTTCCTGTGGCACGACCGATGTCTCGCGCCGAGGCGTTGGCGACGGCGCTTGCCGCACGGGAGACCTGGATACGGGCCGGGGTATCCTCAGCAGCGATTGCGGTGTCGATCATGGCCGCTATTTCGCGGCCGGCGTTGCTAACGGTAGTCGCCGGATTTGTTGTCAGCGCAGCATGCACTTCGGCTACCGTTCCTTTCCCTACATCATAAAGTCCTTCGCCAACGCCACCAACGAACTCATTGAGAGGGTTCGGCTCGTTATCAGGCCGCCTCCCCTCGATGCGTTTGGGTTGTAGCGCGAGCAACGCATGCTTGACCGGCCTTCGGTCCTCGCCGGTTGGTGCTCCAGCAGGCGGCGTTCCCGCCATCGCTGTTGTCGCAGTCTGCGACTTACCACGTTTCCCTAAGGCCGACACGGAACCAGCGTTGGACGACGTCCGACTGTTCTCCCCGCCAGCCGCATCGACCCCACCCGCGCCGTAACGGCGCCCAGCGCCGGCAAAGGTAAATCGGCCGTCCGCCGGACCGTGCCATGAATTGAATTTGAGTTCGAGACCGTCAGGACTGAGCGCCGATGGCACCTTACCCGTCCGAATCCAACGCGAAAACGCGTTCCGCTTACTACTGCCCGATGTCTGGACCATGCCGTCCCCGCTCATCATTGCGGGGAGAACATTTGAGCAACATTATCCTACACGTCAAGCGGCACGCACTGATGCGCAGCCTGCTCGGCTGCGACACGCAATGTTTAAAGAAGGGTGGTGCCGCTTACAGGACTCGAACCTGTGACCCCCGCATTACGAAGGCTAGTGAGACACCGGAGATAGTCGAACGTTTACAGAGGGTTAAGGGCCCATGACTGCTGCCCCGGCGGCGGCACCCAGCCGCTTCCCAGTTTGGCGTGAGATCGCCGATCGGCCGGTTCCTAGCGAAAGCGCTTTGGCTTGGGAAAAGCCCGAAATTCGACCTGCGCTATACCTGCGAGGGAGTGGCCGACAGGTCGCTTTGACCCGATCGTTATCGCCCTTGGAATGTCGCAGATGGGAAGGAAAGCGGACATTCGCGAGATCGCGTGATCGGGGTCCGCTACAATCAGAAGCGGACCCGTGTCGGACAGATCAGGCAGGAAAATGAATTCCGCACAATTTGTTGCCGTCGGGGTCACGGAAATAGGCCAGCTCGATGGTGCCCATTGAAGCAGTTTCGCGCGGTCCGGGCGGAGCTTCGATCGATGTCCCGCCAGCGGCAACGGCGGCATCGTGAAGCTGCTTCACCTGTTCGGGCGAGTCGCATGAAAATGCGACGGTGCTGCCGTTCGCGACGCTTGCCGATTCGTCGTTGATCGGCTGGCTGACGATGAAGTTCGTTCCTTTGCCGTTATTGTATATCAGACGTGTATGGCCGCTGTCGGCGATGTTCCGCGTCCCTTCCCCTGCACCCAAGGTGCCGAGCACCGTGTCGTAGAAGCGCTTGGACCGTTCAATGTCATTCGATCCGACCATGGTGTGAAAAAGCACAGGCACTCTCCTAAAGACTGATCGACTTCAGATCGCTATCAGCACTCTCACCTAGCCGGCGGGTGATCCGCAGTCACCCCGGCCCGTGGAGTGTCCGCTATTGGGCGTAGTGGCCGTAGATGACCAGGGAGAACGGTTAGCCATCGGACGCGGGACAGGAGGGATATTTGTCGGCGGTTCCGACCAAGTTAGACAGGCTAAGCCATTGAGTTAGCTTTGTTACTCAAGGCCCGGTCGGGCCTCCAGATTGTCTAACCGTTATTATTCAATCGCTTAGCGTTGTCTAACTAGGCCTCTTCGCGCGTTTCGTCGATCATTCGGTTCCGGAATGTCCGAAATGGGAGGAAAGCGGACGGGCGGGTTTCGAGCGACCTGCCCTCGATAGGTGCCGTGCGATCAGGTACTCTCATTCGACGTAAGGTTCGCCGGTTTGCCGATCAAATATCCGAAAAGCCCTCGGACCCGGCTCGCGCCGACAAAGGCGCAGCTCAAGTAACGCTCCTTGGAGCGACAAGCGTAATGCCACCGTTGTCCACGCGCGCGGCAAGCTAATATCGGCAATCTCCACTGCGTATCTTAGTTCCGATAGCTCAGCCATCAACGCGCCTTAAAGTTCAATAACCACGCTACACCGACAAACCCGCTGACGATAGCCGTTCGGCAGAGGGGATATTCGCCGCATGGCCAGCGTCCGGCATGGGAAGGAAAGCGGACGGTCCGCTTCTAGGTGTCGGTGAATTGAACGGGCACGGGTATACGCAAACGATCTCGCGACCTGATCGGTGGAGCCTAACGGCGGCCCGCAAACTTCTCACTTCCACGACGCATTGCCCCATGGGCTCTCACACGGTCAAACAGTAGCTCGAGATCGTCGCGGCCGATGTCGAATGTCTCGTTAAGGTCAGCGAGCGCTGCGTCGAGATCTTCAGGATGAGGGATGCCCTCAACCTGCGAACCGGCGGGCACCTGCAGGCCTGATACAGGGCGATGCGGGTACGAATGGCCAGACAGATGATGAAAGACCACCCCGGCAGCGGTCAGGATTACTGCGTTAATCCCCACTGGCATTAGCGGGAACATCCAGTCGGCTGTTGTGACCGCATGACCGCCCATCACCGCGGTCAGTGCGGCAGCCCCGCCAGGAGGGTGCAGACAGCGCAGTACTGACATCGCCAGGATTGCACCTCCGACTGCCAGGCCACTCGCAAGCCCAGGCGATGACACCATGGATGCTATCCCAACGCCGACAATAGCCGAGATGACGTTGCCACCGATCACTGCCCAGGGTTGCGCGAGCGGACTGGCAGGAACGGTAAAGATGAGTACCGCCGAAGCGCCCATGGGGGCCACGAGCAGCACGGCGGGCCACCCGTCTCCGAATACCATCGCTGTCACAAGTGCGGTGAACGCGATGCTCAGCGCCGCGCCAATACACGCCACAAGTCGACCACCGAACGTGGCACCAGCAAGGATCGGAGCAAATAGAGCCCGCAAGCATATAACCTTTCGTCGACAGGCTTCGCACCGATTTACCCGGCCTCGAACGGCCGCTTATGAGCGCAAGCGGGATGGCCGTATAGGAAAGGATTGCGGACTGGCTGCTTACGGGCGAACATCGAGGTAAGCAGCCGTTCGTTCAGGTGTCGGGGCGGGGGGCGAGCAGCCGCTTTTTGTTGGAAAGCGGACACGAACCTAGGCGAGCGCAGAAGCTAGCCTGATACCGACGTGGACCATCAAAGCACCCATTGCCGCACCCTTCGCAAAGCTGAACGCCAATTTCGGTCGCTTCATTGTTCGCCTCCTGTGCGTCAATCTTACCAACGGGCTGAAGGTCCGCAAGTGGGCGGAAGCGGAATGGCGGGAATGGGAAGGGAAGCGGACCGTCCCCTAACGCGCTAGCGCTTGCCAACCAAACAGTCAGTCGGACACGACCCACGCTATCATTGTGCAGAGCGATGGAACTATCGCCAGACGCGATTGCTGATACGAGCCGGTGATTACCTAGTGGCGATGGAAAGCTATAAGAACGTGACCTTCGGAAGGCGACATATCGCGATCATTGCGCCGCCGACCGCCGGGCATATCAATCCTTTGGTAGCTCTGGGTTCCGCCCTTGCATCGACCGGATCCCAGATCACCGTGGTCCACATGGCTGAGGCGGCATCGCTCGTATCCAGTTCGGCAGTGCGCTTCGCGGCGATCGACCATCCTGCGGACCCGGAAGGTTCGCTGGCGAAACACATGTGCACGCTGGCAAACCCTTCAGGATTTATCGGGCTCCCCAGGATGATCCGCAGCACTGCCAGGATGACCCGTCTGCTTCTCGAGACCTTGCCATCAGCTTTGTCTAGGCTTGGCATCGATGCGGTAATTGCGGACTCCGTTGAGCCGGCTGGTGCGCTGGTGGCTCGGCATCTTCGTCTGCCCTTTATCACCGCAGTTACCGGGTTGCCCCTGCTCAGGGAGGCAACGGTCCCGCCACCGTTTCTTGGGTGGGCGTATCGTCCGGATGCGATCGGTATCAACCGGAACAAGGGCGGCTACGCGGTAAGCGATCTGCTCATGAGACCGATCACCGGCACCGTTTCAACCTACGCCCGTCGCTGGGGTCTTGATCCAGACCCAAAATATCAATGGTCGGAACGTTTGCAGATCGCCCAATGTCCAGCACGCCTCGACTTCCCCCGCGCCGCGCTTCCCGCGAGTTTCCGATATGGCTCACCATGGCGGCTTAGTGAAACGGCAGAAACCCTCCCGGTGGAGGACGATCGGCCGTTGATATTCTGTTCGCTCGGATCCTTGCAAGGTGCGCGGCGAGCGCTGTTTGCAGCGATGACGAGCGCATGCGCCGCAGTTGGTGCTCGCGCGGTGGTAGCGCATGGCGGCGGGCTGAGCGAAATCGAAGCCGCCTCCCTTCCCGGTGATCCCTTGGTCCGGGCGTTCTTGCCGCAGACCCAGATCCTGCACCAATGCTCGGCTGCGATACTGCACGGCGGCTTCAACACCGTGTTGGACGCTTTGGCTGCCGGGATTCCGATCGTGGCCGTGCCGCTGGCGTTTGAACAACCAGCGACGGCCGCACGTCTTGCGCGAATCGGCGCCGCCTGTGTTGTGTCTCCGGCGGACGCAGGCCAGGGCGGCCTCGAACCGGCGTTGCGGCGTCTGTTAACGAACCCGAGCTATCGCCGCGTCGCGCGCCAGTTCGCCACGGGTATAGCCTCCGGCGGAGGCGTAACCGAAGCGGCGTCGCTAGTTAATGCCGCCCTTGACGATCAAGCGGACCTGATGCCGATAAAGCGGAGGTCGACGGACAAGGAGACGGCCTGCGCCGCGTGATGCGATGCGCAACGATGATCGCAGGTGGCGCCAATATCAGCCCCATGATGACGTCGACCCCATAATGGCCGCCGAAAACTGGCGTCGCAAGAATGGTGAGTACCGCCCATGCCGCACCTGGAACCGTCAACCGGGGCATGGCTCGGAATGACCAGATGAAGATCGCAGCGAGCGTTGCATGGAAGCTCGGGAAGCTGACTATTCCCATAAGCATCGTGAGATCGAGAACCTTGCGCGATCCATCGCGAAGGCCAGTGATCAATCCCCGCTCGAGCCATGCCACGGACGGCCAAAGATGCCGGTAGTGAGAAGGATCGAACAGGTTGCCCATTGCGGGCGTCAGCCCCGAGATCAGGATCGTGACGAACCCGGAAAGGATCGCTGCGCACACGGTAGTCCTGAGCACGTCGAACTTCGATACGCTGCTCAGCGCCACAATCACAACGATCATCTGCACGGTGAGACTGTGATAGGCCAATCCTAGCACGAAGATCGCTGCTGGAACCTTGTCGAGCAAAGCCAGCACTTTTGGCCAGTTGAACCCGATCACGCGGTCTGCCGCTGCCAGACGGTCGTCCCACAGAACTCCCGACTTCGCGGCCAGCGCATAGGCCAAAACGACGCCCAATAACGTAAAAAGCGTCATTTGAAGGAAGGCCGTTGCGCCAGCAGCGAGGCGAGGTCGCGTGGTTCGCCTGCCGATGATGATAGCCACGCTAAGTGCGATTAACGCCGAAACGGCAGGTACCGCCCGGACCCAATCAATTAAAAACGTATGTGGATATTCCGCAGCGATGAAGCTCAGCAACATCGCCGCAATCAACACCCATGACGGTATGTCTCGACGGTCAGTGGGCAGTGTCGGCGCAGTCATTGCGGTCGAACGCAGATTGTATGCCTGCAGTGCCATCGACGTTGCGATCCGGTGCCGACGTATCGATAATGTGCATTGCCGAATGACCGGAAACTAACCCGGTATGACGCCTTGTGGCCCCTTCCTTCGTTGCCACGTCAGTTGCCATTCAGCCAGATGAACGAATGGCCGACGTTGAGAAGCGTGTAAAACAGGCTGAATGTCTGGAATTGGGCGACTGCGGACCAAGTGCCCTCTACAGATCGACCCGGCCTCCGCCATTCGCCTAGCTAGAGCGGCAAACGAAGCTGTCCCTCCTCAATATCAATCGGCCGATAGAGATCGCTGTAAACGTGCTCGGCAACTTCCGGTCGTGCCGTCCGCCCTCAATCGTTCATGCGGCACTGTGAGCGCCACGAGGGCTCAACATGGAGCTTGCTCGATCAGGTCCGCGATCCGTTCGGCGGTGATCACGCTCCATCAACCGAACGTCATTGCGTGAGGTGACAGGCCGCGTCTCGCGAACTCAGCCTCAACCGGCGCCAGCAGGCTAGCGGGGCCGTCCTCCATGCACTGAAAGTACACCGTCTGCATCTCTGCAGGCCGCAGTTCCGGCAAGATTTCCGCAATCGGATGATGCGTCTGAGACAGCGGTTCAGTGCCATTGCGCATCGGCTCGCGGTTAGCTCAATGAACCAGCTACATGCGTCGGCAAGGCGATATTAGCTGACTGCTTAAGCTGGACCCGTCAAAACAGGGATAATCGCGTTGATCTCCGGCAACGCGAGGACACTAGGCCGTTGCGGCTGCGTTAGCGGCGAAGAGGAGATGCAATGTCCAACGGAGCAGTTCTAAATCATGTGTAACCGAGCTAGGTTCGACGGTGAGCCGGAGACCATCATCGAGCGGTTCGGCGCGGAATGGCTCGCTGAGAAGCCAATGGATAACCGGTTCGATCCGACGGAATTGCGCCCGTTCGGTCGAGCATATGTCGTCCGCCAGGAAAGCGACCGTCGCGGTCTGGACGTGATGGAATGGGACGTACTGGCGGGGCAAGCAAAGCAAGCTGGCCGCAAGGTAGCGCAGACCAACGTCCGCACCCTCCATCTCCCACAATGGCGGTCGCTCGTCAGCGATCCGGCCAACCGCTGCCTGATCCCGCTGACGGAGTTCTGTGAATGGGCGCGCGAGCCCACTGACCTCGGCGACGGTAAGAAGCCGATCAAGGGGGAGATGTGGTTCGGGGTGACGGATCAGTCCGTGTTCGCGATCGCCGGTTTCTGGCGGCAGGTCGGCGATAAGCGCTACTTCGCGATGGTCACCTGCGACGCGAACGAGCTGGTTGCGCCGATACACCCGAAGGCGATGATCACGATCCTGCAACCAGACGATCACGAGCGGTGGTTAACCGGCAGCTATGACGACGTTCTATCGTTGCAGCGCTCATACCCCGCCGACCGGATGACGGTACGAGGGCCGGTCTTTCCAACGCGAAAAGTAGATGCCGTTGCCAGCAGGCCCGAATAAACCAAATATAGATTAAAATAATAGATTGTGGGGATTGTCATGCAGCGGTTTGGCGTAGCTAGCTTTTCAATTGCATGCGTGAGCGTTCTCTCAGCTTCCGCCGTTGTCGCGCAATTTGGAGCGGACCTGCCACAAGATAAAGCCGACGTGTTCGTAGCGAGGTACGCAGATTGCATTGTAGGAGGGGAAAAGACTAGATCGGTAGCTCTCGAATTTATAAAATCGGTACCCAATACAAGAGAGTCTGCCGAATTGGCGGCAAAGGCTTCAAATTCCAAGTGCCTTGCTACTGATGCCAACCCAGCTCACCCTATCACCATGATGATAATTCAACCGAATGTGCTGCGGGGTGCTCTATATCCTGCACTATATCGCCGCCAGTTCAGAAAGGCGCCAGTTCGGACCTCGATTAAGGACCTTCCTCCGCTTAACTTAGCTGGTGAGTTCAATGGTCCTCTTACAGCGCTGCCGGTCACTTATCGCCCGGAACGTGCCCTCGGCGATTGCGTCGCTCGATCGTCGCCGCTTGCGGCTCACGCTCTGCTAA
Organism: Sphingomonas faeni; assembly: GCF_023195535.1. Taxonomy (GTDB): domain Bacteria; phylum Pseudomonadota; class Alphaproteobacteria; order Sphingomonadales; family Sphingomonadaceae; genus Sphingomonas; species Sphingomonas faeni_B. The sequence goes on along the minus strand of NZ_JALPNF010000007.1, from coordinate 175,376 downwards.
TTTCACGTCCATGGAGCTTGCAAGATACCGGTGCCACTGAGCAATTGAAGCCGGCAATTGCCTCATGCCTCGTTGAAGGCAAGACGATTAGCCTGACGCGGCGCGCACTTCGGGCATATATTGGGGAAGCGATGTTTAAGCTCGTGTCCGTCTCCCCTAAGGCTTGAGCGTTCGAAAGCCGCAATGCTGCGCACGCCACGGAGTAGTCTCCTTCCAATCCTCTACCTCGCAGAGACAGTTGGCACTTCAGCAATGTCTGTCGTCCATGCTGGCGACCGCATCTCCGACCGCATTTTCCACTCGCGCTTGAAGCCTTGCGATGCCGTCACCGCCGTCCATGTGCCGAACTTCCCGTTGATCGCATCGAGTGCGCCCATAAGCCGGTCGCGCTTGGCCGTGTCATCTTCGAACAGCGTCCGAGGCCTCTCGTCCTCGGGAAGCAGATCGTCCAGTATAATGCCCGCCTTCGTGTAGGCGTAGCCGTCACGCCACGCCTTCTCGGCGCCGCGCCTGGCCGCCGCGATCAGTTCGAGGCTGTCGTTCGTCATCGGATGCAGCGTCACCATCCGCGACCCGCCGTACTGGGGCCGATCGGGTTTGTGCTTGTTCGTGTGGAAGAACGCGGTCAGCCGGGCCGCGACCAGCCCGTGCGATCGCAGCTTCTCGCCAGCCCGCAGCGCGTATTGCGACAGTGCGCCCATCATCCGTTCGAAGTCGCAGATCGGCGTTCCGAACGACCGCGTCACGGCCATGCCCTTCCGCCGCGGCTCGACCGCCTCGACCGCATTTGACGGAACACCCCGCAACTCCGCGACTAATCGCTCAAGGACGACCGTTCCGACGGCGCGCGCTTGTTTCATCGGCATGTCTCGCAGGGCACCGGCGGTGTCGATGCCAAGATCAGTGAGCTTGCGTGCAGTCGCATTGCCGACGCCCCACACGTCGCCAACGGCGAAGGCGTGCATCACCTCCCGTCGCACGTCGTCGTCACGCAGATCCGCCACGCCGCCGAACCGCGGGTTCTTCTTGGCCGCCGCGTTCGCCAGCTTCGCCAGCGTCTTTGTCTCCGCAATGCCGACGCAGGTGGGGATCGTCGTCCACTGCTGGACCTGAGCACGCATTGCGTTCGCGTGCGCGACAAGGTCACGGCCCTCAAACCCGGCTAAATCCAGGAACGTCTCATCGATCGAGTAAATCTCGAAGTCGCGGGCGAAGGACTCGCAGGCGGCGAGCACGCGGCGCTGCATGTCCCCGTACAGCGCGTAGTTGGAAGAGCGAACCTGAATGTCATGCTGTCGCACCTTGTCGCGCAAGTGGTGGATCGGATCGCCCATCTTTATGCCGAGCGCCTTGGCCTCCGCAGACCGAGCAATCGCACACCCGTCGTTGTTCGACAGCACGATGACCGGCACGCCGATCAAGCTGGCGTCGAAAGCGCGCTCGCAGGAAACGTAGTAGTTGTTGCAATCGATGAGCGCGATGGGCGTGCTCATACCATCTTGCGGGCGACGCCGACGACCGTACCCCAAATCTCGACGTGCTCGTCGACCAGGATGTCCGCGAACCCCTCGGCCTCGGGGACAAGCCAATGACGGCCGTCGACGTAGCGAAGACGCTTTAGAGTCCGGTCGCCGTGCACTAACGCCACGACGATCGCGCCGGTCTTCGGCTTCTTGGCTCGATTCACGACGATTAGATCGCCGTCGTTGATCCCGGCACCGGACATCGATCGACCGTCCACGCGCATAATGTAGCTTGCGGCTGGATGCTCGACGAGCCATGCGCCCAAGTCGATCGGTTCCTGCATGTCGTCCTGCGCGGGCGACGGAAACCCGGCTTGCGTGTGGACGAGGAAGAACGGCACCTCGCACGGCACCAGCGCGAACGGGACGTCGTGAAGCCTCAGGGCAACGTCACGACGCTGCAGCGGGACGACGACTGGTTGGTCTGAGTTCCTTGAAAACATGACCTAGAGGATCGCGGCGAAGAGGAATTGCTCATGTTGAGCGGCCAGAACCGACCGGGCATCCTGTGCCGCGCCGACGGCCTGCCGGTACTCAACGGTCCCGAACCGCTCGGCTTCGTCGAAGCTGAACGGCGCTGGATCCACAGGTGGGTAGACGTTGTCGTAAATGGCGCGCGCAGCCGCTCTCAGCCACAGATCGTGCTGCATTTCGTTGCTCCATCAGTGTCGAGTCGCCGCGAACGGCATGCTCATAGCTAGGCGCGAACCGGGTTGATTCGCAAGAACATTGCAAGAACATCAATCTAGTGCGATTGGCGGGCCAACGATTCGAGGAACGCGAGAATGATTGATCACGATGACGACCAGCAGGAACCGAAACCGGCGTTCGGGCAGTGGCTGATCACACAGAAAGATCGGGGCGACCTCGTCGGTCAGCTTGCGATGGGAGCCGTCGCCGACCGCCGGTTTCCTCGTAACGGAGACGCTGAAGCCGTACGTAAGCATCTCAGCGCCATGCAGGCGGAGGGCGACATGTTCGCCGCGGTGGACGATGCAGAGTCCGACTGGTTGTCCGCGTGATGCAGCACGCTCCCCACCACGCCGACGCGAGCAAGCGGAGCGGGGAACGTTCGTGCGATCGGAGCTGTAACGCGGCGCAAGCGAGGCAGGTGAGCGCCGGTCATTAAGGTGCGCTATTGATACGCCGACCGAATGATCCGATCCACGATCGCGACCGGAGCGTTCTCGCGCGGTCGATGCAGGATCAGCATGGGACGCAGTAGCTCTAATGCTGTGGCGCACGCCTCCCGGTCGTCGCCGGTCACAAGTACCTCGAGCTTCAGCCTATCCATGTTTGCGTGAATGAACCGACCCGACTCATACCTACGTCCGCTGTCGCCCTCGCGCCGAAGGTCACCGAGGCGCCCATACAAACGATTTTCTAGGCGACCCGCCCCTTTGCCGATGACGACCGTCTCCCCGTTCTCCACGGCGCGAAATAGCCCCGCCATGCCTCTCAGCGACCGATGGGACGCGGCGAAACCGCCGGGTAGATCGACCCACTTTTTGTCCCAAGTCGCCAGGGACTTGCCGGCGATCAACGGCTCGGTTTCGGGGTGATAATGATTCATATCTTGTCTCCTGTGGCCGTCACGCGACGGCAAAAAAAAATAGCCGATGGGGAGTCCTCCTCACCCGCCCACCGACCGAAGTCAGCGAGCGGGTGAGGACAGGGATCAGGCAGGCTGAGCTTGCTTGGCTGCGCCCGCCTCGACTGCGGCCAGCAACGTGTCGTTCGCGAGATGACTGTATCGCGCCGTGCTGGCGACGTTGGCGTGTCCCAACACCTTACCGACGGCGAAGAGGTCGACGCCTGAGTTGACCATGAAGGACGCCGCGGAGTGGCGCAGGTCGTGGATCCGGAGCCCCGGCAGTCCAGCGGCGTCTCTAGCCGTCTGCCACCCGTGCTTTATCGTCGTCAGGTGCTTCGCGGGCACCTTCGGGCTGGGGAAGAGGAACACCGCCCCCTCGATCCTCTGCATCTGCTCGATGATCGTCACCGCCGCCTGCGCAAGCGGTACGTACCTGGACCGCCCCGTCTTCGAGGTCGGCACGTACATGCTGCGGCCGATCAGATCGACATGCTCCCATCGCATGGCCAGCAGCTCGGATACGCGCATGCCGGTCAGCAGCAGCAACCCGACCACGGGCGAGAGCAGCGGATTGCGCGACCGATCCGCGGCGGTGATCAGGCGCCCGGCCTCCTCGGTCGAGAGGAACCGTTCTCGGGCGTTGTTCAGCGGCTTGCTCTGTATTCCACGGACGGGGTTCCGATCGCATCCCGCGATACCCCAGCGCATGCCAAGCTCGTACGATCTCCCGAAGATCGCCTTGATCTTGATGACCGTCGCGGGGGCTAAACCTTCATCCCGCTTCGTCGCCAACCACTGTGCCACCGCACGAGCGTCAATGTCGCTGACACGGGTGCGACCCCACCGTTTGAGGATGTGCTTCATGTAGCCTCGGGTGGTACTGAAACTGCGCTGGTGAAGTTCGGCGTCGGCCAAGTGCATCGCGGCAAGTTCCGCGTACAGAGGGATAGCTTTGGCCTCGGCCTTCTTCGCTGCGGGGTTTACACCCATTACGACCTCCGAACGGAGACGCTGGGCGGCTTTCTTGGCGGTGGCGAAGCTGATGTCTTCGTACCGGCCAATCTTATGCTGCTTCTGCCTGCCAGCGGCATCGGGGTATCGGAGGTAGTACGTTTTACCACCGGTCGATCGGCATTCTAGGACGAAACCGGTAACTGATTCATCGTACCAGTCGGAGCGCGAGCGACCCGCTTCGCACTGTGCGTTCAGCGCGAACGCGTGAGTTAAATGGGCTTTGGGCATGCTGATATTCCTTTTGAAAGAGCGATAATGCGGAGCCGCTGGGGGGCGTCCGGGATCGGCGCATGTTGGTGGCCACGGGTGCGCGGATCGGCGCCGTGGCGTTCGAGGAAACAGTCGCACGGAACCGCCGAGAGACAGGACCGTGCGGCGGTGCGTCAGGGCAGCAGATGGTGGTGACCGTCGCCGTCTTTCCGCCAGCGAGCAGGACCGGGACTCGCGGCGGAGTTCTTAATCAGCATCATGGCGACGTGACGCGTGTCGAAGCCAAGGCGGGCCAAGACCTCGCAGATAGCCTTAGTCGTGTCGATGCGTTCACCGATGCAGACCGTGATCGCGACAATGGCTTGATCGTTCTTGTTTGGACCGCAGTCTGCGACGAGTTGCCGCAGCCGCTCGAGCAGGTTCTTGGGCTGGGGTTTAGGTTTGATCCGAATATGCGCGGCCGAAGCCTTGCCGGATAGATTGAGCATAAAGTGTTCCTTGGTGTGTGTGCGGCATGCGCAAACCCTTCCCGCGCGGGCACGTAGCCGGGCGGTGGTTCGCGTCTGCTGAGAGGGGGGGAGTGGCCGGGATGGCCGAGAGTTTTGCTGGAATTCGTTGTCGTTCGCCCGTGCGAAGGACGACGGAGGCGCAGGTGGGGGGGGGGGCGGCAGCGACGCGAACTTCTGTCGGCCACATCGTCGGCGCCGGGTCGGTCATCGGGTTTACCGGTCTCCTACCCCTCCCCCCACTGCTACCCCTTGTTTTCAGGGTATAAGTTTAATCAAACTTGTCTTTTAATGGTCTTGGATTGTGTTCGTTCGGCGCGTCCCCTGAGGAATCAGGACGTAAGGGTACGCGCCATCTGTCCCGCCCCTGGATACGTTTCGGTTCCCCGAACCACTCGCGCAGGAACGACGCACACTCCTTGGCCTGCGGATTGGTCGGGTGATCAATGCCGGCGGCCTCGAGCACCTCGCTGGCGGTCATAGGCTTGGTGCCGGTCGCCTCTGGATCGATGATCGTGACAAGGCGGTCGCGTATCAGACTAAAGCTACGATGCAGGCTATTCTGCCGTTCGAGCAGCACCTCTTCCTCGCCGGTCAGCCACCACTTCTCACCATCCTTGAGCAGAACTGCGCACTGGGCGTAGACCTGCTGCATCGGGATGTCGTGCGCGTGGTCGATATGTTCGCAGGCAATGGTCCAAAAGCGGGCGTTGCCGGTTGGGTCGATCAGAAAGTCCGCCGCATTGACGGTCGCGTAGAACACCGTCCGTCGCTGCGTCTCGACCGCGGCCTTTCCGTACGGGCGACGGATCTTGTCGGTCCCGTTGGTCAAGAACCCCTTGAGCCGCGAAATGTCGCGTTTCAGCGAGCTCTCCAGCTCGCCGACTTCGACGATCAGATGGTCGATCGCCCCGAGTTGGCTGTCTTTGTTGCCCGCGTCGAGATGGTGATCGACTTTGATCAGCTGTTTGCCGAGCCGCTCGTCGTCGATGAGCTTCATGCCCCAGCTCGTCTTGCCGATGCCTTGAGACCCCTGCAAGGTCAGCACCCCTCTGCACCGGAACCCGTCCGGCATCGTCGCCGCCGCCGTGACGCTTAGTATCCACTTGCGCATGAGCAGGTCGCGAAGTTCGACCGGATACTCCGCCCGCGGCGTGATCGTGTTGTAAAAGGCTGGGAGACGGTCTTCCCCGTCCCACGGTCGACTGTTGATCCAGTCAGCAGCGGGGTTGAAGGAGTTCTCGTCCCCGATTGCCTCGACGATGGGCGGAACGAGTCCCGTGGGCATGCCGTACTGGCTGGCCAGGCTGAGAACATGGGTCATCGACACGGCGTCGTTGTTCTCGGTCGTGCCGAAGACCCACGGCACTGCTATCTCAGTGCGCTTGCGTATGATGTTGTAACGGACGGTCACGCCGTTGGCGTCCAGCATGTGCCGAACGTTGGCGATGGTGCTGGGCGGACCGTCTGAGCGCCGCGCCGGTTGATCCGGGAACGACGCTATGTCCAGGTCAATGGGACGCGTCGATTGCGCCCCCGGTGACCTGTTCACCTTGAGGGTAGATATCGATTTCACTGCTGCTTCCTATGGGTTGCTGCTTCAAAGAGCGGATCGCACGCGGCGATCGTGCGCTGCACGCGCAGAAGGCATGGTCGGCCAGCGACCGCCGACCCGTGAAAGGTCGACGGCGCTATATGCGAGTGATTAAGCGATCAACGGAACGTAGATGTCGTCGCAGAGCCGTGTCCAAAGATGGTACTGGGCGTCTCTGCCGTCGTAGTCTTCGAGCAAGGTCTCGATGGTTTCTAAGTCGAACTTCGAGCCTCGCGCCTCCAAATACCCGTACATTTCATCAGGATCGTCCACGCCGTCGTCCAAAAGGGAAAACATCACCGCAAGGGTGATTGCGAGGCCCGCGTGCCGAAGGTCGAGCTGTATCTCAGGTTCACAGCGAAGCGCGTCCCGAACGCCTTGCGAAGAGAGACGAATACGTTGAGTAAATTTAGTCATAAGGTAACATCCTGGCTCTGCCGGTCATTGACCGAACGTTAGTTAGAGCGCACCGGTCATTGACCGACGACTTGGGGATGCCTTAAAGATTCGACTGAATGATCGGTCGAACGTGGGTTAGCTGGGCGCTATAAACTCGCTTGTCAACGCCGTTGCACCAAGTTTCTTTACCGCCGCCCCACCTATCGTTCTGCGACATAACGCCGGCATAGACGGCGTAATTCGGGGATGACTCCGTCCTTATCTTGGATCAGCAGTATGTAGGCAAAGGTGGAGCCGAAGGTTACGACCATCTCGTACCAACCGCCGTGCTCCGCCAGCCAGTCCCAGCCCCCTGGATGAAAGTCGGGTTCGCCGAAGCGGAAGCCGTCGAATGGCTCGACGAGTGGTGAAAAGCCAATGTGCCGAACGATGTCGGCTTCGGTGTCGAACGGTTCCACGACGAGAAACTCAGTGTGGTCCGTCACGTCGCCGTAGGGCGTCCCCAGCGCGGCGATGCGTTTGGTCAGCAGACGGTGAAGTTGGCGGTCGAGGCCGAGCGTCAACGCGTGTGCCGCGGAGGTGCGATCGTACAAATGCAGCATGATACGTATTCCTTTGGGGGCGAGCCCCCGCAGGGGCTGCGGGTTGGTTAGGTCGAGGGGTGAGCTTTGATCAGGCGGCGACGCACCGGCGCAGCAGCAGAGAGATGGCGGGATCGATGTCGATCGTGTCGGGGACAAACAACACCAGTCCGAACCCGTCGTCGGACAGGATCATCACGGCTTCGAGCCAGCCGTCCTTGCGATTGACGTACTCGAAAAGCGGCTCGAACTCGGGGTCGCCGAGTTTCCTGCCGTCCACGAGGTTGGTGCCGATCGCCACGCCGGCTTCGGCCTCGACCTCCGCGAGGGTGTCGCCGGGACGCACGACTATGATGTGCACGATCTCGTCCAGGTCCAGCCCATCCTCGGCCAACTGATCGCGGCGGAGGGTGAGCAGGCGGCGAAGTGCGGGGTCGAGCAGCGACACGAGCGCACGGTCCATGTCGGCGGAATTTCGGATTGAAAGCATTGCGTTTCTCCAAAGAAAAAGGCCCCCGGATTGCTCCGAGGGCCTGTGGTGGTGGTAATGTTGCCGGGTCGTGCCGGCGGGTTAGGTGAGGACGATCAGCGTCCGCCCATGACCTCTTCGGGTCTTCGGGATCGATCCCATTGCTGGGACGGTTGGTTCAGGTAGGTTTTAGGCTCCCACGGGAAGGATACGGCGACCCGCACATTGGTCATGCCGGCCGCTTTCAAAGGTTGAAGCGCCAGATTGGTCACGACCGTCCGCGCATTCTCTCTGGCTTTCGTCATATTCTTCGGGTCGTGCGCGAACGCCTCCGACCTGGCTTCCGCCCGGACCGACACTTGCCGAGCCATGGCGAGCGCAGCCTCGCGAGATATGAATGATCCGTGCTGGCGTATGATAGCCGCCCCCTCATCTATGTTCGGTTTGGCGACCGTGACGTCGGGCATGTCGATGGTCAGCGTGCGGTCGCCGGCGTTCCAGTGATAAGCCTCCTTCCCCATCCGATCGAGATTGATGAAATAATCAACCGTGACGGGAAACAGCGATTCCTGCGTCGGCGAGAAGATACGACCCTTGAACGCCGCTCTGGCGACGACCTTACCTTTGATGACGCCAATCTTTATCGCCGCCGCTTTCTCGAACTTAGCGCCGACCATGCGAGCGGCCTCCAGTCCCAGGTCCAGTTCGGCGTCTCGTCTCTTTTTATCTGCATCCTTACGCTCATCGACCTGCGTCCAGACGAAATAGGCCACTCCGGCCAACACGATTAGGGCGAGGACAATGAAGGCTTTTCTGTTTCCCTGCTTCCTCTCCCGAAAGGTGGGCCGGTTATTGTTTCGTCTATTGCCCTGCAAAGCCGCCTCCCCGGTGTTCGCGGCGAACCATCCACGAATTGCGGAGCAAAACAATCACTTCCACTTCGCAGCGGCAAAGGCCCGGCAGGCGGTGCGAGCCTTGATGATGTTGCGACCGGTCGAGACACGGATGGTCTGTTCGTTGATCGGCTCAATCTCTCGACCGCGGGTCTTGGCTTCGTCGTAGGCGCGAGCGGTCACCAGCGATCGGCAAGCCACCAGCAGTGCGCTCGCCTCCGGGACGAACTGGTAGCGGGAGTAGCGGACCTCGACGCTGAATCCGCCGGGGATGTCCTTGACGGTGAAGTGGGCGTTCTTGTCGGCAACCTCGGTTAGAGGACGGGACACGTCAGCTGGATGGGTGCAGGCTGTAACGGCGAGGGCTGCACTCAGGACGAGCGCCTTCGTCTTCATAACCATGGTATTCTCCCTGTTAATGTGATGCAGACGCGACAAAGGGCGTCAGGACGCAGGTGCGCTGACGTTCGGCTTCGATGCGTTCATTGGACTGCCCCCTAGCGGGGCGACGTGCGGCTCAGACCTTGCGCCACCCCTATGTTCCTCTCGGGGCGACGGCCGAAGCCGGATGTTCAGAACCTAGCCACTAGAGCAGGCGCATGCGCCTTTACCGGTAAAACCAGCTGGACATGCGCGCATGCCACCCGGCCACAGGAATCCTGTCGACCGAGTTCTAGTGGCTGGAGTTCTGACGCCCCACCCCCTGGCTTTCTCAGGAGGCGTTGCGATCATGGTCAGCCTGGACGGCGTTCGCAATAGGCGTTTGCGGGCAATCGCTGCATGCGGGTCAACCATACATATAAGATGACATATGTTCCGCGCTTGTTCTCTATGGGGAGCATGGGACTTGCTTCATACACCATGACGTGGCTCAACCTGCCGCTATGGACGTCAAACTGATCCGCGCATTCATCGCGTCGCCGAGTGGCCTCGAAACCGAGCGTCATGCCGCATTCGCCGCCGCGAACGAAATAAACAAGTCCGTCGCCATGCCAATGGGCGGCCGCCTTGAACTGATAGGCTGGGAAGAGACGCTATCCGGCAACGGCAGACCGCAAGCAATCATCAATGCCGAAATGGAAACTTGCGACCTATTTATTGGCGCAATCTGGACAAGCTGGGGTTCGAAGCCCGCGACCGATGGCTTATACAGTTCCGGATTCGAAGAAGAGTTCGAGTTATCGCGATCCCGTCATGATCGTACCGGCAGTCCAGTTATGGCAATGTTTTTTAAGTCAGTAGACCCGGTTCAAGCAAGAGATCCGGGTAAAGACCTTAATAAGGTTTTCGCTTTTCAGGAAAAGCTCCGATCAGAAAAGAACTTTTTGTATGGAACTTTTGCATATTCCGAAGAATTTACCGCTAAAGTTCGCGAGTTTCTCTCAACCCACGTCATCCGCCTTTTAAGACAACTGCCGATTCAGCAAGACGACAAGGCTAGAGAACGGGTAAACCGTATCGATGATACCGAAGACCCCCTCCCCGAGCAAAACGGCGGAAAATCCCCCGATGCAATGTTTCTGAATGATGCCGCGTCGGACATATTCTCAGATAAAGGACTTCAGTCCGTTGAGGTAGCACGAATACGACTGATTGGCACGGCATACGGCAGGTCAGAGAATGACAAGCAGGTACTTGCGGCCCATGACGCGAATTTGATTTACTCTGCGCGGAAGAGTTTCGAACTTTCCTTTATCGAGCGGTATGGATTGCTTGAATCAGGCCTTACTTCTTTGCAAGCCGAAAACGTTCCGTTATGGACATGGCTGGCGGAGCTTACCGAATCCCGCCCCTCTCTTCTGACAAGCCTCAGCATGCTTTCGGAGCCGGCCGTGCAGGCCGGTGCTATTGCCGCAATGAGGATGCTACAGCTCTCGGTAAAGCCGGTAGAAAACGGCAGCGATGATCCGATAGGGGAATATTGGCTTGGCTCAAAATCGACCGCCGCAGTCAAGTTGATGGCGCTCCATTACCTACGTGATCTTGGTACGTACAAAGAACTTAACATTGCTCTTCGGGAGGTGGAGTTAGCCAGTAAGGATACGACGACCGCTGCGCTGGAAACAGCAATCACAATCATGATGCGCTCAAGCGAGCAGGAGGCAGTTCGCTACGTTCTATCGACCTCTTTTGAAACATTAGACTTGGACGTACTCAGCCAGGTTCTTAAGCACCTCGACGAAGCGTCAATTCAGGAATTGCAGACAGGACTTGATCATCGCTCCTCAGTCGTCCGTGCGGCAGCTTTACGAGAGATGAGCGAGCGTGACCTAGTGAGCATAGCCACACTTGAACGGGCACGAGATGATGATGCGCCGGTCGTCCGATACGCTGCCCTTCAAGCCCTTGACCGCTTGGGTCAGGCACCATCGTTAGATGAAGCACAAAAGATACTGGGAAAACCGAAGACCTCATATTCGATTTTGGCGTTCGGAAGCGGACTGGATACGGTCGGCTTGGAGTTCTTCGAGCTTTACGCCGCGGAGCGTATGCGATCCATGCCCGTACCGCTTTTGGAAGCGTTGCTTGAAACCTCAACGCATCGTGTCGGAGCATTCCAAGCCCTCGCCGCTCGCAGAATAGGCAAACATGGCGAACAACTCCGCGCTGACCTTGAAGACGGCTTCGAAACCTACTTTTCGATCAATTGGCCTGAAGGCATCAAACCGCCGACGGGCTTAGGCCTGTTAGCATTCGGTATCGGCAACTCAGACCCCGCGGCGGCTAAGAAGCGCGAATTGATTAGAAAGGCTTTGGACATCGTAGCAGCTCAGCGAGATAGAAATGATCTCGCTTTAGTCCGCAGCGTGCTTGATACCGGAAAGGCATATATCTCGGGAGCGGTACTAAGCTTTTTCAAAGCGCTTGGCGCTGAGAACGACAGTGAGCGCATCGGAAAGACTCCTAGGTTGCGCGTAAGCCAACCGGATGACGGCGGCTATTACAAAGATTTTACAGACGCCGCTCGCCTTATCCTGAAGATCCACAAGGGCGGATCAAGCGAGCTAATGAAATTAGACATTCCCATCATTATGAAGGCGAAAATTATTGAGATAATGCCCGCGAAGGATTTCGCCGCTCTGCCTGACGAAGAAATTGTCGATATGCTCCTTAGCAGCGACGATAATCTTCGCAGAACGACAGCACGCAAAACGCCGGCCAGTGTCACCAGAAGTCGCGTGACGAAGATCCTGAATTTATATCAATCACATGATGATGGTAGGTATTACGTCGTGACACACTGGCTGGACCTTGGCCTCGCCTACGACCGGCCCACTTCGCGAAGGGTGGTGGAAGCGGGCACTTAGATTTAGAACCAAGTATCGAATTTCTTAGTATCTCGTCGTAGCAACAAACCGGGAGACAGGTTATTTTATAGGAGTTTTAAATTTTACTTCGATAAAGCTTGGCACTCCTAGCAATTCGCCAACGGCATGGCGGTGGCTGAGAGACGCTGGAGCCCCCCCCCAAAATGAAAAAGCGCTTGGCAGCGGCGATCCCGCAACTTTCATTGTTCAGGAGGAAAGGCATTCCCTAAGCGAAGAATTGTGGACCCAATGGCAGTTGGTTTGGTGGCCTGAGATTGCCATGCGCGGCTTTAGCAAAAAGACCGGTCCACCGATCGATGAAGGTGTCCTCATCCTCCGCGTCGATTGTGAAAGGTCCGTGCGCAACTGCCAAACCGCCAATGACGGGCTGAAAGGCCGTGTGGAAAGACTCGCTACTCGGCGGGATCGCAACGGGCGCTTCGTTCATGCCTGCACCAGAAAACTGATGGTAGAACGCGACCTCCCGCCAGCGGAAGTCGGTATCCTGAGGCGTGCGAGCGAATGCAAGAGTAGTCGAGAACGTATAGACGCTCGGGTCATGATAGCTGACCTTCGTGATCGAACAAGCCACCTCCAACTTTGAGAACGCGGCTACCTCCCATATGCCCTCCGTAGGCAAACCGGGACGAGTAGGAACCCGCCTTTCTAGCCGCGTCGGCACATCCCATCGCAGCTTAGCTGGACCCAGAGCTAACTCCCGAATGCCCGTAGATGCGTTTGGTGCGTCCGCAACAATGATAGCCTTCAGCCTATTCAGGATGCCTGCAAAATCACGAGCGCCGTCATCTCCGATCGCTTTCCACTCTTTTGCGGCGGTCTGGGCTGCAACTAGCTCAGCTTCGTCAGTGGCGGCAGCTCGCGCGACTGCTTGACCGGCAGCTGCCAATGACGCCCGGGGACCAGCAGCAGGAAGAGCATCATTGGTGGCGAGGATTAGTGCCTGCACACGATCTAAGCTGGGCCGGACAGCCTGGGCCTTCCTAAGCATGTGGTTCACCAAACCACCTAACCGAGGATCGATACCCAGAACCTGGGGCGGCGGTTTTTGTAAATGAGCCTCACGCACGTCATTTATGTCACCACCGAAAGGCGGGGCGCCGGTCAGCAAAGTATGGATGATACACCCGAGCGCATACACATCTGTACCGCCCGACGGACGCTCCCCTAACCATTGTTCAGGCGCAGCATACGGCGGCGTCAGTGAGTGGCGCAGGGTCTCAAGGGACGTGGAGTCTTCCACGAACTTAGCGATGCCGAAGTCGGCAATCTGCCAACGCCCGTCGCGATAGAGAACATTCCCTGGCTTCAGATCACGGTGGACGATGTTCTCGACCTCTTTTAGCCCCGCGATAATGTCGAGGATGATCGGCTTGGCCTCACTCCACGGAAGCGGTCCGTTATCCCGAAGGTGATCCTGCAAACTCCGCTCGCATATCGGCATGACAAGATAATACCCGTCACCGTTGGCGTCCTGCCCATAGTCATAGACCGGCACGACATGGCGATACTCGCGATCAACAAGAGACTCACCGATCTTCATTTCGCGATGGGCAGCGGCACCCGCGGTAAGCTTGAGCCTCTTAACAGCTACATCGCCAGACGGCCCTGATCCGCGAAACACCTCACCGAACCCGCCGGGTGGTCCTAGCCGCTGACTCTCATCAAAGTTCCACTCATGCTTACCCAATGCGATCGTCGGCATACCGCCCCCCTTCACGAACAAGATAAGAACACTAATAGCGGGTGCCAAGATCGGTCGGGCACCTTTCGGTATCTCGACACGTGAACAAAACGGCGTTGTCCTACATTCCAAGCGCGACACATGCCGGCCGCATGAATAGGTAAAGCGTACGCCGAGACCATCGCCCTACCTGAAGTCCTAGACGCAGAACCTGAGCGGCTTCCCGGCAGAACGGCCTTTGGTCCCAGCCGCCGCCGTTCCCTTGTAGATAGGCCATAACGAAATGGCGGCGCTTACGGGGTCTTAGTCCCGAACGCGATGCAACTTCGCAGACGCGCTTCCGAGCTCGACCTCCAGCACATCTGCCTTTGCGTCCAACGCCCTTGCTTGGAAGTCGAACGGCTCAACGTCGCTCGGGTAGTACGTGAAGCGGTAGCTGTTCGCCCCACCGGCCTTCATGAAGAACGTCGCCAGTCCCTTGCTGTCCGCTTCTCGCTCGATGCTCACCTCGCCGAGGACCGGGCCCTCCTCCAGTCTCGTCTCGTTCTTGCCGTCGCTCATGTAGTAAAGCCCCGCGGCGTTTGGCCACGTGACCGCAAGGCCTTCAGCGGGCGAACCGTCCGGCAACTGCGCAACAACTCGTAAGGCAACCCCTGGATCACGCGTGGGCACACCCGCCTGCTCCAGCTTGACCGGTCCCGGCTTGTTGAAAATGTGAATCCTGTCCCCGCGCACGTCCCACGTGCCCTCCGCGCGAATGCCCACACTACCGCCGACGCTGTAAACCGCGGTGCTGTCCGCGTTCAGGCTAACGTCGACCGCGATGCCCTCCTCTTCGAAGTGGTACTTGCCCACCAGAAGCTGCCGATCAGGTACAGGCATGGTTTGGGACGATGCGGGGGCCACAACCACCAGTCCAACCAACGCAGAGGCACAGATCAAGCGAAGCATCGCCACGACTTCCTACCCAAAGCGCCCCACGTAGGACCCAAACGAATAGCCTAGCTAGACCGCCTCCCGTAGGAAACATACTGCTGACCAACGTTAAGTAACTTAAAGAAGGGTGGTGCCGCTTACAGGACTCGAACCTGTGACCCCCGCATTACGAATGCGATGCTCTACCAGCTGAGCTAAAGCGGCCCGACGGCGGATGTCTCCGGTCGAGGGGGCGGCGCATAACAGGGGGCTTTCGCGCTGACAAGCGGTTTGCGTATTTACGGGTCTTTTACCATGGCCTCGTATATGCCTGACCGTGAATTTGGGGGCGTTTGGCATGAATACAGTACGCGGGCGAGATGACGGGCGGCCCGGCGCTACGGCCCCCGCGCACGACGCGGCGGACGCAGGCGTCAACGACGTGATGTTCGATCTCGGCGGCGACGAGCGGCGGATGCACGTGCGCGCCTATAATCACTGGGTGTCGCTGCTCGACGGACGCCCCTATCCGTCGATCGCGAACCTCGAGCCCGAGACGATCACCGATTTCGGCCCGCACAGCGTGCTGCTCGATTTCAGCCATGGCATGGGCGACCCGAAGATCGCGTATCTCGGTCGGGCACTGCGCGAGGAATGCGGGTTGGAGGGGCCGATCGCGACGATCGCCGACGTGCCGAGCCGGTCGCTGCTGTCGCGCCTCACCGATCATTATCTCCAGATCATCGCCAATCGCGCGCCGATCGGCTTCGAGGCGGAATTCGTCAGCAGCCGGGGGCGCACGACGTTGTACCGCGGCATCCTGATGCCGTTCGCATCGGCCGGCGAGACGATCGACTTCATCTTCGGCGTGATCAACTGGAAGGAACTCGCGGACGCCGGCATGCAGGTGACCCTGGCGGCCGAACTCGACGCCGCCGTCCGCGCGACGCCGCAGGCCTTGGGCGAGACCGCGCAGGTCTGGGCCGATGGTCCGAGCGGTGGTTTCGCGAGCGCAGCACCGGTCATGCAGGAACTCGTGCTCGACGAACCCCTGCCATTGGAAACGCTGCCGACCGGACCGCTGGGCGAGCACCTGGCGATGGCGCGCGAGAGCGCCGCGCAATTCCGTGCCGCCGAAGCCCGCAGCCGCGCCGCGCTGCACCGGGCATTGGGTCGGGCACATGATTTTGCCGTCGCGGCCGAGCATGAAGGCGACGATCTCGCCGCCCTGCTGTCCACCGCGTGCCTGCCGGGCGAGGATGCGGCGATGGCGCAGATCGTCAAACTCGTCTTCGGCGCCAATTCCGATGCGGGCCGACTCGCGACGTTTACCGACGTGCTGCGGCATGCCCAGCGTCATCAGGTGCCGATCGGCGGGCTGCCGAGCTTTCTGGACGGCTATGACGGCGACCTGACCGCGATCGCCACTGCGGAGTGCGCCGCGGCCTAGGTGCGCCGCGGCCTAGGTGCGGCGCAGCATATCTCTTCGCACCTGCCACAAGCCTTGAGATAGGCGAATAGCGGGCGCATAGGCCCGGACCTATGGCGAACCAATCGTTGAAAACGCTCACCGAAACCCTTGCGGGCCGGTTGACCGAACGGGCCCTTCCAGGCGAACTCAAGGACTTCGGACCAGCGGAGGTCGCGCAGGCCGCGGCGTTTGTGGCCGCGACCGCCGCGCACCGCGACGACGGTGCGCCGGCGATCGCGATCGAGCCGATCAGCGCGGACGACACGCGGCGGCGGATGCGCCTCGCGATCGTCAACGACGACATGCCGTTCCTGGTCGATTCGATCGCCGCGGCGATCGGCGCGCAGGACATAGCGGTCGATCGGATCATCCACCCCGTCGTCCGGACGACGCGAACACCCGATGGCACGCTGCACGCGATCGACGCGGACGGCCAGGGCGCCGGCCGCCCCGAATCGATGATCTATCTCGAGATGGAGCGCGCCGATGCGCGTGATCGTCGCGGGTTGATCGAGGACCTCACGGCCGTATTGGCCGATGTCCGCGCGGCGGTGACCGACTGGCGCGCGATGCAAGGAGCGCTCGACGACGATATCGCCAAGCTGCCCGAGGGCGAAGGCGCGGCATTGCTGCAGTGGTTCCTCGACGGGCACCTGACGCTGCTCGGCCATCAGGTCTGGCATCGCGACGGCAGCAGCGGCGCGGCGCTCGGTATTGCGCGTAACGAACACCGCGTGCCGATCCTCGCCGAAGCCTCGCGTGCGCTGGCGATCAAGTGGTTCGAGGCGGGCAACGACGCGCCGTTGCTGCTGAAGTCGAATTTGATCTCGACGGTGCACCGCGCCGTGCCGCTCGACCTCGTGGTCGTGCCGGTGATGGAGGGCGCGACGGTTGCCGGGCTGTCGATCTACAGCGGCCTGTGGACCAGCGCCGCGCTGGCCGCGATGCCGCGCGACGTGCCGGTGTTGCGCACGCGCCTCGCCGCGATGAAGGCCAAATTCGGCTTCGATCCGCGCGGTCATGCGGGCAAGGCGCTGACGCATGCGTTCACCGCGCTGCCGCACGACTTGGTGATCGCGTTCGCACCCGATGCGCTGGAGGACCTCGCGCTGACCGCGATGAGCCTCGCGGATCGGCCGCGGCCCGCGCTCGTGCTGGTCCAGTCGGCGCTCGGTCGCCACCTGTTCGGGTTCGTCTGGCTACCGCGCGACGACGTCACCACCAGCCGCCGCGTCGCGATCGGCGACATGCTGGCGGAGGCGGCGAATGCGAGCATCCTGAACTGGTCGATCGCGCTGGAGGACGGCGAGGTCGCGATGATCCGCTACACGCTCGACCTGCGCGGCGAGGGACGAATGCCCGACGCCGCGCCGCTCGCGCTCCGGTTGCAGCGGATGGTGCGCGGCTGGGTATCGGACGTCGAGGCCGCCTTGATCGAGACGTTGCCGCCACCGCGCGCCGCACGGCTTGCGCTGAAATGGGCGGCCGCGTTCCCGCAGAATTACCGCAACCTCAGCACGCCTGCCGAGGCCGCCGAGGATATCCAGCGGATCGCCGCGCTGGCCGACCCGGATGCGCGTGGTGTGCGTCTCGTTCCGGGGGAAGCCGGTGCCGATCCCCAACTCAAGATTTACAAGCTAGGCGGCGCGTTGCCGCTGTCGGACGCGGTCCCGGTGCTGGAGAATTTCGGCTTCCGCGTGATCGGCGAATTGCCGACGCGACTGCGCGACGACAGCGTGCCGTTCGTGCATGATTTCGTGCTGGAGGCAAACGCGGCGGCGCAGCAGAGCGACGCCCCCGTGCTCGAAGGCGCGATCGCGGCGGTGTTGGAAGGCGCTGCCGAGAACGACGCGTTCAACAGGCTGATCGTCGAACTCGGCATGCGTCCCGAGGCGATCGTGCTGTTCCGCGCGTGGTTCCGGTATCTGCGTCAGGCGGGGCTTCCGTATGGGCTGACCACCGTGGTCGATGCGCTGCGGCGTGCGCCGAAGGTCGCCGCGGCATTGATCGCGCGCTTTACCGCGGTCCACCACCCGGATCATCCCGGCAATGCGATCGAAGCGGACCAGGCGATCGAGGCCGGGCTCGACGCGGTCACCGCGATCGACGACGACCGGATCCTGCGCGCGTATCGCAATTTGATCGCGGCGACGCTGCGGACCAACGCGTTCACGTCCGCCGCGTCGGAAGCGCTTGCGTTCAAGCTCGACAGCCATCTGATTCCGGGCCTCCCCGCCCCCGTGCCGTGGCGGGAAGTGTGGGTCTATTCGCCCCGCGTCGAGGGCATCCACTTGCGCGCCGGTCCGGTCGCACGCGGCGGCCTGCGCTGGTCCGATCGTCGCGACGATTTCCGCACCGAGATCCTCGGGCTGATGAAGGCGCAGCGCGTCAAGAATGCGGTCATCGTGCCGACCGGCGCGAAGGGCGGCTTCTATCCCAAGCAGCTCCCTGCCCCGTCGAACCGCGACGCGTGGCTGGCCGAGGGCACCGAGAGCTACCGGATCTTCATCCGCACTTTGCTGTCGATCACCGACAACATCGTCGAGGGCAAGGTCGTGCATCCGGATGGCGTGACGATCCTCGACGGCGAGGACCCATATTTCGTGGTCGCCGCCGACAAGGGCACCGCGACGTTCAGCGACGTGGCGAACGCGCTCGCACTCGAACGCGGCTATTGGCTCGGCGACGCGTTCGCCTCCGGTGGCTCGGTCGGCTACGATCACAAGGCGATGGGGATCACCGCAAAGGGCGCATGGCTCAGCGTCCAGCGGCACTTCGCCGAACGTGGCCTCGACGTGCAGAGCGAGAGCATCACCGTGGTCGGCTGCGGCGACATGTCGGGCGACGTGTTCGGCAACGGCATGTTGTTGTCGAAGACGCTGAAGGTCATCGCGGCGTTCGACCACCGCCACATCTTCCTCGATCCCGATCCCGATCCGGCAACCAGCTGGGACGAGCGCAACCGCATGTTCGCGCTGCCGCGGTCGAGCTGGGCGGACTACGACGCCAGCCTGATCTCCAAAGGTGGCGGCGTGTTCGCGCGCACCGACAAGGTCGTGAAGCTGTCGCCGGAGGTGCAGGCCGCGCTCGGCATAACCGCGAGCGAAATGGAGCCCGGCGCGCTGATCTCTGCGATCCTCAAGGCGCCGGCCGACCTCCTCTGGTTCGGCGGCATCGGCACCTATGTGAAGGCCGCATCGGAAGCGAACGTCGCGGTCGGCGATCCCGCCAACGACCGCCTGCGCGTCAACGCCGAGGACCTACGCGTGATCGCGATCGGCGAAGGCGCGAACCTCGGCGTCACGCAGGCGGCGCGGATCGCGTTCTCCGCGCGCGGCGGGCGGATCAACACGGACTTCATCGACAATTCGGCGGGCGTCGACTGCTCGGATAACGAGGTCAACATCAAGATCGCGCTCAACCGCGAGATGATCGAAGGGCGCCTGGGGTACGAGGACCGCAACACGCTGCTCGCGAGCATGACCGACGACGTCGCGCATCTGGTGCTGGAGGACAACCGCCTCCAGACGCTGGCGCTGTCGATCGCAGAGGCCGACGGCGCGGTCGCGGTGCCGAGCTATGTCCGCGTGATCGAGATATTCGAGGGCGCGGGCCGGCTCGATCGGGCAGTCGAGGGGCTGGCGTCGAACGATATCCTGCTCCGTCGCGGCCAGGATGGTCTGGGGCTGACCCGCCCCGAGCTCGCCGTGCTGCTGGCGACCGCCAAGCTCGGGTTGCAGGACGCGATCGAGCATGGCGATATCGCCAAGGACGACGCGCTCAAGCCCGACCTGCACGCCGCCTTCCCCGCGGCGATGCGCGAGCGCTTTGCGACCGCGATCGACGAGCACCGGCTGCGGCCCGAGATCGTCGCGACCAAGCTCGCCAACCGGATCGTCAACCGACTGGGCATCCTCTACCCGTTCGAGCTGGCGGAAGAGGAAGGTGCGGCGATGGGCGATATCGCGGCGATGTTCGTCGTCGCCGAACGCCTGTTCGACCTGCCGGCGCTGTGGGCGGAGATCGAGACGGCCGTTATGCCGGAGGCGGCGCGGATCGCGTTGTTCGACGAGGTGGCGGTCGCGACGCGCTCGCAGATCGCCGATCTGTTGCGCGTATCGGCGCCGGGAACGGCACCGGGCGACGTGCTCGCACGGCTGGCGAAGGGCATCACCCAGCTCGACAGCCAGACCGCAGCGTTGCTGCTCGAAGAGGCGAGTGCGCAGAGCAGCCGTATCGCCAGCCAGCTTGAAGCGGTTGGTGCGCCGGGTGACCTAGTGCGCAAGGTAGTCCGCCTGTTCGAGATGGACGGCGCGGTTGGTCTCGCCGATCTCGGCGAGCGGATGACGCTCGACGAGGCGGTCCTCACGCGCGCGTTCACGCACCTCGGGCAGGCGCTCGGGCTGGATTGGGCGCAGGCGAATGCGGCGCGGATCAGCCCGACCGATCCGTGGGAGCGCCTGCTCATCGCCGGTCTCGCGCGCGATTTCCAGCAGTTGCGGCTCGAGTTCCTCGCGCGGCGTGGGGCACAGGATCCGCAGGGTGCGGTCGAGGCTTGGCTGGCGGCGAACGCTACGCGGGTCGCGCAGTTCAAGGCTGTCATCGACCGCGCGCGTCATGCGGCTGTCCCGAACGCGGCGATGCTAGCGCAGATCGCCGGGCAAGCGCGGGTGCTCTTGGGGCGGTAACACTTAACCCTCTCCCTTCAGGGGAGAGGGGGGCCCGCGCGAAGCGTGGGAGGGTGAGGGCACGCCAGCCAAAGCACGTGCCCTCACCCTCCCGTCGCAAGAGCTCCTCCTTCCCTCTCCCCAGCGGGGCGAGGGACAGCTCACGCCGCGCGACGCGCCGCCAGTTCCGCCTTCCATCCTCTCGCGCGCCACCACATGATCACGCCGGTCACCGCCAGTACCGCCGGCAATATCCCGCCGAGGAAGATGATCACCTGCCACAGCGCCCCCATGTCGGTGCCATCGTGGATCCGCCGCATCCACCGCCCCACGCCGCCCTGAGGCCGCGCCGGCGCCGCGGTCGCGCCACCGGTATCGTCGGCGATCTTCACCCCGACCGGCGTCCCCCCGCGCGCGAACGTCACGGTCCAGTCCGCACTGAGATCGGTCGGCCACGCAACACTCCGCAAGGGTGCGCCACCGGCCAGCGCCCGCGCCTTGCCGATCGCCACGTCGAGCGGCTGTGCGGGCTTCGCCAGCGGCTTCGCACGCATCATCGCCCCGCGATCTGGCCCGCCTCTCGGCCGCGAAGCCTCGCCGGTGAGCTTGCCGAAGAACTGCGGAAACGAGATCCACGCGCCCGTCAGCGACAGCACGAACAGCGGCAGCGCGATCCAGAAGCCGAACAGGTGATGAAGGTTGGTATCGACGTTACGATGCCGCCGATACCGCAGCCCGCGCGTCCATTTGCCGATCGTCGGCCACCACAACCACAGCCCGGTAAAGCACGACACCATCATCGCCACGCCGATCCAGCCGACGATCGACCGCCCGACGCCGGGTAGCTGCAGGCTCCCGTGGAGCACATGCAGGAACCGCACGAGGCCGCCATTCGAGGGCGAAACCTCCAGCACGCGCGCGGTCGGCGGATCGAGATACACCATCGTCCGCTGCGGTGGCCCCGGCCGCTTAGGCGCACTTCCCGCCGCCGCTGCCGCGATCACCACCGGCCCGCCATCCTCGGGCATCGTCAGTTGCGCGATCCGCTCGCCATGCGTGAGCCGGGCCGCCGCCGCAGCGACATAAGCGTCCGGGCTGAGCACCGTCGTCCCCGACACCGCATAGCGGCTCGGATCGACGATCCGGTCGAGCGCATCATGCCACACCAGCGCCGCGCCGCTCAGCGACAGCGGAATGATCAGGATCGCGAGGATCAGCCCGATCCACTTATGGACCTGAAACCAGGCCCGTCGCATCGCCAGTTTACGCATCGAATATTCCCCCGTTCGTGGAGCGTGGCATGGCGGACGTACGCAAGTCCATCCATCCCCTTTCCGTCATGCGTGCTCACACATCCGCCCAGCGGCGCAGCAGATTGTGGTACACCCCCGTCAGCCGTACCGTTGCCGGATCGCTCTGCCCTTGCGCGGCCGCGACCGCCTGCACGCTCTGGTCGAGATCGAACAGGATCCGTCGCGCGCCGTCGTCGCGGACCATCGACTGCAACCAGAAGAACGACGCGACGCGCACACCCCGCGTGACCGGCGCGACGCGGTGCAGGCTGGAGGCGGGATACACCACCATGTGCCCGGCGGGCAGCTTGACCGATTGCGGGCCGAACTGATCCTCGATCACGAGTTCGCCGCCGTCATAGGTTTCGGGATCGGCGAGGAAGAGCGTCGCCGACAGGTCGCTGCGGATGCGGAAGTCGGAGCCGCGCTTGATGCGGATGGCAGTGTCGACGTGCAGCCCGAAATCCTGGCCGCCGGCATAGCGGTTGAACAGCGGCGGGAAGACTTTCAGCGGCAGCGCGGCGGCGACGAACAGCGCGGAGCGGCCGAGTCCGTCGAGGATGATGCTTCCGGCCTCGCGCGCGGCCGCAGAGTCCTCGGGCAGTTGCTCGTTGCGCTTGGCGAGTGCCGATTGCGGCCCCGAGGTCGCGTTGCCATCGATCCATTCGGCCGCATCGATCAGCGCTCGGACGCGTCTGACCTCGGCTGGATCGAGCACGTCGGGAATGGCAATCAGCATGCTGCCCCCTCGCGCAATGCCGCCACGCCGGACGTCCGGAACGCCGGGATGTCGCTCGCCGCCAGCCACGTTTCGGCCTTGGCGAGGAACGCCGCGTTCCCGCGTGCGCCTGCCTGTCTCAGCCAATCAAGTGCCATCTCGATCTCCCCCGCCGCTCCGAGCATCCGCGCGTGATTGAAGCAGCCGCGGAAGTCGCCGCCTTCCGCCGCACGCGCATAGCATGCCGCGGCACGCGCCAAGTCGCGCTCGCAAGCCCAACCGTCTTCTGCAAAACTACCGACGAAGTTGATCGCCTTCGCGCTGGCGAGCCCCGAGTCCATTACGGCAACCTTCTCCAGCAACGCCAGCGCCGCCGGCTTGTCCTCGGCGACGCCGTCGCCCAGCGCAAGCAACGTCGCGTAATTATACATCGCCCAGTCGAGCCCGCGATCCGCCGCGATCCGGTAGCATTCGGCCGCGCGCGTCTTGTCGACACGCGTGCCCCAACCGAGATCGTAGCAACGCCCGACCATGTTGAGCGCCATCACATGATGTTGCGCCGCCGCCTTCGTGAACCAACCGACCGCTGCGGCCGGGTCGGCGACGACGCCAACCCCGTCGAGCAGCATCTGCCCGTACACCGCCTGTGCCTCGGCCACGCCCGTGTCCGCCGCCTCGCGCACGAACGCCGCGCGCTCCTCCGGACTTCCGGAGAGGCGCGCGGCGATCGCGTCGGGCGTGAGCGTATCGATCGCCGTCATGTCCTCAGAACCGCAGGTTCACCGTGCCGAAGATCGTCCGGCCCGCGGCGATTGCGGCGTAGTGGCTGGTGAAGGTCTGCGAGAAATAGGTCTTGTTGGTCACGTTCTGCGCGTTGACGCTGAGGTCGACATTGTCGGTCAGCTTGTAGCTCGCGCGCGCATCGAAGCGCCAGTAATCCGGAATGCTGCGCGTCAGGACCTTGGTCGCGGCGTTGACGGTGACCACGCCCGCGGCGTTCTGCGTCGCGGTGCGGTTGTCCGCATAGCCACCGATCTGCTCGTCCATGTACAGCGCGGTACCGCCGATCTGCAGCCGCTTGGTCACGTTGACGTTGGTCGTCGCGGTGAAGCTGTTCCTTGCGGTCTGCGGGACCTGCTTGCCGGTGTTGACCGACACGACGCCGATCGTCCGCGTCGGCTGGAGGCCGGGGAGCGCGGCGGCGGTCAGCGTCGTGAAGCCGCCGTCGATGATCTTCGGATCGAGATGCGTGAAGCCGCCGAAAACGGTCCAGCCGGGCAGGATCGTGCCGCTGACGTTGAACTCGATACCGCGGATCCGCGTTTCGCCGATGAACGACGCGGTGTTGGTGTCGTCGAGCACGCGCGCGTTGGAGATTTCGGTCTGGAATACCGCCGCACCGAGCTGGAGCTTCTCGCCGAACAGGCTGGCCTTGGCGCCGACTTCGTACGACTTGGTCTTTTGCGGCTTCAGCAGGTTGAGCGTCGCGGCCGTGATCGCATTGTCCTCACGTCCTTCGCCGAGCAGGCTGTTGGGCGGCGTCGCGGCGGTCGCATAGCTTGCATACAGGCTGGTTTCCGACGTCGGCTTGAACACCAGACCCGCCTGCCAGTTGAACAGATTGTCGACGCGGTTGACCTTGGTCTGCGTCGCGCCCGGCAGCGTGATGGTGGATTCGAACCGGTCGTAACGTGCGCCGAGGTTCAGGATCAGCGCCGGCATCAGCGTGATCGAATCGAACGCGTAGACCGCCTTGGTATTCGCGTCGTTCTGCGTCTCGGTCGAGGGCGCGCCCTTCACGATCGGCGTCGGCGTGGTCGACGTGTCGCTCGTGTAGTTGACCCACGGTGCATACGGGTCCGGATCGAACAGGCTGGTGCAATAGGAGCGCGCGATCGTCGCGGTGTTGCAGCGCGGCGAGATCGTCGAGCCGTTCGCGGACACGAACGTACCGCGCCGCGTCTTCTCCCACGAGATTTCGGTGCCGAGCGAGAAACTGTGCTCGATCCCGCCAGTGTTGAATTTGCCGTACAGGTCGGTCTGGTCGACGATGCTCTCGCTATAGCCGTAGCGCGTGTTGCCGCGGGTCCAGACATAACCGCCGGTCGTCAGGTTGGCGCCGGTGTTGGTCGCGGTGGTGCCATAGACATTGCCCTGGCTGTCGTCGGGCAGCGTGAAGATAAAGCTCTGCGTGCTGTGCGTGTAGCGGGCGGTGTTGCGCAGCGTGATGCCGCCGAAATCATGCTCGACGCGGAGCGTGGCCTGGTTGGTGGTCGCATCGCGGAAATCGCGGTTGGCCAAACCGTAGAAGTTCTTGCGCGAGACGTAGCCGGTTTGGCCGCCCGCCGTCGTCACCGTGCCGAGCGCAGGCTGGGTCGTGACGTTGCCGGTGCCGGGATGGTTGGCGATCGTGTAGAGATACGGGATGCCGCTGTCGGGCAGTTCCTCGCTCTCCATGTGATAGAAGCTCGCGGTTAGCCGGGTCGGCGTGCCGAGCCCGATCGCGAACGACGGTGCGATGCCCCAGCGCTTCTGCCAGATCGCATCGCGCCCGGCGACGTCCTGATCGTGCCACATCCCCTCGATCCGGAACGCGGCGGTGTCCGAGACCTTCAAGTTTACGTCGCCGGTGATGCGCTTATAGTCGGCCTCGCCATAGCTGGCGCTGAGCGTGCCGAAATTGTCGAGCTGCGGCAGGCGCGACAGGATGTTGATCGTGCCGCCGGCCGAGCCGCGCCCTCCGAGCGTCGAGTCGGAGCCGCGGACGATCTGGACCGAATCGACCGCGAACACTTCGCGGGTCTGCGAGGCGAGATCGCGGACCCCGTCGACATAGATGCTGCCCTGGCTGTCGAAGCCGCGGATGAACGGGCGGTCGCCGATCGGGTTGCCACCCTCGGCCGCGCCGAAGGTTATGCCGGGAACGGTGCGCAGCGCATCCGCTAGGCTGTTCGATCCGGTCTGCTCGATCACGTCCTTAGGCAGGACGATCACCGACCGCGGCGTGTTGACCAGCGGCGCGACCTGCTTCGGGCCTGCGTCGTGGATGCGCTGGCCATTGACGAGGATTTCTTCGCGTTGCTGCGCGTCTGTTACCGGTGCCGAGGCCTTGTCTGCATCCGCGGCATAGGCGGGCGCGGTCGCGAATGCGCCGACACACGACAGAGCAAGGAACGCGGGCACGGAGGACGAACGCGGCAACGATGCACGCGGCGAAGGTAGCGACATGGACAAACCCCTTTGTTCTGAGGGGCTCGCTATTGAGAGTCGTTCGCACTGTCAACGCTAATGCGAGTAGTTCTCAACCTGAATTATCGAAAAGCCATGTTCTCAACGCGCTAGCAAGGTTGGGTGGATCGTCCGCTACGATGCGAATCGCGTCGATCTCGGCGACGAGCGCGGAAAGCGGCAATGCGAGGCGCACGGCCGCTGCCTCCAGCGCCTTCCAGAAGACGGGTTCGAGACTGATAGACGTCTGGTGGCCGGCGATCGTGATCGAGCGCTTGACGGGTCCGTGGAATCCGCTCGCGGGCGCTGCGATCACACCGCCCGCCACCACCGGCGGATCACTCGGTATCGAACAGCGACGCGAGCTGTTCGATGATCGTGCCGCCGAGTTGCTCAACATCCATGATCGTGACGGCGCGCGCGTAATAACGCGTGACGTCGTGGCCGATGCCGATGGCGACCAGTTCGACTGGCGACTTGCTCTCGATCCAGCCGATCACCTGGCGCAAATGGCGCTCCAGATACGAGCCGGAGTTCACGCTGAGCGTCGAATCGTCGACCGGCGCGCCGTCGCTGATCACCATCAGGATGCGGCGTTCCTCGGGCCGCGCGACCAGCCGCGCATGCGCCCACATCAGCGCCTCGCCGTCGATATTCTCCTTCAGCAACCCCTCGCGCATCATCAGGCCGAGCGAATTGCGCGCGCGACGCCAAGGCTCGTCGGCGCGCTTGTAGACGATGTGGCGGATGTCGTTGAGCCGCCCCGGCTGCGGCGGACGCCCGGCGGCGAGCCAGGTTTCACGGCTCTGCCCGCCCTTCCATGCACGCGTGGTAAAGCCGAGGATCTCGGTCTTCACGCCGCAGCGTTCCAGCGTCCGTGCGAGGATGTCCGCGCTGATCGCGGCGATCGAGATCGGGCGGCCGCGCATCGAGCCGGAATTGTCGATCAGCAAAGTCACGACAGTGTCGCGGAAATCGGTCTCGCGTTCGGCCTTGTAGCTCAGCGACAGAGTCGGGTTGACGATCACGCGCGCGAGCCGCGCCGCGTCGAGGATACCCTCCTCCTGATCGAAATCCCACGACCGCGACTGCTGCGCCATCAACCGGCGCTGGAGCCGGTTGGCGAGCTTCGACACGGTCGATTGCAAATGCACGAGCTGCTGGTCGAGATAACCGCGCAGCCGCGCCAGTTCGTCGGCGTCGCACAGCTCGGTGGCAGCGATCACCTCGTCGAACTGCGTCGTCCACGGCTTGTAGTCGAACGCGCCGCCCATGTCGGCGAAGGGGCGGTTCGGGCGGACCGGCTGCATGCCTTCCTCGCCGTCGTCGCCGGGCTCGCCGTCGATATCGTCCATCGACTCGTCGCTCTGCTCCTGGCCGTCGCTTTCCTCGTTCTGTTGCTCGGCTTGTTCACCGCGCGCCTCGACTTCGCCCTGGCCGTCCTCGCCCTGGTCGTCGCCTTCGTCGCCCTCGTCCTGCTGCTGCTCGTCGGTGCCCTCGTCCTCGGAGCCGCCTTCGTCGCTCTCCTCGGGGACCTGATCGCCTTCGACCAGTTCCAGCTCCTGCAGCATCTTCCGCGCAAGACCTTGGAACGCCTTCTGGTCGTCGAGCGCATAGGCCAGCGCGTCAAGATCGGTCTTGCTCTCGATCCACTCGCGAACGAGCGCGAGACCGGGCGCGGCGATCGCGGGCGATTCCTGCCCGGTCAGCCGTTCGCGGACCATCAGGCCGAGCGCGGTCGACAGCGGCACCTCGTCACGATTGCGGGCGCGCGTGATCGGGTCTGCGCGCAGCCGCACGTCGAGCGCGCGTTCGAGGTTCTCGGTAATCCCCGCATAGCCGCGCGACCCGAGCGCTTCCACGCGTGCAGTCTCGACAGAATCGAACACGGCGCGCGCCACCGCCTCGATCGGCGCGGCGCGGTTATGCAGCGCGATGTCGTGCAGCTTCAACCGGAGCGCAAAGCCATCCGCAAACCCGCGCGCTTCCGCCACCTGCTCGGCCGGCAAGGCACGCGCGGGCATCGGCACCTTGATGTGCTTGCCCGACTGAGTCGGCGCATCCGCGGTGAAGGCGAGCTCGACCTCCGGCTCCTCCGCGATCGCACGCGCGGTACCGGCAAGGACCGCCTTGAAGCGATCGAGAGGGGTTTCGTTGGCCAAAGGCTCAGGCCTTACCTACCACGCTCTCGGGGAGGTCCTTGCCGAACACGCGCTGGTAATATTCGGCGACCAGTGGCCGTTCCGCCTCGTCGCACTTGTTGAGGAAGCTCAACCGGAACGCGAAGCCGACGTCGCCGAAGATCAGCGCGTTCTGCGCCCAGGTGATCACGGTGCGCGGGCTCATCACGGTCGAGATGTCGCCGTTGACGAACCCCTTGCGGGTCATGTCGGCGACGCGGACCATGTTCTCGACGACCTTCTTGCCGTCGGGCTTGTCGTATTCGCCGGACTTGGCCAGCACGATCTGCGCCTCGACCTTGGCAGGCAGATAGTTGAGCGTGACGACGATGTTCCAGCGGTCCATCTGGCCCTGGTTGATCTGCTGCGTGCCGTGATACAGCCCGCTCGTATCGCCCAAGCCGACCGTGTTGGCGGTCGCGAACAGGCGGAACCACGGGTTCGGGCGGATCACGCGGTTCTGGTCGAGCAGCGTCAGCTTGCCCTCGGTCTCCAGCACGCGCTGGATCACGAACATCACGTCCGGGCGGCCCGCGTCGTATTCGTCGAACACCAAAGCAGTTGGGGTCTGCAACGCCCAAGGCAGCAGGCCTTCGCGGAACTCGGTAATCTGCTGGCCGTCCTTCAGGACGATCGCATCGCGGCCGATCAGGTCGATGCGGCTGATATGCGCGTCGAGGTTGATGCGGATGCACGGCCATTTCAGACGCGCCGCGACCTGCTCGATATGCGTCGACTTGCCGGTGCCGTGATAGCCCTGGACCATCACGCGGCGGTTATGCGCGAAGCCCGCCAGAACGGCGAGCGTCGTGTCGGCATCGAAGACGTATGCCGGATCGAGATCGGGCACACGCTCGTCGGCTTCGGAGAAGGCCGGGACTTCCATGTCGGAATCGATCCCGAACATCTCGCGCACCTTCACCATGCGGTCGGGTGCGTCGAGGATCGTGGTCTCGCGGCTGTCGGGCTGGGTATTCGGGATATCGGTCATGTTGGCCTCGTGTTCCCGGTAGCTCTAGGCCAAGCGCGGGCTGTTACTCAACCGCCCGCTGTACGAATGCGCGGATGAGTAACGTGGATGAACTGGACGAACCGCCCGGCCGAAGACGAGTTCCCCCGCAGAGAGCAGCGATTTATCGATCACAGTAATATCGGTCGCCCCTTTCTCCGTCATCCCAGCGAAGGCTGGGATCCAGAGCAACGATCGACATCCTGCTTGGCTTTGGATCCTGGGTCGAGCCCAGGATGACGACGTAGTTACGCGAACGCGGCGGCGCCTTTCAGATGCTGGTAGGCCGCGATCACCTTCTGCAGTTCGGATTCATGCGCACGATCGCCGCCGTTGCGGTCGGGGTGATAGCGCCGCACGAGTTCGCTGTAGCGTTTGCGCAGCGCCGTTCGGTCGGTGTCCGTGCCGAGCCCGAGCACGCGCAACGATCGGCGTTCGCCGTCGGACAGCACGCGGCCGTCCTTGCGCGCCGCCGCCATCCGCTCGCCAAACCTTGCACCGATCGCATCGATCGGATCGGCGAAGTCCGCCCATTTGGGTGGTGTGTCGCCGCCGCCATGCGCGAACGCGCGCGTCTCGCGCTTCCAGCCCGCCATCGGCCGCTGGGCGTGGTGGATCTCATCCGCGGTCATGCCGTCGAAGAAATTATAGCCCGAGTTGAACGCACGGACATGCTCGAGGCAGAACCAGCGGAACTGCGGCGGGCCGCCTTCGCTCGGGCCTTCCAGTGGTGGTGCGCGAAATTCACCGGGTTCCTCGCAGTCGCGCCACATGCAGACGCGCCCGGTCCCTTCCACGCGGCCGTGAAACCGTGGGCTGGGGCGTTCCTTGCGCTCTTTTCGCCCATCATCTGTGTGTCCGTCGTCCGCCACCGGCTCCCCGCGCTTCCAAAACGGGCTATATAGGGACCATGACAGACCTCGCCACCGGCTCCGTACAGGACCAGATCACCGCCCGCCTCACCGCGACCCTCGCCCCAACGCACCTGATTGTCGTCAACGAGAGCGGGCTCCATGCCGGCCATATGGGCGACGACGGCACCGGCGAGACGCATTTCCGGGTCGAAGTGGAAACGCCGCAGTTCGAAGGGCTTAATCGCGTCGCGCGCCAGCGTCTCGTGAACCAGGCGCTCGCAGACCTGTTGAGCACGAAGATCCATGCGCTCGCCATCAAGGCCCGCGCGCCCGGGGAAATCTGATGGCGTACAAGCTCTGGTACTGGCCCTCCATCAAGGGGCGCGGCGAGTTCGTCCGGCTCGCGCTCGAAGGCGCCGAGATCGCATATGAGGATCGCGCGCGAAAAGTTGGCGAGGATGGCCTGATGGCCGATCTCAACGACCGCACCGGCCGCACCCCGTTCGCGCCGCCCTATCTCGAACTTGACGGCCTCGTCATCGCGCAGGTCGCCAACATCCTGATGTATCTCGGCGAGCGCCACGGTCTCGCGCCGTCGACCATGGCGGACCGGCTGTGGCTCAACCAGCTCCAGCTGACGATCGCCGACCTCGTCGCGGAGGTCCACAACGTCCACCATCCGGTCGCGATGATGGACTATTACGACGACCAGAAGCCCGAAGCCGCGCGGGCGGCGAAACAGTTCCGCGAGGAGCGCCTGCCGAAATATCTCGGTCATTTCGAGGATGCGGCGCAGGCCAATCCGGGCGACTGGCTGATCGATCACAAATGGAGCTATGCCGACACCTCGCTGTTTCAGGTGATCGAGGGGCTGCGCTACATGTTCCCCAAGCGGATGAAGATGCTCGAGCCCGACTATCCGAACCTGATCCGCCTCCACGATCAGGTCGCCGAACTGCCGGGGATCAAGGCGTATCTGAAAAGCGACCGGCGCTTGGCGTTCAACACCGACGGCATCTTCCGCGCCTATCCCGAGCTCGACGCCGAATGATTCGCCTTCGATCCTCCCCCGCCAGGGGGAGGTGGATCGCAAAGCGAGACGGAGGGGGCGGTAAGCGATGACCGGCGTTCCGTGTCCTCCCCCTCCGTCGCCTATGGCGCCACCTCCCCCTGACGGGGGAGGATCGAAGCGCACCCCACGCCCGGCCGCACGCATCCTCCTCGTCGACGGACAAAACCGCGTGCTGATGTTCCGCTTCACCCCGTCCGATCGCCCCCCGCTCTGGTGCACGCCGGGCGGCGCGGTCGACCCCGGCGAGAGCTACGCCGCCGCCGCTCGCCGCGAGCTGTGGGAGGAAGTCGGCCTCGACATCGACTGCGGCCCCGAGGTCGCGCAACGCACCATCGATTTCGTGACCTTCGACGGCGTCGAGGTCACCGCCGACGAACGCTATTTCCGGATCGACGTCGACACCTGCGAGGTGAAGGCGGGCAATCTCACCGAACAGGAGAAGCAATTGCTCGTCGGTCACCGCTGGTTTTCCCGAAACGACATCGCGGGCTTTCACGAAACGATCTATCCCGCAGACCTGGTCGAGCTCCTCGACGCCACGGAACCTGCCAAGGGATAACGCGCATGCTCGATGATTTCGTCCTCCAGACCATCCTGCCGTCGACGCACGATCTCGGCGGGTTCAAGGTCCACCGCACCTTGCCGAACAAGGAGCGGACGATGGTCGGCCCGTTCCTGTTCTTCGACCAGATGGGCCCCGCGCATCTCGCGGTCGGCTCGGGCATCGACGTACGCCCGCATCCGCACATCAACCTGTCGACCGTCACCTATCTGTTCGACGGCGCGATCGACCACCGCGATTCGCTCGGCACGCAGGCGCGGATCGAGCCCGGCGCGGTCAATCTGATGACCGCGGGCCACGGCATCGTCCATTCCGAACGCTCGCCCGGCGACGAGCGCGCCGGGGGCCCCAACCTGTCGGGCATCCAGACCTGGCTGGCGATGCCCGAGGCGGTCGAGGAGATCGATCCCGCGTTCGAACACGTCACCAAGGCGCAGCTGCCGGTGATCGAGGCGCACGGCGCGCGATCGCGGATCATCATGGGGAGCCTGTGGGGCCAGACCGCGCCGACGACGACCTATTCGGGGACGATCTACGCCGACATCGCGCTCGATCCCGGCGCGAGCGTGCCGATCGATGCGGCCGCCGAGGAGCGCGCGATCTACCTCGCGATGGGCGAGGCGACGCTGGAGGGCGTGAAGCTGGAGCCGCAGGTGCTGTACGTCCTGCGCCCCGGTATCTCCGCAACGCTGCGATCCGCGCATGGCGGCCGCGCGATGCTCTGCGGCGGCGATGCGTTCACGACCCCGCGCCACGTCTGGTGGAACTTCGTCAGCTCGAACCGAGACCGCATCGAACAGGCGAAACGCGACTGGAACGCGGGCAACTTCCCGAAGGTGCCCGGCGACGAAAAAGAATGGATCGAAATCCCCGCGATCCCGAAGACGGTCAGCTATCCGTGATCTCTCCCCTCCCGCTTGCGGGAGGGGTCGGGGGAGGGCATGACCAGCGGGCAGCGCGACGGGTAGGCCCTCCCCTAACCCCTCCCGCCAGCGGGAGGGGAATAATGTCGGACCTGCAACGCATCCCACTATCCACAGGCGTCGAACTCGACGTCGCGACAACCGGCGACCCGGCCAACCCACCCGTCATCCTCCTCCACGGCTTCCCAGAATCGCACCGCACCTGGCGCGCCATCGCCCCAGACCTCGCCCGCGACCATTACGTAATCGCCCCCGACCAACGCGGCTTCGCACGCTCCTCCAAGCCCGACGGCGTCGACAGCTACACCCCCGACAAGATCGTCGCAGACCTGATCGCGCTCGCCAATCACCTGAAGATCGACCGTTTCACGCTGGTCGGCCACGACTGGGGCGGCGCGGTCGCGTGGATGGCCGCGCTGCGCCACCCCGAGCGCATCGCCAAGCTCGTCATCATCAACGCCCCCCACCCGCTCGTCTTCCAGCGCACCATGTTCGACGACCTCGAGCAGCGCGCCGCCAGCCAGTATATCCGCGCCTTCCGCAACCCCGATCTCGAAAAGCACATCGAGTCGATCGGGCTCGAAACCTTCTTTGACACGAGTTTCTCCAAACACGCCGATCTCGCCGCAATGGCCGAGGACAAGGCCGCCTATCTCGACGAATGGGGCCAGCCCGGCGCGATCACCGCGATGCTCAACTGGTACCGCGCCAGCGCGATCGTCGTCCCCGCCATGGACGAAACCCCGCCCCGCCCCGCGTTTCTCGACGCACCGTTCCCGCCGACCGCGATGCCGGTGCTGGTGATCTGGGGAATGCAGGACAGCGCGCTGCTCCCGAGCCAGCTCGACCTCGCCGCCTATGTCCCCGACCTAACGATCGAAAAAATCGATGCAGGCCATTTCGTGCCTTGGCAGAAACCCGACGCAGTGATCGCCGCAATGCGCCGCTGGGGAATCTAACCGCCCTCTCGATCCTCCCCCGCAAGGGTAGGTGGCGCCGAAGGCGACGGGGGGAGGACACGGAACAGAGGTTATCGCCTCCCCCACCCGTCCCCCGCCCGTCATCCCAGCGAAAGCTGGGATCTCATGGTGACGGGTGCTGCGACCCGAATGGGGAGATCCCAGCTTTCGCTGGGATGACGGATGGGGCGGGCGGGACTGGCAGGGCGTTTACGCGGACGTCGAACCTTCGCCACCTGTCTAAATCCTGACGACCACATTCTGTGATCGTTCAGCGGCGCGGGAGCAAAACCTCATCCATGCCGTTGATTCGGCGCCGAACACAGGAGAGCAGTCATGCGTAAGATGATCCTCGCGGCCGTCGCCGCCGCCACCCTCGTCCCAACCTTCGCCACCGCGCAGAGTTACGGCGAAGTCCGCCGCGACCAGCGCGAAATCCGCGAGAGTCAGCGCGACCTGCAGCGCGCACGCCGCTACGGCGACCGTGGCGACATCCGCGAAGCCCGCCAGGAATTGCGCGAAGACCGCCAGGAGCGCCGCGAGGACTGGCGCGACTATCGCCGTACGCACGGCAACGTCTATCGCCGCCCCGCCTATGTCGGTCCGCGCGGCTATCGTTATCGTCCGGTGACTGTCGGCTATCGTTTCGCGCCGGCCTATTACGGTCGCAACTACTGGATCAACGACTATCAGACGTATCGCCTGTCGCGCCCGGCCTACGGCTATCAGCGCTGGGTCCGCTACGGCCGCGACGTCGTCCTGGTCGACACGCGCAACGGCCGGGTCGCCCAGGTCAACAACGGCTTCTTCTACTGATGAACTGAAATCCTCCCCCGCAAGGGGGAGGTGGCAGGCGCAGCCTGACGGAGGGGGCGGACACGGAACAATCGTTATCCTGTCCGCCCCCTCCGTCTGCCGTTGGCAGCCACCTCCCCCTGGCGGGGGAGGATTTACATCTCATACGCCCCGCGCCGCATGACGTACTCGCGCGTCTCGTACGGCGCGGCGAGACCTTCGACCCAAGCGCCATGCGCATGCGTCAGCGCAACCAGTTCCATTGCCCGATCGCCGGGCCAACCGCGGACACGAACTTCGTGCCGGTGGAGATCGCGGTTAGGCTCCATCATCACCCAGCCTAGCGGCCGCTCGACCGACGCCTGTGCCCCCGCCGCCTCCATCGCGACCCGTATCCGCTCGCGCGATGCCGCCGGCAGATACTGCCACACCACCGAATGCATCAGCACGCGCGTGACGCCCTTGGGCTGCGGCAAGGCCAATTGCGCCTCGACCCAATCAGCCGCATCGCCTTCGACCAAATCGACGCCGCCCTCGCGCACCATCGAGATCGCGCTGGCGAGCCGCGTCTGTCGATCGACCGCATCGACCCAGACATATGCCTCGAGCCGTGCCGCCGCGACCGGATCGGCGACGTCGACCGGCTGGATATCGACGCCGCGCGTCGACTCGATCTCGACCAGAGCGCTCGGCGGCGGAGGCCCCCGCCATTCGGGGCGGATCGTCACCGGCGAGGCGGACGGCCCGACCGTCACGCCGCCGAGATCGAACCGGTAGCGATCGATCAGCAGGTTGAGTCCCGCGCTCGATCCGATCTCCAGCACCTCGAACCGCGGCCCGTACCGCTCGGCAAGGTGCAAGATGCCGGTCATCATCCCCGCGGACCGCGCCGCCTCGTTGGTCTGCGGCGGCCCGTCGAGCCAGGGTGGCAGAGCCGCATCGTACGCGACGAGCGTGGCTTTCAAAATGGCCATGACGCGCACCGGGTCGGTCTCCGCGCCGGAAAACACGGTCGAGAGCGCGGGATCGACGCCGGACCGATGCAACGCATGCAGCCCGCCGACCAGTCGCAGCGCCAGCGCATCCGCGACCGGCTCGCCCGGCCAGTCGAGCACCCGCCGCCCCGTCTCGCTATCCCGATCGAGCGCTTCCGCCAGCGCAGTGCAAACCCGCGCCGTGACTGGCGCATCCATCGCCGCGCAATACTCCGCCTGGATTTCGAACGCCGAGCAACTTGCCTTTACATTTGCCATGCGCAGGTTGTTGCACCCGCCATGCCCCCCCCGTAAAGCCCGGCGCGTGCCAGATTCTCAGCCCCCCTCCCAGATCATCATCGCCGTTCCCAAGGGACGCATCCTCGCCGAGGCCCTGCCGTTGCTCGCGCGCGCCGGGGTGCATCCCGAAGCGTCGTTCTCGGACGAAAATTCGCGTGCGCTGCGATTTGCGACCAACGACCCGGCGATCTCGCTGATCCGGGTGCGCGCGTTCGACGTGGCTACCTTCGTCGCGCACGGCGCCGCGCAGCTCGGCATCGTCGGGTCGGACGTGATCGCGGAATTCGGCTATTCGGAACTGTATGCGCCGGTCGACCTCGGCATCGGCCATTGCCGCCTGTCGGTCGCCGAGCCTGCCGAGATGGCCGCGCAGGACGATCCGCGCGGCTGGAGCCATGTCCGCGTCGCGACCAAATATCCGCACGTGACGGCGGCGCATTTTGCCAGCCGTGGCGTGCAGGCGGAGTGCGTGAAGCTCAACGGCGCGATGGAGTTGGCGCCGACCTTGGGCTTGGCGCCGCGGATCGTCGACCTGGTGTCGTCGGGCCGCACGCTGAAGGAAAATGGCCTGGTCGAGGTCGAAACGATCATGGAAGTCACCAGCCGCCTTGTCGTCAACCGCGCCGCGATGAAGACCCGCAGCCGCGTGGTGCCGCTGGTCGAGGCATTCCGCCGTGCGGTAGAGCAGGAGATCGCAGCATGAGCGCCAACCTTCTGCTCCCCTTCCGCCTGCGGGAGGGGTCGGGGGAGGGCACACCGTCCCCGATCGTAGCGTGCGAGGCTATGTCATTACCTCCCCTGACCCCTCCCGCAAGCGGGAGGGGAATGTGATTCGCCTGAACACCACCGATGCGGACTTTGCGACGCGTTTCACCGCGCTCGTCGAAGACCGTCGCGAGTCCGACGCAGGCGTCACGCAGGATGTTGCCGCGATCATCGCCGCCGTCCGTCGCGACGGCGAGACCGCGCTCCGCGACCTGACGCAGAAGCACGACCGCCACGATCTCGAAACCACCGGCTGGCAGATCGACGCCGTCGACTGCAAGGCCGCGTTCGATGCGCTCGATCCCGACCTGCGCATCGCGCTCGAACTCGCCGCCACCCGCATCCGCGCCTATCACGAGAAACAGCGGCCGCTCGACAGCGACTCGGTCGACTCGGCAGGCGTGAGGCTCGGCGCACGCTGGTTGCCCGTCGACGCCGCCGGCATCTACGTCCCCGGCGGACGTGCCGCCTACCCATCGTCGCTACTGATGAACGCGATCCCCGCCAAGGTCGCGGGCGTCGGGCGGCTGACGATGGTCACGCCGACCCCGGACGGCCAGATCAACCCGCTCGTTCTCGCCGCCGCGCATCTCGCCGGCGTCGACGGAGTGTGGCGCGTCGGCGGTGCACAAGCCGTCGCCGCGCTGGCCTATGGCGCGGGCCGGATCGAGCCGGTCGACGTCATCACCGGCCCCGGCAACGCCTGGGTCGCCGAAGCCAAGCGGCAGGTCTACGGCGTCGTCGGCATCGACATGGTCGCGGGGCCCTCCGAGATCGTCGTCGTCGCGGATGCGCTCAACGACCCCGAATGGACCGCCGCCGACCTGCTCAGCCAGGCCGAGCACGACCCCAGCACGCAGTCGATCCTGTTCACCGACGACGCAGCGTTCGCCGACAAGGTCGTAGCCGCGGTCGATCGCCAGTTGCACGACCTCGCCACCGAAGCCGTCGCGCGCGTCGCGTGGGACAATAACGGTGCGATCATCGTCGTCGAGACGCTGGCGGACGCGATCCCGCTGGTCGACCGCCTTGCCGCCGAGCATCTCCAGCTGGCGATCCCCGACCCGCAGGGATTCTTCGACCGCATCCGCCACGCGGGTTCGGTATTTCTCGGCCGCTACACGCCCGAGGCGATCGGGGATTACGTTGCCGGCCCCAATCACGTCCTCCCCACCGGCCGCCGGGCGCGGTTTGCCAGCGGGCTGTCGGTACTCGACTTCATGAAGCGCACCAGTTTCCTGGCGTTGGACGAAGCGGCGTTGCGCGAACTTGGCCCCGCCACGGTCGCTTTGGCAAACGCCGAAGGCCTCCCCGCGCATGCTAAATCGGTGGCGCTCCGGCTTCGTCTCAACAGTTAGTGTGTTCGCGCAGAGGCGCAAAGAACGCGGAGGTGTTGTGCGCAGCGCAGCCGCTTCGATCCCTCATTGGCGAGTGATGAGAGGGCCGCTCCGCGGCGAGCGATACACCTCCGCGCTCTCTCCGCCTCTGCGCGAACCAATCTTCTTCCCTAAGATGCAAGAAACGCAAAGGGCTGACACACAGCCCCCCCGCGCCTACAGGCAACCGCTTATGACTCGAACCGCCCCCCGCACCAAGGCGCGTGCCGCCGCTCGCCTAGCCGCCGTCCAGGCCACGTACCAGCACGAGATGGAGGGCACCGCGATGCCCGTCCTGCTCAACGAATTCCACCAGCACCGGCTCGGCGCGACGATCGAAGACGTCGAATATGCCGAGGCCGACGTCGATTTCTTCGACGATCTGGTCACCGGTGCGAACGCACGCGCCGGCGAGATCGACGTCCTGATCGAGGGCAAGCTGGCCAAGGGCTGGACGCTCGCGCGGCTCGACAAGCCGATGAAGGCGATCATCCGGGTGGGCACGTACGAGTTGCTGGCGCGCAAGGACGTGCCGGTGGCGGCGGTGATCAGCGAATATGTCGACGTCGCGCATGCGTTCTACGACAAGCGGGAGTCGGGGTTCGTGAACGGGTTGCTCGACGGCATCGCGAAAGAGGTGCGTGCCTAGATCCTCCCCGGCACGGGGAGGGGGACCATGCGCAGCATGGTGGAGGGGGGCTTCCGCAAGCGTACCGGTGGTTGAGCGTTACGGACCTTACTTCGCGGCCGGGATGCGCCCCGCTGGCGCAACGCTCGCGGCACGCCCCCTCCACCCTCCGCTGTGCGGACGGTCCCCCTCCCCGTTCCGGGGAGGATTTGCGTGACCGAGGCCGAGTTCATTGCTGCCTTGCGCGAGCTCCCGCTGCATCTGGCCGCGCGGGGCTTAAACGATGACACGGCGCTGCTCGACGCGGGGCCGCTCGTCGTCACGACCGACACGCTGGTCGAAGGCGTGCATTTCATCCCGACCGACCCAGCGCAGGACGTCGCGTGGAAGCTGGTAGCGACTAACCTCTCAGATCTCGCCGCCAAGGG
Organism: Sphingomonas faeni; assembly: GCF_023195535.1. Classification (GTDB taxonomy): domain Bacteria; phylum Pseudomonadota; class Alphaproteobacteria; order Sphingomonadales; family Sphingomonadaceae; genus Sphingomonas; species Sphingomonas faeni_B. The sequence continues at coordinate 136,467 of NZ_JALPNF010000007.1, read as the reverse complement.
CGCGAAGCCCGAGGGTATCCTCCTCAATTATCCGCTCGGCGACGACGCATGGGACCGGGCGTTCCTCGAAGGGCTCGCCGACGTCCTGACCAGTTTCGACACGCGCATCATCGGCGGCGACACCGTCACGCTCCCGCCGAACGCACCGCGCATCCTCACCGTCACCGCATTCGGGAGCGACGCTGCCTCCCCTGCCCGCACCGGCGCTCGAGGGGGCGATGCGCTCTATGTCACCGGCACGATCGGCGACGCAGGCGCGGGACTCGCGATCGCGCTAGGCAAGGACGGTCCGCCGGAGTTGCTCGCCGCCTACCGACGCCCGCAACCCCGCCTGGCGGACGGCCGCATCCTCGCGCCGCACGTCCACGCGATGATGGACGTATCCGATGGCCTGCTTATCGACGCCGCCCGCATGGCGCGCGCCAGCGGCCTCGCGGTCACGATCGACCTTTCCCGCATTCCCCTCTCCGACGCCTACCGCGCCTTCACCGGCGACCGGCTGGCCGCGGCGACGGCCGGCGACGATTACCAGCTCCTCTTCGCTGCACCGCAAGATTTCGTCACCGACGCTACCCTCGTCGGTACGTTTTCAGCCGGCTCCGGGCTCACGCTCCACGACTCCGGCAAGCCCGTCCCGCTCCCGCCAAGTCTAGGCTATCAGCACGCCCCGCGCGGATAACTTGCGCAATGCCCCTGCACTGATAGGTTCCTCGCATCGGGACTCGGCAAAGTCGGGACCGGAGAGGACCTGAAAAGAGGGATAGCGCCGTATGACGATCGTCTATTTGGCCATGATCTGCGGCGTGATTGCCGTCCTATATGGTTTCGTCACCAGTCGACAGGTGCTCGCCGCGTCCCCCGGCAACGACAAGATGCAGGACATCGCCACCGCCATTCAGGAGGGCGCGAAGGCCTATCTCGGGCGGCAATACACTACGATCGCTATCGTCGGTGTCATCGTCGCGGCGATCCTTCTCTTCACACTTGGGATGATCTCGACGATCGGCTTCGTCATCGGCGCGGTCCTGTCGGGCGTCGCGGGCTATGTGGGCATGAACATCTCGGTCCGCGCCAACGTCCGCACCGCCGAGGCCGCGCGGACGTCGCTGCAGGCCGGACTGACGATGGCGTTCCGGTCGGGCGCGGTCACCGGCATGCTCGTGGCGGGCTTGGGGCTGCTCGCGATCAGCGCGTTCTTCTGGTACCTCACCGGTCCCGCAGGGCATGCGCCCAACGACCGGATCATCGTCGAGGCACTCACCGCACTCGCATTCGGTGCCTCGCTGATCTCGATCTTCGCGCGACTGGGCGGCGGCATCTTCACCAAGGCGGCGGACGTCGGCGCGGATCTGGTCGGCAAGGTCGAGGCCGGCATCCCCGAGGACGACCCCCGCAACCCCGCCGTCATCGCGGACAATGTCGGCGACAATGTCGGCGATTGCGCGGGCATGGCCGCCGATCTGTTCGAGACGTACGTCGTCACGTTGGGCGTCACGATGATCTCGATCGCGCTGCTGATCCAGGCGAGCGGCGCCGAGCTGATGCGGCTGATGACCCTCCCGCTGCTCGTCGGCGGGGTGTGCATCGTCACCTCGATCATCGGCACGTACATGGTCCGGCTCGGCAAGGGCTCGATCATGGGCGCGCTCTACAAGGGGTTCTTCACCTCGACGCTCCTGTCGATCCCGGCGATCTACCTCGCCACGCAATATGTGCTCGGCGACCTCCACCGCGTGATCGGCGGCGCCGGCTTTCTCGATCCCGCGACCGACGACCTCACCACGCAGGCGGCACCGTCGCTGACGCAGAGCTTCACCGGCATGGACCTGTTCTGGTCGATGATGATCGGCCTCGTCGTCACCGGGCTGATCGTGTGGATCACCGAATATTACACCGGCACCAACCACCGCCCGGTCCAGTCGATCGCCAAGGCGTCCGAGACCGGCCACGGTACCAACGTCATCCAGGGCCTCGCGATCAGCCTCGAATCCACCGCGCTGCCGACGCTGGTGATCGTCGTCGCGGTGATCGTCGCGTACCAGCTGGCCGGGATCATCGGCATCGCCTTTGCCGCGACCGCGATGCTCGCGCAGGCCGGCATGGTCGTCGCGCTCGATGCCTATGGTCCGGTCACCGACAATGCCGGCGGCATCGCCGAGATGGCCGGCCTGCCCGACGACGTTCGCCAGCGCACCGATGCGCTCGATGCGGTCGGCAACACCACCAAGGCGGTGACGAAGGGGTATGCGATCGGCTCGGCGGGGCTTGCCGCGCTGGTTCTGTTCGGCGCGTACACCACCGATCTCGCGACGTATTTCCCCGACGTCACGGTCGATTTCAGCCTGTCCAATCCGTACGTCATCGTCGGGCTGCTCCTGGGTGCGCTGCTCCCGTATCTGTTCGGCGCATTCGGCATGACCGCAGTCGGTCGCGCGGCCGGCGCGGTCGTCGAGGAGGTCCGCGAGCAGTTCCGCAACAATCCCGGCATCATGCTGGGCACCAGCCGCCCGAACTATGCGCGTACGGTCGACCTCGTGACCAAGGCGGCGATCCGCGAGATGATCGTGCCTTCACTGCTGCCAGTGCTGTCGCCGCTCGCCGTGTATTTCATCATCACCGCGGTCGCCGGCCAGGCCGCCGGTTTCGCTGCACTCGGCGCGATGCTGCTTGGCGTGATCGTCTCCGGGTTGTTCGTCGCGATCTCGATGACGAGCGGCGGCGGCGCCTGGGACAATGCGAAGAAATACATCGAGGACGGCCATCACGGCGGCAAGGGATCCGAGGCGCACAAGGCCGCGATCACCGGCGACACCGTCGGCGATCCCTACAAGGACACGGCCGGCCCGGCGGTGAACCCGATGATCAAGATCACCAACATCGTCGCGCTGCTGCTGCTCGCGGCGCTGGCTGGCGGCGGCGTCGGGTAACTGCAGGGAAACGATCCGTCATCCCGATCCCATAAGGCCTCGGGATGACAGTCGCTTCGGCGGCGATGCTCGTGCGAAAGCTCCGGAACGGAGCTGATTTCCTGCCTCAGGATGCATCTAGCTTGGACGAGCGCGCCGCCGCCCTCGCATCGTCCACGGATGCGAAACCGTCCCGAAAACCACCTCTTCTACGGCGACAACCTCGCCGTCCTCCGCAAGGAAATCGCCGACGAGAGCGTCGACCTGATCTATCTCGATCCGCCGTTCAATTCGAACGCCAATTCCGGCATCCTGTTCAAGGACCCGACGGCAAATCCTCGAATGCGCAGATCGAGGCGTTCGAGGACACCTGGCACTGGAACGACACCGCCGAGGACGCCTTCGATCAGGTTGCGCGGAGCGGCAACACCAAGGCGTTCGACCTGCTCAACGCGATGCGCGGGTTTCTCGGCGACAACGACATGATGGCGTATCTAGCGATGATGGCGGTCCGCCTGCTCGAGCTGCACCGCGTTGCTGTGAACGCGCCAGAATGTCGTGATCGCCATCGCCCCGTCATCATGACGAAAGTCAGGATCCAGAGCGACAAGGGGCTGTCCTCAATTATCCTGGGTCCTGACTTTCGTCAGGATGACGGGGCGTGGTACGGATGGCGGAACACTTGCGCACTGCGCCCTTGTTTCCATCGTGCCGGACGACGATATCTACGTCTCGTTCAACGGCCACGGGCATGACGCCTGTGACCGCGCATCGGCCGTGCTTTCCTTTTTCGCGAACCTGCGGTAAGGGCGCTCGTCCCGAAATTCCCCCAATTCAGAGATTATATTTGGCCAAGGAAGAACTGCTCGAGATGCGCGGCCGCGTGGTGGAACTCCTCCCCAACGCGATGTTCCGGGTTCAGCTCGAAAACGACCACGAGATTCTCGGTCACACCGCCGGCAAGATGCGCAAGAACCGCATCCGCGTGCTGGTCGGCGACGAGGTGCTGTGCGAACTCACGCCGTACGATCTGACCAAGGGTCGCATCACCTACCGCTTCAAATAAGCCCGTGGCGTCTAGGCGCCTACCGCTTCTACAACGAGGCACCAATGGTGGTCCCAGCACTGGTCCTAGCCTCTTCCTCGCCCCGCCGCCGCGACCTGCTCGCGCGGCTCGGCGTCGTGCCGTCGCGCGTGGAATCTCCGGATATCGACGAGAGCCCGCGCAAGGCCGAACCGCCGCGCGCCTACGCGCTTCGCCTCGCGGTCGAGAAGGCCAGCGCCGTTGCGCGCGCCGAGGGCGAGATCATCCTCGCCGGCGACACGACGATCGCGCTCGGCAGTCGCATCCTACCGCCCGCCGACACGCTGGACATCCAGCGCGACCTGCTCGGCAAGCTGTCGGGCCGGCGCCACCACTGCCTGTCCGCGGTCTGCGTGATCGACGCGACAGGCAAGGTGCGGACCCGCATCGCCGACACGATCGTCGCGTTCAAGCCCCTCTCCCCCGCCGAGATCGACGATTATCTCGCGTGCGGCGAAGGGCTCGGCAAGGCCGGCGGCTACGCGATCCAGGGCCGCGCGGAGGCGTTCGTCCGCTTCCTTTCGGGCAGCCATTCGGGTGTCGTCGGCCTGCCGCTGTTCGAGACGCGCGCCTTGCTGAAGACCGCGGGCGTCGCGCTTGCCTGAATGGCTCTACGAAGCCGGCATCGGCGAGGCACGTGCCGCGCTGGTGGACAATGACGAGATCGTCGAAGCCGCGATCGAACTCGACGACCATAGTGCGCTGAAGGTTGGGCTTGTCGCCTGCGCGAGGCTCGTGGAGTTATTGCCGGGCCGACGCGGTCGCGTCGTTCTCGATGGCGGCGAGGCTCTGATCAATCATCTCCCCACGGGCATCACGCAAGGCGCGAGCCTGACCGTCGAGATCGCCCGTGAAGCGCTGCCAGAGGCCGGTCGTGCCAAACTCGCCAAGGCGGTCCCGACCGACCTGACCGCCTGCCCCGCCCCGACGCTGTACGATCGCCTCGTGGCGACCGGCCTGCCCGTCCGCAGTCCGCGGGCGCACGAACCCGACGCACTGGAGGCGGCAGGCTGGTCCGAGCTGCTCGACGAGGCTGTGAGTGGCGAGATCGTCTTCCCGCTCGGCGCGCTCCGCCTCTCGCCGACGCCCGCAATGGCTCTGTTCGACGTCGATGGCGCGCCACCACTGGATACGCTCGCGATCGCCGCCGCGCATGCCGTGGCGCGAGCGATTCGCCGACACGGCATCGGTGGCTCGATCGGCATCGATTTCCCGACCATCGCCGGCAAGACGCAACGCAATGCCGTCGCCGCCGCGATCGACGAATCGTTGCCGCAGCCGTTCGAGCGCACCGCGATGAACGGCTTCGGCTTCCTCCAGATCGTCCGCGCCCGCCCGCGCGCGTCGATCCCGGAAATTCTTCGCGCCGATCCGGCAGGCGCCGCGACGCGCGCGGCGCTCCGCACGCTCGAACGCACACCACCGGCCGCCTCGCGGCGCCACACCTTGCCTGCAGCCGTCCACGCCCGCCTCATGGCCCGTCCGGCGTGGCTGGCGGAACTCGCGCGTCGCACAGGCGTCGTCCACGAACTGGAGAGCGCCTGATGCCCACCGCCGTCACCGTGAAATGCCCGATCTGCGACCAGCCCGCGGTCACCGAGTACAAGCCGTTCTGCTCAAGCCGCCACCGCGATCGCGACCTGTTGCAGTGGCTCGGCGAGGGCTATCGCATTCCCGGCCGACCGATATCGCAAACGGGGCTGGACACCGCCGAAGACCCCGACTAAACGCGCCCTTCCGATCGCAAGGTCGGACGCTTCTCCGGTCCCAGACCGGACGTGCCCGGATAGCTCAGTTGGTAGAGCATGCGACTGAAAATCGCAGTGTCGGCGGTTCGACCCCGTCTCCGGGCACCATTTTTCCATTGGCAGTCGAGACGTACAACTTCATCGCCGGGTGAAGCTTGATCGCAAGGCTTGTGGTTCCCGATGCATGCATACCCGCATGGTCCCGGCGACACCCTGATCGCCCTGTGCCGGCGCGATTACGCACCGAAGAAGCTTTCTACCCGCGCACATCATGTTGACCCGAGCGTCGAGAGCCCGTGACCCAGGTGGACACTTTGCCATGCCGCATGCGCGTGATGATGGGTCGCTAGGCGTAAAATCAGCGCTGTAAGGTGTCACCTCGGCTGCGGCGGCCAGTTTCTAAGTGATTGCATTTACTATAGAAAACTGGAGCGGGCGAAGGGATTCGAACCCTCGACCCCAACCTTGGCAAGGTTGTGCTCTACCCCTGAGCTACGCCCGCTCTGGCGCCTATGTCTCCGGTCTGAAGCGACACGGTGACTGGGTGAGGCGCGCTGTTAGCCCGGGGTTTAGGGAACGGCAAGCACCTTTTCCACTTTCGCGCGAAAATCATCCAGAATGTTGTGCGCCGCACAAAGCGGTCAACCCTGCGAGATTCCGCTTGGCGACTCACCCATTGGAACATTACAAGAACATCTGTGAACGAGTCGTCAGCCCTGATTGCCCGCCTGAAGCGGATCGCCACGACGGGAATGCCGACCCAGGGTGATGGGCGCGCCGACGATGCGTGGCTGACGCAGGGGATGGCCAAGGCGCAGTTGCACGAGGTTTTCGCGACCGTCGACGATGCGGCGAGCGGCGCAGGGTTCGCGGTGGCGTCGGTTCTGGCGGCCCGTGCGGCGCCGGTGATGTGGTTGCGGACCGAGGCGAGCGAGCGGCAGGGCGGGCGGCTGCATGCAACCGGGCTGGTCGAGATGGGGCTCGACGTGACGTCGCTGGTGCTGGCGGTGGTCGAGGACGAGGCGGACTTGTTGCGCGCCGCCGCCGATGCCGCGCGGTGTCACGGGCTTGGCACGTTGCTGATCGAGTCTTGGGGACGCGCGCCAAAGATCGACCTGACCGCGACGCGGCGACTGATGCTGGCGGCCGAAGCCTCGGGCGTGACCATCCTCAGCCTGCGGATCGGTGCAGAGACCGTGCCGAGTGCGGCGGCGTCGCGCTGGCAGGTGGCGGCGTGTCGTTCCCGGCCCTTGGAGGCCGATGCACCTGGCAAACCTGCCTTCGACATCGAATTGCTGCGTCGACGCGGAGGCCAGGCCGGGCTTCGCTGGCGTGTGGAGTGGGACCGTGACGCGTACATCTTCGACCAAACCGCCTTCGCCTCTGGTGATCCCGCGGCGCTACCTGGCGCTGGTATTCCCGTGGCTGCCGATCGAGCGGCTGCGGACGATGCGGCCGCATCTGTTCGTCGGACGGGCTGAAACACCGGTCGCGTTCGTCGAGACCATGTCGGGCGGGGTGCGGCTGAAGGCGCTCGACCGCGAGGCGGTGCGGGCGGGGCTCCAGCCGGGGCTGACGCTCGCCGATGCGCGGGCGCGGGTGCCGGAACTGGAGGTGTACGAGCATGACGCGCATGCCGACCATGAATGGCTCGAGCGGCTGGCGGACGGATGCCAGCGGTACACGCCGTCGGTCGCGCTCGACGAGCCCGATGGCTTGATCCTCGACATCGCCGGGTGCGTGCACGAGTTCGAGGGCGAGCGGCGACTGGCCGCCGATCTGGAGGAGCGGCTGGCGCGACGCGGGCTGCTGGTGCGCCACGCGTTCGGCGACACGCCCGATACCGCACGCGCGCTCGCACGCTATGCCGGCGCGCCTGCACCCGATGAAAAGCGTGCGGTGAAGCGGTTGCCGGTTGCCGCACTGGGCCTCGACGAGGATGCGACGACCGCCTTGTCGCGTGCCGGGCTGAAGACGGTCGGCGATGTGATGGCGCGGCCTTTGGCGACGATCGCGGCGCGGTTCGGCGAGGAAGCGGCGATGATGATCCGCCGGCTCGACGGGTCGGTAAAGGGGCCGATCATCGCGCGCCGCACGGTGGCCAGGATCGGTGTCGAGCGTCGCTTCGCCGAGCCGATCGCGCGGACCGAATACGCGCTGGAGGTACTGGCCGAACTCGCCACCGAGGCTGTCGCTCAGCTTGCCGATCGTCACGAAGGCGGGCGGCGGTGGGAGGCGCGGCTGTTTCGTGCGGACGGGCTGGTCCAGCGTCTGCGGATCGAGACGGGCCAGCCGACGCGCGACGTGGCGTTATTAATGCGATTGTTCCGCGAACGGATCGACAGCCTAGCCGACCCGCTCGACCCGGGATTCGGCTATGATCTGGTGAGGCTCGATGTCGCATTAGCTGAAAAGCTCGACGCGTCGCAGTTGAAGCTGGAGGGCGGCGAGGCGCAGAAGGGGGAGGTCGCACAGCTTGTCGACCAGCTCGGCACGCGGCTGGGCCGGGCGCGCGTGCGCCGGTTTTCGGCGCGCGACAGTCATATTCCCGAACAGGCCGAGCTGATGCTGCCCGCCGCCGAGGCCCCTGCCCCGACGCCGTGGAGCGCGCCCGAGACGGGGGAGCCTCCGCTCCGGCCGATCTATCTGTTCGATCCGCCACAACCGATCGAGTCGATGATGGCCGAGGTCCCCGACGGCCCGCCGCACCGCTTCCGCTGGCGTCGCACGGTGCACGACGTGGCGCATAGCGAGGGCCCGGAGCGGATCGCTGGCGAGTGGTGGCGGCGCCAGGACATCCCGACGCGCGATTACTACCGCATCGAAGACCGCCGCGGCCGCCGCTTCTGGATCTTCCGCCACGGCCTGTATTCCGAGATGGAGGCACCGCGCTGGTACCTCCACGGCGTCTTCGCATGACCACGCCAGCGTCATGACCGGGTTCGCCGAACTCGTGGCGGCGACCAATTTCTCGTTCCTGGACGGCGCGAGCGATGCCGGCGCAATGGTCGGGCGCGCGGTGCAACTGGGACTGAGCGGGATCGGGATCGCCGATCGCAACACCGTCGCGGGCGTGGTCCGCGCGCACCAGGCGCTGAAGAAGGCACGCGACGGGCTGCTCGGCATGGCGATGCCGCCGATCGATTTCCGCCTGGTTGTTGGTGCACGGCTGGTGTTCGAGGACGGGACGCCGGATATCGTCGCTTACCCTTCGACCCGACGCGGCTGGGGGCGGCTGACCCGGTTGCTGACGGTCGGTAACTGCCGTGCCGAGAAAGGTGGCTGCATCCTCGGCTTGGGCGACCTGATCGCGCATCATGCCGACATGATGCTGGTGGTGATGCCCGAAAGCAGCGCGCGCGGTGCCACGCCAGTGTCACCGCTGCCGGAAGGCTACGCGCTTCCGCAACGGCGCGAGCGCGACTTGCCGACGATCCTCAAGACGGTGAAGCGACTGGGCGCGGATGCGGTCTGGCTCGGCGTAACGATGCCGCGTGGTGGTCGCGATCGGCGGCGGCTCGCGCGGCTTGGTCGGATTGCCGATGCGGCGGGCGTGCCCGTGCTTGCGACCACCAACGCGCTGTATGCCTATCCCGATGATCGCGACCTGCACGACGTCGTCACCTGCATCCGCGAGCGCACGACGATCCACAAGGCCGGGCGGCTGCTCGCGGCGAATGGCGAGCGGCACTTGAAGCCCGAGGTCGAGATTGCCCGGCTGTTCCGCGATCGCCCCGATGCGGTGGCGCAGAGCGCGCGGTTGTTATCGCGAATAACCTTCACGCTCGACGACCTGAAATACGAATATCCGCACGAGCCGGTACCGGAAGGTTGGACTGCGCAGGACTGGCTCGAACACCTCGTCCTTGAGGCGGCACGGGCGAAATATCCGGACGGCATCCCTGCAAAAATGCACACGCTGCTCGACGAGGAATTTCCGCTGATCCGCGAACGGAACTACGCCTATTACTTCCTCACCGTGCACGACATCGTCCGGTTCGCGCGCGCGCAGGATCCGCCGATCCTGTGCCAAGGTCGTGGTTCCGCGGCCAATTCCGTCGTTTGTTACCTGCTCGGCGTCACCTCGGTCGATCCGATGAAATACGACCTGTTGTTCTCGCGGTTCGTATCGAGCGAGCGCGACGAGCCGCCGGATATCGATGTCGATTTCGAGCATGAGCGGCGCGAGGAGGTGATGCAGTATATCTATCGCCGCTATGGCCGCAACCGCGCCGCGATCGCCGCGACCGTCATCCATTATCGCCCCAAGAGCACGGTGCGAGAGGTCGGCAAGGCGCTGGGCCTGACCGAGGACGTGACGCAGCGGCTGACGAGCACGGTGTGGGGCAGTTTCTCGAACCGGTTCCAGGAACAGCGTTTCGCCGAGACGGGCTTCGACGTCGACAATCCGGATATCGCGCGTCTGCGCGAGATGGTCGACCGGCTGCTCGAATTTCCGCGCCATCTGTCGCAGCATGTCGGTGGGTTCGTGCTCACCCAGGGGAGGCTCGACGAGATGGTGCCGATCCATAACGGCGCGATGGAGGAGCGCACCTTCATCGAATGGGACAAGGACGATATCGACGCGCTCGGGCTGATGAAGGTCGATATCCTCGCGCTCGGAATGCTGACGTGCATCCGCAAGGCGTTCGACCTGATGCGCGCACACGGCCACGGCGATCACAAGCTCGATACGATCGCGGTCGCCGAGGACGATCGGGTCTACGACATGCTCTGCAAGGGCGACAGCATCGGCGTGTTCCAGGTCGAGAGCCGCGCGCAGATCAACATGCTGCCGCGGTTGCGCCCGCGCGTGCTGTACGATCTGGTCGTGCAGGTCGCGATCGTCCGACCAGGCCCGATCGAGGGCGACATGGTGCATCCATATCTGCGACGGCGGAGCGGCAAGGAGGTGGTCGAGTTTCCCTCGCCCGATCCGAAATTCGGGCCGCCCGACGAATTGCAGCAACTGCTCCGCTTCACCTACGGCGTGCCGCTGTTCCAGGAGCAGGCGATGAAGCTGGCGATCGTCGCGGCGGGGTTCACGCCGAACGAGGCGAACCAGTTGCGGAAATCGATGGCGACGTTCCGCAAGGTCGGCGGCATGGACAATTTCCAGGCCAAGCTGGTCGGCGGCATGGTCGCGCGCGGCTATCAGGCGGACTTTGCCGAGCGCTGTTTCAAGCAGATCGAGGGGTTTGGGTCGTATGGTTTCCCGGAGAGCCATGCGCTGTCGTTCGCGCGGCTGGTGTATGTGTCGTCGTGGATCAAATGCTTTCATCCGGCGGTGTTCTGCTGCGCATTGCTCAATTCGCAGCCGATGGGATTTTACGCGCCGGCGCAACTGGTGCGCGATGCTGTCGAGCACGGCGTGACCGTGCTGCCGGTCGATGTGAATGCGAGCACGTGGGATAGCTCGCTCGAGGCCTTGGGCGCGGATCTGCGGCTCGGGTTTCGGCAGGTGGACGGGTTTCGCAAGGACTGGGCGGAGGCGATCGTCGCGGCGCGGGCGGGCGGGCCGTTTGCCGGGATCGAGGACCTGGCGCGGCGGGCGACCCTGCCGCAGCGGGCGATGAACCTGCTCGCCGATGCGGACGCGTTTCGATCGGTCGCGAAGGAGCGCCGCGAAGCGTTGTGGGATGTGCGTCGGACGCCGCCCAAGCAACTCGCACTGTTCGCGGCTGCCGAGGTTCCCGAGCTCGGCCAGGAGCCCGACGCGCATCTGCCGGCGATGCCGCTGTCCGAGCAGGTGGCGGCGGATTACCAGACGACGCGACTGTCGTTGAAGGGGCATCCGATGGCGTTCCTGCGCGAACGCTTCGCCGCCGAGGGAATCCTGTCGAGCGCGCAGGCCAATGCGACCAAGGACGGGCGGCGCGCGAAGGTGGCGGGGGTCGTGCTGGTCCGCCAGCGGCCGGGCAAGGGCAATGCGATCTTCGTGACGATCGAGGACGAGACCGGGGTCACCAACGGGCTGATGTGGGCACGCGATTTCGAGGCGAACCGCCGCGCGGTGATGGCGTCGCGACTGATGGTGCTGGAGGGCGTGATCCAGCGCAGCGAGGAAGGCGTGACGCACCTGATGACGTCGCGGGTGCAGGACCGCACCGAGATGCTGCGGCTGTTGTCGGAGGATCATGCGCTGGAGCCGCCGCTCGCGCGGGTCGACGAGGTGATCCGCCCGGTGCTGACGCGGAGCCCGGATGCCCGGGCGCATCATCCGCGGGCGACGCATCCTCGGGATGTGCGCGTGCTGCCCAAGTCGCGCGACTTTCATTAATTCCAATCCCGTCTCGGATCCCGATCCCGTCTCGAAGCCCAGGCCCGTTACCCCAGCGAAAGCTGGGGTAACTCACGTGGAACGCGACCAGCGCCTCACGGGGATACCCCAGCTTTCGCTGGGGCGACGGGCTTGGGGGCGACGGGCTTGGGGGCGACGGGCTTGGGGGCGACGGGCTTGGGGGCGACGGGCTTGGGGGCGACGGGCTTGGGGGTGACGGGCTTGGGATGACGGGTTTGGGATGACGGACCAATGACCACCGGTCGCTTCAACGCCGCCGCCGCCACGTGGAATTGCGAGCGCGATGCTCTAGAGGTACGCTGCAGAGGTGGCATTCGCCGCAAGCGCCCCCCAGATAGCGCGCAAGAATTACACGGGAGTTGAACTTGGCCACGCTTGGAATGTCCCCCGCGGAGAAGGATGCCGTCGAGGCGTTCCGTCGCGATGTCGTCGAACCGTCGATGACGAAGCTCGTGATCATCGATTTCTGGGCGGAATGGTGCGGGCCGTGCAAGGCGTTGACGCCGACGCTGGAAAAGGTCGCCGCCGATTATGCCGACAAGGGCGTCGTGCTGGCCAAGGTCGATACCGACAAGAACCAGTTCATCGCCGCGCAATTCCAGATCAAGTCGATCCCGACCGTCTATGCGATGTTCCAGGGCCAGCTGGTCGCCGACATGACCAGCGCGCGGACCGAATCGCAGCTGCGCGTGATCCTCGACCAGTTGCTCAAGCAGCTGCCGATCGAGGCGGACGCGACGGACGCGGCGCCCGATATCGAGCCGTTGATCGCGGTGGGCGAAGCGGCGCTGGCCGAGGGCGACGGCGAGCGCGCGCTCGGCATTTTCCGCGAGATCGCCGAGATCGCACCCGAGCATCCCGCGGTCCATGCCGGGTTCGTCCGCGCGCTGGTCGCGACCGGGCAGTTCGACGAGGCGAGCGACTGGCTGGCGAACCTCGATCCGGCGATCGCCAAGGATCCGGCGATCACCCGCGCGCAGGCCGCGCTCGCGCTCGCGCAGTCGGCGCCCCCGGTCGCCGACCTGTCGCCGCTGATCGCCGCAGTCGAGGCCAATCCCGATGACCTCGACGCCCGGTTCGCGCTCGCCAACGGCCAGATGGCGGCGAACGACCGCGATGCCGCCGCGGACACGTTCCTCGGCATCATCGCCACCGAGCGCGACTGGAACGAGGGCGCGGCACGCGCGCAGTTGCTGAAATTGTTCGAGGTCGTCGGGCTCGAAGACCCATGGGTCTCTGGACAGCGGCGGCGTCTGTCTGCGATCCTGTTCGGATGACCATCGAGTCCGCCCCCCCGCGCGCTACTACGCGTCTGTCGATCTTCCCGCTGCCGGGGGCGCTGTTGTTCCCGGGCATGCACCTGCCGCTGCACATGTTCGAGCCGCGCTATCGGGCGATGATCAGCGATGCGATGGCGCGCGACCGGCGGATCGGGATGATCCAGCCGCGGGGCGGACCGCATGATGACGCGGACGCGCTGTACGACATCGGTTGCGTCGGCAAGATCGCCGAGGTCGAGGCGCTCGACGACGGGCGCTACAACGTCGTGCTCGAGGGCGTCGCGCTGTTCCGGATCGTCCGCGAGTTGGACGTGACGACCGCGTTCCGTCAGGTCGAGGCGGAGTTGCTGCCGTTGATCGAGGACGATTCGCTGTCGCTGGGGCGACGCTCGTCGCTGGAACTGGAATCGCGTCGGTTCGCGGACATGCAGGGCTATGCGGTCGATTGGGATGCGGTCGGGCGGCTCGACGACGAGAGCCTCGTCAACGGCATCGCGCAGATCGCGCCGTTCGATGCGGCCGCGAAGCAGGCGTTGCTCGAGGCACCGGATATCGAACAGCGCGCCGAACTGATCATCCAGCTGATGCAGTTCTTCGGCCGGCATGACGGCGACGAATCGGTGACGTTGCAGTGAGCACGCTCGATCCGTGGCTACTCGAACGCTTGGTTTGCCCCGCGACTCGTACGCCGCTGCGCTATGACGAGGCAGCGCAGGAACTCGTCTCGGACGCGGCGGGCCTGGCCTATCCGATCAAGGACGGCGTCCCGGTTATGCTGGTGGAGGAAGCACGGCAGCTCGATGGGCGCGTATCAGACTGATGCCATCGACCGACCGCCGCCTCTGGGGTCTCGGCGCGGTTTGGAGCATCGGGCTGGTCGCGTCGGGCTGGGCGCCGTTCGATCGCGCGACGTGGTGGATGGAGATCGCGCCCGTCCTGATCGCCTTTCCGATACTGATCACGCTGCGACGAAGCTTCTCGTTTACGACCCTCGCACTCGTCCTGATTGCGCTCCACGGCCTCGTCCTGATGATCGGCGGCGCATACACCTATGCCCGCGTACCGATCGGTTTCGCGGTCCAGGACATGCTGCATCTCACGCGCAATCCGTATGATCGGTTCGGCCATTTGATGCAGGGCTTCGTGCCCGCGATCGTGTTGCGGGAAGTTCTGGTGCGGACCGGGGCGATCACCGCGCCGCGACTATTGGCCGTTACCGTGCTGGCCTATTGTCTCAGCGTCAGCGCGCTGTACGAATTGATCGAGTTTGGTGCCGCAGTGTCGCTGGGCCAGGGCGCGGATGCTTTCCTGGGAACGCAAGGCGACGCATGGGATACGCAGTGGGATATGCTGATGTGCCTTGTCGGTGCATCGCTCGCGCTGCTCGTATTGTCCCGCGTTCACGACCGGCAGATCGAACGGCTCAAGGCGTAACGCTGCATGATTTCGCCTAGCGCCGGGTGACCTCGATCGGTTGCCGACGCTCCCAGCCTTCGCGTTCCAGTTCGGGCGTGTCGCTGTCGACCGCCGGATAGCCGATGCAGACATAGCCGATCAGGTGCCAGTTTTCGGGAAGGTCGAGCGCATCGCGGACGCGGGCGGCATCGAGGATCGATACCCAGCCGAGCCCCAGGCCTAAGCAGCGCGCCGCCAGCCATAAGGTGTGGAGCGCCATGACCGCCGAATAGGCTGCGGTTTCGGGCATCGTCTGTCGTCCCAGGCCGTGGCCCTGTTGCGGGTCTGGGTCGACGAAGACCGCGAGATGGCAGGGTGCGTCGTCGAGGCCCGCGAGCTTCAACCGCGCGTACCGGTCGGCGCGCGTCGGCGACTGCGCCGCGAGTGCCTGCGTGTTGCAGGCGGCGAAGGTTGCGCGGACCGCGGCGCGACGGTCGGGATCGTCGACCGTGACGAAGCGCCATGGCTGGCTGAGGCCTACCGACGGCGCGAGGTTGGCCAGATCGAGCAGGCTGGACAGTAGCGTGGGGTCGATCGGATCTCGCCGGAAATGCCGGACGTCGCGGCGCCAGCGGATCAGCGCGGCAAGTTGGTGCTCGAAGGTTTCGAATGCGGGCATGGGGTCTGTGTGGTGTTCAGAGGCCGACATGGTGGTCATCACGCTTTCACTAACACGGCTCGGCGTTGCGTTCTCGCTCGTCTCGATCGAGATTTTGCCGACCTTCCGGCACCTCAGACTTGTTCGGTGGTCCACGCTCCGAGTGCTCACCTCCGGCGGAGGCCGGGGTCCAAGTGGACAGGCCGGTGTAATGAAGGACTGTCCGTCGTTACCACCGTTCCCCACCTAGACCCCGGCCTCCGCCGGGGAGGCGCTTGTCGATGCGGGGTATGCTGACCTGTTTCGGGCTGACCGGCAATTCAGCAATTGGGTGGATCAGCAATCTTGGACGTCGAACAGACCTAGACCGTCATCCCCTGAAGCAGCTTTGGTAAATCACCCGATTCGCCCCGCGCCTCGGCCATGAAGCGGTCCTTGAGCGGCGGGATCGCGTTGACCGCGCTGATGCCGAACCGGCGAACGGCGCTGGCGGTCTTGCCGGGGAGGCCGAACAGGCGGGTGAGCGTGTCGGTGGCGGCAGCGGTCATGAACGTGTCGAGCCCGCGCCAGCGCTGGTAACGCGCGAGTAGCGCGGCGTCGCCGAGGTCGAGGCCGAGGCGCTTGCCCTCGACCAGCACTTCGACGAGCGTCGCGACATCGCGGAAGCCGAGGTTGAGGCCCTGCCCGGCGATCGGGTGGATGCCGTGGCCGGCGTCGCCGACCAGCGCAAGCCGCGTGTCGGTGATGCGTGCGGCGTGGTGGAAACCGAGCGGATAGGACGAGCGCGGCGTGGCCATCGAGAGCTTGCCGAGGAAGCCGCCCATGCTCTTTTCCGCTTCGGCGAGGAACGCGCGGTCGCCGAGCTTGAGCATGCCGGGGGCGTTCTTCGCGTCGACCGTCCAGACGATCGCCGAGCGGTGGCCGTCGGCGTCGTCGGGGAGCGGGAGCAGCGCGAACGGGCCGCTCGCATAGAAGATCTCGTACGCCACGTCCTCGTGCGGGCGTTCGTGGTGGAATGCGGCGATGATCGCGGTGTGCTCGTAGGACCAGCGCGCGATCGTGATGCCGGCAGCCTCGCGGGTCGGCGAGTTGCGGCCCTCCGCGGCGATCAGCAGCGGTGCACGGACAATATCGCCGGACTCGAGCGTGACGGTGACGCCCGATTCGGCGCGGTCGACCGAGGTCGCGCGCGTCTTCATGCGGAGGTCGACATGCGGCGCGGCGGTCGCGGCGTCGAACAGCGTGCGACGGAGCAGCTTGTTCTCGTACATCGTGCCGAGCGCGCCATCGTCGGCGTCGGGGACGAAATCGAGCTTGCCCGGCTCCAGCCCGTCGCTGACGCGGATCTGGCGGATCGCACAGCCCTGCCCCGCCAGCGTCGCGCCGATGCCGATCGCGTCGAGCATGCGGTGGCTCGCGCTCGCGACGGCCGAGGCGCGGCCGTCGAAGCCCGGCGCCAGCGTCACCGCGGGGTCGGCTGGGTCGATCACGATCGTCGAAATGCCGTGCACGTCGAGCGCCACGGCGAGCGTCGCGCCGACCAGCCCGCCACCGAGGATGATTACATCTGTGTCCATAAGGCCGCTTTATCCCGCCAGCCGGTCGCTGCCAACGCCGATCCGGGCGCAGCTTAACCCGTGTTGTCGCGTGGTTACCTTGACGTTGCGCCTGTCGAGGACGATGCATTTCCGCATTATACTGCAACTGGAGATTACGGGTCATGGCCAGCCGCGCGCAGCCAGCCTTGTGGCGTGAGACGGTGAAGGCGGGTGCGGTGCGCAGCGGCGCGCTGATCGCGGCGATCGCGTTGTTCGTCGGCACGCTGCTGATGGCGCTGGCGCTGGCGAGCTATCACCCGAGCGACGCGGCGTTGAACACCGCATCGGGCGGGTATCCGGACAATCTGGTCGGGCCGCCGGGCGCCTGGTTCGCCGATATCGCGCTGACCCTGTTCGGGCCGGCGGTCGCGTTGCTGCTGCCGATCGGTCCGATCCTGGGGATGCGGCTGTGGCGCGATCTGCCGCTGGGACGCTGGGGGCGGATGTTGCGCGGGGCCGCGATCGGCGTCGCGCTGATGGCGAGCGCGCTGGCGTTCGTGTCGGGCACGTCGGTGCTGGCGCTGCCCGCCGGTTGGGGTGGGGTGATCGGCCTGTCCGTCGCGAGCGCGGTGCATTGGGGGCTGAGCTTCATCGGCCAGCCGGTCGCCGAGCTGTGGTCCGGCCGCGCGGTCGGGCTGATCGCGGCGATCGCGGGCGCGATCGTGTGGGGCAAGAGCATCGAGATCGATCTCGGCGAGCGCAAATGGCGCTTCCCCCGCCGCAATCGCACCGAGGCGCTCGGCTATGACGGCTTTGCGGAGATCGACGAGGACGACGAACCGTTGACGCTGACGCGCAAGCCGGTCGAACCGCGCGCGATCGCCGAGCCGGACCCGCGCCCTGCCCCCGTCATCGCCGACCGCCAGAGCGCGCCAAGTCAGGCTAAACCCAAGGAGCGCCAGTCGTCGCTCGACCTGCGCGACAATTTCACGCTGCCGAGCCTCGACCTGCTGACGCCGTCGCCGCCGAGCCAGGGCAACGTGATCGACAAAGCGGGGCTGGAACGCAACGCGCGGTTGCTCGAGAACGTGCTCGACGATTTCAAGGTGACCGGGTCGATCATCGAGGTGCGGCCGGGTCCGGTCGTGACGATGTACGAGCTGGAGCCTGCCCCCGGCGTCAAGGCCAGCCGGGTGATCGCGCTGGCCGACGATATCGCGCGCAACATGTCCGCGATTTCCGCGCGTGTGGCGGTGATCCCGGGGCGCAACGTGATCGGTATCGAGCTGCCGAATGCGCGGCGCGAGGCGGTCAGTCTGCACGAACTCGTCGGCAGCCAGACGTTCGAGGACCAGTCGGCGCAGTTGCCGATCATCCTCGGCAAGAACATTGCGGGCGATTCGGTGATCGCCGATCTCGCGCCGATGCCGCATCTGCTGGTCGCGGGTACCACCGGCTCGGGCAAGTCGGTCGGGCTGAACAGCATGATCCTGTCGCTGCTGTACAAGCTGACGCCGAACCAGTGCCGGATGATCATGATCGATCCGAAGATGCTCGAACTGAGCATGTACGACGACATTCCGCATCTGTTGTCGCCGGTCGTGACCGACCCTGCAAAGGCCGTGCGCGCGCTGAAATGGGCGGTCGAGACGATGGAGGATCGCTATCGCCAGATGTCCTCCGTAGGTGTGCGCAGCCTTGCCGGCTTCAACGACAAGGTGCGCGGCGCGAAGGCCAAGGGGCAGCCGCTCGGGCGGAAGGTGCAGACCGGCTATCATCCCGATACCGGCGCGCCGATGTACGAGGAGGAGAAGCTCGAATACGACGTGCTGCCGCAGATCGTCGTGATCGTCGACGAGCTCGCCGACCTGATGATGACCGCGGGCAAGGAGGTCGAATTCCTCATCCAGCGGCTCGCGCAGAAGGCGCGCGCGGCGGGCATCCACCTGATCATGGCGACGCAGCGGCCGTCGGTCGACGTCATCACCGGCGTCATCAAGGCGAACCTGCCGACGCGGATCAGCTTCCACGTCACGTCGAAGATCGATTCGCGGACCATTCTCGGCGAGCAGGGCGCCGAGCAGCTGCTGGGCAAGGGCGACATGCTCTACATGCCCGGCGGCAAGGGCATCGTCCGTGTGCACGGGCCGTTCGTGACCGACGACGAAGTGCGGCTGGTGGCGGATCACTGGCGCTCGCAGGGGCTGCCGGATTACATCTCGTCGGTGACCGAGGAGCCGGAGGAGAGCTTCGCCTTGGAGGGTTCGCCGACCGGAGAGGATTCGGCCGAGGATCAGCAATATCGCCAGGCGATCCAGCTGGTCTGCGAGTCGCAGAAGGCGTCGACCTCGTGGCTCCAGCGGCAGTTGCGGATCGGGTATAATTCGGCCGCGCGGTTGATCGAGCGGATGGAGAAGGACGGCATCGTCGGTCGCCCGGATCATGTCGGCCGCCGCGAAGTGCTGCGCGATACCGAAGGGCATGCGATCTAGCGTCGATCTAACGATCCTCCCCCGCCAGAGGGAGGTGGCACCGCAGGTGACGGAGGGGGAGGACACGGAACGATGGTGATCCCTTTCCGCGCCCTCCGTCTGGCAAGTGCCAGCCACCTCCCCCTGGCGGGGGAGGATTCCTGTAATCCCGCCTTCACTCTTCCGGAGGGTTTCGGACGGTCGAGGCCCGGTATACGGGGCTGGTACAGGTTACGAAAAACAGGTGGACGTGATGGGGTATCGGCGGTTCTGTGCGGCGGCTTTGGCACTGACCATCCCGGGTATAGCCGGCGCGCAGGAGGCGCCTAAACAGACCCCCGGCAGCTCCACCACCGACACGCAGCACCGTCCCCGCGCCGGCGTCCGCCGCGACAGCGATCTGTCGCCCTCGGCACTGACCGCCGATACGCAGCGTACCCCGCCACCCGGGCTGTTCGCCGACTGGTTCGATATCCGCAAACGTCTGACCGAGCGCGGGATCGGCGTCAGCGCGCGTTATGCGTCGGAAAGCGGGTATAATTTTGCAGGCGGCGACCGGAAGCTGCTGCGCGAGACGGGGCAGTTCGACGTCGGCATGCTGCTCGATCTCGACAAGGTGATCGGGCTCCAAGGCGGCGCATTCCAGGCCACCCTCACCTATCGGCGCGGACGTGACCTGGGTGCGGATGCCAATCTGGGCGTGCTGCAACAGGTGCAGGAAGTGTACGGCCGCGGCCAGACGCTGCGCCTGACGCAATTCTGGTACGAGCAGAAGCTGGGTGAGAAACTCGAACTGAAGATCGGCCGCACCAATCCCGGCGAGGATTTCGCGGTCTTCTCCTGCTATTTCCAGAACCTCAGTTTCTGCGGCGCACAGCCGGGCAATCTGGTCGGTGATTACTGGCAGAACTGGCCGGTCGGGCAATGGGGTGCGCGGCTCCGCTACGACCGGAACGAGCAGCTGACACTCAAGGCCGGGGTCTATGAAGTGAACCCGCGCAATCTTGATAACGATTTCGTGATCGGCCATTTCCACGGCGCGACCGGCGTGCTCGTACCGGTCGAAGCCGAATGGCATCGCGGTAACGACGATGGCCGGGTCGGTGCGTACAAGGTCGGCGGCTGGGTCAACACGTCGAACGGCGACGACGTGTTCTACGACGTGAACCGCCAGCCGATCACGATCACGGGGCTCGCACCGCTCCGCCGCAGCGCCCGCTACGGCGTGTATTTCAATCTCCAGCAACAGATCACCGGCACGTCGAAGGACGGCAAGTCGGTTACCGGGCTCAGCGTGTTCCTCAACGCGACGCAGGCCGATCGCGCGACCTCGACGACCGACAACCAGATCGCGGCGGGGCTGTTCTACAAGGGGCTGGTCCCGTGGCGGCCGGAGGACATCCTCGGATTCGGCGTCGCGCGGACCAACGTGAACGGGCGCGTCGCGAAGGGGCAGGAACTCGATCCGACGCGTCCTGCCGTGCAAGGTGCGGAATACGCGTCGGAGATCTACTACAGCGTGCATCCGACGCGGTGGCTCGAACTCCGTCCGAACGTGCAGTTCATCCACAACCCGGGCGGCGTGCATGACGCCAACGACGTCGGCGTGCTCGGGATGAAGGCGGCGATTACCCTGTAACGGAACTCGTCGAATTCAGTGGCGGTTCAAGCGCGGGGCGGCAATTGTCCGCGGTCCAAGGAGATTTCGATGTTCAATACCCGCCCCGCGGTGATCGCGACGATCGCCGCCCTATCGGTCGCTGCCGTACCCGCGCCGATCGCTGCACAGGCCACCGGCGACCTTGCGGCCGTGCAGAAGCATCTGCAATCGGTCGAGACGATGACCGCGAATTTCTCGCAGGCCGATCGCAACGGCAAGGTGCTGACCGGCGTGCTGACGCTGAAGAAGCCCGGCAAGCTGCGCTTCCAGTACGAAAAGGGCGTGCCGATCCTGATCGTCGCGGAGGGCGGCGCGCTGACCTTCATCGATTATTCGGTGAAGCAGGTGCAGCGCTGGCCGATCAAGAACTCGCCGCTGGGCGTGCTGCTCGACCCGACCCGCGACATCACGCGCTATGCCAAGCTCGTCCCCGGCTATGACCAGCGGATCGTGTCGGTCGAGGCTAACGATCCCAAGCATCCCGAATATGGCCGGATCACGCTGGTGTTCGTCCGCAACGCATCCGCACCGGGCGGGCTGATGCTGCAAGGCTGGGTCGCGCTCGACAGCCAGAACAACCGGACGACGATCCGCCTGACCAACCAGAAGTTCGGCGAAGCGGTCAGCGACAACACCTTCCGCTGGAACGATCCACGGCGAACGGGTGGAAGAAAGTAACATAACTTTCGCGTCATTCATGCAAGCGACAGGTTTCGGTCCCTAGAGGGTGGCTCGCGGACGTGAGGCATTCGGGATTTTTCCCCCTGTTGCCCGGATGGTTTCCCCACAGTCTGCCTGCGTGACGAACGCTGAGTTGGCCCTCGCTCCACGCCCCCGGAGCGGGGGTCTTTCGCGTAAAGCGGCAGAAGACTGCGTCTGAATGACTCGCTCAAGCGCGGCCGGCGGGCCCCACTCTTCTCAGGGCCCGTTCAACAACATGGGCTTTGCCCGTGGCGCCTTCTCCCTTCTTCCGAAGTCGCAACCCGCTTCCTTGTCCCGCCCCCCCCGCAACGCTACATCGCGGCCGTGAAGATCGTCTCCTGGAACATCAACTCGGTCCGTTTCCGGATCGCCATCGTCGAGCAGTTCCTGCGTGACGAGCAACCCGACATCCTGTGCCTGCAGGAGACCAAGGTCATCGACGGCGACTTCCCGTTGGAGGCGTTCCGCGCGCTCGGCTACGAGCACATCGTCCTGCACGGCCAGCGCATGCACCACGGTGTCGCGATCCTCAGCCGCGTGCCCTTGGTCGAGGACGACCGGTTCGACTGGCAGGCGAACAGCGAGGCTCGTCATATCGGCGTACGGCTCGCAAACGGCGTACGCCTCGAGAACGTCTACGTCCCGGCCGGTGGCGACGTGCCCGACCGCGAGGTCAACCCGAAGTTCGGCCAGAAGCTCGATTTCATCGAACGGATGACGACCTGGTCGGAAACGCTAGCCGGACCCACCATTCTCGTCGGCGACTTCAACATCGCGCCGCTCGAATCGGATGTGTGGAGCCACAAGCAGTTGCTCGACGTCGTCAGCCACACGCCAATCGAGGTCGAGGCGCTCGGCCGGTTGCAGGCGGCGGGCGACTGGGTCGATCTCGGCCGCCGCTTTCATCCTGCGCCCGCGCGACTGTTCACCTGGTGGAGTTACCGCGCGAAGGACTGGGAAGCGTCGGACCGTGGCCGGCGGCTAGATCATATGTGGGCGACCGGTTCTGCCGCCGAAGCCGCGGTGTCGCATCATGTCTATGAGCGCTGCCGGAGCTGGCTGAAGCCGTCCGACCATGTGCCGATCATGACCGAGTTCGCGTTTTGAACCCGCGCGCAGCGGCGCGTGCGGTCGATGCGTTGCGGCGTGGCTGGCCGATCGCGATCGACGGGCTGGTGCTGCTGGCGGTCGAGACGGCGGATGCTGACCGGTTGGCGGCGTTCGACCCCGACGGGAATGGCGGCGTCCTGATCTCGTCGGGGCGCGCGGCGACGTTGAAGCTGGCGAACCAGTTGGCGGCGGCCGATCCGACCGAGCCGGTACTGGTCGATCGCGCGCCGTGGATCGATTTTGCCGCAGCGACCGCGCTGGCCGATCCGCAGTTCGACCTGGCTACCCCGATGAAGGGGCCGTTCCATACGGTCGCGTTGGCCGATCCCGATGCGGCTGCGGCTGCGTTGCGGCTGGCGCGGATCGCCGGGCTATTGCCGGCCTTCTTCCTCGGCACCGGCGAACCCGAAGTCTCGATCACGCACGCCGATATCGACGCACATGAGGATGCGAACCGCCTGACGCTGGCGGCGCGTGCGCGGTTGCCGGTCGAAGGTGCCGAGGACGCGGAGATCGTTGCCTTCCGATCACCCGAGAGCGCGGACGAGCATATCGCGCTGCTGATCGGCCAGCCCAACGGCCAGCCGCCGCTGGTCCGCTTGCATAGCGAGTGCCTGACGGGCGACGTGCTCGGCAGTCTCAAATGCGATTGCGGGCCGCAGTTGCACGCTGCGATCCACGCGATCCAGCACAGCGGCTGGGGCATCCTGCTCTATCTGCGGCAGGAGGGGCGCGGGATCGGGCTGGTCAACAAGCTGCGCGCCTATGCGTTGCAGGACCAGGGATTCGACACGGTCGACGCGAACACGCGGCTTGGCTTTGCGGTCGATGCGCGGGATTTCGGGGTGGCGGCGCGGATGCTGAATCTGCTCGGGCAGCGCGAGGTGCGCTTGCTGACGAACAATCCGGCCAAGGTAGCCGGGCTGGAGGCGGCGGGCGTGACGGTGATCGAGCGCGTGCCGCATTTCCTGCCCTCGAACCCGCACAACGCGCAGTA
The DNA here is from genome assembly GCF_023195535.1 of Sphingomonas faeni. Lineage (GTDB taxonomy): Bacteria > Pseudomonadota > Alphaproteobacteria > Sphingomonadales > Sphingomonadaceae > Sphingomonas > Sphingomonas faeni_B. The sequence goes on along the minus strand of NZ_JALPNF010000007.1, from coordinate 112,617 downwards.
TCTTGCGACCAAGCGCGATCGTACGGGGCATCAGTTCTGACCGACAGTCCGCCCTCGCCACCACCCTCCCGACGCCTGATCGTGGTGTTCGGTGCGGCCGTTCGTCCCGACGGCAGCCCTAGCCCGACGCTCGCGCGGCGCATCGCGTTCGCGGCCGCGGCGGCGGCGCGGTATGTCGATGCGGACCTGTTCTGCTCGGGTGCGAAGGGGACGCATGGGCCTTCGGAAGCATCGGTGATGGCCGGCGTGCTGGCGGAAACGGTCGATCCGTCGCGGATCCATCTCGACGAGGCCAGCGTGGATACGTTGCAGAGCGTCGTCGCCGCGACCGCATTCGCGCGTGCGGGGAAGTACGCGCAGTGCATGATCTGCACCGACGGCTATCACCAGCCGCGTATCCGCATGCTGTTCGCGATGCTCGGCATGCCCGCGAGCGCGATCCATGTTCCGCATGGCGGGAGCCGGCGCTACCAGCTCAAGATGCGGACACGGGAAGCGGCGGCGATCCCGTATGATCTGGTCGCGGGGATCGGTGCCATCTGGCGGCGGAAGCGGGGGTGACGGCTACCGAGCACTCGCTCGGACAAGAATGTTTCCCCGCGAAGGCGGGGACCCAGACTGGGCTCCCGCCTTCGCGGGAGAACAAGAACCAGAGAGAGGGGTAGGAGATAGCGACCTCTGACTTTAGCCAAAGTCTGCGTTCAGGCCTTCCCGAGCAACCGCGCGACCTCGCCAAAATCATCGGCCAAGGCGTCGACGCCGATCGCCTTCAGACGCTCGCCGTGGTCCGGGGCGCAGTGCGATCCCGCCGATAACCCAATGACGTAGCCGCCCGATGCCACCGCGCCGGTCGCGCCGACGGGGGAGTCTTCGAGGATCGCCGTTCGCGCGATATCGACCCCAAGCTGCCGCGCCCCGAACAGGTACAGATCTGGCGCCGGCTTGCCGTTCGTCACGTGTTCGCGGCCGCTATAGAGGTGGTCGCCGAACGCCTCACGCAGGCCGATATGCTCGAGGTGCCGCGCGATCCAGCTGACCGGGCTCGACGAGACGATCGCCTTGGGCAAATCGGCGGGAAGCGACCGGACGAACGCCACCGCGCCCTCGATCGCGTCCACACCCGCCGCCATCACCCGCTCGTCCTCGGCCTTGCGCGCGGCGTAGAAGTCATCGGTCAGTGGCCGATCGATCAAGCGTTCGATCGCGTCGATGAACTGCGGCCCGGCGAGCCCCATGAAGTTCGCCATCGACTCGTCGGCCGTCGTCGGATGCCCGGCAGCCGTCAGCCACTCCGCGATGTGGCGGTTGCCGACGGCTTCGCTGTCGATCAGCACGCCGTCGAAGTCGAACAACAATGCGTCGAACTTCATGCGCCCGTCCCCCGCGCACCGAACAGCGCGCTACCGATCCGGACGTGGGTCGCGCCGATCGTCACCGCGGTCTCGAAATCGTCGGACATGCCCATGCTCAGACCGGTCAGCCCGTGATCGCGCGCGAGTTTCGCCAACAGCGCGAAATACGGCGCCGGTTCGATGTCGGCAGGCGGCAGGCACATCAGCCCGGCGATCGGCAAACCGGCGGCGCGCGCCTTCTCGACCAGCGCGGGCAGATCGGCGATCGCGCAGCCGCCCTTTTGCGGTTCGTCGCCGATGTTGACCTGGAGGAAGCAGTCCGGGCGGCGATCGCTCGCCGCCATCGCCTTGGCGAGCGCGTCGACCAGCGACGGGCGATCGACCGCGTGGATGCAGTCGAACAGCGCGACGGCCTCCGCCGCCTTGTTCGACTGGAGCTGGCCGATCAGGTGCAGTTCGACGTCGGGATATTTCTCGCGCAAAGCCGGCCATTTCTCCGCAGCTTCCTGGACGCGATTCTCGCCGAACACGCGCTGGCCCTCGGCGAGCAGTGGTTCGATCGCCTCGACCGGGTGCGTCTTGGAGACCGCGATCAGCGTGACGTCGGTCACGCGGCGGTCGGCGATCTCGGCGGCTTTGGCGATCCGGGTGCGGATGGACGCGAGCGGCGTGGTGTCGTCAGATGTCATGCCGGGCGCTATAGGCAGCGGCGTGACGGTTCGAAAGCCCATCCCCGAGCGCTGGTTGATGACCGATGAGCGGATGGGGGACGCATTGTGGGCAGCTTTGCGCAGGGTGCCGCCCGGATCCGGGATAGTGTTTCGCCATTATGCCACGCCTGCGGGGGAGCGGCGGGCGATGCTGCGGCGGGTAAAGCGAGTCGCGTTCGCGCGCGGACTGGTCGTGGTCGTGGCCGGAGAGTCGTCGATCGCGGCGGATGGCGTGCATGGGCGGGTGCGGACCCCCGCAACGTGGCGGATCAGGACCTGGCCGGCGCACGATCGCGCGGAGGCCCTGGCCGGGCGGCGCGCGGGAGCGGATGCGCTGTTCGTGTCACCGGTTCATGCCACGCGGTCGCATGCGGGAGCGTCCGGGCTTGGGCCGGCACGGGCGATGCGGATCGGGCGCGGGCTCGGGATACCCGTGATTGCGCTGGGCGGGATGGACGAGTCGCGCTGGCGGCGGATCCGGCGGTTCGGGTTCCATGGCTGGGCGGCGATCGACGCATGGGTCCGCTAGATTTGGGTGCCCTGTCAGACTTGGGCAATTGTTAGCCTCGGTAGCCCATCCCACCCGTCATCCCAGCGAAAGCTGGGATCTCATCGTTAGGCACGCTTCACCTGTATCGCGGGATACCCCAGCTTTCGCTGGGGTGACGGGGTGGTGGAGATGCGGAGAGACGCCGAAGGCGGCGATGGGTGAGGGTTTGGGTTTCACCCACAAATGGCGAAATCCGGTCGAGCACTACAACGAACCGCCGCTACTCGGTCGATTAGAAGCGGAAGGCGGTGCCCAGATACACGGCTTGGCTGTCGCGGCGATCGTCGTCGACCTTCACGAAGCGCTCGCGGTCCGAGCGATACCGGACGCCCGCCGTCACCGCCAGGTTACGTGTCAGCGAGTAGGAGCCGCCGAGATCGACCGAATAGCTCGGCGTTTCCTCGATCAGGTTCGAGGTGTTTGCCAGCGGACGATCCGCGGCAGCCTTGACGGTGCCGCTGAAACGCTTGGCGCTGTAGCTGATCGCCAGGTCGGCCGCCTGCCGGCTGCCCGGCAGGCCACCCAGATCGAGCTTGTTCACGTCGCCCGAGATCGCGAACCGCTTCCAGCCGACCGACATGCCCAGATTGTACGCGATAGGCGCGATGCCGACGGTCGAAGTCGTCGATGCGAGGCTGGCCGTGTTCGCGATGCCGCGGTTGGTCTGCGCACGGACCGCAACGGTCACCGCGCGATTGTCCTGCCGCGTCTCGGCGGGCGTGAAGCGGAAGCTGCCCGCGTCGAAGCCACCGCGCGCGAACATCGCGGCAAGGCGGGGATCGGCGGCAGCAGGGGTGAACGACCCGATGCCGCGAACAGAAGCGACGTTGCGCTTGGCGATGCGGGCGGTCTGTTCGCTGGCGCCGAACGCGGGCGCGACGATTGCGGCGGTGGCGACAAGCGCCCCGGCAACCACCCCGAATATTCCCCCACGCGTCATCACAACGAATCTGTCCTTCGAATCCCGTAATCGGATCCTGTTAAACAGCATCTAACATGAATTGATCCACAGCAAAGGCCGCAGAACCGGCGTATTCGCACCCTCGTCGCCGAATTGTCGGACAGTGTTGCAATCAGCACACATATCGCCGCGATAGCGCTACCGAATCGGACGTATCCGAACGCTAATCGCCTGCTCGGCGCGGCACCGTTCGCACATGCGGGCGTCTGCTTGCGGGCGCGCGGGCTGCCCTGTAGAGCATGAGCCAGATTTTCTTGCCAGGATGATGCCCATGTTCCGCCGCTCGCGTATCGCAGTCGTGCTGTTTGCCCTGCCTCTCGTCGCATGCGGCGGCGGTTCCGCCCGTCCCAAGGCGGATCTCGCCGCGTCGAAGATCACGACGATCGGCGTGAACAGCTATCTGTGGCGCGCCAGCCTCGACACGCTCGGCTTCATGCCGTTGCTCCAGACCGACTCCAACGGCGGCGTGATCGTGACCGACTGGTACATCAATCCGCAGACCCCAACCGAGCGCATGAAGGTGACCGTGTCGATCCTCGACCAGGACCTGCGCGCCGATGCGCTGCGCGTCGCCGCGCTCCGCGAAGTCAACCGCAACGGCCAGTGGGTCTCGTCGCCGGTCCAGGCCGCGACCACGCAGAAGCTTGAGGATATTATCCTGACCAAGGCCCGCGACCTGCGCCGCGCCTCGATCGCGGGCTGAGGACGACAAAATGGCGTCGCGTTTCAATGCGTTGAAGGCGGACGCGGCGTGGCAGAAGGTCTGGGACGAGCGCAAGACGTTCGCCGCCGACGATCTGTCGACCAAGCCGCGTTCGTACGTGCTCGAGATGTTCCCCTATCCGTCGGGGCGCATCCATATGGGCCATGTCCGGAACTACACGATGGGCGACGTGCTCGCGCGGTTCCGCCGGATGAAGGGCATGGAAGTGCTCCATCCGATGGGCTGGGACGCGTTCGGCATGCCCGCGGAGAACGCCGCGATGGAAAAGGGCGTGCATCCGGGTACCTGGACGCGCGCCAACATCGCGACGATGAAGGCGCAGCTGAAGCGCCTGGGTTTCGCGCTCGACTGGACGCGTGAACTGGCGACCTGCGAGCCCGAATATTACGGGCATGAGCAGGCCCTGTTCCTCGACCTGTTCGCGGCGGGGCTCGTGTATCGCAAGGAATCCGCGGTAAACTGGGACCCGGTCGACATGACCGTGCTCGCCAACGAGCAGGTGATCGACGGTCGCGGCTGGCGTTCGGGCGCGCTGGTCGAGCGGCGGAAACTGTCGCAGTGGTTCCTGAAGATCACCGACTTCGCCGACGAGCTGGTCGACGGCCTCGGCGCGCTCGAGCATTGGCCCGACAAGGTCAAGCTGATGCAGGAGAACTGGATAGGCCGCAGCCAGGGCCTGCAGTTCAAGTTCGCGATGGCGGGCAACGCGACAGGCATCGGCTCGGTCGAGGTGTTCACTACGCGCCCCGACACGATGTTCGGATCGAGTTTCGTCGCGGTCGCCGCGGATCACCCGATCGCGCGCGCCATCGCCGAGACGAACCCCGATGCGGCGGCCTTCATCGAACTGTGCAAGCGCGGCGGCACCACCGCGGCCGAACTCGACACGCAGGAAAAGCTCGGCTTCGACACCGGCCTCCGCGCGGTGCATCCGCTTGATAAGGCTTGGGAACTCCCGGTCTACATCGCGAACTTCGTGCTGATGGAATATGGCACCGGCGCGGTGTTCGGCGTGCCCGCGCATGACCAGCGCGATCTCGATTTCGCGCGCAAATACGACCTGCCCGTCAAGCGCGTCGTCAGCGAAGGCGATGACGAGGCCCCCGTGTTCGTCGGCGACACCGCCTGGACCGGCGCCGGCACGATCGTGAACTCGCACTTCCTCGACGGCATGGATATCGAGGACGCCAAGCGCGTCGTGATCGAGCGCGCCGAGGGCGAAGGCTGGGGCAAGGGCACCACCGTGTTCCGCCTGCGCGATTGGGGCGTCAGCCGCCAGCGTTACTGGGGCACGCCGATCCCGATCATCCACTGCGACGCGTGCGGCGCGGTGCCGGTGCCCAAGGACCAATTGCCGATCGTCCTGCCCGAGGACGTCTCGTTCGACATCCCCGGCAACCCGCTCGATCGCCACCCCACCTGGAAGCACGTCCCCTGCCCGTCCTGCCGCGGCGATGCACGACGCGAGACCGATACGCTCGACACGTTTGTCGATTCGTCGTGGTATTTCATCCGCTTCGCCAGCCAGCCCGACGCCAAGCCGTTCGACCGGACGGGCGCGGAGAAGTGGCTGCCGGTCAACCAGTATATCGGCGGCGTCGAGCACGCGATCCTGCATCTGCTCTACGCGCGCTTCTGGACGCGCGCGCTGAAGCATATCGGCATGCTCGACATCGCCGAGCCGTTCGCCGGGCTGTTCACGCAGGGGATGGTGACGCACGAGACGTATAGTCGAGGTGACGCCGGCGACACGCAGCCGGAGATCGACACCGACGACGACGATTCGAGCGACGCGCCGGTGAAGACGAAGTGGCTGTCCCCCGACGAGGTCCGCAAGACCGATGCAGGGTATATCGAGATCGCGACCGGAGGCCCGGTGACGGTCGGTCGCGTGACGAAAATGTCGAAGTCGAAGAAGAACACCGTCGATCCCGAGCCGATCGTCGACCAGTATGGCGCCGACGCGGTGCGCTGGTTCGTGCTCTCCGACTCGCCCCCCGAGCGCGATCTCCCGTGGAGCGAATCCGGCATCGAAGGCGCTTGGCGGTTCGTCCAGCGTCTTTGGCGGCTGATCGAGTCCGACGATGCCGCCAACGCCGAAGGCGAAGACTTCGCCCTGCGTAAACTCTGCCACCGCACGACCGTCGGTATCGAGAGCGATATCAACGCCTTGCAGTTCAACAAGGCGGTCGCGAGGCTCTACTCACTGTGTAGCGCGATCGAGAAGGCCCCCCCCTCCGCGGACCGCGACCAGGCGGTCCGCACGTTGCTGCTGCTCGTCAGCCCGATGGTCCCGCATGTTGCCGAGGAAGCCTGGGCGACCGCGGGCAATGACGGCCTGATCGCCGACGCCGCATGGCCGATCGTCGACCCGGCGATGCTGGTCGACGACGAGGTCACGATCGCGGTGCAGGTCAACGGCAAGTTGCGCGACACGCTCGTCTTCGCCAAGGGCGCACCGTCCGGCGACGTCGAAGCCGCCGCGCTCGCCTCCGAGAAGATCGTCCGCCTGCTCGAGGGCAAGCCGCCCCGGAAAGTGATCGTCGTGCCCGACCGTCTCGTGAACATCGTCGCATGAAGCGCCTAGCGATCCTCGGCGCGCTCGCGTTGGCCCCCGCACTGTCCGGTTGTGGCCTACACCCGCTCTATGCGGGCGGCAGCAGCGGTCCGGTGGCGGGTGCGCTAGGCCAGGTAGAGATCGCGCCGATCGCGGGCAAGAACGGCTGGCTGATGGCCACCGCCCTGCGCGACCGCCTGCCGTCGAACGGTGCGCCCGCACTCTACCGGATCGACATCCGCCTCGACGACGCGATCAGCGGACTCGGCGTCCGCACCGACGATAGCGTCTCGCGCGAACGCCGGACTCTGCGCGCGCGCTATCAGCTCGTACGGATCGGCGACGGCTCGGTACTGCTCGACGCGACCGCGGGCTCGGACGCCGGTATCGACGTCGTCCGTTCCGAATATGCGACGATCGCGGCCGAGAACACGGCACTCGAACGCCTGTCGCAGATCGTCGCCGATCAGATCGTCGCGCGTATTGCGCTGTATGCGCGGAATACGCCTGCGGTCGCGGCGGCGCAGGCCACCACGCCCGCCAAGTGAAGGCCAGCGCCGGCCAAATCCGCGGTGCGCTGGCCAAACCGGGCGGCGACATCCGCCTATACCTGCTCCACGGCCCCGACGAGGCCGGCGCGAGCGATCTCGCGCGCGTGCTCGCCAAGGCGATGGGCGCCGACGCCGAACGCGTCGATCTCGACGGATCGACGCTCAAGGGCGATCCCGGCCGGCTGACCGACGAGGCGGCTTCGCTCTCCCTATTCGCAGGCGCTCGGTTCGTCCGCGTCGCTTCGGCCGGCGAGGAAAGTCTCGAAGCGTTCACCAACCTGCTCGCGGCCGAACGCGTCGGCAACCCGGTCGTCGCGATCGCCCCGACGGTCAAATCGACTGCCAAGATCGTCAAACTCGCAATCGACTCCCCCCGCGCGATGGCGTTCGCCTGCTACGCCCCGACCGCGCAGGACGCCGAGCGCCTCGCAACGACGATCGCGGCCGAGAACGGCCTCCGCCCCGCCCCCGGCGTCGCCCGACGCCTCGTCGACACGACCGGCGGCGACCGCGCCGTCATCAGCCGGGAAATCGAGAAGCTCGCGCTATACCTCGACGCAGCACCCGACCGCCCCGCGGACCTCGATCACCCTGCGCTCGATGCGATCGGCGCGGACCTAGGCGATGCGGAGATGAGCCGCGCGATCGATGCTGTGATCGAAGGCCGGGTCGACGATCTAGGTGCTGAACTGGCGGTACTCGAAGAGGCGGGCACGTCGCCGATCCCGTGGCTCCGGCAACTCGTCCGCCGCCTGATAGCGCTGGCCGACATGCGCGGCGAGATCGACCGGGGCGACACGGTCGACGCGGTCATGAAACGCCACCGCGTATTCTTCAAGGAAGAGGCGAGCACCGCACGATCGTTGCGCCGCTGGTCGCCGGTCATGCTGGCCACCGCAATCCAGCGCGTACGGACCGCCGAGCGCGCGATCATGGCCTCGGGGAATGCCGGCGGAGTTGTCGCCGAAGCGGCGGTCGTGGCGCTCTCTCAGGCGATCGCTCGGCGAAACTAGCGCTCTTCAGCAACCGCATTCGTGTCTGCTCCGCTCCTCCTCGCCGTTCGTCTCACCCCCCCGTTCGTCCTGAGCGAAGTCGAAGGATGGTCCGGTGCGCAGGTGCTTCGACTTCGCTCAGCACGAACGGAAGGGGTAATTCGTGCACGCGTACTCTCGACCTAGATCGCCCCACCCGTCAGCCGCTGACACACCATATCGAGCTGGTCGAGCGTCGAATAACTGAGGGTCAGCGTGCCCCCCGTCTCGGTATGCGCAACCTTCACCTGCAACCCGAGCAGGTCCGCCAATTGCCGCTCCAGCGCTGCGATATCCGCATCGGGGATTCGCGGCTCGGCCGGCTTGCCACTCCGGCTCCGCCCGGGCTTCGCATCGCGCGCGAGTCTTTCGGTCTCGCGCACCGACAGTCCGCGCGACACGACCTGATCCGCCAGCGCCTCGACGTCGGGTGAACCCAGCAACGCCCGCGCATGGCCCATCGACAGCGAGCCATCGACAACCTGCGACTGCACCTGCGCCGGCAGCTCCAGCAACCGCAGCAGGTTGGCGACATGACTGCGGGACTTGTGGACGATCTTGGCCAGCACCTCCTGCGTGTGACCATATTCACCCGCCAGCCGCTGATACGCCTGCGCCTCTTCGATCGCGTTGAGATCCTCGCGCTGGATATTCTCGATCAGCGCGATCTCGAGCGTCTCGGCGTCGTCGAAATCGCGGACGACGACCGGCACCTCGTGCAGCCGCGCACGCTGTGCCGCGCGCCAGCGTCGCTCACCCGCGACGATCTGGTAGTCATGGCCATGCGGGCGGACGACGATCGGCTGGATCAGCCCGCGCGAGGCTATCGAGGCGGCAAGCTCGTCGAGCATCGCCTCGTCGAAATGGCGACGCGGCTGATCGGGATGCGGCGATAGCGAACTGACCGGCAGCATGCGGACGCCCGACGATTGCTGCGCTGCACCATCGGCCGATACCGGCGTCTCGCGCGCCATTTCGCCGAGCAGCGCATTTAGCCCCCTGCCCAGCCCCGGCCGTCCACGTTTGTTCTCGCTCATGCGGCAGCCTGCGTTGTTGCGGGAAGTCGACCGATCAGTTCACGCGCCAGAGCGATATACGCCTGCGATCCCGAACACCGGTGGTCATAGATCAATGCCGGCAGCCCGTGGCTGGGCGCCTCCGACAGTCGCACGTTGCGCGGGATAACCGTCTCGAACACGACCTTCCCCAATACGGCGCGAACGTCCGCCGAGACTTGATCGGTCAACCGGTTGCGGCGATCGAACATCGTCAGCGCAACGCCGAGGATCGACAGGCCGGGGTTGAATCGCTGGCGGATCCGCTCGACCGTGCTGAGCAACTGCGACAATCCCTCGAGCGCGAAGAACTCGCATTGCAGCGGCACCAGCAGCGAATCCGACGCGACCATCGCGTTGATCGTCAGCAACCCGAGCGATGGCGGGCAATCGATCAGCGCGATATCCCATGGTCCCTGCGCCGCCTTCACCGCGCGATCCAGCCGGTGCGTGCGTGCGTCGAAATCGACCAGTTCGATCTCCGCGCCCGACAGGTCGACCGTCGCTGGCACGATATCGAGACGCGGCACGCGCGTATGCACGACGGCCTCCTCGATCGATGTCTCGCCGACCAGCACGTCGTAGCTCGACCGCTCACGCTGCGCATGGCCAATGCCGAGCCCGGTTGACGCGTTGCCCTGCGGATCGAGATCCACCAGCAGCACGCGCATGCCCGTCGCCGCGAGCGCGGTCGCAAGGTTGATGGCGCTGGTGGTCTTGCCCACCCCGCCCTTTTGATTTGCGACAGCGATGGTGATCATCGCGCGCTTACCCGATCCAGAACCACGATCGACGACTCCGGGTTCGTGACGCTTTGTTCCACGTGGAACATAAACCGCCAATGCTGCTTGAGCGCGACCAGCTCCTCCTCGTCGAAACGCCCCCGAGGAAGCAACCACCGCGTCTCCGTTGTGGCGCAGTGCGCCGCGCCACGCAAAAGGTTTTGCAACGACGCGACCGCGCGAGCGGAAATGATCGACGCATCAGCGGTCGCATTTTCTACTTTCGAGGCGTGAACGCGGACCTGCTCGCCGAGGCCAAGCCGCGCGACACAAAGCTGAAGAAAGTCCGCGCGACGACGGCGGGGTTCGATCAGATCGACCGGCCCCTCGCGAACCAGCGCAACGACCATCCCGGGAAAGCCACCGCCGGTACCGATATCGAGCCAGCGCTTCGCCGACGTATCCGCTCCGGCAAGTGCAACCAGCTGGAGCGAGTCCACCACATGGCGGTCCCAGACCGTTGGAATCGTCGACGGGGCAATCAGGTTCTGATGCGGCGCTTCCTCGACGACCATCGCGACGAACGCCGCCAGGCGCTCGGTTGCCTCTGGTCCGAACCGGTCGGTCACCCAGGCCTGTGCGTCGTCTTCGGTCATGCTGGCACTCGTTTCGTATGCAATAATACCGCCGACAACGCGGCCGGGGTAATCCCCCGCACCCGTGCCGCCGCCGCGAGCGAGGTCGGTCGCGCGGTCGTCAGGCGGTCGATCATCTCGTTCGACAGGCCGGGTATGCGATCATAGGCCAAATCCTCGGGCAAGCGGATCGCCTCGTCGGCACGCAGCCGCGCAACCTCCTGCGCCTGGCGTTCGATATAGGGAGCGTAGCGCGCGTCCTCTAACACTTCCTCAACGACCACCGCCGGGATCCCCGCCGCGGCATCCGGCGCGACATGCGCGAGCTTCACGCCTTCGAACCGGAGCCAGTCGAACGCGGTCCGGCGTGCGCCGTCACGACCTACGGCCACGCCTTGGTCGGCCACCTCGGTCGCGGTGCGTTCGCCGTCGAGCGACGCGCGAAAGCGGAGGCGATCATCGGCCAGCGCGTGCTGATGCGCGAGACGCTCTGGTCCGAGGCATCCCGCCGCTTCGGCAATCCCGCCCAACCGCGTCTCGGCATTGTCCGCACGCAGCGACAGGCGGAACTCGGCGCGGGCGGTCAGCATTCGGTACGGCTCGGTCACGCCCTGTAGCGTGAGGTCGTCGATCATCACACCGAGATAGCTGGACGCGCGATCGAGAATGACGGGCGCAAGGTCGCATGCATAGGCCGCGGCATTGAGGCCCGCGACGAGCCCCTGCCCTGCCGCTTCCTCATAGCCGGTCGTGCCGTTGATCTGGCCGGCGCAGAACACACCTTCGATCGCGCCGAGCGCAAGCCGCGTATCGAGCGCGCGCGGGTCGATATAGTCATATTCGACCGCATAGCCCGGCATCGTGATGTGCACGCGTTCGAGGCCGGGGATGCTTGCGAGCATTGCCGACTGGACCTCGACCGGGAGCGACGTCGACAAACCGTTGGGATAGACCGTCGCGTCGTCGAGCCCTTCGGGTTCGAGAAAAACCTGGTGCCCGTCGCGGTCGCCGAAGCGGTGGACCTTGTCCTCGATCGACGGACAGTAACGCGGCCCCGCCGCCTCGATTGCGCCGGTGAACAGTGGAGACCGATGGAATGCCTCACGGATGATCGCGTGCGTACGGTCGGTCGTGCGGGTGATGGCGCAGGCGATCTGCGGGAGCGGACGCGCGCGGGTCATCGGCGACATCGTCCAGGGATCGAGGTCCGACGCCTGCTCGGCCAACGCGCCCCAATCGATCGTCCGGCCATCGAGGCGGGGCGGTGTGCCGGTCTTCAATCGCGCCATGGGAAGATTTCGCGCGCGGAGCTGAGCAGCCAGTGGCTTGGCTGCACGCTCACCGATCCGGCCGCCTTCCGCGCGATCATCGCCGCGGAAGATGCGGCCGCCGAGAAACGTGCCCGTTGCCAGCACGACTGCGCGGGCTGCGACGATCGAGCCGTCCGCCAGGATAACGCCGGCCACCTGGTCGCCATCGAAATGCAATGCGGTCGCTTCCCCTTCGACGATCATGAGTCCTTCGGTCGCGGCCAGTATCGACTGGATCGCTCCCGAATAAAGCCGACGGTCCGCCTGAATGCGAGGACCCTGCACCGCCGATCCCTTGCTGCGATTGAGCATCCGGTAGTGGATTGCCGCCGCATCGGCCGCGCGTCCGATCAGGCCATCGAACGCGTCCACTTCCCGGACCATGTGCCCCTTGCCGAGACCGCCGATCGCCGGATTGCAGGACATCGCACCGATATGCCGCGCGTCGAAGGACACGAGCACGGTACGCGCGCCTCTCCGCGCCGCCGCGGTTGCGGCTTCGGTTCCGGCATGGCCACCGCCAACCACCACTACATCGAACATGCCATGGCCCTAGAGCGACGCGGCGGGTGCGTCAAAGATGTTCCACGTGGAACATCACTTGCCGATGCAGAAACGTCCGAACAGCGCGTCGAGCATCTGGCCGGTCGCGTCGAGGCCGAGGACACCGGCGAGGATCGCGCGGGCCTGACGAAGATGCTCGGCAACGATAAGCGGGTCCGCACTTCGGCTCTGTAGTGCCTCGACTGCGAGTGCGCACTGTTTCCGCTGGTGCTGCTTCAGCGCGATTCGGTCGCCGCGCGGGAGCATGGTCATCGCCCGCAGATGCACCTCCGCCCAAAGTCGGTCGAGTGAACTACGATCGGTTTGTGCAATGGCGAGCGCGCGCCCCGCGGGAATAGCTCCCCGCCCCGGCAGATCCGCCCGCGCATGGATCCAGAGCGCGTCGGCGCGTGGTGGCGGCACGTCGGCAAGCCAGAGGACGATATCCGCCGCAGCGAGCGCATCCCCCGCCCGCGTGACGCCGATCGCCTCGATCGGGTCGAGCGTATCGATCAGCCCGGCGGTGTCGGTCAGCACATAGGCGACACCGTCGCGGATCACCGGCACCTCGATCCGGTCGCGGGTGGTGCCCGATATCGGCGAGACGATCGCAGCGTCGCGCTCGCCGAGCAGGTTGAGCAGCGTCGACTTGCCGCTGTTGGGCGGACCGCCGATGACGACGCGCAGGCCGTCCTTGAGGCGTTCGACGGGCGGGGCGTCGACTACGGCACCGATCTCTGCGGCGAGCGCGTCGATGTCCGCGACGATCGCGTCGAACGCAGCGGTATCGCTTGCTACGTCGTCCTCGTCGGCGAAGTCGAGCATCGCCTCGATCCGCGCGGACAGCATCGCGACCGAGTCCATCCAGTTGCGGACGGCCTGGCTGACGCGCCCCTCGGCTGCGGTCATTGCGGCAACGCGCTGCCCCTCGGTCTCCGCCTCCAGAAGATCGGCGAGACCTTCCGCCTCGGTCAGGTCGATGCGGCCATTGGCCAGTGCGCGGCGGGTAAACTCACCGGGTTCGGCCGGACGGAGACCGGACTGCGCCGACAAAGAGCGCTCCACAGCGGCGATAACCGCACGGCCCCCATGGCAATGAAGTTCGACCAGATCCTCACCGGTCGCGGTCTTGGGACCTGGGAAGACGATCACCAGCGCACGGTCGAGCAGCGCACCATCGGCATCGCGCAACCCGCGCAAGCTCGCGTGACGTGCGGCTGGCAACGGCCCCGCCAGAGCCTCGGCCGCCGCGAATGCCTGCGGGCCACTCACCCGGACAACGGCGATCGCAGCGGGAGGACGCCCGCTCGATACCGCGAAGATCGTTTTCACGTGGAACTCAGCCGCCCGTCTTCGTCGCGGTGTCGAACATGCGCTTCCACATCGCCATCCCCGCCTCGCCCATCGGTTGCCAGCCGCGCATCATCGATTCCAGCATCTCGGGCTTCATCTGGCCGTCCGGAATCGCGTCCATCATCATCGCGACATAGCGATCGTGGATCGGCGTCAGATCGGGCAGGCCGACCGCGCGCCGCGCCTCTTCGGGGGTGCATTCGATCTCGATGTTCATCTTCATGTACCGCGTCCCCGATGGCGCTTGAGCCGCCCGTCCGCGCGCTGCATAGCGTGGCAATGTATGCGCGCGATGCAGCCTTGATCGCAACGCCAATCGGACTGGTCCGCGTGACCGGTACCGCGGACCGGATCGACGCGATCGAGATCCTCGCAACGGGCGATGCGGTGACGAGCCATGCACCGGCGATCCGGGAAGCCGTCCAACAGATCGAAGCGTATTTCGCGGGGCGACTGACGGCGTTCGATTTGCCGCTAGCCCCCTCGCCTACCGGGCGCGGCGCGGTCCTGCGGCAGGGAATCGTCGACATCGCGTACGGCGAGACCGCGAGTTACGGCGCGCTCGCGAAAGCGATCGGGTCCAGCCCGCGCGCGATCGGCCAGGCATGTGCCCGCAATCCATTTCCGATCGTCGTCCCCTGCCACCGGATCCTTGGAGCCGGCAGGGCGCTTGGTGCGTATTCCGCGGGCAACGGCCCCATCACCAAATCCAGGCTGCTCGATCACGAGCGGCCGCAAGGAGGATTGCTATGACGAACACGACCACCATCGCGACGCTCGACGGCTCCGGCGATTTCCATGCCTACCGCGCCGCCCCTGCCGGCACGCCCAAAGCTGCGATCATCGTGATCCAGGAGATCTTCGGCGTGAATGCCGGGATCCGTCGCAAGTGCGATACGCTCGCTGAAGCCGGGTATCTGGCGATCGCACCCGACCTGTTCTGGCGGCTCGAGCGCGGGATCGAGCTCGATCCGGACATCAAGCCCGAATTCGATCGGGCGCTCGAGCTGATGGGCAAGTTCGATCAAGACAAGGGTATTGCCGACATCGAGGCGACGATCCGCGCGGCGCGTGCGGAATTGGGTGACGGCGCGAAGGTCGGCGTGGTCGGCTACTGCCTAGGCGGGCGGCTCGCGTTCATGACCGCGGCACGGACCGACGTCGATGCGAGCGTCGGCTATTACGGCGTCGGGATCGACGGCCTGCTGGGTGAGAAGCACGCGATTGCGCACCCGGTCCTGCTACACGTGCCGGAGGAGGATCACTTCGTCGACAAGACTGCGCAGGCGGCGATGCATGCAGGGCTCGACGATCACCCGAAGGTGACGATCTACGATTATGCGGGCGAGGACCACGGGTTCGCGACCGAGTTCGGCGAGCGCCGCTCGGACGCGTCGGCCAAGCTGGCGGACGAGCGGACGGCCAAGTTCTTTGCGGAGAATCTGGGCTAACCGCTGCCTCCGTCACCCCGGACTTGTTCCGGGGTCCACGGTTCCGCGAACTCACGACTATCGATTTTGCGGAACGGTGGATGCCGGAACGAGTCCGGCATGACGGGGCGCTGACGACAGATACGAAAAAGGCCTCGCCGGATGATCCGGCGAGGCCTTTTCTTATCCCAACCGCAACGCGATCAGCGCAGCAGCGTGATGATCCCCAGCGTGTCGCCGGTACCGACCCAGCCTTCGTAGATCATCTTGATCGCGACCACGAGGATCACCACGAGACCGATATAGGCGATCCAGCGATACTTGTTGATGACGCGCGCGATGTAGTTCGCGGCGAGGCCCATCATCGCGACCGACAGCAGCAGGCCGATGACGAGGATGCCGGGATGCTCGCGCGCCGCGCCGGCAACCGCCAGGACATTGTCGAGGCTCATCGACACGTCGGCGACGGCAACCGCCCAGGCCGCGCTCGCAAAACCCTTCGAGGACCGGAGACCCGAGCGTTCGTCGCCCTCGATTTCCTCGGAGCCTGCATTCTGCGCGCCCTCGCGGATTTCGCGCCAGAACTTCCAGCAGACCCACAACAGCAACAGGCCGCCCGCGAAGATCAGCCCGACGATGCCCATCAGCCACGTCACGATCAGCGCGAAGAAGATGCGCAGCACAAGCGCCGCGCCGATGCCGATCAGGATGACCTTCTTGCGCTGATCCGCCGGAAGTCCGGCAGCGAGTGCGCCGACAACGATCGCGTTGTCGCCCGCGAGGACGAGATCGATCATCAGGACCGAACCGAACGCGGCCAGCGCCTTCGGATCCCCGAGGTTGGAGAAATCGGCGACGATGTGCTGCCAGATCTCCAGCGGCGAGCCGGGTCCGGCGACTCCCGATGCGGCGGTGGCCAGCATGGCGATGATACTCAAGGTTTCGGCTCCCGGTGACGTGGGTCACCAGCGCGAGCGGTGGTGACGGTTATGGGGGTTTAATAGCAAAGCGGCACGCGAAAGCCATGCTCTCGCGTGCCGTGAATAGGTGGTCTTGGCCGGACATGGGCAAAGCCCCTGTCGTCGGTTGGAGCTACGCCCCGCCGGCCGAACCGGTGCGAGTCCTGCTGCAGCTTGCAGCAGGCCGCACTCGGTTACTGATTCATGGAATCGAAGAAATTCTCGTTGGTCTTCGAATCCTTCATCTTGTCGAGCAGGAACTCCATCGCGTCGATCGTGCCCATCTGCATCAGGATGCGGCGCAGGACCCACATCTTGCTGAGCTTGGCCTTGTCGACCAGCAGTTCTTCCTTGCGGGTACCCGACTTGCCGACGTCGAGCGCCGGGAAGATGCGCTTGTCCGCGACCTTGCGATCGAGCACGATTTCCGAGTTGCCGGTGCCCTTGAACTCCTCGAAGATCACCTCGTCCATGCGGCTGCCCGTGTCGATCAGCGCGGTCGCGATGATCGAGAGCGAACCGCCCTCCTCGATGTTGCGCGCGGCACCGAAGAAGCGCTTCGGACGCTGCAGCGCGTTAGCGTCGACACCGCCGGTCAGGACCTTGCCCGACGACGGCACGACGGTGTTGTAGGCACGGCCGAGACGCGTGATCGAGTCGAGCAGGATCACCACGTCCTTCTTGTGCTCGACCAGACGCTTGGCCTTTTCGATCACCATTTCAGCGACTTGCACATGGCGCTGTGCGGGTTCGTCGAAGGTCGAGCTGACCACCTCGCCCTTTACGCTGCGCTGCATGTCGGTGACTTCCTCGGGGCGCTCGTCGATCAGCAGGACGATCAGGAACACCTCGGGGTGGTTGTCGGTGATCGCCTTGGCCATGTTCTGCAACATGACCGTCTTGCCGACGCGTGGCGGCGCGACGATCAGCGTGCGCTGGCCCTTGCCCTGTGGCGAGACGATGTCGATCACCCGCGCCGACTTGTCCTTCACGGTCGGATCGGCGGGATCGAGCGTCAGCTTGCTCTCGGGATAGAGCGGCGTGAGGTTGTCGAAATTGACGCGGTGGCGGACGACGTCGGGATCGTCGAAATTGACCGCGGTCAGCTTCACCAGCGAGAAATAACGTTCGCCATCCTTCGGCCCGCGGATTTCGCCCTCGACCGTGTCACCGGTGCGCAGGCCGAACTTCCGGACCTGGTTCGGCGATATGTAGATGTCGTCGGGACCGGCCAGATAGTTCGATTCCGGCGAGCGCAGGAAACCGAAGCCGTCGGGCAGCACTTCGATCGTGCCGAGACCCATGATCTGATCGCCATTGTCCGCCTGGACCTTCAGGATCGCGAACAGCAGGTCCTGCTTGCGCAGCGTCGAGGCGCTCTCGACCCCCAGTTCCTCGGCCAGCTGGACCAGCTCGGCGGGTTTCTTCTTCTTCAGGTCTTTGAGATGCATGGAGATTTCCGGATAGCAATCAACGGGAGAACGCTCGGTCGACGGTGCGCTTGGGAAGCGGAACTGGGCGAGACGAGTCTGCTGGAACCCACGACCGGGCAGGACGCCAGGAGGCCGTGTTGGGAGAAGGAGTTAGAATTGGGGGGCGGGTTAGTCAAGCGGGGACGGGCGGACCGCCCAGGCCGTCATCCTGGGCTCGACCCAGGATCCAGAGCCACAAGCGGTGTCGCCCGCTGCTCTGGATCCTGGATCAAGTCCAGGATGACGTGGGCTCAGAACGGCTTTACGATCGCGAGCACGACGATCAGCGTCACCGCCAACGCGGGTACCTCGTTCAGCATCCGCAACTGCTTGCCCGTCAGCGTCGGCTTCCCCGCGGCGAGCTTCTTCGCATAGCCGACCGTCCAGCCGTGATAGCCGGTCAGCAGGAACACTAGCAGCAGCTTCAGGTGCAGCCACCCCAGCCCCGGCGCGCCGTCCGCCAGCCCCAGGTTCAGCGCCAGCGCGATCCCCAGCACCCAGACGACGATCATTGCCGGCGTCAGGATGATGTGGCGGATCTTGCCCTCGCGCTCGACCCAGTTCGCTGCCTCACCCGTGTTACCGGCCGCCAGCGCCTCCTGATGATACACCAGGTACCGCGGCAGCATGAACAGCCCCGCCATCCAGAAGATCACGAAGATCAGATGCGCCGCCTTCACCCAATCATAGGCCGCCCCAAGAAAACCACTCATGTCGTGCTCCTTACGCGGGCGATCAGCTGCTCGACGTGCGCGATCGGCGTGTCGGGCAGGATGCCGTGGCCAAGATTGAAGACGTGCGGACGCTCGACGAACGCCGCCAGTATCCGGTCGATCGCCGCATCGAGATCCGCGCCGCCCGCGATCAGCGCCAGCGGATCGAGATTGCCCTGCACCGGCATGTCCGCGGGCAGCGACGCATGCGCCCAGACCGGATCGACCGTCTCGTCCAGCCCGATCGCATCGACACCCGTCTCGCGCGCATAGGCTGGCAGCTTGCCCCCTGCCCCCTTGGGAAAGCCGATGATCGGCACGCCGGGGCAGCGTTCGTGCAAGCGCTCGACGATCGACGCGGTCGGCGCGATCACCCAGCGTTCGAACTGTGCAGGCGAGAGCGAGCCAGACCAGCTGTCGAACAGCTGGACCACGTCGACGCCGGCTTCGATCTGGCGGGCGAGATATTCGGCCGTGTTGTCGGCGATCGCATCGATGATCGCACCGAAGGCCTCCGGGTCGCGATAGGCGAAGCGCCGGGTCTCCGACTGATCCTTGCTCCCCTTCCCGGCCACCATATACGTCGCGACCGTCCAGGGAGACCCCGCAAAGCCCAGGAACGTCGTCTCTGGTGGCAATGCCGCAGCGACCTTCGCAACGGTGCCGTAGACCGGCTCCAGCCGTCCTATGACCGGCTGCAACCGATCGAGCGCATGGTCGACCAGCGCCGGCTCGAGGCGTGGCCCCTCGCCGACGCCGAAGCTCAGATCCTGTCCGAGCGCCCAGGGGATCATCAGAATGTCCGAGAAGAGGATCGAACCATCGAACCCGAACCGGCGGATCGGCTGGAGCGTCACCTCGGCCGCGGCGTCCGGATCGGTCGCGAGCGCGAGGAACCCGCCCTTCTCGGCGCGCAGTTCGCGGTATTCGGGGAGATACCGCCCCGCCTGTCGCATGAGCCACAGCGGCGGGACCGCCTGGCGCTCACCGCGAAGGGTCGCCAGCAGCGGCTTTAAGGACGGCGAACGGGAGGTCGGATCGGTCAGCGGAGCACCCTTCTTCTACTATAAGAAGATTCTAGAAATAGGTTGTTGCAGTGGTTGGGCGGTTGAACCCGGGACTTATGCGGTGATCCCCGAATTGCCAACAGCTTGACCCTGTCGCACCGCAACAAACGCGCTGATTCGATTCAAGGCTCCCCATTACCCACAGCCTGTGGATAAAATCAGCGGCTGTGCGCGAGCGTGTGGATAGAATCGCTGTTATCCACGGCGCGAGGGTCGCTTGGCGAGGGGGACGAGTTACGCTAGCCGTTCTCCCCATGTTATCCACAACTTTACGCCCAGCCAGCCTCCCATTGGGGATAAAACGCCGATGATGCGGCTCCACCTCCATCTGCTGTCGGATTCGACCGGCGAGACGCTGGAGAACATCGCGAAGGCGGCGCTGGCGCAATATGACGACGTCGAGACGGTCCGCCATTTCTGGCCGATGGTCCGGACCGAGGCGCATCTCGAGCGCATCCTCCAGGAGATCGCGCAGAACCCGGGGCTGGTGATTTTCACGCTGGTGAACCCGGCGACGCGGCGGATCCTCGAGCAGCGGTGCCTCGCGCTCGGGTTGCCCGCGGTGGCGCCGCTCGACCCGGTCAACGATGCGCTGTCCGGGTTGCTCGGCCAGCAGGCCAAGGCGCGACCGGGGCGCCAACACGTGCTCGACGCCGCGTATTTCGCCCGCGTCGATGCGATCCAGTGGACGATCGCGCATGACGACGGGATCGCGTGGGAGGAATGGGAGGAGGCGGATATCGTCCTCGCGGGCGTATCGCGCTCGTCGAAAACGCCGACCTCGATCTATCTCGCCAACCGCGGATACAAGACGGCGAACATTCCGATCGTGGTCGAGAGCCCCCCGCCGAAGATTCTCTATGGCCTGAAGAATCCGCTGATCGTCGGGCTGACGACCAGTGCCGATCGGCTGATCCAGGTCCGCCGCAACCGGTTGCTGTCGCTCAACCAGCAGCCGGATACGTCCTATGTCGAGGAGGAGGCGGTGATGCGCGAGCTCGCGTTTGCGCGGCGGATGTTCGCCGACAATGGCTGGCCGGTGATCGACGTGACGCGGCGCTCGATCGAGGAGACGGCGGCGGCGATCATCGCGCTGTGCAACCAGCGGCGGAGCGACGACGTCGCGAAGGTCGAGGCATGAGCCTGATCCTCGCCTCGCAAAGCGCCTCGCGCCGCGCGATGCTGACGGCGGCGGGTGTTCCGTTCGAGGCTACCTTCGCCGGGGTCGACGAGGATGCGGCGAAGGCGGCGCTGCGCGATCTGTCGCCGCGCGATCTGGCTGACGCGCTGGCGGAGTTGAAGGCGTTGAAGGTGTCGGCGCGGATGCCGGGGTATCTCGTCCTCGGCAGCGACTCGCTGGTCGCGCTGGAGGACGGCACGATCCTCGACAAGCCGATCGACCGGGCGGCCGCGGCGGCGCATCTGCGGCTGATGTCGGGTAAGCGGCATGACCTGTGGAGTGCGGCGGTTATCGCCGAGAACGGCCACGCGATCTGGCGGCATGTCGAGCGGGCCAAGATGCATGTGCGACCGCTGTCGGAGGCGTTTATCGAAACGTATCTTGATGCGGAATGGCCGGCGATTGCCGGCTGCGTCGGATGTTACCGGATCGAAGGCCCGGGCGCACAGCTGTTCGCCAAGATCGAGGGCAGCCAGTTCACGGTGCTGGGGATGCCGCTGCTCAACGTGCTGGATTTCCTCCGCGTACGTGGCGAGCTGCCGGCGTAACCTCCCCCTTCCGTCATGCCGGGCTCGTTCCGGCATCCACGGCTCCACAAAATCGAGAGATGTGAGTTCGCGGCACGGTGGACCCCGAAACAAGTCCGGGGTGACAGAGTGGTTTGTAGCCCCACCCGCACCCCCGTCCGTCACCCCAGCGGACGCTGGGGTATCTCCCGAGGCAGACGACGCCCGCTAAACGCGGAAATCCCAGCTTTCGCTGGGATGACGGGGAGAGCGTGGTGTGCCTATTTATGCAAATACATCGCCTAACCGAGTTCACCGGAGCCTTTCATGACCCGCCCCTATGCCGAAGTGATCGGCGATCCGATCGCCCAGTCCAAGTCCCCGCTGATCCACGGCTTCTGGCTCGACGCGCTCGGGATCGATGCAGAATATCGCCAAAAGCACGTCACCGCGGACGCGCTCCCCGCATACTTCGCCGAGCGGAAAGCCGACCCGGCCTGGCGCGGATGCAACATCACGATGCCGCACAAGCTCGCCGCGCTCGACCACGTTTCCGACCCCGGCAACGTCCGCGGGACGATCGGCGCGATCAACACCGTATTCCGCAACCAGGCGGGTGACTGCATCGGCACCAACACCGATGCCGCCGGATTCTGGGCGCCGATCGACGATCTCGACATCGCCGGCCAGCCCGTCACGGTGATCGGCGCCGGCGGCGCAGCCCGCGCGATCCTGTTCGCGCTGTCGCGGATGGGCGTCGGGCCGGTGACCATCCTCAACCGCAATCCACTCAAGGGTGCAGCGTTGCTTTCGGCGTTCGGACTCAAGGGTCAGGCATCGCCGATCGGCCCCGCCGCCCCGCCCTCGCGGCTGCTCGTCAACGCGAGCGTGCTCGGGATGGCGGGTCAGCCCCCGCTCGATATCGACCTCGGCGCGCTCGATCCGAACTCGCTGGTCTACGACATCGTCTATTCTCCGCTCGAAACCGGTCTCCTGAAAGCGGCAAGGGGTCGCGATCTCGAAACTGTCGACGGTCTTGAAATGCTGATCGGCCAAGCGGCCGTCGCATTCGAGATATTGTTCCACGTGGAACCACCACGCGATCGCGACGAGGAGCTCCGGGCATTGCTGGTCAAATGATCATCGGGCTGACCGGCTCGATCGGCATGGGCAAGTCGACCGTCGCTGGTATGTTCGCCGACGAAGGCGTGCCCGTATTCGACGCCGACGCGACCGTTCACCGGTTGCAGGGCGCCGGCGGTCGGCTGGTTCCCGCGATCGAAGCCGCCTTCCCCGGCACGACCGCGAACGGCGCAGTCGACCGTGCCAAACTCGGCGCAGCGGTGTTCGGCAACGACGCCGCGATCAAGCGACTCGAGGCGATCGTCCACCCTGCCGTCGGCGAAGAGCGCGCCGCCTTTCTCGCTGAGCACACCGGCAAGCGAGTCGTGTTCGACGTCCCTCTCCTGTTCGAGACCGGCGGCGACTGCAATGTCGACTCGATCGTCGTCGTCTCCGCCGCGCCCGACGTGCAACGCGCGCGCGTCCTCGCCCGCCCCGGCATGACCCCGGAGAAGTTCGCCGCGATCCTCGCGCGCCAGACCCCCGACGCCGAAAAACGCGCCCGTGCGCACCATGTCATCCGCACTGATACGAGCATCGACGCAACACGCGCGCAAGTCCGGGCAGTGCTTGCATCCTTGGAAATCTGAGCCGATACCATATCGATGCGTGAGATCGTCTTCGATACCGAAACCACCGGCCTCAGTTTTTCCGGGGGCGACCGCATGGTCGAGATCGGCTGCGTCGAGATGGTCAACCGAGTCGAGACCGGGCGCACCTTCCACGCATATTATCATCCCGATCGCGACATGCCGGTCGAGGCGTTCAACGTCCACGGGCTGAGTGCACAGTTCCTGTCCGACAAGCCGAGATTCGCCGATGCGGTCGAGGATCTGCTAGAGTTCGTCGGCGATGCACCGATGGTTGCGCATAATGCGGGCTTCGACTTCTCGTTCCTCAACGGCGAGTTGACCAAATGCGGCCGTCAGATCATCCACATGAAGCGGATGATCGACACGCTGCAGATCGCGCGCAGCCGTCATCCCGGTGCCAAGCATTCGCTCGACGCGCTGTGTTCGCGCTTCGGAATCGATCGCAGCCACCGTGTGCTGCACGGCGCGCTGCTCGATGCGCAGCTGCTGGCGCAGGTCTATGTCGAGCTGATGGGCGGTCGCCAGATCGGCCTCGGCCTGCTCAGCGACACCGGCCCCGGCGCGTCGACTCCGATCGTCGCACAGGCGCCTCGGGTCGTTCGGCCGCCACGCATTTTCGCAGTGAGCGAGGGAGACCTTGCGGCGCATGCGGCGTTTATGAAGGGGATCAAGGATCCGATTTGGGGGGCCGTGGCGTCCGGATGACGCTGGCAGGGTGGAGCCAACAGGACCACCCGAACTACGTAACGCCGACAAGGAGACGATAATGGATATCCGGATTTCTGGTCACCAGGTTGACACTGGCGAAGCACTGAACGGCCATGTGGAAGACCGACTCCAGGGTATCGCCGACAAGTATTTTTCCCGCGCCATCTCGGCCGAGGTCACGTTCGGCAAGGGGCCGCACGATGCCGGTTTCAAGTGCGATATCGTCGCGCACGTGATGAAGGGCTTGGTGCTCAAGGGGCATTCCGACGCGTATGACGCGCGCGCGGCCTTCGATGGCGCAGCGGCCAAGATCGAAACCCAGCTCCGCCGCTACATGCGTCGCCTGAAGGACCGCCATGCCGGCGAAGCGGTCGCGATGGCCGAGAGCAACGGCTATGACAATGCCGGCTACACGCTGTTCCAGGAGAGCGTCGAGGAGGACGATGTCGCGGACGCACCGCTGATCATCGCCGAAACGCGCGTCGACATTCCCGAGGCCAGCGTGTCCGACGCGGTGATGATGCTCGATCTGCGCAACACCGCTGCATTGCTGTTCAAGAATGCGGGCACCGGCGCGCATAACATGGTCTACAAGCGCGGCGACGGCACGATCGGCTGGGTCGAGCCACAGCGGGCCGCTTCGACTGGCGCGGCCTCCCCTCCCCAGTAAAAGAAGGGTCCATAAGGGCGCGGGTCTGACGGCCGCGCCTTTACGCCCCCGCGCAACCCGCTAAGGCGGACGCGCGCGGGGGCGCTTGAGACATTGAACACCATGACCGATTTCAGCGATATGCTGCGTCCCGACGCAGTGCAGACGGGCGTGATCGCCACCAACAAGAAGGCGGTGTTCCAGCATATCGCGACGATTGCGGCCGAGATCGTCGATACGGATGCGAAGACGATCGCCGAGCGACTGACGGCACGCGAAAAGCTTGGTTCGACCGGGTTCGGCGGTGGCGTCGCGATCCCGCATGCGAAGCTCGAGGGGCTCGCGCAGGTCACCGGCGTGTTCGTGCGGTTGGCGCAGGCCGTAGATTTCCAGGCGGTCGACGATCTGCCCGTCGATCTTGTCTTCATGCTGTTGTCGCCGACCGATGCGGGGGCGGTGCATCTGAAGGCGCTTGCGCGCGTCTCGCGGCGGCTGCGCGACAAGGCGTTCCTTGAGAAACTGCGCGGCGCCGGCTCGCCCGATGCGCTCTACGCGCTGTTCACCGCCGACGAGGTGCGCGATGCAGCCTGACCCCTACCCTGCCTCCGTCATCCTGACGAAAGTCAGGACCCAGAGCCACGAAGGGCCATACTCCGTTACTCTGGGTCCTGACTTTCGTCAGGATGACGGCAGTTTGCTTGGCGGGCGGTGCGCAAATGTCTGACGCCCCTCACACGGCCCCAAATACCGCCGGCGCGGAGGCGCATTTTCGCGCGCTGGAATCGCTCTACGCGCAGGCGCCGATCAATAGGTTCTTCGAATCGTCGCTGGAAATCCCGGAGGCCGGCGTCGCGCGGATCCATTTCACGATCGACGAGCGGCATTATCACGCCGGCGGCGCCGCGCACGGCACGAGCTATTTCAAGATGCTCGACGATGCCGCGTTCTATGCGTCGAACAGCCTCGTCACCGATCGCTTCCTGCTGACGACCGCGTTCAATCTGCTGCTCACCCGCCCGCTGAAAGTCGGCCCGGTGATCGCCGAGGGTCGCTGGATCAGCGGCAAGCGGCGCGTATTCGTCGCCGACGCCCGGCTGATCGATGCGGAGGGCGAAGAAGCCGCGCGGGGCACCGGCACGTTCATGCGCTCGCGGATCGCGCTGGCCGGGCTGCCAGGATACCGCGCGCCGGCATGAGCGGTCGGCTACCCAGCGGCGTGCTCGTCAGCGCCCTTCTCCGCCGGGTCAACGACGCGGGTGGCTTCGGCGCGGTGATGGCGAAAGGCGATGCACAGGGCGGCGCGATCCTCGTCATCGCGATCGACAAGGGGGCCCCGCCCCGGCTGCTGGAGCGAGGAATCGGGCCCGACGGACGGACCGCGTTGATCGACTCGACCCCGCTCGAAGACCTCGACGGCTATTGGCGGCGCAGGCGCGCGCGCGACCCGGATTTGTGGGTCGTCGAGGTGGACATCGCAGCGGCGGAACGGTTCGCCGCTGAAACGATCCTCGACGATTGACTCGAAAGCCCCCCCAATAGAGGGGGATTGCAACATTGATTGGCGTTGTGCTGGGACGGGTGCGATCCGGATCAGTTACGCAGTCGGGGGGATGCCTGGACGGTCGGCTCGTACGATCGACTCTACGGTCTCACCGCATCTGAATAAGCTTGAATGACCATTCTTCAGCGGGCTGCGACGATCGCGGCCATGACTTTCTCTCTCGCCGGCCTGCTCGGCAACAGCGCACCCGGCCATGCGACCGGTATCGATCGTACCACGGTCAGCCTGACCGCTCTCGCAAATCTAAACGCCCTCTCCCCGCAGAATGTTCCGCAGGTCGCTCCCGCCGCAACGCCCGTTGCCGCCGTCGAGAAGACCGCGATCGAGAAGACTGCCGCCGAGCAGCTCGCTCCTGCAGAGGAAGAAGAATTCGACACGCTCGCCCAGGCCGTTGCCGCGCAGGATAGCGCCGCCGCCGACGACGCGCTCCAGTGCCTTGCCGGTGCTATCTATTTCGAGTCCAAGGGCGAGCCGCTGACCGGCCAGCTCGCGGTTGCCGAAGTCATCATCAATCGCGCCAAGTCGGGTCGTTTCCCCGCCGACGTCTGCGCCGTCGTCAAGCAGCGTGGCCAGTTCAGCTTCGTCCGCGGTGGCCAGATCCCGACCATCACCAAGGGTGCCTCGTATCGCACCGCGGTTGCCGTCGCCAAGGTCGCTCTTGCGAGTGCCTGGAACAGCCCGGCCGACAAGGCGCTTTACTTCAACACCCCCGATCGCCGCCCTTCGGTTCGCGCGATCAAGGTCGCCTCGATCGGCAACCACGTCTTCTATCGCTGATCTTTTGTCGTCCCCGCGCAGGCGGGGATCCATATACGCCACTGGTGCGATCTTGCCGTGAGGCTAGCCAATATGGGTTCCCGCCTTCGCGGGAATGACGAGACCAGAAGACTACCACAATCCGTGAATGAGCTTGCCTCGTTCGTGGATTGTTCTATTTCCGGGGCATGCTCGATATGCCGCCGGACTCCTGCATCGACAAACCCGGATCCCCCCAGGATTCGTCCCTTTGCGCCGCCGACGTGGCGCGCGGGGTCATCCGCATGTTGCTGCGCCACGATCTCACCGCGATGACCGAAGTGCCGCTCGACGGCGGCCGCCGGGCCGACCTGATGGCGGTCGATGCGCGCGGTCAGATCGTCATCGTCGAGATCAAGGTATCGCGCGCCGACCTGCTCGGCGACGGGAAGTGGCCGGATTATCTAGGGCATTGCGACCGGTATTTCTGGGCGGTGCCCGCGGGGTTCGACGTCGGGCCGTTGCACGGGCCTGCGTTCCTGCCCGAGCGGACAGGGATCATCGTCGCGGATCGCTACGACGCGGCGATCGTGCGGGAGGCGCATACCACCCCCCTGCCCGCGCATGCCCGCAAACGCTGCACGCTGGCGTTCGCCAGGCGAGCCGCGCGCCGGTTGATCGCGCAGATGGACCCGGATGCGGACGGGTTGGCGTTTTAGGATCTAGGGCCTCCCCTCCCCTCCCTGGAAGGGAGGGGTCGGGGGTGGGTCGGTTTCTGTACCGTGCAACGGTTGCGTCACGAGCCGGCCGACCCACCCCCAGCCCTCCCTTCCAGGGAGGGGAGCGCGTCGTGATTTTGGCGACCTCGGCGACTTTACCGCCGCCGCTCAAACTCAGAATTTCGGCCCCGATACCGCTTTCCGTACCTTCTTCGGCGCATCCGCCAGCAGCTTCGACACGACCGGGTTACGCCCATCCTGCTTGGCGTAGTCGCGTGCCGACATGCCGGCGATGATATCCGCCTGATCGGGATCGGCGTTCTCGTTCAGCAGCACGCGGATCATCCCCACGTCGCGGCGCTGCACCGCGCGGATCAACGGCGTCTCGCCGGCCGAGTTGCCGAGGTTCGGGTTCGCCCCCGCTGCGGTCAGGATCGGGATCATGCCCGTCTGCCCCAGCGTCACCGCGAGCAGCAGCGGCGTGTTGCCCTTGCCGTCGCGCAGATTGGCGTCGGCGCCCTTTTGCAGCAGGAAGCGCAGATAGACCTCGTCGCCGCGCTTGATGACGATGTGGAGCGCCCCCTCCCCGTTCGTCACGTCGCGCGTGTTGATGATGTTGCTGCCCGGGCGGCCGAGCATCTCGAGCACCTCGTTGTTCTTGGCATCGCGCACCGCGGACAGGAACTTGTACCCCTCCGACTGGCCCTGCGCGAAGGCGGGCGCCGCCATGCCGAGCGCGGGCGTCAGAAGGGCAGTGGCGAGCATCAGGCGAATACGCATCGAGAGACTTCCTTGGTTCGTCCTGGATATTGGCGACGCTTGCGCCGCAGTAGCGAACAGATCAAGGCTGGCGGCATCATGACCCTTCGTTTCATCCTTTGTGCGCTCGCCCTGCCCGCCCTGGCGTTGGCGGCCTGCAACTCGTCCCAGCCCGCCGCCAAACCGCCGCTCGAAGGCGCCCGGATCGGCGGTCCCTTCGCGTTGACTGACCAGAACAGACAGGCCGTCACCGAGCGCAACTTCGCGGGCAAATACCGGATCATGTATTTCGGCTACACCTTCTGTCCCGATGTGTGTCCGACGGATGTCCAGGCGATCGGCGCCGCGGTGAAAAAGCTCGAGGCGAGCGACCCCGCGATCGCCGCGAAGATCGTGCCGGTGTTCGTGACCGTCGATCCGGCGCGCGATACGCCCGCGGTACTCAAGCAGTTCGTCTCCGCCTTCCACCCGCGCATGGTCGGCCTGACCGGCAGTCCGCAAGCGATCGACCGGATCAAGACCGAATATGCGGTGTATTCGAGCAAGGGCGAGCCCTCCCCCGGGGGCGGCTACCTCGTAAACCACAGCCGGCAGGCCTATCTGATGGACCCGGACGGCAAGCCGATCGCTTTGCTGCCGCAGGAACAAGGGCCCGACGCGGTGGCGACAGAGATCAAGCGCTGGGTATCGTGAGCACGCGCTTCTGGGAAGATACGCCGATCGAGCAACTCGATCGCGGCCAATGGGAAGCCTTGTGCGACGGCTGTGGCAAATGCTGCATCCACAAGCTCGAGGACGAGGAGACCGGCGAACTCGTCGCCACCAACGTATCGTGCCGCCTGCTCGACCGGCGCAGCGGGCAATGCTCCGATTACCGCCACCGCCACGCGTACGTGCCCGAATGCGTGCGGCTGACGACCGGCAACGTCCACGGGATCGACTGGCTGCCCTCGACCTGCGCCTACCGCCTGCGCGCGGCCGGCGAGCAGCTGCCCGAGTGGCATTACCTCGTCTGTGGCGACCGCGAGGCCGTCCACCGCGCCAAGCAATCGGTGCGCGGCTGGACGGTCAGCGAGGACGAGGCGGGCGAGCTGGAATATCACGTGATCGACCGCGAACTGTAAGCCGGTGATAGAAGGCCTGGAGATCGTCCGTCACCCTCGCGCCCGTCGTGCGCGGTTGTCGATCGATCCTGCGAGCGGCCGCGCGCGGCTCGTCCTCCCCAAGCGGGCGGCGCTGAAGCAGGCGCTGGTCTGGGCCGAGGACAAGGCCGGCTGGATCGCCGAACAGCGCGCATTGCTCCCCCAGCCCCGTCCCTTCGTGCCCGGCGCGGTCCTTACCGTCGCCGACGAACCGCTGACGATCGAGTGGACGCCGGGCAGCCGTCGCACCGTCGTTCGCGAAGGTTCGGTCCTGTCGCTGTCGGGGCCGCCCGAAACGATCGCGCGTCGCGTCGAGGCGTGGTTGAAACGCACCGCGCTCGCCGTGCTCGAAACCGAAACCGCGGAATATGCCGCCAAGGCGAAGGTCAGCGTCGCGCAGGTCGCGGTCGGGGACGCCAAGGGCCGCTGGGGCAGTTGCGCGTCGAGCGGCGTGATCCGCTACAGCTGGCGGCTGATCCTCGCGCCGAGCTGGGTCCGTCGCGCCACCGTCGCGCATGAAGTCGCGCACCGCGTTCACATGAACCACGCACCGGTCTTCCACGCGCTGGTCGAGCAACTCTACGGCGAGGACCCTACGCCCGCGCGCACCTGGTTACGCACGCATGGCGCCGAACTTCACTGGTTCGGGCGGTCGTCCTGATACCGACGATCCTGATTGCGGTCGTCCTGGTAGCGGCCATCCTGATATCTATCGCGCGGCACGTCGCGGGTTAGCGGCTGGCGTCCTGCCGGTTGCTCCTGACGCGGCTGGTTGCGGCCGGTGACACGGTCGATCCAGTCCTGATTCATCTGCTGCGGTGGCGCCGGTGGCGCGGCCGGCGTCTCGGGCTGATCCGCATCGGGCCGTGGGATCGTATCGCCGGTCTGCGCGTCGGTCGGTACCGGCGGCTGCTCCGGATCGATCGGATTGCCGTCGGCGTCGACCGCCATCTGGCCATTGTCGGGCTGGCCGAAATAGCTCTCCTCGTCGGGTTCGAGCTGCCACTCGGGCAGGGTCACCTTCGTATCGAACTGCTCGATCGGACGGTTGGCGGTCGCGGGCTTCATGAACGCCGCCCAGGCACGCGCCGGTGCCTGGCCGCCATGCAGCCCGGCGATCGGCTTGGCGTCGTCACGCCCCATCCACACGCCGGTCGTGATGCCGCTGGAGAAGCCCAGGAACCAGCCATCCTTCGACGAGCTGGTCGTTCCCGTCTTGCCGGCGACCGGGCGGCCGATCTGCGCCGCGCGGCCGGTGCCGGTGTTGACCGCGGTCTGCAACAGATCGGTCATCTCGGCGGCGACATAGGGTGCGACGAGCACGTGGCTGCGGTCGACCTCATGCGTGTAGATCGTCTGGCCGTTCGCGGTGACGCGCGTGATCCCATACGGCGTTACCGCGACGCCCTTGCTGGCGACCGACGCGAAGGCGCGCGTCATGTCGATCACGCGGACCTCGGACGTGCCGAGCACCATCGACGGATGCACGTTGACCGGCGTCGTGATGCCGAACCGGCGCGCCATGTCGGCGACCGTGTTGAAGCCGACTTCCTGGCCCAGCTTGGCGGCAATGGTGTTGAGCGAATAGGCGAAGGCGGTGCGCAGCGAGACCGCGCCGGAGTTGCGCCGGGAATCGTTGCGCGGGCTCCAGCCCTGGATCGTGACGGGTTCGTCGACGACCGAATCCTCGGGCTTGTGGCCTGCCTCCAGCGCGGCGAGGTAGACGAACAGCTTGAACGCCGAGCCCGGCTGGCGGACCGCCTGCGTCGCGCGGTTGTAGATCGACGAGACGTAATCCTTGCCGCCGACCATCGCGCGCACTTCGCCGCCACGGTCGAGCGCGACCAGGGCGCCCTGCGCGCCGGCCGGGGCATTGGCGCGGATCGCCGCATCGGCTTGCCGCTGCATGTTGAGATCGAGCGTCGTCCAGACTTCCAGGGGCTCGGTGGTCTCGTCGATCAGCGTGTCGAGCTGCGGCAGCGCCCAGTCGGTGAAATAGCGGACGCTGTTCTGCTTGGGCTCGGGTGCCAGTTTCAGGCCGGATACGTCCGCATCGGCAGCCTCGGACGCAGTGATCGCGCCGGTTTCCTGCATCGTCTCCAGCACCACGCCGGCGCGGCCCATCGCGGCCTCGGCATCGGCGGTCGGCGAGTAATTGGACGGTGCCTTGACCAGGCCGGCGATGACCGCGGCCTCGGCGAGGCTCAGGTGATCCGCGCCGTGGCCGAAGAACTTCCGGCTCGCCGCGTCGATCCCGTACGCGCCGCCGCCGTAATAGACCTTGTTCAGATAGAGTTCGAGGATCTGGTCCTTGCTGAACTTCCATTCGAGCGCGAACGCGAGGATAGCCTCGCGGAATTTTCGGCCGAACTTCTTCTGGTTGTTGAGGAAGACGGTACGCGCCAGCTGCTGCGTGATCGTCGAGCCGCCCTGGGTCCAGTGACCGCGGTCATACCGCACCTTTACCGAGCGTGCGACGCCGACCGGATCGACGCCGATATGCGAACGGAAGCGGCGATCCTCGACCGACACGGTCGCGTCGCGCATGACCTTGGGGATTTGTCCGTAGGGCAGCCATTCGCCGAAGCTCGGGCCCATCGACACGATCACGGTGCCGTCGGCGGCATGGACGCGGATCATCTGGCCGTTGGGCGAGGATTTCAGGCTGTCGAAGCTGGGGAGCTGCGACATCGCGACGTACACCGCGATCGCCAGCGCTCCGAGCGCGAGGATGCCGATCCCGACGCAGAGCTGCAGGAACACGACCAGCCGTCGCCGCCAGCGTGACGCCGGGGGAGTTGGGGACCGACGGGACGGGGAAGCAGAACGCGTACGAGCCATGTGGCCGCAGAATTACGCGCGATGTCCCCGCCCTACAAGCAGCATCAAGCCGCAGCGTTCGCTTTGCGCGGTCGGAATTCGAGCGACAGCGAGTTCATGCAGTAGCGCTGGCCGGTCGGCGGCGGGCCGTCCGGGAAGACATGGCCCATATGGCTGTCGCAGCGCGCGCACCGCGTCTCGATACGGGTCATGCCGTGGCTGCGATCGGCGTGATCGGTGACGGCGTCGGGACCGATCGGCCGGGTGAAGCTGGGCCAGCCCGACCCGGAATCATATTTGTCGGCGCTGTCGAACAGTTCGTTGCTGCACGCCGCACAGCGATAGATGCCGTCGGCCTTGTTGTCGTTGAGCGCACCCGCGAATGCACGCTCGGTCCCCGCCTCGCGCAGCACATGATATTGCTCGGGGGTGAGTCGCTTGCGCCACTCGGCTTCGGAAAGATTGAGTTGATCCATGGGTTTGAATCTCGTGCTGGCGGGACGGATTTCAATATGGCGTAGGGACGGGCTCTAGGTCTGCCCTATTCTCGTCGCGTTGGCGATCACCTGGATCAGGGCGGGGCGCATCAGCGGGAGCAACCAGGCTGACCGCGTACTTTCGGCAACCTGGCGGACGATGCTGGCGATGCCGATCGGGCGGGCGAGGCGGCGGGCGAAATCCTCCTGCCACCGCGCTGCCGAAGCGGGACCGCCGCGGACATAGGCGTCGGCGGCTGCGACTCCGCTGGCCAGCGCGATGCCCATGCCTTCGCCGGCGAGCGAGGGGATGACGCCGGCCTGGTCGCCGAGCCGGAATGTCGCGTCGACGCCTGCGCGCTGCCGCCAGCCATAGGGCACGTTGGCGATCGCATCGATCGGTGCGCGTCCGTCGATCAGGGCGACCCATTCGCCGAGCGCTGGCATCTCGCGACCCAGTGCCTCGAGAAACTGCGCCGGGGATCCGGCGGCCTGAAGCCTCGATCGATGCACGGCCATGCACAGGTTCGCGGTACCGTCCTCCTGCATCGCGAGGCCCGCATAGCCGCGGTCGAACAGGTGCAGCTCGATTCCCCCGTCGAGCGCCGAGCGGAGCGCCGGGGAGGGGGCGATACGGACGCGTAACCCCAGCGTCGGGTCGGCGCCGCGCGCGTTTTCCGGCCGTGCCATCCCGCGAACGTCATGCTTGCCGCTGGCGAGGAACAGCGCGTCGGGAGCGAACGTCGCGCCGTCCGCGGTGCGGACCGTCATGCCGTCGATCTCGCGCACGGTGACACCGCGCTCGACCGGCGTGCCGAGCCGAGCGGCTTCCGCCAGCATGACCGTGTCCAGCCGGTGGCGCGTGACCGACACCGCGGGACGGGGGAGGGCGGCATCCGCGCGTCGCGTGCCGGCGTAGATGCGGGCGCGCGTCACGCGCTCTGGGTTGAGCGTGTCGGGATCGATGCCGAGGTCGGCGAGCGTCTCGAGTGTCCGCCAGCTGAGGAACCCGCCGCAGATCGCATCGCCGGTTTCGCGCGATCGTTCGACGAGCAGATGCGGCAGACCGGCGCGCGCGAGGCCGATCGCGGTCGCGGCCCCAGCGAGCCCGCCGCCGACGATCAGCGCAGGCGTTCGACGCATAACCGGAACGGGAAGACGCGGCGGACCTTCGCCTGGGTGATGCCAGCCTCGGCGAGCAAGGGCGGCCATTCGTTGGGGCGATAGCTGCGCGCGATCGACAGCGTGCCGTCGTGTCGGACGATCGGGTGCCAGCGCGCCAGGGTCGCGAGCACGGGGAAGCCCCAATGAGCGAACCCGTGACGATGGAGGTCGTTGACGAACCACCCGGCGCTTGCGTGCGCCTCCATGAAACGCAGGAACGCCACGAGCTGGTCATGGGTCATGTGATGCGCGACGAGACTGCTGACGATCGCGTCCCAGGGCTCCTGGGCAAGATCGGCATAATCGCCGGTGACGTAACGGATGTCGCCGCCATGCGCCCGCGCCGCCTGTTCGCTGCGCGGGTTGAGATCGACGCCGACCAGCTCCGCCTCGATGCCGTTTGCCTCGGCCCAGCGCGCGATCCGCCGCAGCATGTCGCCGTCGCCAAAGCCTACGTCGAGCAGCCGGAAGCGTGTCCGCCCGGCAGTCGCGCGCGCCAGAAAATCGAGCGTCGGGCGGCGCGCCATCGTCACCGTGTTGACGGTGGCGAGATCGCCGACCACGTCCGCATAGGTCGCCGCATCGAGGTCGTCGGCGTCCATCAGCTCCTCGGCCTCGCTGCGGATGGCTAGGCTCATGGCGCGCTTCGGAACCCGAAGCCCTCCGCCGCCAGCCCCGGCCCGAACGCGAGCGCGACGCCGTGCGCGATCGGCGGCCCGGCGAGCAGGCGCTCGAACACGAACATCAACGTCGCCGACGACATGTTGCCGTTGTCCGCCAGCACCTGCCGCGACGCTGCCAGCGCCGCCGGTTTCAGCTGCATCGCATGCTCGACCGCGTCGAGGATCGATCGGCCGCCGGCATGCACCGCCCAGCCGTCGATCGTCTCCGGCGGCTGGCCATCGCTAACGATCGCGCGAAACTCGGTATCCGCCAATGCCGTGGCGATCCGCGCGGGCACTTCGCCGGACAGGTGCATCGCAAAGCCCGCATCGGTGACGTCCCAGCGGATCAGCGCCTCGGTTTCGGGTAGCGCCGCCGCGAATGGCGTACCGAGTTCGAGCCCGGTCGCCTCGGCCGTGACCAGCGCGGCGGCGGCGCCGTCGCCGAACTGGAGCATCGCCAGCAACGGCTCGATCTCGTTGGCGGGCTGGAGATGCAGCGTCGAGAGCTCGACCGTGACGACCAGGACGCGCGCCTTGGGCTCGGATCGGACGATGTGGCGCGCGCTGCGCAGCGCGACGACCGCGGCGTAACACCCCATGAAGCCGATCAGCAGTCGCTCGACGCTGGACGACAGGCCGAGCCGTCGCGCGATGATCTGGTCGATACCCGGCGCGACGAACCCGGTGCAGCTCGCCACCACCAGATGCGTGATCCCCTCGACCGCGACCTTCGCGCGCAACGCGGTGATCGCGCGGATCGCCAAGTCGGGCGCGTGTTCGGCATAAAGCGTCATCCGCGCCGCGGTGCCGGGATGCGGCTCGGCGGCGTAGAAGCCGGCATCGTCGACCGGCGAGCCCCCGTCCGCGGTCGGCGGCAACACCGACCAGCGATGCGCGATGCCCGACCGCGACGCCATCCGATCGAATACTTTGGTCGATCGTGCATCGGTCCGTGCGCGCGCCCAGGCGATGAACGCGGTGTGGATGTCATGATCGGGAACGGCCGTCCCGACCGCATTCAGATACGCAACGGGCATATACGCGGTGGGCAAATATGCAGCGGGACCTACGGGCAGAGTAGCAGGCATGGAAGCGGGCACGACGTCCTTTCGTACGCGTGCGATGACACGCGACTCGATCACGTAACGCACGGTCAACGAATATAGACGTCGCGGCGATCAACAATCCGCATGCTGCCCCGAAATAAGGTCCGGCGACAGGATAAAATACAGGTTCATGGTCTGCCATCGGCATGACCTCCCCGGTGCTGTCGCTACGAGGCGCTATCTAGGATAGCCGTCAGCCCACGCTTTCGAGATGGTCGTGTCCGACCCCATATTTTTCCTCGACCAGCGCCATCGCGAAACCGACATAGGCGGCGATCGCATGATCCTCCGACATCTCCAGTGCAGCGCATGCCTCTTGCAGCAGCGCGTATATCCGTGTCGCGGCCATCATTAGGTCCTTTCGCAAGCTGACGCCTCCAGAGCGGAAATTTTGCACTGCATACGGCGACAGGTAAAAAGGTATACCATAGTATTGATGGTCTGGAAGCGGACATGTTGCGTCAAATTAAGACAAACTAAACCACAATGGTTTGCGCGTTTGCAGTCATCAAAACCGGAATGGTGTGGATTTTCCCGGTCGCGATGGTCCAATTGCTCCATTGTGACGAGTTATTACAAAAATAGACCATTTTTGCATGGAAACTGCCGCCAATCCTGTCATGTTCAGTGAAGTGTTTTCGCGTGGGGTCTGGTCTTGGGCGCACCCTAGAGCCGATCGGTATCGATGTGCGCCCCGTTCGGTGGCTCGGATCCAAGGATCGGATTTTTGCGTCGGAAACGGACAAAGGGAGTGTTTGGTGAAGAACGAGTCGGTAGTCGATTTGATCAAGGACCTGACCGCCAAGCTTTCGGCGGTTGCGGAGGAATTCAATGGACGCGTCGCCCACGCTGCCGATCCCGTGGTGGCTGGTGCCGAACCGAGCGAAGCCGAACTCGTAGCACAGGCCGAGGAGATACTCGCAGAACGGCGGATGCGGCGCCGCTTCCTCCCCGCGGAACTGTTTCACGAACCAGCCTGGGACATGCTGCTCGCGCTGTTCGCGTCACGCGACGAACGTCTGCCGATGAACATCAAAGCGCTGGTCAGCATGTCCGACGCGCCGGTCACGACGTCGCAGCGCTGGATCGAGCATCTGTACAAACTCAAGCTCATCGATCGCGTGATCGACCCGACCGATCGACGACGCGTAGAAATCTCGCTGAGTCATAGCGGCGATCAGGCCATGCGCAGCTATCTTCGTGCGCTTCGGCGACACTGACACGCGACATTCGGCATCGTAAGATACCAAGCATTTCGGTCCGATCGGCGACGATATAACCGATCTATTGCGGGCTAGTGCGTAATTGGCAGAAAAGCAGACCGATACGAGTTTGTAGCATTTGATTAAGACGAAATACCCGATCTGATCCTCAACGAAATTTGGGGGGCAAATTGCAATCGAATGTCGCCTTGGGATGGAGCATGCCGAGCGCTGGCGGCGTTCGCTACGATCCATGCGGACAACAGAGTCCCGCCGCTGGTGCCGCGCCAGTCGATCACAGCCCTCGCCATTTTGGCCGAGACGGCGGACCAGCCCACCGTCAATGCGGCTCTTCAGGTAACGGCTCGTGCGCTGGTCGGATCGGGCACCACCGGCACCGGATGTGTCGCAGTCTGCGACGGTGGCGGCGACGCGATCGTCGGCCCGATTGGTGCCATCGCCAGCGGTGTCGTTCCCTTTATCATTACGGCGAAAAGCTCGACCTGCTGGCCTATGCCCGCCAGCAGGATACCGCGTTCGGCGTGGGCCAGCAGAACCCGGCCGAAGCGCGGACGCGCAATTTCGGGCTCGACGCCCGTGTCCGGCTGACCGTTCGGCTGAGCCTGACGGCCGTGGCGTCGCACCAGCAGCCGTTCGAAGACGCGGGTACGCGGACCGCGGCCGACCGCGATTTTCAGGACGACCGCGACACGCGGCAGGGGCCGGACGTGGCGATGCGGCCGAAGGTCGACCGGACCAGCCTAGCCTGGTGCGGGGTAGCGCTACGCACGCGCGTCTCGGTGAGCAGCGATAACCACAGGGAGAGAGATATGCCGATGCCGAACGAGCCCATCCCCATGCCGCTGCCGCGCGACTTCACCGATCACGGTCCGTGCGTCGAGGATCTCGCGCGGGCATTCGCAGCGCAGGACCCGGCGGCCAGCGAGGCCCTGATCGAGACGCTGGCGACACAGGCGATCCGGCAATGGCGGCTGGACGACGCGACGTTCTGGCAGCGGGTGAAGTTTCAGGCGCGAATACTCCGGGCGAGGCAGGGGGCGGGGAGCTCGCAAGAGCATTGATCATGAAATCCTCCCCCGCCAGGGGGAGGTGGCTGCCACTTGCCAGACGGAGGGGGAGGACACGGAGCAGGGTTTTTCCTGCATCCCCCTCCGTCGCCTCCGGCGCCACCGGGAGGATTTCAGGTTGCCGCTTAGTTCTCGTCGCCGCCTATTTCTCGTCGGTGGTTAGCTTCACCTTGTTCGGCAGCTTCTTGCCCTTGGTGCGGCGCGAGGGCAGCTGGACCGGGTTCTTCTTCTTCCACTGCGCAAACGTCATCGGGCCCTCGGGCGTTTCGATGATCGTGTCGTCGATCGAACTCATGCAATTCCTCCACGCGGCCAACGCACAAGCGTGGCAAGAGTAGCCACCGAATGGGGGCCCTCGAAGGGGTGGTTCACTCTATCGGGAAAATGGTGCGGCCAAGAAGACTCGAACTTCCACGGGCTTTCGCCCACAACGACCTCAACGTTGCGCGTCTACCAGTTCCGCCATGGCCGCCCATGAAACATCACCGGGCGGACCCGGCATCTGGTAGGCGAGCGCCACTAGCAAGGGTTTGAACGCTACGCAACGGCCTTTGCGAAAAAGCGTTCGTCCGGTACCGGAAACGATGCCCCGCTTCCTTTTTTCGACCGATACCAGAGCCGAAACGCGGCGCGTTCTCGCGCTGGCGTGGCCGGTGATGCTGACCAGCCTCAACTGGACGATCCTGCACGTCACCGACGTGATCGTGGTCGGGCTGGTCGGCGCGCACGAGGTGGCGGCGCTGGGGGCGAGCCGATCGCTGACGTTCATCGCGATCGTCACCGGGCTCGCATGGCTGTCGGGCGTGCTGGTCCATACCGCGCGTGCCGACGGGGCGGGCGATCTGCCGCGGACCGGACAGGTGCTGCGCGAGGGGCTGGTACTCGGGCTGTTGCT
This sequence comes from Sphingomonas faeni, assembly GCF_023195535.1. Lineage (GTDB taxonomy): Bacteria > Pseudomonadota > Alphaproteobacteria > Sphingomonadales > Sphingomonadaceae > Sphingomonas > Sphingomonas faeni_B. The sequence continues at coordinate 73,832 of NZ_JALPNF010000007.1, read as the reverse complement.
TGGGCTCGTCGTCGGCGGCGTCATGTTCGTGTTCGCGGATCCTATGCTCGCCGGGATCGGCGTCGCGCCGGCACTGGTCGAGCCGGCGGGGCGGGTCGTGCGCGTCATGGCCTTCACCTATCCGCCGCAATTGATGATCGTCGCCGCCAGCTTTTTCCTGGAAGGCGTCAGCCGACCGCGGCGCGTCGCGGTGGTCAACCTGTCGATCCTGCCGCTCAACGCGGTGCTGGCCTGGGCGATGTCGGGCGGGCATCTCGGCTTGCCGGCGATGGGCGCGGTCGGGGCAGCGACCGCCACGGCGATCGCGTCGGGTCTCGGCGCGGTCGGGATGATCGCCGCCGCGCTGACTTTACCGTGGGCGAAGGAGCGCGGCGTTCGACGAATCGATGCGGCCGCATGGCGCGGGGTGCCGGGCGGAATCGCCGCTCTCGCGGTGTTCGGGATCGTCCCCGCGGTCGCGTCGGGGCTGGAGCTGGCCGGCTTCTCGATCCTGATCGCGCTGTCGACGCAGTTCGGCGACGACGTCGCGCATGCGTTCCAGATCGTGTTCTCGGTCCACAATGTCACGTTCGCGCTGGCGCTCGGGCTTGGTTCGGCCTGTGGCGTCCGCGTCGGCAATGCGGTGGGCGAAGGAGAGCCGAAGGCCGGTATCTCGCGCGCGCTGATCGCGACCGGGCTGTCGATGCTCGCGCTGGGTGTATGTGGAATCGTACTCATCGTCGCGCGCGGGCCGATCGTCGCGGCGTTTCCGTCGGATGCCGCCACTCACGTCATTGCGCTGGCGATGCTGCCGGTGTGGGCGCCGTTCATCCTGTTCGACGGCGCGCAGGTGGTGCTGGTCTACGCACTCCGCTCGCTCGGCGATCAGGTGGTCGCGGGGGTGAACAGCATCGTCGCGTATTTCGTCGTCACCGGCGGGGCGGGCTGGTGGATGGTGCATGCGGGGGTGGGGCCGATGGCGCTGGTCTACGCGTCGGGGCTCGGGATGCTGACGGCGGCGGTGCTGCACGGGGGGCGGTTCTGGATCGTGCGCCGGCGGTTGCGGCGCGCTTGATGTATCCTCCTCCGTAAGGGGGAGGTGGCACCGCAGGTGACGGAGGGGGAGGAACGCGCAACGCTTGTCGCCTTTCCTCCCCCTCCGTCTGGCAAGTGCCAGCCACCTCCCCCTGGCGGGGGAGGATACAAAGGACTTACCGCGTCGTCTCGCCGGCAAAACTCAGTTCGAGGCGCTTCGAGTTCGCAGGTACGTTCAGCGTCGCGGAGTTGAAATCGATCGCGCCGCCCGGCGCCAGCGTCCGCTGCTGCGGGGTGATCGTCCAGCTATAGACCAGCCGGCCCTGCGCATCGCGGAGTTCGGCGCGGATGTCGGGTACGCGCTGGCGCTGGTTGGACGGGTTGGTGACCTGGCCGCTGACCGCGAACAGCTCGGAGCCGTTATCCAGCTCGCGCCGTTCGATCGGATTGTCGCGCAGGCGCAGCGGCGTCTCGTCGCTGCCGATCCCGAGACCGAGCTTTGCCGCGACGCCCGGCGCGCCAAGGTACACGATCGCGCCCGCTGCGATCAGCATCAGCAGCCCGGCGAGCACGGCCACGATCGTCCAGCGGCGCGTGGTATTGCGACGCGGGCGGAACGGCGGCTGCTCAGTGACCGGCGGAAACGTCGGCGCGGCATAAGTGGGCGCGGCATAAGTGGGCGCGGCATAAGTGGGCGCAATCATCGGCTCTGGCGTCGCCGGTGCGGCCGTTGCCGGCGCGAAGGGTACGAATCGTTCCGCCGGCTCTGCGATCGGTGTCCGCGGCAGTGGGGCCAGCGGCGGCGCGGCAGGCGCGAGTGGGGTCGGGTCGGGCAGGTCGAGCGCGCCCTCGACTACCGGCGCGGCGGCTTGAAACCAACTATGCCGGCAATTGGCGCAGCGCACGGTTCGTCCGTCGGTCCCGATCGCGCTGTCGGGCACCAGATAGCGGGTGCTGCACTCGGGACATTGGAGGATCATGGATACGCTTCACCAGCGGCCGCCGGAGCGCGACCGTTCTCGTGCCGAATAAGCACGCCGCCGACGGATGTGGCAAGCTTGAAGCGGCCCGCGCTTTCATGCGAAAGCGCCGATACGGGCATTGGCACGGGCATCAAGCGGGCGAAAGCGGGCGCAACCACGTCATGGCGAATATCGTCCAATTCGAGAATGTCGGGCTTCGTTACGGCACGGGTCCGGACGCTGGACCGGAGACGCTGTCGGACGTCAGCTTCACCTTGCGCAGCGGTGCGTTCTATTTTCTCACCGGTGCGAGTGGTGCCGGCAAGACCTCGCTGCTGAAGCTGCTGTACCTCGCGCAACGGCCGACGCGCGGCGTCATCCGGCTGTTCGGCGAAGATGCGGTGGTGCTGTCGCGCGACCGGCTGCCCGGATTTCGGCGGCGGATCGGCGTGGTGTTCCAGGATTTCCGGCTCGTGCCGCATCTGTCGACCTGCGATAATATCGCGCTGCCGTTGCGGGTGGCGGGCATGCCCGAGGCGGATATCGAGCAGCCGGTGCGTGAGATGCTCGCCTGGGTCGGGTTGACCGAGCGTGCCGATGCGCGGCCGGCGACGCTGTCGGGTGGGGAGCAACAGCGCGTCGCGATCGCGCGCGCGGTGATCGCGCGGCCAGAGATCCTGGTCGCGGACGAGCCAACCGGCAACGTCGATCCCGACATGGCCGAGCGGCTGCTGCACCTGTTCGAATCGCTCAACAAGCTGGGGACGACCGTCGTAGTCGCGACGCACGACTTCCATTTGCTGGGGCGGATACCGGGCGCGCAGATGATGCGGCTCGACCGCGGGCGGCTGCTCGATCCGACGGGGTCGCTCCGCTATCCGCCGACGCGGCCCGAATGATCGGTCGCGCCACCAAAGCGCGGTCTTCCGCCGAACGCCGTGTACTCGACGAAGCCGGCGGCCTGCGCGCGATGACGTGGGTGATGGCGATCATGCTGTTCCTGACGATGCTCGCCGCGGCACTTGGCCTCGCGACGGCGGGGGCGGCGCGGTTGCTCGATCGGCAGTTGGCGGGGCGGTTGACGGTGCAGATCGTCGATGGCGATCCGGTGCGCCGGGACGTCGCCGCCGCGCGCGTGCTTGCCGCCTTGCGCAGGATACCGGCGGTAGCGAAAGCGACGCCGGTCGATCGCGCCGAACTGACACGGTTGCTGCAACCCTGGCTTGGGTCCGACGGCGCCGATCCGCAATTGCCGGTGCCGGCGATGATCGACGTCGACCTCGCGGATCACGGCGAGGCGGCGGCCGCGCGGGTCGCGGCCACGGTGCGGCGGCTCGGCCCAACCATTCGCGTCGATCGGCATGAAAGCTGGATGTCGCCGGTCAACGATGTGATGCGCGCGCTGACCTTCCTCGCGCTGGCATTGGTTCTGTTGATGGCGAGCGCGACGGCTGCCGTCGTGGTGCTCGCCGCGCGCGCCGGGCTCGAGACGCACCGCGCGACGATCGCGGTGATGCACATGCTCGGCTCGACCGATCTTCAGGTCGCGCGGCTGTTCCAGCGGCGGATCGCGCTCGATGCGACGATCGGTGGCGTTGGCGGCGGTGTCGTCGCGCTGCTGGTGGTCGGGTTCATCGGCATCCGATTGCATGGATTGGGTTCCGAACTGCTCGGGGGCGTGACGCTCGGCGGGGCCGACTGGGTGCTCCTCGCGCTGCTCCCGGTCGCGTTCGTCGTCCTCGCCACGCTCGCCGCCCGCGTTACGATCGTCCGCGCGTTGAGGCATATCCTGTGATCGTGCGGTTCTTCGGCATCCTGGGTCTTGCCTGGGCATTCGGGTTCGCGGTGTTCATGCTGCTGCTGCCCAAGCCGCTCGACGGTTTCACGACGGATGCGATCGTCGTGCCGACCGGCGGGGCAGGGCGTATCGACCGCGGCATTGCGCTGCTCCGCGATCACCAGGCGAAGCGGATGCTCGTGACCGGCGTCGCGCCGGGAGTGCGGCCGATCGATCTCGCGCTGGAGTACCGGACGTCGCCTGATCTGTTCGCGTGCTGTATCGATCTTGGTGCCGACGCGGTCGATACGCGGTCGAACGCCGAGGAAACCGCGCAGTGGGTGCGGGTGCACAAATACCGGTCGGTGCGGCTGGTGACGTCGGATTGGCATGTCGCACGGGCGCGGATGGAGCTGTCGGCGGCGCTCGACAAGAATGTGGTGATCCTCGGCGACGGTGTGCCCGGTACGCCGAGGCTCGGGACCTTGGTCAACGAATACAACAAGTTGATCCTTCGCCGGATCGCGTTGTGGATTGGATTTGGCGGATGATTTGGTTGCGTAACTGGGCGTTCATGCTCGTTTTCTATACGATCTCGGTGCCGATCGTGGTGACCGTGCCGATCTCGGCGCTGTTCGGCTCGCGCGCGGTGATCGTGCATTCGACGATCTGGACGCGGTTCCATCGCTGGTGCGCGCGGGTAATTCTGGGCGTGCATATCCGCGTCGAGGGGACTCGCCCGACCGAGCAGGCTTTCTACGCCTGCAAGCACCAGGCGATGTTCGAGACGCTCGAATTGCAGGCGTTGTTGGACGGCCCGGCGATCGTGTTGAAGCGCGAGCTGGCCGACATTCCGGCCTGGGGTTGGGCGGCGCGTAAATACGGCGCGATCGTGGTCGACCGCGAGGCGTCGGCGAAGGCCATGCGCAACATGATGCGCGAAGCGAGCGCGGCCAAGGCGACGGGCCGCTCGATCCTGATCTTTCCCGAGGGGACGCGCGTCTTGCCCGGTGAGCATCCGCCGCTCAAGCCGGGGTTCGCAGGGCTGTATCGAGCGCTGAAGATGCCGACGGTGCCGATCGCGTGCGACAGCGGGCTGGTGTGGCCGAAGAAGGGGCCGAAGCTGCCGGGGGTGATCACGTTCCGGTTCGGCGAGGTGGTGCCGCCGGGCCTGCCGCGGGAGGAGGCTGAGCAGCGGGTCCATGCGGCGATGAACGCGCTGGATTAGGTCCGGGGAAGGTACCTCAACCGATTCACCACCCCGGCGGAGGCCGGGGCCCAGTTGGGCGACGTCGCTAATGTGCGTTGTGCGCTGTTACTTCGGCCTACCCAACTGGGCCCCGGCCTCCGCCGGGGAGGTGCGCTTCTAACTTCTAAACGGTACGGTGGCTCCAGCTCAGCCGTGCGTACGCCCGAAATCCTGGACGTCGTCGTCCTGCCCCTGCTCGACGATGCTCCGCCGGATCGCCCGAGTCCGCGTGAACAGGTCGAACAGCGCATCCCCATCGCCCCAGCGGATCGCGCGCTGGAGATGGCTCAGGTCCTCTGAGAAGCGCTGCAGCATCTCCAGCACCGCCTCGCGGTTGTTGAGGAAGATGTCGCGCCACATGGTCGGGTCGGACGCCGCGATCCGGGTGAAGTCGCGGAAGCCGCCGGCGGAATATTTGATGACCTCGGACTGGGTCACCTCCTCGAGATCGCCCGCGGTGCCAACGATCGTGTAGGCGATCAGATGCGGCAGATGGCTGGTGACGGCGAGGACACGGTCGTGGTGCTCGGGCGCCATCGTCTCGACCTGCGCGCCGAGCCGCCGCCAGAATTCGGAAACGCGCTCGACCGCGACCGGGTCGGCGCCCTCGGGGGGCGTGACGATGCACCAGCGGTGGCGGAACAGCGTTGCGAAACCGGCCTCGGGGCCGCTGCGCTCCGTGCCGGCGACCGGGTGGGCGGGGATGACGGTCGCGTTCGGCAGCGCTTCGGTGAGCGCGCGGACGATCTCGGCCTTGCAGCTGCCGACGTCGCTGACGATCGCATCGGCGGGAAGTTCGGCCGCGAACGCGCGCGCGACATCGCCCATGATGCCGACGGGGACGCACAGGATCACGAGGTCGGCGTCGATCACCGCGGCCCCCGCCGAGTCCGCAACGTCGTCGCAGAACTGCAGCCGGTCTGCCGTCTCGCGCACGCTGGCGTCGGCGTCGTAGCCGGTCACGCGGACCGTCGGCATCGTGTCCCGTACCGCGCGCGCCACCGACGAACCGATCAGTCCCAGCCCGATGATCGTGACGCGCGCGAACGGCAGCATCAGGCGGATTCGACTAGGTTGCGCAGCGCCGCGGTGACGCCGCGCGTTTCCTCCTCGGTGCCGATCGTGATGCGCAGCGCGTTCGGCAGGCCCTGGCCCGGCAGCCAGCGGACGATGTAGCCCGCCTCCATCAGCCCGTGATAGGCGGCGTCGGCGGTCAGCTTGCCCTCGAACAGCACGAGCACGAAGTTCGCCTTGGAGGGTACGCAACGAAGCCCGGCATTGCCCATCTGCCCGATCTGCTCGACGAACCAGCCGCGCCACGTGTCGTTGTGCGCGCGCGTCGCCTCGACGAAGCCGGTGTCGGCGATCGCCGCGACTGCGGCGGCCTGGCCCGCGGTGGTCACGTTGAACGGTGCGCGGATGCGGTGCATCGCGTCAATGATCGGCGCGCAGGCATAGCCCCAGCCGATCCGCTCGGCGGCAAGACCGTGGATCTTCGAGAAGGTCCGCGTGACGAGCACGTTCGCCTCGGTCATCGCCAGCGCGAGGCCCGCATCGTCCTCTTCCGGCGAGAGATATTCGGCATAGGCCTGGTCGAGCACGAGCAGCACCGACTTCGGCAGGCCGGCATGCAGCCGCGCGATTTCGGCGCGCGGCGTGAAGGTGCCGGTCGGATTGTTCGGGTTGGCGACGAACACGACTCGCGTGCGCTCGGTGACCGCGGCGAGGATCGCGTCGACGTCGGTGGCGTAGTCGCGGTCGTCGACGATGACGGGTTCTGCTCCTACCCGGCGCGTCGCGATCTCGTAGACCGCGAAGCCGTAGCGGACGTGGATGATCTCGTCGCCCGGGCCGGCGTAGGCGCCAGCGACCAGATGCAGGATCTCGTCCGAGCCGGTGCCGTAGATCACGCGTGCCGGATCGAGGTCGTAATGCGCCGCCAATGCCTCGCGCAGCGCGGTCGCGCCGGCGTCGGGGTAGCGTTCCAGCGTCCGGTCGGCGTCATCGAACGCGGCCTTCGCGGCGGGGCTGGTGCCGAGCGGGTTTTCGTTCGACGACAGTTTGATCACCGTGCGGCCATCGTCGGTCGTCGAGCGACCGGGCGTGTACGGCGCGATCCCCAGAATCCAGGGCTTCGGCGCGGGTGCGGGCATGATGTTTGTCATGGCCGCGGGACATAGCGGGCGCGGTGCCGCGGTGGCAAATATTTGTGCGTGGGTGGGATGGTGTTTGGCCAAGGTCGGCATCGAGTCCGCCCGCTTCCCCCCGTCATCTTGACGATAGTCAGGACCCAGAGCCACGGAAGTCACCGCTCGTTACCCTGGGTCCTGACTTTCGTCAGGATGACGGAGGAGGGGGGACGGATGACGGGACGGTTCGGCTAATCCTCCCCCGCAAGGGGGGGGTGGCGCGAAGCGACGTAGGGGGAGGGTGACGCAACAGCGGTTTTCCTTTCCTCCCCCTCCGTCTGGCAAGGGCCAGCCACCCCCCCTTTGCGGGGGAGGATCGAGGACGCAGCGCTGGCATGTTCGCGGGCGCTTATGGTAGCGCGCGGCATGCTCGACACGCCTGCCATCGACCCCAGCACCGGCCACGACACCGACCCGCGTTTCGGCCTCGCACGGCGCGTCACGTTGCCGGGGCCGCTGCGCCTCGATGGCGGCGTGCTGCTGTCGCCGGTCGATATCGCGTATGAGACCTACGGCACGCTCAACGCCGACGCGTCGAACGCGATCCTGATCTGCCACGCGCTGACCGGGGACCAGCATGTCGCGTCGAACCACCCCCGCACCGGCAAGCCCGGCTGGTGGACGCGCATGGTCGGCGAGGGCAAGCCGATCGACCCCGCGCGCCACTTCGTCGTCTGCGCGAACGTGCTCGGCAGCTGCATGGGCTCGTCGGGGCCGGCGACGATCAATCCGGCCACCGGGCGGCCCTGGGCGATGGGGTTTCCGGTCATCACGATCCGCGACATGGTGCGCGCGCAGGCGATGCTGCTCGATCATCTCGGCGTCGACGTGCTCCACGCGGTGGTCGGCGGATCGATGGGTGGGATGCAGGCGCTGAGCTGGCCCGCGACTTTCCCCGACCGGGTGAAGGCGTGCGTGGTGATCGCCTCGACCGCGCGGCACACCGCGCAGAACATCGCGTTCCACGAGGTCGGACGCCAGGCGGTGATGGCCGACCCGAACTGGCGCGGCGGCGAGTATCACGACGACGCAGCGCCGACCGCGGGGCTCGCGGTCGCGCGGATGGCGGCGCACATCACCTATCTGTCCGAAGCCGGGCTGACCGAGAAATTCGGGCGGCGGCTCCAGGCGCGCGACGCGAAATCGTTCGGGTTCGACGCCGATTTCCAGGTCGAGAGCTATCTGCGCCACCAGGGCCTCGCCTTCACCGACCGGTTCGATGCGAACTCGTACCTCTACATCACCCGGGCGATGGATTATTTCGATCTCGCCGAGGAGCATGGCGGGCTGCTCGCCAACGCGTTTCGAGCGACCAAATCGCGATTCTGCCTCGTCAGCTTCGACACCGACTGGCTGTACCCGACTGCCGAATCGCGGGCGATCGTCCAGGCGCTGAACGCAGCCGGTGCGCCGGTCAGCTTCGTCGAGCTGTCGAGCCCGTACGGCCACGACGCATTCCTGCTCGAGGCGCCCGATCTCAACCGGGTCGTCGACGGTTTCCTGAGGGCGGGGCGATGACGATTATCCTTTCGGACGACGCGAGCCGGTTGCAGGTCGATCGCATCCATGGCTGGCTGGCAAGCAGCTACTGGTCGCCGGGGATCGAACGCGATCTGGTCGAGCGCGCGATCGCCGGCTCGCATTGCCTCGGTGCGTATCAGGACGGCGCTCAAGTGGGGTTCGCGCGGATGATAACCGATCATGCGACGTTCGCGTGGCTTGCCGATGTCTGGGTCGAGGAGTCCGTGCGCGGGCAGGGCCTGGGGCGGCGGATGGTGGGCTGGTTCCTGGATCATCCATCGTTCGCCGGGCTGCGGCGGATCGGCCTCGTCACTGCCGACGCACACGGCGTATACGCCGACCTCGGCTTCCACCCGCTGGTCCGCGCCGATCGCTACATGGAACGGCTCGCCCCCGGCCTCGCCGAGCAATTACGGACCGCACCATGACCTTACGGACCGACCTCGCCGTCATCGCCGAGAACGTCGCGCAAGGCAGTCGCGTGCTCGATATCGGCTGTGGCGACGGTGCGCTGATGGCGGCACTCCGCGACACCCGCGACGTCGATGCGCGCGGACTGGAGATCGATGCGCACAACGTCGCTTCCGCGGTCGCGCGTGGGCTGTCGGTGATCCAGGGCGATGCGGATATCGACCTCGCGGGCTACCCCGACGGCAGCTTCGATTACGCGATCCTCAGCCAGACCTTGCAGACCGCGCGCGCGCCCGACCTCGTGCTCGATCACCTGCTCCGGATCGGTCGGCACGCGTTCGTCAGCTTCCCCAATTTCGCGCATTGGCGCGTCCGGCTGTCGCTACTGTGGGGTGGGCGGATGCCGGTGACGCGGCAATTGCCCGAGAGCTGGTACGATACGCCCAACATCCACCACGTCACGATCGACGATTTCCGCAGCTTCGTGAAGGCGCGCGGAATTATCGTCGAGGATGCGTGGTTCCTGTCGGGCGACAAGCGCACCGGCGCGGGCGCCGCCAACCTGTTTGCAGAGCACGCAGTATTCCTGCTGCGACGGTAACGGTCCGGCGATAAATGTGACACTATGTCGTCGAATACTGATTGAGATCAGTATCGCTACGGAACCTATCCTGTGACGACCGGTTAACACGCCGATGACCAAGACCGCCCTCATTGTCGAAGACGAGATTTTCGTCGCACTCGACCTCGAGAGAATCCTCATCGATGCCGGGTACGGCGTCGCGGGGATCGCGGCCGATCGCGAGAGCGCTATCGCGGCGGCGCCGGGATGCAGCTTCGCGTTCGTCGATATCAATCTGCGCGATGGTGCGACCGGGCCCGAGATCGCCAAGCGGATGTCGGACGAATACGGCGTCAAGGTCGTGTTCGTCACCGCCAATCCCGCGCAAATCGGCGATGCCGAGTGTCTCGGCTATATCCGCAAGCCGTTCAGCGACGCGGCGATCCTGGCAGCGGCTGCCCTCGCCTGCGACGAGAAGCCGGTCGCCCATGACGATGTCATCCGCATCGTCTAACGGCTGAACGCGGCTTTCGGGATGTCCAGCACGACGGTCAGACCCGAGGCGTTCCACTGCCGGTCGATATTGCCACCCAGCTGACGCACTGCGCTCATTTCGATGAGCTGCGTGCCGAACCCTGCCGGCGTCGCTGGTTCGGTAACGATCGGCCCACCTTCCTCGCGCCAAGTCAGTCTGACCATGCCGTCGTCCGAGGTCACGGTAATCCGTACGGTGCCCAGCTCGGTAGCGAGCCCGCCATATTTGGTCGCGTTGGTCGCCAGCTCGTGGAACAGCAGGGCGAGCGGCGTGGCGGAGCGATCGTCGATCGTCACGTCGTCGCCCGACACCGTGACGCGCATCGAATCGACGCGCTGATACGGCTCGAACAGCTCGTGCAACAGGCCGCGCAGGCTGTTCTGCGCCGCCGACGGACGTGAATTGGCGCTGTGGGGCCGGACGAAGTCATGGGCGCGGCCCAGCGCGGTAATGCGGTGGCGCAGGTCGGTCGCGATGCCGGCGAATTCGGGTTTGCCACGTGCGGCGAACGCGATCAGCCCGGCGATCACCGCGAAGATGTTCTTGATGCGGTGGCTCAGCTCCTGGCTGATGACCTCGCGCTCTTCATAGGCGAGCTTTTGTTCGTGGATGTCGGTGCACGTCCCGAACCAGCGCTGGATCGCACCGCTTTCGTCGCGCACCGGCAGCGCGCGGCCGAGTACCCAGCGGTACGTGCCGTCGAAATGCCGCAGCCGGTATTCGATATTATACGGCTCGCCCGTTTCCAGCGAGTGCCGCCAGACCGACCAGGCGCGATCCTGGTCTTCGGGATGGAACATGTCGTTCCAGCCTTCGCCGTCGGTCGTCCCCGGCGGCGTCCCCGTGAATTCGTACCAGCGTGCATTGAAATAATCGTGAAAGCCGTCGGGCAGTGTCGACCACACCATTTGCGGCATGGTGTCGGCTAGCGTGCGGAACTTCAGGTCGCTTGCCTCGAGAACGCGGCGTGCCTTGGCCTCGGCAAAGGCCTGCTCGCGGGCCGTGCGACGATCGTCGAGCCGTCCCATCGCCGTCTTGGCGAGCAACGTCAGGCCATCTCGCTGGAACCGCGTCAGCCCCTCGCGCGGGTCGGGCGCCAAAACGCACAGTGCACCAAGCGGCACGCCTTCGCTGGAGACCAGCGGCGCGCCCGCGTAGAACCGTACATACGGCTCGCCGGTCACCAGGGGGTTGTCGACGAAGCGCGGATCGTTCCGCGCATCCGGCACTTCCATCACCTCGTAATGGTGCATCGCATGTGCGCAGAACGACATGCTGCGCGGCGTCTGCTCCAGATCGGTACCGCTACGCGCGAGAAACCGTTGATATTCCTCCTCGACCAGGCTCAGCAACGCGATCGGCGCGTCGCAAAGCTCGGCCGCGAACGACACGATGTCGTCGAGCTGACCCTTCGCGCGCGCGCCCGCGACGTCGTAGGCCGAGATCACGCGTGAGCGCTCGGCCTCGTCGAACGAAGGTGCAGGAATTGAATGCAGCGTCGGCACGGAGCTTAGAACGGCACGTCGTCGTCGAGATCGTCCGAGAACCCGCCGGTCTGACCGAAGCCGCCGCCACGTGCCCCGCCGCCGCTACCGCCGCCCGAGGATGCGCTACCGCCACGGCCGCCGCCGCCGCCGCCGTAACCGCCGCCACCACCCGACGAACCACCGCCGAAGTCGTTGCCGCCGCCACCGCCGGCCCAGTCGTCGCCACCGCCGCGGCTACCACCGCCGCCGCCTGCACCACCGCCTGCGCCACCGTTCGGGCCGTCGAGCATCGTCAATACGCTGTTGAAGCCCTGCAACACGATTTCGGTCGAGTACTTGTCCTGGCCCTGCGCGTCCTGCCACTTTCGGGTCTGGAGCGCGCCCTCGATATAGACCTTCGAGCCCTTGCGCAGATACTTCTCGGCAACGTTCGCCAGACCTTCGTTGAAGATCGCGACCGAATGCCATTCGGTCTTTTCCTTGCGCTCGCCCGACATCTTGTCCTTCCAGGACTCCGACGTCGCGATGCGCAAATTGACGACCTTGCCGCCGTTCTGGAACGCCTTGCTCTCCGGGTCGCGACCCAGATTGCCGACGATGATGACCTTGTTGACGCTGCCTGCCATGATGCCCCTCAGAGGCCGGCGAACACCGCCAGCCAGTATGTAATGCCAGCCATGATGTAGGCGGCGGCGAACAAATAGCCAACCATGAAGGCGGGCCATTTCCACCCATTGGTCTCGCGACGGGTGACGGCGATGGTCGAAATGCACTGCGGCGCGAACACGAACCACATCAGGAACGCGAGTGCGGTCGGCAGGCTCCAGCGGCCGCGCAGGTTCTCGACCATCGCCTTGCCGCCCTGATTGCTGTCGGGATCGTCGATCGCATAGACCGTGCCGATCGCTGCGACCGCGACTTCGCGCGCGGCCATCGCCGGGATCAGCGCGAGGACGATGTCGCGGTTGAAGCCGATCGGTGCGAACACCGGCGCGATCCCGTTGGCGATCCGCCCGGCGACCGAATAATCGACCGCCGAGATCTTCGGTGCACCGGCGGGCTGCTCGGGTGGCTTGGGGAAGCTCAGCATCACCCACAGGATCACGGTCGAGACCAGGATGATGCCACCGGCGCGCTTCAGGAAGATCTGCGCGCGGCTCCACAGGCCGATGCCGACGTCGCGCCACTGCGGCCACTGGTATTTCGGCATCTCCATCATGAAGCCCGACGACACGCCCTTGGTCACCGTCCGGCGCAGCACCAGCGCCGCGACGAACGCGCCAACGATGCCCATCACGTACAGCCCGAGCATCACCAGACCCTGCAGCCCGACGAACGGCAGCACCTGCGTGTTCGGGATGAACGCGCCGATTATCAGCGTATAGACCGGCAGGCGCGCGGAGCACGTCATCAGCGGCGCGATCAGGATCGTCGTCAGCCGGTCCTTCTCGTCGTCGATCGTCCGCGTCGCCATGATGCCCGGGATCGCGCAGGCGAAGCTCGACAGCAAAGGGATGAACGCGCGGCCGGACAGCCCGACGCTCGCCATCACGCGGTCCATCAGGAACGCCGCGCGGACCATGTAGCCGCTCGCTTCGAGGACGAGGATGAAGAGGAACAGGATCAGGATCTGCGGCAGAAACACGATCACCGCACCGACGCCTTTGATCACGCCATCGACCAACAGCGAGCGGAGCAGCGAATCGGGCATTTCGGCGGTGAGGAACGCCTGGAGCGCGGTGAAGCCCGCGTCGATCGCGTCCATGAACGGCTGGGCCCAGCTGAACACCGCCTGGAACATCAGGAACATGATCGCCAGCAGCAGGATCGGCCCCGCGACGGGGTGCAGCGCGACCGCGTCGAGCATGTGCGTCCAGCGACGAACGGTCGTCTCGGATACGGTCGCCGCGGTGGCGATCGTACGGGCGCGACGCTGGAGCGTGACGATGTCGTCCTGGACGCTGCCGTCGGATTTGCGCAGCCGCATGGGACCATTGATGACGATGCCGGACAGGGCGGCCTTGAGTTCGTCGAGGCCGCGCTTGCGCACCGCGACGGTCGGGATCACCGGCACGCCGAGTTCGCGTTCGAGCACCTTGGGGTCGAGCTTCAGCCCGTCGCGCTCGGCGAGATCGACCATGTTGAGCGCGACCACGACCGGCAGCCCGAGGGCGATCAACTGGAGCGTGAAGCGCAGGTGGTTGTCGAGATTGGCGGCATCGACGACGACGACCAGCGCATCGGGCAGGCGCTCGCCATCCTGTGTGCCGGTGACGACGTCGCGCGTGACACGCTCATCGGGTGAAGATGGCTCGAGGCTGTACGCACCGGGCAGGTCGACCAGTTCGACCGGTCGCCCGTCGTCGAGCATCAGCCGCCCGACTTTCCGCTCGACCGTGACGCCCGGATAATTGCCGACCTTCTGGCGCGCACCCGTAAGCGCGTTGAACAGCGCGCTCTTGCCGGCATTGGGATTGCCGACCAGCGCAACCAGCGGTGCTACGTTCATTCTAAAGGATTATTCGGCCGCGGCAGGCATCGGCGAAACGTGGATGGCGCCGGCGACTGCGCGCCGCAGCGCGACGGTCATGCGGCCAATCCGGCAGGCGATCGGGCCCTGGCCCAGCGTCGCGCGGTGCAGGACCTCGACGTCGACGCCCTCGTCGAAGCCCAGCTCGCGCAATCGCCGCGCTTCTGGCCCCGCGAGCCGCGCCCACTCGATTGCCGCAACAATGGCGTGCTGCTTGCGCGGCAAGGTTTCGAGGCTGACGGAACGATCGGGGCGAGTGTCCATGATGCGACTGATTATCAGTAACTCACCGGCAAGGGAAGCCTAAAGCCGATCCAACTGACGCCAACGCATCGTTATCCTGACGAAAGTCAGGACCCAGAACCAAACAGGACGGCGTTCGTGGCTCTGGGTCCTGGGTCGAGCCCAGGATGACAAATCCTGATGGTCGTCCTGGCTCAAACCTTCAGGCTGTCGGATAGCGCAGGCGACCGACGAATCGCGACAGGCTGAAGCCGTGCTCGGTCCGCTTGAGAAAACCGGCCTTGGCCTTCTCGAACTGCATGATGCCGCTGATCCGCCGACCGAGGAATGCGCGCGTTTCGGCGAGCCCTTCGCTCTCGTCGTCGAGAAACACGGTGATCGTCGACGCGTACACGCCGAGCAGGATGGTTCGCTTGGTATAGTAATTATAATCCGTCGAGACGTCGCCGGCTGCGCGCCAGATCGTATCGACCGTCCGCCAGCCGAGTCGCGTCGCCTTTGCCAGATTCTGCGGGAGCGCGAGGATCGCCACCGCGCGGCGCAGCGATTCGCGATCGATCGACGTCGCATCGAGTCGCGCCTCGACCAATGCGGTGATCTTCTCGCGGATCTTCATCAGCGCGAGCCGCTCGGGCGGCACTGCGGCGAGCATCACGCCGTCGATATGCGCGAACCACGCGTTGATCATGTCGACCGGGCCGTCCTTGAACGCCAGCGCGGCCACGTCGGTGTCGATTCCCTCGGCCTGCGCGGCCATGTCGCGCGCGGCGTCGCTCCAGCCGTCGAACGCCGCGTTGGAAGCAATGCCGGGCGCCAGCAGGGCGCGGATTTCGTCGAGCGTAAGGTCCTGGGTCATACCGTCTCCTGCCGTCCAAAATCAGGCGTATCAAGCGCGTCTTCAAGAGGTAACGCTTCGGGGCCGGGTCCTTGGCGGACGAGCACCAGCGCGACCGCGACCATCACGACGCCGACCAGATCCGCCGTGCCGAGTCGCTCGCCGTACACCAGCCAGCCAACCAGGCCTGCTACCACCGGCTGGATCAGCAGCGCGATCCCGATCACCAGCGGCGTGAAGCGGCCGAGCGCGTAGATCATCAGCCCTTGCCCGAGCACCTGGCTGCACAGAGCGAGCCCGATCAGCGGACCCCAATGCGTCGGCAGCACGCGCTCGCCCATCGCCAGCGCGAACACGAGCAGCGGCACGATGCCGGCGAGCGTCGACAGCGTCAGCGCGGATATCGGGGCGAGCGTCGCCCGGGCGCGCGCCATCAGGATGAAATACACGGTGTAGAGCAGCCCCGCGAGCAGGCAGAACAGATCGCCCGCCAGGTTCTTCGCATCGAGCTGATACGACCGCCCGAGCAGCAACGCGCCGCCCGCCGCCGCCAACGCCAGTGCGAACCCTTGCGTCCGCGTCGGCCAGCTTCGCACGATCAGGAAGCCGTAGATCGGGAAGATCAGCGTCGCGACGTTGCCGAACAGCGTCGCATTGGCGAGCGTCGTGCGCAGGATCCCGAGATGCCAGGTGCCGAGGTCGGCCGCGAAGCACACCCCGCCCGCGAGCAGCCCGGCCCACAGCTTCCACCCGAGCCGCCTCGGCCGCGCGCCCTGCTGGACCGCCAGCACCACGAGGAACGGCACCGCCAGCGTGAGCCGCCAGAACCCGGCCGCGACCGGCCCGACCTCGGTCGCGCGCACGAACCACGGCCCGAACGCGAGCGCCACGTTCGCCACCACCAACGCCGCGAACGCGATCAGGCCCGGCGCAGCGACATTGTTCGCCTCCGCTGTCGAACCGCGCGGCGTATCGGGCACGCTAGATAATGTTTGCGGGGCGGGGCGATGCATGCCGCCCTGTAGCCTCCTATCTTCCGCCCGTCAGGCCAATAAGGAGCTTCCATGCCTAGCCTTTTCGATTCCATTACCCTTGGCGCCATCGCCGCGCCGAACCGCATCCTCATGGCGCCGCTTACGCGTGGGCGTGCCGACAAGGATGCCGTTCCGACCGACATGATGGTCGAGTATTATACGCAGCGGGCGAGCGCCGGCCTGATCATCTCGGAGGCCACCGGCATCAGCCGCGAAGGCCTTGGCTGGCCGTTCGCGCCGGGTCTGTGGACCGATGCGCAGGTCGCCGCCTGGAAGCCCGTCACCGACTCGGTCCACGCCGCTGGCGGCCGGATCGTCGCGCAGCTGTGGCACATGGGGCGCCAGGTCCATTCGTCGGTGATCGGCGGCCAGCCGGTCTCGTCGTCGGCAACCGCGACCGAGGGCCAGGCACACACGTTCGAGGGCAAGCAGGACTTCGAGGTCGCGCGTCCGCTTGAACTGAACGAGATCCCGCGCCTGCTGAAAGATTATGAGCTGGCGACGAAGAACGCGCTGGCGGCCGGCTTCGACGGCGTGCAGATCCATGCGGCGAATGGCTATCTGATCGACCAGTTCCTGCGCGATAACGCCAATCTGCGTACTGACGAGTACGGTGGCTCGATCGAGAACCGCGTCCGCCTGCTCCGCGAAGTCGCCGAGCGCGTGATCTCGGTCGCGGGTGCAGATCGCGTCAGCGTCCGCCTGTCGCCCAACGGCGATTCGCAGGGTGTCGACGACAGCAACCCCGAGCCGCTGTTCACCGCCGCCGCGAAGGTATTGTCCGATCTCGGCATCGCGTTCCTCGAACTGCGCGAGCCCGGCCCCGACGGCACGTTCGGCAAGACCGACGTGCCGAAGCTCAGCCCGGCGATTCGGAAAGTGTTCAAGGGCGTGCTGATCGTCAACTCGGACTACACAACCGTCGAGGAAGCGCAGGCCGAGCTCGATTCGGGCAATGCCGACGCGATCACCTTCGGGCGCACGTTCATCGCGAACCCGGACCTGCCCGAGCGCCTGCGCACCGGCGCACCGCTCGCGAAGGACGACGCGAAGACGTGGTACAGCCAGGGCCCCGAGGGCTATATCGACTATCCCGCGCTCGAGACTGCGAACGCGTAACCCGGCGGCTCCAAGTCGCGGCCTTGCCTCGACTGCTGAACGTCCGTCACCTTGCTCCGTCAGCCCACCCCAAAACCGTCACCCCAGCGAAAGCTGGGGTATCCCTCGTGGCTCGCGACGTTCGCCCCACGGTGAGATCCCAGCGTTCGCTGGGATGACGGCGGGGGGGCGGATGGTCGGGTGACGACTTGGACCCCCTAGTCACCGGTGACGTCATCGCCTAGCAGCGCGCCTCCGCGTCGTAGGGCGCACCGGTGACGACAGGACATGCAATGAGCGACGGCTGGCCGAGCGGGGGCAGGGGAACAGGGCCGCTCATGCCCGGTACCGCCGAACGTGCCGCAAAGCGGGCGGAGGAGCGCGCCAACGGCCGCGAGCAGCGCGCGAGGGAGCGACTTGCCGCATCGGAGCAGCGATCCGAATCGCGCGCCGCCCAGCGTGACCTTCAGTCCCAGGAGCGCGAACGCGTCCGCGAAAGCCGGCGGGTCGAGGAGGATCAGCGGATCAAGGCGCGGCTCGATGCGCCGCCGACCAACGACGTCGAAGCACTGAAGATTTCCAAGCGTCGCCGCTCGGGCGCGCTCGCGCGCAGCGGCGCGGAATCGAAGACCGACCGCGACACGCGCAGCTACAAGACGATCGTCGATACCGCGCGCATCCGCACGCTCGCGGATCGCGGCGCGTCCTTGTCGGGGCTCGCCGGCGCGTTCGGCATCACGGTCGAAGAGGTCGAGGCGGCGTTGCTCGAAACCGCACCGCAGGACTGAAAGTCCGTCAGGCGGCGTGGCCGTCGCCCGCAAGCCACTGCCTTGCCTCGTCGATGTCGAGGAACGTCCGGCAGTTCTCGGCCTTCAGATAGCGTTCGGTCTGGAGTTTTGCCAAATGCGACGCGACCACCGCCGCGATCGGTGCGGACGTCACCTTGAGCGCCTTGGGCATCATCGCTTCGAGCGCGTCGACCACCTTCAATGGCTGGATCGCCGCCTTGCGCAGGTCGGCTAGCACCACGAACCGCCCATGATACAGCCGCGCCGCAGTACCGCGCGCGAGCAATTCCGCCGAGAAGGCCGCGGTCGTCGCGATCGACCAGAACCCCTCGGTGAGGATCGTCAGGGTTTTGGTGGGAACGTCGAAACTGATCGTATACATGCCGTCCGCTAGCACCGGCATGTTAACGACGTGCTATCAATCGGTCCCGGGCAAGTCGACGTGCAGGCGGCGAAAGCGCGCCTCGACCAGACTATATGCGCCGAACAGCGCAAGCCCGATCCCGGTCATCGCGAGCAGCCATTTGCCGCCCGGTTGCGATTGCAGCATCTGCAGGGCATCGGCAACGCCGCCCGCATCGCTCGCATGCGCCGTCCACGCCGCGAGCCCGAACAGTCCGGAGACGATCAGGAACACCAGCGCACGGGCACCATAGCCGACCCTGCCCATCGTGCAGACATAGCCAGGGGCGGGGGCGTCACCGCGGAGGTCATGGATGAAGTCGCCGCGCCACGCCTTCTGCGCTTGCTGGAACGCGGCAACCAGCACGCCGACGGCAACCGCGCCGACCAGAACGCGTCCGGCCGGCTGGTCAAGCAACAGCGCGGTCCAGTCACGTGCGCTTTCGTCGCCAGGCGAAACCGATGCATCGCGCGATCCGATTTTCATCGCGAGCTTGGCGGCGGTCCAGGCAAGGATCAGGTGCGCGATGCCGCTGACCAGGTGGCCGATGCGCTTGAGGCTGCCCTTGATGTCGCTGCCGATCCCCTCGGGATTGGCCGCGGCCTCGGTCAGCCGCCAGACCGCGTAGCCGAGCAGACCCGCTGCGACGATCGCCAGCAGCAAGGGGCCGAGCGGTCCGTCCGCCATCGACCCGATCGCGCCCTGGTTGTCGGCAATCTTGCCGCCGTGCAGCGCTGCGTCGACGGCGAACCAGCCGACCAGGATATACACCACTCCCCGCGCGGCAAAGCCGAGTTTGGCGAGCAACGTCGCATTCGCATCCGAAATCATGATCGCCCCTTTGTTACGGAGGCACAACGGCGCGGCGCGCGGGACGTTCCTGTTGAGGGCAGCGGGGGATGCGGTTGTCGGCGGCTATCTAGGATTTGCTTCCGCGCGAACGCGGGGATCCAGACTGGGCTCCTGCCGTCGCGGGAGAACAAGGACGGCCCCGGCGCCGCACGACTTCACGATTCTCCCCTGGCGGGGGAGGATCGCAGGCGCGGCGTTCGCGAAGAGAATTATGAGGGACAACGCTGAGTGCCACGCTCCCCCTTCGCCAGGGGAAGGATGACGTTGAGGTTATTCCGGAGGTTTGTCGGGTGCGGGGCTCTCTAGCTTTGCACCATCCAGCGTCCTGTCCACCCGAGCCTTCACCGCCGCTTCCGCCGCCTTTTCGACTCCAGTCCTCCCGAACACCCGCCGGTTCTGGTCCGCCCGCACCGCCGCCTCGGCCCTCGCCCGCTGCTTCCGCGCGAGCCGCAGGTTGATCACCTCACCCACGCGCGCATGTCACGCGAGGAAGCGGTCCTTCAGCGCCAGCATCGCCAGCGCC
Source organism: Sphingomonas faeni (assembly GCF_023195535.1). Classification (GTDB taxonomy): domain Bacteria; phylum Pseudomonadota; class Alphaproteobacteria; order Sphingomonadales; family Sphingomonadaceae; genus Sphingomonas; species Sphingomonas faeni_B. The sequence goes on along the minus strand of NZ_JALPNF010000007.1, from coordinate 53,819 downwards.
GCTTTGGCTGCGCCGCCGCCCTTGTCGCCCTCGGTCGGACGCGCACGCGTGAGTGCCTGCGCTTCGTTCTCGGTGGTCAGGATGCCGTTGCCGATCGCAAGGCCGTCCATCGTCAGCTGCATGATCCCGCGCGCGCTTTCGCCCGCGACGATCTCGAAGTGATAGGTCTCGCCGCGGATCACGACACCCAATGCGACATACGCGTCGAACGTCTCGCTCTCGGCCGCCAGCGCGATCGCACCGGGGACTTCGAGCGCGCCCGGCACGGTGATCGTCTCGTGCGTGTGCCCGGCGGCTTCGATCGCCGCCTTCGCGCCTTCGACGAGGAGGTCGTTGAGGTGATCGTAGAACCGCGCTTCGACGATGAGGAGATGGGCCATCAGTTGCTCTTTTCGATATCCAGGGAGGCAATCCGCCGTTCACCGACGATCGACAGGCCGTAGCCGTCGAGCCCGACCAGCGTGTGGTGCGTGTTGGTGATCAGCACCATGTCGTGGACGCCGAGCTCGGTCAGGATCATCGCACCGACGCCGTAATCGCGCAGTTCCTCCATGTCCGGGGTGATCTCCGCGCCCGCCTTCTTCATCACCGCGGAGGTGAAGGTGTTGCTGCGGGGGCGGTTGATGACGACGATCACGCCTGCGCCCTCGTCGGCGATCATCTGCATCGAGCGCGCGAGAATCCGGCCACGATCGCCCGATTCGCCGAAGATGTCCGCGAACGGCGACAGCGCGTGCATGCGGACGAGCGTCGGCGTGTTGGGATCGATCCTGCCCTTGACCAAAGCGACCTGCTCGGTGCCGGTCGCCTTGTTCCAGAACGTCAGCGCGGTCCAGTCGCCACCCCATTCGGAGGTGAACTTTGCTTCGGCGCGCTTCTCGACGAGGTGGTCGTAGCGGCGGCGATAGGCGATCAGGTCGCGGATCGTGCCGATCTTGACGTTGTGGAACTGCGCGAAGGTGACGAGGTCGTCCATCCGCGCCATCGTGCCGTCCTCGTTCATGATCTCGCAGATCACGCCCGAGGGGTTGAGCCCGGCAAGCCGCGCGACGTCGACCGCCGCCTCGGTATGGCCGGCGCGGATCAGCACGCCGCCATCGCGCGCGACCAGCGGGAAGACGTGGCCGGGGGTGACGATGTCGGCCTTGCCCTTGGTCGCATCGACCGCGACCGCGATGGTCCGCGCGCGATCCGCGGCGGAGATGCCGGTCGTCACGCCTTCGAGCGCCTCGATCGAGACGGTGAACGCGGTTTCGTGCCGGGTGCCGTTGTTGCGGCTCATCAGTTCGAGCCCGAGTTCCTCGGTACGGTCGCGGGTCAGCGCGAGGCAGATCAGGCCGCGGCCGTATTTGGCCATGAAGTTGATCTTCTCAGGCGTCGCCATCTGCGCGGGGATAACGAGGTCGCCCTCGTTCTCGCGATCCTCGTCGTCGACCAGGATGAACATCCGGCCGTTACGCGCCTCGTCGATGATCTCTTCCGGCGACGACAGATAGCCGTGCTTCAAGCGCCCCAGTTCGGCGGTACATTCAGCTGGCTTTGACACGGTAATGTTCCATGCGTTGGAGATAGCGGGCGAGGACGTCGATCTCGATGTTGACCGACTGTTCCACGTGGATCGTACCGAGCGTGGTGACGCTCCAGGTATGCGGGATGATGTTGAGGCCGAACTCGACCTCTCCATCGATGTCCTGAACGGTGTTCACGGTGAGCGAGACGCCGTCGACCGTCACCGAGCCCTTGGGCGCGATGAACGGGGCTATGTCGGCGCCGGCCCGGATCGTGACGCGGTGCGAGCCGCCTTCCTCTGCGAGCGCGACTACAGTGCCGAGGCCGTCGACATGGCCCGTTACGATATGGCCGCCGAGCTCGTCGCCGAGCTTCATCGCGCGTTCGAGGTTGAATTTCCGGCCCTCGGTCCACTGGTCCTTGGCGGTGCGGCTGATCGTCTCGCCGGAGACGTCGACCGCGAACCAGTTCGGGCCTTTATCCACGACGGTCAGGCAGACGCCCGAGCACGAGATCGACGCGCCGAGATCGACGGTGGTGGTATCATAGGCGGTCGCAATGACGACGCGCGTGTCGCCTGGCGACTCCACGCGCGTAACGGTGCCTATGTCGGTGACGATTCCGGTGAACATTATGCCTCGTTTCGTTCGCGCTCGTAGACCTCGAGCCGGTCGCTGCCAAGTTGCCGCGCATCGACGATCGCCCAGCGACCATGCGCCGCGGTCAGGTCGGTGAGGCCGATGTCGCGGAGTGCGTGCCTCCCGCCGCCGATCAGGATCGGTGCATGGTAGAGGAGGATACGGTCGACCAAGTCCGCGGATAGGAACGCCGACGCTACGGCCGCGCCGCCTTCGACGAGGATGTGGTCGATGTTGGGGAGGGTGGCGACGGCTTGTGGAGAGGTGATGACAGTCCAATCGCCACTTTCACCAGACGCGCGACTTTTTTCGCCACCCGCTCCAATTCCGTCACCCCAGCGAAAGCTGGGGTCTCCCCATGAGGCTCCGTCGTGGCCGGCAACGGGGATATTCCAGCTTTCGCTGGAATGACGGGGAGAGGGGGAGGGGGTAGCGGTGAGCGTGGTCGACAGGAGTACGCGCTTCGGCGCGCGACCTTCCAGACCCGGCAACCGAACGTCGAGTCGCGGTGCGTCCGCCTCATACGTCCCACGTCCGACGAGGATCGCTTCATGCCGACTCCGCTCGAGATGCGCATGGGCGCGGGCCTCCGGGCCGGTGATCCATCGGCTCGATCCGTCCGCCATCGCGATGCAGCCGTCGAGCGAGGTGGCCAGCTTCAAGGTGACATGGGGGCGGCCGAGTGCCTGCCGCGTCAGGAACCCCGCCATCGAACGACGGGCCTCGTCCGAGCGAATGCCGCGCGTGACGATGATGTCTGCTGCCTGAAGCCGCGCGAACCCCTGGCCGGCCGTTCGAGCGTCGGGATCCTCAAGCGCCGCGACGACGCGCGCCACACCCGACTCGATCAGAAGGTCGCTGCAGGCTGGCCCGCGTGGCGATCGATGCGCGCAGGGCTCGAGCGTGACGTAAGCCGTGGCCCCCTGTGCTTTCGCACCGGCCTCGGCCAACGCCATCGCTTCGGCATGCGGACGGCCGCCCGCTTGCGTCCAGCCGCGTCCAACGACGCGGCCATCGCGGACGATCACGCAGCCGACATTGGGGTTGGGCGCCGTCCTGCCGCGACTTCGCTCAGCCAGTGCCAGTGCAGTTCCCATCCAGCGCAGGCCGGTCAGATTCCCATCGCCTTCAGCTTGTCATCCAATCGCTTGAATGCGGCGCGCTGTGCGTCTTCGCGGGCCTTCTGCTCGGCGAGCGCCTTGGCCTTGATCGGCGCGTCGATCTTCTGCTGCGCGATGATCTGCGCATCGGTGCGATCCGCGGGCCATTGCTCGACATAGATGATCTTCGGGCGGTATTCCTGCTCGACGTACGAATCCTTCATGAACGCGTAGATCAGGAAGCTGGTGACGCCGAGCGCGGCCACGAGAAAAATGAGTTCGTACGGCCGGCGCTGGCTGAGGAAGAGCCGCAGGTCGCGATAGGCGACGATCGGCGTGAAACGACTGAAAAAGCCCATGCGCGCCAAGATAGGGGGACGGAGCCGGCTAGGCCAGCCCCGCACTCCTCAAGCTTTAGTTCTGGAGGACAAAGGTCAGCGCCATCGATCGCCATGCCTCGATCGGAACGCCGTCGCGCGTTGCCGGCTTGAACCGCCACTTCGCCAACGCCCGATCCAGCGTCGCGCGGTAGAAGGCGTTGGTGGTCGCGCTGACCCGCTCGACCTGTTTCACGCGGCCGTCGGTACCGACGAGTACGCGCACGACGACGCGGCCCTCGCGCTCGGCGCGGCGCTCCTCGGACGGATAGCTCGGTTGGAAGTCGGCGGCGTAGCGTGGGTCGATGCCCGGCTGTACGAACACGGGTGCCGTTTTCGGCGGATCGACTGCGACGGTGCCGGTGCCTTCGATCCCGATGGGCGGCGTGTAGGGGAGCGGATCGGGGGCAGCCGTCAAGCCTTCGGTTTGCGGTATCTGCACTATTTTGATCGGCGCATCGGGACGCGGGGCGGGGCGCGGTTGCTGGCGGATCAGCGGGTCTGTAGGTGGCACCGGTTCGGGCGGCGGCGGCGGGGCGTACGGCACATAGGTCACGAGCGGCGTGTCGGGCACGAACGGCAGCATGTTAGGCGCCGCAAAGAACAAGGCTCCGATCACCGCGCAGTTGATAACCAGCGCGACGCCGAGGCTCCCGGGATTGAATCCGCCCGTCCGGTTTGGTCGATCCGCGTACATTTTCCGTCTCCCCTGCTTCTCCTCGAGGATGGCGGCAAGATAGGTACCGCCGGTTGGGATGGTACATCATTACATTTTGGGAGCAAGGGTGTTTGAGGGCGGGGGAGTATGTGTGATGTCCCCAACTCCTCCCGGTCGGGAAGTACTCGATGTCGAGGAGCGATTTGGGGCGCGCCGGTAGCTGTTTGGCGGCCGCGCGGGACGCATCAAAGTAACCACCCCGGCGAAGGCCGGGGCCCAATTGGAAAGGTCGTAGTAACAAAGGGCAGTACTTGGTTGGCCACGTTCCCCAATTGGGCCCCGGCCTTCGCCGGGGTGGTGTTTGGGGTGGGGGGGTACTTCTATCGATCGCCGCGCAGAAATAGCCCGGTTGCGATTGGAACGACCGTCAGCCGCCATTCCTTGTTCTCCCGCGAAGGCGGGAGCCCAGTCTGGGCTCCCGCCTTCGCGGGAGAACAAGCTATTTACGGGGCGAACTTCATTGGGGTCGATAGATCAGCGCGCCGCGAGTCGCTCCAGCGCCCGCTCGCGCCCGATCAGCGGCAGCAACGCCGCCATGTCCGGCCCATGATCGCGGCCCGTCAACGCGCGCCGCAACGGCAGGAACAGAGCCTTACCCTTGCGCCCCGTCTCCGCCTTTAACCGCGCGGTCAGCGCATGCCAGGGATCTTCCGACCAATCGATCTCACCCGCCGCCGTCAGCGCCTGATCGAGATACTCCGCCTCCAAATCGCGCTCGACCGCGATCGGTCCCTCGATCACGCCCCACCAATCCGCCGCACCGGCCAGCGTCACTAGGTTCGGCCGCACCGCCTCCCAGGCCGCCACATCCATGCCCTCGGGCAACCGCCCGGCCACCGTCTCATACGGCAGCGCGTGTAAAATCCGCGCGTTCAGCGCCGCCAGTTCAGCCTCGTCGAACCGCGCCGGCGCCCGCCCGAACCGTGCGAAGTCGAACCCCGCGATCAGCGGCGCGGCGTCGGCGATCGGCTCGACCGGGTCGCTCGTCCCGATCCGCGCCAGCAGCGCGCGCACCGCCTGCGGCTCGATCCCGACCTCGCGGAAATGATCGACACCGAGCGACCCGAGCCGCTTCGACAGCTTGCCCTCCGCGCCTGTCAGCAACGCCTCGTGCGCAAACCGCGGCGGCGCGACGCCGAGCGCATCGAACATCTGCAACTGGAGCGCGGTGTTCGATACGTGATCCTCGCCGCGAACCACATGCGTCACGCCCATATCGGCATCGTCGATCGCCGAGGGCAGCATATACAGCCACGACCCGTCCGCGCGCCGGATGACCGGATCGCTCATCGTCTTCGCCTCGAAATGCGCCGCGCCACGGATCAAATCGTCCCAGGCGATCGCCGAGTCGTGATCGAGCTTGAACCGCCAATGCGGCTGCACCCCATCCGCTTCCAGCTTAGCGCGGGCTGCGTCATCGAGCGCCAGCGCGGCGCGATCATAAATCGGCGGCAACCCACGCCCCGCCTGGATCTTCCGCTTCAGGTCGAGTTCCTGCGTCGTCTCGTATGCCGGATACACATGACCGCTGGCGACCAGCGCCGCGAACCGCGCCTCGTACAGCGCGAACCGCGCCGATTGCCGCTCCTCCGCATCGGGCGTCATCCCGAGCCAGTCGAGATCGGCGCGGATCGCGTCGACGAAGCGCTCTTCGCTGCGTTCGGGATCGGTATCGTCGATCCGCAGCACGAACTTGCCGCCGTTGGCCCGCGCGAACATCCAGTTGTGGAGCGCGGTGCGGATGTTGCCGACGTGCAGGCGGCCGGTGGGCGAGGGGGCGAAACGGGTGATTACGGTCATGCCGCCCTGTACGAAGGCGAGCGCCGACGGGCAAACCCTTCCACCATCCGCGACCTGGGCCTAAGGGGTTCGCACTGTAGAGCGGGAAATAGCTTCATGAAATTGATGACCGGCAATTCGAACCTGCCCCTCGCGCAGGAGATCGCCGCCTATCTCGAGACACCGTTGACCGATGTCAGCGTGCGGCGGTTCGCTGACGAAGAGGTCTTCGTCGAGATCAACGAGAACGTCCGCGGCGAGGACGTGTTCGTGATCCAGTCGACCGGTTATCCGGCCAACGACAACCTCATGGAATTGCTGATCATGATCGACGCGCTGAAGCGGGCGTCGGCGCGTCGCATCACCGCGGTGATCCCGTACATGGGGTATGCGCGGCAGGACCGGAAGCCGGGGCCGCGTACGCCGATTTCGGCCAAGCTGGTCGCCAACCTGATTACGGTCGCGGGCGCGAACCGCGTGCTGTCGGTCGATTTGCATGCTGGCCAGATCCAGGGCTTCTTCGACATTCCGACCGACAATCTCTATGCGGCGCCGGTGATGTCGGCGGACATCCTCGCGCGCTTCAAGGGCAAGAACCTGATGGTCGTCTCGCCCGACGTCGGCGGCGTGGTGCGCGCGCGCGTCCTTGCCAAGCGGCTCGACAACGCGCCGCTCGCGATCGTCGACAAGCGCCGCGAGCGCGCGGGCGAGTCGGAAGTGATGAACATCATCGGCGAGGTCGAAGGCCGCTTCTGCATCCTGGTCGACGACATCGTCGATTCCGCGGGCACGCTGTGCAACGCCGCGGCGGCGCTGAAGGAAGCCGGTGCCGAGGACGTCGTGGCGTATGTAACGCACGGCGTGCTGTCGGGTGGTGCCGTGGCGCGAGTCGAGGGTTCGGAATTGCGTGAACTCGTCATTACCGATTCGATCGGCAACCACGATGTGATCAAGGGCGCTCACGGCAAAATTCGCCACCTCCAGATCGCGCCGTTGCTCGGCGAGGCGATCAAGCGGATCGCGGACGAGACTAGCGTGTCGAGTTTGTTCGACTGAAGACCGACGGAGGCGCGGCGACGGCCGCGCCGATGCTCGCAGCGACCGACACGGCGGGCGGTCGGCTCACGCCGGCTTTGCCGACGTCTAGCTGTTTTCCTGCGAACGCAGGAATCCACGGTAATCAAGGGCGGGGCTGAGTAACCCTGGCCTCCTGCGTTCGCAGAAGAACCGAGCTCGTGTCCTAGCGCTGCGACAGCGCCACGATATGCTCGAACACTGCAGGATGGAGCGGCTTGGCGAAGGCGCAGCCATATTTGAACTTGTCGCGCCAGGCGACCACGGCTTCTAGCGCGGCGAGGCCCGGCAAAGTCAGCCACACCACGGTGCCTGGCCACAGGGTGAAGCTTGTTTCCGCCCGGAACCCGGAAAGCGAAAGGTCGGTGACCTCGATCTCGAATCGGGTCTGGCCACGATCGCGCAGGTGTGCGCGCATCTTGACCGCCCGGCGAAGCGCCTGACGAAGCTCTTCGCCGGTCGAATCGGTGGGCTCGAGGGAAACGGGCTGTGTCATGGCACTGCGATACCCGAAAAAGGGTTACCATTGTGCAAACAGCCCAGCGAGCGGCAGACGTCGGCGTGGTGTAGAGGTCGATTGCGTACTGAATTTACGGCCTGCGACAGCCTCGAAAGTGGCTTATTGATAACGAGACGCAACTGCAAATGCCTTAAGGGTGGATTTGCTGGCCGCCCTGTGCTTTACGCCCAACCAATTCCCGAGTTTCCTAAAAATTGCGTGGAGCCTTCCCGATGAACATCCATGAATACCAGGCCAAGGAACTGCTGGCCAAGTTCGGCGTCCCCGTGCCTGCCGGTTTCGCGGCACTGACCGTCGAGGAGGCCGTCGAGGCGTCCAAGAAGCTTCCCGGACCGCTCTATGTCGTCAAGGCGCAGATCCACGCCGGCGGCCGCGGCAAGGGCAAGTTCGTCGAGCTCGGCCCCGATGCCAAGGGCGGCGTCCGCCTCGCCAAGACCGAGGACGAGGTTCGCGCAGCCGCGACCGACATGCTCGGCAACACGCTCGTCACCATCCAGACGGGTGATGCGGGCAAGCAGGTCAACCGCCTGTACGTCACCGACGGCGTCGACATCGACAAGGAATTCTACCTCGCGCTGACGCTCAACCGCACCACCGGCCGCGTGATGATGGTCGTCTCGACCGAAGGTGGCATGGACATCGAGGCGGTCGCGCACGACACGCCCGAGAAGATCCAGTCGATCGACATCGACCAGGCGACCGGCTTCATGCCGCACCACGGCCGCGCCGTTGCCGCCGCGCTGAAGCTGACCGGCGATCTCGCCAAGCAGGCGGCGAACACCGCGTCGAAGCTGTATGACGCGTTCATGGGCACCGATGCCGAGCAGATCGAGATCAACCCGCTCGCGGTCACCAACGACGGCAAGCTGATGGTGCTCGACGCGAAGGTCGCGTTCGACGGCAACGCGCTGTTCCGCCACAAGGACCTGCTCGAACTGCGCGACGAGACCGAGGAGGATCCCGCCGAGCTCGAGGCGTCGAAGTACGACCTCGCCTATATCAAGCTCGATGGCGACATCGGCTGCATGGTCAACGGCGCCGGCCTCGCGATGGCGACGATGGACATCATCAAGCTGAACGGCATGTTCCCGGCCAACTTCCTCGACGTCGGCGGCGGCGCCAACAAGGAGAAGGTGACGGCGGCGTTCAAGATCATCCTCGCGGATCCGAACGTGAAGGGCATCCTGGTCAACATCTTCGGTGGCATCATGAAGTGCGACATTATCGCCGACGGCATCGTCGCCGCGGCGAAGGAAGTGAACCTGTCGGTGCCGCTGGTCGTCCGTCTCGAGGGCACGAATGTCGAGAAGGGCAAGGAGATCCTGGCCAATTCGGGTCTCGCGATCGTTCCCGCGAACGACCTTGGCGATGCGGCCAAGAAGATCGTCGCTGAGGTGCAGAAGGTCGCGGCGTAACCGCTGTTGACTGCATACTGATTCTGCGAAACGGGGGCTCGGACGGAAACGTCCGGGCCTTTTTTCGTTTGACTTGATCGCCACCCCCTCGATCCTCCACCGCAAGGGGGAGGTGGCACCGAAGGTGACGGAGGGGGAGGATACGGAACAGACGTTTCGCTAGCCTCCCCCTCCGTCTGGCAAGGGCCAGCCACCTCCCCCTGGCGGGGGAGGATCCGTTGGAATTACGACTCGCCCGCCGGACACACCGCCGTGACGCTACGGCATGGTGATGTTTCCATACCGGACTTGCGAAAACGGCTCGAAACAGCCATCTGTCCCGGCAACGACCCCTGGGTAACAGGCGGGCGAGAACGAATGATTTCACCTTGGAAGGAACCCCGATGAAGGTGCTGGTGCCGGTCAAGCGCGTGCTTGACTACAACGTGAAGCCCCGCGTGAAGGCGGACGGAACGGGCGTCGATCTGGCGAACGTCAAGATGAGCATGAACCCATTCGACGAGATCGCCGTCGAGGAAGCGATCCGCCTCAAGGACAAGGGCGTGACGGAGATCGTCGTCGTCTCGATCGGCGAGCAGAAGAGCCAGGAAACGCTCCGTACCGCGCTCGCGATGGGCGCAGATCGCGCGATCCTCGTCGTCAGCGAGACGAAGGTCGAGCCGCTCGGCGTCGCCAAGATCCTCGCCAAGATCGTCGAGGAGGAGAAGCCCGACATGGTCATCCTCGGCAAGCAGGCGATCGACGACGACAACAACCAGACCGGGCAGATGCTCGCCGGCCTGCTGAACTGGGGCCAGGGCACGTTCGCGTCGAAGGTCGAGATCGCCGACGGCTCGGTCAACGTGACACGCGAAGTCGATGGCGGCGCTGAGACGGATACGCTGAAGCTGCCCGCGATCATCACCACCGATCTTCGCCTCAACGAGCCGCGTTACGCCTCGTTGCCGAACATCATGAAGGCGAAGTCGAAGCCGATGGCGCAGAAGACGCCGGCCGATTTCGGCGTCGACGTGACGCCGCGCCTGACCACGCTGAAGGTCGTCGAGCCCGCCAAGCGCTCGGCTGGAATCAAGGTCGCCGATGTCGACGCGCTGGTCGGCAAGCTCAAGGAAATGGGAGTCGCCAAGTGAAGACGCTCGTCTGGGTCGAACATGACGGTCAGGCCGTCAAGGATGCCACGCTTTCTGCCGTAACCGCGGCAAGCCAGCTCGGCGAAGTCCATCTGCTGATCGCTGGCCAGGGTGTCGATGGCGTCGCTGCCGAAGCCGCCAAGATCGCCGGCGTCGGCAAGGTGCACGTCGCGGACGACGTCGCGTTCGCGCACGCGCTCGCCGAGAACGTCGCGCCGCTGATCGTCGAACTGATGGCCACCCACGACGCGTTCGTTGCGCCGTCGACCACGCACGGCAAGAACATTGCGCCGCGCGTGGCGGCGTTGCTCGACGTCATGCAGATCAGCGACATCCTGTCGGTCGAGAGCGAGGACACTTTCACCCGTCCGATCTATGCCGGCAACGCGATCGCGACGGTCCAGTCGTCGGATGCGAAGAAAGTCATCACGGTCCGCGGTACGGCGTTTGCCAAGGCTGCGACTGAGGGTGGCTCGGGCGAGATCGAAGCGGTCGCCTCGACCGGCGACAAGGGTCTGTCGACCTTCGCCGGCTCGGAGATCGCCAAGAACGAGCGTCCAGAACTGACCAGCGCGAAGATCATCGTCTCGGGCGGCCGTGCGCTGGCTTCGAGCGAGCAGTTCCACGCGACGATCGATCCCTTGGCGGACAAGCTCGGCGCCGGCGTCGGCGCCTCGCGCGCCGCAGTCGACGCGGGCTACGCCCCGAACGACTATCAGGTCGGTCAGACGGGCAAGATCGTCGCACCGGAAGTGTATGTCGCGATCGGCATCTCGGGTGCGATCCAGCATCTCGCGGGGATGAAGGACTCGAAGGTCATCGTCGCGATCAACAAGGACGAGGACGCGCCGATCTTCCAGGTCGCGGACATCGGCCTGGTCGGCGATCTGTTCAAGATCGTGCCGGAACTGACGGAGAAGCTGTAAGCCCGAGCGAGGCGTGCAGCAGCACGCCGCTGCGAACCAGCGGAGCGCAGGTTCGCACGCGAAAGGCCGGCCGGCGGCGCTCCAGCGCCGACCGACGACGCGGGATTTACTCCCGCGGCGCGCGCCAGAAACGGGCGGTGTGACTTCGGTCGCACCGCCCGTTCTAGTGTCTGCCGAACGTCAGGTCTGCCGACGTCGGACCGATGCCCTTACAAACCGAGCGCTATCGTTACCAAAGTGAGCACCACCCCGGCGAAGGCCGGGGCCCAATTGAGAAACGGAGGTAACGACGGACGGTCCTTCTTTACATCGACCTTTCCACTTGGACCCCGGCCTGCGCCGGGGAGGTGCATCTGTCGAAGCAGGATAAGTACCGACTACGTCCGGATTACCGATGTCGTTGTCGCGCCTTCGCGCGGAGTTGCCGCACAATGCCCGCCTCCCCAATTACCCAGCATGTACGGCGTCCACCAGAACCTGCGCGACCGCCTGATATCCGCCGCTAGCGCCGCGGTACTCTGCGCCATCATCGGCTACGCGCTGATTCTAGGCCTTGGCGTCAGCCTCCCCACCGCGATCCCCGACGCCCTCAAGACTTTCGCCGTCGGCCCCACACCACCGCCACCGCCGCCCGAAAAGATTGTTCCCCGGCCCACGAAGAGCCACCGCCCGGAAGGCGCGGCGTCCCCCGCCAAGCTTCGCTCAAAGGCGACCGAACTCGTCGTCCCCAAACCGATCATCCCCCCGATCGTCCCGCCACCAACAGTCATCGCCGCGTTCAAACCCGGCCCCGGCATCGACGCCACCACTGGCGCTGCCCCCGTCCCCGGATCAGGCACGGGCGCGGGCGGCGAGGGCAATGGCACCGGTAGCGGCCGCTCCGGGGACGGCGACGGCGACGGTGGCGACGAAAGCCCGCCCCGCCTCCTCAAGGGTCGCTTCAAAAACAAGGACTTCCCCAATGCAGAGGCGGTGATCGGTGCGGGCGGGGTGGTCGGCGTCCGCTACACAGTCGAGACCGACGGCAGCGTCACCCACTGCAGTGTCACGCGCTCCAGCGGAAACGCGGTGCTCGATGCGACCACCTGCCGCCTGATCGAACTGCGCTTCCGCTATCGCCCCTGGCTCGACGCCGCCGGCCGACCGGTCCGCTCGACCGTCGTCCACAACCAGGAATGGGTGAACCAGTTCGATCCGCCGTCACGCAGTAACTGAAGTGGACCGCCCCAGCCGCCCGCCACTGAGCACCCGAGCGACGGTCGGCGAGACCGCCATCAGCCCCCGCCCCAGAACGGCCGTGACGCCGAGCACCAGCAACGGCTGCACCAGCAGATAGGCCGGATACAGCCCCGCCCCCAGCGCGCCGGTCGCGAGCCCGATCATCGGCCCGAACAGCCACAACAGCACGAGGTGATCGCAGAACGCGAGAAACCCATAGCGCTCCGCCGCCCGAAGCCGCTCAGTGACTCCACTTCCCGCCAGCGCCCAAGCGACGCGCCAGAACAGCACCGCCGAGGCCAGTCGAAACACGATGTCGAACGCCGCCATCATATGCGGATGCGCGTCGAAGAACGCGTTCCCCAACAGCGCGGTCCAGAGTCGCGGCGCGATCAGCGCTATGAACGGCAGCGCACATAGGACGACAGGCCACCCCGCCACCCGCTCCGCCATGCCAAATCGCCGCGCGGCGATCCCGGCGGTAAAGAACAGCAGGATCTGCGGCCGCAACAGCAGCGGGACATGCACCCCGGACACGCTCCAAACGACCACGATCACGGCGACCAGCGCCAGCCAGATGCTCGACGCGCGGACCAGGAGGGGGGCGAGTGCCATGCACACGAAAAGATCGCGTAAGAACGGCATCTGCACGTTGATGTCGTTGGCATGCACCAAAGGCACGAGTTCGTTCAGCGTCCAGCCGATGCTCGACGGCGTAGGGGCCTTCAGGTCGCCAAAGGTCGCCGCCGCCCCGACCAGCACAATCGCGATCGCGTTCCACAGCAGCATCGGCAGCAGGATCGTCCGCGCCTTGCCCAGCAGGAACGGGCCATAGCCCCGTCGCGTCGCGGTCGAGACGACCAGCCAGCCGGAGATCATCCCGAGCAGCGGCACCGCGCTACGCCCGAACATCTCGCCCAGCACGGTACGAAGAACCGCCTGCCAACTGAACGCGACCGCCGCGAGCTCTTCCGCGGTCCGTCCGGTCCAGGCATGGACATAGACGATTCCCATGATCCCGATCAGCCGCGCGATCGCGATCGCGGTGGAGAGGCGGCTGTCCGCCTTGCGCGCCGGTCCGGCCGTTCCCGTATCCAATTCCGCCCTCCGTCTGCGTCCGGCGAGCGCCTTAGCCGGCTTGTCGCGCGCAAACACCTCCTTCAGGATGGAGCGGACGCCACGGGGGACCAAGACATGATCGCCGCATTCCTGCTGCTGGCCGCGCAGGCGAGCCCGGACGCTGCGCTTTCACGACGCGTCGAGCGCGTGCTGGAGCGCAGCCCGGTGATCGACGGGCATAACGACCTCGCCTGGGAACTCCGCGAGTTGCACGACGCGAAGGTCGAGGCGGTCGATCTCTCGGTCGATACCGCACGGTTGCCGAACCCGCTGCAGACCGACATTCCCCGGTTACGGAAGGGTCATGTCGGCGGCCAGTTCTGGTCGGTCTACATCCCCGCCGATGCGCCGCGTGCGGTCGAGATGACGCTGGAGGAGATCGATATCGTCCGCCGCTTCGTCGCGGCGAACCCGGCGACGTTCGAACTCGCGACCACCGCCGCGGACATCCGACGGATCGAGAAGGCGAGACGGATCGTGTCGCTAATCGGCGTCGAGGGCGGGCACCAGATCGACGGGCGGCTCTCCGTGTTGCGCCAATATCGCGCGCTCGGCGTCGCCTATATGACGCTGACGCACGGCAAGAGCCTGAACTGGGCGGACAGCTCGACCGACGCACCCCGCGCCAACGGATTGAGCGAGTTCGGCCGGCAGGTGGTCGCCGAGATGAACCGCATCGGCATGATCGTCGACGTCTCCCACGTCTCGGACGCGACGATGGCCGCGGCTTTGGCGGCCACCAAGGCGCCGGTGATCGCCTCGCACTCGAGCGCGCGGGCGATCGCCGACGCGCCGCGCAACATTCCCGACGACCTGCTGCGGGCGATCGGTGCGAACGGGGGCGTGGTGATGGTCAACTTCTACCCGTCCTTCCTGTCGGCCGAGTGGCGGGCGTGGGACGTCGCGCGCTCGGCCTATGCGAAGAGCATCGGCGTTCCCGCGGGGGTGTACGGCGCCAAATCGCCTGCGCCGCTTGTGACGTGGGACGCCGCGCATCCCGAGCCGCAGGTTACCGCCGCGACGGTCGCCGATCATGTCGAGCATATCGCGAAGATCGCCGGTCACGATCATGTCGGGATCGGCGGCGATTTCGACGGGATCCAGGGGACCGGGCCGATCGGGCTGAAGGGCGTCGACGGCTATCCGCTGCTGTTCGCGGAACTGGCGCGGCGGGGGTGGAGCGATGGCGATCTGGCGAAGCTGTCCGGCGGCAATGTGTTGCGCGTCATGGAGCGGGTCGAGGCGGTCGCGAAGGGCATGGCGGGTATGCCGCCGGTCGACGCGACGGACGTGGCGTCGCGGTAGACGCCCGGGCTGCGTTCGTTTGCATTCGCTCAAGACCGACCCTGCCACCAGCCTCATCCCGTCACCCCAGCGAAAGCTGGGGTATCACTCCGTATCAGATGACGCGTGCCGCACCATGATATCCCAGCTTTCGCTGGGATGACGGGAATGGTCGGGATGACGGGAGGGGGGTGTCACGGATCCGGCATCCGCTGCGGCACCGACGGCTCCATCACCAGCGGCGGCACCGTGCGCAGCACAAGCCCGATCACCAACGCCGCCACACCCAGCAACAGGCAGAACGCGGTCACCCCCGGCCAACCGGCATGCGTCCACGCGAACCCGCCGGCCGATCCGAGCACGCTCGATCCCATATAATAGAAGAACAGATAGAACGCCGCCGCCTGTCCGCGCGAACCCTGCGCGCGCCGCCCGACCCAGGCGCTCGCGATCGAATGCGCGCCGAAAAAGCCGATCGTCACCACCGCGATCCCCGCGATCACCAGCACCAGCGGCGTCATCGCGGTCAGCGCAACACCGCCGATCAGCAGCACGACCGGGACCCAGAACACTTTCCGCCGCCCGAGCCGCCCGGCAAGCGTCCCGAACTTCGCCGAACTGACAGATCCCAGCACGTACAGCAGGAACACGCCGCCGACTGCCGCCTGGCTGAGAGCGTAAGGCGGGCTCATCAACCGGAAGCCCGCATAATTATAGATCGTGACGAACACGCCCATCAGCAGGAACGCCTCGAGATACAGCAGCGGCATCGCGCGATCGGTGAACAGCGATCCGGCACTCCGCAACAGCGCGCCCGGCCGTCCGACGCTCGGCGTGAAATTGCGTGAGGGTGGCGCGAGCCGGCGGAACGCCTCCGCCATCGCGAGGCCGGCGATACCGACCGCGGCAAGCGCCCAGCGCCAGCCTTCGAGATCGGCAACGACGCTCACGACCAGTCGCCCGGCCATCCCGCCAAGCGCAGAGCCCGCGATATACAGCCCCATCGCCGCGCCGACCGCACCCGCATCGACCTCCTCCGCGACATAGGCCATCGCCACCGCCGGCACGCCCGCGAGCGCGACGCCGGTCAGGAAGCGCAGCACGAGCAACCCGCTCCATCCCGGCACGACCGCCGCCGCCAGCGTCAGCGCGCCCGCCGCGAACATCGCCGCGACCATCAGCGGGCGCCGGCCGACGCGGTCCGAGACGAACCCGGCAAACAGGATGCCGATCGCCAAGGGCCCGGTTGCCAGCGACACCGCCAGCGACGCAGCCTCCGCTGTCAGCCGATATTGCGCGGCGAACAGCGGCAGCAACGGCTGCACCGAATAGAGCAGCGAAAAGGTCGAGAACCCCGCGAACAGCATCGCCAGCGTCAGCCGGCGATAGGCAGGGGTGCCGATCGCGATGGGGGTCGCAATCGGGGTACGAGTGACGGCCATCAACCGACTGAACGCTTGAAGTAATGGAACGGCAACCACGACGATACGAGTTGCCACCCATGCGCCGCCATCGCTTCGGTGTCCGGGCCGATCCCGACCATCCGGCGATACTCCCACGCGCGGTCGGTCTGGACGAAAGTCAGGCGGAGCATGCCAGTGCCGACCAGTTCGCGGCCCTTCGCGCCTTCCTCCGCCATGATCGCCATCTCATTGAAGGCGTTAGCCCCATGACGAACGATATGGTCCGTGTCATCGAGGTCGTCGGTACGGCCACCGCCGAAGCGCTGCTGCGCCGCCTGCTTGCTGATCCCGATCAGCGCACCGATCTCTGTCCAGCTCAGCCCGGCACGGCGACCGGCATCGATCCAACGGTGCAACGCCAGCCGTGCCTCGTCGGCGACGACATGCGCGGCTTCGATCATCGGTGGATATTCGTCGCGTGCCGCCCCTGCGAAAGGCCTACGCTCCTCCTGCCACGCGAGCGGAAGGCCGGCAACACGTTGGCGAAGATCAGTTTCGTTGGATGGTGTCACGACTCGCTCTCCGTCAATATCTTCTTGACGATGCGTCAATGTAATATTGATTGCGATTCGTCAAGATGTTGTTGACGATTTGCCGAACCCCTCAAGAAACACTGCTACGTTATGCCCCAGTGCGTCGACCGCGTAACCGCCCTCCATGACGATCGCCGTTGGCCAGCCGCGTGCCGCGATGTCGGCGGCCAGCACCGCATAGTCGGGCGTGGTCAGTTTGAAATGCGAGATCGGATCGCCCTCCCACGTGTCCGCGCCGAAGCTGACGACCAGCAGTCCGGGATCGAACGCGGCGATCGCATCGAGCGCAGTGCTTTGTGCCCCGCGAAATGCATCGATCCGCGTGCCGTGGGGGAGGGGGAGGTTCAGCGTGGTGCCGATCCCTTCGCCTTCGCCGGTCTCGTCGGCATGGCCCCAGTAGAACGGGTAGTCGGTCTTCGGATCGGCGTGGACCGAGGCGTAGAATACGTCGCCTCTCGCGTAGAAGATGTCCTGCGTACCGTTGCCGTGATGGTAGTCGATGTCGAGGATCGCGACGCGCGCGACACCGGCATCGCGCGCGGCCTGCGCGGCGATCGCGGCGGTGTTGAGGTGGCAATATCCACCGCAATAATCCGCGCCCGCGTGATGACCTGGCGGGCGGCAGAGCGCGAATGCCGTGCGGTCGCCGTCGAGCACGGCGTGCGTCGCGGCGAGTGCGGACTGTGCGCTGCCATAGGAGGCGGCCCAGGCCTGCGGCGTGATCGGCGTGGTCGCGTCGAAGCTGTGTGCGCCGATCAGCGCATCGACTCGGGTGAGGTCGAGCGGACGGCGCCCGCGGATCGGGAAGGTGTACGGGATCGCATCCCCCTCGCGTCCGGCTTCGCGCCACAGTCGCGCGGCGTCCTTCAGGAACGTGACGTACGGCGTGGGGTGGACGGCCAGGATCGGCGCCTCGCCGCGATCCTCCGGCGCCTCGACCGGACCGATCGCGCGCAGGATCGCGTCGATCCGCGCGGGCGTCTCCGCATAGGCGGTGAACGCGCCGTTGTGCAGTTCGCGCGCTGGCGCATGGCTCCGCTGGGCCTCGTCGAAAAACAGCCGCATTGTCGCTCCTTGCTGCGCGGTCACGAGGGAAGAACCGACCGATCGCCTTGCGGGTCCTACCGGGTCGCGCGCGTTCGGCAAATTCGAAGGCTCAGAACAGCGGCAGTTGCCGATCGTCGTCGCCTTCCAGCAGCCAGCGCCCGATCACGTCGTGGCGCGTCCGGCCGACATGGCTGTGGACCAGCACGAACGCATCCGCGGTCCAGCCGATCGGCGCGATAGCTTGCGTGAACGGCGCGCCCTCGCGGTAGCCGAGCGTCATGTGCGGACTGAACCGATAGCCTTCGCGGGCGCGCAACCCTGCTGCCTCACGTGCCACTGCGATCCGCTGATGCAACGCGGCGAGCGAGGCATTCTTGAGGCGCGGACGCAGCGCGATGGATCGCTCGCTGCCGACGACGGTATCGAACTGGAGCGCGAAGGGCGCCGCTTCGACCGCATCGCCGATCGCCTTCAGGTCGCGTTCCAACGCTGTCGACACTCGGTCTTGGTCGTCGAGGATCTCGATCATGACGTGGAGATGCTCGGGGCGGAGTTTGTCCCCGTCGGTCTCGAACCACGACGCTGCGGCGGTAATCTGGCGCGCGAGCGGAAGCGGCGGGCGGATCGCGAAGAACAGGCGGTGACGGGCGATCGGTCGATGGAACATGCCGGTTTCCGAATCGAGGGAGGCGGACGTGTTGCTAATATGTTCTTCCGGATTCGTCCAGTTGGCGCGCGAGGTCTGAGGGCCCAGCCACCACCACCCCGGCGAAGGCCGGGGCCAAATTAGAAAGGTCAAAGTAACGAAGCGTGAAGGCTCCTTAACAGCGTATCCCAATTGGGCCCCGGCCTCCGCCGGGGTGGATAACTCTTTCAGGGCGCGGCCTTACCGCGCCAACGCCTCGGCAATCAGTTTCCGCGAGTTCTCCACCCCGTACAGCGCGATGAAGCTCCCCATCCGCGGGCCCTGTTCGGACCCCAGCAACGTCTCGTACAACGCCTTGAACCAGTCGCGCAGGTTCTCGAACCCGCCGGTCTTGCCGATCTCATAGACGATGTTCTGGATATCCTCCGCACTCGCCTCGGCCGGCAACGCAACAAGCTCTGCATCCAGCCGCTCCAGCGCCGCGACCTCGACACCCTCGGGCGCGCGCCGCTTCAGCGTCGGCGCGACGAAATCGCGGCTATAGGCCAGCGCATAGCCGATCAGCCGGTCGAGCTCGGGATACTTCTCCGCCGACGCATCGGGCACGTAGTTCGCCAGATACCCCCAGACCTGCTCCTTGCTCGCATCGCCCATCACCCCGACGAGGTTGAGGAGCAGCCCGAAGGTCACCGGCAGCTCGCCCGTCGGCAGTTTGCCGTCGTGGATGTGGTGCACCGGATTACCGAGCTTCTGCTTCAGGTCCTGGCCGGCATAATTGCCGCGGAACTGCCAGTATTCGTCGACCGCGCGCGGGATCACACCCATGTGCAGCGACTTCGCCTTCTTGGGCTCGCGATAGGCGTAGAAGGCCAGCGACTCTTCGGGGCCATAGGTCAGCCACTGTTCGAGGCTCAGCCCATTGCCTCTCGACTTCGAGATCTTCTCGCCATTCTCGTCGAGGAACATCTCGTAGTTGAAGCCCTCGGGCGGGCGCCCGCCGAGCACGCGCGCGATCTTCGACGACTGCGTCACCGAATCGATCAGGTCCTTGCCGGCCATCTCGTAATCGACGCCGAGCGCGACCCAGCGCATTGCCCAGTCGACCTTCCACTGGAGCTTGGCCTTGCCGCCCAGAACGGACTGCGTGATCTGCTGGCCCTCGTCTTCGAACGCGATCAGCCCAGCCTCGGCGTCGATCACCTCGATCGGCACCTGCAGCACGATGCCGCTGGTCGGCGAGATCGGCAGCACCGGCGAATAGGTCGCGCGGCGCTCGGCCCGCAGCGTCGGCAGCATCACGTCCTGGATGCCCTGGAAGTGACGGAGCACACCCTTCAGCGCTTCGTCGAAACGCCCGGACGTGTAGTATTTGGTCGACGATGCGAACTCGTAGTCGAAGCCGTAGCGATCGAGGAATTCGCGCAGGATCGCGTTGTTGTGCGCGGCAAAGCTGGAGTGCGTGCCGAACGGATCGGGGATCTGCGTCAGCGGCTTGCCGAGATGCTCGCGCAGCATGTCGCCGTTCGGCACGTTGTCCGGCACTTTGCGCAGACCGTCCATGTCGTCCGAAAACGCGATCAGCCGCGTCGGCGTGTCGGAGAGCGCGTGGAAGGCGTTGCGCACCATCGTCGTGCGAAGAACCTCGTTGAACGTGCCGATATGCGGCAGGCCCGACGGCCCATAGCCCGTCTCGAACAGCACCGGATCGCCCGACTTGCCGTTCGGATAGCGCTTCAGGAGTTTGCGCGCCTCCTCGTACGGCCAGGCTTTGGACTCGAGGGCGGCGGTGCGGAGGTCTTCGGTCATGCTGGCGGCGATAGCGTGTGGTGGAGGAAGCGCACAACCCTCCCGTTTTCTGCTTACCTGCTTACCTGCTTACCTGCTTACCTGCTTACCTGTTCACCCGTCGTCCCGCCATCCGCCGCTGCGCTATTCGCGCGCCCCCACCCGTCATCCCAGCGAACGCTGGGATCTTCATGGGGCGGGTGCCGCGGTCTCCACGGGGATATCCCAGCTTCCGCTGGGATGACGGGATAGGTCGCGGGAGAACAAGCAGCAAAAGGTTGCCCTTTCGTTCCTCTTCGCACAAGGTCGCGCGGTGCTCCCCTATCCCGCCCTCCACGCCAGCCACGCCGGCATCTGGATCGCGAATGCGGACGGTGCGCGTCCGATCGGGCGGGGCGAGGCGATCCGGATCGCTGCGGATACGCCCGTCATCATGCTCAACGCCCCACTGGTCGGCCAGCGGCTGGGGTATCCCGATCTGTCGGGGCTCGATTTGCTCGAACTCTATGCGTTTCTCCGCCCGGCACAGTTCGCGGTGCCGACTCCGAAGGGGATCGCGCGGGTTACCGGGCTCGACGTGCCGACCGAGGACGCGGAGGTCGCGCCGTTCCTTCTGCGCGCTGCCGACGCGATGCTGGCGCTCACCGACGCCGATTGGCCCGAGCGTGAGGGCGCGTGGACCGCGGCGCAATCGTTGTTCCGCCTGCGCTGGCCCTGGGCGCCGGTCGTTGCCGAGCGGCTGAAGAAACCGGCGGTCAACGAACGCTGGCTGTTCTCGTCGCTGCCCGAATGGGAGGAGCACGCGCCGCGACCCGCCCCGCGGACCGTCACGATCGAGCCGGGCGACGCCGAAGCGCGTCTGGTCGACCTTACCGGCCACGGTGCCGAGGAACGCCCCGGCCAGCGCGCCTATGCCGGCGCCGCAACCGCGGCCTTCGCCCCGCGCGCGATGCGCGACACGCCCAATCTAGTCCTCGCCGAAGCCGGCACCGGGATCGGCAAGACGTTGGGTTACCTCGCGCCCGCGTCGCTGTGGGCGGAGAAGGCCGGCGGCGCGGTGTGGATCTCGACCTATACCAAGACGCTGCAACGCCAGTTGGGGCAGGAAACCGCGCGGCTCTATCCCGACGCCGCGATCCGGAAGGCGAAGGTCGTCACGCGGAAGGGGCGCGAGAATTACCTCTGCCTGTTGAATCTGGAGGACGCGCTGCAGGGCGGGTTCGCGGGCCGCGCGGCGATCCTCGCGCACCTCGTCGCACGCTGGGCCGCCTATAGCGCGGACGGCGACATGGTCGGTGGCGACCTGCCCGGCTGGCTGCCGACGCTGTTCCGCCGCAACGGCTCGACCGCGCTCACCGACCGGCGCGGCGAATGCGTGTACGCCGGCTGCCCGCACTACCGGAAATGCTTCATCGAGCGCGCCGCCCGCGCCTCGTCGGACGCCGACATCGTCATCGCCAACCACGCGCTCGTAATGGTCAACGCGGCTAGAGGCCGCGAACTCGCCACGCGACCGACGCGCTACGTGTTCGACGAGGGGCACCATATCTTCGACGCGGCCGATTCGATGTTCGCGACCGCGCTGACCGGCGCCGAGACGATCGAACTGCGCCGCTGGATCCTCGGCCCCGAGTCGAGTGGTCGCGGCCGCCGGCGGGGGCTCGCCGCACGCCTGTCCGATCTCGCCAGCTACGACGAACAGGGCGCGCGGGCGATCTCCGACGCGGTGACCGCGGCGGGCGCTCTGGCGTCGGACGGCTGGCTGCAACGCCTCGGCGAAGGCGCGCCGTTCGGGCCGATCGAGACGCTCCTGGCCGCCGTCCGCGGGCTCACCTACGCGCGGGCCGAGCAACCGGGCGACGCGGGCTATGGGCTGGAGACCGAACTCGCCGAACCCGACGCGACGCTGATCGAGGCCGCCGCGCCCGCCGCCGCGGCACTCGACGCACTCGTCCGTCCGCTCGTGACGCTCGGCCGCCGTCTTGAGGCCGTGCTCGCCGAAGCGCCCGACTGGATGGACGCGCCTGCCCGAGCCCGGGTCGAGGGCGCGATCGCCTCGATCGGCTGGCGCGCCGAGACGGTGGCGTCGTGGCTCTCCTTGCTCGCGCGCGTCGGCGGACCGGTCGATGGCGATTTCGTCGACTGGCTGGCCGTCGACCGCATCGAGGGCCGCGAGTTCGACATCGGGTTGCACCGCCACTGGCTCGACCCGACCCGGCCGTTCGCCGAGATCGTCCTCAAGCCCGCGCACGGTGCGCTCGTCACGTCGGCGACGCTCACCGGCGGCGGCGATTGGGAGGTGGCCGAAGCGCGCACCGGTGCGCCGCATCTCCTGCGACCCGCTGCGCGGTTCGAGGCGAAGAGCCCGTTCGATTATACGCGCCAGGCTGAAGTCCTGATCGTCACCGACGTGAAGCGCGGCGATATCGGCGCGCTCGCCAATGCGTATGCGCAGTTGATCGTCGCCAGCCGCGGCGGCACGCTCGGGCTGTTCACCGCGATCCGGCGGTTGCGCGGCGTGCATGGCCGCATCGCCGATCGACTTGCGCGCGAAGGCCTGCCGCTCCACGCGCAGCACGTCGATCCGATCGACACCGGCACCTTGGTCGACATCTTTCGCGACGATCCCGGCGCGTCGCTGCTCGGCACCGATGCGCTGCGCGACGGCGTCGACGTGCCCGGCGAATCGCTGCGGCTGGTGGTTATGGAGGGCGTGCCGTGGGCGAAACCCTCCGTCCTGCATGCCGCGCGCAGGCTCGCGGGCGGCGGCTCGGCCTATGACGATCGTCTCGTCCGCGCGCGTCTCGCACAGGCGTTCGGCCGGCTGATCCGTCGCGCGGACGATTCCGGCGTGTTCGTGATGCTGTCCGCCGCGATGCCGTCGCGACTGCTCAGCGCGTTCCCGCCGGGGGTGCCGATCGCCCGCGTCACGCTCGAAGAAGCGGTGGCCCGAGTGGCAAGCCGGCTTTCCTCGCGAGCGCCGGTAGGGCATGAAAGCCGCGAACCGGCTTGAGGATTGCCATGAAGACGTTGACGCTGTTGCGCCACGCCAAGTCCGGCTGGGACGACCCGGTCGCGCGCGATTTCGATCGCCCGCTCAACGCCAAGGGCAAGCGCGCGGCGGTGATGGTAGGCCGCCACATGCGCAGCCTCGATCTGAGCTTCGACCATGCGATCGCCTCCCCGGCGGTGCGCGTGACGGAGACGCTGGAGCAGATCGAGTCGGGTTATGGCCGCGAAATCGCACCGGCGCTGGACCGCCGCGTCTACCTTGCGTCGGCGGCGACCCTGCTCGACGTGGTCCACGGATTTCCGGCGGAGGCCGAGCGCGCGCTGCTGGTCGGCCACAATCCGGGTTTGGAAGACCTTGTCCTGATGCTGGTGGCCGACGGCGCCGATCCGCTCCGCGATGCGGTGGAGGACAAATATCCGACCGCCAGCATCGCCGAACTCCAGTTCGAGACCGAGGATTGGGCAGACATCGGTTCGGTCACAGCGCGCCTGACGCGCTTCATCCGCCCCCGCGACCTCGACCCGACCCTGGGTCCCGACGCGGACTGACCTTGCCCGGGCTGCGAAGCGCCGCCGTGCCGGCTATTTCCCCTGGGCTCGCCAACGCTGAATCGTTCGGGCGATGATCTGATCTTCGCCGCCGGTATCGCGCCAGAGCTGGGAGAAGAGCGGATCCGCCGAGGCCGGCCGCTTCGATGCTTCCAGGCTGTCGAACGCGACCCGGATCGGGATCGTCACGCCTTCGCCGCAGATGATGCATTCGCGGTTGCGCAGCGCCGGAATGGAATCGAGAAATCCGCGTGCGCCTTCCGGCATCGCGGCGCGAACGAACGCCTGGTCGCGGTCGTTGTTGAGGCGCATCGCGATGATCGTGCCGCATTGCGACAACACACCCTCTGCAAGGTCCGACGGGCGCTGCGTGATGAGACCCAGCGATACGCCGTATTTGCGGCCTTCCTTGGCGATCCGGCCGAGGATGCGGCCGACCGCGCTGCCCGTTTCCTCGCCGGCCGGGATATAGCGATGCGCCTCTTCGCAGACGAGCAGGATCGGGCGCTGCGGTTCGTTGCGCGACCAGATCGCGAAGTCGAACGTCATGCGCGCCAGCACCGCCACCACGACCGAGGTAATCTCCGACGGCACGCCCGAGACGTCGATGATCGAGATCGGCTTGCCGTCGCCGGGCAGGCGGAAGATGCGCGCGAGGAAGCCCGCCATCGTGTCGGCGACCAGCATCCCCGAGAACATAAAGCCATAGCGCGGATCCGCCTTGATCTCGTCGATCTTGGTTTTCAGGCGCAGATACGGCGCGGTGTCGCCGGCGCGGTCCATCTTGCCCATTTCGGCGCTGATGATCGTCGTCAGGTCGCTGAGCAGATACGGGATCGGCGCATCGACCGTGAGCTTTGCGATCTCCTGGCCGATGCGGCTCTTGGCCTTGGCGGCGAGCAGGCATTTGGCGAGGATGTCGGTATCGAACTGCCGCGCGGAACCGCTGCTGGTGAGGAACACCTCGCAATGCTCCTCGAAGTTCATCAGCCAATAGGGCATCTGCAGGTTCGAGACGTCGTAGATCGCACCGTTGGTCCTGAACGCGGCGGCATATTCGCCGTGCGGATCGATCATCACGATGTGACCCTGGGGCGCGAGTTCGCAGATCCGGTGGAGGATCAGCGCGGCGCCGGTCGACTTGCCCGTGCCGGTCGACCCGACGAGCGCGAAATGCTTGCCGAGCATGGCATCGACGTACAGCGCCGCGGGGATGTCTTCGGTCGGATAGACCGTGCCGATCGCAATGTTGGCCCGGTCGTCGGCCGCGTAGATCTGTTGCAGGTCCGACGTCGTGATCGGAAACACCTCGCAGCCGGGCATCGGATAGCGGGTGACGCCGCGACGGAAGCGATAAAGCTTGCCGGTGAGTTTCTCCTCGTCGCCTTCACCCAGGAAGTCGATTTCGGCGGCGATGCAGGTGCCGGCCGTATCCTCGAGTTTCAACGAGCGGACATTGGCGACCAGCCATGTTCCGCCGACGCGCATCTTGACTTGGCTGCCGACCTGACCGGCTGCCGCGACGACGGGGTCGGGATCGTCGAACAGCCCCCCGATAGAAGCGCGGTCGAGCAACACACGACTACTCGATCCGGCGATCGCGAAGACGACCCCGATCGGTGCGGCAACCGCATCCGCACTGGGCAAAATACCGCCCAGCGGTGCTGCGCGCGCAAACGCGTCTGATCCCGGCATTTGGCTCATTCCGGCAAGATCCCCAGTCATTCCAACCCGACCGTGCCCGCAAAGGGGTAAACATCCGGTGACGAATGGTGAACGCGCGCTACACTCTTCGTGCGATCCAGCCTGCCGCCCAGCCGAGGAATACCGACAGCGCGACCGCGACCAGCCCGTAGATCACCGACGATCGGTCGGCGGCGCGGGCGACGAAGCGCTCGAAGCCCGATTTGCGGATCTCGATATCGCGCACCGCCGCCGCCAGCACGCGGCCGTCGCGGATCAGGAACGTCTCTGCGGTGAAGCGCCCGACGGGGACGCGCGCCGGGATCGACACGCGCGCGCGGTACAGCACACTGTCGGTGATTTCGACCGCGCGCGGCGCCTCGTAATACAGGCCGGCGCGGCGCTTGAGATCGACCAGCCCTTTCTGGAAACGGTCCTGCGTGTCGACCGGTGCGCTGGATGCGGGCGACAATTGCAGGCTGTCGAGCCCGAGTTCGTAGATCGCCCGCGTCCGATCGTCGACGAGGCGGTCGATCGGCTTGGACGAGGCGATCGCATAGAAACTGGGGGCCGAGCGATAGCGCAGGCGCGACGCGTTGACCCAGATCCCCGCGACCTTTTCCTTCTCGCGCATCAGGACCGACTGGGTCGGGCCCTTCACGACGACGACCACGTCGGTCGGATGCTCGTCGCTCGGCAACCGCCCGCCGGGATAGAGGATCGCGCCGAACAGGAGGAGTTCGGCGCCGGTGAAGCTGTACGCGATCTCGATATTGCGCTGCGACACGTCGGGAACGAGCACGGGTTTCGCCTGCGCCATCAGGAGCGGCGCAAGCAGGACGAGCCAGCGCGCGCGCTTCATGAGAGCGTGACCGAGAAAATCTCCTCGGGCCGCCAGACCAGCCCGAGCAGGATGCGCGCGCCGACCAGCAGCACCATCACCGCGAGCGCGAGGCGCAGATATTCGGGGCGGAACTTGGTCGCGAACCGCGCGCCGATCTGCGCGCCGACCACCGAGCCCAGCAGGAGCAGGCCGGCGAGGACGATGTCGACCGCCTTGGTGGTGGTCGCGTGCACCATCGTCGCGACCGCGGTCACGAACAGCGTCTGGAACAACGACGTGCCGACCACGACGGAGGTCGCCATGCCGAGCAGGTAGATCATCGCGGGGACGAGGATGAAGCCGCCGCCGATGCCGAGCAGGATCGTCAGGATGCCGGTGAAAAAGCCGAGCAACAGCGGTGCGAGCGGCGAAATGTAGAGGCCAGACGCATAAAAGCGCGTGCGCAGCGGCAGCGCCGCGACGAGCGGGTGATGGCGGCGTTTGCGCGCCTTGGGCGGGCGCCCGGTGCGCGCGCGACCGATCGTGCCGATCGATTCCTTGGCCATCAGACCGCCGATCGAGCCGAGCATGAGAACGTACACGATCGCGATTACGGTATCGATCTGACCGCTCTGCTGGAGCAGCCGGAACAGCCACGCGCCGAAGAACGATCCGACGATACCGCCCGCGACCAGCACGCCGCCCATCTTGGTATCGACGCCCTTGCGGCGGAAATGCGCGAACACGCCCGATACGCTGGCGCCGGTCACCTGGCTGGCCGACGAGGCGGCGGCGACGGTCGGCGGGATCCCGTAGACGATCAGCAGCGGCGTCGTCAGGAAGCCGCCGCCGACCCCGAACATGCCGGAGAGCAGCCCGACGCCCCCGCCGAGCAGGATGATGACGAGCGCGTTGACCGACAGGTTGGCGACGGGGAGATACAGATCCACGGCCGCAGCGTTACACTGGATTGCGCGCGCGGGGCTAGGCTGGACTCATATGATTTGCCGGGGGGTGGATACCGGTTCCGCACCAAGGGCAAGACCTCGTCAGAAGTCGCTGCCGATCGAAAGCGCCGGCCCTGACTCCGGCTGCGCGGCGCCGGCAATACGGTCACGCCACTCGAGTGTCAGCCGGATCGTCTTGCGCGCCACCGGCACCGTGACGACCAACGATGGTCCGATATCGAAGCGCGCAGCATCCCGTTGTGCACTCGCCCAAGCACCGACACCGATATCAACGCGAGCGCCGCCGACCTCACCCAGGGGATGCAGCACGCGGGCGGAGGCATCGACATATGCTTGGATGCCATCGCGGGCGATCGCGCCGGCCTGCCCGTACGCTTCGACACGGATGCCCGGCGCGATGTCGGACGGGCCATAGCCCGCGATCACGCCGAGCGTCGGTCCACCACGACCACCGTCGAGCACGAGACGCTGCTCGGCGACGATACGGATCGGCAACCGGGTCGGTTGCCACTCGATGCCGAACGCGGCTTCGCGTCCAGCGCCGCTGAGCGGTGCGGCAAGACGCGCGGCGAGCGCGAAGCGACGGCGGGCGCCAAGCGCGTAGGTCAGTCGGATGCCGCCCTGCGATGCGCCGAGCTGGCCGCCCGAAACGGTGCCGGCGGAGCCGCCGCGGACGAGCAGCCATGCACTAGCGTGCCACCGGCTCGGGCGAGGTATCGCGGAGGGTGGGGCACTGGGAGAAGGGATCGATGTGACGGCATGCGAAATATCGGGCGGACGCGCCTGGGCCACGTCGATGGCTTGCACGCGTGGCTCGACCGGGCGCGGAGCCGGCATCGTTCGGCTGGCAATCGATCGCGGCGGCAAAGTGATTTTGACAGCGGACGGGGCGCTAGCGTGCCGTGGCGGAGCACCACGGAAAACCGCCGCGGCGACGGCAGGTACCAGGACCTTTACCAGGTGCGGAATCACCGCCGACGGCGGGATCGCGCCAATCTCGGGAAGCAGCACCGCGACCCGTATCATCACCCAACCCCCCAGTGCCAAAGCAAGGAACCGTAGCGGGCGCCCGCCGGTCATCCGTTGCCGGCGCCACGCGAGGCTATCTTGGTCTTGGCGCAGGGCGGGAGGCCGGCCATGGCAGGCGTCAGGTCTGGAAAATCGTGTCGCGTCTTGTCCCACACCGGCGCAGCACCGCGTAGCATGCCGATATAGAGGATCACCGCGCGAGGGGCCGCGATCATCGATACCAGGTTACCGACGAGGAAGCGGGGGAGCGCCCAGATCGCCTCGCGCAGGCCGTAGCTGCGTCCGGTGAACAGCATTCGCGTCGCGAGACGCCACGCCAGCAACCCGGTATTGGCCACCAACAGCCAGAAGGCGGCCGGATCGGTCCATGTCGCGTAGGGGAACGGTTCGCCCAGGGTCCAGTGCACACACACTGCGACGGCCCATAGTGGCAGCGCGACATACGCCACGGCCAGGATCACCACGGCCAGCGGCGCACGACGATCGCGCATCCGCATCCAGTGATCGGCAAATGCGCGTGGTCGTCCCCAGCCGGTCCGATCCCAGCCTGCGAGCGCGATACCCGTCATCCAGCGGGTCTTCTGGCGGACCGATTCCCGCATCGTGCCGGGAAAATACGCGCGAACGGCAACCACGGTGCCTGCATCGTCGGTCGCGACGCGGGCGAAGATCCCGCGTGCGCCGAGTTCGGCGAGCCGCAACCCCAGCTCGTAATCCTCGGTCAGGCTGGAGGCATCGAACGGATCCCCGCCGCGGGCCTGCGCGATCTTTGCCAAGACGTCGGGCGCGATCGCGCAACCGGTGCCGGCCAGCGGCATGCCTGCCCCCAGTGCAGTCCGGACGACGATCTGTTTGGCGTGGGATTCGGCGAACTCGTCGGCGTAATGACCGGACACCAATCGTGCGCCGCGGTTCACCAGCGGCAGTACGGGCAGTTGCACCACCGCATAATGGTCGATCAAGCTATCGAAGACGCGCAGTTCCTGGGCGTGGACGACGTCTTCGGCATCGTGCAGCACGATCGCCTTGGTCCGCACACCCTCGCGGGCGTCATCACGGCGCAGCGCATGCCACAGCGTGTTGAGACAGTCCGCCTTGGTCGTGGGCCCATCGCGCGGTCCGATCACCAGCGTGATCCGGGAATCGCGCTCGGCGACGGCGGCGGCGGCATCGATCGTACCGCGATCATTGGGATAGACGCCGACATAGACCCGGTAGTCGTCATGATCGAACCGCGCGAGCGCGGTCGACAGCATCCCGCCGATGACCGCTACCTCATCCCAGGCGGCAACGAACACGGCGATCCGGCCATGTCGGCATGGCGGCGGCAACGTGTCCAGGGTCAGCCTGGGTCGGCTTTCGCGACGAATCCGAAGCATCACGAAGATAAGGTCGATCGCAAGATCGTCGATCCCGCCGAGAAAGAGTCCGACGCTGGCGAACAACAGCGTTTCGCGTGCAAGCGCGTCGATTATCCACAGCGACTCGGCCATGCCTCACCCCCCGAGGCAGGGAGGTACAGCAGCTTATGTCCGTTCCGGATTCAGTCGGATCGGAATCGGATGTTTGAGAGGACGGGGGGCATGACGGACGTAATCGAAGCCGACGTTCGAGACCTGTCGGCCGAACCCTGCCGGCCGAAACGTGTCAGTGCACGCGAACCATCGGGTTCGCGAGGCGTTATGCCCGAGATCCCACCCCCCCTTTCGGGATCGGTGCCGATCCCGGCCCGACCGCGTCGCCGCGTAGCATGCGACGCGGTCAAACCCGCCACCGACCGCCGTGATCAGGGCCGGTCGCGACCACCGCCACCGGTATTGCCGCCATTGCCAGCGCCGCCAGCACCCGCCGCACCGACCGTGCCGATGTTGCCGAACAGATCCTGGAAGAATCCGCGTTCGCGCCCCAGCGTCGGCGTGGTCTTGCTGTAAGGCTTGACCGCCGCGACCTGTTCGAGCCCGCCGCGTCGGATCGCGGTGACGGTGCCGTTCTGGTCAAAGCTGATCTGCAGCGTAATCTGCGCATTGGGGCGGGGGTTGCGAAAAGCGAGGTTGCGGCTGTCACGCGCAAGATAATACCAGTCGCCCTGATCGAACTGGCCGGCGAGCGTCGGCTTGCCGAGCGTGGCGAGGACCGACTGGCGGTTGTCGACGCCCGGCTGGACCGAGTTGACGAGGTCGGTATCGACCACATAGCCTTGATGCGAGCGCAGCTGGGTGCAGCTCCCGCTGGCCAATGCGGCGACCGCGAGTGCTGCGGCGAGACCCGTACGGGCGGAAAACACGCTCATATAAACTCCCAACCGGGGCACGCGAAAAAACGTGACGGTTCCGATGCGATTGCATCGGCCGCCGATCGCCTCGATATGCGAGGACGCGCGGGCAAACAAGCCAGAGCGCGGTCGATGGTCGAAGGACGACGGATTGAGCTGGTTGAGAAAGCTGCGTGGCGAGAAGCCGGACGAGGCGCTGCCGCTGTACAATGCCGTCGTGATGCGGGCGCGGGCGGAGCATTGGTACAGGGAGGGCGCAGTACCGGATACGGTGGACGGCCGTTTCGACATGATCGCGACCCTGCTCGCGGTCGTGATGCTGCGGCTCGAGGTGGAGCCGGCCGGTGGCGAGCCCGCCGCACGCCTCGCGGAACGCTTCGTCGACGATATGGACGGCCAGCTCCGGGAATTCGGGATCGGCGACATCATCGTCGGTAAGCATATCGGAAAGATGATGAGCATGCTCGGGGGCCGACTCGGGGCATACCGGGATGGGTTGGCGGCCGGGGATATCGGACCCGCCCTAGTGCGCAACCTGTACCGGGGGACCGCGGCGGACGATGGCGCACTGGCGCATGTGAAGGCGTCGGTCCTGGCGTTTCATGCCGGACTGACGACGAACCCCCTTCCTGAACTGCTAGCTGGAGACCTGCCGTGACCACCGAATTCAGTCGCCCGGAACGTCTCGATACGATCGGCGACCGTGAGCGGATCGTCGAGATCGCCGCGACCGACAGCGAACGTGCGGCGTTGGCGAAGCGATTTGCACTGGTCTCGATCAGCCGGTTGGAGGCGCGTCTTGCAATCCGGCGCGACGACCGCGGTATCCTGGTGAAGGGCCGCGTGACCGGCGCGGCGGTGCAGGCCTGCTCGGTGACGGACGAACCGCTCGATGCAAGGATCGACGAACCGGTCGAGCTGCTCTTCGTCGAACAGCTGATGGCGGAGGGCGACGAGGTCGAGCTGTCCGACGACGTGCTCGATACGGTCGCGATCGAGGGCGGCACGATCGATCTGGGCGAGGTTGCGGCCGACACCCTGGCGCTGTCGATCGATCCGTTCCCGCGCGGTCCGAATGCGGCGGCGGCACTGGCAGCGGCGGGCGTGATCAGCGAGGACGAGTTCCGACCTGCAAACGCGTTCGCCGATCTCAAAGCGCGGATGGCAGACAAAGCGTAAGGCGGACTGAGGATCGGATCCACCGGCGCCGGATCCGAACCATCTTCGCCCTGCCGACGTGGCGATCGAACGTCGATCTGCCCTGGGCGCGCGATCAATCGCCGGGCTCCGGGCTCCGGGCTTTGACCGTCCCGCCTTGGAAGCCGCATGTCGAACGGCAGTCCCGGCGCGGCGTCAGATACCCGGTCTCACGGCCAGCAGCCTTGCCACTTTGGCCTTGAACGCGCGCAGCGATGCGCCCGAAAGTTGCGCGGCGCTGGCGAACGACACGGCCCGCGGATTGATCGCCGTACCGTTTCTCCACACCTCCCAATGTAGATGCGGGCCCGTCGATATACCCGTCGATCCGACATACCCGATCACCTGACCCTGCCGTACGCGCGTGCCCGACGACACTGCGATCCGGCTCATATGACCATAGCCGCTCGCCATCCCGCCGCCATGCGTCAGCTTGACGAAATTGCCATAGCCGCCGGTCCGTCCCGCGAACGCGACGATGCCGTCAGTCATCGCATGGATCGGGGTCCCGTACGGCGCACCGATATCGAGCCCCTTGTGCATGCGCGTAAAGCCCAGCAGCGGATGCACGCGCAAGCCGAAGTTCGACGTGATGCGGCCCGACACCGGCAAGCCGGACACCGCGCGCCGTTCGGTCTGCCCGTTGGCGTCGAACCAGCCATCCGTTCGCGACGCGCCGCTGGCATCACCGTCGCCATTCGCGCCGCCTGGCCCGAAGCGAACGAGTTGGACCTTGCGTCGCCCTTGATCGATTCCCGCGAATAGCAGGTCCCCGATCCGCGTCTCTCCGGTCGCCGCGCGCTGTCGCTCGATGATCAGGTCGAAGCCATCCGCGGCGTCGATATCGCGACCGATCGAAACCCTCGTGGCGAGCGCCTTGATGTATGATTCGATGGCCTTGGCCGGCACCCCTGCGGCGCGCATCGACCGGTATAGGCTCGATCCGACGAGTCCCTGGATCCGCAGCGGCGTCGAGTCGATCGTGATCGGCTTGCGCTGCATCGCCAGCCCCGTTGCGGTCCGCGTCAGGGCGAGCCCGAGATCGAACCGTGCGCGGAAATCGAGTGTTTCGAGCGGTCGGGTGACGGTGCGATCCGGACGTCGGCCAAGCGTCAACGCTATTCGGGTGCCCGCAGCGATGTCGTCGAGCGGCACGGCCTGCGCGACCAGGGCAGCGGCGGAATTGGCATCGGCACGTCCGACTCCGGCGCGCATCAGGACGCGGTCGAGCCGATCGCCTTGGCCGAGCGTCGCAGAGAGGTCCACCGTCGGCCGTTCCGGCACTTCGGCGAGCGGCGCGACGAGATCGTTGGCCGCCATCCGTCGGCCGGTCGCTGCACCCTGACCGATCGGGGCAATGCCCTGCGCGCGCGCCTCGTCCCACTCTGCCCCGACGAGCGGCTGCGGCACGGCACCCACCAGGGGTCTGATTCCCGGCGATAGCGCCCAGGTCGTCAGGCATAGGGCCGTGCAAGTCGCCAGCCCGCGCCACCAGTCGAGGCTGCCGATTCGCGCGCCCAGGTCCGGAACCCAGTCGATTCGTGTCGCGGCGATGCGCAGCTTGTCCGCTCTTGAATCATGGGACGGCGGCACCGAAGACGATGCCACGCGCAACTCGGCGCGGCGCATTCCCGCGGCACCCGCCAGTTCATATCCCTGATCGTCCCGTAGAAACACGCGCGCTGCCTTGGTGGTTGAAGGGCGTAATCGAGGAAGTCGTCGAGCGGGGTCTTCGATGGGAATCGCCGGCCAGGATTGCCGCACAGTGCACGGATGAAATCCCTCTGCCGTAAAATATGCTAAAGTCGACTTAAACGGCGGCACGCCGATCGATCGTCGCGACGAAACGTTGGTCGTTCGCGCCGAGCAATCTCGCCGTCATTCGACCGTGGCCGCCGATGCGAGCGAGGGGCGGCGTGATCCAGCGTCCGGTGGCCTCGTGCTAGTCGAGCAACAGGAATGCGGTGATCGTCAGGCGCCCCAGCAACGGATCTTCGCTCAGCATGGTGTCCGGTGGGATCACGCCGCTGTGTAGAGATGCGCTGCGATAGATCACCGCCCGGTTATACTGCGCCTCGACCTGCGCGATCTGTTCGAACAACGGCGTCGAGCCGGCGATATAGGATGGCTCTGGTGGCCCATCGCGCGCCAGTTCGGCATTGAGCCGCGCATAATAGTCCGGCGCCTGCATGGCATCGATCGTCTCGGCACCCGTCGCGCGGTGCCGATAGAAGGCGGTCCCGTCGCGGCATGCGGGATTGAGATAATGCACCAGCGCGATGCGGCCTGGATCGACCGCATCGACATGCGGCAGTCGCTGCGCCAGCGTCAGTCGATCGGCCGGCGTCGTCACCATCGCATAGCTTGCGTCGATCAGCGTGAACCCGGCATTGTGATAGAACACGCCCGACAACGCCGCGGTCAACGCGGGTCGGATCGCCGCGAGATAGCTCGGAGGAAGCGGACCGCGCAGCCCGGGATAGTGGTTGCGCCCGGCCTCGAAAGGATGCGCAGCGGCATGGGCACGCAGCGCGTCGGGATCGGGATGGAAGCCATCGACAATGGCAAGCGGCTGCCCCTGCGTGCCGATGTGATGCGCCGAAATGTCGGGTCGGATCACCTGCGCCGCCCCGGCGGCACGATCGCCTCGGCGCAATAGGCTCTGGCGGACGGTATGGCGGCAATACGCTGCGCCGCGGTGCTACCCCGCGGAATGACGACCCGCGTCCCGCGCTCCGTTCCTCTCGATCGTGCTTGGCTCATGCTGCCTGATAGCGAGGCCGCGGCTTCGCAGCTACCGATTGCCGCCTTCCGTCAAGTGCGTCGCCGGCCGATTGCTCCGTTACCGATTGATTTCGCAATCCTTGTTGCCGTTGGGGGAGGCGTGCGTATGCTGCCCGCAACAGACGAACAGGGTGATGAGCGCACATGGTTTCGAAGATTTCCGTATTCGCCGGCGTATCGTTCGCCGCGCTTCTGGTCACCGGCGTGCACGCGCAGCAGCCTACGCTTGCGACAAAGCCTGCGCCGGTCGCCGACTTGGTCAAGTCGGTCGATATTCCGTACCAGCAGTTCACGCTGAAGAACGGCCTGCGCGTCGTCGTCCATACCGATCGCAAGGCGCCCGTCGTGGCGGTGTCGGTCTGGTATAATGTCGGGTCGAAGTTCGAGCCCAAGGGCAAGACCGGCTTTGCGCATCTCTTCGAGCATCTGATGTTCAACGGGTCCGAGAACGCACCGGGCGATTTCTTCGAGCCGCTGAAACAGGTCGGCGCGACCGACTTCAACGGCACCACCTATTATGACCGCACCAATTATTTCGAGACGGTGCCGACCGCGGCGCTCGATCGCGCGCTGTTTCTCGAATCCGACCGCATGGGCTATCTGACGGGCGCGATCACGCAGGGCGTGCTCGACGAGCAGCGCGGCGTCGTCCAGAACGAAAAGCGGCAGGGCGACAACCAGCCCTACGGCCTGACCCAGTACAAGATCACCGAGGGGCTGTTCCCGGCGGATCACCCCTACGGCCACACCACGATCGGTTCGATGGCGGATCTCGATGCGGCGTCGCTGCAGACCGTGAAGGACTGGTTCAAGGATCATTACGGCCCGAACAACGCGGTGCTGGTGCTGGCCGGCGACGTCGATGCGACAACCGGCAAGGCGCTCGCGGAGAAGTATTTCGGCGGGATCCCGAAGGGACCCGAGAGCATCGTCCCCCCCGCGCCGATCCCGACCCTGCCTGCGCCCGTGAGCGAGACGATCAGGGACCGCGTCGCCGCGGTGATGATCAGCCGCAACTGGGTGGTGCCGGGCCTGAACGACAAGGACG
The DNA here is from genome assembly GCF_023195535.1 of Sphingomonas faeni. GTDB lineage: Bacteria > Pseudomonadota > Alphaproteobacteria > Sphingomonadales > Sphingomonadaceae > Sphingomonas > Sphingomonas faeni_B. The sequence continues at coordinate 18,173 of NZ_JALPNF010000007.1, read as the reverse complement.
GCACTGCGCTGGACGTCGCGGCGGGCGTGCTCGGCGGGCTCGCCAGCAGCCGGTTCGACACCGCGCTGGTCAAGAAGGAGAAGCTGGTCGTCAGCATCTCGGCGTATAACCGCAGCTTCAGCCAACTCGGCATGTTCGGGGTCCGCGCGATCGTCCGGGAAGGCGTCGATCCGGCCCTCGTGTCGAAGCGGATCGACGAGATCATAGCGGACTTCATCAAGAACGGGCCGACCGCCGATGAAGTCAGCCGGGTCGCGACGACGACGGCGGCGAACACGATGGAGGGGCTGGAATCGGTCGGCGGCTTCGGCGGCAAGGCGGTGACGCTGGCGGAGGGCGCGCTGTATTCGAACGATCCCGGCTTCTACAAGAAACAGCTCCTGCAACTGGCCACCGAGACGCCGGCGAGCGTCCGCGCCGCGGCAGCGAAGTGGCTGTCGCGTCCGGCCTATTCGTTGACCGTCGTGCCCGGACCGCGCGATGCCTATGCCAACGCCGTCGTGCCGCCCAAGGCCGATGTACCACCAGCGCCCGAAACGCCGTTCAAGGGGACGCGAGGGCCATTGCCCGCGGTCGGCACCGTCGCTGGCCTCAGCTTCCCGACCGTCGAGCGCGCGCGGCTCGCGAACGGGATCGAGGTCGTCTACGCACAGCGCACCGCGGTGCCGGTGACGCAGGCGGTGTTGAGCTTCGATGCCGGCACCGCAGCGGATGTCGCGGGCAAGCTCGGCACGCAGCAACTGACTTTGTCGATGATGGACGAGGGCACGCCGACCCGGGATTCGGTCGCACTGGCGGAGGCCAAGGAGCGGTTGGGCGCGGAGATCGGCACCGGCGCATCGAACGACCGTACCTTCCTGTCGTTGCAGGTGCCGAGTGCGAACCTGGCGCCGGCAGTCGACCTGTTCGCCGACATCGCGCAGAACCCGGCCTTCGCCGATGCCGAGGTCGCGCGCGTCAAGAACCAGCAGCTCGCGCAGATCGCGCAGGAGCTCACCAGCCCGCAAGGTCTGGCGACGCGCGTCCTGCCGAAGCTGCTCGGGCCGACCTCGCCCTATGCCAAGGCGCAGGGCAGCGGCGATCCGAAGGCCGTGGCGGCGCTGACCCGCGCCGATCTGGTCGCGTTCCAGCAGGCGTGGCTGCGGCCCGACAAGGCGAAGATCTTCGTCGTCAGCGATCGTCCGCTCGCCGAGGTGAAGGCGGCGCTCGATGCGCGGTTCGGCACGTGGCGGCCGACCGGCGCGCCCGGTGCCAAGGCGTTCCCCGCGACCGTAACGCCGTCCGCGCCGAAGATCGTGCTGATCGACCGGCCGGACAGCCCGCAGTCGCTGATCGTCGCCGGCGTGCCGACCGGGCTCAAGGGCACGCAGGACCTGTTGCCGATCGCGACCGCGAACGACGCGCTCGGCGGCAGCTTCCTCGGCCGCGTCAACATGGACCTGCGCGAGACCAAGCATTGGTCGTACGGCGTGTCGGGACGGTTCCAGCAGAACGAGCAGGCCGCACCCTATGTCCTGTCGGCACCGGTGCAGGCGGACCAGACCGGCCCGTCGATCGCCGCACTGCGTGGTGATATCGACGCATTCCTCGGCAAGGAGCCGATGACCCAGGCGGAGTTCGACCGGGCGATCAACGGCGCGATCCGGTCGCTGTCGGGCAATTTCGAGACGTCCGACGCGGTGCTCGGCGCAATGCAGCAGAACGACCTGTTGAAGCGGCCCGATAATTACTACGCGACGATCACGCAGCGCTACCAAGGGCTTAACCTGCCGCAACTCAACACTGCGATCCAGCAGGCGCTCGATCCGAAGAAGACGATCTGGGTCGTGGTCGGCGATGCGAAGACGGTGCGGCCGCAGCTTGACAGCATCGGTCTGCCGGTCGAGGTCGTCCCCGCGGCGTCGGTTGCCGGCGCCAAGTAAATTCAGGAGAGAGTGCAATGGCAAACGTCGATGGCAGCTGGGATTGCGTGGTCAAGTCGCCGCTGGGTGACCAGAAGATGACGCTGACCGTGAACAGCGCCGGCAGCACCTTCACAGGTGCGGTATCGGGCGCGATGGGCGGCATGGACGTCACCGGCGAGGTCGATGGCGACACGATCACCTGGAAGCAGAGCATGACCGTGCCGATGCCGATGACGCTCGACTGCAAGGCGACCGTCGAGGACGACGTCCTCAAGGGCAGCGTCGCAGCCGGCGCCTTCGGCAGCTTCCCGCTGACCGGCACGCGGACGGCGTAACGGTCTGGCGTGGCGACCGCGAACCTCTGTCTGCCACGCCTGCCGTCGTCCGTCTCGCGACCGTCATCCCAGCGAAAGCTGGGATCTCATCGAGCGGCCACCGGCACCCGCCAGGCGAGAGACCCCAGCGTCCGCTGGGGTGACGGTCTTGGGCGAGTATCGTTATCCACCGCGACATCGTCATCCCAGCGAAAGCTGGGATCTCACCGAGCGTCCACCGGCACCCGCCAAGCGAGAGACCCCAGCGTCCGCTGGGGTGACGGTCTTGGGCGAGTATCGTTATCCACCGCGACATCGTCATCCCAGCGAAAGCTGGGATCTCATCGAGCGGCCACCGGCACCCGCCAAGCGGGAGACCCCAGCGTTCGCTGGGGTGACGGTCTTGGGCGAGTATCGTTATCCACCGCGACATCGTCATCCCAGCGAAAGCTGGGATCTCGTCGAGCGGCCACTGGCACCCGCCAAGCGGGAGACCCCAGCGTTCGCTGGGGTGACGGTCTTTGGACCTGGGTGGTTTTCGAACCAGCGGGGAGAGCGATCACGCGATCGGTACCCTAGCTACTATGGGAGGGGCTCGTATTTCCGCACGGAAAGGCGAGCCTTTTTCTTTTTCGGTCCGGGAGGGAAGGAAGAAGAAAAATGAAGTTTACGCCTCGTTTGCTCAATGCCTGCGCGATCACCGCGCTTGCGCTCGCCACCCCCGCGATCACCACCCCCGCGACAGCGCAGAATTACGACGAACGCCCCGCGAAAATGGCGCCGCGCGATGTCGGCTACGACTATGTGCGCAAGGTCGTCGAGATCCCGATGCGCGACGGCGTGAAGTTGCACACCGTCATCGTCGTGCCCAAGGGCGCGAAGGACGCGGGCATCCTGATGACGCGCACGCCCTATGACGCCGACGGCCAGACCAAGGTCGACAGCGGCACCTATGCGGGGATCCTCCAGAACGGCGACGGCGCCGGCGACGTGATCGCCGCGGCGGGCTATATCCGCGTGATCCAGGACGTCCGCGGGATGCACGGGTCGGAGGGCATCTACATGATGAACCCGGCGCGCGCAGGCACGCCGCAGAACCCGACCAAGACCGACGATTCGACCGACACCTACGACACGATCGACTGGCTGGTGAAGCATGTCCCCGAGTCCAACGGCCGCGTCGGGATCAGCGGGATCAGCTATGACGGCTTCCTGCCACTGATGGCGCTGATCAACCCGCATCCGGCGTTGAAAGTGTCGGTGCCGATGAACCCGATGGTCGATGGCTGGCGCGGCGACGACTGGTTCCACAACGGTGCGTTCCGCCAGGGCATGATGCCGTATATCCTCGGGCAGGAGGCGACCAAGGACGCCGGCACGCCGTGGATCACCGACACCGCCGACGACTATGATTATTACCTCAAGGGCGGCTCGGCGGGCGCGATCGGCAAGGCGCAGGGGCTCGAACAGCTCGGCTTCTGGCGCAAGATCACGCAGCATCCCGCGTACGACTCGTTCTGGTCCACGCAGGCGATGGACACCGTGCTTGCCGGCCAGCCGCTGAAGGTGCCGACGCTGATCGTCGGCGGCTTGTGGGATCAGGAGGACATCTACGGCGCGCCCGCGGTCTACCGTGCGCTCGAGCCAAAGGACACCGCCAACGACATGGTCTATCTGTCGATGGGGCCCTGGTATCACGGGCAGGAGGTGCGCGACGGCAGCGCACTGGGTGCGATCAAATGGGATGCCGACACCGCCAAATGGTGGCGCTGGCACGTTCTGGCGCCGTTCCTCGCGCATTATCTGAAGAGCGATCAGCCGGCGATGGACGTCGCGCCGGTGACGATGTTCCAGTCGGGCCGCAACGAGTGGCAGAAGCTCGACAAGTGGCCGACCGCGCCGACCGCGGGCACGCCGCTCTACCTCAAGCCCGGCGGCGCCCTCGGCTTCACCGCGACCGGCGGTGCGGCGACGACTGCGGACTATATCTCGGATCCGGCGGCGCCCGTCAGCTACCGCGTGCGGCCGACGCTGCCGACCTATGCGAGCGGGTCGACGTGGAAACAGTGGCTGGTCGACGATCAGCGCGCGGTCTCAGGCCGCCCGGACGTGCTGACCTTCACCACCGATGCGCTGACCGCGCCGACGACGATCGCCGGTGTGCCGGAAGTGAACCTGACCGCGGCGACCAGCGGCACCGACAGCGACTGGGTGGTGAAGCTGATCGACGTGTATCCCGACGTCTACCCTGCCGAGAAGGCGATGGCCGGGTATCAATTGTCGGTTGCGATGGACATTTTCCGCGGGCGTTACCGCGAGGATCTGGCGGTCGCCAAGCCGATCGCCGCCAACGTGCCGCTCAAATACAAGTTCGCGCTGCCGACCACCAATCATGTGTTCCTGCCTGGACACAAGATCATGGTGCAGGTGCAGTCGAGCTGGTTCCCGCTCTACGATCGCAACCCGCAGACGTTCGTCCCGAACATCTTCTTCGCGCAACCCAAGGATTACGTGAAGGCAACGCAGAAGATCACCGTTTCGGGCGCGGACGAAAGCTATATCAGCTTGCCATTGGTGCGCTAAAGTCCTGCATCACCCCGGACGCGGTCCGGGGTGATGTAAGGAAAGAACCGTCTTGCATAGAATGGCCTTTGCTTGCGTAACTGGTTCTTAGGGGGCGGGGAGGCATAGACCTGTCGCACAACAGACCGGATCGCCGATGATACGCCTCCCCCTGATCGCGCCGAACCCGCCGCGGCTGAGCGAGCACCTCGATGCGTTGCGCCGGGTCGAGGCATCGGGGGTGTTTAGCAACAACGGCCCCGAGGTTCGCGCGTTCGAGGCCGGCGTCACCGATGCGCTGTTCGGCGGGCACGGTGCGTGTCTCGCGGTCGGCAACGCCACATTGGGGCTGATGCTCGCGATCCGGCATGCGTCGGGGATGCGGACGGGCGGACTGGACCCCAAGCAGGGCACGCTGGCGCTGATGCCCGCGCTCACCTTCGCCGCGACCGCGCAGGCGGCGGCGTGGGCGGGGCTGACACCGCTGGTCTGCGATATCGATCCTGACGACTGGGGTGCCTGCGCGCTGGAGGAGGAGCGGTTGCTCCAGCGCTATGGCGAGCGGATCGGCGTGGTCGTGCCCTATGCGACGTTCGGCAACGCGATCGACCTTGATCGCTACGTCCATTTCCAGCGGCGCTACGGCGTCGGCGTGGTCGTCGATGCGGCCTCGTCGCTCGGCACGCTCGACGAGGCGGGGCTGGGCTTCGGTGCGCGCGCGCCGTTCGCGGTGGTCCATTCGATGCACGCGACCAAGACGTTCGCGGTCGGCGAGGGCGGGCTGATTTACAGCGGCGACGTCGACCTGATTGCGACGCTGCGCTCGATGGGGAATTTCGGGTTCGAGGGCAGCCGCAACGCCACGCTGCCGGGGATCAATGCCAAGCTGCCGGAGATCACCGCGATCATCGCGCAGGCCAAGCTCGCGGAGATCGACGTGATCGCCGATCACCGCGCCGTGCTGGACGAGACCTACCGCGCGACGCTGCCCGATTTCCAGTTCCAGGCGGTGTCGGGTCGCCGTCGCGCGATGCAGTTCATGCCAGTGCTGCTTCCCGAGCATATCGCGCACCACCGCGACTCGATCGTCGAGAGCATCGAGGCGGACGGCGTCGGTTGTGGCCGGTATTTCAGCCCGCATCTCGGCGAACAGCCCTGGTTCCAGGCGACCGCGATGATCGAGCCGACTCCGGTAGCGGACAGGATAGCCGGACGGATGCTGTCGTTGCCGATCACCGACGCAATGTCGGTCGAGGATGCGCGGCGGGCGGCGACCGCGCTGGCCTCGGCATGCGCGGCGATTCTCCGGCCACGCGATCGCCGCGCGTCGATACGCGGCCCGGGTGGTGCCATCGCCTCGGTCGTCGTGATCGGCGGCGGTCCCGCGGGGACGGCGATGCTGACCTCGGCGACCAAGCGCGGCCTGCTGCCCGATCTCGCCGCATCGGGGCTGATGGTGATCGAGCGCGGCAACGCGATCGGCGGCGGGCGGCTCGGACGCTACGCGATCACCTCCGATTCGACCGCGCAGACCTTCCTGACCGCGGTGCGCGACAACGTGCATCCCGAACTCGCGCGGCTGGTCGATCATCCCGCCGGGCGTGCGGTCGCCGCGCACGAGGGTGCATTGGGCGTGCCGCTGACCGAGGTCGGGCCGCTGTTGCGCGCGACCGGCGACCGGCTGACCGATATCGTCCGGGATAATGGCGGCGTCGTGCTGACCGGGCACGAGGCGCTGGGGGCGAAACGTGTCGGCGACGGCTTGTGGAGCGTGCAGGTCCGCCGGCTGTCGGACGGGCATGTCTTCGACCAGCTCGCGCGCAACGTGGTGGTCGCGACCGGCGGGCACCAGCCGCTCGACCGGCTTGCGACGCAGCGCGTTGCCGGGGGCCGTCTTATCGACCTGGCGAGCGGACGCCTGCTCCAGTCGGACGACGTGCTGACCGTCGGCGGGTTCGAGAAGGTCGCCGATATCCTGACCGGCAAGCGCAACCCGAAGATCGCGGTGATCGGCGGCTCGACCAGCGCGCTGACGACGATCGCGCTGCTATTGAAAAGCCAGCCGGCGCTGCCGCTGGGGGCAGGGGCGGTCACGCTGCTGCACCGCCGGCCGCTGCGCCCCTTCTATCATTCGGTCGAGGCGGCGCAGGCCGAGGGGTTCACCGATTTCGGCCCCGACGATATCTGCCCGGTGTCGGGGTTCGTCTACCGGCTCGCCGGCTTCCGCCTCGAGGCGCGCGATCTGGTGCTGCGGATGCTCGGCATCGACGGTCGCGCGCCCGATCCGCGGGTGACACTGCACCGCATTTCGGGCGACGAAGACACGCGCGCACGGGCGGTGATCGAGGAGGCGGACCTGGTCGTTGCCGCGCTCGGCTATCGCCCGATCGGCATGCCGATCGCCGATCGCGACGGGACCCAGATACCGCTCGCGGCGCATGACGGGCAGCCGATGGTCGACCGCCATTGCCGGATCGTCGATGCCGATGGCGCGCCGATCCCCGGGCTGTACGGGCTGGGACTGGCGGCGGGTTTCGTACCCTGGGGTGCGCTTGGCGGCGAAAGCAGTTTTTCGGGGCAGGCCAATGGCTTGTGGCTCTGGCAGAACGATGTGGGCTTGATGATCATCGATCAGGTGATGGCGTCGAAGGCGCTGGCGGCCGCGTGACGCCGAGCGTTCGAAACGCCGACCCCGCCGTCAGCGTGGTCATGGCCGCGTATAATGGCGCCGGTCTGATCGAGGAGACGCTCGCCAGCCTCCAGGCGCAGATTTTCGGCGATTTCGAGGTGATCGTGGTCGACGACTGCTCGACCGACGACACGCGTGAGGTGGTGCGCGCCTGGCCCGATCCGCGCGTGCGACTGGTCGTGATGGCGAAGAACGGCGGCCCGGTGCTCGCGCGCAACCGCGGTTTCGCCGAGGCGCGCGGGCGCTACATCGCCGCGCTCGATCATGACGATATCTGCCGCCCCGATCGCTTCGCGCGGCAAGTGGCGTATCTCGACGCGCACCCCGACACCGTGCTGCTGGGCACCGCGGCCGAACTTTTGACCGCCGGCTTGGTCGGCCCTTCCAGCTATGCGCCGACCACCACGCCCGCGTTGGTCGCGTGGCTGACCTGCATCGAGAACCCGCTGGTCTGGTCGTCGACGATGATGCGGACCGAGGTGGCGCGGCGGCTCGATCCGGTGACGCGACCCGAGCTTCTGTATGCCGAGGATTTCGACCTGTATCAGCGGATCCAGCATTTCGGTGCGATCGCGCGGCTCGACGAGGCGCTGGTGCTGTACCGCGTCCATCCCGGCGGCGTCTCGAAGCGCTTCGTCGACACGATGGAGGCGGCCTCGGTCCGCGTCCTGACCGAACGCTATGCCCGGCTGTTCGACGATCGTGCGGAGCGGGTCGCGCGGCTGATCATGCTGCACAACATGGCCAAGCGCCCGGTCCCCGATCGTGCCGCGCTGGCGACGCTGGGCAGTGCGCTGAGCGTGATCCAGGCGGATTTCCTCGCGACGCACGACTGTTCCGCACACGACATCCGCCTGATCCGTTGGGAAACCGCGCGACGCTGGGGTGATATCGGCCGGGCGGGTCTGCGCGCGGGAACGGTGCGGTTGGCGGACGTGCTGGCGGTGCGGCCCGATCATCTCGGGCTGGGCTATGCCGGACTGGAGGCGCTGCTGTGGTCGGGCCTCATCGGCGGCGTCCGCCGCGCGCGCCGGCGGATGGAGCAAAGCCGGATGGCGCAGACTGCGGAGTAGGGAAATCACCGTCGCGTCGGAAATCTGAACGCCAGTCGCGGCGATTGCTCGTACGTAACCCCTAGCCTCAATCCGTCACCCCAGCGAAAGCTGGGGTAATTCACGTGTCAGGTGACGCCCGCCAAACCGGGATATCCCAGCTTTCGCTGGGATGACGATAATGAATCGAGATGACCGCTACAAGTTCAGACCTTCGCCGCGTAGATCATCCGGCCGGCACCGAGCCGGGCGAACACCTGGTCGAGATCGCGCTCGCCGACCGCGAAGCAGCCCTGGCTGCGACCGAGCATGCCGTGGGTCTCGATCATGTCCTTGTTCGCATACCAGGCCGAATGCACCACGATCGCACGGTCCAGCGCGTTGTCGTTGGTCGGATCGAGCCCGATCAGGCGCTGCGAGCGGCCATGCTTGCCGACGTAGTAGTCGTCAGTGACGAACGCGCCCTCGGACGAGGCGTTCGAGCCGAAGCGGTTCGAGAAGCGCTCCAGATACCCGGTATGCGCCGGATCCGAACCGCTGCCGTGCGCGACCAGCAACGACGTGCTGCGCCCGCTGGCGAGGTCAATGAAGTGGAAGCGCGGCTTTCCCGACGGCGCCGCGAAATCGGCGATCGCGATGCGGTCGTGATGCTGAATGCGGCTGCCGTGACGGCTGAGCGACGCCATCGCTTGGCGCAGCAGGTCGGGGCGAACCACCTTCGGCGACGTCACCGCAACCGTCGTGCGCGGCAATGGCGGCTGCGACATCGGCTTCAGGTCGCGCGCAGTCAGCGGGCGGCCGAGCCGTGTCGTCGCGGAGACGGCACCCGGTACCGCCAGAGCCCCCGCCAATACCAAACTATTCTTCAGAAGCGCGCGTCGTTCGCGCACAAGACCTTGCTCGTCGTGCATCGATTTTCCCGAAATTGCCCCGTTTCTTGAATATCCATATAGCGGATTTTCCGTGAATATTCTGCAACCATTTCCACCGGTTGTGGGTCTGTTCCCTCGAACTACCCCGGCTTGGGGTCGGTTCGTCGACTCATCTGCGCGGCGGCACGTTCCAGAGAATCGTGCGTTGGACGAAATATCGGGAATCGAAGGCGGCGGGACGATGAGCGGGATGGTGCGGTCAGTCATGGCAATCGGGTTGGCCTTCGCGCTGTTCGCGGGCGCCAAGCCCGCGCTGGCTGCGTCGGCGGTCGCACTGGCAGCAACGCCGATCGAGCAGGCCGCGACCGCGCTCTCGCCCAACCAGTTCGTCTGGAAGGACAATGGGTCGAGCGAGCCCGTCAGCATCGTCATCAGTCTGCTGGAGCAGCGTGCGTTCGTCTATCGTGGCTCGACGATGATTGCGGCGACGACCATCTCCAGCGGCAAGGACGGCAAGGACACGCCGCTCGGCACCTATCCGATCCTGCAGAAGAACGCGGTCCACAAATCGAATCTGTATAACGATGCGTCGATGCCGTTCATGCAGCGGCTGACCTGGGACGGCATCGCGATCCACGCCGGCCGGAACCCGGGCTTCCCCGATTCGCACGGCTGCATCCGCGTGCCGCTCGGCTTCGCCAAGCAGTTGTTCGGGGTCACGACGCTGGGGACGGCCGTGACGGTGATGGACGATTTCGAGGGCGGCGTTATGCCGGAGCCGCCGGTCCCGGATCAGGAAACCGCGATCGCCAATTTGCGCCAGTCTGTTTCGCTGAGCCAGTGAACGACCCCACCCCGTCATCCTGACGAAAGTCAGGATCCAGAGTAACAGGCCTCGACGCTAATGGCTCTGGGTCCTGACGTTCGTCAGGATGACGAATGCTGGGCGATCGGGAGCCCCAGCTCGACCAACCGCGCACGAAAATCCGCAGCGTCCGTGAACAGCACCGATTCGATCCCGAGCGCTCGCGCCGCCGCAACGTTCGCCGCATTGTCGTCGACGAACACAGCGTCTTCCGCCGCCAGCCCGAATCGCTTCAGCGCCAGCCGATAGATCGCCGGATCCGGCTTCACCATCTTCTCCTCGCCCGACACGACCACGTCGCGGAACCGGTCGAACAGCGCTGCTTCGCGCGCGCGGAAGGGTGGCCAGAACTCGTGGCTGAAGTTCGTGATCGCGAACAGCGGGACGCCGGCCGAATCGAGCTCCTCGACGATCTCGTGCATGCCCGCGATTCGCGCACCGATGCTCTCGCTGAATCGCGGCCCCCAGGCGGCGATCAGGTCGGCATGCTGCGGATGCAACGCGGCCAGCTCCGCCGAGGTGTCGGCGAAGTCGCGACCAGCGTCGTGCTGGAAATGCCAGTCGATCGTCACGACATCGCGCAGGAACGCGTCGAGCGCCCGATCGTCGTCGATCAGGCGCTCGTACAGGATCCGCGGATCCCAGTCGTAAAGGACGCGACCGACGTCGAAAATGACGGCGGTCTTCAGGAGGTTAGCCCTGGCGTGCCTTGAAGCGACGGTTGGTCTTGTTGATGACGTAGGTACGGCCACGACGACGGATCACGCGGTTATCGCGGTGACGATCCTTGAGCGACTTCAGGGAATTGCGGATCTTCATGATCGATTCGCTTCTTTTCAAATCTAGGTGTGCGGAAAGACGGGATCGCCTAATGGCGGGGTGTGTCCAAGTCAAGCAACGGACACGCTCCTACCAGCAGAGGGCCTCCCATCCGGGAACCCACTCGGCTGGTCGGAGCGTTACTATAGCGCAACATTCTAAGGAAGTCCCGATGGCGGTACGTTCGATCCTGGTCCTGGCGCTGGCAGGCGCATCCCTCACCGCGTGCGCGACCGGCCCGTCGCTGCCCCCGACCGAGGTGCTGCGCTATCATCTCGGCGAACCGATCGACCGCGGGACGATCGCCGTGCAACCGCTCACTGGCGGCGGCCCCGCCAGCCTTGAGTTCAAGACCTACGCCGCCGCCGTGCAGGGCGAGTTGTTGAAGGTGGGGTATAGCGTGCCGACGCCGGGCGCTAAGCCGCCACTGGTCGCGACCGTGGGCTTCACCCGCACCACGCAGGCTGGCCCACCCAAGCGCTCGCCGATCAGCATCGGTCTGGGCGGCGGCGGCTTCAGCGGCGGTCGTGGCGGTGGCGGCGTCGGTCTTGGCGGCGGGGTCGGCTTCCCGATCGGTGGCGGCGGGAGCACCGCGATCCTCGTGTCCGAACTGTCGGTGACGATCAAGCGCACCGCCGACCAGTCGCCCGTCTGGGAAGGTCGCGCGCAGTCGTTCGCCGACGCCCGCAAGGAGGACGCACGCACCGATATCCAGGCCGCGAAGCTGGCGCGCGCCTTGTTCATGGGGTTCCCCGGCGAGTCCGGTCGCACTATTCAGGTGAAATGAACGACCAGCCTATGAGTCCCGCCGCTACTCCCGTTACCATCAACGCAGCCTTCGATGGCGGCAACATCCGTGTTGTCGCCATCGACGGGGACCGAATCGACCTGGAGATCGTCACGGATCACCAGTCCGACTTCTTCCAGTGGTTCTATTTCCGCGTGGCGGGCGCGGCAGGCCGGACGCTGACCTATCGTATCCTCAACGCGGGCAAGTCGGCCTATCCGTTCGGCTGGCCGGGCTACAAGACCCGCGCCAGCACCGATCGCCAGGCATGGCGGATGATCGAGACGCGCTATGCGGACGGCGTGCTCGAATTCGATTTCACCGCCGATACCGATCTCGCCTGGTTCGCCTATTTCGCGCCGTACACGATGGAAATGCACGAGGCGCTGGTGGCCCGTACCGCGCTGTTGCCGGGCGTCGCGCACCGCGAACTCGGCCAGTCGCTCGACGGTCAGGCGATCGACTGCTTCACGATCGGCAACGGCCCGAAGCAGGTCTGGATCTACGGGCGCCAGCATCCCGGCGAATCGATGACCGAATGGTGGATGGAAGGCGCGCTGGAGCGGCTCACCGATTCGGCCGACCCGATCACCGCCGATCTGCTCGCGAAGGCGACCTTCAACATCGTCCCCAATATGAACCCCGACGGCACGCGCCGCGGTCATCTGCGCACCAACGCGGTGGGGGTGAATCTCAACCGCGAATGGCACACGCCCAGCACTGAGAAGAGCCCCGAAGTCCTGTGCGTGCGTAACGCGATGGACCAGACCGGCGTCGACGTCGCGATGGACATCCACGGCGACGAGGCAATCCCTGCAAACTTCATCGCAGGTTTCGAAGGCATCCCGTCCTGGACCGACGCGCATGGCGACAAATTCTACGAATACGGCCGGCGGCTCGCCGCGCACACGCCCGATTTCCAGACCGAAAAGGGCTATCCCAAGTCCGCGGCTGGCACCGCGAACCTGTCGATGTCGACCAATCAGCTCGCCGAGCGCTTCGGCGCGGTGTCGATGACCTTGGAAATGCCGTTCAAAGATCACGATGCCAACGCTGATCCCGAATTCGGCTGGTCGCCCCAGCGCTCGAAACAGCTTGCGCATGCGATGCTGGAGACGCTCGCCGACATGATCGACGAAATCTGACTGCCCGCATCGCCCTCGATCTACCGTCATCCTGACGAAAGTCAGGACCCAGGGTGACAGGGCGCCGTCCTTCTTGGCTCTGGATCCTGACTTTCGTCAGGATGACGGATAGAGGGGCATCGCGTTTTTCGTTTCAGTCCCGCCATCGCAGGAGCCCGCATGCCGACCCTAGTCCTGATCCGCCACGGCCAGTCCACCTGGAACCTCGAGAACCGCTTCACCGGCTGGTGGGACGTCGACATGACCGCCAAGGGCGAGGCCGAGGCCAAGGCCGCAGGCGAACTGATGGCCGCCAAGGGCCTCGACTTCGACCAGACCTTCGTCAGCCTCCAGACGCGGGCGATCAAGACGCTCAACATCGCACTGGAGGCGATGGGCCGGCTCTGGCTCCCGGTCGAGAAGGACTGGCGCCTGAACGAACGGCATTATGGCGGCCTCACCGGGCTCGACAAGGCGGAGACCGCGGCCAAGCACGGCGATGCGCAGGTCCACACCTGGCGCCGCAGCTTCGACGTCCCGCCCCCCGTGCTGGAGGACGGCAGCGCCTTCGACCTGTCGAAGGACCGCCGCTACGACGGCATCGCGATCCCCAAGACCGAGAGCCTCAAGGACACCATCGCTCGCGTCCTCCCCTACTGGGACGAGCGCATCGCCCCCGCGCTGAAGGACGGCCAGCGCATCCTGATATCCGCGCACGGCAACTCGCTCCGCGCGCTGGTCAAGCACCTCTCCAACATCCCCGACGACGAGATCACCAGCCTCGAGATCCCGACCGGCCAGCCGATCGTCTACGAACTTGATTCGGACCTGAACGCCACTGACCGGTATTACCTGAGCGAGCGCTGATACCTACACCCCCCGTCATCCTGACGAAAGTCAGGATGCAGAGCCAAGGGCGGCGGCATTCGTGGCTCTGGATCCTGGGTCGAGCCCAGGATGACGGAGGAGGGGCGGAAGTCGGGCGACGGTTGCCCTAACCCCCGCCCATCGCTAGGCACGGCGCTCCTTTGATCCGGGGACGGAAATGGCTCTAGTCGGCATCATCATGGGCAGCACTTCCGATTGGGAGACGATGCGCCACGCCGCCGAGACGCTCGACGCGCTCGACGTCGCTTACGAGACCAAGGTCGTCTCCGCCCACCGCACCCCGCAACGCCTCTACGACTATGCGACCACCGCCGCCGATCGCGGCCTGAAGGTGGTGATCGCAGGCGCCGGCGGCGCGGCGCATCTCCCCGGTATGGCCGCCTCGATGACGCATCTCCCGGTGCTCGGCGTGCCCGTCGAATCGAAGGCGCTGAAGGGGATGGATAGCCTGCTCTCGATCGTCCAGATGCCCGGCGGTATCCCCGTCGGCACGCTCGCGATCGGCAAGCCCGGCGCGATCAACGCGGGGCTGCTCGCCGCGGCGATCCTCGCGACGTCCGACGATGCGCTGGCCGAACGCCTCAAAGCCTGGCGCGCCGCACAAACCGACGCCGTCGCCACCGACCCCGCCTGAAGACGATAGCCTGAAAGACGCTGACATGACGCCGCTTCCTCCCGGATCGACCATCGGCATCCTCGGCGGCGGCCAGCTCGGCCGCATGCTCGCCACCGCCGCGGCGCAGCTCGGCCATCACACGCACGTGCTCGCGCCCGACCAGGAGAGCGTCGCCGCGCAGTCCGCCTCGACGATGACGCGCGCCGACTATCACAACCGCATCGTGCTCGCCGACTTTGCCGATGCCTGCGACGTCGTGACCTACGAGTTCGAAAACATCGACGTCGAGCCGGTCGAATGGCTCGCCGACCGCGTCCCCGTCCACCCGAGCCCGCGCGCGCTCCGCGTCGCTCAGGAGCGGATCGGCGAGAAACGCTTCGTGGAGAGCGTCGGCGGCCGCCCGGCGCCTTGGGCCGCAGTCGACAGCCTCGAAAGCTTGCAGGCAGGCCTGAAGGCGATCGGCACGCCCGCCATCCTCAAGACCGCCCGGTTCGGCTATGACGGCAAAGGCCAGGTCAAGATCGACGCTCCGGATGGCGCGCAGGCCGCCTGGAACACGATCGGCGGCCCCGCGGTCCTCGAAGCGTTCGTTCCCTTCGACCATGAATTCTCGATCCTGATCGCGCGGGGCCACGACGGGCGCACGGCACGATATGATTCGCCGCTCAACGTCCACCGGGATGCGATCCTCCGCCACTCGACCGTCCCCGCACCCGCTCCCGTGCTGGCTCAGGCCGACGAGGCCGCCGCGCTCGCCGAACGGATCGCAGCCGAACTCGACTATGTCGGCGTGCTGGCCTGCGAGTTCTTCGTCGGCGCCGACGGCCCGGTCTTCAACGAGATGGCACCGCGCGTGCACAATTCCGGCCATTGGACGATCGAAGGCGCCGAATGCTCGCAATTCGAAAACCACATTCGCGCGATTTGTGGCCTGCCGCTGGGCGCAACGACGCTGACCGGGCGTGAAGCGACGATGGAAAACCTGATCGGCAACGACGCGAACCGTTGGGCGGAGTTGCTCGCCGAACCAGGCGCGCACCTCCACCTCTATGGTAAGGGCACAGCGCGTCCGGGCCGAAAGATGGGCCACGTCACGCGCGTGATCCGCTAACGCTTCCACGACGGACTCGCAGTGCGTTTCGGATGATTTATGGGAAGAGCAGCTAGCTTCATGCTGTGATGCCCCGTGCAGCCGCTTGGGGCGGATGCACGCCATATTGCGATATTATGCATCAGAGCCACGCACTGAACGTTTTGCCGCTCACCGTTCCAGCAGCGACGGTCTAAGACTATCGGTAAGAGATGCGTATTAGCAGCCGACCCGTCCGATGCCTCACACCATAGCCAGTCATGCTGGGAATGAGGGATCCCGAAGGGCAAACCGATTTGGCATAGTTTGGCGGAGACGGAGGGATTCGAACCCTCGGTACCAGTAAACCCGGTACGGCGGTTTAGCAAACCGCTGGTTTCAGCCACTCACCCACGTCTCCGGCTGCAGCAGATGCGGGGCTATAGCGAGGGTCGGCGTATGGAGCAACGGTAGTAATAAGGTGTCGTGTGAATTCCCCTCTGCTCGTTGGGGCGGCGCGGTGGGCGTGGTTCACAAACCCGTCGTTCATCCCGAATTCGCCCGAATTCGACACGCGCATCCCGTTCGTTCATTGCGCCGCAAGACAGACGTTGGTTAATCCACCGACGGCAGGTATTTGGGGATCGATCGACATGCGCAGCTTCTGGCTTGGCTTGGGTGCCTTTGCGGCAGCCCTTTGCGGCGGCACCGTATCGGCGCAGGTCCGCACGATCGATCCCAATCAGGCGATCGACGGTGATCTCGCCCCGCAAGCGTATTCGTCCCCGGCGCGCGGGCAGGCGACGACCCAGCCATCGCGGCCCGCCTACCCCGAAACCCCGGTTCAAGCAGAGCCCGTGCCCGCGCCGCTGCCCCCTGCAAATGCGCAGGCACCGGAAACGCGCGCCGAAGCTACGATGCAGGCGGCCGATACCTATGAGCGCGATGACTTGCTGGCTGCGGGCGAAGGCGTTTTCGGCAAGGGGGCGGCCGGACTTGGCGGGTTGCTCGAAAATATCCTGAAGGACCAAGGGCAGCCCAATGCGTATATTGCGGGCCGCGAAGCCTCGGGGGCGTTCATTCTCGGCGTGCGCTACGGCTCGGGCATCATGAGCCACAAGGTCGAGGGCCAGCAGCCGGTGTACTGGACCGGGCCATCGGTTGGGTTCGACGTTGGCGGCGACGCGAACAAGGTCTTTGTGCTGGTCTACAATCTTTATGACACGGAAGAACTCTTCAAGCGGTTTCCCGCTGTGGAGGGGCGCCTCTACCTCGTTGGGGGGTTTGCCGCGACCTATCTTCGGCGCGGCAACGTCGTGCTGATCCCGATCCGCCTCGGTGTCGGCTGGCGCGCAGGTGTGAACGTCGGATACATGAATCTTACGCACAAAAGCCGCTGGCTGCCGTTCTGATCCTGTTGTGCACGTGAGTTCGTGCGGACCATGAAAGACTTGGCGGCCGAGATTAGCGGCTGCCGATTTGTCTTTAGCGCGCAGTCGATAGAAACGATTTGCGGGTGAATCGCACCCAAAGGGACCGGGTCGCGGAGCAAGGATCGGCGTCTGTCTCTCTGGCGAAACCGACCTATTCGGCCGCGTGAATCCGATCCCAACCGCGTTGGAAAACGGTGCCCCACAAAGGCCGAAGCTGCGCACTCAAATCCGTAGAAAATTCGTATCGGTCGCCACTGACGACAAGATGTCGGCACCGGTGGCGTGACCTTACATAATTCTCGCGTTGGTGCCCTCGCATTCCATCTCTCGCGTCGCGCAATGCCTCTAGTTCGGCCAACCTCACCGGTTCGTCGGCGGCGAGCGCTTCTTCGAGATAGAGACCATACGGGATATTGCGCACCACCTCTTGCGCTTCCCCACCGTATTCCGCAGCGATAACAGCGAACGCGTCGACCAACTCGCGAAGGAAGCCTTCGTCTAGCTCGTCAAGCTGGACCCCGATTATCTCCGAGGCCTCGACGGCAGTATCAAGGTTCAACTCTTCCTCGCCGGTCAGCTCGAGAAACACGACGTACTCCGTTGAGAAGCAAAAAACAGCATTACAAGAAGCAATGCTTCGGTGGAATGAAATGGTAGAACAAGCGCCTGCCGCAGACGTGTCATATTAGAAAATTAGCGGTCACTAAGAATTTTCTAGAGCGGATGAATCCAGTAGCCTGAGGCAGCGCAATTTATCGAAACTTCTGCCAAAGAAACTTCTGCCAAAAGAGCCGAATTTGTCGTCTGTATTGCGAACATGCTGTCGAGATCGGCAAAGTCGTCAATGGCGCGTGCCAGCGTGGAGCGTAGATGGGCCTCGCAGAGGGCGGTGGGGCCGGTTCAGGAAAGCCAGGACGAAGGGCTTGGGATTGGAAATATTGAGTTGAGGCGCTGACGTGCCGTGCTTTTTCCGGAGTCGTTTCGCCGCAGGAAAATGCCGCGCGCTCGTAAATCTATGAGCGGTCGCATGGGCCCCCCCCAACGGGGGGACCCTGGTGCCCGGAAGAGGACCGTAGCAGGGCTGGTGCTTAGGGTCGTCGGTCGACTTTTCCCCGTCCTCTGCGGGCGGTTCGAGTCCCGGAAGAGGACCCACGTCGGTCGAGTGCATTTGAGCGGGCG
>NZ_JALPNF010000006.1 GCF_023195535.1 Sphingomonas faeni | reverse complement strand
GCTGCTCGAGCCTATCGGCAACATCCCGCCTGCCGAAGCCGAACACCAATATTATGCTGCCGCAGACAACATCGATATGGCGGCGTGACTCACAACCCAAGGCCTCCGGCAGACCCGGGGCGGTTCATCATCCTTTGCGGGTGTCTTTTAAGGCGTCTCAGCGGGCCATTTATTCTACCACCATACCGGCTTTTTATTTTTTTGATCTATCTACCGCCTGTGATTCCCGTAATTCACGATCGATGTCAGCTGTGTATTGCTGGTGAGCCTTACGCTCGCGCATCAAGTAGGGAAAACGTTCGGCAACATCTTCGTTGGGAAAGCTTGAATCATAGACCGCCTCCCACTCATCGCAAGTTAGCTTTGCTGGTAAAATCAAGACCGCAGAACGCCCCTCCTGCCGGGGAGCAAGTTTTTGCAATAGGGATCGTTGAAGCTTAAACGCCTTTACATCACCTTGAGCAGCTTTCTTTCTCAAGCTTAACAATACTAGCTCGAGGGTCGATTTTCGGCACGATTTACCGTCGATGGTGACCTTGTGACGCTGCATGGCGACACGCTTTGCCATTGTGCGCTGATTGGGAGAACCGCGTGGCCGACCAAGGCGATTGATCGGCTGGCCCTCACCGAACCTGACCCCCCGCGGCCGTTCTATTAGTTCCTCCTCATAAGCGTCAGTAAAGTCGTCTTCGATGAAACCGTCATCCTCGGGCTGCATCGCGAAGCTCCTGTATCCGACAAAGACCGTCATGTTCCAAGGGCCAGGGAGGCGGGCCATAGAGCTTTAAGTTCTGATCCCACTTGTCGGGGTCATAGTCGATAGGGCGGTATATTCGCACACGCCACTCGGCCCCTGTCACCTGCGCCGTGATGATGTCGTAGCGGATGAACTCGTTGATCAGCAGCTCAATGGCCCGCATGTTGCCCTTAATCGCATCGCTTGCGAGTTTACGAAGAGCGAGCTCGTGCGGGTGCATCTTGTAGGCGGCATTACCCTCCCCGACCGTTACCGGCGCGTTGATCAAGGCGTACACATCAATCGCCCCGCTCGCCTTCGTGCGTCGCTTGGGTTGAGGACAGCCCTTGCGAAACTGGCTGTGTTTTGGCGGATTGCCGTATCCGACAGGTTTCTCAGGATCGTCAGCCATGCTGCACCTCCCGGTCGCCGCGAACCTCGTTAAAGGTTTGGCCGGTAGTTTCTAGAACGGCTGTCATCCCTTCCCGACCCGCGCGGGAGATGATCACATCCACATAGAGTGGGTCTAGTTCCATTAGACGCGCGCGCCGTCCCGTGTCCTGGCAGGCCATCAAGGTAGTTCCTGATCCACCGAACGGGTCAAGTATGAGATCACCGCGGTGGCTCGCATCTTTAACCGCTTCGGCGATCATGAGAACGGGTTTGACCGTGGGATGCATCGCTAACGCGTCATCTCGACCGTGACCGAAGCTGTTTGCGCCCGCGAAAGTCCAGACGTTGCTGCGATGACGTCCATCGACGCCGAGATTGACGTTGTTGATGTGAGCGCGACGGCCTTTCTTGTAGATAGCTACAAGTTCATGCTGGCTCCTCATAAAAGAGCCCATCCCCGCGTTGGTCTTGGCCCAAACAGCCAGATTGACGAGGCGATCATAGACCGCCTCGCCCACTGAAAGTACGTCTCCGAGGATGCGCCAATCGCAGAAAACATAGTGTAGCGAGCCCGACCGACTGACCCGCTCCAGCTGGAACATGAATGCTTCAAGAAAGCGCTTAAACTCTTCCCGCGTCATTTCGCCAGATGCAGCGACGAACTCCCGGTGCTTGTTTTTCCCAAGTCCGCTGACATGTCCTTGGATCGGGCAGTTCCAAGGCGGATCAGTGATCACCATGTCGATGCGATCATCTCCAAGTAGCGTTACATACGAGGCTGCGATGGTGGCGTCACCGCAAAGCAACCGGTGGCGATCTCCTATAATCCAGAGGTCTCCCTCGCGAGACACCGCCCGTTCGCGCAAAGCCGGGATTTCGGCTTCCAGCTTCGGCTTTTTGGTCGATCTGTAATCAGCCAAAAGGTCGACTTCTTCAACGTCAAAGCCGGTCACCGAAAGGTCCAGCTCATTGTCGAGCACTTCGATCTCTGCAAAGCTCTTTGCCAGGAGCTCGCGATCCCACGTAGCCAGCTCGGCTGTACGATTGTCGGCGATCATGAAAGCCTTCAGTTCGGCCTTTGTGAGATGATGCAGACAGATTACCGGTATGGTGGCCAGCCCTAGTGCCAATGCTGCCTCAACGCGGCCGTGACCTGCCACGATCTGGTCTTGATCATCGATAAGCACCGGATGAGTTACCCCAAACTGTCTCATGGAGGTCATGATCGCTTGGACTTGCTTCTTACTATGAACGCGCGGATTGTCGCTGCGCGCCTTTAGTTCGCCGGGGGGGCGGAGATGAACTTTATATTCGAGTTGCTTTGTCATTGCGTGTCTCGTCGCCAAGGCGGGTCGAAGCCCGCCAGATAGGTGAGATGGCGCATCCGTCGCTGCACAAACGAGCGAGCTGGATGGCCAACGATGTTTCCGCAGTGACGGCTATCGCGTTGCGCTAACCGCTATGACATCTCGAGGGCATTGCCTCTTAACGACCGGTTCGGTCGACCGACATGTTCGGGCCATTGGCTCCGTGCCTCACCGTCATGCCTCCGCCCCGACTACCCGTCAAGTGATCGCAAAGGTGCAGATTGCGGTAGTTAATTCCCGTGGCTGTTGACCCGAATTCCCTCTCAAAAACCTACTGAAACCGGATGGATCCGGACTACCGGGGCTACTTATCGACGATGCAGATTGCGTTCGCCCCAGTATTTTCCCGCTGAAACGGGAAAATCCTCAAACGGTACTGCCTGCCTTTGGCGCGGAGAAATGGCCTCGGAAAGCCTTGGTTTTGTCTTTCGGCGACAGTCTCCCAGTACGACCGCGTCGCGAAACCACGCAGTTCTGCGCGGCTTTCGAGGTCGCTCGTGCTTTTGAGAGGTAGCGCTGAGACCAGGTGGCGGAGCGGGTGGGATTCGAACCCACGATACGCTTTTGACGTATACTCACTTTCCAGGCGAGCGCCTTCGACCACTCGGCCACCGCTCCGCATTGCTCTGGAAGGGGGTCTGCTAGTGCGGGTTTCGCGTGCGTGCAAGCGATTGCGTGTGCAGACGGGGTCGGGCAGTCTGCGTTCATGATGAATTTGCTGATCGCTGCCGCGTTTGCGCAGGTAGTTCCCGCCGCCGCGACGCTGCCGTCCGATCCTTTGCCGGCTGATTGGGTGGCGGTGCCGGATGACGAACTGCTCGTGTTCACGCTCGCCAATGGCCACCGCGTCACGGTTCGGCTGGCGCCGCGCTATGCGCCCGTGCACGTCGCCAACATCCGCAAGCTCGCCGCTGCGCACTGGTGGGATGTCGGGACGAGCGTGTACCGGGTGCAGGACAATTACGTCGCGCAATGGGGCGATGCGACGGAGAAGAAACCGCTCGCCGCGGGCGTCGTCGCCAACCCGCCGGCGGAGTATTCGCATGCCGGCCCGACCACCGTCGCACGGCTGTCGCTGCGTGATCCTTATGCCGAATGGGCGGGATATAGCCGTGACGGGTGGCCGCTCACAGCCAATGGCGCGACCGAGTGGCTGCCGCATTGCTATGGCATGGTGGGGGTCGCGCGCGATCTGGCACCGAGTACCGGGAGCGGGGCGGAACTCTACACCGTGATCGGCCACTCGCCGCGTGCGCTTGATCGCAACATCGCGGTCGTCGGGCGGGTGATCGACGGGATCGAGTGGCTATCGTCCTTGCCGCGTGGGACCGGCGATCTCGGCTTCTACAAGACCGAGGGCGAACGGAGTCCGATCGTGTCTGCGCGGCTGGCGAGCGACCTGCCGGCGGCCGCGCGACCGCACTTCCAGTATCGCGCGACGGATAATCCGCGGTTCGTCGCCTGGATCGCATCGCGCGAGAACCGGTCGGGGCCGTTTTTCACGGTGTCGGCGGGTGGCGCGGATATCTGTGCCGCGCTGCCGCCGGTGCGCCAAACGCCTTAGCTCACGACCGGGGGCTTGCCGAACAGACCGGCATTATAATCCTCGATCGCGCGCACGATCTCCTCGCGGGTATTCATGACGAAGGGTCCGTGCGAGACGACGGGTTCGTTGATCGGGTCGGCATGACCGTACAGGATCGTCGCGGGGGCTTCGGTCGTCACTGTGATCGTGTTGCCATCGTTGCCGAAAGTGGCGAGGTGATGCGGCTTGATCGGCGTGCCGTTGGCCGATGGCGAGCCAGCGACGACGTAGAAGAAGACTGCGCGGCCGCTTGGCGCCGGCAGGTCGACCTCCGCGCCGGCTTCGAGTTCGACGGTCATCATCGCTACGTTCGTCAGCGATTCGATCGGGCCGCGCTGGTCTTCGAAGCCGCCCGAGATCAGGTTCACTACGCCGCCGTCGACCGGTACCGCGGGAATGTCCTCGCGCTGGAGGCCGGTATAGGCGGGCTTGGCCATTTTGAGCCGGCCGGGGAGGTTGACCCAGAGTTGCAGGATCTCCAGCGGACCGCCGTCGCGCTTGAACGACGTTGGCGAGATTTCCGCGTGGATCAGGCCCGAGCCGGCGGTCATCCACTGGACGCCGCCGGCGCGGATGACGCTTTCGTGGCCGCCGCTGTCGAGATGCGCCATCTCGCCCTTCAGGATGAAGCTGACGGTCTCGAACCCGCGGTGCGGGTGCGGGCCGAACGGCAGGCCGGTGTTGCCGGGGCGATAGGTCTGCGGGCCGTGATGGTTGAGGAACAGGAACGGATCGACCTGCGGCAGGCCCGGCCCCGGTAGCGGGCGGCGGGTGACGAGATCGGCGATGTCGTCGCGCTGCGCCGGATACTGGTTGAGGACCCGCCGCATGTCAGGACGCCTCGCGGTCGGCAGTGGTGGGGCGGGCGATGTCGGCGAGCAGGTCGTCCACGCCGCCGACCAGGAAGTCGAGCGTGCGCTGGTCGGTCAGGCGAGCATCGGCGATCTTCTCGTGCACCGCGCCGACGACGGCTTGGGGACGCAGGACGGTGCGGGCGCCGATCGAGGCCAGCGTCTCGTTGAGTTGCGCGTGCGCACGCGCGCCGCCGACTGCGCCGGGCGACGAGGTGAGCGTGAACACCGGCTTCCCCGTGAGCGTCGCCTTGCCGTGCGGGCGCGAGGCCCAGTCGAGCGCGTTCTTCAGGACGCCGCAGATGCCGTGATTATATTCGGGGGAGGCGATGACGATCCCGTCGGCCGCGCCGATCGCCGCGCGCAGGGCTGCGACCGCGGCGGGGGGCGTGTCGGTGTCGGCGTCCTGATCGTAGAGCGGCACGTCGTTCAGCGGGAAGATTTTCAGCGCTGCCTTGTCGGTGATCGCATCGCCTAGCGTGGTCAGAATCGCGGTGTTGTACGAGCCGCGGCGCAGGCTGCCGGAGATAGCGAGCAGGACGGGAAGAGCCATGGGAATTCCTTTAGCGTATTGAACGATGAATGGATCCTCCCCCGCCAGGGGGAGGTGGCTGGCGCTTGCCAGACGGAGGGGGGGGGTAAGAGAAACCGCTGTGCCGTGTCCTCCCCCTCCGTCACCTTCGGCGCCACCTCCCCCTGGCGGGGGAGGATCGTGAAGCGCCGATGGCCGCCTGACCTCATCAGTTGAAGCGGTAGCCGGAGATTGCGGTTTGCAGGACGCGCTCCCCGTAGACGTGTGCGCCGGGCTGGTCGGAGGCACCGGCGGCGACCATCAGTGGTAGGAGATGCTCTTCGCGGGGATGCGAGAGGCGGCCGGCGGGGGCTTCGGCCCAGTCGGCTAGCGCTGCCGCTCGGGCGGTTGGGTCGGACTCGACCGCGGCGGTGAGCCATTGGTCGAAGGCTTCGGACGGCGCGGTGAAGCGGGGATCGCCGTAACCACGCATGTTGTGGAAGCTCATGCCCGAACCGACGATCAGGACGCCTTCGTCGCGCAGCGGGGCGAGTGCGCGGCCGGCGGTGGCGTGCAGCGCCGGGTCGAGATCGCGGTCGACCGACATTTCGACGACTGGGATATCGGCGTCGGGGAATGCGACCTTCATCGGTATAAAGACGCCGTGACCGAGGCCGCGCGTGGGATCGATGGTCGCGGTCATTCCGGCGCCACGGAGCAGATCGGCGGCGCGGGCTGCCAGCGCGGGATCGCCGGGGGCGTCGTAGCGCAGTTCGTAGGTGTGCTGGGGGAAGCCGCCGTAGTCGTAGATCAGCGGCGGGGTGGCAGCACCGGTGAAGGCGAAGCCGCGCGTTTCCCAGTGGCCGGATACGACCAGGATCGCCTTGGGCTTTTCGGGCAGCGAGGCGGCGATCGATCGGAGGTACGCGGCCATGCCGGTCCAATTGCCCGCCGGGTCGTCCATGAAGAAACAGGGCCCGCCACCGTGCGGGATGAAGAGGCTTGGCTGGCGGGTGTTTGTCATGGTCTGGAGGTAGGCGGGGGCGGGGACGATCGGAAGGCCGCGAATGGCAACGCTGCGTTGCCGGTTGGCGTGGCGGTCATGTCCAGTAGAGGATACGGGCCTGCGGGAGCTTGGCGGCGATCTCGTCCTGGAAGAAGCTGCGGAGCGCGCGCATCGTTTCGGCGTCGTAGACGTATTTTACGGAGCCGAACTTTGTGCGTTTCTCGGTGCGGTTGGCCATGCTGAGGTCGAGTGACGAGCCGGGGTACCAGGTTTCGAGCACCGCCTTCGATCCGGGGGTGTAGCGGTGGGTTATCAGCTCGATCGTCACGTCGGGCACGTCGGCGAGCATCCTGCCCGCCTCCGCCAGCAAGTCGCCATATGCTTCGCGCCAGCCTTCGGCGGCGATGATCGGGGCGACGGTCAGGCCTATCTTGTAGCCGGCGTCCGCCATTCTGCGCAGCGCCACCAGTCGCGCGGCGACGGGGCTCGTGCCGCCTTCGAAGCGTGCATAGGCGGTGGGGTTGATAGAGGCGCGCATGCGGGTGCGGCCGCGGTGATCGAGCGCCAACAGTGGCTCTACCGCGTCGAACTTCGTTGTGAAGCGGAGTTGCACGTCCGCTTCCCACGCGCCGAAATGCGCGATCAGCGCGGACAGCGATCCGGTGACGTGCTCGATGCCGAGCGGGTCGGTGTAGCAGGAGGCCTCGAACGTCGTGCCCTCGTGCGCGCGGGCGGTCGAGCGCGACGTGACGGTACCCTGCCCGAGATGCGCGGGAAGTTCTGCGAGGATCTCAGGCAGGTTCGCGTAGACTCGCGTGATCGGCGGGCCTTTGAGCGAGCCGGCGAGGTAGCAATAGCCGCAATGCGCGGGGCAGCCCTCGGCGAGGTCGATCCGCCAGTCCGCGCTGGGGGCGATTGGCTGGAGCTTGCGCTTCGACGGCGGCGCGACGACCAGCGCCAGCGTGGCCTTGGCTTCGGCATAGGCGCGGCGGGAATCGTCGGGGAAGTCGAGTTTGATGCGGTCGCTCGGCAGCGTTGTGACCGGTACGCCGAGGGCAGTTGCACGCGCGGCAATCTCGGCACCGTGTTCCCAGGTCAGCGCGGATGGGGTCGCCAGCAGGCGGCGGGGTTGCCAGAGTTTTTGGAAGCGCATCGGGGAACAACGCTGGCCATCGCCGATGCGTTGCCGTTATTTGACGGGACGCTTCTCGAGTTTCCGCGCGAGCGTGCGGCGGTGCATGCCGAGGCGGCGCGCGGTCTCGGAGATGTTG
Source organism: Sphingomonas faeni (assembly GCF_023195535.1). Lineage (GTDB taxonomy): Bacteria > Pseudomonadota > Alphaproteobacteria > Sphingomonadales > Sphingomonadaceae > Sphingomonas > Sphingomonas faeni_B. The sequence continues at coordinate 219,165 of NZ_JALPNF010000006.1, read as the reverse complement.
AAGTCGGTTTCGGCGAGCGTGGTGTGGATCCGCTCCCATTCGAGCGTCTTGATCGAGGTCGGGCGTTCGGACAGTTCGGTGTCGACGACGCCATCGGTGCGATCGAACGCAGCTTCGATGTCGTCGGTGTTCGAGGGTTTTACGAGATAGTGGGAGGCGCCGAGCTTGATCGCCTCGACCGCGGTGGCGATGCTGGCGAAGCCGGTGAGGACGACGACGATGATGTCGGGATCATGCGCGTGGAGCGTCTGGACGCAGACGAGGCCCGACGCGCCGCCGAGCTTCAGGTCGACCACCGCATAGCGCGGCGTGCGCTCCGCGAGTTGCTCGACGAGCTCCTCGTGGCTGGCGGCCTGCATCACTTCGTAGCCGCGGCGTTCGAACGAGCGGCGAAGCGTGCGGGCGAATGTCTCGTCGTCCTCGACGATCGCGAGCAGGGCGGGTTCGCTCATGCCGTAGTCCTCATGAGAGCGCGATCGCCGAGAGAGGCATGCTGATCGTGACTTCCGCGCCGCCGTCGTCGCAGTTCACGACGGACACGCCGCCGCCGAGCTTGCGCATGACGTTGACCGCGAGGAACAGGCCGAGGCCGTGGCCGGGTTCGCGCTTGCTCGACTGATAGGGTTTGCCGAAGCTTGCGAGCCGCTCGGCGCTGAAGCCGGGGCCGCGGTCGCGGACGATCAGGGCGAGGTCGCCATCGCTGCGTTCACCGCGGAATGCGACCCAGTGCGGCGAGGCTTCGGCGGCGTTGTCGAGCACGTTGGCGATCACCTGTTTGAGCGCGGGGTCGGAGACGACCTGCGGATCGTCGCCGACTCGCGTGGTGTAGTCGAAATCGACCGAGGGGTGAACGGCGCGCCATTCGTCGACGATCGCGTCGAGGAACTGGTGGAGCGGCATGATCTCGGGCGCTTCGCCGCGCGCTTCGCCGGCGGATAGCAGGATCCCAGTAACGATCGCCTTGCAGCGCTGGACCTCGGACTGCATCTCGACGATCTCGGCCTGGAGGTCGGCGTCATGCGCGAGGGTCGGCATGCGGCGCCAGTCGGCGAGGATCACGGCGATCGATGCCAATGGCGTGCCGAGTTCGTGCGCGGCGCCGGAAGCCAATAGGCCCATGCGGACGATGTGGTCCTCCTCCGCGGCCTGCTGGCGCAGGTCGGCTAGGCGCGTATCGCGGGCGCGCAAATTGCCGGTGATGCGGGCCATGAAGAGCATCAGCAGCGTCGCGATCAGCATGAAGCAAAGCAGCGAGCCGATCGTGTAGAGCAGGAAATACTCGCCGCTGTAGTCTGGAGGCAGGATCAGCGGGTGATAATAGAGCGTGAGCAGGCCGAAGCAGGCGGCGGTGACGACGACGATCGCCCAGCTCGACCAGCGATCGAGCAGCACTGCGCCGAGCACAACGTGGAGCAGGTAAAGCGAAATGAACGGGTTGGTCGCACCACCCGCCAGATAGAGCTGCGTGGTGAGCAGGCCGACGTCGAACAGCAGCGCCAACAGGAGCTGGATGTTCGCACCCTTGCGCCAGCCATAGAGCGGCATGCTGGCGATGTTGAGGCCGACCGCGGCGGCGAGCGCGGCCATCATCGGGACGAGCGGGAGGTCGAAGCCGAGACCGAACCGCGCGAACAATATCGTGACGAACTGGCCGGCGACCGCGATCCAGCGCAGCGTCACGAGCTGACGCATGTTGGCGTTGCCGGTCGCGTCGGTGCGCGCGGTGGCAAGGGCGAGCCAGCGTTGCCAGCCCTGGCGTGCGCCTGCGGAGGTCATGCCTCCTCTCGCCGCTTGCGTGCATCCTGGCGAACGAACACGACGAACGCGACGATGGTCATTGCGGCAAGCGCGAACCAGGTGAGCATGTAGACGAGGTGATTGTTCGGGAAGGCGATGATCGTCAGGCCGCCGACCGGGGCGCCCGCGCCGGATTTGTCCGCATCGACGAAATAAGGCGCGACGTTCGAGAGACCTCGGGCCTTGGCGATCGCGGCGACATCACGCGAATACCATTTGTCGGTCGCGGGATCGTTGCTGCGGAGGAAGCCGCCGTTGGGCTCGGTGATGCGGAGATAGCCGGTGATCGTGACCTGGCCGGTCGGCTTGGCATGCGCAACGCGCTGCTCGGGCGAGACATAGCCGCGGTTGACCAGGACGGTGAAGCCCTCGCGCGTCCGCAAGGGCGTGACGACCCAATAGCCGCTGCCGAGCGCGGTAGCGGCGCGCACCAGCGTCTCACGGGTATTGTCGAGAACGCCGTCGAGCCGGATGCGGCGATAGGCGTCGGTGGTGGCGGTGATCGCGCCCCAGGAAGCGGGGCCTGGTGGCGCGACCGGCACGGCATGCGCGCGGGCCGCGACCTGTTCGATCAGGTTGAGCTTCCAGGCGCGGCGCTCGACCTGCCAGATGCCGAGCGCCATGAACCCGGCGAACAGCAGCAGCGCGACCAGGCCTGCGACATAGACGGCAGGGCCCGGTCGCGTCTTCATCACATGTCTGCCGCGGCCTGCATCGGCATCATGTTCGTGTTCATGTGGTACATCACCCAGATCGATCCGCTGAGCGTGATGACGACCAGGATGATCGTGAAGATCAGCGCCATCATCGTCCAGCCGCCCTCCGACTTGCCGCTCATGTGCAGGAAGTAGATCATGTGGACGACGATCTGCGCGACCGCGAACACCATCACGACGAGGGCTGCGGTCGACGGATCCTTGAACGCGTCGGTCATGACGATCCAGAACGGGATCGCGGTCAGGATGACCGAGAGGAAGAACCCCTTGATGTAGCTGCCGCGGGTGCCGTGCGAGGCGTGATCGCCATGGCCGTGATCGCCATGGTCCGCGTGTGCGTCGTGCGCGTGGGTGTCGCTCATCGTAGGGTGCCCATCAGATAGACGAAGGTGAAGACGCCGATCCAGATGACGTCGAGGAAATGCCAGAACATGCTGAGGCACATCAGGCGACGCTTGTTGGCGGCGATCAGACCGTGCTTCTGGACCTGGACCATCAGCGTGACGAGCCAGATCAGGCCCATCGTGACGTGAAGGCCGTGCGTGCCGACCAGCGTGAAGAACGACGACAGGAACGCGCTACGGGTCGGGCCCGCACCCTCATGGATGAGGGTGGCGAACTCGTACATTTCGATCGACAGGAACGCGAGGCCGAACAGACCGGTGAAGACCAGCCACATCTGCATGACGCGCTGGCGGCCCTCCTCCATCGACAGCATCGCGAAGCCGTAGGTGATCGACGAGAACAGCAGCATCGCGGTGTTTACCGCCACCAGCGGCAGCTCGAAGATCTCCTTCGGGCTGGGGCCGCCGGCATAGCTGTTGCCGAGCACGGCGTACGCCGCGAACAGCACCGCGAAGATGAGGCAATCGCTCATCAGGTACATCCAGAAGCCCAGCATCGTGCTGCCGCCATCGGGATGCTCGTGCTCGTCTAGGTCATAGAACGAGACCGGTTTGGTCTCGTTCAGACCGTCCTTCATCGGTATTGCGGACATCGCGTCAGGCTCCCTGGATCGCGAGCTGGCGGGTGCGCGCGTCCTCGCTGGCGATCACGTCCTCGACCGGGATGTGATAGTCGCGCTTGTAGTTGAAGGTGTGGAAAATGGTGGTGCCGAAGATGCCGGCGAGCGCCAGCCCTGCGAGCCACCAGACGTACCAGATCATCGCAAACCCGAACGCCACGCTGAGGCCGGCGAGCACGACGCCCGTGCCGGTGCCGCTAGGCATGTGGATCGACTTGAAGCCACTGACCGGACGGACCGCCTTGCGCTCCTTCATGTCGTACCAGGCGTCCAGGTCGTGGACGATCGGCGTGAACGCGAAGTTATACTCCGGCGGCGGCGACGAGGTCGCCCACTCAAGCGTGCGGCCGTTCCACGGATCGCCCGTGAGGTCGGCAAGCTTCTCGCGGTTCCGGATGCTGACGAAGATCTGCATCAGGAAGGCACCGATACCGGCGGCGATCAGCGCTGCACCAAAGGCGGCGATGACGAACCAGATCTGCAGGTTCGGATCGTCGAAATAGCGCATCCGGCGGGTCACGCCCATCAGGCCGAGCACGTAGAGCGGCATGAAGGCGAAGTAGAAGCCCACGACCCAGCACCAGAACGAGATCTTGCCCCACGTCTCGTTCAGCTTGAAGCCGAACGCCTTCGGAAACCAGTAGTTGATGCCCGCGAACATGCCGAACAGCGTCCCGCCGATGATCACGTTATGGAAATGCGCGACCAGGAACAGCGAGTTGTGGAGCACGAAGTCGGCAGGCGGTACGGCGAGCAGGACGCCGGTCATGCCGCCGATCGTGAAGGTCACCATGAAGGCGATCGTCCACATCATCGGCAGTTCGAACCGGATCCGCCCCTTGTACATCGTGAACAGCCAGTTGAAGATCTTGGCCCCGGTCGGGATCGAGATGATCATCGTGGTGATGCCGAAGAACGAGTTCACGCTCGCGCCCGACCCCATCGTGAAGAAGTGGTGCAGCCAGACGAGATAGGCGAGGATCGTGATGACGAGCGTCGCATAGACCATCGAGCTATAGCCGAAGAGGCGCTTGCCCGAGAAGGTCGAGGTGACTTCCGAGAAGATGCCGAACGCCGGCAGGACCAGGATGTAGACCTCCGGGTGACCCCAGATCCAGATCAGGTTGACGTACATCATCGGGTTGCCGCCCGAGTCGTTCGTGAAGAACGCGGTGCCGATGTAACGGTCGAGCGACAGCATCGCGAGAACCGCGGTCAGCACCGGGAAGGCGGCGACGATCAGGATGTTGGTGCAGAGCGACGTCCAGGTGAAGATCGGCATCTTCATCATGGTCATGCCGGGCGCGCGCATCTTGACGATGGTCGCGACCAGATTGACGCCGGACAGCAAGGTTCCGATGCCGGCGATCTGCAACGCCCAGATATAGTAATCGACACCGACGTCCGGCGAGTACGCCAACCCTGAGAGGGGCGGCATCGCGAGCCAGCCGGTCCGCGCGAACTCACCGATGAACAGCGACATCATGACGATCACGGCACCCGCCGCGGTCATCCAGAAGCTGAAATTGTTGAGGAACGGGAACGACACGTCGCGCGCACCGATCTGGAGCGGGACGACATAGTTCATCAGGCCCGTGACCAGCGGCATCGCCACGAAGAAGATCATGATCACGCCGTGCGCGGTGAAGACCTGGTCGTAGTGATGCGCGGTCAGGTACCCTTCGGACCCGTTGAACGCCATCGCCTGCTGCGCGCGCATCATGATCGCGTCGGAGAACCCGCGCAGCAGCATGACGATCGCCAGGATGATGTACATGATGCCGATCTTCTTGTGATCGACGCTGGTGAACCACTGGTTCCACAGATAGCCCCAGACCTTGAAATAGGTCAGTGCCGCGACGAGGCCTGCGCCACCGATCGCCACCATCGCAAAGGTGGCGACGACGATCGGTTCGTGCAGCGGCAGCGACTCCAGGGTCAGGCGGCCGAAGATTGTCTTCAACAGAGTGTCGTTCATGATGGTTCTCTAGCCGTTCGCGACGGGGCGCGTGCCCGGCATGGTGGAGGGGGACAACCCATTCTTCTTGGGCATCAACATCGTGTGATTGCGGTTCGATACCGATCCGGGCGCATTGTTCGCGCCGTCCTGTTTTATGTCGGCGGGCGCGGTCCAATGCTGGCCGCTACCCTTTTCGTCGGCGTCCTTCAGCAGGGCGCCTTCGACCCGCTCGGACGAAGCCTGCGGACCCTTGCCGCCATTGACGCCCGGCATCGCCATGCCGGCATGCGAGTCCCCCCCGCCTTTGCCGCCGTGCATCATCTGCGACATGCAGACCTTGCCGGGCTGTACGCACTGTTCGACGACCAGCTTGAACATGTCCGGCGCGACCGCATTGTAATAGCGGACCGGGACCTTCTCGCTCGGCTTCTCCAGCTGGAGATAGCTCGCACGGTTCAAACCACCGCCACGCTGCTTGACCTGGTTGATCCAGGCATCGAAGCCCGCGTCGCTGACGCCGTGGAAGCGGAAGCGCATGCCCGAAAAGCCTGCGCCGCTATAGTTGGACGAGAAGCCCTCGTAATTGCCGGGCTTGTTGATGACTGCGTTCAGCGTCGTCTGCATGCCGGGCATCGTATAGATCATGCCGGCGAGCGCAGGGATGTAGAACGCGTTCATCACCGACGACGAGGTCATCTGGAAGCGGATCGGGCGATCGACCGGCGCGGCCAGTTCGTTGACCGTGGCGATCCCGTATTCCGGATAGATGAACAGCCACTTCCAATCGAGCGCGACGACCTGCACCTCGAGCGGCTTGCCGACGCCGTTGGCGAGTTGCTGCTTGTCGACCAGGTTGCCCACCGGCACATTGTTCGCGAGCGTCGGCGTATCCGGCTTGATCCGGCCGAGCGGACGATACGGATCGAGCAGATGCGTGCTGGTCCAGGTCAGCGCGCCGAGCGCGATGATGATCAGCAGCGGCACACCCCAGATCAGCAGCTCGAGGCCGACCGAGTGATCCCAGTTGGGCTCGTACTTGGCGGCCGTGTTCGCTTGGCGATAGCGGAACGCGAAGAACAGGGTCAAAAAGATCACCGGAACGATGATCAGCAGCATCAGCCCGGTCGCGATCAGCACGAGGTCTCGCTGCTGCACTGCGATATCGCCAGCAGGCGACATCACGACCCAGTCGCAACCGCTGGTGAGCAATGCCAAGGGCATGGCAACCAACCATTTTCGAGCCGAGATTTTGGTACGGGAAAGCTGTGTCACGACGGTCATGCGGTCCCCCTACGCCTCGATTGCGCCGCACTACAGTGGACAATTTGTCCAATGGGCGCTGCACTGCAACATCGGCATGGCTTTATCGGTATCAGGGATAGCATAGATTACCCCTGCCCGCATCCGCCGGAACGGCGTATCACCGGGGTATCATCGGGTCCGCGCCCTGAAGAGCGAGTTGAAGAATGAGTGCAAACACAATTCCCGAGACGAGCTTCGAAGCCGACGCTCGCAGTATCCACAGCGACGGCGAGCACGTCACGCCTGGCGTGATCGCGATCGGCGTGGTGATCGGCCGCACCTCGGAATTCTTCGACTTCTTCGTCTACGCGATCGCCTCGGTGCTGGTGTTCCCGACCCTGGTGTTCCCGTATGTCGACCGGTTGCAGGGCACGCTCTATTCGTTCGCGGTGTTCGCGCTGGCGTTCATCGCCCGCCCGATCGGCTCGATCATCTTCATCGCGGTCGATCGCGCCTATGGCCGCAGCGTCAAGTTGACGATGTCGCTGTTCCTGCTGGGCACCTCGACCGTCGCGATGGGGTTCATCCCCAGCTACGACTCGGTCGGCAACTGGTCGGTCGCGATCCTTGCGTTGCTCCGGATCGGCCAAGGCATCGCGCTCGGCGGCGCCTGGGACGGCCTCGCCTCGCTGCTGTCGCTCAACTCGCCGGAGAAGCATCGCGGCTGGTATGCGATGCTGCCGCAGCTGGGCGCGCCGATCGGACTGCTGGTCGCCAGCGGGCTGTTCGCATTCTTCGTGGCCGCGCTGCCGACCGAGGATTTCTTCGCCTGGGGCTGGCGCTATCCGTTCTTCGTGGCGTTCGCGATCAACGTCGTCGCGCTGTTCGCCCGCCTTCGCCTGGTCGTGACGCCAGAATTCGAAGAGATGTATGCCAAGCGCGAGCTCGAGCCGGCACCGGTGGTCGAGACCGTGCAGTCGCAGTGGAAGGCGATCTGGCTCGGCTCGTTCGTGCCGCTCGCCAGCTTCGCGCTGTTCCATATGGTGACGGTGTTCCCGCTGTCGTGGGTCGTGCTGTTCACGCGTGAGGCACCGGCGCGCTTCCTGGTGGTCGAGGTGATCGGCGCGGTGATCGGGATCGGCGCGATGCTGGTCTCGGGGCTTCTCGCGGACCGGTTCGGCCGTCGCACGATGCTGGGGACGATCGCGGTGCTGATCGCGCTGTTCGCGATCGCAGCACCGTCGCTGCTCGACGGCGGAGAGACCGGCGAGCGCCTGTTCATGGGGATCGGCTTCCTGCTGTTCGGTCTGTCGTTCGGCCAGTCCTCGGGCGCGATCGCGTCGAGCCTGTCGCCGCAGCATCGCTACACGGGCTCGGCGCTGACGACCGATCTCGCCTGGCTGTTCGGTGCGGGCTTCGCCCCGCTGGCGGCGCTGCTACTGACGAGCAAGCTGGGGCTGGCGGCGAGCGGCGCGTATCTGTTCTCGGGCGCGGTGTTCACGCTGATCGCGCTGGGTCTGAACAAGCAGCTGGCGAAGCGGGACATCGCGCGGTGAGGTTTGGCGCGACTAGCCTTCCCCTCTACCACCCCGGCGCAGGCCGGGGTGGTAGAGGGGAACCGTGCTAACTGAGCACAGCACCCCGTTACCATGGCCTCGCCAATTGGGCCCCGGCCTTCGCCGGGGTGGTTGCGATTGGCATATCTTCAGGCACAGCCACAACCGTCACCCCAGCGAAAGCTGGGGTATTTCTGTTGGCGGACGCCGCGACCCGGAAGGGGGGAGATCCCAGCTTTCGCTGGGATGACGGTCAGCCGGCGAACGCTGGAATGACGGTGAGGGCAGTCAGGCCCGCCGACGATCCAGCGTCCACGACAGCGCCCAGATCGCAAACCCGCCGAGCGCCAGCGCCGTCCCGACCCAGCCGGTCGACGGCAGCCCATACCCACCCGCGATCGCCAGTCCGCCAAGCCAAGGCCCGAGCGCGTTCGCGGTGTTGAACGCGGAGTGGTTGAGCGCGGCGGCCAGCGTCTGCGCCTCTTCCGCGATATCCATCAGCCGGGTCTGGAGGATCGTCGACAGGCCTCCGCCGCAACCGATCAGCACCACCACCGGCAACATCGCCCAGAGGTGCGGCGTGGCTGGCGCGTAGAGCGCGAGCGCCCCTGCCCCGAACAACAGCGTGATTCCCGCCGCCGGCATCAGTGCGACGTCCGCGGCCTTGGCGCAAACCAGCGTGCCGATCGTCAGGCCGACGCCGAACAGCGCGAACGCTACGGGGGTGAAGGCGGACGACACGCCGGTGACGTCGGTCAGTGTCGAGGCAAGGTAGGTGTAGACGCAGAAAATTCCGCCGAACCCGACCGCCCCGATCGCCAGCGTCAGCCAGACCTGCCCGTTGCGCAGTGCCGCGAGCTCGCCCAGCGGGCTGGCATCCTTCGCAGGCCGCAGAACCGGCGCGAACTTGAACAGCATCACCACCGTCGCCGCGGCGATGATCGCGACGATCCCGAAGCCCCAGCGCCAGCCGAACCACTGGCCGATCCCGTTGGCGAGCGGCACCCCCGCGATCGTCGCGACCGTCAGCCCGAGCATCATCCGCGACACCGCCCGCGACCGCTTCTCGCGCGGCACCATCGAGGCCGCGACCAGCGACCCGATCCCGAAATACGCGCCGTGCGGCAGGCCGCTGAGAAACCGACAGAGCAGCATGAGATGATAGGTCGGCGCCATCGCGGACAGCCCGTTGGCGAGCCCGAGAAACGTCATCAACCCGATCAGCAACGTCCGCCGCTCGATCTTTGCCGCGAGCACCGCGATGGTCGGCGCGCCGACGACGACACCGAGCGCATAGGCGCTGATGACATGCCCCGCGGTCGGCTCGTCGATCCCGAGCCCCCGCGCGAACTGCGGCAGCAGGCTCATCGCGGCGAATTCTGTGGTGCCGATCGCGAACCCGCCGACGGCCAACGCAAGAAGTGCCAGCCGTGCATTGACGGGCGGCGGGGTAGAAACGGAGTGGGCGCTGTCGATCATGCGGTTCATTTCGCAGGTGCAGCATAAGGCTTCAAGCCGTCGGTACCCGACCAAATCTCAGCCGCGCCAAAGCCTGGGTTCGCCGCTACCCTTGCCCCTTCCGACCAAATGTCCGTCGTCTAGACAGGGTCCTCGATCGGAGCGGTCATGATCACCCGCAGCCCCGGCATGTTGTCATCATGCTCGAGCGAGCCCGAGAGCCCGGCAACAACAGCCTTCATCATCCGGCTGCCGAATCCCTCACGCGTACCGACCTTGCCCGAACCCTCGTCGGCGACGATCAGGCGGAGGCGATTGCGATGCTGTTCGAGCGCGATCAGGATCGGGCCGGGCTGCCCGCCATACGCGTATTTGCTGGCGTTGATGACCAGTTCGGTCAGCACCAGCCCGATATTCACCGCACGATCGGTCGGGACCAGGATCGGTGCGAGATCGAGTCGCATCTGCGCCGCCCACTCCGCACCGAGCGAGGCCTTCATGTCGCCGGCGAGTTCCTCGAGGTAGCGCGACAGATCGACCGTCTCGACCTGATCGTCGCGGTACAGGCGGCGATGGACCAGCGCGACCGCCGACAGCCGCGCCTGCGCTTCGGCGAGATGCTCCTTCACCTTGGCATCCTCGGAGGCCTTCGCCTGGAGCGACAGGAACGCGGCGACCAGCTGGAGGCTGTTCTGAACGCGGTGATTGACCTCCTTCATCAGGACGTCCTTCTGCGCGATCAACACGTCCTTGTCGGCAAGCGTCCGCTGAAGATCGGCGTTGAGGAGCCGGAGCCGCTGGTTGACATGGGCGTCGTGGAACGCGCGGCGCAGGCGGTGTGCGGCCTCGATCTCTTCCAGCGTCCAGCGACGCGAGCGTCCGGACACGGCCTGCGTCCACGAGTCGAACGACGTGCGCGGGGTCAGTACCGCGGTCGGATCGAGCGACACCGCCTTGTGCGGATTGCCCGCCCACTCGACCTCCTCGGCCTGTTCGGCGCGGAACCAGAACAGGATCGCGCCATCGTCGATCAGCGGCATCGCGAGCACGCCGCTGGCACAGGCACGATAGGCGTCCGCACGCGGCAGCAGCGACGGCAGCTCATGCGTGGCAAGCGGCTCGATCCCGCTGCGTGCGCAAACCCAGGCGGCAAGGTCGCGGATCTCGTCATGCGCCGGGCAGACCCCGTCGGTGTCGACGATCGTCCCCTGCACGAACGCGAACCCGTCGCCGTCGAGCATCCGCCGCAGATCGTCGCGCAGCGTCACGATGATGCTGCGCGGGGCGGGTTCGGCCGCGAGCTTGGGAATCACCGCGTCCTCGGCACCGCGCAGCCGGAGCCGTTCGCGGTAGATCTCGGCCTCTTCCTTCGCGCGGATCTGGCGCGCCAGACCGCTTGCCAGCGTCGCCGACGCGGCACGGATGTCGGGGTTCAGCCTGCGCGGCGTCCGGTGATGGCAGGCGATCAGGCCCCACAACAGCCCGTCCTTGACGATCGAGATCGACGCCGATGCCGCCACCCCCATGTTCGCGAGATAGCGTAGATGGATCGGCGAGACGCTGCGGACCGTCACGTCGCTGAGATCGAGCGTCTCGAACCCGGCCGGGCGCAACACCGCGGGCGCATAGTCGATCCTCGGGATCGTCCGCGTGCGATTGCGGACGTACAGCGCGCGCGCCTGCTTCGGGATGTCCGATGCGGGGAAATGATGGTTAAGGAAGGTGCCGAGCCCCGCCGCCTTGTCCTCCGCCATTACCCGGCCGGCGTCGTCGTCGAGGAAGCGATAGACCATCACCCGGTCGAATCCGGTAAGCTGGCGGAACGCGATCGCGGCGCGGGCGCAGAGTGCGTTCAGATCGGTCGCGCGCTCGAACATCGTGATCATCGGGTTGAGCCGCCCGAGCATCTGCGCGGCGGTCATCGGCGCGGCCTCGACCGGTTCGAGTTCGGCGAGCACATAGGCACCGCTGCGATGGATCGTCACTTCGAAGCGTCCGGCAACACCGTTTACCGACTCGCCGACCAGACCACCTTGCTGCACGTCGTCGGCCCGCACGTCCTGATCGATCAGCTGCGACAGATCCGCGCCAAGCCAGTCCGCTGCCAGCCGACCTTCGATATCGCCGGCACCGGCGACGACCGTCAACGACTCCGCGTCGGCGACCAGCAACAGGCCATGCGGCTGGATCGCGCCGGGAATATGGATCGCCTCGCGATCGCACGCGGTCAGATTCAACCCGCTGTCCTGAGTTTGCGCCTGATCGAGCGCGGCCGTGTCGGTGTCGGTCAGCGCAGTCATGGGCCAGGGCCCTCCATAGCGGAGCGCATGCTTTGCAATGGTCCGCGGAACAAAGCAAATACCGTGACGACAATGGTGCTGATCGCGATCAGTGGGGCGAGATCGGCGGGGCGGACTCGGCATAGCGCCGGGCGATCACTGCGCAGGCGATCAGCTGCAACTGGTGGAACAGCATGACAGGCAACAGGATCACGCCGACCTGCGCGGGTGGAAAGAGCACGCCGGCCATCGGCACGCCCGACGCCAGGCTCTTCTTGGAGCCACAAAACTGGAGCACGATCGCGTCTTCGCGGGGGAGCTTCATCAACCGCGCGACCGCGAAGGTGAGCGCGAGCACGAACGCGAGCAGCGCGGCGCACAGCAGGCCGATCAGGATCAGGTCGCCGAGCGACAATTTGGTCCACAGACCCTCGACCACAGCAGCCCCAAAGGCGCTGTAGACGACCAGCAGGATCGAGCCGCGATCGACCACCGTCAGCAAAGCCTTGCGCCGCGTAACCCACGCGCCGATCCATGGCCGGAGCAGATGCCCGGCGACGAACGGAACGAGCAATTGCAGCACGATCGCCTCGATGCTGTCGATCGAGATCCCGCCGCTGCCCGACGTCTCCATCAGCAGCGCGACCAGGGCGGGCGTGACGAGGATGCCGAGCAGGTTCGAGAACGACGCGCTGCACACCGCCGCCGCGACGTTGCCGCGCGCGATCGCGGTGAAGGCGATCGACGACTGCACGGTCGAGGGGAGCAAGGTCAGGAACAGCAGCCCGGCAGCGAGCGGGCCGTTGACGAACGGCAGCGCGCTGAGCCCGAGGCCGAACAGCGGGAAGGCGACGAACGTCACCGCGAGCACCGCGAGGTGCAGCTTCCAGTTGCGCAGGCCCGACAGGATCGCCTCGCGCGACAGTTTCGCGCCGTGCAGGAAGAACAGCAGGACGATGCCGATATCCGCCGCATAGCCGACGACCGTCGCCATCTCGCCGCGCGCCGGCAACAGGCTCGCAAGCACGACCGTGCCGAGCAGCATCAGGATGAACGGCTCGAAAACCGACAGGAAACGTCCGATCACGGATGCGCTTTCACATAGGCATCGAGCGTCGCGAGGTGACCGCTGAGCGCCTCGTCGTCGAGGAAACTGCCGAGGAAGCTGTTGCGCGCCAGCGTCACGACCTGTTCGCGGGAGAGATTGCGGGCGCGCGCGGTCTGGCGGAAATTCTCGCCGATATAGCCGCCGAAATACGCGGGATCGTCCGAATGGATCGTCGCGCGTAGACCGAGGTCGAGCATCCGGTCGATCGGGTGGTTCTCCAGCGTGTCGACGTTCCGCAGGGCGACGTTCGAGAGCGGGCATACCGTCAGCGTCATTGCATCGCGGGCCAGCCGGGCGACCAGCGCCGGATCCTCCAGCGCGCGGTTGCCGTGGTCGATCCTGTCCACCTGGAGGATGTCGAGCGCCTCGTGGATATAGGCGGGCGGGCCCTCCTCGCCGGCATGCGCGCACAGCATCAGCCCGGCATCCGCCGACGCCGCGAACACACGCGCGAACTTCGACGGCGGATGGCCGACTTCGGACGAATCGAGCCCGACGCCGATGAACTGGTCGAGCCAGGGTTCGGCTTGGGCGAAGGTCTTGAACGCGTCTTCCTCGTCGAGATGGCGCAGGAAACTCATGATCAGGCCGACCGACATGCCGTGCTTTTCCTGCGCCTCGTCGATCCCCGCGAACAACCCGCGCGCGACGACGTCGAACGGGATACCGCGGTGCGTATGCGTCTGCGGATCGAAGAAGATCTCGGCATGAACGACACCGTCCTGCGCGACCCGGTCGAAATAGGCGACCGCGAGATCGCGGAAGTCCTCCTCGGTCTGGAGCACTGCGGCGCCCGCATAATAGATGTCGAGGAAGGTCTGGAGATTGGTGAAGCTGTACGCCGCGCGGACGTCCTCGACGCTCTTGAACGGGATGGCGACCTTGTTGCGCTCGGCCAGCGCGAACATGAGTTCGGGCTCCAGGCTGCCCTCGATATGAAGGTGGAGTTCCGCCTTTGGCAGGTTCGTGATGAAGTCGTCGTTCATGGCTAATCCTGTCGCTTTAGGCGGGGCGGCTGCAACCATTCCGCGCGCCACGCACTACCGCAAGTGCGAAAGGCGTTGCATGACAATCCTGTCACGTTACCGCCTGTCACGTTACCGAACGCCGATACCCACGCGAAGGACACCATCGATGGCCTCAGGACTGGTCGCACTGCTCGACGACATTGCCGGGATTACCAAGCTCGCCGCTGCCAGCCTAGACGACATCGGCGCGGCGACCAGCAAGGCCGGCAGCAAGGCGATCGGCGTGGTGGTCGACGATGCCGCGGTGACGCCGCGCTACATGGTCGGGTTCGAGCCCAAGCGCGAACTGCCGATGATCGGCAAGATCGCGCTCGGCTCGTTCCGCAACAAGCTGCTGTTCATCCTGCCCGCGGCGCTGGCATTGAGCGCGTTCGCGCCGTGGTTGCTGACGCCGCTGCTGATGCTGGGCGGGACGTATCTGTGCTTCGAGGGCGCGGAGAAGATCCTCGAGGCGTTCGGCGGTGGGCATGCCGAGGAGGTCGTCGCCGAGCCGGTCGATGCCAAGACGCTCGAGGCCCAGAAGGTTTCGGGCGCGATCCGCACCGATTTCATCCTGTCGGCCGAGATCATGGTCATCGCGCTGTCCGACGTCGCGACCAAGCCGATCTGGGAGCAGGCGATCGTGCTCGCGCTGGTCGGCATCGTCATCACGATCATGGTCTATGGCGCGGTCGCGCTGATCGTGAAGATGGACGATATCGGACTGCATCTCGCCCAGCGCAGCAGCCCGGTCGTGCAGAAAATCGGCCGTGGGCTGGTGAAGGGCATGCCGATCGTCATGTCGGCGCTGTCGGTGATCGGCACGGCGGCGATGGTGTGGGTCGGTGGCCAGATCATCGTCCACGGGATCGAGGAATTCGGCCTGACGACGGTCCCGCACTGGATCCACCACACCGCCGAGAGCGCGGCAGCTGCGGTGCCGGTAGCGAAGGGCGCGGTGAACTGGGCGGTGAACGCGTTCTTCTCGGGCATCGTCGGACTGATCCTGGGCGGTGCTATCGCGTTGGCGTTGCATGCGGTGAAGAAACCCAAGGCGCACTGACGCCGTTCACCGGCGGAGGCGACGACACGACCGGCGAAGGACTGCCGGCAAAGGACTGCCCGGTAAAGGACTGGACGCCTGCCCTTTATCGCGATTACACCTCGGGTCATCGTCTCTCAGCCGGAAGGCCTTTCCTTGATCCGTAAGCTTATCGTCGCGTCGCTGCTCGCGTCTGCCGTCCCTGCCTTCGCACAGGTTCCCGCAGGCAACACCGCACCCCAGCCGGTGCCGTTCGTCGACACCATCCCCGACGCGGTCGACACGCCCTATCCGGGCACGCTGCTGCTCGACGTCGATGCGACCGATACCGAGCGCGGCATCTTCCGCGTGAAGGAGACCATTCCCGTCGCCAAGGCGGGGCCGATGGCGCTGCTGTATCCGAAGTGGCTGCCCGGCGCGCATTCCCCGCGCGGCGAGATCGAGAAGCTCGCGGGCCTGGTGATCCGCGCGAACGGCAAGATCGTGCCCTGGACGCGCGATCCGGTCGACGTGTTCGCCTTCCACATTGACGTGCCCACCGGCGCGAAGACCCTGGTGGCCGAGTTCCAGTTCATCTCCGCGACCAAGGGCGACCAGGGCCGCATCGTGATGACGCCGACGATGGTCAGCCTCCAGCCGAACCTCGTCAGCCTCTACCCGGCCGGCTATTTCACGCGTCAGATCCCGATCAAGATGACGGCCACCTATCCCGCGGGCTGGACCGCGGCGGGCGCGGTGCCGGCCAAGGTGTCGGGATCGACCTACAGCTACGACAAGACCAACTACGAGATCCTCGTCGATTCGCCGACGCTCGCTGGCAAATACGGGAAGATCTGGCCGCTCAGCCCCCGCGTCGGCCTCAACGTGTTCGCGGACAGCCCCGACCAGCTCGCGGCCAAGCCCGAGCAGATCGACGCGCACAAGCGGCTCGTCGATCAGGCGGTGAAGACGTTCGGCGCGCAGCATTACGACCGCTACGAATTCCTGCTGTCGATCACCGACCAGCTCGGCGGGATCGGGCTGGAGCATCATCGCAGCTCAGAGAACGGCGTCCGCCCGGGGTATTTCACCGAATGGGACACGGGCGCCGCCGCACGCAACCTGCTCCCGCATGAGTTCACGCATAGCTGGGACGGCAAGTTCAGGCGCGGTGCCGACCTTTGGACCCCTGATTTCCGCACGCCGATGCGCGATTCGCTGTTGTGGGTCTATGAAGGCCAGACGCAGTTCTGGGGCTATGTGCTGCAGGCGCGCTCGGGGCTGGTTAGCAAGCAGGACACGCTCGACGGCTATGCCTCGATCCTCGGCATCTACGACACCGCACCCGGCCGCCAGTGGCGCCCGCTGATCGACACAACCAACGATCCAGTGATCTCGGCGCGCAAGCCCAAGGGCTGGACCAGCTGGCAGCGGTCCGAGGATTACTACAACGAGGGCCTGATGGTCTGGATGGAGGTCGACGCGATGCTCCGCCAGAAATCCGGCGGGACCAAGTCGATCGACGATTTCGCCAAGGCGTTCTTCGGCGTGCGCGACGGCGATTACGGCGAACTCACCTACACCTTCGCCGACGTCGCCAAGACGCTCAACGGCATCGTCCCGTATGACTGGGCGACGTTCCTCAACACGCGCCTGACCGAGACGGGCAAGCCCGCGCCGATCAACGGCTTCGCGATGAACGGCTACAAGCTGGTCTACGGACCCGAGCAGAGCCCGTATCTGAAGCAGGCGGAAAAGACGCGCGGCACCGATGTCAGCTATTCGCTGGGCATGGTGATCAACAAGGAGGGCGTCGTGACCTCGTCGATCTGGGACAGCCCGGCGTTCAAGGCCGGGCTCGACGTCGGCACCGAGATCGAGGCGGTCAACAGCGAGGCCTATTCGTCCGACCGGCTCAAGGCGGCGATCGTCGCGGCGAAGGGAACGAAGCTGCCGATCCGCCTTACTGTAAAGAACAATGACCGATTCCGGGATATCACGCTCGATTACCATGACGGGCCGCGCTATCCGCGCCTCCAGAAGGTCGGTACAGGTGACGGCGGGCTCGACAGGCTGCTGATGCCGCGCTGAGCCTTTGAAATCTACCGGTGCCGGCCGCTTCCCAGACGAAGAGCGCCGGCACCGTCATATTCGAAAGGACCGCCATGCGTATCGATCTCATCCCGACCGGCAAGAACCCGCCCGAAGACCTCAACGTCATCATCGAAGTGCCGACCGGCGGCGAGCCGGTGAAGTACGAGTTCGACAAGGCATCGGGCGCGCTGTTCGTCGATCGCATCCTCCACACGCCGATGCGCTACCCTGCGAACTACGGCTTCGTGCCGCACACGCTGAGCCCCGACGGCGATCCGCTCGATGCGCTGGTGATCGCGCGCTCGCCGTTCATCCCGGGCTGCGTCGTTCGCGCCCGTCCGATCGCGGTGCTGAACCTCGAGGACGAAGCCGGCGGCGACGAGAAGCTGGTCTGCGTGCCGGTCGACGCCGTGTTCCCCTATTACGCCAACATCGGCGAGCGCGGCGACATGCCCGAGATCGTGTTCGAGCAGATCGAGCATTTCTTCACGCATTATAAGGACCTCGAGAAGACGAAGTGGGTTCGCGTCGGCAAGTGGGGCGACGCCGAGGAAGCCAAGCGCGTCACGGTCGAGGCGATCGAGCGCTATGAGGCCGAGAAGGCGAAGGGCAAGGAGCCGATGAACTCGGACGACGCCGCAGGGCGGTGATCTGACGTCTGACGGTCTATTGCCCAAATCCTCCCCGGCGCAGGCCGGGGTCCAAGTGGAAAGGTCGAAGTAACGGAGCACCATCCGTCGTTACCTTCGTTTCCCAATTGGGCCCCGGCCTGCGCCGGGGAGGTACCATATGACGCGACCGGTGTTCGCCGCAGCGGTGGCCCTCTTACCGCCCCGCCAGCCTGACTAGCGCATCTCCGGACATACGCTGGATCGTCCAGTCTTCCATCCCGACCGCGCCGACCTTCCGGTAGAACGCGATCGCATCGGCGTTCCAGTCGAGCACCGACCATTCGAACCGCGCGCACCCGCGATCGAGCGCCATGCCGGCGAGATGCGACAGCAGCGCACCGCCGACCCCCTGCCCGCGTGCTTCCGGGGTCACGTACAGATCCTCGAGATACAGCCCGCGCTTGCCCGTCCAGGTCGAGAAATTATGGAAGAACAGCGCGAAGCCGAGCGGGCCGTCAGCGTTTTCCGCGATCAGAGCCTCCGCTGCCGGCCGCTCCCCGAACAGCGCGTCTTCCAGCATCGGCTCGGTCGCCTCGACCGCATCGGGCTCGCGCTCGAACGCGGCGAGTTCGCGAATGAAGCGCAGGATCGTGCCGACATCGACGGCGGTGGCGGAACGGATATGGGTCATGCACTTGCCTCGATCGAACTCTGCGCGATGTCACGCCGCCGCGCCGCGTACAGGCACGCGACGACGATGATCGCCGCGCCTGCCAGCGTGAACGCGGATACCCGCTCGCCGAACACCAGGAAACCCAGCACCGCGGCGTAGACGAACGAGGTGTATTCGGTGGTCGCGAGGAAGCCGGTGTCGCCATGCGCGTACGCCCAGCCGAGCAGCCACAACGACGAGGTCGCGAGCCCTGCGGCAAGCACGAGCTTGGGCCACTGCGCAGCCTCGGGCACCACCGCCAGCCAGGGTGCCGCCAGCGCCAGCGTCGCGGTGATCACGAGCGCCTGGAAGAACGCGATCTCGCCGGGCCGTGCCGCCTGGCTCTGCAACCGCGCGATCACGAGGTTGACCGCATACAGCACCGCCGACCCGAGGATCGCCAGCGTGCCATGGAACGTCTCGGGTCCAGGCACCTCCCGCCCTTGCCCGATCATCACCACCAGCACGCCGCCAAGCGCGGCGATCGACGCGACGAACGTCTTCCACCCGACGCGCTCACCCAGCGTAAGCGCCGCGAGCAGCAACGCGAGTATCGGCGCGATGTAGGTCAGCGAAATCGCCTGCGCCATCGGCACGCGGGCCAGCCCCCAGAAGAACAGAACCGCCATCGCGGTCGTCACCAGCCCGCGCGCGCAGTGCAGTTTCAGCGCCCGCTTGCTCGGCCGTCCGCTGTTCCCGAGCTTCCATGCGACCGCGCCGAGCCCGACGCTGATCATCTGCCGCCACAGCAGCGCGTTATAGACGCCGATCGCAAGGACGAGCGACTTCATCACCGCGTCCATCATGGAGAACAGCCCGATGCCAAACGCGGCAACGGCGAAGGCCAATGCGGGGGAGACGGTGCGGGGTTTCGTCACGACGGCAGTTACGCAGGAACGGCTGGGATGGTCATGGAAGCGGCTTAACCGCCATCACGCACCGGCGCTATCGCAGCGTGTATCGATGGCGATCCCCCCTTTGGATCGGCTGACGTCCAAGACCGGGCGTGCCGTTCTCCCGCGAAAGCGGGGGTCCAGGATTACGAACGCTAGCGCTTGAAACCCTGGGCTCCCGCCTTCGCGGGAGAACCGAATATGGTAGGCTGCCCCCTCACCCCGTCATCCTGACGAAAGTCAGGACCCAGGGTAACGACCGGCGCACTTCATGGCTCTGGGTCCTGACTTTCGTCAGGATGACGGAACCGATCGCTCGACCGCGAGCGCGCTACTCCGCCGCCACCGGCACCAGCGCCGCGGCGGCTTCGTCCGCGGTTTCTATCTCAGCCGCCTTGGCCTCGACAAGCCGGACGATGTGGTCGACCATGTCGGCGTCCTGGACGTGGTGGTCGGTGACGCCCGAGAGGTACACCATGTGCTTGCCGTTGCCGCCGCCAGTGATGCCGATGTCGGTCTCGCGCGCTTCGCCGGGGCCGTTGACGACGCAGCCGAGCACCGACAAGGACATCGGCGTGCGGATGTGCTGGAGCCGTTCCTCCAGCGCCTGCACGGTGCGGATCACGTCGAAGCCCTGCCGCGCGCACGATGGGCACGACACGACGCGGACGCCGCGGTTACGGATGCCGAGCGACTTGAGGATCTCGAAGCCGACGCGGACTTCCTCTTCCGGCTCGGCGGACAGCGACACGCGGATCGTGTCGCCGATGCCGTACCAGAGCAGGCTGCCCATCCCGATCGCGGACTTCACCGTGCCGCCGACGAACCCGCCCGCCTCGGTGATGCCGAGATGGAGCGGGCAATCGACCTGTTCGGCGAGCTGCTGATACGCCGCGACCGCGAGGAACAGGTCGGAGGCCTTCACCGCGACCTTGAACTCGTGGAAGTCGTGATCCTGCAGCAGCTTGATGTGATCGAGCGCCGACTCGACCAGCGCATCGGGGCAAGGCTCGCCGTATTTCTCGAGCAGGTGCCGCTCGAGCGAGCCGCCGTTGACGCCGATCCGGATCGCGCAGCCGTTGGACTTGGCCGCGTCGACGACCTCCTTCACACGCGATGCCGAGCCGATATTGCCCGGATTGATGCGCAGGCACGCGGCACCTGCATCGGCGGCTTCGAGTGCGCGCTTGTAGTGGAAATGGATGTCCGCGACGATCGGCACGCGGCTGGCACGGACGATCTGCTTCAGCGCGGTGGTCGATTCGACGTCGGGGCAGCTGACGCGGATGATGTCGACGCCCGCCTCTTCGCAGCGCCGGATCTGGTCGACCGTCGCGCGCACATCGTCGGTCGGGGTGTTGGTCATGGTCTGCACGGTGACCGGCGCATCGCCGCCGACGGGGACGTTGCCGACCATGATCTGGCGGCTCTTGCGGCGGGTGATATCGCGCCAGGGACGAAGGGACATGGGGATTCCTCGGGGGGTTCGAGGGCGTATATAGCGACTTGCGCGGTGAAACGGAACATCGCCGGCAAGGACGGCGCTGGCGAGCGCGGCCAACGTCGGCCATAGCGGCGCGACACATAGGAGCCCGGTCGATGACGCTTTCCCTCTACGATGCGACGATCCCCTCGAACCTCCAGATTCTCCGCGCGGTCGACGTGTTGCTCGACAAGGCGGAAGCGTTCGCGGTCGAGCGCGGGATCGAGCCCGCGACGCTGATCGACGCGAAGCTCGCCGACGACATGCTGCCGTTCGGGTATCAGGTGAAGTCGTGCGCAGCGCATTCGGTCGGCGGGATCGAAGGCGTCCGCTGCGGCACCTTCTCGCCCGACCGGTCCGCCTGGCCGACCGATTTTGCGGGGCTTCACGCCGTCCTGCGCGACGCGATCGCCACCTTGGAAGCGATCGACCGGGAGGCGTTCGACGTGCTCGCCGACAACGACACCAAGTTCGAGTTCGGGACGTTCGTCATGCCGTTCACCGGCGCGAACTTCCTGCTGTCGTTCTCGCAGCCGAACTTCTATTTCCACGCGACGACGGCCTACGCGATCCTGCGCGCCCAGGGCGTGCCGATCGGCAAGCGCGACTTCATGGGCACGCCGCGCATCAAGGTTTGAACTGGCCGAACACAGGCGCGGGGATACATCGATCCTCCCCCGCCAGGGGGAGGTGGCGCCGAAGGTGACGGAGGGGGCGGGAAGGGAAACCTCTGCTCCGTGTCCTCCCCCTCCGTCTGGCTAGCGCCAGCCACCTCCCCCTTGCGGGGGAGGATTGCAGGGATACCGGTCGGTTCTGCGCACCACCTCGACCGTCCTGCGCTTGCGGCACCGCCCCCCGCCCCGTAGGGCCGCGCGATGAATCGGCATTTCGGCATGGACTGGCTGCGGATCGGCGCGTTCGCCCTGCTGATCGTCTATCATATCGGCATGGTCTTCGTGCCGTGGAATTTCCACGTGAAGTCGCTCCATGTCGAGGACTGGGTACGGCTGCCGATGCTCGCCAGCAACGCGTGGCGCCTCACCTTGCTGTTCGTCGTGTCGGGCTATGCCAGCCGCGCGCTGCTCGCCCGATCGAGCGGCACCGCCGGGTTCTTCGCCAATCGCTGCAACCGGCTGCTCGTGCCGCTGGTCTTCGGAATCGCGGTGATCGTACCGCCGCAACCCTGGGTCGAACTGGTCACCAAGCATGGCTATGCGGGCAGCTATTGGACGTTCTGGACACACGATTATTTCCGCTTCGACACGCTCGCCGGGCTGTCGCTGCCGACCTGGAACCACCTCTGGTTCGTCGTCTATCTCTGGGTCTACACGACCGTCCTGACGCTCGGGGTGATCGTCGTCCGAGGCCAGTGGTTGCAACGCGCGTTCGACCGAGTGTTCGGCGGCTGGGCGGTGGTGCTGCTGCCGGTCGCCTGGCTCGTGTTCGTCCATGCCTGGTGGATGCGCATGGTCGGCGATACGCAGGCTTTGTGGGGCGACTGGATCGCACACGTCACCTATTTCCCCGCCTTCCTGTTCGGCTTCGGCCTTGCGCGGTCCGAGCCCGCGATGGCGGCGATCGCGCGCTGGTGGAAGGCGGGCGCGTTCGCCGCGCTGTTCGGCTATATCGTGATTATCGGCATCGAGCTGCGCTGGCTGGCGGATGTCGTGACGCCGCGCTGGGTCTACACGCCCTACGGCATCGCCCACGCGGTCGAGCAATGGGGTGCGATCGTCGCGCTTATCGGAATCGCCGAGCGGCATTGGAACCGCGACCATCGCTGGCGGCCGATGCTGACCGAGGCGGTGTTCCCGTTCTATCTGATCCACCAGACGATCATCGTCCTCGTCATGTATGCGCTGCTCCCCGCCGGCCTGCCGGGTTGGGTGGAGTTCGCGGGCCTGCTGGCTGCGACGATCTTCGGCTGCGTCGCCTTCTACTGGATCGGTCGCAGCATCGCGCCGCTCCGTCCCCTCATCGGCCTTCGCGCCCTGCCTTCGAAAGACTCAGCATGACCTGGACCCTCGTCATCCACGGCGGCGCCGGCAAACTCGACAGCGAGATGGTATCGCCCGAGCAGGATGCGGGCGCGCGAGCCGGCCTGTCGAACGCACTCGACGCCGGGTCGAAAGTGCTGGCGGATGGCGGCAGCGCGCTCGACGCTGTCGAAGCAGCGGTCCGCATGCTGGAAGACGATCCACACTTCAATTCGGGCCGAGGGGCGGTCTTCACGCATGACGGCACGCTGGAGCTGGACGCGGCGATCATGGACGGCCGGACGCGAGCCGCCGGCGCCGTCGCCGCAGCGACCGCCACGCGCAACCCGGTCGGGCTCGCGCGCGCGATCCTGGACGACGGGCGGCACGTGTTCCTCGCCGGCAAGGGCGCGGACGCATTCTCGCGCGATCGCGGACTGCCGCAAGCCGATGCGGAGTGGTTCGCGACCGACGAACGCCGCCGGCAATTCGCCGAGTTCCAGGCGGATGGCGGCGGGTTCGACGTCGATATGAAATACGGCACGGTCGGCGCGGTCGCCTGCGACACGCACGGCCACGTCGCCGCCGCCACCTCGACCGGTGGGGTCACCGGCAAGCGCTGGGGCCGGATCGGCGATACGCCCGTGATCGGCGCGGGCACCTTCGCGGACGATCGCGCTTGTGCGGTATCGTGCACCGGCTCGGGCGAGTTCTTCCTCCGCGTCGGCGTCGGCCATGAGATCGCCGCGCGCGTCCGCCTGTCGGGCGAATCGCCGCAAGTCGCCGCCGACGCGGTGCTCGCCGAAGTGAAGGCGCTCGGCGGCACTGGCGGCGTGATCGTCGCGGGGCCGGACGGCGACATGGCCTGGGGGTTCAACACCGTCGGCATGTACCGCGGCACCGCTTCGTCAGCGGGTAGCCGGACGGTCGCGATCTACGCTAACGAAGCGGCATGAAGCGCTATCTCCTCACCGCCGCATCGTCAGTCCTGGCTGTTACCGGCCTCGCCTCCCCCGCCACCGCGTTCTGGGAATATGGCCACCAGACCGTCGCGCAGATCGCCTATGCCAACGTCACGCCGAAGACCAAGGTCGCGATCCGGAAACTGCTCGCGCAACAGGCGTTGCTCGACACGCCCGAATGCCCGGCGGGCACGATCGAGGAGGCGAGCGTCTGGGCGGATTGCATCAAGCCGCTGAAGACCGCCGACGGCAAGTCGCGCTTCGGGTTCGCGTATAGCTGGCACTACCAGAACGCCGACGTCTGTGCGCCGTTCGACCTGACGCCCGCGTGCAAGGACGGCGACTGCGTCTCGGCACAGATCGACCGCGACGTTACGCTGCTGCGGGATCGCGCCACGTCGCCGAAGGACCGCGTCCAGGCGCTGGCGTTCCTGATCCACTTCGTCGGCGACCTGCACCAGCCGCTCCACGCCGGCGACCGCCACGACAAGGGCGGCAACGACGTTAAGGCGGATTACGGGATCTACGGGCCGGCGAGGTTCAACCTGCATTCGATCTGGGACGGCCCGCTGGCGGAACGCGCGATCTCGACGCCGCCGTCGCTGGTGCGGCGCTATCCGGCGGCCGAGCGGGCGAAGATCGGCGCGGGGACGGTCGTCGACTGGAGCCGGGAGTCATGGGAAGCGTCGCATACGGCGTATGCGGCGGCGCTTGGCGGGGACGCGTGTGGTACGGTTCCGGCGCGGGTGAAGATGGACGACGCGACGATCGCGAAGATGATGCCGGTATCGCGCGAGGAAATCCGCCGTGGGGGGATCAGGTTGGCGAAATTGCTCGACAAGGCCCTGGGCTAAACCACTACCCTTCTCCCCTGCTGGGAGAGGGAGGGGCCCGCGTGTTCTTGCACGTGGGAGGGTGAGGGGCGTCAGGCCTGGACCGCCCGTCCAAAAAGTTCCGTCATCCTGACGAAAGTCAGGACCCAGAGCCATGAAGCGCGCCGCCCGTTAGTCTGGGTCCTGACTTTCGTCAGGATGACGGAAAATCTTAGCCGCGCGTGCCGGACAGCAACTTTGCCCGGCACGCACCTACCGCTGATAAACCTAGTTCAGCACCACCGTGACCGCACGACGGTTGGCCGCCCAGCTCTGGTCGTCCGAGCCCATCGCCACCGGGCGCTCCTTGCCATAGCTGATCGTCGTCATCCGCGACGACGACACGCCCTTTGCTGCCAGATAGTTCTTCGTCGCGTTCGCACGACGATCGCCGAGCGCGAGGTTATACTCACGCGTGCCACGCTCGTCGGCATGGCCTTCGATCGTGATGCGCTGGTTCGGGAACTTGGCCAGCCACTGCGCCTGGCTGTCGAGGATCGCGCGCGCGGTCGGGTCGATGTCGTACATGTCGAGACCGAAATTCACCGTGTTGGAGCTGACCGAGCGCTGGAAGTCGGCGTCCGACCCCGGCACGATCGCGCCGCCGACGTTCCCATTGTTCATGCCCGCATTGGGATCGACCGGCGCGTTATTGTCGACCGGTGCCGGCGGCAGCACGGCGGGACGCTTCTTCGCACAGCCGGCGACGGCGATCAGCGCGGTACACGCAAGCAAGATGTTGGAAAGCTTCGACATAGACAGTCTCCCGTAGAAAATCATATTCCCCGTTACGCCCCCATAGCAGGTTTAGGGGCGAAGCGGGCCCCAGGCCGGATCCGACCCGTCGAGCGGCGTCGGGATCTTGCGCTCGTTGACGCCGGTCAGGTCGACCGACCAGAGGTCCGCCTTGCCGCCGCTGCCGCGTCCCGAGCGATAGAAGTTAATCACGCGACCGTTCGGCGACCAGCTCGGACCCTCGTCCTGCCAGTCGTTCGTGAGCAGTTTCTCGCCGCCACCGCTAGGGCTCATGATGCCGATGCGGAAGCCGCCACCGAGCTTGGTAAAGGCGATCAGGTCGCCGCGCGGGCTCCACACCGGCGTCGCATAGCGCCCGCCGCCGAAGCTGATCCGCTGCTGGTTCGAGCCGTCCGCGTTCATCACGTAGATCTGCTGGCCGCCCGAGCGGTCGCTCTCGAACACGATCTTCGAGCCGTCCGGCGAATAGGACCCGCCGGTATCGATCCCCGGCGAGTTGGTCAGGCGTTGCGGCGTGCCGCCCTGCGACGAGACGCGGTACACGTCGGTGTTACCGCCCTGTGCCATCGAGAACAGGATGTTGCGGCCGTCCGGCGAGAAGCGCGGCGCAAACGTCAGGTTCGCGTTCGCGACCACCAGCCGCTGCTTGCCCGAGCCGATGTCATAGACGTAGATCGCCGGGCGATTGTTGAGATAGCTCATATAGACGATCGACTGCTGGTTCGGCGCGAACCGCGGCGTCAGCACGATCGACTGGCCGTTGGTCAGGAAGCGGTGATTGGCGCCGTCTTGATCCATGATCGCGAGCCGCTTGATGCGGCGACCCTTGGGGCCGGTCTCGGACACATAGACGACGCGGCTGTCGAAATAGGCGCCTTCGCCGGTGAGGCGGGTATAGACCATGTCGGCGCATTTATGACCTGCGCGGCGCCAGTCCGACGGCGACACGACGAAGCCGGTGCGCGTGAGTTCGGCCTTGGACGACACGTCGTAGAGGTAGCAGCCGACCGTCAAATTGCCGTCGCCGTTGGCGCGGATGAAGCCCTGCACCAGCGCCTGTGCGCCGGTGCCGCCCCAATAGTCGAACCCCGGCGCGGTGACTTCGGGGAAGCTGACCGGGCGAAGCTGGCCGGGCGACAGCGGCGTGAACAGGCCGGAATTGCGGAGGTCGTTGGTGACGATTTCGGACAGCTGGCGGCCGAGGACGTCGGTCGAGCCTGCGGGCGTCGACACCACTGCGGCGGTCGGCATGACGGGGATCGCGATCGGCATCGGCGCGGAGATGCCGCCGGTGACGTCGACCACGAGGCCGCCGGACTGGTCGCCGGCCGGGGCGGCGGGTGCTGCGGAATCGGCGGGGGCTTGCTGGGGGGCTGGTGCTGGAGCGGGTGCGTCCTGTGCGTACGCTGCACTACCGGAGACGAACGCGAGCAGCCCAACCGAAGCAAGAACCGCACGAGCCTTACGCCCACCCAACACCACCCCGGCGAAGGCCGGGGCCCAATTGGGGGACGCTGCCGAGGGAGCGTTGCGCATCATTACATCGACCTTCGGAATTGGGCCCCGGCCTGCGCCGGGGTGGTTACCTTGCGTTGAGCGGTCACCCGCAACCGGAAGGGTCTGGCGCGAAGGGAAAAACCCCAGGATCGATCGAGTCATAACGGACATCCTCAGCCGGGAAGTTTGTAGCGCAGGCTGAAATTGCTCCAGCCGTTCTGCACGTCATACAGGTCGTCGGGCAAACCGCGTAGCGGCGAACACCCGACGAAGGTCGCGATCGCCAGATCGTCGACTCGGTCGACATAGCGCCGGTTGTCGTCGTCGACGCCGGCATGACCGCTGATCGTCGGCCGCGACTTGAGCGTGCCGTCGCGGTTGAGCTTCAGGTTGATCGTCACGCGGATGCGCTCGGCGCCCGGCCCCGGCGTGACCTGACGGTTCGCGCAGGGCTGCACCTGCCGCAGGATCGCCGAGCCGATATTCGCCGCTGCCTGTGCCCCGAGCTTGGCGGCCTTGGGCGCCTCGGACTTGCTGGGCGACGGATCGGCCGACAGCCCCTTCAGGAAATTATCGCCGAGCCGCGAGCCGCGCGGGCGCGAGGTCTTGGCCTCCGCAGTCGAGCCACTGCCCTTGGTCGAAGACGGCTTGGCGGGCTTGGCCGAACTCGACGACGACTTGGCGGCCGTATCCTTCGATTTCGCCGCGGTTTTCGCCGGCGCAGATTTCGCCGGCGCAGCCTTGGTCGGCTTGGCCTTGGTCGGCTTGGGCTGCGGCTTTACCACGGGCTTCGCGACCGGGGCCGGCTTGGCGGCGGGCTTCGGTGGCGCGGGCTTGGGTTTGGGCTGGGGCCTGGGCGCGGGTTCCGGCGTCGGTTGCGGCTTCGGTGCCGGTTTCGGCGGCGCGGGCTTGGGCTGCGGCGCGGGCGGTGTGGGATCGGGCTGCGGCTCGGGTTCGGCCTCTTGCGGCGCGGGTGGCGCCGCATCCTCGGGCGCACCCTCGTCCGGCGCGATCGATTGCGCAGGCGCCTCGGTCGATTGCGGCGCCGTCGCCTCAAGCGCGACATCGGGCACGAGGCTCACGTCGATCGGCTGCTGGGTGATCTTCGGCGGTTCGGGCGCGCTGAGAAAACCGAGCGACAGCAAGCCGAACAGCACCGCATGCCCGACGACGGCAACACCTAAGCCGATCTTCTCCGAACGATCCATCAGCCAGCCATCAGTTCTGGTTGCCCTCGACGGTCACCAGCGCGACGCGGTTCAGCCCGGCGCGGTTGAGTTCGCCCATCACCCGCATCACGCGGCCGTAATCGAGCTTCCGGTCCGCGCGCAGCAGCACCTGAGGTTCGTCGCCGACCGCGCGGCTTGCGGCGATCGATGCGAGCCGGATCGGCAGCGCGTCGTCGGCGACCTGATCCTGGTCGATGAACAGCGCGCCGGTCTCGTCCATCGAGATCTCGACGGGCTTCTGCTCCTGGTCGAGCGCTTTCGCGCGCGCGTCGGGCAGGTTCACCGGCACGCCCGCGGTCATCAGCGGCGCGGTCACCATGAAGATGATCAGCAGCACCAGCATCACGTCGACCAGCGGCGTGACGTTGATATCCGCCATCGGCGCGCGGCGGCCACGCCCGCGGGAGGAAGGAAGGTTCATCGCCACGCTAAAATCCTCCCCGCTCGCGGGGAGAGGGACCAGCGAAGCTGGTGGTGGGGGCGTGCGTCAAACGCTGCGCTGCGTGGAGTACCTCGTTCCACACATGCTCCGCTGCGTGGAGAACCCCCTCCACCACGCCGCTGCGCGTCGCGGTCCCCCTCCCCGTGCCGGGGAGGATTTGCGTCGCGCTCATCGCGAGCCGTCCAGTTGGCGCGACAGGGTCGTGTGGAAGCCGTCGGCGAACCGGTTCAGGCTCGCCTCGATCCGGTTGATGCCGTGCGAAAACCGGTTGTACGCGATCACCGCGGGGATCGCCGCGAACAGCCCGATCGCCGTCGCGAACAGCGCCTCCGCGATCCCCGGTGCCACCACCGCCAGCGACGTGTTCTGCGCCGCCGCGATGCTGGTGAAGCTCCGCATGATGCCCCACACCGTGCCGAACAGCCCGACGAACGGCGCGACCGAGCCGACCGTCGCCAGCACGTTCAGCCGGTCCGACAGCGTGTCGATCTCGCTCGCGACCGCTGCGCCCATCGTCGTCGCCAGTCGCTCGCGCGTGCCGCTCTTGTCAATCGTGCCGCCCGCGGTCGAGCGCCGCCACTCGGTCACGCCCGCCGCGAACACGCGCGCGGACGGCAAGGCGCTCTCGCCCTCCGCCTTGTAGAAGACGTCGATATCCTCGGCCTTCCAGAAATCGCGTTCGAACCGCACCATGTTCTTGCGCGTCTTGCCGATCCGCCGCCAGAACGCGACGATCAGCGCCCAGGTCCAGATGCTGGCGAGCAGCAGCCCGATCATCACGCCCTTCACGACCCAGTCGGCCTGCAGGAACAAGTGGATCGGCGACAGCGTCGCGCTATCCATAGTCAACACCGGATTCATGCTTCCCCCTGCCAGACTAGGCGTTCGTAGATATCGATCCATGCGCGTGGCTGGCGGCGTGGGCGACCGTTGGGAGCGACCAATGCCGCCACAATGTCCGCCTCGGCCAAGACAAGCCCGTCGCGCATGACCCTTTGATGAATGGCAACGCCCGCGGCGCGGACTTGTGTGATCCGTGAGACGACCAGCAGCGCGTCGTCGAGCTTGGCGGGCGCGGCATAGCGGATGGTGGCGCTGGTGATCGCGTAGGAGCCCTCGCCGGCCTCGAACGCCGCGCGCTGGTCGATCCCGCCGACCCGCAGCATGTCCGACCGCGCGCGTTCCATGTAGCGCAGATAGTTGGCGTGATAGACCGCGCCCGACAGATCGGTGTCCTCGAAATACACGCGCACCGGAAACCGGTGCTCGCGCCCTTCGAAGCGGCCTTCCGCCGGACGATCTGAAACATCAGCCATTCCCGCGGCTGTTAACCCAGTCTTCGCAGGGAAGCCAACCATTGCCTGCAAGATGTTCGCGGTAACGCCACTCTACTATCCTCCCCCTGGCGGGGGAGGATCGCAACGTGGTTACTGGAAGACGCTGGCGTCGAGCTTCAGGCGAGGCTGCGCGGGAGGCACCGGCTGGGAGATCGGCTGGAGCCGGGCCTGCGTGATCGTCTGCACCGGCATGTTCGATGCATATTGGCGCGAGGCGACCAGCTGCGGCTGGACCGGACGCACCGTGCGACCGCGCCACGCATCGACCGCGCGGTAGAAATCGGTGAACGGCCGCTCGAGCAAGGGCAGGTTCTGCGCGGCGAACGCTGGCAGTGCCTCGGCGGTAAGACCCGTGCTCTGCGCGAGGACGGCCCCTGCCGCCGCGCAGAACTCGTCGCGCGCGGGGGACTGCGAGAAGAAGTTGTACAGGCGCGTCATCGAATCGTCGTAGCGATCCTGCCAGTCGCCGCCGCCCGCCTTGTACTCGCTGGCATAGGTCGCCTCGGCCTTGGCGAGCACCGGCTTCTGCGCCGACAACAGCGCGTTATAGCCCGCGACGATCGTCAACTCCTGCGGCCCCCGGCACGCAAGCGCGGCGACGTTGAGCGCGGCGCGGAGATGCCAGACCTTGGCGGACGTCGTCAGGTTGCGATTCGGCGTAGGATAGGTGCCATCGGCCAGCGCGACGGGGATGACGATGGTCGGCGACGCGCCCTTCGGCATCGTCGGCGCGGGCACCGGCACCATGATCACGGGCGGCGCGACCTGCGCCACGGTCCTTGGCTTCGACGTGCAGCCGGCCAGCAGGCCCAGCGCGGTAACGGACAGCAAAGCAAACCGACGACTCATCGCAACACCTCGTAACGTCCCCCGACGGGACACTGTATGCAGGGATTAGGTTAACGAGACGTAAGCCGTACGTGGTTTGCGGTGAGTGGAGAGGGGGCGGCGTTGGGGTTTGGGTTTCCCGGATCGCTTCCACCCCGGCGTAGGCCGGGGCCAGTTGGAAAGGTTGCAGTAACGGAGCGTAACCTCAGTCAGCGACGTCCCCCAACTGGGCCCCGGCCTCCGCCGTGGTGGTGCTTGGTGGAAGCCGGTGGGAGTATTGGCCGTTAAGAGGGAGCGCCCTCTCGATCCTCCCCCGCAAGGGGGAGGTGGCGCCCTTAGGCGACGGAGGGGGAGGACACGGAACAGAAGTCGGCGCTAACCTCCCCCTCCGTCAGGCAAGAGCCTGCCACCTCCCCCTTGCGGGGGAGGATCAGAACCGCCTTAAACCGCGCGTGCTTCCAGCGCCGCCGCGGCCTGCGCCATCAGCCCGGCGATGATGTCCGCGACGGGCTCCTCGCGCTTGACCATGCCGACCGACTGGCCTGCCATCACCGAGCCGTGCTCGACATCGCCGTCGATCACCGCGCGGCGCAGCGCACCCGCCCAGTAATGCTCGATCTGCAACTGCGCCTCGGCCATCTCGACCCGACCACCATCCAGATGCCCGGCAACCTCACGCTGCTTCGCCGTGAACAACTCGCTCGACGCGTTCTTCAGCGCGCGGACCGGGATCACCGGAAGCCGCGCATCGATCTGCACACTGGCGATCGCATCGCGCGCCGAGGCGCGGATGAACGCTTTCTTGAAATTGGCGTGCGCGATCGATTCGGTCGCGCACACGAACAGCGTGCCGAGCTGGACGCCCGCCGCACCCATGTCGAGATACCCGGCGATCGCTTCGCCGCGACCGATCCCGCCCGCGACGAACACGGGAACTTGCTCGGCGATCTCGGGCAGCATTTCCTGCGCGAGCACGCTGGTCGAGACCGGGCCGATATGGCCGCCGGCCTCCATGCCCTCGATCACCAGCGCGTCGACACCCGAGCGAATCAGCTTCTTCGCGAGCGCCAGCGCAGGCGAGAACGCGATCAGCTTCGCGCCGGTTTCCTTGATCGCCTCGATGCTGCCCTTGAGCGGCAGGCCACCCGCGAGCACGACGTGGCCGACCTTGTGCTTCGCGCAGACCGCGATCAGCTCGAACAGGTCGGGGTGCATCGTGATGAGGTTCACGCCGAACGGCTTGTCGGTCATCGCCTTGGTCGCGGCGATCTCGGTATCGAGCAGCGCGGGCGTCATCGCCCCGCACGCGATCACGCCAAACCCGCCCGCGTTCGAGATCGCGGAGACGAGATGACGTTCGCTCACCCAGGACATCGCGCCGCCGAGGATCGCAACCTCCGACCCGAGGAATGCGGCGCCGCGCGCCATCCGGCGGGCCAGCCGCTCAGTACCGATCGTCATGCATCCATCCCCGTCGTCGCAACCCTGCCGATATTCGCAAATCTGCCGGCCTTTGCAAATCTGCCGGCCTTTGCGAATCTATCCGTCATCCCAACCACATCCGTCATCCCAGCGAAAGCTGGGATCTCCCGGTGATAGCGCGCGCCCTTGCCGCGGGAGACCCCAGCTTTCGCTGGGGTGACGGCGTGGGCTGAGATGACGGCGTAGGCTGGGATGGTGGCGTGGGTTGGGGTGACGGATCGGCCAGAGGCGACCACTTCCAGGACGGCGTTCAAACTCAAGCCGCATCCTCGGCATCGAGACCGTACGCGGTGTGCAGCACGCGCACCGCCAGCTCGGTATAATCCTCTTCGATCAGCACGCTGACCTTGATCTCCGACGTCGCGATCGCCTGGATGTTGATCCCGCGCTCGCCGAGCGTGGTGAACATCGTCGACGCGACGCCCGCATGGCTGCGCATCCCGACACCGACCACCGACACCTTGGCGACGCGCGTGTCGTGGACGATCGTCGCATAGCCGATCGCGTCCTTCGCCTTGTCGAGCACGTCGAGCGAGCGCGCCAGATCCGCCGACGGCACCGTGAACGTCACGTCCGTGGAGCCGGTCGAATGCGCGACGTTCTGCACGATCATGTCGACGTTGATTCCCGCCTCGGCGAGCGGTGCGAAGATCGCGGCGACCGAACCCGGCCGATCGCTGACCTGCGTCAGGGTGATCTTCGCCTCGTTCTTGTCGTGCGCGATGCCGGTGATGAGCTGGCGTTCCATATCGTCGATTTCCTCTTCGCCCACGATGAGCGTGCCACGATGTCCGTCATTGGTATCGCCGTCTTCGAACGAAGACAGCACGCGCACGCGCACATTCTCTTTCATCGCCAGGCCTACAGACCGCGTCTGCAGCACCTTGGCACCGACGCTGGCGAGTTCCAGCATCTCTTCGTACGTGACCTTGCTGAGTTTGCGCGCGCGCGGCACGATCCTGGGGTCGGTCGTGTAGACGCCATCGACGTCGGTATAGATGTCGCAGCGATCCGCCTTCATCGCCGCCGCCATCGCGACCGCCGACGTATCCGAGCCGCCGCGGCCGAGCGTGGTAACGCGCTGGCCGTCCGCGACACCCTGGAAACCGGGAATCACGGCCACGACACCGTCAGCAAGGCTCGCGTCGAGCGCGGCCGTGTCGATCTCGCCGATGCGTGCAGATCCATGCGCGTCCGACGTGTTGATCGGCAACTGCCAGCCGAGCCACGACCGGGCCTTGCACCCAGCCGCCTGGAGCGCGATCGCGAGCAAACCACTCGTAATCTGCTCGCCGGCCGAGACGACGACGTCATATTCCTTCGCATCGTACAGCGACGACGCCTCGCGGCAGAAGCCGACCAGCCGGTCGGTCTCGCCCGCCATCGCGGAGACGACGACGGCGACCTGGTTGCCGGCGTCGACTTCGCGCTTCACGCGCGCGGCGACGTTGCGGATCCGCTCGATCCCAGCCATCGACGTCCCGCCGAATTTCATCACGATACGGGCCATTGGCAGCGCAAATCCCTTTGGGTCGAAGCGGCGGCCCTGATAGGTAGCGCGCATGATACTGGCAAGTGACACCGTAAACGGCGCAACAATCGATCCGCGCGAGGCCGCGCATTTCGGCACGATGGCGAAGGACTGGTGGGATCCGAAGGGCTCG
Source organism: Sphingomonas faeni (assembly GCF_023195535.1). Lineage (GTDB taxonomy): Bacteria > Pseudomonadota > Alphaproteobacteria > Sphingomonadales > Sphingomonadaceae > Sphingomonas > Sphingomonas faeni_B. Next base: position 185,159 of record NZ_JALPNF010000006.1, on the reverse strand, counting down.
TCCGCCCCGCTCCACAAGCTCAACCCGCCGCGCCTGCGCTACATTCGCGAACAGGTCGACGCGCATTGGGGTGGCGATGGTTCGACCTTCACGCCGCTGGCGGGCAAGACCGCGCTCGACGTCGGCTGCGGCGCAGGGCTGCTGTGCGAACCGCTCGCCCGGCTCGGCGCGGCGGTCACGGGGATCGATGCAGCGCCCGAGAATATCGCGGTGGCGGAGATACATGCAGGCCAGAGCGGGCTGGCGATCGACTATCGCGCAGGGGGTGTCGAGGGGCTGGTCGGGCAGTTCGATCTCGTCACCAGCCTCGAGGTGATCGAGCATGTCAGCGACCCCGCCGGCTTTGTTCGAGGCCTGGCGCGGACGCTGGCGGAGGGCGGGTTGCTGATCTTGTCGACGCCCAACCGGACCCCGTTGTCACGATTGGCGATGATCACCGTGGCGGAAGGTGCCGGGGTGATTCCCAAGGGCACGCACGACTGGAACAAGTTCCTGACGCCCGAGGAACTGACCGCGCTGCTGAAGGACGCAGGTCTCCGCGTGACGGATACGCGCGGGCTGAGCTTCTCGCCGGCGACCGGGTTCACGCTGAGCGATTCGACGAGCCTCGACTATTTCCTGACCGCGGTAAAAGCCTGACCTTGCCCCCTTCCCCTCCACCCCGGCGAAGGCCGGGGCCCAATTGGGAAGGCCGCGGTAACGGAGCGCCGTCCTCAATCATAACCGTCCCCCAATTGGGCCCCGGCCTCCGCCGGGGTGGCGGGAAGCGAGGCGGTGGCATTCGTGGTTGAGCACACCCCTCCCCAACCATGTTCACCCGCGAAGGCGGGTGCCCAGTCTGTGCACCCGCCTTCGCGAGTGAACACACTTCTGATGCTCGCAGGGCTAGCGATCCTCTTCGTCACCCTCGCCCTCCTCCGCCCGGTAGACCACGACGAATCCCAATACGTCGCCGCCGCCGCGCTAACCGCCCACGGCCTCCTCCCGTACCGAGACTTCGCCTACCTCCAGACCCCGCTCCAGCCCTACCTGTTCGCCCCCATCGCAGCCCTGGCCCAAAGCTGGACCTGGCCAGCCCTCCGCATCCTCAACGCCCTCCTCGGCGTCGCGACGATAGCCTTCGTCCACACCGCAGCCCGAACCCTCGGCGCAAAACCCAAAGCCGCGCTCACCTGCGCAGCCCTGTTCGCCACCTGCGACATCCTCCTCTTCAGCATCGGCACGGCCCGCAACGACGCGCTCCCCGCGGCCCTGCTAGCCGCAGCCCTCCCCCTGATCGTCCGCCCTGCAACCACGCGAAAAACCGCGGCGCTAGCCGGCCTCCTCCTCGCCAGCGCCGCCGCCGCGAAGATCTCCTACGCGTTCCCCGCGCTAGCCTACGGCCTCTACGCGCTGGTCGACCGCCGCCACCGCCCCATCGCGATCCTGCTCGGCACGCTCCCGGTCGTCGCCTTCTTCACCTGGACCTATGCCACCAGCCCGGCCGGCTTCGTATTCGGCACCTTCACCTTCCCGGCCCGCGGCCCCGCCGAATATTACGCGCTACGCCCGTGGAAGATGTCGCTGCCCGCCAAGGCGATCGACACGCTCAAGTTCCTCGCACTCGGCGCAGCCCTGCCCGCGCTAGCCCTGATCGCGCGCGACGCATGGCACCGCCGCACAATGGGATTGCTCGACTGGCTGATCCTCGCCGGCCTGATCGCCGCACTGCTGCCGTTCCCGACCTGGCGCCAATATCTCCTCCCCGCCCTGCCCGCGCTGTTCGTCCGCCTGTCGCTGATCCCGCCCCCAAGCCCCGCGTGGCGGATCGCCGTCGCGATATTCGCCACCGCCGGCCTCGCCCCCTCGGTCGCAGCGCTGGCGGACTCGGATAGCCTGTCGCTCACCCAAGCCCTCCGCGAAGGCCGGGCGGTCGGCCGCATGCTGGACCGACACGGAGTCGAAGGCCCGATCGCGACGCTATCCCCGCAAATCCTCCCCGCAGCGAATCGCCTGCCGGACCCCGCCTTCGCCACCGGCCCCTTCTATTTCCGCAGCACGACCCTGCTAGCCGCATCCCAGGAACGCGCGCTCCACCTGATCTCACGAGCGCGCATGAAACTCGACGGATCGACGATCCTAACCGGCGGCGAAGGCCCCGCGACCAGCGGCGACGCCAGCCTCGACCAAGCCCTCGCCACCGGCGCGCTCAAGGCCGGTTACAATCCGATCCCGATCCCCGGCACGCGCTTCACCGCGTTCAGGCCGCCAGCCCGCGCCCCTGCTTCGCCGCGACCAGCCCCGCATAATAGTCCATGAGTTCGACCGCATGCTCGCGGTCGCTACGGACATGCCGCGCCGCCACCGCCGCCGCCCGCCGGAGCATAGCCGGATCCCGCGCAAACAGCCGCCCGATCGCCGCCGCCGCACTCTCCGCATCGCGCGCCGCATAGAGTTCGCTGGCGTGGCGGTCGGCCACTTCCGCGCACCCGCCCGTATCCGGCACGATCAGCGGCAGGCCCGACGCCATCGCCTCCGACGCGACCAGCCCGAACGGCTCCGCCTCCGACCCGTGGATCAGCGCATCGCAACTCGCCATGATCCGCGCGAGCCGCTCGCGGTCATAGACCGGCGCGAACATCCGGATATGCGGCGATCCGCCGATCCGCCGCTGGATCGCCTTGGTCTGCGCACCCGCGCCGATCAGGACCAGTCCGACCGGCAGAGTCGCCCCTGCCCGCGCCACCGCATCGACCACCAAGGGCCAGCGCTTCTCGCCGTGATGGCGCCCGAGCCCGAGCAGCAGCATGCCGTCCTCGGGCAAGCCGCACTGCCGCAGCAACGCCGCGCGTAACCGCGTATCGCGCAGCTCAGGGGAGAAATGCCCGCGCTCGATCCCCAGCGGCATTGCGGCATCGATCCGGACGCCACGCGCGCGCAACCGCTTTTCCAGCGCCGGGCCGTTGGTGACGACGACGTCGTATTTCTCGAGAAAGCGGTTCATGTACCGGCTGTACCAGGCGAACCCGCGCTCGATCTGGTCGTGGCTCGCGACGCCTGCGAACCAGCGCTGCGCATAGGCCGCGATATTGTCGTTGTGCATGAAGAAGGACTTCACCGCGCGTCCCTGCCAGTCGCCGACGAACCACGCCGGGCGCCACGGCGAGCAGCACTCGACCACGTCCGGATCCAGATCGTCGAGCACGCGGTGGATCGCCGCCCGGTCCCAGAACAGCCCGTAGTTGCGATCGAACGGCATCCCCGGCGACTTGAGGTAGAGGATCCGCCCGCCGCCCGGTCGCTCCTCGACGCGGTCCTCCTTGCCGGGCGCGACGACGATCAGTTCGTGACCCATGTCCGCCATGATGCCCATCTTGCGGTCGACATAGGTCCGCACGCCGCCGCCGGTCGGCGAGTAGAATTCGTTGACGTCGACAATTCTCACGGGACGATTCTCACGGGACGATTCTCGCAGCCGGGTCTCACAGCCGGGCCCTCATGGCGTGACGGGCCCGAAGCCGCCGAGCCCGCGCAGATACTGCACGGTGATCCGCACCGTCGTCACCCCCGCACCGACCTCGACCAGCGCCTGCTCGACCTTGGGCCGCGATCGCCCGAGCTTCAAATTGCTCGCGAACCCGGCGCCGTCGGTCCAGAAACTGAACTTGTTCTTCCCATCGCGATTATGCGTCAGCAACAGCGCATAACGGCCCAGCCGCGGCACCCGTATGCACAGCATCGGCACGCCCTTCGCAGGCGTCGGCACCACCACCCGCCGGAACGTCTTGCCTGCCGCGATCAGAACGCGGTCGTCCTTCAGAAAATCGGCTTCATCCCCGGGATAGAGCTCGAGCTTCAACTCGCCGATGCGATCCTTCAGTCCGGTGACTTCGACTGCGATCGCCGGACCTTCGCCCGGCCGACACGCCGCCGCATCGCTGCCGAGCAGCTGCGCCCCGGCGGGTCCTGCAAATGCGGCTATCGCGGCCAGCGCGACACAGGCGCGGATCATGCGCGCAGCCGGGTGAGCCCGGCATGGATGCCGAACAGGATGATCAGCGCGACATGCACCAGCAAGGTCAGCGCAGCGGTGAACGCGATCAGCTCGGACAAGGCCTGGTCCTGCCCGATCAACAGGATCGCGGCGTTGGCGAACAGCAGGTCCTTGTTCGGCACCAGCGGCAGGCGCGATACCAGCAGGCGCCCGGCGGCGAGGAACAGCCACATGCCCACCGGTACGCCCGGCAGCGCGAAATGCCACGCGAACGCGATCAGCACCGATCCGCACAGCAGCCGGATGCAGTGGATCCCGAACACCCACCACAGCTTCGCGCGCGGCAGGGAGAACACGCGGCGCGAGAAGATCAGGAACGGCAGCGAGATCGCCAGCGTCACGCCTGCCGATGCCAACACCGTCCGGAACTGGTCGTGCGTCAGCAGATGCCGGCCGAGCGGCAAGGCGATCGCCACCAGCAGCAATGTCACCGCATTGCCCGCGATCGCCGACAGGATCGTGACGTCCTTCACCGCGCCGAACGGCGACGCCACCATTCGCGCCTTCGCTCGCGCCCAGGCGTAGAAATACGCGTCGCCAGAATAGCCGAACACGACTTCGTTCGCGATCCGCTTCTTGATCAGCGCGACCAGCCCGCCGAGCGGAATCCCCCAGAGTCGGCGGAAGATCACGTAATCCCCGGTCGGCGGCGACATGTAGAGCAGGCCGAAGCACAGATAGAAGCGCGGATCCTGCGGCACCGAGCGCGAAAGCCCCGCAAGACCATGCCCGAGCAGTTCGCGGCCCAGCCCGACGATCATCGCCAGCGTCAGCAGCGCGCCGATGATCGCCGGCCAGCGGCTGCCGAGCGTCTTCAGCGGCTCGAGCCCGGCGCGCGCGATATCCGCATAGCCCTCGGACTCGCCTGTCTTCGCCATACGCGTAATCACTCGCCGTTCCTCAAGCCATTGCCCTCATAGCCGTTTCGGCGCTGGCCGCCCGGCACAATAGCCGTCCGGCACCGCCTGTGCACGCAAAGTCGGTTTCAATCGGTCGCGATCTCCGCTTTACCCATCGCGCACTATGATGACCCCGATATGTCAGTCCTGATCGGACCGCCGAACGCGCGGCACATCCTGACCTATGCGAAGGATCTGCGCGGTGGCGGCGTCGAGCGCGCGCAACTGCGTCTCGCGCGGGGCTGGCTGGCGGCGGGGCGGCGGGTGACGCTGGCGATCGAGGATGTTGCCGGGCCGCTGGCGACGGAGTTGCCGGAGGGGCTGGAGATCGTGACGCCCTCGCGGTTGCTGGCATTGCCGGGCGTCGTCCGCCGCCTGTCGCCGGACGTGATCTTCTGTCCCGGCAATTTCTACACGGGGATCGCGGCGTGGACCCGGCTGCGGCTCGGCAAGACCTGTCCGCCGATCGTCGCCAAGATGTCCAACGCGCCTGCACGGGCGGATCATAGCCGGCTGATGCACGCGGCGCACCAGGTCTGGCTGGCGCGGCACGGCAGCTTCCTCGATCACCTCGTGGCGATGACTCCGGCGACTGCGGAGGAGGCGGCGCGGGCGACGCGGATGGTCGGGCGGACGAGCGTCATTCCGAACCCGCCGGCGGTGCCGATTCCGGGAAAAGTGCCGGACCTGCCTGATCGTTTCATTCTCGGCGTCGGTCGGCTCGAACTGCAGAAGCGCTGGGACCGGCTAATCGCCGCGCTGCCGCTGCTGGCGGACCGGACGATACCGCTGGTTATCCTCGGCGAAGGGAGCGAGCGGGGCGCGATCAAGGCTCAGGTTCGAGAACTTGCCTTGGGGGACCGCGTCCTCCTGCTCGGCCACAGCGGCGATCCCCTCCCGGTGATGGCCCGCGCGACTGTGCTGGCGCTGACCTCCGATTACGAAGGCGTGCCGGGGGTGTTGCGCGAGGCGCTGTCGGTCGGGACGCCGGTGGTCTCGACCGATTCGAGCGCGGCGGTGGCGGAGATCGTCGACCGGCCCGATCGCGGCACGGTTGTCGCGAGAGACGACGCCGCCGCGCTGGTCGATGCGCTGGACGCGTGGCTTGCGCCGACCGTGCAGCGGCCGGAGCCGGTCCCGCAACCGGGTGCCGACTCGGCGGAGCGCTACCTTGCTCTCTTCGACCAGATGGTAGGACGGTAATTTCCTACTTTTTTCCCCGCCCCATTATCGGTCTCCGCCCCCACCTTCCGTCATCCCCGCGGACGCGGGAACCCATATCCTCAGGGGTTTGCCAGTATGGGTCCCCGCGTCCGCGGGGATGACGGAAGGTGGATAAGCTAAATCAAGTCAGTCCCTAGCCTCACCAACCGCCTCAGCCTTCTCCTCTTCCCGCGCCGAACGCCGCTCCAAGGCCGTCTTCAGCATCGCAGTCATCGGGTCAGCCAGCGCCAGCCCCAAGATCCCGAACAGCGCGCTTGCCAAAATCTGCGCACCCAAGGTCAACGCCGGTGGCAGATCCACCGTACGCTTCGCCACCATCGGCACGATCACATACCCGTCGATCGTCTGCACCACGAGATACGTGCCGATCGCCCAATAGCCCGTGTCGAGGCCCGCGCTGAACCCGACCGCGACCATCAGCACGCCGGTCACGATCGCGCCGACGTTCGGGATGAACGCCAGGATGCCCGCGATGATGCCAAGCAGCATCGCCATCGGCACGCCACCGATCGTCAGCGCGATACCCGTCGCGACACCCTCGACCGCCATGCCCAGCAGGCGCCCGGCGAGCAGCTTGCGCAACGTGTCGCCCATCTTGACCAACGTCTTGGCGAATTCGGGCCGCAGGTCGATCGGCACCATCCACTGGAGCCCGCGCGAATAGGTCCCCGGATCCATCGCGATGAACAGTCCGAGGATCAGGATCATGAACATGCTGGTCAGCGCGCCGATCGCGGTGCCGACCCACGATGTCACCCGCCCGACCGAGCCCAGCGCCTGCTTGACGATCCCGTTGACGTCCGACGCGCCTGGCATCAGCCCCTGCGCACTCAGATAGCTCGTGAAGCGATTGGCCTGCGATTCCAGCGTCGAGCGCAACTGCATGACCTGCTCGGTCACCTGCACGCCCGTCAGGACGAAGGTGCCGACCAGGAACGCGAACGTCAGCAGCACGACGATCAGCAACCGCCAGCCGCGCCCGATCGGCAGCACCCGACCGAGCAACCGCACGCCGCCATCGAGCAACGCCGCGAACACCACGCCGGCAAATATGATCAGCAACGGCTGGACTAGCACGATCAGCAGCGCGATCACGCAGGCAAGCCCGAGCCAGATGATCGCGCGCTTCAGTTCCTTGCGCAGGAACGGATCGCGCATCTCGACCGGGCTGAGTTCGGTGACGGCTTTATCGTCGGCCACCTCAATCGGCCTTGGCGGGATGCAGCGACGTACCGGCGCGATCCGGCCGCAGCGATCCCCACCACGTCAGCGGATTGAACGTCGCATCGCCGTCGAGGCTGAAAGTGATGAACTCCGCACGGCCGCCGAGATTCTCGTACGGCACCGGCCCGCCGAGCCCGAGCTGGCTGAGCGCGAACCGGCTGTCGGCGGAGCGATCGCGGTTGTCGCCCATCAGGAAGACATGGTTCGCGGGGATCGTGATCTCCGCGAAATTGTCGCCCTGGCTATCCGATTCGAGATCGATCGTCTCGTAGCGACGGCCGTTCGGCAGAGTCTCGGTATAGGTCGGCAGGCGGCACATTGCGCGACCGTCGGGCAGCGTCTCGCGCGCGCCGGGATAGTCGATCTCGCTGCACGGGCTGTTGGTGTCGACCGGGATCAGCGTGTCGTGCAAGGGGCCGCGCTTCACCGCGACGCCGTTGAGGAACACGATCCCGCCGCGCACGGCCAGTCTGTCGCCCGGCAGGCCGATGACGCGCTTGATATAGTCGTTATGCGTGCCTGGCGGCGTCACGATCACCACGTCGCCGCGCGTCGGCAGCGAGCCGAACAGCCGGCCGTGGATGAACGGCAGCGAGACGCTCCAGCTGTCTTCCTGCTGGCGCAACACGACGCCCTTGAAGATCGCGACCGGGTTCGGGATCGTCGGCGAAACGAACGACCAGCCATAGGCGAACTTGGTCACCACCAGACGGTCGCCGATGCGCAGGCCCGGCAGCATCGATTCGCTGGGGATATAGAAGGGCTTGGCGATGAAGCTGTGGAAGCCGAGCACGACCAGGATCAGCCAGAAGATCCCCTTCACCTCGCCCCACCAGTCGGTGCCGCGGCGGCGGGTCGTTTCAGACGTGGCGCCGGCCGGTGGCGCGGTATCGGCCGCGGTCGTCTGCGCGAGGGGCTTTTCCTGGAACTCGTTGCCGTCCAACGCCGCGTCCTTCATCGATTCATATCCAGGCTCGTGTCCGGAGATATCACAGGTATAGCTTCGATGATCACGAAGGCCTGCGCCCACGGATGATCATCCGTCATCGTCAGATGCACGCGCGCGGCGTGGCCTTCGGGGGTCAACGCGTCAAGCCTCGCTTTGGCGCCCCCGGTCAACGCCAGCGTCGGCGCGCCGCTGCGTGCGTTGACCACGCCGATATCGCGCATGAACACGCCCGCGCGAAACCCGGTCCCGACCGCCTTCGAAAACGCCTCCTTGGCCGCAAACCGCTTCGCCAGCGTCCCCGCCTTGGTAAAAGGCCGCCGCGCCGCCTTAGCCCGCTCGACATCTGTAAAGACGCGCTGCTCGAACCGCTCCCCGAACCGCTCGACCGACGCAGCGATCCGCTCGATGTTGCACAGGTCGGACCCGAGCCCGATGATCATGGCCGCACCCCAACCCCGTCATCCCAGCGAAAGCTGGGATCTCGTGCCGCAAGGGGACGCTTCGTCACCATGATATCCCAGCTTTCGCTGGGATGACGGCTGCGGCTTCTACCGCGCCGCATCCATAGCCTCACGCATAAGCCGAACCGCTTCACCAAGCCCGACGAACAGTGCCTCCCCGACCAGGAAATGCCCGATGTTCAGCTCCCGAACCTGCCGGATAGCCGCGATCGGCGCGACGTTGTCGTAGGTCAGGCCGTGCCCCGCGTGCACCTCGATGCCGTTCTTCGCCGCCAGCGCCGCCGCATCGGTCAGCCGGCGCAGTTCCACCGTCCGCGCCTCGCCAGACAGCTCCGCGTAGAGCCCGGTGTGCAGTTCGATCACCGGCACCTTGAGCCGCACCGCCGCCTCGATCTGCCGCGCGTCCGGTTCGATGAACAGCGACACGCGGATCCCCGCTCCCGCGAGTGTGTCGACCAGCCGCGCCATCCGGTCGTAGTGCCCGGCGACGTCGAGCCCGCCCTCGGTGGTGAGTTCCTCGCGCTTTTCCGGCACGATGCACGCGGCGTGCGGCTTGTGGCGCAGCGCGATCCCGAGCATCTCGTCGGTCGCTGCCATCTCAAGGTTGAGCGGGATCGTCAGTTCGGCCGACAGCCGCGCGATGTCGTCGTCGGTGATGTGCCGACGATCCTCGCGCAGATGCGCGGTGATTCCGTCCGCCCCCGCCGCCGCCGCGACCAGCGCCGCGCGTACCGGATCCGGATAGCCAGCCCCTCGCGCATTCCGCACGGTCGCGACGTGGTCGATGTTGACGCCGAGGCGGAGGTGGTCGTTGCCGGCGGGGCTCATGCCGCCGCCCTGCTGCCGGGCTTGATCGCGGGGATCGCGGCCAGTTCGGGTGGCAACGCATTCGCCGGATAGGTCGGCACGTCGAGCCGGATCAGCGGGAAGAACGGCACGCCGAGATCCGCCGTTCCGTTCGAGCGATCCACCAGCGATGCCGCCGCGACGGTCACGCCGCCCGCGCGCCCGATCGCCGCGATCGCCTCGCGAGACGACAGTCCGGTGGTGACGACGTCTTCCATCATAAGCACGCGCTGGCCGGGCGCGAGCCGGAACCCACGGCGGAGCTCGAATACGCCGTCGGGCCGCTCGAGGAATACCGCCTCGACACCCAGCGCGCGGCCCATCTCGTGTCCGGCGATTACGCCGCCCATCGCCGGCGACACCACGATGTCGATCTGCGCGCGCAAGTCCGCCGGGATCGACGCCACCAGCGCCTCCGACAACCGGGCGCCTCGCGCCGGATCCATCAAAACCCGCGCGCATTGCAGGTAGCGCGAACTGCGGAGGCCCGAGGACAGGATGAAATGCCCTTCGAGCAACGCTTCGGCAGCGCGGAATTCGGCGAGCACGTCGTCTTCGGTCATCGCGGGTCATCGCTCCAAATGGTCTGCCCGCGCTGATACGAGCGCGGGAATGGCCGTGCAACGAGAACCGGCGCTTCGGGCATCACACGTCACCACAGCTCGCCATCACCCCCCGCCCGTTATCACCCCGGCCCGTCAACCTGACGAAAGTCAGGACCCAGCATACCGAACGCCACCCCCGTGGCTCTGGGTCCTGACTTCCGTCAGGATGACGGAGTGTGGTGCCAGGATGACGGAGTATGGCATCATGACGCCGGAGCGTGGCTTCAGGACGGCGGAGCGTGGCGCCGGGATGACGGGGGGGGGGGTGAAGCGATGGTTAGAGACAATGCTTGAGGCAAGCCCCCCTGCCGGGTATAGCCGTGAACAAATTATAAGCAGACATCCGCGCGTCCGTGATATCGGGTTCGCTATAAACCGGGGTCAAGAATAACGATGCGCAAGATGGGGATGAGAGGATTTGCGATGGCAGCGGGGCTCGCACTGGCGAGTCTCGGTGGTGTCGCCGGGCATGCGGCCCAGCCTGCAAGCACGCCGACGAACACGCCAGCAGCGGCACCCGCACCGCAGGCCGCGGCAGCGCCGGGTGGTGTCTCCAACACCGCGCCGACCACATCGGCCGCGACGCCGACCGCCAACCCGTCCAGCCCCGAACTCGCGATGGACGGTGCGCCGGCGATGACGGCCAAGCCGATGATCGGCCAGCCGACCGACGGCCTGTTCGGCCTCCAGCCCCAGGTGACCAAGAACGGCCAGTTCGCGCACTGGATGCACAATTCGATCCTGGTGCCGACGATCACGATCATCTCGCTGTTCGTGCTCGCGCTGCTGTTCTGGGTGTCGTTCCGCTATCGCAAGGCCCGCAATCCGGTCGCGTCGAAGACCAGCCACAACACTTTCATCGAGATCATCTGGACACTCGCGCCGGTCGTGATCCTCGTGCTGATCGCGGTCCCCTCGATCGGGCTACTCCAGGCGCAGTTCAAGCCGGCGCCATCGGGCGCGGTGACGCTCAAGGCGATCGGCAATCAATGGTATTGGACCTATCAGTATCCAGACAATGGCGGCTTCGAGATTACCGCCAACATGCTGAAGGAGAAGGGTGAGGTCGCTGCCGGCGAGCGCGCCCGTGTCGATGCCGACGGTCCCAAGCTGCTTGCCACCGACAACCGCATCGTCCTGCCCGTGGGCGTGCCGATCCGCCTGATCACGACGTCGAACGACGTGATCCACAGCTGGGCGGTTCCGGCGTTCTGGATCAAGCTCGACGCGATCCCCGGTCGCCTGAACGAGACGAGCTTCACGATCGACAAGCCCGGCCTGTATTTCGGCCAGTGCTCGGAACTGTGCGGCGCGCGCCACGGCTATATGCCGATCGCGGTCGAGGCCGTTCCGCCCGCCGAATACGCGGCCTGGGTCCGCGCCAAGGGCGGCACGATGCCGACCCCCGGCAAGGCGTCCGACAAGGTCATCCCGCAGCCCGGCGCCGACGGCTCCGCGGCGAAGGTCGAGGAGGCTGCGGAAACCGCCAACGCCACCGGCCCGGTCGAGAACGTGACCACCGCAGCGCCCGCAACGACGCAGGGCGCCACCTCAAACCCGGCCGGCGCCGGCAACGCGGGACTGTAAGATGACCGACATCGCTCTCCATCCGTCGGCGTTCGTAAGCCACGAAGCGCACGACCATCACCACGATACCGATCACAAACCGGGCTTCTTCGCGCGTTGGTTCATGTCGACCAACCACAAGGACATCGGCACGCTGTACCTGATCTTCGCGATCGTCGCGGGGATCATCGGCGGCTCGGTCTCGGGCCTCATGCGCGCCGAATTGGCGCATCCCGGCATCCAGTATCTCCAGGGCTGGGCGTCGATGCTTCACGGCGGCAGCGCCAGCCTCGACGAATCGCTCCATCTCTGGAACGTGCTGATCACCGCGCATGGCCTGATCATGGTGTTCTTCATGGTCATGCCCGCCATGGTCGGCGGGTTCGGCAACTGGTTCGTGCCGATCATGATCGGCGCGCCGGACATGGCGTTCCCGCGCATGAACAACGTCTCGTTCTGGCTGCTGATCCCCGCCTTCACGCTGCTGCTCGCTTCGCCGTTCTTCGGTGGCGCTGGTAACGGCTGGACGCTCTACGCCCCGCTCTCGACGTACGGCGAGCCCGGACCGTCGACCGACATGGCGATCCTCGCGCTCCATCTCGCGGGTGCATCGTCGATCCTCGGCGCGATCAACTTCATCACGACGATCTTCAACATGCGTGCGCCGGGCATGACGCTGCACAAGATGCCGCTGTTCGTGTGGTCGATGCTCGTCACCGCGTTCCTGCTGCTGCTGGCGCTGCCGGTGCTCGCCGCGGCGATCACGATGCTGCTGACCGATCGCAACTTCGGCACGACGTTCTTCGATCCGGCCGGCGGCGGCGATCCCGTCCTGTACCAGCATCTGTTCTGGTTCTTCGGCCATCCCGAAGTCTACATCATGATCCTGCCGGGCTTCGGCATCGTCAGCCAGATCATCTCGACGTTCAGCCGCAAGCCGGTCTTCGGCTATCTCGGCATGGCCTATGCGATGGTCGCGATCGGCGTGGTCGGGTTCGTCGTGTGGGCGCACCACATGTTCACCACCGGCCTCAGCGTGAACACCAAGATGTACTTCACCGCGGCGACGATGGTCATCGCGGTGCCGACCGGCATCAAGATCTTCTCGTGGATCGCGACGATGTGGGGCGGTTCGCTGACCTTCAAGACCCCGATGGTGTGGTCGATCGGGTTCATCTTCATGTTCACCGTCGGCGGCGTGACCGGCGTGGTGCTCGCCAATGGCGGCATCGACGATTACATGCAGGACACCTACTACGTGGTGGCGCATTTCCACTATGTGCTGTCACTGGGTGCGGTGTTCTCGCTGTTCGCCGGGTTCTATTACTGGTTCCCGAAGATGTCGGGGAAGATGTACAACGAGTTCCTCGGCCAGCTGCACTTCTGGGTGTTCTTCATCGGCGTGAACGTGATGTTCTTCCCGATGCATTTCCTGGGTCTCCAGGGCATGCCGCGCCGCATTCCGGACTACACGCCGGAATACGAGCATTGGAACACGGTCGCTTCGGTGGGCTACATGATCATGGGCGCAGGCATGGCGGTGTTCTTCGTCAACCTGATCTGGTCGATGATCGCGGGCAAGCCGGCGGGCGACAACCCCTGGGGCGACGGCGCGACGACGCTGGAGTGGACGATCTCCTCGCCGCCACCGTACCACCAGTTCGAGACCCTGCCGAAGATCGATTAGGGCGGAGAAAGGGCCATCAGGCCCCCGCCCGGCCGGCGCGGCAACGCCGCGTCCGACGACACGGGATTTACTCCCGTGTCGGGGCCAGCCAAGAAAGAGAACGCCTCGGGGAAACCAGGGGCGTTTTTTATTAGGGAAGGCAGTACCGCTGGCGTCGACACGCGAACGCTCCCCCGCCGCGCCACGTCATCCTGACGAAAGTCAGGACCCAGGGTAAAAAGCGTCGCCCTCCATGGCTCTGGGTCCTGACTTTCGTCAGGATGACGGTGTGAATGGGTCGGCCGCTCGCCGATCTGGCAGGGTCCTGCTATTGGACTATTGGGTTAAAGAGTCGCGAGCGAGCCCATCAGCTAGCGCGCGAAAGAGCCAGCGTCCCAGCCTGCACGCGTCACCCCAGCGAAAGCTGGGGTATCATCCTGAGACTACCGTCACGACAGACGCGGGAGACCCCAGCTTTCGTTGGGGTGACGGTCGTGGGAAGCGCCCGATCCTCGCGCACTAGCACCGCTTTCCCCGAAGCCTTTCAACGCGTATAGCGTACCCGAACCATGACTTCCGCAACTCCCCTCCTGCCACCGGCGCATTGGCGCGACTTCCTGGCGCTCACCAAGCCGCGGGTGATGACGCTCGTCGTCTTCACCGGGCTTTGCGGCATGCTCGCCGCGCCGACCTCGGTGCATCCGGTGATCGGCTTCACCGCGATCCTCTGCATCGCGCTCGGCGCGGGCGCGGCGGGGGCGCTCAACCAATGGTACGAGTCGGACATCGACGCGGTCATGCGCCGCACTCAGAAGCGCCCCCTCCCCGATGGCCGGATGGACCGCCAGGCCGCGCTCCATTTCGGCGTCGGGCTCGGCGCGTTCTCGGTGCTGTTCATGGGGTTCGCGGTCAACGCGGTCGCTGCCGCGATCCTGACCGTCTCGATCCTGTTCTACGTGCTGATCTACACCGTCTGGCTGAAGCGCCGCACGCCGCAGAACATCGTCATCGGTGGTGCTGCCGGCGCGTTCCCGCCGCTGATCGGCTGGGCCGCGGCAACCGGCGACATCGCGCTGCTCCCCGTGCTGCTGTTCCTGTTCGTGTTCCTGTGGACCCCCCCCCATTTCTGGGCGCTCGCGCTGTTCATGAAGAGCGATTACGCCGCCGCGGGCGTGCCGATGCTTCCCGTCGTGTCGGGCGAGCGCACCACGCGGACGCAGATCGGGCTCTATACGATCCCGATGGCAGCGGTCGCGATCCTGCCCTGGCCGCTCGGGCTGACGGGTGCGATCTACGGCATCGCCGCCGTCCTGCTCACCGGCTGGTTCGCGCTGCTCGCGATCCGTGTCGCCAAGCGCACAACCCACGCCGACGATGCGATGAAACCGGAGAAGGCCTTGTTCAAATACTCGATCCTGTATCTGTTCGTAATGTTCGGTGCGTTGGTCGTAGACCGGTGGTTCGCATGAGCATCCCCGATCCCGTCCGCGAGGAAGACCTGATCCGTAGCCGCCAGCGCGGTCGTGCGCGCGTGATGGCCGTCCTGCTCGGCGCCTTCGTCATCCTCGTCTTCGCAATCTCGATCGCCAAGATTCGCGCCGGGATGCCGCACTGATGGCACTCCTGAAAGGCATGTCGCGCACCAACCGCACCGCGGCGCTCGCGGTGCTCTTCATTTGCTTCATGACCGGGCTCGCCTGGGCCAGCGTCCCGCTCTACCGCCTGTTCTGCTCGGTCACCGGACTCAACGGCACGACGCAGCGCGGGCTGGTCGCACCCGGCGCGGTCGACCACAAGATCACGGTCGACTTCGATACCAACGTCAGCCCCAAGCTGCCGTGGAAGTTCGTGCCCGAGAATCGCTCCGACACGATCGACATCGGGGCGCGCGACATGGCGTTCTTCAAGGCCACCAACACCTCGACCAAGCCGCTGACCGGCACCGCGACCTTCAACGTCCAGCCCGCGCAGGCCGGCAAGTATTTCACCAAGATCCAGTGTTTCTGCTTCACGCAGCAGACGTTGAAGCCCGGCGAGACGGTGCGGATGCCGGTGATCTTCTTCGTCGATCCGAAGATCCTGACGGACCCGGATGCGGCCGATATCCAGACGATCACGCTGAGCTACACGTTTTACCCGGTGGATTCTGCCAAAACAGCCAGCTAGAACGCTGCGAAAGAACATAGGGGAGTACCGATGGCCGGCGCCAAGAACCATGATTACCATATCCTGCCGCCGAGCGTGTGGCCGCTGGTCGGCTCGTTCTCGGCGCTGATCATGGCGGTGGGCGGCATCATGTGGATGCATGGCGGGCATATCGACAAGCCCAATGGCGGCGGCTGGATCTTCTTCATCGGCCTCGCCGGGCTGCTCTTCACCTTCTACAGCTGGTGGGCGCAGGTCATCCAGGAGGCCCGCGCGGGCGATCATACGCCGGTCGTGCAGCTTCATTTCCGCTACGGCATGATCCTGTTCATCGCCTCCGAAGTGATGTTCTTCGTCGGCTGGTTCTGGGCGTTCTTCGATTTCTCGCTGTTCCCGACCGCAATGACCTATGCCGACGGCAGCGTCACGCGCGCCGTCGAAGGCGGTGCGGCGATCGTCGCGCAATGGCCTCCGAAAGGCCTGACGGTCATCAACCCGTTCGAACTGCCGCTGCTCAACACGCTGATCCTGCTGACCTCGGGCACCACCGTGACCTGGGCGCATCATGCGTTGATCCACAACCAGCGCGGCGGCGAAAAGACCGGCGCATGGGGCCTGATCGGCGTCGGCAACCGCGACGGCGTGCTCAAGGGCCTGTGGTTGACCGTGATCCTCGGCGCGCTGTTCAGCGCAATCCAGGCGTATGAGTACGTCCACGCGCCTTTCCCGTTCAAGGGCATCAACTACGGCGCGGCATTCTTCATGGCGACCGGTTTCCATGGCTTCCACGTGCTGATCGGCACGATCTTCCTGATCGTCTGCCTGGTCCGCGCGTACCGCGGCGACTTCACCCCGAAGCAGCATTTCGGCTTCGAGGCGGCGGCGTGGTACTGGCATTTCGTCGACGTCGTGTGGCTGTTCCTGTTCGTCACCGTCTACGTCTGGGGCGGCTGGGGCGCACCCGTCCACGGGGGTTGAGCTTTTACCACCCCATCTTCGGCCGCCACCCCGACCTCGGCAACCACCCCGGCGAAGGCCGGGGCCCAGTTGGCAAGGTCGCAGTAACGAAGCGCGGGACTCTGTCAGCAACGTCCCCCAACTGGGCCCCGGCCTCCGCCGGGGTGGTGGCGAATAAGCCGGCCGTCTCCCTCCCATTGTTCTCCCGCGAAGGCGGGAGCCCAGTCTGGATCCCCGCCTTCGCGGGGAAACAAGGGGAGCGCTGACCGCATGACCGAAGACCCCTACCCCCTCGCCACAGCCCCCTCGATCGCCCAGGTCGCGCTGAAAGGCCTGTGCCCCCGCTGCGGCAAGCGCACGCTCTTCGCCAAATGGTCCAACTTCGCCGACCGCTGCCCGAACTGCGGCCTCGACTTCTCTAAGTTCAACGTCGGCGACGGCCCTGCCGCCTTCCTCACGCTGATCCTCGGCGCCCTCGTCGTGACCCTAGCGATCACTTTGGAACTCAAGGTCCACCCGCCGCTCTGGCTGCACATGCTGATCTGGATCCCCTTCACCGCCGCCGGAGTCGTGCTGTCCCTACGCGCCGCCAAGGGCGCGCTAATGTCCGCCGAATACCGCAACGCAGCCCGCGAAGGCCGAATCGACCCGTGACCAAGCGCATACCCGTCGTCCCGACCATCCTCGTCACGCTCGCGATCGCGGCGATGATCGGCCTCGGCCTGTGGCAACTGCTCGACCGCCTCCCAAAAAAGGAAGCATTCCTGGCGCAGCTCGCCGCCAACCCCGCCAAGCCGACCATGGCCTTCCCGCGCTTCCCCGACGAAACGCTCCTGTTCCGCCGCGCGTCGGGCCTGTGCCTCCAGCCGACCGAGATCAAACTCGCCGGCGCCGGCAAATCCGGGTTCCGCGCGATCGCCGAGTGCAGCACCGGCGCGGAAGGTCCGGGGATGGTCGTCCAGCTCGGCACCACGCGCGATCCGATGACCAAGGTGAACTGGCCCGGCGGCGAAGTCTCAGGCTTCATCAGCCACGCGCCCGACGGCCGATCACTGATCGGATCGCTGTTCGATCACACCCCGCAGCGCCTGATGCTGGTCGCGGACACGCCGCAGGCCGGCCTCAATCCCAACGGCAAGCCCGACCTCGCCTCCGTCCCCAACAACCACCTCGCTTATGCCGGCCAATGGTTCTTCTTCGCCGCCATCGCCGCGATCATCTACACCTTGGCGCTGCGCCGCCGGTCACGACCGGACTCGGACGCACGATAGATCAAACACCGTCATCCCAGCGAAAGCTGGGATATCCCCGTTTGGCTCGCTTCATCTGCCTCGTGAGATACCCCAGCTTTCGCTGGGGTGACGGAACGGGGCTAGGGGCAACGGACTGCCGCTGACGTAAGGGACTGGGAACTGGGGACCGACGGGATCACACACCGCGCGCGCCCGAAAGCTTGTCGCCTTCCCGCCCATTCGCTAACCGGCTTGGCCATGCGTTACATCAGCACCCGCGGCTCGGCGCCAATCCTCGATTTCGAAGCGGCGACGCTTACCGGCCTCGCGTCCGATGGTGGCCTCTACCTCCCCGAGGGGTGGCCGACGATGACCCGCGACGAGATCGTTGCGCTCGCCGGGCTCTCGTATGTCGACACCGCGGTCGCCGTGATGACCCCATTCGTCGGCGATGCGATGTCCCGCGACGAGCTGAAGGCCCTCTGCGAACAGGCATACGGCCGCTTCTCGCACGCAGCGGTGACCCCGCTGGTCCAGCTCGACCATGACCAGTGGCTGCTCGAACTGTTCCACGGCCCGACGCTCGCGTTCAAGGACGTCGCGCTCCAGCTGCTCGGCCTGTTCTTCGAGCGCTTCCTCGCCGGTACGACCAAGCGCCTGACGATCGTCGGCGCGACCAGCGGCGACACCGGCTCGGCGGCGATCGACGCGGTCGCCGGACGCGAGGGCATCGACATCTTCATGCTCCACCCGGTCAGCCGCATCTCCGACGTGCAGCGCCGCCAGATGACCACGGTGCTCAGCCCCAATGTCTACAACATCGCGATCGAGGGCAGCTTCGACGATGCGCAGGCGCTCGTAAAGGCGATGTTCAACGACCGCGCCTTCTCCGACCGGTTCGCGCTGTCGGCGGTCAACTCGATCAACTGGGCCCGGCTGATGGCGCAGGTAGTCTACTTTTTCTACGCCGCCGTCCGCCTCGGCGCGCCCGAGCGCGAAGTCGCATTCTCGGTGCCGACCGGCAATTTCGGCGACGTATTCGCCGGCTATGTCGCGGCGAAGATGGGGCTTCCGGTGGCCAAGCTGGTCGTTGCGACCAACGTCAACGACATCCTCCACCGCGCGCTCAGCACCGGCGATTACTCGAAGGGCGGCGTCCAGCAGACCCCGACCCCGTCGATGGACATCCAGGTGAGCTCGAATTTCGAGCGCCTGTTGTTCGACCTCGGCGATCGTGACGGTGCCGCGCTGGCCGCACAGATGGCCGGCTTCGAAGCTTCGGGAGCGATGCGCCTTACCAACGCGCAGTCGCAAGGCGCCTCCGCCCTCTTCCAGAGCGAGCGCATCGACCTCGACGACATGACGCTGGCGATGCGCTGGGCACACGAGCATGCCGGCCAAGTGATCGACCCGCATACCGCGATCGGCCTCGCCGCAGCGCTGCGTACCGAAGTCCCCGCCGGCGTGCCGATCGTGACGCTCGCCACCGCGCACCCGGCCAAGTTCGGCGACGCGGTCGAGCGCGCCACGGGCGTCCGTCCGTCGCTCCCCGCCCGCGTCGGCGACCTGTTCCAGCGTGAGGAGCGCTACGCAACTCTGCCGGCGACGTTCGAGGCGATCACCGCCTACATCACCGAGCGGGCAAAGCCGTCGGCATGAATCTCGAAACCCTCATCGGCGAACCCTGGGCGGATTACGGCCTGATCGACTCCGGCCACGGCAAGAAGCTCGAACGCTATGGCCGCTTCCGCTTCATCCGGCCCGAGCCACAGGCGATGTGGGCGCCCGCCTTGACCGACTGGCAGGCGCAGGGCGAATTCGTCCCCGGCTCCGACGAGGACGGCGGCGGTCGCTGGGAATTCTCCGAACCCGTGCCCCGCGAAGGTTGGACGCTAAAGTGGAACGAGGTGTCGTACACCGCGCAGACCACGCCGTTCCGCCACCTCGGATTCTTCCCCGACATGGCGCCGGTGTGGAGCTGGATGCGCGAGCGCGTCGCGGGGCTCGACAGCCCCGAATGCATGAACCTGTTCGGCTATACCGGCGTCGGCACGCTGGCGATGGCGACCAAGGGCGTGCGCATGGTGCACGTCGACGCGTCGAAGAAGTCGGTCGAGGCGGCCAAGGCCAACGCGAAACTGTCGGGCATGGCCGACGCGCCGATCCGCTGGATGACCGACGACGCCGCGAAGTTCGTCGCGCGCGAAGTGCGCCGGGGGCGGCGGTATGACGGGATTCTGCTCGATCCGCCGAAATATGGGCGTGGGCCGGAGGGCGAGGTCTGGCGGCTGGAGGAAGATCTGCCGAAGCTGATCGCCGACTGCCGCAGGCTGCTCGACGAGAATTCGCGGTTTCTGTTCCTGACCGTCTACGCGGTGCGGATGTCCGCGCTGGCGATCGGGGAGTTGCTGAACCAGGTCTTCGCGGATCTCCCCGGCAAGGTCGAAGTCGGCGAGTTGGGCGTCCGCGAAGAAGCGCGCGGGCTGACGCTCCCCACCGCAATCTGGGCCCGCTGGAGCCGCTGAGCCCGCTCCGCTAGCCACCACCCCGGCGGAGGCCGGGGCCCAATTGGAAAGGTTGGCGTAACGAAGGGTGGTCCTCCGTTGGCTACGCCCCCCAATTGGGCCCCGGCCTTCGCCGGGGTGGTGGTTGATACAGGGGACGGGACAAACCCGGCAGCTCCCATACCGTTCGTGCCGAGTAGAGACCGAGTAGCCCGCTCGGGCGTATCGAGGGTTCGTATCGAGGTACAGGTTCCGCGCGCCAACCTGTCCTTCGATACGCCGTCTCGATACGCTCCTTTGCGGAGCTACTCGACAGCTACTCAGGACGAACGGCAGTTACCGGGCTACCCCGGAATCTGCTGCGAGATGCAGTGGAAGCTCCCGCCGCCCGTCAGGATATGATCCGCACGCTGCCCCACCACCTCACGGTCCGGAAACAGCGCCTGGATCGCCACCACCGCCGCCTGGTCGTTCTCAGCCCCGTACAACGGCACCACCACCGCGGCATTGCCGATATAGAAGTTCATATAGCTCGCCGGCACGACCTCCTCGTCGCGCAGCACGCGGCCCGGCGACGGGATCGTCACGACCTCCAGCCCCGCCGCCCGCGCGTCTCGCGCCGCGTTCTGGTACACCTGCCAGTTCGGATCGTTATCGGTCGGCTTCGGGATCGCTACGCGCCCCTCGCCGACGAACCGCGCGAGGTTGTCGACATGACCGTCGGTATGATCGTTGACCAATCCGTCACCCAGCCACACCACGCGGGTATAGCCCAGATCCGACGCCAGCCGCGCCTCGATATCCGCCTTGCTGAGGGACGGATTGCGGTTGCGGTTGAGCAGGCACTGTTGTGTCGTCACGACCGTCCCGGTGCCGTCGCCATCGATCGCGCCGCCTTCGAGCACCCAGTCGCACGTCTCGACCCGCTTGTGCCGGCTCGCCGCCAGCCGCTGCCCGATCGTGTCGTCACCCGGCAGATCGTATTTCCCGCCCCAGCCGTTGAACCGGAAGTCGCGCGCGCTGCCGTCGCCGACGATGATCGGCGCGGTATCGCGCAGCCAGATATCGCCGAACGGCTCGACCACCACCTGCGCGAACGGCGCCAGCTTCTTGGCGGTGGTCGCCGACCCGACGTCCGCCGCAACCAGGATAACCGTCTCGCCCCGGCCCTCGGCATGCACCGCCTTGGCGAACGCAACGACCTCGTCCCGCGCCGGCTCCAGATCCTCCAGCCATAGGTCCGCATGGCTAGGAAAGCCGATCCAGACGGCTTTATGATGCGCCCATTCGGCGGGGGTGGTCGTCGTCACTTCACTTGGCTCCTGCGCGGTCGCGGTCACGAATGCCGCGGAATTCGGCGGTCTTATACCAGTTCGGCCACAGACTGGTATCGTCCGCAAGCTTCCGCCCGAGGCCGTAATAGATCGTCAGGTCGTCGACCACGCCCGACCAGTCCCACTTCGCGTCATATTCGTCCGCGGGCTTGTGATAGCGGTGTGCGACATAATCCTCGCGCGCGGCATGCCCCGCCGCGGTGCCGCCGACGACCATATCCTCGCCGCTGCCGCCATCGAGCATCGGCACGCCCAATTTGGCAAAACTGAAGTGATCCGACCGGTAATAGCCGCCCCGCTCCGGGTTCGCCTCGACGCCGATCACGCGGCCCTCGGCAGCGACGAACGGCTTCACCAGATCCTCGATCTCGGATTTCCCTGCGCCGACCAGGACGAAGTCCTTGGCGCGGCCATCGGTGTTGAGCACGTCCATGTTCACCCCGCCGACGGTGTGCGCCAGCGGATAGATCGGGTGCTCGGCATAATAACGCGACCCGAGCAGCCCGGACTCCTCCGCAGTCACCGCCAGGAACGCGATCGAGCGCTTGGCCGGGCCCGCCTTGGCCTGCGCCTCGGCCAGCGCGATCAGTCCGGCGACACCCGTCGCGTTATCCGCAGCCCCGTTGCAGATGTCGTCGCCATCGACCGGATCGCAGCGCCCGAGATGATCCCAATGCGCCGAATACATCACGTAATCGTCGGGTTTCGCAGTCCCCGGCAGCACGCCGATGACGTTCTTCGACGCCTGGCGCTTGATGGTGTTGGTGAACCCGCCCGACAGCTTCAGCCCGAGCGGCACCGCCTTGAACCCTTTCACCTTCGCCGCCGCGGCGAGCGTCGCGTAATCCTTGCCCGCGCTCGCGAACACGCGCTCGGCCGACGCGCGCTGCATCCAGCCGACGATCTGCGACTGGTCGAGATGATCGCCCTTCTCGTCCAGTTCCAGCTGCGGCCCGGTCCAGGACGACTGCACCACCGCCCACGGATACGCCGCCGGCTCGGTATCATGGACGATGATCGCCGCCGCGGCGCCGTGCTTGGCGGCGTTCTCGAACTTGTACGGCCAGCGCCCGTACCACGTCATCGCGCGCCCCTCGAACGGCCCCTCACGCGACATCGTCTGCCAGTCGGCGTCGTTGATGAGGATGACGACCGTCTTCCCGTTCACGTCGACGCCGGCATAATCGTCCCAGCCCTTTTCGGGTGCGGTTATGCCATAGCCGACGAACACCACGTCGCTGTTCGCCACCGATACCTTCGGTACTACGCGATAGGTGCCCGCGACCATTTCGGTACGATAGGCGAGGCTTACGGGCGTCTTGCCACCTGTGAAGACATAGGGCTGCACGGCGGTCGCGGTGATCTCAACCATCGGCACGTCCTGCGTCCATGCGCCCTTGTTGCCGGGCTTGAGCCCCGCCGCTTTCATCCGCTCCACGATATAGCCAACCGTCTTCGCCTCGGCGGGGGTGGTCGGCGCGCGGCCTTCATACGCGTCCGACGACAGCACCTGCGTGACGGTCTTCAACGTCTCGACCGAGATCGCGGGAGCGGGTGTCGACGACGTCTGAGCGGACGCGGCGGTCCCGAGCAGCAAAAAAGGCAAGATAGCGGCGCGCATGATCGTCTCCCCCGATACGTTGGCGGGCGTTCTGGCAGCGCCTCCTGCACCACGCAAGCACCGCTATGCTTGCCGTCCTCCCCATCGTCGATAGGATCGCGCTCAGGGACCTTATCGGGGGAAGATGATGATGATGCGGTTGCTGAGGAGAGCAGGCGCTGGTGTCGCGATCGGGGGCATGCTGACCGTTCCAGCGGCGCAGGCCGCGGTCGACCCCGCCGGCCCAGTGGCGGCCGCATTCGGCGCACGCGAGCTCCAGCAGATGAGCATGTCGCCCGACGGCGCGCGCATCGCGATCCTCATCCCGACCCGTGGCCGTGGTGCCGCGCTGCGCATCTTCGACATGGCCAGCGGCAAGATCGGCGACGCGATCCTCATGTCGTCCGGCGATCCCGAGAGCCTGCGCGATTGTCACTGGTCGACGAACACCCGACTGATCTGCCGCATCTCAACCACCGCGCAAAGCGGGGCCGGACTGCTTGGTTTCAGCCGGGCGTTGGCGGTCGACAGCGACGGCGGCAACATGAAGATGCTCAGCGCACGCACCAACGACCGTTCGCTCGACATCATGCAGGACGGCGGCGCAGTCATCGACTGGACCGCCGACGGCGTGAATGGCGCGGTCCTGATGACGCGCAAGTTCGTTCCTGAAAGCACAATCGGCACCCATCTCGCCAGCAGCGCGGATGGTCTGGGCGTCGAACGGATCGATACCCTCACGCTGTCGCGTCGAACCGTCGAACCAGCCCGCAATTCTGCCGCCGAATATATCAGCGACGGTCGTGGCACGGTCCGGATCATGGGGACACGTGAGAAATCCAGTTCGGGCTATGATCGCGGCAAGATCGTCTATTCCTACCGCAAGCCCGACGATCGTAACTGGCTGCCGCTCAGCCAAGTCGTCGCGCAACCGAGCGGTGGGTCCATCGGCTTTGATCCCTATGCAGTCGATCACGGCCTGAACGTCGTCTATGGTTTCGACGATGCGGACGGACGCCAGGCGCTGTACAGCATCACGCTCGACGGCAGCCTGAAGCGAAACCTCGTTCTCACGCGACCCGATGTCGATGTCGACACACTGATCCGGATCGGCCGGCAGAATCGCGTCGTCGGCGCGTCCTACGCCACCGATCGACGCGAAGTGGCGTTCTTCGATCCTGCCCTGAAGACACTTGCGGCATCGCTGCACCGGGCGCTGCCGGGCCAGCCGATCATCACCTTCGTCGATGCCAGCGCGGACGAAACCAAGCTGTTGCTATTCGCCGGCAGCGATGTCGATCCCGGCCGCTATTACCTGCTCGACCGCACCACCAAGAAAATGGGCGAAGTTCTGCCTGCGCGGCAGGAGTTGGCGAAGGCGACGCTTGCCCCCGTCAAAGCGATCACCTTCCAGGCCGCCGACGGCACGATGATCCCCGGCTACCTAACGCTACCCGCGGGACGCGACGGCAAGGGCCTGCCCGCGATCGTGATGCCGCATGGCTTACCGGGCGCACGCGATGAATGGGGCTTCGACTGGCTGTCGCAGTATTTCGCCGCACGCGGGTTCGCGGTGCTCCAGCCCAACTTCCGCGGCTCAACCGGCTATGGCTCCGCCTGGTTCCAGAAAAATGGCTTCCAGTCGTGGCGGACCGCAATCGCCGATGTCGATGATGCCGGCCGCTGGCTGGTGTCGCAGGGGATCGCCGCACCAGACAAGCTGGCGATCGTCGGCTGGTCTTATGGCGGCTATGCGGCGTTGCAATCTGCGGTGCTCGATCCTGGGCTGTTCAAGGCGATCGTCGCGATCGCGCCGGTGACCGATCTCGAGGCGCTGCGATCAGAAGCCCGCAATTTCAGCAACTACACCATGGTCGACGCCTTTATCGGCCACGGACCACATATCCAGGCAGGGTCGCCCGCGCGCCATGCCGACAAGATCAAGGTGCCCGTGCTGCTGTTCCACGGCGACCAGGATCGCAACGTCGGCATCGGCGAGTCTCGATTGATGGCGTCGAAACTAAAGGGCGCCGGCGGCGAGGTCGAACTGGTCGAGTTTACGGGACTCGATCACCAACTCGATGACGACGTCGCGCGGACCGCGATGCTGACGAAGGCAGATGCCTTCCTGCGGGCTTCCTTGGGGATGTGACACGAAAAAAGGGCGGCCCCAACGGGACCGCCCTTTTCTGTTCCAAACCGCGCCGTGGCGAAGCCACGTCGTCGGACGGTGCCTGAGCACCGCCGGCCGGTCTCGTTATACTCAACTCAGCGCGAGTAGAACTCGACGACCAGGTTCGGCTCCATCTTCACCGGATAAGGCACTTCGTCGAGCGTCGGGACGCGCGTGAAGGTAACCTTGGCCGCACCGTCGGGAGCGACGTAGTCGGGGATCTCGCGCTCGGCGAGGCTCTGCGCTTCCATGACCAGCGCCATTTCCTGCGCCTTCGAACCAAGCGTGATCTCGTCGCCGACGAAGCAGCGACGCGAGGCGATGTTGCACTTCACGCCGTTGACGCGGATGTGGCCGTGCGAGACGATCTGGCGAGCGGCGAAGATCGTCGGCGCGAACTTTGCGCGGTAGACGATCATGTCGAGGCGCTGCTCGAGCAGGCCGATGAGGTTCTGCGAGGTATCGCCCTTCAGACGCGCAGCCTCATGGTAGCACGCACGGAACTGCTTCTCGGTCACGTCGCCGTAATAGCCCTTGAGCTTCTGCTTGGCGCGCAGCTGGATACCGAAATCGCTGACCTTGCCCTTGCGGCGCTGGCCGTGCTGGCCCGGGCCGTATTCGCGCTTGTTGACCGGCGACTTGGGACGACCCCAGATGTTCTCGCCCATACGGCGATCGAGTTTGTACTTCGCGCTTTGACGCTTCGACATAGTATAACCTTTGCAAATGCAAACAACGTTGGTCCCGGTATCGCTCTGCTGGTCGTCGTTAAGACCCAAAGGTCCGGACAAGGCAGGGCCACCGCTTCACCGGGGTGCAGGGCCATTGCGAAGGCGGGCGCCTAGACGGAGGGGGCGCCAGAGTCAAGCTCGGCGGTCATGCTGGACAGGGTGCGAGAGGGTCGGCAAGAGACCGCGATGACTATCCTATCCGGCCCCGATTGCACCACCATGACCGAGGTCCGCGCAGGCGTCGACGCGCTCGACCGCGACTTGGTTGCGCTGCTCGCCAAGCGCTTCGCATACATGGACGCCGCCGCGCGCATCAAGCCGGAGCGCGGGCATGTGCGCGACGAGGCGCGGAAGACTCAGGTGATCGAGAATGCGCGGGCGGAGGCGGTAAGGTTGGGGCTGCCGGACGCGGTCATAGCGGACTTGTGGGAGGTCTTGGTCGAAGCCTCGATCGCGTATGAGCTAGCTGCGTTCGACCGGCGCTAAAACGTCCGACAAGCCCCAAACCCCACCCCGTCCACCCACCCCGTTCGTGCTGAGCGAAGTCGAAGCACCTTCGCTTGGGGCACACCCTTCGACTTCGCTCAGGGCGAACGGAGGCTGGTGGGTCAGTCGGGGATCAGACCCGCGGCCTCTTCCCCGCCAGCGACGACAGCACCCCGCGGAGGGTCCGGATCTCCTGGCTCGACCAGCCCGGCTTGGTCAGCAGCGTGCGGAGAGTCCGCCGCGTCGACTGCATCTTGTCGGGCAGGTGGAAGAACCCCGCCCTCATCAGCATAGCATCGAGCTGCCCGATCATCCCGTCGAGCTCCTCCTGCGGTGCGGGCGGCATGATCGGGTTGATCGACGGCTGCGACAGTTCGCGCTCGGCGGTGAGGCCTTTCGACCATTCATAGGCGACCAGGATCACCGCCTGGGCGAGGTTGAGCGATCCGAATTCCGGATTGATCGGCACGGTGATGATCGTCCGCGCCACCGCGACGTCGTCGGTTTCGAGGCCCGAGCGCTCGGGCCCGAACAGGATCGCGGAGCGGCCGGGGGCGGCGTGGATCTCGGTCGCGGCCTGTTCGGGGGTCACGACCGGCTTGGTCACGCCGCGCTTGCGGACCGTCGTGGCATACACCTGCGCGCAGTCGGCGGTGGCGGCGGCGACGCTGTCGTACACCTGCGCGTCCTGGAGAACGATGTCGGCACCGCTGGCGGCGGGGCCGGCGGAGGGGTTGGGCCAGCCGTCCCGCGGGGAGACGAGACGCATTTCGGTGAGCCCGAAGTTGAGCATGGCGCGCGCGGCCTTGCCGATGTTCTCGCCGAGCTGGGGGCGGACGAGGACGATGACGGGGGGTGGAGTCAAAGCGCCAGCCATGCTTGCCCCATCCGGGAGCACTTCGCTGCCGCCAGCCGCGTCCGTACCAATCATGTATTCGTCAATCACGTCGCCAAATCCACCAATCTCGCCAAGCTCATCAAATTCGTCGTGCTCGGCCAATCCATCGTGCTCGGCCAAACCATCCCGCTCACCCACCCCACCCCGTTCGTCCTGAGTAGGGGCTGAGCGAAGCCGAAGACCCGTATCGAAGGATTTGCGCGCGAGAAAGCGCACCGCCTCCCAATCGCCCGCCGCCAATGCTTCTTTCTTCGCGCGGCTCCATCCCTTTAGCTGGCGTTCCGCCTCAAGTGCTTCGATCCGGCTCGGAAAATCCTGCGCCCATATCAGCGTCACCGGGCGCCGGTTGTGGGTGTATCCCGGCAACTCACCGTGCTGGTGCTGCGCGATCCGGCGTTCAAGCGCGTCGGTGTGGCCGATGTAGTAGCTGCCGTCGGAACAGCGGAGCATGTAGGCGTAAAAGCTCATGCAACCTGTCCTTCGATACGGGCCTTCGCCGGGCTCAGTCCCTACTCAGAACGAACGGAAGGGGATGGACCACAGGTACAGGAAGGGTGGCCTACCTGCCAGGGGCGTCGCGAAAGGCTCGGACTTCCCCCCCTTCCGTTCGTCCCGAGTAGCGATCGAGCGAAGTCGAGAGCGTGTATCGAAGGACAGCCCCAGATCACTCCGCCCGCCCAACCTCCTCGACACTCCCGGCAAAAGCCTCGAAGTCCTTAGCCTCGCTAAAATCCCGATACACACTCGCAAACCGGATATACGCGACCGAATCGAGCCCCTTGAGCCCGTCCATCACCATCTCGCCGATCCGCTTCGACGTGACATCATTCTCCCCCAGCGTCTCCAGCCGACGCTGGATCCCGCTCACGAGTTTCTCGATCCGCCCGGCCTCGATCGCTCGCTTCCGCATCGCAATCGACAACGACCGCAGCAGCTTCTCCCGGTCGAACGGCTCCCTGCGCCCCTCACTCTTCAACACGAACAGCTCGCGCAACTGGATACGCTCGAACGTCGTGAAACGCGCGGCGCACCCCTCGCACTGGCGCCGGCGTCGGATCGCCGCCCCATCTTCGGTGGGGCGGCTGTCCTTTACCTGGCTGTCTTCATGTCCGCAGAAGGGGCAGCGCATTCAGACCTTCTTCTTGCCCTTGTAATAGGCGTAGCCCGCGCCCGCGAGCGCGCCGAAGATCGGGCCGATCACCGGCACCGGGATCGCCACGACCGCGCCGAGTGCGCTCCACTTGGCCATGCTCTTGCCGAGGCCGGGGGTCGCCTTGATGTCGTTCTGGATGTCATCGATCTTCGACATGTCTTATCCTTGATAGATCGGGAAGCGTGCACACAGGGCCCGCACGCGGGTCCGAACGTCCGCCTCGACTTCCGGGTCCCCATGCTCGCCCTTTTTCGCGAGGCCGTCCAGCACGTCGGCGACCATGTTGCCGATCTCGCGGAACTCCGCCGGGCCGAAGCCGCGCGTCGTACCCGCGGGCGAACCGACGCGGATGCCGCTGGTCTTGACCGGCGGCAGCGGATCGTTGGGGATGCCGTTCTTGTTGCAGGTGATGCCTGCGCGCTCCAGCGCCTCGTCCGCATCGCGACCGGTGATGCCCAGCGGCGTGAGGTCGATCAGCGCGAGATGCGTGTCGGTGCCGCCCGAGACGACGTCCGAGCCACGCTCCTTGAGCGTTGCCGCCAGCACCTTCGCGTTCTCGACGACGGCCGCGATGTAGCTCTTGAAATCGGGCTGCAGCGCCTCGCCGAACGCAACCGCCTTCGCCGCGATCACATGCATCAGCGGCCCACCCTGAAGGCCCGGGAACACCGCCGAGTTGAACTTCTTCGCCAGCGCCTCGTCATTGGTCATGATCATGCCGCCGCGCGGGCCCCGCAGCGTCTTGTGCGTGGTGGTCGTCACGACATGCGCGTGGCCGAACGGCGTCGGGTGCAGGCCAGCCGCGACGATCCCGGCGAAATGCGCCATGTCGACCATGAAATACGCGCCGACCTTGTCCGCGATCGCCCGGAAGCGCGCAAAGTCGATCGTGCGTGGGTAGGCCGAACCGCCCGCGATGATCAGCTTAGGCTGATGCTCGACCGCCAGCGCCTCGACCTGGTCGTAGTCGATCAGGTGCGTGGTCGCATCGACGCCGTACTGGATCGCGTTGAACCACTTGCCCGACATCGCCGGCTTCGCGCCATGCGTCAGGTGACCGCCCGCATCGAGGCTCATGCCGAGGATCGTGTCGCCCGGCTTGACCAGCGCGAGCATCACCGCGCCGTTCGCCTGCGCGCCCGAATGCGGCTGCACGTTGACGAACCCGCAGCCGAAGATCTGCTTGGCGCGCTCGATCGCGAGCGTCTCGACCACGTCGGACGGCGCGCAGCCCTGGTAGTAACGCTTGCCCGGATAACCCTCGGCGTACTTGTTCGTGAACACCGAGCCCTGCGCCTCGAGCACCGCCTTCGAGACGATGTTCTCGGACGCGATCAGCTCGATCTGTGTCTGCTCACGTTCGAGTTCGGCCTCGACGCCGGCGAACACGGCGGCATCCGCATCGGCGAGAGTGCGCGTGAAAAAGCCGTCCGGCTGGACGTCGTGGAGTTCGCGCTGGAGGGTTTCGGGCTGGGTGCTCATGCGGGGACCTTTAACTTGTCGACACGGAGTTGATGACGGCCGCCGGCAAAATCGGCGGTGAGAAACGCTTCGACGCACGCCTTGGCCATTTCCTCGCCGATCAGGCGCGCGCCCATCGCGATGGCGTTGGCGTCGTTATGCACGCGCGCTAGGCTCGCCGACAGCGGTTCGGAGACGAGCGCGCAGCGGCAGGCGGAGTTACGGTTGGCGGCGATCGAAATGCCGATCCCGGAGCCACACAGCGCAATACCGCGTTCCGCGCTGCCATCGGCGATGGCAGACGCGAGCTTGTACCCGTAATCGGGATAATCGACGCTGGCGGTGCCCTCTGGCCCGAGATCGAGCACGTCATGCCCCATATCCCGCAACCACGTTGCGAGCACCGCTTTCAACGAAACGGCGGCGTGATCGGACGCGATGGCGATGCGCACCTGGCGTGTTCCTGTGACGGGAGATCGGGTGCCCAGCCCCTTACCGGCACGGGGCCGGATTTGCCACACCTGTTCGCAGCGGCTTCGTCATCCTGACAATTGTCAGGACGCAGAGTAACATAGCGCATCACCCGTGGCTCTGGGTCCTGACTTTCGTCAGGATGACGCGCTAAGGTCGGCATCCACGCTGAACGCCGACCGTGAAGGAGACGTCCATGAAAGCCCTCACTCTGCTCGCAACCGTAGCGCTCGCCGCCTGCTCGGGCGCCGCACCCGACACCAGCAGCGACGGCAACATGACGTCGGCAGGGTCAGTCGAGCGCAAAGCGACCGCACCCGCACCGCGCGACTATGCCGGCCGC
This sequence comes from Sphingomonas faeni, assembly GCF_023195535.1. GTDB lineage: Bacteria > Pseudomonadota > Alphaproteobacteria > Sphingomonadales > Sphingomonadaceae > Sphingomonas > Sphingomonas faeni_B. The sequence goes on along the minus strand of NZ_JALPNF010000006.1, from coordinate 154,198 downwards.
TGGGTCGGGGTGGAGGGCATGGTCCTCGATATCGCCCACGCCGGCGCGCCCGGTCACTACGATCTGACGATGCAGTGGGACCTCGACCATAAGGGCACATTCGACGGCACCGCGAACGGCAGGACCATCACGTTCATCCGCAACGACATTCCCGAGACCCTGCGCCCGACCGACGGCGATGCGACCGGGCTCAAATATCTGTCCGGCAAATCCGACTGCCTCACCGTAAAGCCCGGCGAAGGCTATTGCCGCGACCGACTTAGCCGCTAGGTTCGCCGTCGTGACAACCGCACATCTGAACGCAGACGCCGCCCGCGCGCACCTCTCCGAAGTGCTGCTGCGTACCGGCCAGGAGGATCGCGAGGCATTTCGCGAACTCTATACGCTGACCAGCGCGAAGCTTTTCGGCATCACCCACCGTATCTGTGGCAACGCCCAAGCCGCGGAGGATGTGCTGCACGAGGTCTATCTCACGATCTGGAAACGCGCCGGTGCCTGGGAACCCGGCCGCGCGAGCCCGATAACCTGGTTGGCGACGATCGCGCGCAACCGCGCCATCGATTGGCAGCGCGCGCAGGGCGTCCGCCGTACCAGCCCGCTCGACGACGCGCCCGACATCGCCGACCCCGGCGAAGGGGCCGAAGCGGCGTTGCTCGCCAGCGAATCGTCACGTGAACTGATCGAATGCCTCGACAGCCTCGAACCGCAACAGCGCGACGCGATTCGTACCGCGTTCTTCGACGGCGTCACCTACGCCGAACTCGCGATCAAGCGCGCCGTGCCGCTGGGCACGATGAAGAGCTGGGTCCGCCGCGGTCTCGCGCGCCTGAAGGACTGTCTCGATGGCTGATTCGATCGCCGATACTGGCGTGCCCCAAGATGTGGCGGCCGCCGAACTCGCGCTCGGGCTGCTCGAAGGCGAAGAGCGGAGCGTGGCTCTGCGTCGCGTACTTGCCGAACCCGGTTTTGCCGCACAGGTCGAATGGTGGCGGTCGCGCCTGGCAGCGCTATTCGACCTGTGGCCCGAACGCGCCGCGCCGTCGCATATCGCCGAGCGGATCGAAGCGAGCCTCGACGGCGCGGCGATCGGCACGACGACACCCGCCAAGGCCAGCCGCTTCCCGTGGCCCGCGCTAACCGCCTTCACCAGCGCGATCGCGGCGTGCCTGCTGCTGTTCGTCATGCTCCGTCCTGAGCCGACCGTACCGGTGTCGCAACCGATTCCGGTCCCGCGACCGACCAGCGTGCTCGTTGCGATGCTGGGCGATGCGAAGTCGCCGATCGCGGCGATCTACGATCCTGCCAACGGCGCGCTCCGGGTCGCGGCGGGCCCCGGCGTCCCGCAGGCACGAGTCGCAGAGCTCTGGGTGATCGGCGGTGACGGCGTGCCGCATTCGCTCGGCCTGCTGTCGGGCCAGCCGACCGTACTGGCACCAAGGGGTGTCGACCGCGGTCGCATAGCCACCGGCGCTACGCTCGCCATCTCGGTCGAACCGATTGGCGGCTCGCCGACCGGCCTGCCGACCGGCCCGGTCGTCGCGACCGGCGTGGTCGCCCGCGTCTGATGCCCGTTTGATGCCCGTCTGATGACCACGCGACCTACCGCGACCGGCGGCATCCCGCCGATCGCGCGCCTGCTGGGATTGAGTGGCCTGCTCCCGCAACTCGCGGCGGTAGCGCTGCTGCTGAGCGGCGATCCGCAAAGTCGCTATTCCGCGCTGGCGATCGCCTACGCCTATGCCGCGATCATCCTGAGCTTCCTCGGCGGCCTCTGGTGGGGCCTCGCCGCGCGCACCGATTCACCGCCCCGCTGGCTCTGGTTCGCGAGCGTCGCCCCGTCGCTGATCGCGCTGGCGACCGCCTGGCCCTGGATGGTCGGCCTGCGCTGGCCCGGCCCGTCGCTGGTGGTGCTCGGTATCAGCTTGATCGGTGCATTGCTTGTCGACCGCGCGCTGGTCCGCGCCGGCCTCGCTCCGCCCGGCTGGATGGCCTTGCGCGTGCCCTTGTCGCTCGGCCTCGGCGTCCTGACATTGCTGGCCGCCGCGCTTTAAGGCCACGCCGTACGATTCGCTGGTTGGCTCGATTCATGGTACGAATCGGTCATGAATACATTCGCCGCGAGTCTCCGCACCGATCGGCAGGAAATGGCGCGTTTCACCACCGCCGAGTTCCTACGCATGGGTGAGTCCGGCGCGTTCGACGACATGAAAGTCGAACTGGTCGAAGGGGAACTCGTCCGGATGAACCCGCCCCAGTTTGCGCACGCGTCGCGCCAGGCCAAGATTGCCATTCGCCTGTCGCGTCTATTTGCTGAGTCGAGAATCGTTGGCGAGGCCGGCGTCGATCTGGGTAACGATACGGTGCTTGGTTGCGACGTCGCAGTTCTACGTACATCGGTTGAAGAAAACCGCCTGTTGCTCGCCGCCGACTTCCTGCTCGTCGTCGAAGTCGCGGAAACGTCGGTTGCGCGCGACACCACGATGAAGCGCTTCGCTTATGCGCGCGGCGGCATTCCGCATTACTGGGTCGTCGATGGCAGCAGATCCGTGGTCCACGTTTACGCCAAACCTGTGGAAGGCGATTATACGCGCTTCCATTCGGTTGGCTTTGGCGAAGCCCTCGACGTCCCCGGCACCGACGGCACCATCACGATCGACTAACTATCGCTGCCCCGCCTGGGCGGGACCAGCCTCAGGCAGCCTTGCGCAGATCCAGCCGGCTCCAGATCTCCACCAGCGCGTCGGTCAGTTCGCGCATCATCGCCTCGGTATGCGCAGGTCCCGGCGTGAAGCGCAGCCGCTCGGTGCCGCGCGGCACGGTCGGGTAGTTGATCGGCTGCACATACACGCCGTATTCGGCGAGCAGCACGTCGCTGATCTTCTTCGCCTTGACCGGGTCGCCGACCATCAGCGGCACGATATGCGTGTCGCCGATCATCACCGGCAGCCCGGCGTCCTTCAGCATCGCCTTGAGCATCGCAGCGGAAGCCTGCTGCCCCTCGCGCTCGACGCTCGACGCCTTCAGATGCCGAACGCTCGCGAGAACGCCAGCGACCAGCACCGGCGACAGCGAGGTCGTGAAGATGAATCCCGGCGCATAGGACCGGATGACGTCGACGATCGTGCGGTCGGCGGCGATATAGCCTCCCATCACGCCGAACGCCTTGCCCAGCGTACCCTCGAGAATCGTGATCCGGTGCGCGACCTCGTCCCGCTCCGAGATGCCGCCGCCACGCGCGCCGTACATCCCGACCGCATGGACTTCGTCGCAATAGGTCAGCGCGTTGTACCGGTCGGCGAGATCGCACACCGCGGAGATCGGCGCGATGTCGCCCTCCATCGAATACACGCTCTCGAACGCGATAAGCTTCGGCGCGGCAGGGTCTTCCGCGGCCAGCAATTCTTCCAGATGCGCGAGATCGTTGTGGCGGAACACGCGCTTCTCGCAGCCCGAGTTGCGAATCCCCGCGATCATCGACGCGTGGTTCAGTTCGTCCGAAAAGATGATGCAGCCCGGCAGCACCTTCGCCAAGGTCGCCAAGGTCGCCTCGTTCGAGACGTACCCGCTCGTGAACAGCAAAGCCGCTTCCTTGCCGTGCAGGTCGGCGAGTTCGCCCTCCAGATCGACATGGTAATGCGTGTTGCCGCCGATGTTGCGCGTGCCGCCCGAGCCCGCGCCGACGTCGTGCAGCGCCTCTTCCATCGCCGCGATCACCTTGGGATGCTGGCCCATCGCGAGATAATCGTTCGAGCACCACACCGTGATCGGCTTCGGCCCGTTATGCCCGGCAAAACAACGCGCGTTCGGAAACGCACCCTTGTTGCGGAGGATGTCGATGAACACGCGGTAGCGCCCCTCGGCATGCAACCGGTCGATCGCCTGCGTGAACACGCGCGAATAATCGACTCGCGGACCACTAATGCCGTCCGTTGCCGTTTTGCCGTCGATAATCATGGCCTTGGGCACTACGCCTCACTTTCACTCAGTTCCAGCGTAATACCGCTCTTACGGTGATCGCTTTCCTCGTCCTGGCAGCACATTGCCACGATGCGCGCCCGAAGCAAGATGCCACATTGTCCCAGGTTAACGCCTAAAGCTGCTCAATCGTGGTGAACCCACGTGCCGCCAGGGCGGGTCCTAGCGCATGTTCGTCTTCCCCCAACCGAGTGAAGACCGCGACACCCTCGCCCGCTCCCGACCATGATTCGCCCTGCATCAGGTGAACGATCCGTCGCGCGATGCCGGGACCGCCGTCGACGAACCGCACCCCGGGCGCCGCCGCGGCCAACTCTGCCTCGACCAGCGGGAAGTGCGTGCAGGCGTTGACGATCACATCGATCCGATCGCCGCCGGGTTGTGAAAACAGCCCGTCGAGCACCGCCGCATAACGCTCCGGCGCCACCGCCCGCCCGTGCAGCTTGGCCTCCGCCATCTCGACCAATGCCGCCGAGCCGTAGCGCAGCACCGTGCAATCGCCCGCGAACCGCGCCGCCAGATCATCGACATACGCCTGCCGCACGGTTGCCTCGGTCCCCAGCACGCCGATCGTCCGCATGACCGACAGCGCGGCAGCGGGCTTGATCGCCGGCACCGTCCCGACCACTGGCAAATCGAGCGCCGCGCGCACCACCGGCAACGCGATCGTCGAGGCGGTGTTGCACGCGATCACGATCAACCGCGGCCGATACCGCTCCGCCAGCCGGCCCAGCAACACCGGCACGCGGGCGGCGATCTCGACCTCGCTCTTCGTGCCGTAGGGAAACCCGGCCGAGTCGGCGGCGTAGACGAACGGCGCATCCGGAAGTGCGGCGCGCGCCGGACCGACGATCGACAACCCGCCGACACCGGAATCGAAGAACAGAATGGGGCGCGTGTCCATCCATGCGCCTTAGGACGGAACGCCTTAGGCAAACCAGAGCCTTCCCCCCGTCATCCTGACGAAAGTCAGGACCCAGGGTTGCAAGCGTTGTCCTCCGTGGCTCTGGGTCCTGACTTTCGTCAGGATGACGGAGGGTGCTGTGAGGTCGGCACCCGCTCGACGCCATTTGCCGTCAGCCCCGCGTCGTTTATAAGCGCCCTCGGAACGGGGGACATACTTGCAGACGGAAATTCTCTGGGTCGCGCCCACGCTATCGCTCGTGCTCAGCTATCTGCTCGGCTCGATCCCGTTCGGCGTCATCCTCACGCGGCTCGGCGGCGCAGGCGATCTGCGGACGATCGGCTCGGGCAACATCGGCGCCACCAACGTATTGCGCACCGGACGGAAGGGTCTCGCCGCCGCCACGCTGCTGCTCGACATGGCCAAGGGCGCGGTCGCCGTCCTGCTGGTCGCACACCTGTTCCCCGGCAACGCGCTGCTGGCCGCGGCCGGTGCATTCATCGGCCATTGCTACCCGGTCTGGCTGAAGTTCAAGGGCGGGAAGGGCGTCGCCACGCTGATGGGGATCGTCGTCGCGCTCTACTGGCCGCTCGGATTGGTCTACGCGGTCGTCTGGCTGGGCCTTCTGGCGGGCCTTCGCATATCCTCGGTCGCCGGCATGGCCGCCGCGCTCAGCGCGCCGTTTGCCGCCGCGCTGTTCGGTCGTTTCGACCTAGTCCTGCTCCTCCTCGCACTAGCGCTGATCGTCTTATGGAAGCACCGTGAGAACGTCGAGCGTCTGTTCTCGGGCACCGAGCCGCGGATCGGCTCCAGCCGGAAAACGAGTGGCTGACCCGACGGTCTCACGTCTTCGGCTCATCCGCACGACCGGGATCGGACCGGTCACCTATCGCCAGCTCATCGCCCGCTTCGGCAGCGCGGACGCCGCCATCGAGGCGCTCCCGATGCTCGCCCAACGCGGCGGCGGACGCAGCCCCCGGATCGCCGAGGCGGCGCTGGCCGAACGCGAAATCACCGCAACCGCGAAACTCGGCGCGCGTTACCTCTTCCTCGACGACGCCGAGTATCCCCGCCTGCTCGCCGAGATCGAGACGGCGCCCCCAGCGCTGATCTTCCGCGGCGACCTCACCCACGCCACCCGCCCCTGCATCGCCATGGTCGGCGCGCGCAATGCGTCCGCCGCCGCGTGCCGCTTTGCGAGACAATTGGCGCTGCAACTCGCCGAAGAAGGCACGACGATCGTCTCCGGCCTAGCCCGCGGCATCGACACCGCCGCCCATATCGGCGCGCTCGGCGCGGGCTCCAGCGGCGGCACGATCGGCGTGATCGCCAGCGGCATCGACATCGCCTACCCGCCCGACAACACCGCGTTGCAGGAGCGCGTCGCCACCGAAGGCCTCCTGCTCGCCGAACAGCCCCCCGGCACCGAGCCGAAAGCGCGCAATTTCCCCTCGCGCAACCGCATCATCGCGGGCCTCGCGATCGGTACCGTGGTGGTCGAGGCCGTCCCGAAATCCGGCTCGCTGATCACCGCGCGCCTCGCCAACGAATCCGGCCGCGAAGTCATGGCCGTCCCCGGCAGCCCGCTCGATCCCCGCGCGCAAGGCTGCAACCTGCTGATCCGCGAAGGCGCCACGCTGGTGCAGTCCGCCGGCGACATCCTCGAACAGATCCGCCCGTTCGACCCGCGCTCGGTCCGTTCGCCGATCGACGCCTATGCAGGCTCCCCCGCCGAAGACGCGACCGATACCGACCGGTGCCGGATCACCGACCTGCTCGGCCCCGTCCCCGTCGCGATCGACGAACTCATCCGCCAGTCGCGCCTGAGCCCCGCCGTCGTCCACACGGTGCTATTGGAACTCGAACTCGCCGGCCGCCTCGACCGCCACGCCGGCGGCCGCGCCAGCCTGACCTGATCGGTAAGACTGATCCTCCCCCGCCAGGGGGAGGTGGCTGGCGCTTGCCAGACGGAGGGGGAGGTAAACGACCACGTCAGTTCCGTGTCCTCCCCCTCCGTCGCTACGCGCCACCTCCCCCTGGCGGGGGAGGATCGCACAGTCTCCGATCACTCCGCCGGCAGATAGATCTCGCTGCCTTTCGCGCGGAACTTCTCGCTCATGTCGGCCATGCCCTTCTCCGCGTCGGCGTTGTTGCCGGTCGCGAAGATCGCCCGCTCAACATCACCCGCATCGACGTCCGCCGCAAGGAACGTATCCGCCGGCGCGTTCTGCTTGGCGGCAAAGTCGCGGACCTCCTGCGTGATCTTCATCGAGCAGAATTTCGGCCCGCACATCGAGCAGAAATGCGCGGTCTTGGCGCCCTCGGCCGGCAACGTCTGGTCGTGATAGGACTCCGCCGTGTCGGGATCGAGCGACAGGTTGAACTGATCGCGCCAGCGAAACTCGAAGCGCGCACGTGACAGCGCATCGTCGCGCATCTGCGCCGCCGGATGCCCCTTCGCCAGATCCGCGGCATGCGCGGCCAGCTTGTACGTGACTACGCCGACCTTCACGTCGTCGCGATCCGGCAAGCCGAGATGCTCCTTCGGCGTGACGTAGCAGAGCATCGCGGTGCCGTACCAACCGATCATCGCGGCGCCGATGCCGCTGGTGATGTGGTCGTAGCCGGGGGCTATGTCGGTGGTGAGCGGCCCTAGCGTGTAGAACGGCGCCTCGCCGCAGACCTCGAGTTGCTTGTCCATGTTCTCCTTGATCTTGTGCATCGGCACGTGGCCGGGGCCTTCGATCATGACTTGGACATCAGATTTCCACGCGCGGTGAGTGAGTTCGCCGAGCGTAAACAGTTCGCTGAACTGCGCTTCGTCGTTGGCGTCGGCGATCGAGCCGGGGCGCAGGCCGTCGCCGAGGCTGTAGGCGATGTCGTACGCCTTCATGATCTCGGTGATCTCGTCGAAGCGCTCGTAGAGGAAGCTCTCCTTGTGGTGGCTGAGGCACCATTTCGCCATGATCGAGCCGCCGCGCGAGACGATGCCGGTGACGCGTTTCGCGGTCATCGGGATGTAGGCGAGGCGGACGCCGGCGTGGATCGTGAAGTAATCGACGCCCTGCTCGGCCTGCTCGATCAGCGTGTCGCGGAAGATCTCCCAGGTGAGGTCTTCGGCGACGCCGCCGACCTTTTCGAGCGCCTGGTAGATCGGCACGGTACCGATCGGGACGGGCGAGTTGCGCAGGATCCATTCGCGGGTGTCGTGGATGTTGCGGCCGGTGCTGAGGTCCATGACCGTGTCGGCGCCCCAGCGGATCGACCAGACGAGCTTGTCGACTTCGGCGGCGACGTTGCTGGCGACCGCGCTGTTGCCGATGTTGGCGTTGATCTTGACGAGGAAGTTGCGGCCGATCGCCATCGGTTCGGATTCGGGATGGTTGATGTTGTTGGGGATGATCGCGCGGCCGCGAGCGATCTCGTCGCGGACGAATTCCGGGGTGACGAAGTCGGGGATCTGCGCGCCGAAGCTCTCGCCGTCTCGCCTGTACTCCTTGAGCATCGCGCGGCCGAGGTTCTCGCGGGTGGCGACGTATTCCATTTCAGGGGTGATGATCCCACGTCGCGCGTAGTGCATCTGGCTGACGTTCTGGCCTGCCTTCGCACGCAAGGGCCGCTTGATGCTGCCGGGGAATTGCGGGACGCCGCCGGAGCGGTCCGGGCCCAACTGCCCGTTGTCCTCGGGGCGGATTTCACGCGCGTCGTAGCTCTCGACATCGGCGCGAGCCTCGATCCATTGGCGGCGGATTGGCGGCAAGCCGGCGTTGATGTCGATTTGCGCGCGTGGGTCGGTGTAAGGGCCGCTGGTGTCGTAGACGCGCAGGGGGGGCTCGGAGCAGCTTGGGTCCAAGACGATCTCGCGCATGGCGACGCGGACGTCGGGGCTGGAGGGGACCGCGACGTGGATTTTCCGCGAGCCTCGGATCGGGCCGGTGGTTACGCCGATGTCTGCTGTCGGGATGCGTACTTCGATGTCGGCCATGCGCTTGCTCCTAAAGGTCTCGGAGCAAGGATTGCGGTTCTGTGGCGACCGCTCCCTCCCTCCGCCGGTATCAACCGGATCAGGTTCAGCGGGTCGAAGGCTCCAGCCTTCCTCTCAAGCGCGGATTAGCGCTCCCCCGGGGTGGGGTGAGCATAGGCGGCTTGGGATGGGGTGCAATGGGGAATTTGGTGGTGGTGCGGACAGTCGAGGCGTTTGCGTTTGGGCCTGCCCTTCGACTTCGCTCAGGGCGAACGGGAGTGGGGGCGGTGCCTTTGCGATCCTCCCCCGCAAGGGGGAGGTGGCTGGCGCTTGCCAGACGGAGGGGGCGGTAAGGGTAACTGCTGTTGCGCGTCCTCCCCCTCCGTCACCTTCGGTGCCACCTCCCCCTGGCGGGGGAGGATTGAGGTTGTGCAGACAAAGGAAAAGGCCGCTGCCCTGGTTTGGGGCTGCGGCCTTTCAGTGTGGCAGAGCCAAGATTACTTCGTCATGCCGGGCTTGTTCCGGCATCCACCGTGCCGCGCAATCGGGGGTGTCGATTTTGCGGCGCGGTGGACCCCGGAACTAGTCCGGGGTGACGGAGTGATTGGTTACGTCATGCCTTAAAATCTAAACGACACCGTCCCGCGCAGCGAATGCCAGCGGAAGTTCTCGTCGCTGCGGCGGAAGGTGGTGCCGCTGGTATTCGGAGCTAGCACGAATGGGTTGTTCGCCAGCAAGACCGGGCTGCCCGCAAGCGCGGTGCCGGCAGTCACGAGAACACGGGCGTCGTCGTCCTTGTACTGGTGATAGGTGTATTCCATGCCGATCGAGATGTTCCGGGTCAGCTTCTGCTCGATGCCGCCGCCGCCGACATAACCCCAGCGATTGTTCGAGCCGGTAGCTGCGAACGCGTTGGCGGTGTTGGTGGTGAAGAACAGATTGTCGATCTTGGCATAGCCGGCGCCGCCGGTGGCGTAGAACAGCGTGTTGCGCGCGGCGAGGCCGGCGCGGACGCGAGCCGAAGCTTCCCATTTCAGCTTGCGGGCCATCGTGTAGCTGGCGGGCGTGGTCGAGAAACCGGCGACGCTGTCGGTGATGTCGGACTTGCCGAATTCGCCGACCAGGCCGACCACGAACGGGCCGCTCTGCACGTCGAAGCCGGCGCGGCCATAATAGGACCAGCCGTCATCGTCGTTGCGGCACCCGAAATCGACGACCGCGGTGCGCGCGGAACCGTTGCAGAAGCCCGGCGAGAACGCGTTGCCACCGGTGATGGTGTTGACGCTTTCGTTGAAATTGCCGTCGCCGTTGCGATCGAACAGGATCGACGAGCCGACATCGTTGGGCTGGACGTCGTAGCCGCCGGCCGCGCCGATGTAGACACCCGAGAACGGCTTGCTGTCCCGGTCGGTGGTCATGTCCTGCGCGGCGGCGGGAACGGCAAAAATGCCCGCGGTCGCGAGACCGGCGAGCATGGTGAGCTTTGTGAAGTGTTTCATGGTCATTCCCCAAACAAGGATCGCGGCGCTCCTGAATGCGCCGCGATCCGAGATTTCTGTTTCAGTCCGTGACGGCGATCACGCGTTGGCGCCGCTGCTCCGAAGTGCGTCGGTGCGGTTGTTGGTCCCGTTGGGGAAGAAGCCCCCGCCGATCTTTGCGGTATTGGTCAGATAGGCGATGTTATGCACCTGCGCGATCGACCGGCTATAGGCCAGACCGTTGGCGTCGGTCGGGACGATGTTCGAGATCGTCGCATCGGTACCGGTGATGCCCTGATCGATGTCGCTGCTGCCGTCCAGGCTGTCGCGCGCGTCGCTGATCTGGCCCGCGATGGTGCGCAGCGACGGTGTATCCAAGCCCTTGCGGTACAGGATCGTGCGGATCAGGCCAGCGTGATAGGCCTCTGCCGCGAGGATGCCGGCGGCCGCCTCAAGATAGGTCTTGTTGGCGATCAGCGCCGCTGCGCCCTTGTACGCCGAGACGCCGACATCCTCGAAGATGTACGCGCCGAGCAGGAAGCTGTTGTCGTCGGCATAGGGGTTGAACACCTGCGATGCAGAGACGACGCCGGCTGCGCGTGCTGCGGCCGTGAACGCACCCGGCGCGGCGACCGTTCCAACCGAGATGTCGATCGCCGGTTGAGCGACGGCGGCGGTGCCGAGAGCGGTACGCAGGAACGCGACGTGCGCGACCTCGTCGATCGCGATCTCGCGGGCATATTCGCGGACGATCGCATCCTGAAACGGTACCTGTGCGCCGCCGGTGACGGCACCCTGCGTACCGGTGCCGGTCAGCAGGCTGGCGTTCAGCCCGACGCCGAATGCCGCGAAGGCGTAGAACTGCGCTTCGAGATATTCGAGGTTGAGCGCGTAGTTGAGGATATCCGCATCGTTGATGGCGGCGGCCGGTGTCGGGGTCGGCGTGGGAGCGGGTGCGAGATCTTCATCGTCGTTGCCGCAGGCCGCAAGCAGGCTTGCGCCACCGATGGCGAGGGCCGAGCCGCCGGCGAAGCGGAGGAAGCCGCGACGCTCGTTACGGCGTGCGGCAATCGCATCGAATATCTCGAGCTTGGTATTGAGATCGGTCATTGGGTTAATCCCTGAATAGCGAAGATGAGCGTTGGGCTGGGCTGAGGTGATCGGGCCGATATGATCGGGCCGATCGATCAGGCTGCCGCAGTGCTCGTCCTGATGTTGCCGGCCATGCCGTTCGGGAAGAACCCGCCGGCCGATGCCGCACCATTGTTGAGATAGACGATGTTGAGCACTTGGCTCACCGAGCGGCTATAGGCGACGCCGTTGCTGTCGAGCGGGACGATGTTCGACACGGTCACCGCGGCCTGCGTGGTGGCGAGGTTGATCGGCGTCGCGCTGTACGACGAGATGCCCTGATCGATGTCGTTCGCACCGAAGATCGTCGTGTTGGCGCCGCCACCGTCGAGGCTGTCACGTGCGCGCGAGATGGCATCGGCGGAGGTGCGCAGCGACGGCGTCGCGATGCCCTTGCCGTACAGCGTCGTGCGGACGATCGCGGCGTGATACGCCTCGACCGCGAGCAGGCCGGCGGCGGCCTCGAGATACGCCTTGCTGGTCAACAGCGGGGCGGCACCCTTGTACGCGGTCACGCCGACGTCCTCGAAGATGAACGCGCCCAGCAGGAACGCCTCGTCGGTGGCGTAGGGATCGAACGCGGTGCCGGCGGGCACGAGCCCGGCGGCCTGGGCGGCGAGCGAGAAAGCGCTGGTCGGCGAGACGCTGACGTCGATCACAGGCTGCGCGACGGCGGCGGTGCCGAGCGCGGTGCGGAGGAACCTGACATGCGCAATCTCGTCCTGCGCGATCTCGCGGGCGTATTGCGAGACTATCGGATCGGTGAAATTGACCTGGCGACCGCCGCGCACCGCACCCTGGGTGCCGGTGCCGCCGAGCAGGCTGTTGTCGAGCCCGGTGCCATAGGCGGCGTAGGAATAGAATTGCGCCTCGAGATATTCGAGGTTGAGCGCGAAGTTCAGGACGTCCGCATCGGTGACGGACTGGGCCGCCGCGGCGCTTGACATCGACAAGGCGGTCGCACCGGCCGCGGTGATCGCAGCGGCGCCAAGCGCATTTTTGAAGAACTCACGCCGCTCGCTGCGCCGTTCCACTCGCGCATCGAGGGCTTCGATCAGGTGCACGCTCTCGGTCATATCAGGGTCCTCCCCTTGTTGTTGCAGACGTCGGAGTTATTAAAACAATCGAACAATCCGGACCGATGAGAGTAACACCCTGTCGCCAAGGCCCGACTCGTAACGCGCTCTATTGCGGGCAGAAATCTGCCGTCCATTTCGAGAAACGGACGCAATGGGGAAATGGACGCAGCATTAACGGCAATGTCGTGAAATAAATTTCAGGTGGGGTGGCGGTGTGGTGAAGCGGCGGCGGGGCGGTCTTGCGAAGGCGCTCGGGGCGAATTCGCGGGAGCGTTCGGAAGATCGGGTCGCGGCGGTTTTGCGGGAGCTTCGGTGGCTGGCGTTGCGGGAGCTTCGGGGCGCTTTGGCCGCGGCAGTTTTAGTGGCCGGCTGGCTCTCGTCGGTGGGAAGTCGCTGGCGGTTGAGGCCTTGCGGTCTACTTTCCCCTTCCCTTCAAGGTAGGGGCTTTTCGTCGAATCTCTACCTTACGATCCTCCCCCGCCAGGGGGAGGTGGCGCCGTAGGCGACGGAGGGGGAGGACACTGAACCGGCGTTTGCGCTACCTCCCCCTCCGTCTGGCAAGGCCAGCCACCTCCCCCTTGCGGGGGAGGATCGATGGGTCAGAGGGCTTGGCTCAGAAGGTGTAGGTCAGGCCGATCGCGCCGAGCCACTGGTCGGCGTCGCCGACGTCGGCGACGATCGGGCTGTCCTTGTACTTGCCGACCATGCGGCCGTAGAGCACGCCAGCCCCGACGCCGAAGCCGTGGCGGAGATCGCCGGACAGGCTCTGCACCACGAACAGCGACGCATTGACGCGGCGGAAACCGCTGTCGTTGACGTCGTAGGTGCGCAAGCCGCTAGCGAGCGAGCCGATCGGCGTCACCGCCGCATAGGTGCGGCCGAAGCCCTTGCCGGCATAATCCGCCGACACGCCGAGCGAGACGAGCGTGCGCACCGAAAGCGGCGTGGTGTAGTTCACCTGCGGCGTGACGACGTAGCTGTCGTACGTGCCCGACACGTCGTGAACGTACGCGACGCGCGCGGTGAGCGTGTCGTAATCGCTGGTGATGACGCCGGTCCGGGCGACGCCGACATAGCCGCCGAGTTCGTAGGCGGTGTCGATCTTGCCGAGCGCGCGGACCTGGCGGTTGTCGATGTCGCCGGTGCGATCGCGACGGACGCCGCCGATGACACCGAGTTCGAAATTGGTGCCGACCTCGCCCGTGTTCGGGATCAGGTTGAAGTACAGCTGCGTGCCGCGGAGAAAGAAGTCATGGCCGCGGACCGTGCCAACGAACGCACCGGCGGGCGTGAAGGAATTGCTGTCCGCGCCCTCGTAGTCTGGCATCGACACCACGCCGAGCGCGACCGTGACGCGGTTGTTGTCGCGCGGGTCGGTGATCGGCGGCGACGGGTTTGGGTCCGTCTGAGCGAGCGCGGGCGTGGCGATCGCGAGCACCGCGATTGCGGCAGACGTGAAGAGAGTGAGTGCGCGCAAGGAAATGCTCCGGACAAAAGGTTCCCCGCCGCAACGCGGCGAAACCCTTTTCGGTCCGCTACGATCGGTCAGAAGATGTAACGCATTTTCACCTGTTGCAATTCGGCATCACCGGCAACCATGAACCGGGCGGCGGAAAAGCGTGGCGGACCGAACCGAACGGCGGCATTGCGCGAGAAGCCATATCCCTCGCGCGGGATGCCCGCGAGCGTATCCAGCTTAGCATTGTTGTTCTCGTCGTGGATCACCGCGAGCGCATACCCGCGCTGGGGAAGACCCGGAAAGCTGGTGATATGGACGTTGGCGGGGATCGACCGGGTGAGCGCGTTGGCGTCGTCGACACAGGCCGGGAAATTGTCGGGGTCGGCGGTCAGGCAGATCCGGATCACGCCCTTTGCCGAGCGGATATTGTCGATCTCTACGTCAAGCCGCGTGACGGGTGCCGTTGCTGCCAGCGTCAGCCACGCCAGCGCGCCCGCCGCTACCGGTGGCAACCGCGACACGCGCAGCCGCTTTCGCGTGCGATTTGGCGAAATCGCCAAGTCCTTTGTCGGTGCCGCAAAGCCGATCCCAAAAGCGGAAATAAAGGCCATAGTTGCACCCGTATTGTTCGTGATGGCGCTGATGATGGCTCGCCGTGATCAGCCAGCCCCCCAGTGCGCCGCGCCACATGAACCGGGGGAAAACCTCCCACCCCATGTGATTGGTTACCCCCATAACGGTCATGATCGTCAGTACCAGACCCAGTGCGCCGCCATGGATCGGAATCAGGAAGACCAGTAGCGGAATTATCACAGCGCCGGTGATGGCCTCGATCGGGTGAAACGCCATCGCGGCCCACGCGGTCGGCGGGCGGCTGGCGTGATGGACCGCATGCGCGAGCTTGAACGGCTTGGGCCGATGCATCCAGCGATGCGTCCAATAGAACCAGGCGTCGTGCGCAACCATGTAGGCGAGAACCGACACCGGCAGGTACCAGAGCGGATAGGCGTGGACGTCGCTATAGACCTGCGTCCAGCCACGATTCTGCCAGCCCCAGGCGACTATCCCTGCGGGCACGCCGTAGATCGCCGCCGACGCGATGCTCCACCAGATCTCGCGCCGCATCTGCGCATCCAGACCGCGATAGAGCCCCGGATGACGCGCGCGCGTGACGGCGGCGAACGCGCCGGAGACGACGAGATAGCGGACCCCGACGATCACGGTCATCGCGATCGCGGAGAGGAGGATGGCAAGCCACATGAGCGTACCATAGGGGATTTCGGCGCGTTGGGTAATGGGGTTTGCGGTGGCGGGCCGTGATGGGTGCGATGCAAGAATCAAAAGCTTCGCATCAGGGTCAGGGGTTGGTTGGCAGGCAGCAAGCGCTCACTTGCGGACACACGGACGAACGTCACGTAACTACCATTTTCTCTCCGCGGACTTGGGGCCCATCCCCCGAGAATCTCTTGGGGTTGCGATAGGCTCTATGCAGGGTGCGGAAAGATGTTAGCCTTCCTTTCAGAGCAGGATGACCTGCCAATCGGAGAGTGATGCATGGCAAACCACAGCGCCGCACGCGGGGATACGGGCCACGATACCGGCAAGGACCATAAGGGGCTGATCTACGTGATCGCTGGCAGCATCCTGGCGCTGGGGCTGGTGCTGATGGCGTTCTACGACCGGGCGGGCGATCCGATGCCGATCGCTTCGGTGCAGAAGCCGGTCGTTACCGCGCAGCAATAGCCCCGGGATTTAGTGAAGGCGCGGTGCGGTCGAAGATCAGGATCGGCGCGTCCCGGTAGGTGCCGGTGGTGTGCAGGCGGTAGCCGAGACGATCGGCGAGCCGGATCGAAGAGGCGTTAGCGGGATCTATGATGCAGGTCGTCGCAGGGATTCGCGCGTCGGTCCAGGCGAGGATCGCGGCGAGCGCTTCGGAAGCGTAGCCCTGGCCTTGCGCGGCGCCGGTAAGGGTCCAGCCGACTTCGGGGCCAAATTCCGAACGCGCATCGATCGATGGCTCGATCGCGCGGCGCGCCTCGATGAGACCGAGTTCGCCGATCAGCCGACCGGTCGCGGTTTCGCGCGCGATCCAGCTGCCGTACCCGAACAGCGTCCATTGGCCGATCGAGCGGAGCAGGCGGATCCAGACGTCCTCGCGGGTGCGCGGCTGCCCGCCGATCATCGTGTAAACGCGCGGGTCGGTCCACATCGCGGCGCAGTCCTCGAGGTCGGCGGCGACGTGGCCGGTCAGCGTCAGGCGGGCGGTGGTAAGCGTGGGGGCGGACATCGGGGGAGTTTAGGGCGGATTTGGCGGCGGGGGTATCCTTTGGTCGCGCGTCTCCCTTGCTGAGCGAATAGGTCGACCGTTGGAGCAAAGACCCCTGCGGCGGACGCCTCCCTCTGGCGGAGGCCGGGGTCCGGGGTCCGGGCGAGGAGGTGGAATAACGGCGCGCTACCGTCGTCTCGCGCGTCTCCCATTTGCGCCAATGCCTTCGCCGGGGTGGTACTGACTATACCATCCATACATGGTGGAAGTTTGGCTCCCCTCCCTTCCAGGAAGGGGCGACTGCGGGATTCTGGGCTTCCGGTGCCCTCCGGCGATGCAGGTTGTTTTCGCATTCGATTGCCCGGGAAAGGTTGTTTTCGCGGCGGGCGGTTTGCGCTAGTCCGGGGGGATGGCATCGACGATTTCTTGCGACGTCGCGATCGTTGGCGCGGGCTTGGCCGGCGGGATGATCGCGCTGGCGCTCAAAGCGAAGCATCCGGCGCTCGACGTGCGGCTGATCGACGCCGCGCCGATGGTCGGCGGCAATCATCTCTGGTCGTTCTTCGGCAGCGACGTGGCGGCAGGCGCTCGCTGGATCGTCGCGCCGCTCGTGGTGCACGCATGGCAGGGCTATGACGTGCGCTTTCCGGCGCATGCGCGGACGATCGATGAGACCTATTTTTCGATCGAGAGCGAGCGGCTCGACCGCGAAGTACGCCGGGTTTTGCCGGCGGATGCGCTGATGCTCGGGCAGAAGGTGTCGGGCGCGAGTCCGACCGCGGTAGTGCTCGCGAACGGCGACCGGATCGAAGCCAAGGGTGTGATCGACGCGCGGGGTCCTGGCGACCTGTCGCTGCTCGATCTGGCATGGCAGAAGTTCGTCGGGCGCGAACTGGTGCTGAAGGCGCCGCACGATAGCCCCACGCCGATCGTGATGGACGCGACCGTGCCGCAGATCGACGGCTATCGCTTCATCTATTGCCTGCCGCTGGCCGACGACCGGATGTTCGTCGAGGACACCTATTACAGCGACACCCCCGACCTCGATGTCGAGACGCTCACGACCCGCGTCCACGACTATGCCGAGGCTCGCGGCTGGGCCGTGGCGCAGGCTGCGCGCGTGGAATCAGGTGTGCTGCCGGTCGCGATGGGCGGCGATTTCGAGGCGTATTGGCGCTCGGGCGGGGCACATGTCGCCAAGGCGGGCATGCGTGCGGGGATGTTTCATCCGACCACCGGCTATTCGCTGCCGGACGCGGTGCGGACGGCGTCGATGCTGGCGGGTCTCAGCGATTTCTCCGGCGCGAAACTGCATGACACGACGCATGCGATGGCGCGGGCGACGTGGAAAAGCCGCGGCTTCTACCGGATGCTCGACACGATGTTGTTCCGCGCGTCCGAGCCCGAGGAACGCTATCGCATCCTCGAACGCTTCTACCGCCTGTCGCCGGCCTTGATCGGTCGCTTCTATGCCGGACGCTCGACCATGACCGACAAGGCGCGCGTCCTGACCGGCAAGCCCCCCGTCCCCATCGCGCGCGCCGTGCGCGCCATCGCAGGCAGTATGAGACCATGAAGACCGCAATCGTCATCGGCGCAGGATTTGGCGGGCTGGCGCTCGCGATCCGGCTGCAATCCGCGGGCGTGCAGACGACGATCGTCGAGTCGCGGGATAAGCCGGGCGGGCGCGGCTATTATTGGGAGCGTGATGGCTTCACCTTCGATGCCGGGCCGACGGTGATCACCGATCCGGACTGCCTGCGCGAATTGTGGGCGCTGAGCGGGCGCGACATGAGCGAGGACGTGACGCTCGATCCGGTGCTGCCGTTCTACCGGCTGAACTGGCCCGACGGGACGAATTTCGATTACAGCAACGACGACGTCCAGATGCGCGCCGAGATCGAGAAGCTGCAGCCCGGCGACTGGGCGGGATACGAGAAGTTCCTGGAATATTCGGCGGGGGTGTTTCACGAGGGCTATGAAAAGCTCGGCCATGTCGCGTTTCTCGATTTCGGGTCGATGATCAAGGCGGCGCCGGCGCTGGCGAAATACCAGGCGTGGCGCTCGGTCTATTCGATCGTGTCGAGCTATGTGAAGTCGGAGAAATTGCGCGAGGCGTTGAGCTTCCACACGCTGCTGGTCGGCGGCAATCCGATGACGACGAGCGCGATCTATGCGCTGATCCACAAGCTGGAGCGTGACGGCGGGGTGTGGTTCGCCCGCGGCGGCACCAACCGTCTGGTGGCGGCGCTGGTGACTCAGTTCGAGCGACTGGGCGGCGTGCTGCGGCTCGACGATCCGGTAACGTCGATCGGGACTCTCGGCGACCGTGCTACGGGTGTGACGTGCGCGAGCGGCTGGTCGGGTCAGGCGGATGCGGTGGCCGCGAACAGCGACATCATGCACACCTATCGCGACCTGCTGTCGACCTCGCGCAGTGCCAAGCGCAAGACCGGGTCGCTCGAGCGGAAGAAATACTCGCCGTCGCTGTTCGTGGTGCATTTCGGAATCAAGGGCACGTGGCCGGGCATCCCGCACCACATGATCCTGTTCGGGCCGCGCTATAAGGGGCTGCTCGAGGACATTTACGATCACGGCGTGCTGTCGGAAGATTTCTCGCTGTACCTGCATCACCCGACCGTGACCGATCCGTCGCTGGCGCCGGAGGGGCATTCGACGTTCTATGCGTTGGCACCGGTGCCGCATCTCGGGAAGTTCCCGGTCGACTGGGACGAGATCGCGCCGATCCTGGAGAAGCGCATCCTCGACGAGATCGGGCGGCGGTTGATCCCGGATATCCACGAGCGGATCGTGACGAAATTCTCGTACGCGCCGAAGGATTTCGCGCAGGATCTGAATGCGCATCTGGGGAGCGCGTTCTCGCTCGAGCCGGTGTTGACGCAGAGTGCGTATTTCCGGGTGCACAACCGCGATGAGCATATTCCGAACCTGTACTTCGTGGGCGCTGGGACTCATCCAGGGGCTGGCATTCCTGGGGTTGTCGGGAGTGCTAAGGCTACGGCTCGTTTGATGCTTGAAGGCGAGAAGTAAGGTTTGTTCACGCGGAGGCGCGGAGACGCGGAGGTGTCGCGCTTGTCGCGCAGCGACCGTGTCTCCAACGATTTGCGGAACCTCAGTGAAGACAGCGCGAGCGCTGTCCGGAAAGAGACACCTCCGCGTCTCCGCGTCTCCGCGTGAACCCATTCTTCCCTTGCAGCACCCCGCGCGCTTCCCCTAGCGAGGCAGAATGAAGAGACTTGCTGTGTACTGCGGGTCGGCGACGCCGGCTGATCCCACCTATATCGAAGGCGCTCGCGCGCTGGGGCTGGCGTTTGCCGAGCGGGGGATTGGCCTCGTTTATGGCGGCGGCCGGACCGGGCTGATGGGTGCGATCGCCGATGGCGCGCTCGAGGGCGGCGGCGAGGTTATCGGCGTTATCCCGCAAGCCTTGGTCGATGCCGAGGTCGCGCATCGCGGGCTTACCGAGCTGCACGTCGTCACGGGGATGCATCAGCGGAAGCAGATGTTCACCGATCTTTCCGACGGTTTCGTGACGATCCCCGGCGGAACCGGGACGATGGACGAGCTGTGGGAGGCATTGAGCTGGGCGCAGCTTGGCTATCATGCGGATCCGGTCGGGTTGCTGAATACCGCGGGCTATTACGACCACCTGATCGCGTTCTGGGAGAAGATAGGCGAGGTCGGGTTTCTGCGGCCGCAGCACCGGGACTTGCTGATCGTGGCGGATACGCTGGATGTGCTGCTCGACCGGATGGCGGAACATGTGCCGACGCAGCCGATCGTGCGGATGAACGCGTCGGATTTGTGAAGATCGAGACGGTAAGCTCCGCCTATTCTCGTTCTCCCGCGAACGCGGGAGCCCAGAAGCCGCTGGCGCGGCGTTTGTGGTCCTGGGCCCCCGCTTTCGCGGGGGGACTAGAATGAGTCAGGCGCTTCCAAGCCGGGAGGCGATCGTCGCTACCGCGCACGAATCGATCTCGCGGGGATCGAAGAGTTTTGCGGCGGCCAGCCTGTTGTTCGACAAGCCGACGCGGGAGCGGGCTTGGCTGCTGTACGCGTGGTGCCGGCGGTGCGACGATATCGCGGACGGGCAGGATCATGGCCACGGCATGACCGTGGTCGACGACGCCCCTGCCCGGCTGGTGCAGTTGTCGGCGATGACCGAGCAGGCGCTGGCGGGCGAAGTGGTCGGCGAACCGGCCTTCGATGCGCTGCGGATCTTCGCCGCCGAAACCCGACTGCCGAAGCGGTTCGCGCGCGATCTGGTCGAGGGGTTTGCGCTCGATGCGCGCGAGTGGCGGCCGCGGTCGGAAAACGATCTCTACAAATATTGCTACCATGTCGCGGGTGTCGTCGGGTGCATGATGGCGATCGCGATGGGCGTCGATCCCGACGACGAGGACACCCTCGATCGCGCGTGCGACCTGGGGATGGCGTTCCAACTCGCCAATATCGCGCGCGACGTCGAGGAGGATGACCGGGTCGGGCGGTGTTATCTGCCCGAGGACTGGCTCGTGGAGATGGACTTTCCGCCGGGTCAGCACATGAAGCCGCCGTTTCGCTCGCGGCTCGCCGTGTTGACGAAGCGGATGGCGGAGCGAGCTGCGGCTTTCGAGGCCAGCGCGCGGGAGGGGACGCCGGCGTTGTCGTTCCGGTCGGCGTGGGCGGTATTGTCGGCGGCGGGAATCTATGGCGCGATCGGGCGGACTGTTGCCGCTCGGGGCGAGCATGCGTGGGACCACCGGGTGACGACCTCGGGGATGCAGAAGCTGGGGTTTATCGCCAAGGCGGGGCGCCAAGCGGCGCGGCGGGAGACACTGTATCCGCGGGCGCCGAGGGATCCTCGGCTGTGGACGCGGCCTCGCTAACTACCGGCGTCTAGCTTGTTCTCCCGCGAAGGCGGGAGTCCAGTCTGGGTGCCCGCCTTCGCCGGGAAACAGTTTAGCCCTGCGGCTTGGCCTTGCCGGCCTTCGCCATGGCCATGCCGCTCGCACGGCAGTTGGCACCGATCATCGGGTAGGGAACATCGGTGTTCTGCGCCAGCTGGTCGGGCAACGCGGCGCGGCATTGCGCCATCGTCTCGTAGCGTGCCGGGATCACGCGCACCTCGGTGCAGTTCACATTGCCGTCGCCGCAACCCATGATGGCCATGACGTAGAACAGCGGTTCCATTTCACTCTCCGGTTGCGACAGGCCGTTGCGGCAGGACGTACCGATAAAAGCGACGAAGCGGCAGGATTGTTCCCCCAACTGCTTTTACCGGGGCTTGACTGCGCCTACATCGCATCGATCCATGCCCCCTGATACCTACACCTCCACCCGCGCGGACCAGCCGTTGCTGCCGACGCTTCGCCGCTTCCTGCCGTTCCTGTGGCCGGCGGGACAGCCCAAGCTGAAGGTGCGGATCGTCGTCGCGATGCTGCTCGTGATCGCGTCGAAGCTGATCCAGGTGTTCGGCGCGGCGTTTACGTTGAAATACGCGGTCGACCGGATGGCGGGGGACGATCGCGGGGCACTGACCTTGGTCGTGTTGCTGGTGGTCGGCTATGCGGCGTCGCGGTTCGGGACGACGTTGTTCGACAATCTGCGCAACGCGGTGTTCGAGCGCGTCGGACAGGATGCGTCGCGGCGGCTGGCAGCGCAGGTGTTTCGCCATCTGCATGCGCTGAGCCTCGATTTCCATCTGTCGCGGCGGACGGGCGCGGTCACCAAGGTGGTCGAGCGCGGCACCAAGAGCATCGACACGATGCTGTATTTCCTGCTGTTCAACATCGCTCCCACCGTGTTCGAGCTGGTGCTGGTGCTCGGGCTGTTCTGGACCAAGTTCGGCTGGCCCTTGGTCGTCGCGACGGTGGTGATGGTGGTCGGCTATATCCTCTTCACGCGGATGGTGACCGACTGGCGCAATGCGCTGCGCGCGCGGATGAACGACCTCGATACCGGGGCGGTTGCGCATGCGGTGGACTCGCTGCTGAACTTCGAGACGGTGAAGTATTTCGGTGCGGAGGAGCGCGAGGCGCGGCGGTACGACCAGGCTATCACGGCCTATTCCGAGGCTGCGGTTAAGAGCGAAAATTCGCTCGCGTGGCTGAACCTCGGGCAGGCGCTGATCACCAACCTGATGCTGGCGGGCGGCATGGGGTTCGTCGTGTGGCGGTGGAGCCGAGGCGAGGCGTCGGCGGGCGACGTGGTGTTCGTGTCGACACTGCTGGCGCAGCTGTTCCGGCCGCTCGACCTGCTGGGGATGGTGTATCGCACGATCCGGCAGGGTGCGCTCGACATGGCGGCGATGTTCGACCTGATCGATACGCCGGCCACCGTCGTCGACGCGCCGGGTGCGCCCGCGCTGGCGGTAAGCGCGGGGCATGTGCGGTTCGAGGGGGTGTCGTTCGGCTATGACGCGGGGCGGCCGATCCTGAGCGACCTGAATTTGGACGTGCCAGCAGGTTCCACATTGGCTGTCGTTGGGCCGTCGGGCGCGGGCAAGTCGACGCTCGCGCGGCTGCTGTACCGGTTCTACGACCTGACGGGCGGGCGGATTACCGTCGACGGGCAGGATATCGCGCAAGTGCGGCAGGCTTCGTTGCGGGCTGCGATCGGGATCGTGCCGCAGGATACGGTGCTGTTCAACGACACGATCGGGTACAATATCGCTTACGGTCGCGAGGGGGCGGAGATGCCTGAGGTCGAGGTTGCCGCGAAGGGTGCGGCCATCGCGGGCTTCATCGAGCGCCAGCCGCTGGGGTATGAGACGCGTGTCGGCGAGCGCGGGTTGAAGCTGTCGGGCGGCGAGAAGCAGCGTGTGGCAATCGCGCGGACTTTACTGAAGAACCCGCCGATCCTGATTCTGGACGAGGCGACGAGCGCGTTGGACAGCCGGACCGAGGCGGAGATCCTCGATACGCTCGAGGCGATCGAGCGCGGGCGGACGACGATCGTGATCGCGCACCGGCTGTCCACGGTGGTGCATGCGGACCAGATCGTCGTGCTGGAGGCGGGGCGGATCGTCGAGAAGGGCACGCATGCGGACCTGCTGCGGCAGGGCGGCGTGTATGCGGAGATGTGGAACCGGCAGGCGCAGGAGCGGGCTGGGGATGATGCAGGGGCGCTGGCGGCGGAGTAGGGGGTGGGCCTCAGGCGCCTGGTTTAACGGCGAACGCTCGCCATACCACACGCCGTCACCCCGGACCTGTTCCGGGGACCACCGTTCCGCAAACTCGCACGTTTCGATTTCGGGGACGGGTGGATGCCGGAACGAGTCCGGCATGACGGAGGGGTAGTGGCGAGTTCGCGACCACGTTCGACTAGGTGGCCACCCCGGCGGAGGCCGGGGCCCAATTGGGGAACGTTGCTAACGAAGGGCAGCGCGTCGTCATTGCCACCTTTCCACTTGGGCCCCGGCCTTCGCCGGGGTGGTTGTGGGACGGGTGCCGGGGTGCAACCCTAAAGGCGAGCGTTGCGATGCACGCAACATCCTCTGTTCCCTCGCGAACGCGGTGGTCCGCAAATCACGAGCGATGGCGCTGCTGGGTCCTGGGCGCCCGCGTTCGCGAGGGAATGGAAGGAGAGCGGGGGCGAAACTCCGCACCCTACGCCGGGATCGACGGATCCAGTTCGCGCAACCTCGCCTCGATCGCCTCCGAATATTGATAGATGTGCGTCAGGTCCGACAGCAAATGGCGCGTCTCGTCATTGCCGGCGAACATGCCGAGATACTTGGTCGTGATGCCATTGAAGTGCATCCGCGCGACCGTCTTCCGATTATTGTCGTCCAGCAGGATCGCGCAATACGAATTCGCATCGCGGACGATCACGCGTTTCGGATCCACCAGGCGCGAGGCGATCGCCTGGATGATGTGGAAGCCGGAAATCTCCTCCTGCGTGGTGACGATGCCGTCGCCGTCGGACGGGTCGTCGTCCGCGCCCGGCGGCAGGTCCTCGACCGGGCTCGACGCCTTCAACGCCGACGAAAGGCGTTCGTTGACGAAATCGCGGATCAGCGCGGCGATCGCAGGAGCTAAAAGCTTGGCGAATCCGTCCTTGATCGCCGGCGTGAGACGGCCGCCATGGACGCGCTGCGCCATCATCCGGACGAACTCGTCGGAGGGCTCGGCGAACTCCTTTTCGAGTTCGAGGCGGATCAGCGACTGCGTCTTGAGGTTGCCGGCCTCCTGGACGATCTTGTCGATGTCGAACGCGGCCTTGGTGAATTTCTCGAGCGTACGGATGTCGCCGGGCTTGATCGCGTCCATCGTGAAGGTGAAGAACGGCTTGTCGTCCATCTTGTTCGGGCGCTCGATGTCCGAATAGAATTGGTAGACGACGCCGTTGGTCAGCACGGCAAGGCGCGCATCGGTGACGCTGAAATAGCGGAACAGCTGCCCGGCATGGTTGACGTTGAGCTGGACCGAGGACGGCTTGCACTCGATCAGGATCGACACTTTCCCGCCCGCGCAGATCGCATAGTCGATCTTTTCGCCCTTCTTGGTGCCGATGTCGGCAGTGAATTCGGGGACGACTTCGGACGGGTTGAAGACGTCATAGCCGAGCGACTGGAGGAACGGCATGACGAGCGCAGTCTTCGCCGCTTCCTCGGTCAGCAGCACCTCGCGGTGTTCGATCGTGCGCTTCTGCAGCTCGGCCAGCCTGATGTTCAGTTCCATGCGCGTCCCCCGGATTGAACGGGGGAGGATGCGCAGGGAATTTACACGGGTCCATAACGGTACCGGAACAACCTGCCCGGATTTCGATCTAGTCCGTGCAGCGTGGCGATTGGGATGATCGGACCGATCGCGGATCATCCATTGCGGCGACGGTGAACGAACCCTAGGTCCGGGATAATGGCACTCGACCCCCTTCCAGATCTCCAGCGCATCTTTGGCTTTCCTGACTTTCGTGGCGTGCAGCGCGATGTCGTCGATCGGGTGCTCGCCGGACAGCGGACGCTGGCGGTGATGCCGACGGGGGCGGGCAAGTCGCTGTGTTACCAGTTGCCGGCGACGATGCTGGAGGGGACGTGCGTGGTCGTGTCGCCGCTGATCGCGCTGATGCACGACCAGCTGCGCGCGGCGACCGCGGTAGGGATCAAGGCGGCGACTTTGACGAGCGTCGATACGAACCGTGAGGAGACGATCGCACGGTTCCGGGCGGGTGATCTGGACCTGCTGTATGTCGCGCCGGAGCGAGCTTCGAACGAGAGTTTCCGGAACCTGCTCAGCCAGGCCAAGCTCAGCCTGTTCGCGATCGACGAGGCGCATTGCGTCAGCGAGTGGGGGCATGATTTCCGGCCGGACTACCGGTTGCTGCGGCCGTTGCTCGACAGCTTTCCGGAGGTGCCTCGGCTGGCGCTGACCGCGACCGCGGATGCGCATACGCGGGCGGATATCCTCGAGCAGCTGGGGATTTCGCAAGACGGCCTGATCGTGTCGGGGTTCGACCGGCCGAACATCCGCTATGCGATTTCGGGGCGCGACAACGTCAACCGGCAGATCGCGGACATCCTGGATAAGATACCGGGGCCGGGGATCGTCTACGCACAGACGCGCGCGGCGACCGAGAAGTTGGCGGAGGCGCTGGGGCGGAGCGGGCGACCGACGCGGGCCTATCATGCGGGGCTCGATCCGCAGGTGCGCGCAAAGAATCAGGCCGATTTCGTCGCGAGCGAGGACATGGTGATCTGCGCCACGGTCGCGTTCGGGATGGGGATCGACAAGCCCGACGTGCGGTTCGTGTGCCATGCCGGGCTGCCGAAATCGATCGAGGCCTATTATCAGGAGACCGGGCGCGCGGGGCGTGACGGCGATCCGGCGATCGCGCACCTGTTCTGGGGCGCGGAGGATTTCGCGCGGGCCCGGCAGCGGATCGGCGAGGTCGAGCCCGAGCGGCAGGCGGGCGAGCGGCAGCGGCTGACCGCAATGGGCGGGCTGGTCGAGACCGCGGGATGCCGGCGGCGGATCCTGCTCAAGCATTTCGGCGAGGAGCGGCTCGAGGATTGCGGGAATTGCGACAATTGCCTCGGCAATGTCGATGCGGTGGATGCGACCGAGACGGCGCGGAAATTCCTGTCGGCGGTGTTTCGCACCGGGCAGATGTTCGGCGTCGGCTATATCGAGGGGATCCTGACCGGCGTGTCGTCGGAGCGGAGCCTGATGAACGGGCATGAGGCGCTGTCGGTGTACGGGATCGTCGACGGCGACGAGGTGGCGTTGCTGAAGCCCGTGTCGCGTGCGCTGATGCTGAAGGATGCCTTGCGCACCAATCCGCATGGGGGCCTCGAGTTCGGGCCTGCCGCCAAGGCGATCCTGAAGGGCGAAGCGACGGTGTCGATCGTCGTGCCACCGAAGCGCGAGCGGCGGCGCAAGGCCGCGCCGGGCGCGACCCCGAACCCCGTGGACGATCCGCTGTTCGAGGCGCTGCGCGTGCGGCGGCGCGATCTGGCGAAGGAGGCGGGCGTTCCGCCGTATGTGATCTTCCATGATTCGGTGCTGCGTGACATGGCGGCGCAGCGGCCGGCGTCGCGGGCGGCGCTCGCGGTGCTTTCAGGCATTGGCGCGCGGAAACTCGACGCCTATGGGGATGCCTTCCTCCAGGTGATCCGCGAGTCCGCATGATACGGCACATCAACGAAAGTATTTCGGTCGCGCCGCAGATCGCGGTCGAGCACGTCGCGGAGATCGCCGCGGCGGGCTTCAAGACCATCGTCAACAACCGGCCGGACGACGAGGATGCGGGACAGCCTTCGGGCGACGCGATCCGTGCGGCGGCGGAGGCGGCGGGCCTCAACTATGTCGCGATCCCGGTGACTCATGCGGGCTTCTCGCATCCGCAGATCGACGCGATGACGCAGGCGCTGGTCGATGCGGACGGGCCGGTGCTGGCGTATTGCCGGTCGGGGACGCGGAGCTGCAA
This sequence comes from Sphingomonas faeni, assembly GCF_023195535.1. Classification (GTDB taxonomy): domain Bacteria; phylum Pseudomonadota; class Alphaproteobacteria; order Sphingomonadales; family Sphingomonadaceae; genus Sphingomonas; species Sphingomonas faeni_B. The sequence goes on along the minus strand of NZ_JALPNF010000006.1, from coordinate 127,013 downwards.
TCTGTGGGCGCTGGCGGCGGCGAAAGCGGGGCGGAACCCGAACCTGCTGCTCGCGCAGGCCGAGGACGCCGGGTATGACCTGCGCGGGATTCGACCGATGCTGGACGCGCTCGCAGGGCCGCGATGACGCCTGCGATCGTCGGCGGCGTCGTGGCTGCCGTGGTGGTTCTACTTAGCGCCTTGGGCTGGGTGGTCGTGCGGATGCGGCGGGTCGTGAAGATCGAGACGCCCGAGGAAGCGGCGGACGCGGCGCAGGCGCAGCTTGCCGGTTTTGCGGTGGCGGGCGCTGTGGTCGGGGCGGATGGCCGGGGGGCGCTGGCGATTGCGGACGATGGGCGCGTGGCGGCGGTCAAGCGGATCGGGAAGCGGCTAGCTGTGCGCGAGGTTTCGTGGCGGCGCGTGCGCGCTACGCGGGAGGGGATTCTGGTGGAGACCGGGGACCGTGCGCTGGGGGCGGTGATGCTGGCGCAGGTCGATGTGCTGGATATCCGGCGGTTGGCGCCGAAAAGCGTTCGGGTTTAGCCGGGGGGCTTTAGCTGGGTTCGCTGCTTTTGTGCGCCCGCTCCTCTCGCCCGGCCTACCCCCTCGCCGGTTCGTTCCACCCACCCCGTTCGTCCTGAGTAGCTGCTGAGCTTGTCGAAGCGGCGTATCGAAGGATGGGTTGGGGCACGGGGCCTGTGCTTCGATACGCGCCCTCGATACGCTCCTTGCCGATCTACTCGGTCGCTACTCAGCACGAACGGTGTGGGGGTGTAGAGCGGCGAGATTCCTTTCCGCCCGGCTCGCTTATTGAGCACGCCCCCAACGCTTCGTGATACCGGTCCCTTTCCAAAAGGCTCCGTCATGCCGGACTGGTTCCGGCATCCACCGTTCCGCGTATTCGACGGATTTGAGTGTGCGGAACCGTGGACCCCGGAACGAGTCCGGGGTCCACGGGGTGGGTTGGGTGACCGGGCTCTATGCGATGCTTCCGAGAATAGCCGGATCGCAAAAGCACCTCCCCGGCGGAGGCCGGGGTCCAGTGGGGGAACGGTGCTGACGACGGCGGCGCTTCGTTATTGCCTCCTTTCCAACTGGGCCCCGGCCTTCGCCGGGGTGGTGTTGGGTCGAACGGGATATGGCACGGAACCGGTTCGGGGTGACCCGCCAAGCTGGGTCAGGACTCGTCCGCCCGCTGCGCCGTTGTTTCCCCGCGAAGGCGGGGACCCAGACTGGGCTCCCGCCTTCGCGGGAGAACATAGTAGGTGTCGCCCGCTCCCACTCCCAATCCTGCTCCTGCTTTCCAGACCTCGATCGAAGTCCCCCTTCGATCGACACCAAAAAAAGGCCCGGTGTGTTTCCACACCGAGCCAAGGTTGTCCGCAGGAGGAACGTCGTGGGTGCGGGCTCGGGCGGCCCGCTACCGATCAGTTGTAGGCGCGCTCGCCGTGTTCGCCGATGTCAAGACCCTCGTGCTCGACTTCCGGCGAGACCCGCAGGCCGGTGACGGCCTTGGCGACGTAGATCGCGATCGTGGTGCCGATCGTGGCCCAGATGATCGTCACGATCACCGCCTGGAGCTGCACGAAGAGCTTGGCGCCCATCGCATAATCCGCAGCTCCGGGCCCGCCGAGCGACGGGGCGTAGACCACCGCGGTGCCGATCGCGCCGACCATGCCGCCGATGCCGTGAATCCCGAAGGCGTCGAGCGAGTCGTCATAGCCGAGCATCGGCTTGAGCTTCGAGACCGCCATGAAGCAGATCAGCGAGGCGATCGCGCCGAGGATGATCGCGCCGAACGGGCCGGAGTTGCCCGCAGCCGGCGTCACCGCGACGAGGCCGGCGACGATACCCGAGCAGAAGCCCAAGGCCGAACCCTTGTGACCCGAGAGCTTCTCGGCAAGCATCCAGAACAGTGCGGCTGAGGCCGTGGCGACGAAGGTGTTGAGCATCGCGAGCGCGGCCGAGCCGTTTGCCTCGAGAGCGGAGCCTGCGTTGAAGCCGAACCAGCCAACCCAGAGCAGCCCGGTGCCGATACCGGTCATGACCAGCGAGTGCGGTGCCATCGGCTCCTTCGGGTAGCCGATGCGCTTGCCGAGGATCAGCGCCGCGACCAGCGCCGAGACGCCGGCGTTGATGTGGACCACGGTGCCGCCGGCGAAATCGAGTGCGCCCGCCTTGAAGAAATACCCGCTCGATGCCCACACCATGTGCGCGATCGGGAAGTAGACGATGGTAAGCCAGATCAGGCCGAACACCATCACCGCCGAGAACTTCATGCGCTCGACGACCGAGCCCAGGACCAGCGCGATGGTGATCGCGGCGAAAGTCATCTGGAAACAGATGAAGACATATTCGGGGATCTCGACGCCCGCCGTGAAGGTCGCCGCCTGCGAGGCGGGCGTGACGCCCTTGAGGAACGCCTTGTCGAGGCTGCCGATGAAGTTGCTGAGCAGCGGGTTGCTCACGTCCGGACCGAACGCCAGCGTATAGCCCCACATCACCCAGATCAGCATCGCGAGTGCCGCGACGGCGCCGATCTGAGTCATGGTCGACAGCATGTTCTTCGACCGCGTGAGGCCGCCGTAGAACAGCGCGAGGCCGGGCAGGATCATCATCAGGACGAGGACCGTCGAGGTCATCATCCAGGCGGTGTCACCCTTGTTCACGGTGGCCACCACCGGTGCGGCTGCAGCTTGTGCCCAGGCGGGTGCGGCGGCGATCATCGCCGCTCCGAACCCTAGCGCCGCGACGGCGGCTGTCTTCATATCAAGCTTCATCATGTCCCCCCTCAGAGCGCTGAATCGTCGGTTTCGCCGGTGCGGATGCGGACCGCCTGGCCGACATCGAGCACGAAGATCTTGCCGTCGCCGATCGCGCCCGTGTTCGCCGAGGCCTGGATCGCCTCGACCACGCGGTCGGACAGGCTGGCGGCGCAGACCACCTCGATCTTGATCTTGGGCACCATGTTGGTGCTGTACTCGGCCCCCCGATAGATCTCGGTCTGGCCCTTTTGACGACCGAAACCCTTGACCTCGGTGACCGTCATACCGGCCACGCCGATCGTGGTGAGCGCTTCGCGCACCTCGTCCAGCTTGAACGGCTTGATGATGGCAATGACGAGTTTCATCGCGGCCCTTCCCCCTTGTTACGGGAGACGCCTCGCAATGTGCGTGCCAGTTGCGGTGTGGAGGGATGAGGTGTGCTTGGGGAGCGGGTAGAGGGGCGGTTTGGGATTAAAACTTGTGCAGTGCGGTGGAGGTGCTCGAAAAACGGGCAGCTATCTTTCCGTCATGCCGGGCTTGTTCCGGCATTTACCGCGCCACGTACTCGCGAGCGTTTGGTTTGCGGGACCGTGGATGCCGGAACGAGCCCGGCATGACGGAGTGGGTGGGGTGGCGGGGTTTGTCTCCCCCGCCGGCCACGCCCAACTCAATGGCGGAAGTGGCGCATGCCGGTGAAGACCATCGCGAGGCCAGCTTCGTCCGCAGCCGCGATGACGTCGGCGTCGCGGATCGAGCCGCCGGGCTGGATCACTGCCGTGGCACCAGCCTCGACCGCCGCCAGCAACCCGTCGGCGAACGGGAAGAACGCGTCGGAGGCGACCGCCGAGCCGATCGTGCGCGGGGTGGACCAGCCGGCCTTGTCCGCGGCGTCCTTCGCCTTCCACGCGGCGATGCGCGCGGATTCGAGGCGGTTCATCTGGCCCGCGCCGATGCCCGCGGTGCTGCCGTCCTTGGCGTAGACGATCGCGTTGGACTTGGTGTGCTTGGCGACGGTCCAGGCGAAGCGGCAGTCGATCAGCTCCTGCTCGGTCGGCTGGCGCTTGGTGACGACGGTCAACTCGCCCGGCGTCCCGTTGTCGCGTCCCTGGACGAGCCAGCCCCCGGCGATCGACTTCGCCGTCAGCCCCGTGCGCGCAGGATCGGGGAGCTCGCCGGTGAGCAGCAAACGGAGGTTCTTCTTGGCGGCGAACAGCGCCATCGCGTCGTCGTCCGCGTCGGGCGCGACGACGACTTCGGTGAAGATGCCGGTGATTGCGCGCGCGGTCTCGGCGTCGAGCTTACGGTTGACGGCGATGATGCCGCCGAACGCCGACACGGTGTCGCAGGCGAACGCGGCGGCATAGGCTTCGGCGAGCGTGGACGCGGTGGCGACGCCGCAGGGGTTGGCGTGCTTGACGATCACGACGGAAGGCTCGGCGTCGCGGAATTCGGCGATGAGCCCCAATGCAGCGTCGGCGTCGTTGAGGTTGTTGTAGCTGAGCGCCTTGCCCTGGAGCTGGCGAGCTTGGCCGATGCCGCGGACCGAGCCGGTGGCGGTGTAGAAGGCGGCGGACTGGTGGGGGTTCTCGCCGTAGCGAAGCGTGTCGCCGCGCTGGAGCGTGATCGGCAGTGTGGCGGGGAATTCCTCGGCCTGGTCGACGGTGCCGAACCAGGTCGCAATCGCGGAATCATAGGCGGCGGTGGTGGCGAAGGCTTTCGCGGCGAGACGCTTGCGGTCTTCGAGAGTGGTCGTGCCGCCCGAGACGAGCGCATAGTCGGCGGGGTCGGTGACGATCGCGACATAGGCATGGTTCTTGGCCGCCGAGCGGACCATGCTGGGGCCGCCGATGTCGATGTTCTCGATCACGGTGTCGCGGTCCGCGCCCTTCGCGACGGTGGCTTCGAACGGGTAGAGGTTGACGATCACGAGGTCGATCGCGCCGATCTGGTGCTCGGCCATCGAAGCGGCGTGGCCTGCGTCGTCGCGGACTGCGAGGAGCCCGCCATGGACCATCGGGTGGAGCGTCTTGACACGGCCGTCCATCATTTCGGGGAAGCCGGTGAGTTCGCTGACGTCGCGGACGTCCAGGCCGGCGGCGCGGAGGGCTGCGGCGGTGCCGCCGGTGGAGACGAGTTCGACGCCGTGGCTCGCGAGCGCCTTGCCGAGATCGACGATCCCGGTCTTGTCGGAGACGGACAGGAGCGCGCGCTTGATCGGGATGCTGGTCATGAGGGTCTTTCGTCGGGGTTCGCCGTGCGGCGGTCCCTTAGCGTCGGTTGACGTTGGGGAACAGGGGGGCGCTAATCCTCCCCTTTCAGGGGAGGTGGCAGCCCGCTTGGGCTGACGGAGGGGTGATCCGCTATCGAGAGGGTGTCACCCCTCCGTCTGGCAAGCGCCAGCCACCTCCCCTGCAAGGGGAGGATCAGAGTTTCAGGCCTTTTTCAATGCCCAGCTCACACTCGCGCCGCCGGCCGCCGCTTCACCCGTAATCATCAGTTGCTGCGTCGCAACGGGGCGGCCGTCGGCGTCGATCCAGACGCTGCCCTCGACCACCAGCGCGCCACCGCGACAACGAAACTGCCAAAGCGGACCGCCGGGAAGGCGTAGGATCGCGCCCAGGCCGTCCGCCGTGGGGGAGACCTGGACGCCTTCGCCGAGATGGAAGCGGATCGCGAACAACGACAAACCTGTGCGGCGCTTGCGGCCTTGCGGCAACAGCGCGTCCTCGCCGCGGAGTTCGCGGCCGTCGCCGGTGAGCATCAGCTGGCGGCGGTGGAGGAAACCCCAGCGGCGGACATAGCCGTCGTGGCTCGCCTCGATCCGGCTGGCAGCGTCCGATTCCTGGCGGCTGAGTTCGACCTCCGCCACGCCGCGGCCGAGCGTGCCGTCGGCGTGGATCGCGGTGGAATTGCTGTCGGCGATCGTCAGCGTGGAGTGCGCGGCCGTCGAGCGCAGGCCCTCGACCATCGCTGGCGGGAGTTGGGCGATGCCCGCGCGCGCGCCGCCGCAATTGACGACGATCCGAGCCGGGCCGTCCGAGAATTCGAACGCGAGCGTCGAGGCGCAGCCGCCTTCGACGAGGCGGGCGATCGGTGGCGGCGCCGCGTCTACGATCAGGACGGCGGTGCCGGCGGCGAGGCGTTGATAGCCCCAGTCGCGCGCCTGGCGGAGCGGGCGGGTGCGGACGCCACTGGCTTCGATGACCGCGGCGACCTGCGTTTCGCTGGCCGGGCCGCCGCCCTGCCAGCTCGACAGGCCACGATCGGCGTGCGCGACGCCGAGCAACGCCGCGACCATGCGGGAGAGCGTGACCGCCACCGTCTCGGGGAGTTCGGCGCTGCGGGCGGCGTAGCTTTCCTGAAGCAACGTCAGCAGCTGGATCGAGTCGAGCAACATCGCCGGGCTGCGCGAGACCGAGCCGTCATCGTCGAACAGGCCGGTGCCGAGCGCGCGGAGGAGGCCGGCCTCGCCGAACGCCTGGCGCGGTTCGCCGCCGGGGATCAGCAGGCCGGCGGCGACGACTCCGCACCAGGCAGCGATGCGCGGCGCGCCCGCCGGGGCCTTGTCGGCGGTGCGATCGAGGTGGAGCGCGCCCTTCGCAAGCGCGTTCAAGACCTTGGAGCGGTAGATCTGGTCGGACGACGACAGGATCAGCGGTGCGTGCGCGGTCCAGGCGAGGATGCGCCGACCCCACATGTCCGGGCGCCACGCGATCCCGCCCTGCGTGTCGGCATGCGCGGACAGCCAGAGGCCCATGAGGTATTCGGCGATCGGTGCGCCGCGCGCACGGGTCGCGACGGTCGACAGGTCACGCAGCCACGCGAAACTGTGGAGGTATTCGGCGAACGGCTTGGGGAGCGGCTTGGCGAGATCGAGCGTCTCGATATCGCGCGCCTCGCCGCGGAACGACAGGACGCCTTCGAGCAGCATCGTGCCACGGGGGATGTCGCCGAGGATCGGGTCTTCGGGGACCGCGATCAGCTTGAGCGGATAACGCCCCTTGAGGCGGAGCGTGTGGAGCGGGGTGCGCCATGTCAGCCGGTGGAAGCGCTCGGCGAGGCGATCGGCGAGCGACAGCCCCTTGTCGCCGCCGAGACGGATCAGGCGGCGGCCTTCGTCGATCCCGTCGGGGGCGGGATCGGTCACGGGATCAGAGCGCTCGTTCACCCCCGCAACGCGGCGATGTTGGCGGCGTAGTGGTCGGGGCCGCCGCGGAAGACCGAGGTGCCGGCGACCAGCGCGTCGGCGCCGGCGTCGATGCAGCGCTTGGCCCATTCGGCGTCGACGCCGCCATCGACTTCGAGATCGATCGCGCGGCCGCTTTTCTCGATCATCGTGCGGATCGCCGAAATCTTCTTGAGCTGGCTCGGGATGAAGCTCTGGCCGCCGAAGCCGGGGTTGACGCTCATCACCAGGACGAGGTCGACCATGTCCATGAGGTAGTCGAGCATCTTCGCCGGGGTGCCCGGACAGATGACGATTCCGGCGCGCTTTCCAAGGCCCTTGATGTGCTGGAGCGAGCGGTGGATGTGCGGGCCGGCTTCGTAGTGCACGGTGATGCAGTCGGCGCCCGCTTCCGCGAACGCGTCGAGATACGCGTCGACGGGGGAGATCATCAGGTGGACGTCGAACGGCTTGGTGGTGACGCCGCGGACCGATTTCATGACCGCGGGGCCGAACGAGATGTTGGGGACGAAATGGCCGTCCATCACATCGATGTGGATCCAGTCGGCGCCGGCCGCGTCGATGGCGCGGACTTCCTCGCCGAGTTTGGCGAAGTCGGCGGAGAGGATCGAGGGGGCGATGCGGACGGGTTGCATGGATTTGTCCTAGCGCGGGATTGGGTTGGTGCGAAGTCTTTCAATCCTCCCCCGCAAGGGGGAGGTGGCACCGCAGGTGACGGAGGGGGAGGACACGGAAGCTGTGTTGTCGCCCCCTCCCCCTCCGTCTGGCAAGGGCCAGCCACCTCCCCCTTGCGGGGGAGGATCGCTTAGGCGCGCTTCAGGCGGGCGATGAAGAAGCCGTCGCAGCCGCCTTGGTCCGCTAGCATGCCGGGGAGCGTGCGGATGGTGCCGGTTTCTGTTGGCGTGATGCCGGCGGGGAGTTCGGACTGGTCGACCGGGGCGATCGAATAGTCGCTGCGGGCGGCGAGGAATGCGTCGAGTTGCGCTTCGCCTTCGGACGGTTCCAGGGAGCAGGTGGCGTATACCAAAGTACCACCGGGCTTCACCCAGTCCGCCGCCCTGGCGAAAATCCGCGCCTGCAACGCCGCGGTCTCGGCGATGATCGACGGGCGGACGCGGTGGAGGACGTCGGGATGGCGGCGGAAGATACCGGTTGCGCTGCACGGCGCATCGATCAGGATCGCGTCGGCGGGCTCGGCCGGCGCCCATTCGAGGATGTCGGCGTTGACGACCTCGGCCTTCAGATGCGTGCGGTAGAGATTCTCGCGGAGGCGCTTGATCCGGCTCTGCGAATTGTCGACCGAGGTGACGGTCCAGCCGGCGCTCGCGAGTTGCAGCGTCTTGCCGCCAGGCGCGGCGCAGAGATCGAGCACGTGACCCTCTCCCTTCCCCAACAACCGTGCGGGGAGCGAGGCGGCGATGTCCTGCACCCACCAGGCGCCGTCGCCGAAGCCGGCCATGTCGGGGACCGAATCATGGTCGCCCAAGCGCAGATGCCCGGGCATGAAGCTTTCGCCGCCGAGCTTCTCGCGCCAGCCTTCGGTCTCGGACGGGTCGGCGATCGTGAGGTCGAGCGGCGGCACCTGCGCGATCGCGCGGCCGGCGGCGTCGACCATCTCCTCGCCCCATGCGGCCTCCCAGCGCAGTTCGACGGGGGCCGGCAGCGTCGGCACTTCGGGGAGCAGCATGTTCGCGCGGAACAGCGTCCCGAACACGCCGTGCACCAGTTTGCGCGGGCCGCCGTCTACCAACGGCAGCACGGTCGAGATCGCGGCATGCGACGGCGTGCCGAGGATCAGCACCTGGACCAGCGCGATCCGCAGCGCCATCCGCGCCTTCGCGTCGTCGGGCAGGTTGGTCTTGGTGACCGAATCGATCATCGCGTCGAGATCGGGAAGACGGCGCAGCGTCTCCGCGGCGATCGCGTGCGCGAGGCCGCGATCGGGACCGTGGATTGCGCGGGTTGCGGCCGGCAGTGCGGATTCGAGCGACTCGCCGCGACGCAGGACGGCGTCGAGCAGGCGGAGCGCGGCGCGGCGGGTCGGGACGCCAAGCGGCTCGGGGGCGTGGGTATAGTCGGGCATATTAAGGTCCTTCGCGTTCGGTTTGTCTCGCGGCTGTTGTGGCAAAGCGGCGCGACAGGGCCCATGTGGCGGTTACGACGCCAACACGCAAATCCGGAGAGCCGCGATGGGCCAGCGCCCCGATCACGTTAAGCCACCCGAATATCTCGCGAAGAATACGCCGGTGCCGAAGCCCGAGGCGATCGTGCCCGACAAGGACCCCGAGCCGCGCGATCCTACGCGCTATGGCGATTGGGAGCTGAAGGGCATGGCGATCGATTTCTGAGGCGCTCGACCCACCTCACCACCCCGGCGGAGGCCGGGGCCCAAGTGGAAAGGTGGTCGTAACGCAGCGCTGTCCGTCGTTAGCGACGTTGCCCAATTGGGCTCCGGCCTCCGCCGGGGTGGTGCAATGGCTAGGGCGAACGGATGTAATCTGCGGCAGCGGTCCTGACGCAGGCGGAACGATTTCCCCAGCGGCGCGTCGCCGCTATGATGAGGGGATTATTCGAGAAACGCTGGGTTAAAGTCACCGGCATCGTTGTCGCGAGCGTGCTCGTGTTGGGGCTGGTGGGGCTTGCCGCGTTTCCGTGGGGATCGCTGAAAGGCGTGATCGAGCGGCAGTTGACCGCGCGGTTCGGGCGCCCTGTGACGATCGGCGGGATCGAGCGGGTCGACGCGTTCGGGTTCAATCCGACGATCCGGATCACGAACGTGCGGATTCCGCAGGCCGACTGGGCCGGCAAAGGCGATTTCGTGCAGTTGCGCGAGGCCGAGGCGACGTTTTCCGGGCTCGCCTTGTTGAAGGGCGCGTTCGGGCCGCGCGACGTGAAGGCGCGCGGGCTGCATCTGGTGATGGTGCGCGACAGGAACGGGCGGACGAATTGGGAGCGGCCCGGCAAGCCCAAAGGCGGGAGCAGTTCGACCGATCTCGACGGACTGACGATCAGCGACAGCGTGATCGAGTATCGCGACGACAAGGAGGATCGCTTCTTCAAGGCGCGGTTCGCGTCGGATCCGGTCCACGGGATCCGGGCGAACGGGAGTGGGACGATCCGCGGCGCTGCGGTGCGGATCGGCGTCGCGGGGCCGTCGGTCGAGAAGTTTCATGGCAAACCCTGGCCGTTCACCGCCTCGATCGATGGCGAAAAGCTGTCGGTGACCGCCAAGGGCCTCATGGACAAGCCGCTCGACACCGATGCAATGACGCTGGACGTCACGGCACGCGCGACCGATCTGAAGCTGATCGACGCGGTGATCGAGGCGGGGCTGTTCCGGACGCAGCCGGTGTCGTTCAGCGCGCATGTCCGCCACGACCAGCCGAAATGGACGATCACGCAGCTGAAGGGCGTGGTCGGGCGGTCTGATTTCGCGGGCCACGTGACCGTCGACAAGCAGGCGGGGCGCAGCAAGGTGGACGGCGACATCGTGTCGCGCCAGTTCGATTTCGGCGATCTGGCGTCGGACGAGGGCAAGGCCGAGGGCGCCGCGCTGGAACGCCGGATCGGGCCGCGGCTGGTGCCCAACACGCGAATCGATATCGGCAAGATCGACACTACCGATGCGCGGATGGGGTTTCGGATCGGACGGATCGTCAGCGGCAAGGGCAAGTCGCCGATCCTGTCCGCAAAGGGCACGCTGGCGATCGATCATCAACTTCTGACGCTCGGCGATCTGGTCGCGCGACTGCCGCATGGCAACGTCACGGGCAAGGTGACGGTTGACCAGCGCGGCGACCGGAAAGTGCCGACGGTCGATCTCGACCTGACGCTGCGCGGGAGCAGCGTTCAGGATATCGCGGGCGGCGGCGGCGATTTCAGCGGGAACGTCAGCGCGCGGGTGCGGCTGAAAGGACCCGGCGAGACGATCCGGGCGGCGGTCGGGCGGTCCAACGGGACGATCGGGTTCGTCGCGCGCGACGGGCAGTTGCCGCAGGGAATCGCCGCCGCGCTGGGGTTCGATGCGGCGCGGGCGCTGCTGGCGAAGGATGGCGAGCGGGCGGGCCTGCGGTGCGTGGTGCTGAAGCTGGACGTGACGGGCGGGCGCGGGCGGGTCGATCCGATGATCGTCGATACGACGGCCAGCCAGTTGCGCGGGGCCGGCAGCGTGGTGTTCCCGGGGGAGACGTTGGATATTCGACTGACCGGCGCGCCGAAACGCGATGCGCTGCTGCGGTTGCCGGGGGCGGCGTACATGACGGGGACGATCGAGCGGCCGACCGTGACGATCCCGCCTGAGGTGAAGTCGGTGGGGAATATCTTTAAGGCGATCGGGCGGGCGATTTCGGGGAAGCAGGGCCCGGTCGCGGGGGATGCGGATTGTGCGGGGCTGGCGGCGCGGGTGTTGCGGTGACCCTCAATCCTCCCCCGCCGGGGGGAGGTGGCTGGCGCTTGCCAGTCGGAGGGGGAGGTAAGGGATACGTCTGTTCCGTGTCCTCCCCCTCCGTCACCTTCGGTGCCACCCCCCCTGGCGGGGAAGGATCGCGAGGTCAGCCCCCCTTGTTCTCCCGCGAAGGCGGGAGCCCAGTCTGGGTCCCCGCCTTCGCGGGGAAACAGTTTTAGCCGGCCTCGCCCTTTAACGGCCGCGCCAGCAGATCGCCGATTACGTCGCCTACCGGGGCACCGTCCAACAGGCGGCAGACGGCTTCGGTGATTGGCATGTCTACACCGGCGTCACGGGCGGCTTCGCGGAGGACGGGGGCGGTGAAGGCGCCTTCTGCTACCGTGCGGCGGTCGGCGAGCAGCGTTGCGGCGGAGTCGCCTCTCCCCAGACCGACGCCGAGCGAGAAATTGCGCGAGCTGGTCGAGGAGCAGGTCAGGACTAGGTCGCCTAGGCCAGAGAGCCCGGCGAGCGTTTCCGCGCGCGCGCCTCGGGCGAGGCCGAAGCGCGTCATTTCGGCGAACCCTCTTGCGATCAGGGCCGCGCGGGCGTTCTGGCCTAGCCCTGCGCCCTCGACCACGCCGCAACCGATCGCGAGGACGTTCTTCACCGCACCGCCGATCTCCGCGCCGGCGACGTCGGTCGAGGCGTAGGTGCGAAAATGGCGTGCGGCGAGACGGGTCGCGAGGCGTTCGCCGAGGTCGGCATCCTCGCAGGCGAGCGTGACCGCAGTGGGCAATCCGGCGGCGACTTCGTGCGCGAAGGTGGGGCCGGAGAGCACGGCGATCGGCGCGTCCGGGTGGACGGCGCGGGCAACTTCGCCGACGAGGCGCTTGCTGCCGGCTTCGATGCCCTTGGCGCAGAGGACGAGGGGAATGCGGCCGACCGGGGCGGCGGCAAGGACGCTGCCGACGTGCTGCGCAGGCGCGACGACGAGGATCGCGTCCATGTCGGCAAGCGCGGTGAGGTCGTCGGTCGCGCGGATCGTCGGGGAGAGCGCAACGCCGGCCAGGAAAAGGCTGTTCTCATGGTGTGCGTTTATGCATTCGACGACGGCGGTTTCGCGTGCCCAGAGGACGACGTCGCGGCCTTCGTGCGCCGCGACCTGCGCGAGTGCCGTTCCCCAGGCGCCGCCGCCGATGACGCCGATCTTCATGCCTTCACCCCTGCACCACGCACCGCTTCGGCGTTGGGATCGAGCGGCCAGCGCGGGCGCGCGGCGACGTCGAGCGGGTCGGTGAGTCCGGCGGCGAAGCGCTCGGCGCCCGCCCAGCCGATCATCGCGGCGTTGTCGGTGCAGAGCCACAAAGGTGGCGCAACGAAGCGGAGGCCGTGATCGCTGGCGAGAGCCTGCAATGCGCCGCGCACCGCGGTGTTGGCCGCGACTCCGCCAGCGACGACGAGCGCGGTGGCGCCGTGCGACGTCCGCAGCGCCTTGGTCGTGCGGTCGATCAGGCAGTCGACGACCGCGGCCTGGAACGAGGCGGCAAGGTCCTCGGGCGAATATTGGCCGACGACCCGGGCGACCGCGCTTTTCAGACCGGCGAACGAGAAATGCGGTTCGGCCGAGCCTTTGAGCGGGCGTGGCAGCGGGACCGCCTTCGGATTGCCGAGCGCAGCGGCGCGTTCGACCGCAGGGCCGCCAGGGAAGCCGAGGCCGAGCAGCTTGGCGGTCTTGTCGAAAGCCTCGCCTGCCGCGTCGTCAATCGTCGTCGCCAAACGCCGGTACGCGCCGACGCCCTCGACCAGCAGCAACTGGCAATGGCCGCCGGAGACCAGCAACAGCAGGTACGGAAATTCCAGGTCGGGATCGGACAGCCGCGGCGAGAGCGCGTGCCCTTCGAGGTGGTTGACCGCAATCAGCGGCTTCCCTGCGGCGTGCGCGAGCGCCTTGCCCGTCACCAGCCCGACCATGACGCCGCCGATCAGCCCCGGCCCGGCGGTCGCGGCGATCGCGTCGACGTCGGCGAGCGTCAGCTTCGCGTCGGCCAAGGCCGCGACGATCAGCGGCTCCAGCGCCTCCACGTGCGCGCGCGCGGCGATTTCGGGGACGACGCCGCCGAACGGGGCGTGTGCAGCCTCCTGTCCCAACAGCCGATGCGCGAGGACCTGGCGGTCGCCAGTGACGAGCGCGGCGGCGGTTTCGTCGCAGGAGGATTCGATACCGAGGATGATCATCATACACCTGTATATGGGTGCGCGAAGCTTGTCGAAGCCCCGCCCTTTCTGCATGGCGCGCAGGATGACTCGTTTTCGGCTCGGTACGCGCGGTTCGCCGCTGGCGCTCACCCAGGCGGGCATGGTGCGCGATGCACTGTGCGCGGCGCATGGCTGGTCCGACGACGCGGTCGAGATCGTCGTGATCCGCACCACCGGCGACCGCGTGCAGGATCGTGCGCTCGCTGAGATCGGCGGCAAGGCGCTGTGGACCAAGGAACTCGATCGCGCGCTGCATGATGGCGACATCGATTGCGCGGTGCATTCGATGAAGGACGTCGAGACGATCCGGCCCGCGACGCTGAAGATCGCGGCGATGCTGCCACGCGCCGACGTGCGCGACCGGCTGATCGGGGCGGAGACGCTCACCGACCTGCGGCCGGGCGCGGTGGTGGGCACGAGTTCGCCGCGGCGGCGCGCGCAGATGCTCCGGCTTCGGCCCGACCTGGAGATCGTGCTGATCCGCGGCAACGTCGACACGCGGCTCGGCCGGGTGGCGAGCGGCGAGATGGATGCGACTTTGCTCGCTGCCGCCGGGCTCGACCGGCTCGGGCGCGACGACGGGCATGCGATCCCGACCGATGTGATGTTGCCCGCGCCAGCCCAGGGTGCGGTCGGCGTCGAGGTGCTCGCGGGGAGCGCGGCGGGCGAGATCGTCGCGGCGATCGACCACCATGATACGAGTGCGTGCGTGCTGACCGAGCGCGCGCTGCTCGCGCGGCTGGGGGCGGACTGCCATTCGCCGGTCGCGGCGCTCGCGTCGCTGGCAGGCGAGACGCTGACGTTGCGCGCCGAGCTGATCGCCGAGGATGGGTCTTGCGACGTCGCGGGATCGATCGAGGGCACGGTCGACGACGATCTCGGCACGGCACTCGCGGAGGATCTGCTCGCGCGTGCGCCGGCCAGCGTCAGGCGGCTTTTCTCCGCATGAAGCCCCGATGACCCGCATGGTCGTGGTGCTGCGGCCGGAACCGGGCAACACGCGCACCGCCGATGCCTTGCGCGCGCGCGGGCTGGAGGTGCGGCAGGTTCCGCTGTTCGCGGTGGTGCCGGTCTATTGGACGCCGCCCAATCCCACCGGGTTCGACGGGCTGTTGCTGACGAGTGCGAACGCGGTGCGGCATGGTGGCGCGGGGCTGGGCCTTTTCAGGCGGTTGCCGGTGGTCGCGGTCGGCGCGGCGACGGCGGCGGCGGCGAGCGGGGCCGGGTTCGCGGTCGCGGTGACGGGCGGCGAGGATGCGCGCGCGGTGGTGGCCGAGGCGCGGGATCGGGGTTTCGCGCGGTTGCTGCATCTTGCCGGGCGCGAACAGGCGCCGACCCAGGACGGCGTCGAGGCGGTCACCGTCTATGCGAGCGAGGCCGTCCCGGTGCCGGCGGACGTCGCGCGGTCGTTCGAGGATGCGCTGGTCCTGGTGCATTCCGCGCGCGCCGCCGCGCGGCTGGCCGAGCTGGTCGATGGGGCAGGCGCGGATCGCTCCCGCATCGCGCTGGTCGCGATCAGCCGGGCGGTCGGCGACGCGGCCGGGACGGGCTGGGGCGAAGTCGCGATTGCCCCCGAACCGAGCGATTCGGCGGTCGTCGCGATGGCCGCTGCGTCCGCGAACACGCGCGCGATTGACCAGCGCGCGCGCGGCGGGGATAAGCACGCCATGAGCGACTACGTGCCGACCGATCGCCCACGGGCACGCGGACCTAGAATGGGTGTCATCCTTGCGCTGGTGGGCCTTGCGTTCATCGCCGGCCTCGCGCTGATGGCGTATGCGGCCAAGACCGTGCCGTGGTTCGGTTTCACCCGTTCCACCGCCGCCGCGACGACGGCGCAGCAAAAGGCTTCGGCGTCCGCGACCGGCTATATCCCGTCGCAGCCGCTGGGCCCCGACGGCGAGCCGCAGGCGGCCGCGCCGGTCGATACCGCGGTGCTGGCGACGCGCGAGGCGACGCTGGCGGCGCAATTGGCCGCGCTCGAGGCGCGCACCGCGGCGATCACGACGGATGCCAGTGCGGCCGGCGGACAGGCGACGCGTGCGGAAGGGCTGATGGTCGCGTTCGCCGCCCGCCGCGCGCTCGATCGCGGGGTCGGGCTCGGCTATCTCGAGGAGCAGTTGCGGCTGCGCTTCGGCCAGGCCCAGCCGCGCGCGACGATGCTGCTGATCCAGGCCGCGCGCCAGCCGGTGACGCTGGAGGATTTGCGCCAGGGCCTCGACACGATCGCGCCCGACATCACGACCTCAACCGGCGAAGGCTGGCTCGACACGATCCAGCACCAGATCGATTCGCTGGTAGTTTTGCGCAAGGCCGGCACGCCCTCGCCCATGCCCGCCGACCGCCTCGCACGCGTGCGCCGGTTGCTCGAAGCGGGCCAGGTCGAGGCGGCACGGGCCGAGGTCGCGCGCTTGCCGGGTGCGGCGCAGGCCAGCAACTGGATGGACGCCGCGCGGCGCTACGTCACCGCACGCCAGGCGCTCGACGTGATCGAGAACACCGCACTGATTGGCCAGGCGGGCCAGCCGCAGCCGGCGCCCGTGGTTATCCCGCCGCCGGTCGTGGAAACGACGACGCCGGACGAGGGCGCTGCCGGCATATAAGCGGGCAAACGTCGTTTCGGGTGTGGTGTTGATCTAAGTTGTTATCATTGCTGGCGACTTGCTAGCACGAGATTAACCCGCCGAGCCCAACCTGCGCCCATGAACCCGGTCATGCCCCGCAGTCCCAAGGACCTAGAACTCTGGCATGGGCGCCATATCCAGCTCGCCACCCTGGCGCTGACCGCGCAGGTGATGGAAATGCATCTCAGCCTTGCCGCACTGTACAGGGAACAGATCGCCGTGATCCTGCTGGGAAGACTCTAGCGCGATATCGCCGGGATCACGCGCGACGATACACTCGCTGCCAACGGGACCAAATCAACCGGCTACACGCTCGATCAGCGCCATTGCCGCGTGGGGCGCGCGGACCTTGGCGCCGTTGATGAAGAAGACGAACGTCTCGCGGGGGGTCTTCGCCGGGGCGGTGTCATCGACATAGGGCAACCCGCCCGGCCGGTCGCCCGCCGCCCAGGTCTTCGCCTTGGCGGCCCAGTCGTCGAGCGCGTTCGGGGCGTAGCCGGCGACGAAACGCTCCTCGGCATCCTCCAGCCGGGCATAGACGAAATCGCCGGTGACATCGGCGATCGCGGGGTATTCGGCGGACTGGGCGAACACGATCGCGACGCCGGCATCGCGGCACATCGCGACGAATTCGGGCACCGCGAAACTTTCGTGCCGGACCTGGATCGCGTGGCGCAGCGCCAGACCGTCCTGCTTGGCGGGCAGCAGTTTCAGGAACGCGGCGAAGTCGTCGGCGTCGAATTTCTTGGTGGCCATGAACTGCCACAGGATCGGCCCGAGCCGGTCGCCCAGTTCGACGATCCCCTGCCCGGTAAACTTCGCGATCGACTCCCCCGCCTCCGCCAGCACCTTCCGGTTGGTGCAGTAGCGCGAGGCCTTCAGCGCGAAGACGAAGCCGTCGGGTACCGCCTTGGCCCAGGACGCGAAGGTCGCGGGCTTCTGGCTGCCGTAATAGGTGCCGTTGATCTCGATCGCGGTGACGCGTTCGGCGGCATAGTCGAGCTCGCGCTTCTGCGGCCATTTCTCGGGATAGAAGGTCCCGCGCCACGGCTCGTAGGTCCAGCCGCCAATACCGATTCTGATGGTCATGCCGGCGAGTGTAGCGCGATAATGCAGGGCTTGGCGACATCGCCCCAAGCTGGCCGCCCAAGGCGCGGATCGTCGGTGCCACGGAAAGACCCCGACAGCCGAAGCTGCCGGGGTCTACGTACCGCTTGCAACGCGTGCAGCGGATCCGATCGGCATCGTCATCCTTTGGGGGGCGATGCCGATGCCGGGGCTCGGATTACTGAAGCAGCTTCAGGACGCTCTGCTGGCTCTGGTTCGCCTGGCTCAGCATCGCGGTCGATGCCTGGCTCAGGATCTGCGCCTTGGCGAGCGCGGTCGTCTCGGACGAGAAATCGGTGTCCTCGATACGGCTCTTGGCGTCCGACAGGTTGGTCGAGTTCGAGGTCAGGTTGTTGACTGCCGACTGGAGCTGGTTCTGTGCGGCACCCAGACCGGCACGTGCCGTGTTGATCGTCTCCAGCGCGGCATCGACCGTGGTGATCGACGAATTGTCCGTCGCCGTACCCAGGTCGAGTGCGGTCGCCGCCGTGATCGTCGCATCGGCAACCAGCGAAGGCAGCGTCAGGCTGACCTTGTCTTCGATGTTGGCTCCGGCCTGGATCGTGACGACACCGGCCGTACCCGTGCTACCGTCGAACAGCTTGTTGCCGTTGAACTTCGTATTGGCCAGCGTGCTCGTGATCTGCGCGGTCAGTGCGGTGACTTCTGCCTGGATATTGACCTTGTCCTCGGCGCTGTACGTGCCGCTCGACGACTGGACCGCGAGTTCGCGCACGCGCTGCAGGTTATTGGTGACCTCGTCGAGCGCGCCTTCGGCGGTCTGCGCCATCGAGATGCCGTCGTTGGCGTTGCGGATGCCCTGGCTCATGCCCTTGATCTGCGACGACATCGACGTCGAGATAGCGAGACCGGCTGCGTTGTCCTTCGCCGAATTGATGCTCTTGCCGGTCGACAGGCGCTCCATCGAGGTTGCAAGAGCGCTGCTGGCAGCGTTCGAGGCGTTCGAGGCGCGCATAGCCGAGATGTTGGTACCGATGACAGTCATTGCGAAATCTCCGTATATGTTCCGACGATCCGCGCCGCCCCCATGGCGAAAACCCCGTGCCGTCGAGATGAGTAACGGCCGCCTTCGCGCCGACTTAAATTAAAAAATCGCCCCTCGCGCACGGGCTCGCACACCGGTGCAGGCGTGCTCGCGCGCGCGAACGCGACCGTGTGTGTCCATGCGGACGCGCCCGGACAAAATTTGCCGGCGGGCGGCAGCGTTTAACCACAAGTTTACCAACCTTGGCGCAAGTCTCGAATCGTCCAGGGGGAACACCATGCGTTCGATTTTTCCGTCAGCCGCAGTCACTTCGCGGAAATATGCGCTCGTCTCGTCGCTGCGCGCGCAGGGGTTCGGCGTAGGCTCGTTCGAGACGGCACAGCCGAGTGCGGACGACCTGTTTCTGGTCGCTGACGGCGAGGGCATCACGGCCCCTGCCCGCACCGTGGTGATCGGATGCACGGGTCGCAAAGTGACCCCGTCGCGAGGCGGTGCGCCAGCCCGGATCAGCTTTGCCGCAGAAGATACCGCGGTCGGCAACGGCTTCGCCCGCGCCCTGATCGGCGGCCCGGACATGCCGACCGCCGCGGACCCGGAATCGCTCGCGCTGCTCGCCCTCGCGGAGCGCGTCGCCGCCGCCGACATCACCGTGCTGATCAACGGCCCGACCGGCACCGGCAAGGAAGTCCTGGCCCGTGCCATCCACAACGGCTCCGCGCGCAAGGACAAGCCGTTCATCGCGATCAACTGCGCCGCGCTGCCCGAATCGATGCTCGAGGCGCTGCTGTTCGGTCACCAGAAGGGCGCGTTCACCGGCGCGTCGTCGGGCGGCGACGGGTTCTTCCGCGCGGCAAACGGCGGCACGATTTTGCTGGACGAAATCGCCGAGATGCCGCTGCAGCTTCAGGCGAAACTGCTCCGCGTCTTGCAGGAGCGCGAGGTCGTGCCGCTCGGCGCCTCGGTGCCGCAGTCGATCGACGTCCGCGTCATCGCCTGCGCCAACCGCGATCTCCACGCCGAAGTCGCCGCCGGCCGGTTCCGCGCCGATCTCTATTACCGCCTCGCGGTGTTCCCGCTCGCGACCAAGTCGCTGGCCGAGCGCCCGCAGGACATCCCCGCGCTCGCCGCGACGCTGATCCTGCGTCACGCCGGCAACCGCAACGTCATTCCCTGGCCGAGCCATGCGGCGATCGAGCAACTGATGCTGCACGACTGGCCCGGCAACGTCCGCGAGCTGGAAAACGTGATCCAACGCGCGCTGCTGTTCTGCGGCGGCGACACGATCGAGGCGAACCACATCGTGTTCGATCGCCCCGTGTCGATGACGTTCCAGCGGAGTGCACCAG
This sequence comes from Sphingomonas faeni, assembly GCF_023195535.1. GTDB lineage: Bacteria > Pseudomonadota > Alphaproteobacteria > Sphingomonadales > Sphingomonadaceae > Sphingomonas > Sphingomonas faeni_B. Next base: position 107,360 of record NZ_JALPNF010000006.1, on the reverse strand, counting down.
TCGCGTCGATCGCACCCGTGGCGCCGAACGAACCCGAAACTCTCGGAAACATCGTCCAGATGAGCGAGTTCGCCGCGATCCGCGAAACGCTCAAGGCCTGCAACGGCAGCCGGATCGAGACCGCGAAACGCCTCGGCATTTCCGAACGCACGCTACGCTATCGCCTCGCCAAGGCACGCGAGCAGGGCGACGACATCGGCAACGCTCAGAACTGGGGAAGCGCCCATAACTGGGCCGCCTCGGCATGAGCGGCGTGTCCGGAATCGGCGGCGGCGCGATGAGCGTCGACCGCGTCATGGCGCTGCGCTCGCAGATCCTCGAACGCAACCAGGCGCTTTCGCGTGCCGGGGCGAGCGCGACCGTCGCGCCGACCGAGACGGTCAAGCCGACCAGCTTTGCCGACACGATGGAAACCGCGCTGAAAAGCGTCAACGACGGCCAGACCCAGGCCGCCAAGCTCAGCGAAAGCTATGAGCGCGGCGAGACGGTCGACATCGCGAAAGTGATGCTCGCCCGCCAGCAGGCGTCGGTCGGGTTCGAGGCGACGTTGCAGGTCCGCAACAAGCTGCTGTCCGCCTACAAGGATATCATGAGCATGCCGGTCTGACATGAGCACCGCACTCATCCCCGCTTCATCCGGCGCGACCGAACGGTTCGCCAACCCCCTCCAGCAGATCAAGGGCGTGTTCGCGCAGCCGGCCGTCCGCCGCTCGCTGCCGATGGCGCTGATGGTCGGCCTGATCGCCGCCGCCGCGCTGGCGTGGATGAGCCTGTCGACGCCGCCGCAGAAGACGCTGTTCAGCGGCCTGCCGGATTCGGACAAGGCCGCGGTGACGTCGGCGCTGACCACCGCGAACATCAAGAGCCATATCGACGAAGGCACCGGCGCGCTGACGGTCGGCGAGGACGATTACAGCCGCGCGAAGATGCTGCTGGCGGGCCAGGGCCTGCCGAAGGCGGCGCCCGGCGGTTATGCGATCCTCGACCAGTTGCCGATGGGCGTTTCGCGTGCGGTTGAAGGCGAACGCCTCCGCCAGGCGCGCGAGTCCGAGATGGCCAAGTCGATCGAGGAAATCGATGCGGTCGCCGAGGCGCGCGTGCATCTCGCCATGCCGGAAGCGTCGGTGTTCGTCCGCGATAACGCGGCGCCATCGGCGTCGGTCATCCTGAAGCTTCAAGGCGGGCGTTCGCTGAGCGATGCGCAGGTCAGCTCGATCATCAATCTCGTCGCCTCGTCAGTGCCGGGCATGAAACCCGAGGCCGTGACGATCGTCGACCAGATGGGCGCGCTGCTCACCAAGGCCGGCGGCAACGACGGCGCGGGCGCCGCGAGCGACGCGCGGATCGATATCCAGCGCCGGATCGAGGACAAGTATCGCACCCAGTTGATCGCGCTTCTCACGCCACTGGTCGGTGCAGGCAATTTCACCGCCGAGGTCCAGGCCGACGTCAATCTCGACGAGAGCCAGGCGACGCGCGAGAGCTATGAAAAGCAGGGCGTGCTGCGCGCCGAGACGGGCAACTGGACCGGCAACCAGAAGGACGGCGCAGGCGCTGCTCCAGGCGGTATTCCGGGTGTGCTGAGCAACACCCCGCCCGCTGCCAGCACGCTGTCGGCGCCACAGCCTGCCACCGGCAATCCCGGCACGCCCGTCGCGCAGCCGGTCGCCGGGGGCCCCGCCCCCGATGCGATGAAGCAGTCCGACCAATATCAGCGCGCCTACGACCTCGGCCGCGAAGTGTCGGTGACGCGCGCCACGCCGGGCGGGGTCAAGCGCCTCTCGGTCGCCGTGCTCCTGCGCGATCCCGAAAAGGGCCGTCGCACCGCGATGGAGATCAACCAGATCAGCGATCTCGTGAAGAGCGCGGTCGGCTTCGATCAGGCGCGCAACGACAACGTCACGGTCATCAGCCGCAAGTTCGCCGGCGCCACCGATGCCGCCGCTGGCCCTGCCTGGTACGACAATGCCTGGCTGCCGGTACTCGCCCGCAACGGCACCGCGATCGTGATCGCGCTGCTGGTGCTGTTGCTCGGCGTCCGCCCGATCGCCAAGGCGCTGATGAAGAAGCGCGAGGATGCCACGACGCGTCCCGCGTTTGGCCAGCCGATCGGCGAACTCGATGGCGAGGGCGCACCCGCCGGGATAGGCGTGGCCGCCCCCGTCAGCCTCGACCAGCTCGAGAACACGCGTGGCTATGACGACCGGATCGGCGCGGTCCGCGGCTTCACCCGCGACAATCCTACGCGCGCTGCGCTCGCCGTGCGCGACATGATCAAGGCGGACGCGAAGTGAGCGAGGTTGCGCTTCGCACCTATACCGGCGTCGAGCGCGCCGCGGTGCTGATGATGCTGGTCGGCGAGGAGGAGGCCGCGGCCATCCTCCAGAAGCTCGAACCCGAAGAGGTGCGACAGCTCGGCGCGGCGATGTTCAAGGTCGCCGACGTGTCGGAGCAGGAAGTCGAGGACGTGCTCGACGATTTCGTCGACCGCGCCCGCGAGCGGACCGCGATCGGTTTCGACCCGCGGCCCAAGATCGAGGCGGTGATGAACCGCGCTCTGGGCCGTGAAAAGGCGGAGAGCGTACTCGCGCGGATCACGCCGGCAGAAGCTGCGTGCGAACTCGAACTGCTCGACTGGCTCGACGCGCCCGAGATCGCGGCGATGATCGAGAAGGAGCATCCGCAGATCGCCGCGGTGCTGATCGCCAACCTCGATGCGTCGGTCGGCGGCCAGGTCCTCGAACTGCTGCCCGATGCGGTCCAGCCCGACATCCTCCACCGCATCGCGCGACTCGGGCCGATCACGCCCGAAGCCGTCGATACGCTGCGCACGCTGCTCGCCAACCGCACCAGCACAGGGTCGACCGGCGCTGGCGTCACGCTGGGTGGCACACGCGAGGCGGCGAAGATTCTCTCCGGTGCGCGCAAAGCGACCGAACAGCGGGTGATGCCGAAACTGTTCAAGATCGATCGCGACGTAGCGAAGGCGATCGAGGAGGCGATGTTCGTCTTCGACAATCTGCTGGAGCTCGACGACAAGAATCTGGGCACGCTGATCCGCAACGTCGACAGCGAGATCCTGACCAAGTCGCTGAAAGGCGTCGACGAGACGATCCGCAACCGTTTCCTCGGCTGCATGTCGGCGCGCGCCGCCGACGGCATCCGCGACGAGATGGAAGCACGCGGGCCGATGAAGCTCGCCGAAGTGCTCGAAGCGCAAAAGGCGATGATCGCGATCGCGCGCGGGCTGGCGAAGGACGGCACGATCCAGATGGGCGGGGGCGAAGACGATTATGTCTAACGGCTTCACCGCGGGCTTCGCGTCGCGCCACACGACGACGGCGCACATCCTGGCGAGCGCGTTCGCGCCGCCGTCCGGCTTCGCCGCAGCGGATATCCGCGAGCGTGCGGCACCGCGTCCGACGAGCAATTTCTCGTCGCCGAGCTTCACCTCGCAACCCATCACGGAGCCGAGTGCGCCGAAACACTTCAGCCCGGCGGACAAGGACGTGAACCCGACCGCGGGCTGGGATCCGCTCGATCCGGTGAGCGAATCCTCGTTCATCGATCCGCTCGCCGACGCGCATGCCGCCGGTTATGCCGAGGGCCTCGCCGCTGCAGCCGCTGCCGCGCGGGACGCTGGAGCGCGCGACACCGCGTTGCTCGGCGATCTCGCCACCGCGCTGGGCGGCGACCGGATCGACCGCGAACGGGTCGCCGCCCAACTCCGCCAGACCGTGCTGTTCCTGGTTTCGAAACTGGTTGGCGAAGTCGGGATCGCGCCCGACGTCCTTGCCGGCCGGATCGAGACCGCCGCCGAACTCCTGTCGGACTCCGCCGAATCCGCACTGCTCCGCGTTCATCCCGACGATGTCGCATTGCTCGAAGGCCGCCTGCCGAAAACGATCTTCGCCGCGGGCGATCCGGGCGTCGCGCGCGGCAGCTTCGTACTCGAAAGCGCATCGACCATCGTCGAGGACGGCCCCGAACTCTGGCTCGATCAACTTGCGCAGGCGATCGACCGGGTGCCGGTGCCCAAATGCTGAACCGCTTTACCGCCGACTATCTCGAAACCCTCTCCAACGCCGATTTCGTCGCCAAGCCGAAGGTCTCGGGCCGCCTCGCGTCGTTCGACGGCCTGCTCATGGAAGCGGTCGGCCTGACCCTTCCGGTCGGCACCGTCTGCCAGGTCGGCGAAGGCGCGGCGAGCGTCGAGGCCGAGGTCATCGGCTTCCGCAACGGCCGCACGTTGATGATGAACCTCGGTGGCCCCGCCGCGCTGCTCCCGCGCGCGCCGGTCAAGCCGATCGGGCCTCCGGGTGAGGCCGAAGTCGGCGCCGCGCTGCTGGGTCGCGTGGTCGACGGCGCCGGCAAGCCGATCGACGGGCTCGGTCCGATCCGTGGTGCCGGGCGCTGGCCGCTGGCCGGCAAGCTCCAGTCGCCGCTCGACCGTGGCCGCGTGCTCGAACCGCTCGACGTCGGCGTGCGCGCGATCAACGGCCTGCTGACGATCGGCCAGGGCCAGCGCGTCGGCATCATGGCCGGGTCGGGCGTCGGCAAGTCGGTGCTGCTCGGCATGATCGTCCGCGCGGCCCAAGCCGACGTGATCGTCATCGGCCTGATCGGCGAGCGTAGCCGCGAAGTCGCCGACTTCCTCGAAACCAAGGTCGCCGGCGAAGCGCGCAAACGCTCGGTCGTCGTCGCCGTCCCCGCCAACCACTCCCCCGTCCTCCGCATCCGCGGCGCGCTCCGGGCGCACGCGATCGCCGAATCCTTCCGCGACGAGGGCAAGAAGGTCCTCCTCATCATGGATTCGCTGACCCGCGTCGCGCATGCCGGTCGCGAGATCGGCCTCGCGCTCGGCGAACCCGCGTCCGCGCGCGGTTATCCACCCAGCGCCATCGCGATGCTGCCGAACCTGATCGAGCGCGCCGGCGTCGACGTCCACACCGGCGGCTCGATCACCGCGATCTACACGGTGCTCGCGGACGGCGACGACGGCAACGATCCGGTGGTGGACTCGGCGCGCTCGATCCTCGACGGCCATATCGTCCTCAACCGCCACCTCGCCGAGCGCGGCGTCTACCCCGCGATCGACATCGGCCCGTCGGTCAGCCGCGTGATGACCGACATCGTCGACGCCCCCCATGCCAAGGCCGCGCGGACGCTCCGCCGCCACCTCGCCACCTATGAGGAAAACCGCGACCTCGTGCTGATGGGCGCCTACCGCCACGGCGCCGACCCTGCGATCGACGCCGCCATCGCCTGCCACCCGGCGGTCATGGAATATATCCGCCAGGACGCCGACGAGACCGTCTCGCTGAACGACGCGGTCGCCGAGCTCACCGGCGTGTTCGGCGGCTGAGATGGCGGATGCCCGCGGCAAGACGCTGGCGCGCATCCACCGCGTCCGCACGCTCCAGCTCGGTCTGACGCGTGCCGACGAAGCCCGCGCGCACGACAAGTTCGCCAGCGAACAGGCGCTTTCCGGCCGTATCGCGCTGCTCGCCGAAGCCGTAGCGCCGATCCACGAAACGCGCGCCGCGGTCTCGCTGGGCGCGTCGGCGCATTACCGCGACCGCCTGCAACAATCCGCCAATGCCGCGGTCGAACGCGTGCAGGCGGCCGAAAATCGCGTCGAACGCGCCGCCGAGGCAACCCGCGCCGCCAAGCGCGATCAAAGCGCGGTCGAGAAGCTGCTCGCGCGTGCCGACGCCGACGCGGTGCTCAAGGCGATCCGCGCGATGGAGGAAGCGCCCGCGTTCCGGAAGGTTCGGCACGATCCTTGCTGAGGGAGGGCTATGCGGCCGCGTGCCGATCGCCCGAACGAGTATTCTGCATGATCCAGATCGCCGTCCTTTCTCCCGTTCTCCCCGCGCAGACACGATCGCCGGCCGTGCAGAACGGGCGCACGGTGGTCGATTTCGCCGATTCCTTTGCACAGGCAAACGATGCGCTCGACGAGGGTGCGTTCCCCGGCCTGCCGCCTGCACCGTCAGCGCCGACGCCGCTCGTCCCCCTTACTGGCATCGCTCCCGATGCCGTCATCCTGCAGGACGTCGCCGTAACCGGCAACGTCTTGCCGATCGTGACGCACGCCGGTGACCAAGCGGTGGAATGGCAGCCCATACTCACACCCCACCCCGCGCAGACACTGGCGATTGCAAAGCCGTCACTGCTTCCGGCAAGCACCCTGACGCCCGAAATGGTCGAAACCGCGCCGCCCGCCGGCAAAGCCGAGCCGGTCGCGATCCCCGCCCAGGTCGTACGTATCGCCCGACCGACGGCGTTCGCCGTAATACGCCGCGATCCCCGCCCCAAGGATGGCCCTGCCCCGGACGAAGTTACGGAGCAGCCCGCCGAGGCCCCGATGCCGGCAAGCCCAACCATCGCCGCAGACATGATGCTCGCGCCGCAACCGGCGGTTCTCCCCTTGCCGGTCGTCGCGATCGCCGTCGATGTCGCCGAGACGGCGCATACGGATGACGGCACTGCGACGGCTCCACTATCGCCAGGACTTCCATCGTCTGTCGGCAAGTTCGCCGACGCCACGCCCTCCCGCACGACGGGCAAGGCTGGCCAGCAAGCGCAGGCCGCAGCACCGCAGACGGAAGAGACGACCGCACCCGCACCCATACCGCCTCCGGCAGCCGCTGCCGATACACGCCCTTCGTCCGCCGTCACGAGCAATGCGACGCTTGCTTCCAGTCCCGCGCAGAGCCTGCCGGTCGCCCTAGCTACCCTTCCACCGATCACCGCCCCACCGACACAAGTGGCGGGGCCCATCGTGCCGACATCCGTCTTGCCTTCCCTCACGGGTCCGGCATCCACGAGCAGAGGCGATACTCCGGCGTCGCCCGATCTCACCGACGCAGCGCCCGTATCGACCGGCATCGACCCGAACAACGCCATGACGCGCTGGGTCTCGACCGACGCCACAGCGCCCGTCGCACTGGCCGTGGCCCTACCCGACGCGATCCAGCCACAGCCGGGTATTGTCGCATCGGCAAGCCAGGTGTTCGGCGCGGCGATCCAGGCCGCGACCAGGGCGCGCGACGATCGCGACAAGGCGGACCCGACCATATCCTCGCTGGTAACCAGCGCGCCCGTATCGGCACCGGCGATCAGGACGGCCGAGACGCAGCACGCGCCGCTCGACATGCGTCAGGATCGCTGGCCGCACGCGATGATTGAACGGATCGAGATCCTCCGCGATGCCGCCGACGCCGGAGACACGCGGATCCGCCTGATCCCCGACGCGCTCGGTGCGATCGACGTATCGATGAGAAAGGACGGCGACACCGTCCGCGTCCATTTCCAAGCCGAGCAGAGCGCGACGCGCACCCTGTTGCAGGATGCCCAGCCACGGCTGGTCGAACTGGCCGAAGCGCGCGGGCTGAAGCTTGCCCAGGGATCGCTTGGCCAGGGATCGCTTGCGCAGGGCACGCCAGGCGACGGCGCCGCGAACAACGGCCAGCACCGCCCACCAACGACGCCGCAAGCCCCGACTCGCACCACGGCTTCGCCGGCGGTGGACGCAGCGCTCACCGAAGACACCCGAATCGCTTGAACCGAAGGACTCCGACATGGCCGACAAGAAAGATACTGCGGACGCAGCGCCCAAGAAAAAGGGCAAGATGAAGATGATCCTGATCGGCGGCGGTGCGCTGCTGGTCCTGGTCGGTGGCGGCGTCGGCGCGGGCGTCTATGCCAGTAACGCCGGGTTGCTCGGCGGCGGTCACGCGGCGGTCGACGATGGCAAGCCCAAGCTCGTCCCCAAGAGCGAGCAGAAGCATACTGGCGACGGCGACGACGAGGGCGGCGGTCATGGCGGCGGGGATGAAGCCGCACCCGAAAACCACGGCATGAAGCCCCCCGCAGGAGAGGGCGGCGACAAATACGCGTCGACCTATTACCCGATGGAGAAGGAATTTACCTCGAATCTCCAGGACTCGCCGCACTTCGTCCAGGTCGGGATCGCGGTCGCCACGCCGTACGACGACACCGTCATCACCAACCTCAAGACCAACGACATCGCGGTCCGCTCGGCGATCCTGATGGCGCTCGGCGACACCACCGAGGAGCAGGTGATGAGCAGCGACGGCAAGCGCCAGTTGCAGGTCCGGTTGGCCAAAGCGATCAACGACACGCTCAAGCAGAAGGAAGGCTTTGGCGGGATCGGTAACGTTTACTTTACCAGTTTCGTTGTTCAGTGAGGCATGGTTAACGAGGCCTCAGCAAAGACGCGCGAGCGACGCGACCGGGACCGCTCCGGCGCACCCCAGGGCGGCGTGCTGCATCAGGGCGTGCTCGGCGGGGCCAAGCTCAATCCGTTCGGCGACCTGCATTCGTTGCAGCATCTCTCCGCCCGGTTCGCGCGGGGCTTGCGCGCCGTGTTCGAGCCGTTGCTGCGCCAGGAGGTCCGTTGCTGGGCTGAGCCGTTGGTGGTCCAGCGCTTCACCGATTACCGCGCGGAACGCAGCGATGCGCTGACCGCGTGGCTGCCGCTGATCATGACGCCGGGGATGGCGCAGGCGCTGTGCATCATGGACGGCAAGTTCGTGCTCGAGATGCTCGACATGTTCTTCGGCGGTACCGGTGCCGCGCCGCACACGTTGCCGACCGAGTTCTCGCCCGCCGCCGAGGCGATGGTCGCACGGATCGGCCAGATGATCGCCGCGCCGCTGAAGACCGCGTGGGAGCCAATGGCGCGGTTCGACTTCCTGCCGACCCGCGTCGAGGTGAACCCGGCGATGATCGCCGAGCTCGACGGCGAGGACGCGATGATCGTCACGCGCTTCGGGATCGCCGCGGGCACCGCCAAGCCGGTGTTCCTCGACCTCGTCTATCCCGTCTCCGCGCTGAAGCCGCATGCGCCGTCGCTGACCGCCAAGGTCGTCGGCAAGTCGGCCGAACCCGATCCCGCCTGGCGCAACGAGCTGACGCGCGCCGCCATGAACGTGCGCTTCCCGATCCGCTCGGTGCTCGCCGAGCCGGTCGTCAAGCTGACCATGCTGATGGACCTGAAGCCCGGCGACGTGATCCCGATCACCATCTCGGGCGACGTGCCGGTGATGGTCGGCAACAACCGGCTCGGCTGCGGCACGGTCGGTACGTCCAACGGCTTCGCCGCCATCCAGCTCACCTCGATTACCAGTTTCGACGAAGGATTTGCAGCATGAACGACATGACCGGAGGCTTCCCCGTAGATGCTGCCGTCGCCGCCAATTTCCGGCTGCTCCAGGATGTCGACGTCAAGCTGACCGTCGAGATCGGCTCGACCAGCCTGACGCTGCGCGAACTGCTCGCGCTCGGCGAATCCAGCGTGATCGAGCTCGATCGCCAAGCCAACGAACTCCTCGATGTATTCGTCAACGGCACCCTGATCGGCCGCGGCGAAGTGGTGACGGTCGGCGAACGCTTCGGCGTTCGGATGACCGAGCTCGTGTCGCCCGACAAGCGCGGCTGAACCGATGCTCTGGACCTATATCCTCAAGCTCGTCATTCTGCTGCCACTCGTGTGCGGCCTGATGTTCGGCTGCCTGTATCTGTGGCGCAAGTTCGAGAGCCGGATCCCGGGCAAGCCCTCGACGCGACTGATCGGCGTCAAGGAAACGATGATGATCTCGCCGGGCCTGCGCCTCGCGGTGATCGATTTCGAGGGCCGCCGGCTGCTCGTCTCGGTCGGACGTGGCGGCGTGCACCTGATCGACAAGGTCGACGCATGAGCGCGGTCGCTCGTCCGACAGTGACCCGCAAGGGTTCGGGCCCTGCCCTGTTTGCCGCGCCGAAGCGCTCCCCGTTTTCCCGCGAACGCGGGAATCCAGGAGCCAAGACCGTTGCCCTCCATAACCCTGGATCCCCGCGTTCGCGAGGAAACAGCTTGGTGTGGATCGGCCTAGCCCTCCTGCTCGCCCTCTTCCTCGCGATGCCGGCCTTCGCGCAAGCCGTCCCCGCTCCGACCAACCCCGCCGTCGGCGACGCGGTCGATCGCGCGCTTGGCCAGCTCGGCGGACAGGCCGCGGGCAACACCGGCCAGAGCGGGTCGCTGTCGCTGAGCTTGCAAGTCCTCATCATCATGGGGCTGCTGACGATCCTGCCAGGGATCCTGCTGATGATGACCAGCTTCACGCGGATCATCATCGTGCTCGCGATCCTGCGCCAGGCGCTCGGCCTCCAGCAGACGCCGCCGAACCAGGTGCTGCTCGGGCTGTCGCTGTTCCTGTCGTTCTTCATCATGGCGCCGACCATAAGCCAGATCAACACGACCGCGATCCAGCCCTATGCCGCCGGGCAGCTCGCCGGCACGCAGATGATCACCACCGCTGGCGTCCCGCTGCACGCGTTCATGGTGAAGCAGACGCGCGTGAAGGACGTCACGATGTTCGCGCAGATCGCGAAGTCGGGGCCCTATGCCTCCTCGCTCGACATCCCGTTCTCGGTCCTGCTCCCCGCGTTCGTCACGTCGGAACTGAAGACCGCGTTCCAGATCGGCTTCCTGATCTTCCTCCCCTTCATCGTCATCGATCTGGTCGTCGCGACCGTGCTGATGTCGCTCGGCATGGCGATGCTCAGCCCGACGATCATCTCGCTGCCGTTCAAACTGCTATTGTTCGTGCTGGTCGACGGCTGGGCACTGACGATGGGCAGCCTCGCCAACTCGTTCGCGACCTGAGAGCATGGACGCGCAATATTTCCTGACCGTCGCCAACCAGACGATGTGGGTGCTGGCACTCGCCAGCGCGCCGATCCTGATCCCGGCGCTGCTGGCGGGGCTGATCCTCGGGATGATCCAGGCGGCGACGTCGATCAACGAACAGACGCTGTCGTTCGTGCCCAAGCTGGTGGTAGTCGCCGTGTCGATCCTGATCTTCGGGAGCCTGATCCTGGGGTTGCTGAGCGATTTCACGATCGGGATCTTCGAGCGTATTCCGGACTTGGTTAAATGAGCCAAAATTTCCGTTCGTCCCGAGTAGACTTCGAGCTCGTCGAGAAGGCGTATCGAGGGACAGGTACCTCGATACGGGCCCTCGACTTCGCTCGGTCCCTACTCGGCACGAACGGCAACTGAGATGTTGGGTTTCGGGCTCAGCATCGAGCCGCAGCTCTGGGCGCTCATCTTCGTGATGATCCGGATCGGTGCGACGTTCATCGCCGCGCCGGTGTTCGGCAACGTCTCGGTGCCCGTCACCGTGCGCGTCACCCTGTCGGGAGCGATCGGGTTCCTCGTGCTCGCTGCGCATCCGATCGTGCCGCCGCAACAAATCTTCGCCGTCTCCACCATCCTCTCCGCCGCCGCCGAAGCGCTGGTCGGCCTAGCGCTCGGCTTCGTGCTGCAGATTTCGTTCGCCGCGCCGATGATCGCGGCCGAAGTAATCGGCGGCGCGATGGGGCTCGGTTTCGCCTCCTCGATCGACCCGCAGAACGGCAAGTCGTCCCCCGCGCTCGGCCAGTTCTTCTCGATCATGCTCACCCTGCTGTTCCTGTCGGTCGACGGCCATCTGATCCTGATCGACCTGATCGTCCGGAGCTACGACGTGCTCCCGCCCGGTGCAGCCTGGATCGGCATCGAGCGGTTGAAGGCGATCGCGTTCTTCGGCGGCTATGCGTTCCTTGCCGGCCTGCTGCTCGCGCTCCCGGTCGGCTTTCTGCTGCTGTGCCTCAACATCGTCGTCGGCATGCTGAGCCGCGCCGCGCCCGCGCTGAACCTGTTTGCGGTCGGCCTCCCCGCCAGCCTCGCGGTCGGCGTCGTCACGCTGGCGATCGCGTTCCCGACGATGGGCGACTACATGCTCGTCATCGTCCGCGAAGGGCTGTCCGCCACCGAAAACCTGGTGCTCGGCTGATGTCCGAAGATTCCGGTGAAAAAACTGAATCCCCAACCGCCAAGCGCAAGAAGGATGCGGTCGATAAGGGCGACATCCTCCGCTCGCGCGATTTCGCCACCGCGCTCAGCATGGTCGCGGGCGTCGGCTGGCTGATCTACGCCGGCCCGCACCTCATCACTGCCTGCAAGCAGGTGATGGCATCCAGCTTCCAGTTCACCCACGCCGATGTCGAGGATTTCTCGCCGTGGCGCCCGTTGATGGAAGCAGGCGGCAAGCTCGCGCCGTCGCTGATCAGCCTGTTCGTCGTCACCATCGCCGCCGCGATCCTCAGCCAGGCCGGGCTCGGCTCGCTCGGCTTCAACGGCAAGCTGATGGCGCCTAAATACAGCCGGATCGATCCCGCGGCCGGCCTCAAGCGCATCTTCGGGTCGAACGGCTGGATCGAGCTCGGCAAGTCGCTGCTGAAGGTCATCCTGCTCGGCACGATCGGCGGCTGGATGCTGTGGAACGCCGCGCACACGACGATGGGGCTCGCCTCGTCCGCCGATCTGAACCAGGCCCTGTCGACGCTCGGCGGCACGTTCAAAGCGATCCTGATCGCGATGGCGTTCGGGCTGTGCGCGATCGCCGGCATCGACCTGCCGATCCAGATCATCCGCCGCCTTGGCAAGATGCGGATGTCGAAGCAGGAGGTGAAGGACGAGCACAAGTCGACCGAGGGCAATGGCGAGGCGAAGGGCCAGATGCGCGCGAAGATGCGCGCGATGGCGAGCGGCGGGCTGCGCAAGTCGGTCGCGGAGGCACATGTCGTGCTGACCAACCCGACGCATTTCGCCGTCGCGCTGCGCTACGATCGCGGCAAGGACCAGGTGCCGGTGGTGGTCGCCAAGGGGCGCGGCGCGACCGCACTGGCGATCCGCGAACTCGCCGCGGAGGGCCGCGTGCCGGTGCTCGAATATCCAATGCTCGCCCGCGCGGTCTATTACACCAGCAAGGAGGGGCAGGAAGTCCGCGACGACCTGTACATGGCGATCGCGACGGTGCTCGCCTTCGTCTTCGGGCTGAACGTTGCCGCAGGTGGCGCGGCGGCCCCGATCCAGCCGTTCGTCACCGTGCCGAAGGACGCTCGATTCGATGAAAATGGCATCAAACAGGCCTAAACATCGCGGCCGCCCGGCCGTTCTTACAGACGAGCGCGCACGTGCAGGGATTTCGCCATGGTAACATCGACGACGAGCACGACGGCCACGCCGACACCCGCGGCCACCCCGCAAAGTGCGGTCAACACCGCGACGCAAGCGCTGCTCAATGGGCTGAACGCGGGCTCGGGCGTCGACACCGGCACCTTGGTCACGTCGCTGGTCGAAGCCCAGTTCGCGGCACGCACGGCCGCACTGAAGGCGAAATCCGACACCCTCACCGCGCAGATCTCGGGCGTCGGTACGCTCAAGAGCACGATGACCGGCTTCTCCACCGCGCTCGCCAATCTGGTGAAGAGCGGCAGCCTGCAGTCGCAGCCCAGCAGTTCCAACAGCACCATCCTGTCCGCGACCGCGCTGTCGGGTGCGAAACTGTCGAACCTGTCGGCCAGCGTCACCGTCACGCGCCTTGCGACAGCGCAGGTCGCGCGTACCACGACAGCGGTCCCTGCCGCAGATCGTGCCGCCTCGCTCGATACCGGCGCGCTGACCCTGACGATCGGTAGCGGGGCGGGCATTCCGATCGATATCGGCGACGGCAGCATCGATGCGATCGCCGCCGGCATCAACGCGTCGAAGAGCGGCGTGACCGCCTCCGTCGTCACCGACGCGAATGGCGGTGCCTATCTGTCGGTCAAGGGTGGCACCGGCACCGCACAGGCGTTCACCTTGAAGGGTGACGGTGCCAGCGGTGCGGTGGATATCGGCGACGGTGCGACGCAGACCAGCCTGGTATCGACCGCGCAGAACGCGCTGCTCACCGTCGACGGCATCGAAGTCGAGCGACCGAGCAACACGGTCAGCGACCTTGTCGATGGCGTCAAACTGCAGCTCAACGCGGTGTCCACGGTCCCCGTCACGCTCGCCAGCAGCACGCCGACCGACGCGCTGACCCAGGCGATCAACGATGTCGTTACGACCTTCAACGAGGTGCTGAAGACGATCACCGAACAGACCGATCCGATCACCGGCAATCTCCGCGCCGACCCGGCCGCGACGGCCTTGCTCCGCTCGCTGAAGGCGCTGGTGTCGAAGCCGCTGGTCGGCGGCGCGACCGCGGGCATTCCGCGCAGTCTGTCCGAGATCGGCGTCGCGACCAACACCGATGGCACGCTGCGCGTCGATACCGCGCTGCTCGCCCGGCAGCTCGCCGCCTATCCCGACACGATCGAATCGATGTTCGCGCCGTCCTCCACCAACGTCCTCGGCCTGTCCGGCACGCTCAGCGCGCTCACCAACAGCGCGACGAACACGTTGACCGGCCTCGGCGCGTCGACCGCGCGGTATACGGCCGCCGAAGCCGACCTCGCCAAGCAGCAGGACAAGGTCACCGACCAGTCCGCTCAGCTCACCACGCGCCTGACGCAGCAATATGCGAGCATGAACTCGCGCGTGTCCGCGTACAAATCGACCCAGGCGTTCCTCACCAACCAGATCGCAGCCTGGAACAAGAGCTCGTGACCTACGCCAGTACCCTCGCACGCGATCCGTTCGCGACCTATCGCCAGATCGACGCGGTCGGCCGTACCGCCACCGCCGATGGCCCTGCCCTGGTCCAGCTGCTCTACAAGGAACTCGTCGCTGCCCTGCGCGCCGCCGCCTGGGCCTGCGAGAACCGCAAATTCTCCGTAAAGAGCGACCGGATCACGCGCGCCACCGCGATCCTGTTCGCACTCGAAGCCGGTCTGGACTTCGAAAAAGGCGGCCAGGTCTCGGAGACGCTCGCCCGCCTGTACGGCGGCGCGCGGAAAACCGTCATCAACGCCTCGCTCGGCCATGATCCGAAGCCGTTCCGCGATTCCGCGGACATGCTCGACGAGATCGCGCAGGCTTGGCGGACCGCCAGCGCCGCCTGACCTTTACCGCCGGAACCAATGGCGCCCGGCAAAGTACAGCACGACGCCCGCCGCGATCACCGCACAGGCGCCGGCGATCGCATCGAACGCCCAGGGCTCATCGGCATAAGGCAGCCCCTTCACGTTCATGCCGTATAGCCCGGTGAGAAACGTCAGCGGCAGGAACACCAGCGCCGCCACCGAGATGATCAGCGAGCGGTTGTCGATCTGTTCGGCGCGCAGGTCGGTCAGCGTCTCGTGGATCAGCGCGGCGCGTTCGCGGATCGATTCGAGTTCCTCCGCCATCCGCGCGGCCCGGTCCGCCGCCGCGGCCAGATGCAGCCGGTCGTCATCCGCCAGCCAGTCGCCGGGTAGCGCCGCCAGCTTCTCCAGCGCCGCCCGTTGTGGGCTCAGGAAACGCTTGTAGCCGATCGCCGCCACCCGCACCCTGCTGACCGCGCGGCGCAGTTCGAACACGCGGTTGGCGTCGAGCTGTTCCTCGCAATCGTCGAGCTGGTCGCCAAGCGACGCGACGTCGGGGTCGAGATCGGCGGTGATCGCGGTCGCGAACGCGGCGATCAGGTCCCCCGGATCGCGCACCTCGCCGCGTTCGACCATCTTTTCGACCTCGGCGACCGCGATCAACGGCTTCCGCGTGACCGAGAATACCCAGCCCTTCACCGCCCAGATCCGCACCGAGGCGAGCATGTCGGAGGTGTCGAGTTCCTCGTGCGAACGACCGCGGAGGTTGACGAATGCACCGTCGCCGACCGCTTCGCAGCGCGGCCGCGTCTCGGTCGCGGTCAGCGCGTCGACGACGTAATCGAGCAGCTTGGCCTCGTCGCGAAGCCACGTCTGCGCGTGCTCGGCGGTGGTCGACAGATGCACCCAGATAAGGTCCGCGGTGCAGCCGAGCGCTTCCTTCACGTCGATCCGCGCGGCCTTGCCGTCGGTGACGCGAAAGCCGAACCCGCTCACCGCACCATCTCGCTCACAGGGCCATCTCGACATCGACCGACAGGCCGGTGCCGGGATCGTTTGGCATCGGCTCGCACAGCCGCGCGGCATCGGCGCGCGCGCGGTCGAGGATCGCCGCAGGCACGTCGGGGCGATGATAGACGCGGTCGGCACTGGCCAGCGCCCGCGCCTGGCGCAACGTCAGGTCCTCGGGATCGTCGGAGAGTAGGACGAGCGTAATGGCGACGTCGCGCCTTGCCGCGGGCACGTCCGTCGGGGCCAGCCACGCGTCGACATCATGCGTCGGCGACAGCGGGTCTAACATGCCCCCCGCCCCCATCGCCGTCGCCAGCGCACGGCGGCGCTCGCCCATGTCGGGCCAGCGCTTCCGCAACGCGCCACGCGCCGCCTGCAACGCCAGCGCGAGCTTGCCCAGATCGGCGGGCACCAGTGCCTCCAGCCGCTGCCGCAACGCCGCCGCCAGCCCCGCCGACACGCCGCTCGTCCCGATCGCGATCAGCACCGGCGCGCGGTCGACGATCGCCGGCAGCGTGAAGTCGCACAGCGCCGAACGATCGACCGCATTGACGAGGATCCCCCGCGCCTTCAGCCGCGCGACCGCCGCCAGTGCCTCGTCCTCGTCGTCGATCGCGACGATCGCCAATGACGCTGCGGCATCCTCGCCGACCACGTCCGCGCCCGCACGATCGAGCAATCGCCGCTTCGCATCCGCCGCCTCGCCCTCGCCGAGCAGGATCACCGGTCGCCCCGCCAGCCTGACGAACAGCGGCAGGCTCTGTAGCGGAAGCGGTGCGGGGGTCACCGCTTGAGCCATTCCGGCACGCGCTCGGCCGCCAGGATCGTCTCCGGGTGGATGCGATCGGCGACCACCGCAAACCGGTCGCCATCGACCAGCACCTCGGGCACCAGCGCGCGACTGTTATAGGTCGAGGCCATCGTCGCGCCGTAAGCGCCCGCGGTGCGGAATACGCCGAGATCGCCCGACTTCACCGCGTCGATATCGCGCCCCATCGCGAAGGTATCACCGGTCTCGCACACCGGCCCGGCGATGTTCGCCATCATCCGCTCGCCGGTCGGCGCGACCGCGACGAAATCATGATACGCGTCATACATCGCCACGCGCGCGAGGTCGTTCATCGCCGCATCGACGATCACGTACGGGTTCACGACCCCCGGCTTCACCCAGATCACCTCGGTCAGCAGCACGCCGGCATTGCCCGCGATCACGCGACCGGGCTCGAACATCAGTTCGACGTCCCAATCGGCAGTCGCGCGCGCGACCATCGCGCCGTAGTCGGCGGGGCTCGGCAGCACATCGCCGGGCTTGTAGGGCACGCCGAGACCCCCACCGAGATCGACGCGGCTGATCCTATGCCCGGCGGCGCGCAGTTCCGCGACGAGTTCGCCGATCCGCGCATAGGCAGCCTCGAGCGGCGCGAGGTCGGCGAGCTGGCTGCCGATGTGGATCGCGACGCCGCGCAGGTCGAGCCCGTCATGCTTTGACAGCCGATCGAACATCGCGACCGCCTGGTCGATCGCCACGCCGAACTTGTTCTCCTTGCGCCCGGTCGAGATCTTCGCATGCGTGCCGGCATCCACGTCGGGATTCACGCGCAGCACCGCCGGCGCGCGTTCGCCGCGAGCATGCGCCAACGCCGCGAGCACTTCGCCCTCCTCCTCCAGCTCCAGATTGAACTGGCCGATCCCGGCATCCAGCGCCTGTGCAAGCTCACCCCGCGTCTTGCCGACCCCCGAGAACACGATGTCCGACGCCGGAATCCCCGCCGCCAGCGCGCGCTGCATCTCGCCCGCCGAAACGACATCGGCACCATAGCCCTCGTCGGCGAGCACACGCAGCACCGCGACGTTCGGGTTCGCCTTAATCGCATAGGCCAGATGGACGCGTCCCGCAGGCTTCAGCGCATCGCGAAACACCTGCGCATGGCGGCGGAAGGTGGCGGTCGAATAGACGTAGACGGGCGTACCGACGGCCTCGGCGATCGCCGGCAGGGCGACGTCCTCGGCATGCATCACACCGTCGCGATAGTCGAAATGGTTCATGGATCAGGTCTTCAATTTGGCGGCGGCAGGTCGAACTCGTCGCTGCGTCGCTCGTCGGATTTGGTCAGCAGCTCGTCGCTGCGCTGCGGGCGTTGCTGCGTGGTAGGCGTGAGCAGCTCCGCGGCGGTCGGCTGGGTCTTCGCACCATAGGGCGCGACCGGGAGCGTCTTGCCCTCCGCCGGGACGAGCCCGTCCGCTGCGCCGCAACCCGACAGAGCCAGCGCCAGTCCCACGATGCCAAAAAGCCGTTTCATGCCGTATCGCCCCGAGCTGCACGGATCGCAGCGCGCACATTGTCGGGCGCAGTGCCGCCGAAGCTGGTCCGGCTGGCGACCGACGCGTCGACCGAGAGCACGCCGTACACGCGTTCGTCGATCCGCGCATCGATTGCCTTCAAGTCGTCGATCGGCAACGCATCGAGCGCCACCTTGCGCTCTTCCGCCAGCTTGACGCAGCGCCCGGTGACATGATGCGCCTCGCGGAACGGCAGCCCCGCCTCGCGCACCAGCCAGTCGGCGAGATCGGTCGCGGTCGCAAAGCCGCTCTCGGCCAGCCCGCGCATCCGATCGGTGCGGAACGTCGCGCTCTCGACCATCCCGGTCATCGCCGCGATCGACAGCGCGAGCAGGTCGTGCGCCTCGAACACCGGCGGCTTGTCGTCCTGCATGTCCTTCGAATAGGCGAGCGGCAGGCCCTTCATCGTCACCATCAGTGCGGTCATGCAGCCGAGGATGCGCCCCGCATGGCCGCGCACCAGCTCGGCCGCATCGGGATTGCGCTTCTGCGGCATGATCGAGCTGCCGGTCGACCATTGATCGCTCAGCGCGACGAAGCCGAACGGCTGCGACGCCCACAGCACGAACTCCTCGGCGAGCCGCGACAAATGCAGCGAAGTCTGCGTCGCGGCGGTGAGATATTCGATCGCGAAATCACGGTCGCTGACGCCGTCGAGCGAGTTGGTCATCGGCCCGTCGAAGCCCAGGGCCTTCGCCGTCATCTCCCGGTCGATCGGAAAGCCCGTACCCGCCAGCGCGGCCGAACCGAGCGGCGAACGGTTCATCCTTGCGCGGGCATCCACGAACCGCCCGACGTCGCGCGAAATCATCGCGTGGTACGCCATCAGGTGATGCCCGAGCGTTACCGGCTGCGCAGACTGGAGGTGCGTGAACCCGGGCATCACGCTCGCGGCATGCTCTTCTGCACGGGTCAGCAATGCCGCCTGGAACTCGCCGAGCGCCGCCAGCGCCTGGTCGATCGCATCGCGCACCCAGAGCCGGAAATCGGTCGCGACCTGGTCGTTGCGCGAGCGAGCGGTGTGCAGCCGCCCCGCGACCGGACCGATCGCCTCGGCGAGCCGCGCCTCGGTCTGCATATGAATATCTTCGAGGACCAGATCCTCCTCGACGCCATGCTCGACATAATGCGCCGCCACCGTGTCGAGCCCGGCGGAGATCGTCGCGGCATCCTCCGCCGATACGATGCCCTGCTTGCCGAGCATCGCGACATGCGCCTTCGAGCCGGCAATATCCTGCTGCCAGAGCCGCTTGTCGAAGGGAATGGAGGCGTTTATCTCGCGCATGACCGCTGCCGGCCCCTCGGCGAACCGCCCACCCCACATCGAATTGGAACCGTCCATGTTCTCGCGTCCTGTGTTCAATTCGCTGCCGATCGCCTGTCTTGCCGGGATGGGCCTGCTGGTCGCCGGCTGCGATAGGAAATCGCCCGCGCCGGAGCAAGCAAACGTCGTCGCGGCGAACACGGCGTCCGCCGACGAGGTCGCGCCCGGCCCCGCGCCCGACGAAGCGACCGGCCCCGCCGCCAGCACCGAAAAGCTCGACCGCAGCCACAAGGGCGAGACCGGCCCGGCGGTCGCCTTCACCGCCCCCGACGGCAAGCCGGTCACGCTCGCCTCGTTCAAGGGCAAGCCGTTGCTGCTCAACCTGTGGGCCACCTGGTGCGCGCCGTGCGTCGCGGAAATGCCGACGCTCGACGCCGCGGCGAAATCGCTCGCTAGCAAGGTGCAGGTGATCGCGGTCAGCCAGGACATGCAGGGCGCGGAAAAGGTGACGCCGTTCTTCGCCGAGAAGAAGTTCACGACGCTGCAGCCGTATCTAGATCCGAAGCTCGGCCTCAGCCTCGCCTATCAGGCGAACCTGCCGACCACGATCCTCTACGATTCGGCGGGCAAGGAAGTCTGGCGGATGACCGGCGGCTATGAATGGAACACACCCGCCGCGGCCAAGCTCATCACGGAGGCGTCTTAATCCCTCCGCACGACGGAGCAGTGTGCCGACTCGCCTTGGTGACGAGCCAAAGGTTGATGGCGAGCCGGCACCCCCGTCCTAACGCACGAATGACGAAAAAATGTGTAAACCGGGCAGAGACTGATCCAAATACGACGAGCCGAGCTTCAGCGCGCGTACCGGCTTGGCGTGCCGTCATAGGGGGGGTGAGCCAACAGCCCAGTTGCTTCCACGGCCGTCAGCCCCTTAGGAAAATGCTCGATCTACCGTGGAACCTACCCGGCGAAAGGGGATGAGATGACCGAACCCCGTATCGCCCGGCTATCCAATCGCCACCGCGATGTGCTCCGCGGTGTCGCAGCACTCCGCAAGACCAAGCAGATCGCCGCCGATCTCGGTATCGCGCCGGGCACCGTCGACGGGTATATTGCCGAAGCGGTCCGTATTCTGGGCGCCGTCGACCGCGGCGATGCCGCGCGCATGTTCGCGAAGCACGAATGCGTCGACGACCGTCCGATCGGCGACCCCGGACATTCCGGGGGGCAATCTCCATGGGTGTCCGCGTCTGCCTCTCCCGTGACAGAACTCCGGCAGCCGGTGATCGACCCGGAGGTATCTCGCGATGCCGGCACAGTCAGGCCGGCGACTTTTTCGAGACTACTTCCGATCCGTCGTGCAGGGCAGCGCAGCAACGACCTTCCCGTCGTAGCGAGGCTGCTTTGGATACCGGCTATCGCAGTGATCCTCGCAATCGGCTTCGGCATGCTTGCAAGCGGTCTTACGGTGCTCGCCGAGTTGATCGAACGGCTGGGGCGCTTGTCAGGTTAACCGATCGGGAAGGCCGCATTAGGCGGAGAATCGCATGGACCCACAGCTCACGCGGACCGGCAAGGACATCGGCGTCCTGCTGAATAGGCTCGAAGCCCAATTGGCCGAAGCCTTTGCGATCTGCTCGCACCTCGCGGTCGCAACGACGACGTTCGGCGGCAGCGCCGGCGTAACCCCTCGGATCGCTCAACCCGTCGTCCACGAACTCGGTGCCACAATGGCCGCGATCGCCCAGGCACAAGGCCACGTCATCGCCGCCCATCGCGGTGCCGAAAGGATCGGCAAATTCGTCGGTTTCGGCGATGGTCTGCCCAAACCTGATCAGGCCTTCTTCGCCGGCGCGGACGATCATCATCTCTCGATCGTTGCCGCGGCAGCCTGAAGACCGGGCGGATCGCGCGCGATGATCCACATTCTGGTCTATTATGCCGTTGCGCTGGCGACATGCTGGTTCGCGTTTCGTCATGGCGGCTTGCCGGAAAGGATCGTCGCTGCGGCATTCCTGCTCGCGGCGATCGTCTCAAGCATGGTGGCATTTTCGGTCCGGCCGGCGTTCCGCTCGGTCGACGGCGCGCTGCTGTCGGTCGATGTCGTCCTGCTGGGTGGGTTGATCGCCGTCGCGATGTTCGCGAACCGGTTCTGGCCGATCTGGATCAGCGCGCTGCATCTCCTCGCAATCGCGGTGCACGGCGTGAGGGCGTATGATCCGACACTGGTACCGTGGATGTACGCGGCGGCGATTAGCAAGATCGCCTATCCGATGCTCGCCGTGTTGATCGTCGGCACCGAACGCCATCGACGACGGCGATCGTCACAGGGTTGCGACCCGGACTGGTCGCCAAGCGCGTCGAGTGTCGCGAAATCGCCGCGCTGAGCCCGCCACGAGTCCCGGCAACATTCACCGATACTGATTACAAGACATGGAGCGACGCCGATGAGCGACCCCCTTCGGCTGCGTTACCCAGCGCAGCACCCATCACCTGATCCCGTACCCACAGAAGGCGCGCCGGCGCCCATACCGTCCGGTACCTCCACCCGTGCCGCAAGCACCATGCCTGGTGTCGATCCGTCCACGCCGACCGAACTCGACCGTGCCCGCGCCCTGATGCATCAGCAACAGGCGCGATCCGCCGCCTTCGCACCAGTGCGTGCGCTGTTCCACGATCCGGCCTGGGACATATTGCTCGGCTTGTTCATCGCCTATGAAGAAGGCAAGCCGCTGACGATCGACACGGTACGGGCGACTACCGGGCTATCCGAAGTCGCGGTCCGACGTTGGCTGCTCACGCTCGAGCATCGCGGGCTGATTACCTGCTGGCCACAGACCGCAACGCTATCCGAACGCTCCCTCGGCTTAACCAACGACGCCCTGACCAGGATGCTGCAATTTCTGCAGAAAATTTAGGGAGCGCTGGATGCCCCGTGAGGATTCGAACCTCAATAGGCGGTATCAGAAACCGCAGTCTTACCATTAGACGACGGGGCATCAGCGAGGGCGCGATCTAGGCGGGCGGTTTGGCGCTGTCAACGCCAAGATGTTGCCGATGTGCCACGTCGCTTGCGTAATCGCGCCGCCGCGCTACATTCGTGATCAAGCACCGGGCGGGTATTTTCCCGCGGCGGCAGACATAGATAGCGAGTTTTACGGCGATGGGGGATGTTTCCGCCCGAATGCCGTTCCGGCAGGGTGGTCCTGCCCGTCCGGCGATGACCCGGCCCTCTCGTGGGCGGTGGGCCGATGCGCAGGCGTTTGCCGCGCTCGATCTTGGCACCAACAATTGCAGATTGCTGATCGCGCGGCCCCAGGCTGGCGGGTTCGCGGTGATCGACGCGTTCTCGCGAATCGTGCGGCTGGGCGAGGGCCTGGCGTCGACCGGCAAGTTGAGCGACGCGGCGATCGAGCGGACGATCGCCGCTCTACGCGTGTGTTCGGACAAGTTGCAGCGGCGTAACGTCACGCTGGCGCGATCGGTCGCGACGGAGGCGTGTCGGCAGGCGTCGAACGGGCCGGACTTCATCGCGCGCGCATTGGCCGAGACGGGGATCCACCTCGACATCATTTCTGCCGAGGAAGAGGCGCGGTTGGCGGTGCTCGGCTGCCATGCGCTGATCGAGCCGGGGGAGGATCCCGCGCTCGTATTCGATATCGGCGGCGGATCGACCGAGCTGGTGCTGATCGATACCTCGACGCCTGTTCCGACCGTGCTTGACTGGCATTCGGCGCCGTGGGGCGTGGTGTCGCTGACCGAGCATGCCGGCGGTGGCGAGGGCGAAGACGGTCGCCGTGCCGCGTATGCGAAGATGCGGCAGGTCGTGGCGGACAGTTTCGCTGGGTTTGCGAGCCGCCTGCCGCGGCATATCGAGCGGCCGCGGTTGCTTGGCACCAGCGGCACGGTGACGACGCTCGGCAGCGTGCATCTCGGGCTGAGCCATTACGACCGGTCGGTGGTCGACGGGCTGATCGTACCCGCGTCGGCGATGCGGCGGATCAGCGCCGACCTTTCCCATATGTCGATCACGGAGCGCGCCAAGCTGCCGTGCATCGGCAACGAGCGCGCCGACCTGGTGGTCGCGGGCTGTGCGATTTTGGAGACGATCATGGATTTGTGGCCCGCCGAACGGCTCGGCATCGCCGACCGCGGTATTCGCGAAGGCATACTGCGCGGCTTGATGGGCTCGCCCAAGCCCGGCAAAGCCACGGGAGCGACGGCATGAGCCGCGGCGGCTCCGGCGGGCATGTCCGCGTGCTCACCGCGCGCAAGCGGACCGCGCAGTCGACGCGCTGGCTAGAGCGGCAGCTGAACGATCCGTATGTGAAGCGTGCCAAGGCCGACGGCTATCGCAGTCGCGCGGCGTACAAGCTGATCGAGCTGGACGAGCGGTTCGAGCTGATCCGGGGATCGAAGCGCGTGGTCGATCTCGGTCTCGCGCCGGGCGGCTGGGCGCAGGTGATCCGACGGCGGATCCCCAAGGCGACGGTCGTGGGCATCGACCTGCTCCCGGTCGATCCGATCGAAGGCGTGACGATCTTCGAAATGGATTTCCTCGACGACGCAGCCCCTGGCAAGCTGATCGAGGCGCTGGGCGGCGCACCGGATCTGGTGCTGTCGGACATGGCGGCGAACACCGTCGGGCATCCGCAGACCGATGCCTTGCGGACGATGGCGCTGGTCGAAACCGCGCTGCATTTTGCATGCGAGGTGCTGGAGCCGGGTGGGACCTTCGTGTCGAAGGTGTTCGCGGGCGGTGCGGATTCCGAGCTGGTCGCGGAGATGAAGCGGAACTTCAAGACGGTGAAGCATGCCAAGCCACCGGCGAGCCGCAAGGGGTCGGTCGAGTGGTTCGTGGTGGCACAGGGGTTTAAGGGTCGGTCAGCGGATTAGCGTGGCTAATCCGCGTCGCGGACCGACGCCGGCCAGCGTTGCGCAGCAACGACTGACGACACGGCTTCGCCGTGGCGCCCTGCCTTAGGGTAGTCCGAGGCGCAGCAGCAGATTACGAATAAGCTTGTTTCCCCGCGAAGGCGGGGATCCAGACTGGGCTCCCGCCTTCGCGGGAGAACAATGGGGTGGGCAGTTAGCCCGTCTGAAACTTGGCTCGTAACTCGCGTCATCGTCATCCTCGCGCAGGCGGGGATCCATATGCTCAGGCGTCTACGATCCTACGAGAGCCTAGCCAATATGGGTTCCCGCCTCCGCGGGAATGACGAGGGGCTGGACCATCCCACGCGTGCCCTCACCCTTCCCACGGCGAAGTCGCCGCGGGCCCCTTCCCTCTCCCCTTCAGGGAGAGGGTATAGAAAAAGCCCGCGGACTTGGGTCCACGGGCTCTCTCTGTTTCGCGCGCCGCGGCAAAGCCGCGTCGTCGGTCGGGCGATGCCCGCCGGCCGGGGTTTCGGCCGAGCCGCGGATTAGCTTTCGCTAATCCCGCTGCCTCAACCCTCGTAATCCGCCCCAAGATTCTGGTTCCGCGGCGGCGCAGCAGCGGTAAGACGCAACGCTTCGGCCGAAGCTGCCAGGCTGCCAACGGCGTCGACCTCGTCGTCGTCGTCGACGCGAACCTTCTGCAAGCCCTGGATGACCTGTTCCTTGAGATGCGCTGGCTTGACGTTCTCGTCGGCGATCTCGCGCAGCGCGACGACCGGGTTCTTGTCGCGGTCGCGGTCGAGCGTCAGTTCGGCGCCGCCCGAGATCTGGCGCGCACGCTGGGCCGCGAACAACACCAGGTCGAACCGGTTGGGGATCTTGTCGACACAATCCTCGACGGTAACGCGCGCCATGCGGCTTCCTTCGTAACAACGATAGAATGAGAATGCGTCGCCTAGGGGGGGTAGCCCGCAAAGTCAAGAATTGCGCGGATCAGCGTCCCTGGGTTGCCACTCGAGCCCCCCATGTCCATCACGCACGCCATGGACGATCCCACCGAACAGCCGACATTCGCCGTCGACGGCAACCAGATGACGCTGCTCGATACCGGCCCGCGCCGCCTCGACGCGGTGCTCGCGCTGATCGACGGCGCCGAGCGCACCCTGCGCATACTCTATTACATCTACGCCGACGACGAGTCGGGCAAGCGCGTCAACGCCGCGCTCATCGCCGCCGCCAAGCGCAGGGTCGACGTCGCGCTGATCGTCGACGGCTTCGGCAGCGACGATGCCCCCGACGCGTTTTTCGAACCGCTGGAAACCGTCGGCATCTCCGTCTGCCGGTTCTCTGCACGGTTCGGCCGCCGCTATTTGCTGCGCAACCACCAGAAGCTCGCGCTCGCCGACGAAGCGCGGATGATCATCGGCGGCTTCAACATCGAGGACGGTTATTTCGGCACCGCCGCCGAACAGGCCTGGCGCGACCTCGGTCTGCTGGTCGAGGGGCCGGCGGCAGGCCGGCTGGCCGGGTATTTCGACGCCTTGAAGGACTGGATCCACGAGCCCAAGGGCAAGCTGCGCCGGCTGAATGCCGCGCTGTCGCGCTGGAGCGAGACCAAGGGCACAACACGGTGGCTGATCGGCGGACCGACGCGGAAGCTGTCGCCCTGGGCGCGCGCGGTACGCGACGACATGCGTGCCGGACGACGGATCGACATCATTGCCGGCTATTTCACGCCCAGCCCCGCGCTGCTGCGGCGGCTCGACAAGGCCGGGCGTCGGCAGGCGGACGTGCGGATCGTCACGGCCAGCAAATCGGACAACAACGCGACGATCGCCGCCGCGCGGTTCACCTATGCGGGGCTGTTGCGGAAGGGCGTGCGGGTGTTCGAATACCAGCCGACCAAGCTGCACACGAAGCTGTATGTGATCGACGACGCGGTCCATGTCGGCTCGGCGAATTTCGACATGCGCAGCCTGTTCATCAACCTCGAGTTGATGCTGCGGATCGAGGATGCGGCGTTCGCCGCGCATGTCCGGGGGTATATCGACGGCGAAGTGGCGAAATCGACCGAGGTGACCAAGGCGCTGTACCAGGCGAACACCGGCTGGGTGCAGCGGTTGAAGCAGCTCGGTGCGTATTTCGTGGTCGCGGTGGTGGACCCGAGCTTGTCGCGTGGACTGAACTTCGGGATCGACGAATAGGCCGCGCCTGATCGACCTGCTCAAACGCCGACCGCCTGATCAATCGTCACGCCCGTCCACAACCCGTCACCCCAGCGAAAGCTGGGGTATCCCCGTTGAAGCGGGCATGGGCTCGAACCGAGATACCCCAGCTTTCGCTGGGGTGACGAAGCTTGGGGGGTGAGGTGTCGGGGTCGGGATGAGCAGTGGATTCTGGGTGCATTCGCGACGCACTCGGCGCCGACGGCAAAGCTGCCGTCGGACGGGTTCGGCTTAGCCGACCCGCCGGCCGGGCCTGACGCTGCACTGCGCGCAACGGCGCGGACGTTGCCGCGCCTGCGTCAGTCCTTCCACGCCCAATACAACTGCGCCGGGGGCACGTTCCACCACTCCATGTCGTGGTCGATCGAGTCGAAGTGCGGCGTCAGGAAGTCCTTCACCTTGGGCGAGAACTGATAGACCAGGAACGCGCCGCCGGTGCGCAGAACCGAGTGCGTCGCGGTCGCGATCGCCGGGCCTACACCGGGGGGCAGTGTCGAAAACGGCAGCCCGGACAGCACATAATCCGCCTTCTCGAAGCCGTGATCGGCGACGATCGTCTCGACCTCGTCCGCCGACCCCAGCACCGCGAAAAAGCGCGGGTCGGTGATCGTGTGGCGCAGATACTGGATGAACTCGGGGTTCGTATCGATCACCACCAGCTTGGCGTCGGGTGCCATCCGGTCGAGGATCGGGCGGCAGAAGGTGCCGACGCCCGGGCCGTATTCGACGAACAGCTTGCAGTTTGCCCAGTCGACCGGGTCGAGCATTTTCCGAATCAGCTTGTCCGACGACGGCACGATCGATCCGACCATGACCGGATGTTTCAGGAAGCCTGAAAAAAACATCTGCCACGGGGACGGCACGCCGGCGGGGCGACTGCGTGCACGCCGGGTGGCGGTGGTCGAACTGGGCATCGTGTTCCTTACGATCAGGGGTCCCGCACGGTGGCGGAGCTTTGCCCCTCCCGTCGCACGAATTCCGAACGCGTTTCAAGGGCCGCGGGTTGCATGCGGCGACGAACCGAAGTGGAAGTCGTACGGCGACAAGTGGTTCCGCCGAGCGCCAACGCCGTTGCCAAGCCTGCGGCATCGCTTAAGCACAGGCCATGCACGACGATCGAACAGGACAAGTGGCGGCCATTTTCGTGTCGTTTCGTAACGGCGCGGACATGATCGGCTATGCCGAGGCCGCGGCGGCGATGGACGCGCTAGCCGCTGCGCAGCCGGGCTATCGCGGAGTCGATAGCGCGCGCGAGGCGGACGGCATGGGAATCACCGTCAGCTACTGGGCGGACGACGCCGCTGCGATCGCGTGGCGCGACAACGCCGAGCATGCCGCGATTCGCGAGCGCGGGCGGGCGCTGTGGTACGATCGCTATTCGGTGACCATCGCGCGCGTCGAGCGCGGCTATGCCTGGGCGCGACCATGATCGGCGGGATGATTGGTGGGGTGATCGGCGGGGCGATCGGCGGGGCGACCGAAAGCCCGAAGATCGACCGCCGCTTCGCGCTGATGTTTCTCGTGATGCTCACGATCGCGGCGGGCAACACCGCGCTGCAATCGGTACTGCCCGCGCTAGGTCGCTCGCTCGGGGTCGCCGACAGCGCGGTGGCGGCGGCGTTCTCGGTGTCGGCACTGCTGTGGGTGATCGCCGCGCCGTTCTGGGCGAACCGGTCGGACCGGCACGGCCGGCGCGCGATGATCCTGCTCGGCGTCGGCGGGTTCAGCGTGTCGCTCGCGCTGTGCGGCGTGTTCCTGCTGGCCGGGATCAACGCGTGGATCGGCGGCACCGCGGCATTCCTCTGCTTTATAGGCGGCCGGCTGATCTACGGAACGTTCGGTGCGGCTGCCCCGCCGGCGGTACAGGCGCTCGTCGCGGGCGAGACGACGCGTGAGGAACGGACCAAGGCGCTGACCCTCCTCGCCTCGGCGTTCGGGCTCGGCACCATATTGGGGCCTGCGATCGCACCGTATCTGATCCTCGGCTCGATCGGCGGGGTCGAGATCGGGCTGGCCGGCCCGGCGTTCCTGTTCGCGGTGTTCGGGGTGGCGGTGTGGATCACGGTCCGACGGATGCTGCCCGACGACAAGATCGTCGCCCCGCACGAGACGCACGGCGCGAGTTCGGCCTATCCCTCGATCGGCGGCGCCCCGACCGGCGCCTCGGTCGCCGCCGCCACCGGATCGCATGTCGAGCATGTCGGCTACACCGACCCCCGCATCCGCGCCTGGATGATCGCCGGACTGGTGATGGGTCACGCGCAGGCGATGACCGGGCAGGCGATCGGCTTCCTCGTGATCGACCGCCTCCACCTCGCCCCTGCGCTGGCGCTGGAACCGACCGGCATCGTCCTGATGATGGGCGCAGGCGCCGCGCTGCTCGCGCAATGGGGCATTATCCCGCGTCTCAACATGACTCCGCGCCAGCTCGTGCTGACCGGGCTCGTGCTGGCGGCGGCGGGCACCGCACTGACCGGCATCGCGACATCGCTCTACACGATCGCCACCGCCTATGCGCTGGCCAGCCTGGGCTTCGGTTTCACGCGACCGGGCTTCACCGCAGGCTCGTCGCTCGCGGTCGGCGCCAACGCGCAAGGCTCGGTCGCGGGCAAGGTGACGTCCATAAACGGCGCAAGCTTCGTGCTGGGCCCATCGATCGGCGTCGGGCTGTACGAGGCGCAACACTCGCTGCCGTACCTCGTCGCGGGCGCGGCATGCGTCGTGATGATCGCCTATGCCTGGGTGTCGCTGAAGGATGCCAGGGACAGTTAGAACGGATCGGCCCGAAATGCATTTCTGGCCGCACACGTCATCGTTGCGCGTGCGGCCCTCCACTCGGTCAGGCGATGCTTGTGCTTTGGTCTGCCGGCTCGCAACCGTCCGCTATTTTGCGGAAACCATGATGCAGTACAAAAGCACCGGCACGCCGATCAGCAGGATCATCAACAACAAATTCATCTGGATAAGTCGGCTCAGCCATTTCGGCCGCTGCACGGAATGCTCGTTCGCATCCGATTCCGAATAGTCTTCGACGATATCCATGTCGAACTTGTTGGAAAAGAAATGCCTTGGCCGCATCCGCAAAAAGGGCTGAGGCGAAGGAGCGTGATCGTCTATGTCCTGGCGCACCGACGGATGATCGCCGGATTTCGAGGCGGAGTCTGACATGATGTGGTTTCCGTTTTACTCGAGATCATGGGCGTGCAGAGCACGTCCCAAAGGTCAGATCGAATAAAGCCCGAACTCGAACGGCCTATAGCCGCGAGCTCGGGCTAACCACGTGCGGCGAGTTGCCCGGAATGGTCGCGGAAACGCTTATGTGTCGCAGGAGCGTACATGAAAGTTACATCGGTGCGGCATGACGTAATGTCAACGTATAGCGCCGCAGACCCGTATCGCCGATGGGGTAGCCCCCCTCCGCCGGGAGGGGGGCGCTAGTCATTCCGCACTCTTAGCGGGAAAGGCGAAACCGATCGGCTGGATCGCCGTGGCGTCCTGCTTCAGGCGGGCGGCCATCTGTTCGTATTCGCGTTCGGTCTCCGGCGTCACGCTGGCGCGGGACTCCTTCAGCGCACCTTCGAAGTCGGCCATCGTCACGTCGGCCGAGTCGATCGAGCGACGCAACGCCACCAGGCCCGCGCGGCGGACAACGTCCTCCAGATCCGCACCGGAGAAACGATCCGTACGATCCGCGAGCCGATCGAGATCGACGTCCGACGCCAGCGGCATCTTCTGCGTCTGGATGCCGAGGATGCGGCGGCGGCCTGCCTTGTCCGGAACGCCGACATAGACGAGTTCATCGAACCGGCCCGGCCGCAGCAACGCCGGGTCGATCAGGTTCGGCCGGTTGGTCGCGCCGATCACGACGACCGATTGCAACTCTTCCAGCCCATCCATCTCGGCGAGGATCGTGTTGACGACGCGCTCGGTGACCTGCGGCTCGCCGGCACCCGAGCCACGCGCAGGCACCAGCGAGTCGAGTTCGTCGATGAAGATCACGCAGGGCGCAACCTGCCGTGCGCGCTGGAACAGACGGGCGATCTGCTGCTCGCTCTCGCCATACCATTTGCTGAGCAGGTCGGACGATTTGGTGGCGATGAAGTTCGCCTCCGCCTCGCGTGCGACCGCCTTTGCCAGCAACGTCTTGCCGGTCCCCGGCGGCCCGTAGAGCAGGAAGCCCTTGGCCGGACGGATACCCAGCCGACGGAACGCGTCGGGGTTCTTGAGCGGGAGTTCGACGCCCTCCTTCAGACGCATCTGCGCGTCGTCGAGACCGCCGACATCGGCCCAGCGCACCGTCGGCGCCTGCACCATGACTTCGCGCATCGCCGACGGCTGGACTCGTTTGAGCGCCCCGAGGAAATCCTCGCGCGTGACCGACAATTCGTCGAGCACTTCGGGCGGGATCGTCCGCTCCTCGAGATTGAGCTTCGGCATGATCCGGCGGACCGCCTCGATCGCCGCCTCGCGAGCGAGCGCGGCGAGGTCGGCACCGACGAAGCCATAGGTGGTCCGCGCCAGTTCATCGAGGTCCACACGGTCGCCGAGCGGCATGCCGCGTGCGTGGATGCCGAGGATCTCGCGACGGCCGCGCTCGTCGGGCACGCCGACGACGATCTCACGGTCGAACCGACCCGGACGACGCAGCGCTTCGTCGATCGCCTCTGGACGGTTGGTGGCGGCGATCACGACGAGGTTCGCGCGCGACTCGAGACCGTCCATCAACGTCAGCAACTGCGCGACGAGACGCTTTTCCGCCTCGCCAGACACCTGGCCACGCTTCGGCGCGATCGAATCGATCTCGTCGATGAACACGATCGAAGGCGCTACCTTAGCCGCTTCCTCGAAGACCTCGCGGAGGCGCGACTCGGACTCGCCGTACGCCGAGCCCATGATCTCGGGGCCGTTGATCAGGAAGAACTGCGCGTCGGATTCGTTGGCGACGGCGCGCGCGAGGCGGGTCTTGCCGGTGCCGGGAGGGCCATGCAGCAACACGCCCTTGGGTGGATCGACGCCGAGCCTCTGAAACAGCTCGGGGTAACGGAGCGGCAGTTCGACCATCTCGCGCAACTGGTCGATCGTCTGCGCCATGCCGCCGATGTCGTCATAGGTGACGTCGGCACGACGCGCGGCCTGCGGCTCCTCGTATTCGGAGCGCAGTTCGATCTCGGTGTTCTCGTCGATATGCACCACGCCCTTGGGGCTGGCGGCGATCACCGCGAGGCGGATCTCCTGGAGCGCGTATGCCGGCGCGTTCATGAACTGCTGGACGTTGGGCGGCATGTTGCCGACGCGCTGGTGCCCTGCGGTCGCGACGATGTCACCTTGGCAGATCGGCCGACCGAGGAAGGTGCGCTTGAGTGCGTTGGTCGAGCCCTGGAGGCGGAGGTTCTGCTGCGCGGGGGCAAAGACGACGCGCGTCGCAGGCTTCGATTCGGCTTTCCGCACCTCAACGAAATCGCCCGAGCCTACGCCGGCGTTCGCACGCTGGAGCCCGTCGATGCGGAGGATGTCGAGACCCTCGTCCTCGGGATACGGCCCGACGGCGCGCGCGGGCGTGTTCTGCTTGCCCAGGATTTCGATCACGTCGCCTTCGCCGATCCCGAGCGTCGCCATCAATGCGCGCGGCAGATGCGCGAGGCCGCGGCCACTATCCTCGGGACGCGCATTGGCGACCTGGATTTTCCGCGTTGGGATTTCGCTGTCGGGCATGTCGACTCCATTCGAACTCGTAGCGCCTGACATAGGGCGCCGGTTCCGATGGTTCGAGGCCTTGAAATCGCCTTCCCGGATGGAAAACGCACAAAAAAAGGGCCGGCCAATGAAGGCCAGCCCATGAAAGTTTTTAGGAGAGGATGCCTGAAAGGCGAGGTCTTTTTGCGGCGAGACGGTTCATGTTGCAAGTGCGAAGGGATCAGCTACGATTGCGCTAACTGCAATCGTATGGCTGAATGCGTCCTGCGGTCTTTGTCACACGCGTCGAGTCGAAAGAGGAATCATGCGCAGGCTGCCGCCACTGGGGGCTATCGAGGCGTTCGTGCAGGTCGCGCGGCTGGGGTCGATCAAGGCCGCGGCCGAGGATCTGGCGCTGTCGGCGCCTGCGCTCAGCCGGCGCGTGCAGAGTCTGGAGCGCTTCATCGCCAAGCCATTGTTCGCGCGCAGGCATCAGGCGATGGTGCTGAATGCGGATGGCGAGCGGTTGCTGGCACAGATCGCACCGGTACTCGATTCGCTGTCGGACGCAGTCGAATCGCTGACCAGCACGACCGAGGTGCTGCGGCTGCGGCTCGGCATCCTGCCGCTTTACGCCTCACAGAAGCTGTTTCCGCGACTGGGCGAATTGCGCACGACGCACCCGGAGTTGCATCTCGACATCGATACCGCGGCGCATCTGGTGTCGCGACTCGGGGACGGGCTCGATGCGGTGATCGCCCTGTCGCGCGAGATCGATCCGGCCTTCTACGCGCGGCGGCTCGACCGCAATTCGGTGTACGTGATCGGTGCGCGCAGCCTGCTGGAGCGGCCGGACCCGATCACGCGACCCGAACAGCTGACAACGCTGACCGCGCTTGTCCACCGCGACATGATCGATACGTTTTCGGCGTGGCGGACCGCGGCGGGGCTCGACGATATCGAGCCGCTGGCGATCGACCATTTCGATTCGGGTGCACTGATGCTGGAGGCGGCCGCGCAGGGGCTGGGCGTTGCGTTCATGCACGCAAGCCATTTTGCGGACGCGAACGATCCGCGCCTGGTGCGGCTGTTCGATATCGAGGTCGAGAGCCCGTACAGCTACTGGTTCGTCTGCCGCCCGCGGGCGTTGCAGGCCAAGCCGGTGAAGCTGTTCCACGACTGGCTGATCCGGACGTTAGCGGAAGTCTGACCGCTACTCCCCTCCCGATTGCGGGAGGGGTCGGGGGAGGGCGTGCCTCACACACCGGACACCGGTACGTACGTCGCGCCCTCCCCTAGCCCCTCGCGCAAGCGGGAGGGGAATTATGCTTACGCAGCGCGTGCTTGTTCGCTGCTGTCCCCTGCTTCTCCTCTGTCCCCTGCTTCGCAGCTGCCCCCCTGCCCCCTGTCCGTCACCCCAGCGAACGCTGGGATATCCCAGTTGGGAAACGGCGAGGCTCGAACCGGGAAATCCCAGCTTTCGCTGGGACGACGGGTGGCGTGTGGGGTTGAGGTCAGAGTCGGAGTTAGAAGCATTAGTGGCCTGCCGCGACACGCTTCTAACCCGAGGCGCGTCGCGGCTAAGCCGCGCCGTCGGACGGAGCGTTGCACCGCCGGCCGGCTTCAGCTGTCTCCGGCGTAGCTTCGCTACGCCGGTGCAGCCTTCAGGCAGCGCGTGCCTTGATGATCTTGCCCGGATTACGCGGCGGCTCGCCCTTCGGCAGCGCGTCGACCAGGTCCATGCCGTTCGTGACTTCGCCCCAGACGGTGTACTGCTTGTCGAGGAAGCGCGCGTCGTCGAACACGATGAAGAACTGCGAGTTCGCCGTGTCGGGCTGGTTAGTACGCGCCATCGAGCAGACGCCGCGAACATGCGGCTCGGCCGAGAATTCCGCCTTGAGGTTGGGCTTGTCCGAACCCGAGGTGCCGGTTCCGGTCGGATCGCCGCCCTGCGCCATGAAGCCCGGGATCACGCGGTGAAACACGACGCCGTCGTAGAAGCCGTCATTGGCCAGTTCGACGATCCGCTCGACGTGCTTGGGGGCCAGATCCGGCCGCAGCTTGATCGTGACATCGCCGCCTTCGAGGGTCAGCGTCAGCGTTTCGGGGGTGTCGGCCATTGTAACTTCTCCTGAATTGATGGGGCGCAGATAGGGAGCCGCACTCCGACTGGCAAATGCACGCCGGCCGGGTTAGGGCCCAAACGCGCACTTTTTAAGGGAGGCTGCCATGAGCGAACTCGAGCTTCCCGAGGTCGAAACCGAAACCCAGCCCGAGACCCAGCTCGACCGCGACGACCATTTGCGGCCCGAATTCGTGCGGGCCGTGCTCGATGCGGTCGAGGAGGGCAATGACGAAGCGGCGCGCGCGCTGGTCGAGCCGCTGCATCCGGCCGACATCGCCGATCTGTTCGAGCTGACCCCGCAGGAGGATCGCGCCGCGCTGGCACGCGCGGTCACCGACCTGCTCGGCGGCGACGTGTTCGCCGAGATGAACGATTACGTCCGCGAGGATCTGATCGATGCGCTCGAGCCGCACCAGGTCGCCGATCTCGCGTCCGAACTCGATACCGACGATGCGGTCGCGATCATCGAGGACATGGACGAGGACGAGCAGCGCGCGGTTCTGCGCGCGCTCGATCCCGACGATCGCGCCGCGATCGAGGAGGCGCTGAGCTACGCCGAGGAATCCGCCGGCCGCCTGATGCAGCGCGAGCTGATCGCTGTCCCCGAGCATTGGACGGTCGGCGACGCGATCGATTACCTGCGCGGGCATGAGGAACTGACGACCGATTTCTGGGAAATCTTCGTCGTCGATCCCGCGCACAAGCCGATCGGCACGTGCCAATTGTCGTGGATGCTGCGTACCCCGCGCGGGATCGCGATCGCCGACGTGATGAAGCGCGAGCAGACTCTGATCCCGGTCGACATGGATCAGGAGGAAGTCGCGCTGCGCTTCCAGAAATACGCGCTGATCTCCGCCGCGGTCGTCGATCACGGCGGCCGGCTGGTCGGCATGATCACGGTCGACGACATCGTCCACATCATCTCCGAAGAGGCGGGCGAGGATTCGCTGCGGCTGGCCGGTGCAGGCGATGGCGACATCAACGAGCCGATCCGGCTGACGGTGCGGACGCGGTTCACGTGGCTGGTGGTCAATCTCGGCACCGCGATGGTCGCGTCGTCCGTCGTCGGGCTGTTCCAGGGAACGATCGCGAGCTTTGCGCTGCTAGCGGTGCTGATGCCGATCGTCTCGGGGATGGGCGGCAATGCCGGCACGCAGACGCTGGCGGTGGTGGTGCGTGCGCTCGCGACCAACCAGCTGACGAGCTCGAATACCGCGCGCATGATCGGGCGCGAGTTCAGGATCGCCGCCGCCAATGGCGTGATGCTGGGGACGCTGATCGGCTTCGGCACGTATGTGATCTTCCACAACCAGAATTTGTCGATCGTGATCGCGGCGGCGATGCTGACCAACAACCTCGTCGCGGGGCTCAGCGGCGTGCTGGTGCCGGTGACGCTCGACAAGTTCCGGATCGATCCGGCGGTGTCGTCGGCGGTGTTCGTGACGACGATGACCGATACGATGGGGTTCTTCTCGTTCCTCGGGCTGGCGTCATTATGGGGTCTGCACGGTTGATCGGGGCAGTTTAAGACCCATTTCCAACGCCATGCCGCTCCACCTCACCAAAGTCGCGTTCGGCGCGGACAGCGTCGACCACCTCGCCGAGCGGCTCCGCCTGCGCGGCCAGGAGGGGCCGGTGTTCCTGACCACGCGCTATCTGCCGAAACGGCACGAGGAGGTGGCAGGGCCCGTTGGTGAGGGGGGTTCGATGTTCTGGATCCTGAAGCACCAGCTGATCGCGCGCTCGCCGATCCTCGGCTTCGGCGAAGCGGAAGGCGGCCGCGTCGCGATCCACATCGATCCGACGCTGGTGCTGGTCCAGGCCCGCCCCAAGCGCGCGCACCAGGGGTGGCGGTATCTGGAGGGGGCTGATGCGCCGCTCGATCTGGGCGGTGACGCGACCGGGCTGGATGTCATGCCGCCGGCGTTGATGACGAAGCTGGCGGAACTGGCGCTGATCTGAGGGGGCGGGTTACTTTTCGCGCCGATGACCTGCCGTTTAGCCGTCATGCCGACCCTTAGATGGTTTCGGGAAAGGCGGTCCCGGCATTCACCCAAATTCCGTCATCCCAGCGAAAGCTGGGATATCACCGTGTGGCAGGCGTCACCTGCCCCGCGGGATACCCCAGCTTTAGCTGGGGTGACGGATTTGAGGGGAATGCGGATACATACGGGTTGGGTCGGCCACGCAGAAGCCGATCTGTAAAAGCGGGCGAGAATAGGTT
Source organism: Sphingomonas faeni (assembly GCF_023195535.1). Classification (GTDB taxonomy): domain Bacteria; phylum Pseudomonadota; class Alphaproteobacteria; order Sphingomonadales; family Sphingomonadaceae; genus Sphingomonas; species Sphingomonas faeni_B. Next base: position 70,776 of record NZ_JALPNF010000006.1, on the reverse strand, counting down.
GGCAACCTCGCCCCTGTTTCCCTCAGGGAGTGGATCCCGCCGACCCTGCAGCCCCAGCCTTCCCACACACCACCGGCCCACCGGCCGCCGCATCCACCCGGCATTTCGCGTTGCCGGTCACCGTGACCGTCCCGAGCCCGCTGTTCGTCACCTGCGCCGTGTACCGGGCCGCCGCCTTCACCTCGCCGACGCCATCCAGATGCACGGTCAGGTCGTCGACCACCAGCCCCGACGCGTCGATCGCGCCCGGCCCGCTCGTCACCAGCCGGGCGCGCGCCGCGCGGCCGGCGAGGGTCATCTGGCCGGTACCGATCAGCGTCGCGTTCAACTGGTCGGTGTCGGCCGCCGCGACCGACAGGCTGCCGTTACCGCTGACCGTGACGTCGACCCGCATCCCGCGCATCCTGGCGATCGTCAGCCGCCCGCCGGCTGCGACGCTGGCCGAGGTCAGTCCGGGCGTCGACAGCGTGATCACGAGCGGCCCCAAGCCTCTGGTGCGCGGCTGTTCGCCCCAGCCGCCGGTGCCCTTGCGGACCGACAGCGTCGTCCCGTCGACGCGAACCGCCACGGTTTCGGTCATGCGGGAATCGCCGGTGATTGTCGCGCGCGGCGAGCCGATCGCGACGCGCACCTCGAACGGCCCCTCGACGCGGACCCGGTCGAAACTGCCGACCGAGACCGTCCGGCTGGCCCCGGATTCTTGGGCGGATCCTTGCGCGAACGCCGGCGAGGACAGGAGCAGCAGTGGCGCGAGCAGGTATCTCATGCCCGCGACCGTCGCCGCTCCCGCCGATCTTCGCAAGCCGTCCCGCGCAAGTCAGCTTCCGCAGCGGACGCTCCCGGAGCCCATCTTGGAAACCGTGCAGCGCGAACGCGGCCCGAGATCGACGTCGCCCGAGCCCATCATATCGACCTTGGCCGGGCCGTCGACGACCGCGCGGACGCTGCCAGAACCAGCGATCTCGACCTTCGCGGACTTCGCCTGGAGCTTCGCCGCCTCGACATTGCCCGAGCCGGCGATCTCGACGCTCAGATCGCGTGCGGACCCGCTGGCGCGTGCGGTACCGGAGCCCGCGATCGAGAATTTCGCCGATTCCACCTGCACCGCGGCGATCGTCAGGTTGCCCGACCCTGCGATCCCGCCTTCGAACGCGCTGCCGTCGACCCGGTCCACCGCCATGTTGCCGGAGCCCGAGACGTTCGCCTCGGTCAGCCGCGGCAGCGTGACGTACACCTTGACGTTCGCCCCCTTACTCCAGCCGAAGCCCGTGCCGTTCTTGCGACCGATGTCGAGCGTGTCGCCGTCGCGCTCGATCCGGAGCCGGTCGAGCTGCTCGCTCGGCCCCTCGGCGCGGACCGAGAAGCCGGTGCCGACGCGGACGTCGACATCGTCCGACCCGCGCAGGTCGATCTGGTCGAAATCGGTGACCTGGAAGGTGCGGGTCGTGCCCGACCCCGCCGCGGCGACCCCGGATCCCTCCTTGTCGTCGTTCCAGCTGAACGAGCAGGCGGCGAGAGGTATGATCAGCCCGAGCGCAAGAAAGTTCATCGCATCCTCCTGTGTATTGTTTGAGCAATACACCTGATCGAAAGCGCTGCAAAGCGAAATTACGGGGGCGGCGGATGTGTGGCCCCTGGAATCCTCCCCCGCAAGGGGGAGGTGTCGCCGAAGGTGACGGAGGGGGAGGACACGGAACAGGGATTTCGCTTGCCTCCCCCTCCGTCTGGCAAGGGCCAGCCACCTCCCCCTGGCGGGGGAGGATTACAAATATCAGCGCCTCTTGCAGGGATAGGCGTCGCGCAGGGCATCGCGGGCGACGAAGGACGGCGCACCGGTGCCGGTCTTCTTGGCCCGTGCGCGGAGATACTTCCGCACCGCCGCTGCGACCTCGATGTTCGAGGCGCGGGCCGGCAACGGGCAGATGTCGCCCGCCAAGGACAGCGCGTCGAATTCGCCGAGGATGTAGCCGGTGCAGAAATTGGCGGTCGGATCGCTGTCCTTGCCCCGGCAATATTCGAGCAGCTGCTGGGTCGTGAGCGAACTCACCACGACAGCTCGATCGCGTGTTCGATCGGCGGGGCGGTCGGCGGATCCGGCAGCCGCGGCGGCTCCGGCAAGCATCAGTAAAATCATGACGTTTCCTCTGCGCCGGACAGCGCCCTAGCTGCCGACTGCGGCGCTGACATACGGCAACAGGCGCACGCGTGGGAACACGTCGTCGAGCGATTTGGTGTCGGGCAGGATATAGACGATGCCGCCCTTCTTCTGGAACTGTGGCGTAAGCGTCCGGGTGTAGAATTTGGTGCCGACGTTGATGCAGCCGAAGCTGATGCGGTTGTCGTCCGGCGTCGGCGACAACAGCCTGTCGACCCGGTGCTCGCTCTTGTGCGTGGTGATCACCGCGTGGATCGCGACCGAATTGGCATAATCGACCCAGATCACGCGCTGGTGACCGAAGGCGCGGCCGAACTTCGAGACGAACCGCCCCGCCGGCGTGGTCCGCTCGGCCGGACCGATATCGGCAAGGTCCTTCGCACCGACGCCCGGCGAGGAATCATCCCCCACGCCGACGCCGAGCAGAACGGGCGCCTGACCGAGAAACTCGCCCGTCGCGCTGAACAACAGCAACGATGCCGCCTGCTTGTCGATGACGACATAGGGCAGCCCGGCATTGTCGTGCTCGGCCGCGATCCAGGCGATCACGCGACTCGCCGGCTCCGATTGCGCCGGAAGGAGCAGCGGGGCCGTCTCGACCGCCTTGGCGGCCTTGGTGCGGGACCGCTTCGGAACCTTGGCCTTGCGCGACTTGGTGGCGACGGCGGCCTTGCTCGCCGCCCCACTCCTCGTCTCGCCGGCCGACGCGGCCTGCGGTGCGACGAACGCAAGCACGAGTCCTAAGCCCATGCCCATGTGGCACGCACGGCGAAACAGCCCCCCGGATATCGTCCGGCGAGGCTGTCTGTCGATGCTGACATTAGCGAAGATGGCTTAGCCGCGCGGCTTGCGCTGGCGCTGCTGGGCCTGCATCTGCATCTGCTGGTCGAGACCATCGACGCGGCCGTTGAGCTGGTCGATACGCTGGCCGTTCTGCTGCGACTGGCCGGCGGCGGCCTGGGCCTGGGCGAGTGCCTGGCCGGAGGTGCCTTCGACGGTCCGCAAGCGGCCGTCCATGCCGTCGATCCGCGTGTTGACCACGGCGATCTGATCGCGGACGAAGCCCTTCGTGGCGCAACCGCTCAGGCCGACCCCGGCGATGAGGATCAAGGCAACCGTCGGGTATTTCGGGAAATTCGTACGCATAGACTTAACCTTTCCAAACATGGATGGTGTCAGTCAGCGGAGAGTCGGGGCAATGACAATCGATATCCGGCGAGACGGTCGCTCCGTCCGGCGAGACGTTCAGCCGGTAGGGTGAGACTTGTCCGACGATGGAGTCTGCGACTGAATTTTGCGTGTAACGATACTGCCGGCCGCTTTCTTGATCGATGGCAAGCTTACGTTCAGATTCGCGGAATGAACGAAACTTAACGCAGGATATACTTGAGGTACTTGCACCAGCCCTCAAAGGCCAGGATGGTCGTGGAGAGGCACCACCTTTCAATCCTCCCCCGCCAGGGGGAGGTGGCTGGCACTTGCCAGACGGAGTGGGCGGTAAGGGCAACGTAGGTTCCGTGTCCTCCCCCTCCGTCACCTTCGGTGCCACCTCCCCCTTGCGGGGGAGGATCGTTGAGTTCGGTGCAAAACGAAAAAGGGCGGCCCCGCGGGACCGCCCTTTCGTCTCGGCAAAGCAGCCAGCGGTTACGCCGGCACCTTGTCCTTGTTATAGATCGCAGCCGCGGCGCGGAGGATGTCGAGGATCTTCTCCTGCGCCTTGGGCTCGTCGAGCTCTTCCATCGCCGCCAGTTCGCGCGCGAGACGGCTGGTCGCGCCTTCGAAGATCTGGCGCTCGGAATAGCTCTGCTCGGGCTGGTCGTCGGCGCGGAACAGATCGCGGACCACTTCGGCGATCGACACGAGGTCGCCCGAGTTGATCTTCGCCTCATATTCCTGCGCACGGCGCGACCACATGGTGCGCTTGACCTTGGGCTTGCCCTTGAGCGTGTCCATCGCCTCGCGCATCGTCTTGTCGGACGACAGCTTGCGCATGCCGACGCTTTCGGCCTTGTTGGTCGGCACGCGGAGCGTCATGCGCTCCTTCTCGAACCGGAGGACGTAGAGTTCCAGTGTCATGCCGGCGATTTCCGAGCGCTGGAGCTCGATCACACGGCCGACCCCGTGCTTGGGATAAACGACGAAATCACCGACATCGAAGGACAGTGCCTTGGCAGCCATTTGGGGCCTTTCCGGATCAGGCCTCCACGCGACGCCTCGACGAAGGACTCGTCGCTGCTGCATCGGGGGGAGGGATAGGTCTACACGTCAAGCGGATGACGTAGATCATCGCGCCCGTCGCGGACTCTTCTAGCAGCTTTGCAACAAAATTACCAGCCGAACGTGGCAGGCGGCTTGCCCTTTTCGGGATTCGCCGCCTCTTATCAGTCGCCTGCGCCGGGCTCGGGCGAGAAATACTTGTCGAACTTGCCCTCGACGCCCTTCATTGCGTCGGCATCCGGCGGCGTCTGGTTGTCGTTGCGCGTGACGTTGGGCCATTGCGCCGAGAAGGTCGTGTTCAGCTCGAGCCACTGCTCCAGCCCGCTCTCGGTGTCGGGCAGGATCGCCTCGGCGGGGCATTCGGGCTCGCACACGCCGCAGTCGATGCATTCGCTGGGATTGATCACCAGCATGTTCTCGCCTTCGTAGAAGCAGTCGACCGGGCACACTTCCACGCAGTCCATGTACTTGCAGCGGATGCAGGCATCGGTGACGACGTAGGTCATTGCAGAACTCCTGGGCCGGATTCCTTTCCGGCGACGAACGCGCCAGCGACTATGCGCGCACGCCCGTCGCGTCAATCATAGCAAGCCTTCTGCGAGACGTTATCAGGCTTTGTCGCTCTCGTATTCTCCCCCGCCAGGGGGAGGTGGCTGGCACTTGCCAGACGGAGGGGGAGGACACGCAACGGCGGTGATCGCCTACCTCGCTCTACGTCACCCCCCCTTGCAGGAAAGAATATCAAGGCCGGCGTTGGCCGAGGTGCGGCCAGAACCACTCCGTCACCCCGGACTGGTTCCGGGGTCCACGGTCCCGCGAACCAAACTCTATCGAATGTGCGGCACCGTGGATGCCGGAACGAGCCCGGCATGACGAACTACGAGGTACGCCTGTCGTTCGAGACCGATCGAGACCCGGGTTATTCCGAGGCAGGATCACGAACGGTGCCGGCAGGCGTCCGTCCAGCAATCAAATCCTGATAACACCCTTGAGCCTCGGGCGCCGGCCCACGCCGCGCCGGCAAAGCCTTGACCCGGATCACCCGCACCCGCTCCTCCACCGCAAACGTCAGCACATTCCCAACCCGCACCGGGCAATGCGCACGATCGATCGGGCGCCCATCAATGCGGAGGTGGCCCCGCTCGGCGATCGCCTGCGCGGCGCTCCGCGTCTTGGCCAGCCGCACGAACCACAGGAACCGATCGATCCGCATCGCGCCTTCACCCATGGCGGACCAGTGCAGCGAGTCCGGCAAAGGCGTTCTGCCGCGACGGATCGATCGGCGTCGGCGCCACGGCACGCGCCGGCGGACGACCACGCCACACCCACCGCGGCGCATCCCCCGCCAGCGCCTTGAACCCGAGTTCGGCCATCAACCGCTCCAGCGACGCCGCATCGACGCCGATCGAAGTCGCCAGCGCCGGATCGGGCGCGAACGGCGTCCGCCCCTGGCGCGAATCGTGCGCCGCCCGGGCGATCCGCTCGATCAGGTCGACCCGCACCGCCTGCAGCCCGAGCGGACGGAACCCCGCCTCAAGAACCGCACCCTCGCTGCCACGCGCCAGCACCGTAGCGCCATCACGCGGAGCGGTGATCGTCACCCCGCGGGCCGCCGCGAGGATACGCCGCCACCGCGCCGACTCGGGCTTGAGCAACCGCGCATCGAACAGATCGAGCGCCCCGACCGTGATCCCGATCTTGCGCAACCGCTTGCGCTCCTCGGGATCGATCGCGTCGAGCGCGAGCCGCATCGGCAACCGTGGCAGGATCCCGCCGGCCTCCTCGATCGCACTGGCAACCGCCCGCAACGCCGGCGTGGCGTTGGGATCGCGGCTCACCTCAGCGAGATGGACCAGCACCGCGATCCGCCGCTTCAGCATCGCGCCAAGCCAAAGCGCCAGCCGCGCCTCAATCCGATCGCGCGCCGGCTTGTCGAGGCAGTCGAGCGACCGATCGAGCACCAGTTTCGGCCGAGCGAACGACGGCCCCGCCGCCAGCCGAGCCACCGCATGCCCCGCCCAGATCACCTGCGCCGCATCGTCGAGCGCGATATCCGCGTCCGGCGCATCGACCAGCGACTGCCCACGCCGCGAGCGCTCGCCGGTCAGCCGCTTTTCCGCCGCCGCCAGCAACAGCCGCTTATCGCTCGCCCGCGCATCCGCCGCCACCGTGAACCGGAACCCGTCGAGGCGACCGATCGAATGATCCTCGACCATCACCTCGCCTTCGGGACCGATCACCACCGGCAACGCGCCCGCATCCGCGCCGATCTGGCGCATCAACGCAGTCGTGCGCTTGTCGACGAACCGCTGCGTCAGGCTGGCATGCAACGCATCCGACAGGCGTTCTTCAAGCGCGGCGGTACGCGCCGCCCACAGCGTCGGCTCCGCGAGCCAATCGGCGCGCTGTGCGATATACGCCCAGATCCGCGTCGCCGCGATCCGCCCGGCGATCACCGGCACGTCGCCCGCCACCGTATCGAGCCGCGCGATCTCGTCCGCGAACCACTGGTGCGGGATATGCCCCCGCCCCTCGCTGAGATGCCCGAACACGCGCGACACGAACCGCGCATGCGGATCGAGCCCGACTTTCCGGAAATCGGGCAAGCCACACGCCGCCCACAACCGCGCAACCATCGCCGGATGCCGCGCCCGCTCGCGCACCCAACCCTCCTCCGCCAACCGCTTCAATACGCCGAGATCGAGCGCTTGTGGCGCAGCGCGCAGGACACCGGCGGGCGGACGCGCTTCGAGACTGGCCACCAGGGCGTCGATGCTGGAGAAATCGGGCTCGCCCTGCCGCCAATAGAGGCTTTCGAGGCGCGGAAACCGATGCTCCTCGATCGCCAGCACTTCCTCAGGCAGGAACGCGCCGGGGCCATCGTCCGACAGCGCGCCGAACGTGCCGTCGCGCTGGTGTCGCCCCGCACGCCCCGCGATCTGCGCCATCTCCGCCACCGTCAGCCGACGCTGGCGCTTGCCGTCGAACTTGTTGAGACTGGCGAACGCGACATGCGCGACGTCCATGTTGAGCCCCATCCCGATCGCATCGGTGGCGACCAGATAATCGACCTCGCCCGCCTGAAACATCGCCACCTGCGCATTGCGGGTCCGAGGGCTGAGCGCCCCCATCACGACCGCGGCACCACCGCGCAGACGCCGCAACATCTCGGCGACCGCGTACACTTCCTCCGCCGAGAACGCGACGATCGCCGACCGCTTCGGCAGCCGGCTGATCTTCTTCGCGCCTGCATAGGTCAGCGTCGAGAAGCGCGGCCGGTTGACGATCTCCGCGTCGGGAACGAGCTTCTTGATCATCGGCCGCAACGCCTCCGAGCCGAGGATCATCGTCTCCTCCCGTCCCCGCGCGCGGAGCAATCGGTCAGTGAAAACGTGACCGCGCTCCGGATCGGCGCCCAGTTGCGCTTCGTCGATCCCGACAAAGGCAACGTCGCGATCGGGCATCGATTCGGCGGTACACAGGAACCAGCGTGCATCGGGCGGCACGATCTTCTCTTCGCCGGTCACCAGCGCAACGCGGTTAGCGCCCTTGATCGCGACCACCCGGTCGTAAACCTCGCGCGCAAGCAGTCTCAGCGGAAAGCCGATCATGCCACTGGAATGCGCGCACATCCGCTCGATCGCGAGGTGCGTCTTGCCCGTGTTGGTCGGGCCGAGGACCGCGGTCACGCCAGCGGAGACATCGTCGCTCATGGCCGACAACATCGGGGGTAAAGCGGGCGTGCGCAATGACCTGCGCGCAATTGCGTCGCCGGACGCCCCGCAGAGTCGGTCGGGTCGAGGCAGGCGCGCGTTGACCATCCCGGCCGACACGCTAGGCCGGGACCATGGCAAAACCCGACCGCCTCGCCCGCCTCGACGCCCAGCGCGAGGATCTCGAAACCGACTATCGCGCGACCCTGATCGCGGCGCTGGAAAAGACCGCCGCCGGTTCGCTCGGCCTGTTCGACCGCACGCCAGACCGCCGCGTCCGCGCCGCGATCGCGCCGACGATCGACGCGCTCACCGAGATGGGCGACGACATCGCCGCGATGCGCGATCGCCTGATGATGGAGCCGTTCGCGCTCCACGCCGACTTCTTCGCCGCGCGCGGCCCGGTCAGCGCCAGCGCGGTCGGCGAACAGAAGGAAGCGCGGTTGTGGCTCGACCGGCTGACCGCCCCGTCATCCTGACGAAAGTCAGGACCCAGAGCCAAAGACGATAGCGCTCGTCACCCTGGGTCCTGACTTTCGTGAGGATGACGGGTGTGGGACGACGCTACCTCCAAACAGCCCGCGCCTACCCCTCGAACCGCCACCCGACATTGGTCCCCGCGAGGAACGGCACCACCGCCGTCTCCCCCGCCCCGATCGACGCCGGCACCTCGGCATCGCCGCGCACCAACGTCACCGTCCCTTCGTTCAACGGCAACCCGTAGAACCGCGCGCCATGCTCGGACGCGAACCCCTCGAACCTGTCGAGCGCGCCCTCCTCGTCGAACACCCGCGCGTAGGCCTCCAGCGCGAACGGCGCATTGAAGATCCCGGCGCACCCGCACCCGGACTCCTTCGCCCCGACGACATGCGGCGCGCTATCCGTCCCTAGGAAAAACCGCGGCGATCCCGACACCGCCGCCGCGCGCACCGCGAGCCGATGCGTCTCGCGCTTCAGCACCGGCAGGCAGTAAGCGTGTGGCCTGAGCCCACCATCGAACAGCGCGTTGCGGTTGATCATCAGGTGCTGCGGCGTGATCGTCGCGCCGATCGGATGATCCGCCTCGGCCACGAACGCCGCCGCCTCCGCGGTCGTGATATGCTCCAGCACGATCTTCAGCCCCGGATACTCACGCACCAGCGGCGTCAGCACGCGCTCGACGAACACCGCCTCGCGGTCGAAGATATCGATCGACTTGTCGGTCACCTCGCCGTGGATCAGCAGCGGCATGCCGATCCGCTGCAACGTCTCGAGCACGGCCGTCAGCGCGCGGATATCGGTGACGCCGTGCGCCGAATTGGTCGTCGCATGCGCGGGGTACAGCTTGCACGCGGCGAACACGCCCTCGGCATAGCCACGCTCGAGCTCGGCCGGATCGGTGCCGTCGGTGAGATAATACGTCATCAGCGGCGTGAAGGTCGTCCCCGCGCCCAACGCGGCCATGATCCGCTCGCGATAGGCCTTTGCGGCGTCGATCGAGGTCACCGGTGGCGTCAGGTTAGGCATGATGATCGCGCGCGCGAACTGCCGCGCGGTATGCCCCGCCACCGCCTCCAGCATCGCGCCGTCGCGCAGGTGGACATGCCAGTCGTCGGGGCGGCGGATCGTGAGGCGCTCGGTCATGCCGCCCTCCTATCGGCGCACGCGCGGAGATGCCAGCCGCCCCCCGCGTCAAATCCGGCCGCGCTTGGAAATCGCCCCACGCGCACTAGGTGGTAAGGATGGACCAGCCCACCCCCGCAACGACGCCCCCCACGATGCTCGCAGACCGCAGCGTGATCCGCGTCTCCGGCGAAGACGTTCGCGGCTTCCTGCAAGGGCTGGTCACCGCCGACACCGCATTGCTCACCCCCGACACACCCGCCTGGGCCGCGTTGCTGTCGCCGCAAGGCAAGGTGCTGTTCGACTTCATCCTCTGGGCGGACGGCGACGACGTGCTGATCGACGTCGAGGCAACTCAGGCCGAGGCACTCACGAAGCGCCTGACACTCTACCGCCTGCGTCGCGCGATCACGCTCCAATCCGACGAAACGAAGGTCCACTGGTCCCCGACCGGAAACCAGGGCGTCCCCGACCCGCGCCTCGCGGCACTCGGCCACCGCTGGCTCGGCCCAGCCGGCGCACCGGCAACCGGCTGGCACACGCATCGCCTTTCGCTTGGCGTCACCGAAGGCATCGCCGAACTCGGCAATGGCGAAACGCTGTGGCTCGAATGCAACGCGCGTGAGCTGAACGGCGTCAGCTTCACCAAGGGGTGCTATGTCGGCCAGGAGAACACCGCGCGCATGCACCACCGGTCGAAGGTCAACCGCCGCCTCGTCGTCGCCCCCTTCACCGAACCAAGTGCCCGCACCCGCGTCACCTACCCCGATCGCGGTCTGATGATCGAACACCGCCGCGTCGAGGCGCTCGGCGACGCGCTGATCCCCGACTGGCTCGCGGCCGCCTTGGCCGAAGGCGCCCCGACGACGGTATAACGCCTCACTTTGCGTCGCATGTGCCTGCAGGAAGATGCGTTCACGCGAAGGCGCAAAGCGGTCCTGAGCTTCGCCGAAGGGGCGCGAAGATCTTAGCCCCCGACGAAACTGCTCGACCGTCCACGATCGGACAATCGGCGCAGTCATTCTAAAAGGCCCGTGCAATAGCAGGCAACGCTGCCCCGCCCGAACCCTCTTCGCGCCTTTTGCGCCTTTGCGTGAACACATCGACGCTTCGCTGAGCACCGCCAGTCGATCAGGTCGGAAGTCAGAGAGTTTGTTCGCGCAGAGGCGCGGAGGCGCGGAGAGTTTCCGCTTGAGAATGTGGTGGCACGTCGGCCGATCAGGTTGCTGAAGGGCGAAGCCGATACTCGAAAGCGGCATTCGCGGACGCGCTCTCTCGGAACGATCAATCTCCGCGCCTCCGCGCCTCCGCGCGAAAAGAATCGACACCTACCAAATCCAAGAAACCCGCGGCTCAAACCCCGCTCGCGCAAAGCACAAAAGAAAAGGGAGGCCGGCTTGCGCCAACCTCCCCGATCTTCATTCCGTAACCGACCCGAGGGCCGATTGGCGAAAGTCTTACTGGCCCGAACCCGGACCGTAGGTGACTTCCACGCGACGGTTCTGCACTTCGCGAACGCCATCGGCGGTCTCGACGCGCGGACGGCTCTCGCCGAATGCTTCCGTCGAGATGACGCTGTCCGGGATGGCATGCGAAGACAGGTATGCCTTCACGCCATCTGCGCGGCGCTGCGACAGACCAACGTTGTACGAAGCCGAACCCGACTTGTCCGCGTGACCTGCGAGCATGACCTGTGCGTTGCCGCACGACTGGTACTGCGTGATCGCGTTGTCGAGGATCGACGCTGCCTCTGGCGTGATGTCCGACTTGTCCCATTCGAAGAACACGATGAACGGACCAGGCGAGCAGACCACTTCGACCGGCGCCGGCGGCGGCGGAGGAGGCGGGGGAGGCGGCGGCGGCGGCGGCGGCGGCGGCGGCGGAGCAGCAGGCTCGCCGAAGTTGTACGTCACACCACCAAGGATGCTGTGCGAACGGAAGCGACCGTCGAACACGCGGTTCGAAACGTCGACCAGCTTGACGTTCTCGGCGTTGAAGAAACGATACTTCAGCGTCGCGTCGATGTGATCGGTCAGCGGTGCACGGATACCGGCCAGGCCCTGATACGCGAACACGGTGTCCGAGTCGTTCAGGAAATCGCCGTTGTTGTTGAGTGCGTACTGCGCCTTGACGCGAGCAACACCAACACCACCGCCGATAAAGCCCTGGATGCCATCGTCCGGACCGAAGTCCAGAAGGCCGTTCAGCATGAAGCTGAGAGCCGACGACGAGCCACCGGCGTTGTCGTAGTTACCAGTGATCGCGTTACCGCGTGCACCGGTCGGACCGAACACAGGCGTGGTCGTGGTCGACGAGTAGCCGTCCACGGTTGCCTTGCGGTAGCCGACTTCGGTTTCGAGGCGGAAACCGCCAAAGTCGTAGCCCATTACGGCGTCGACATCGTAACCATAGTCATGATCGACCGAACCGGCATTGTTCAATGCGCCGATATCATAGTCGATGTCTTCAACGATCATCGCACCGCCTTCGACGCCTACGTACCACGACTTATCGCGGGCGAGGGCGGGAGTGGCGAGTGCGGTGGAGGCGAGTGCCAGAACGACGGCAAGCTTCCGCATACTAATCCCCTTTCATGAGTGTCACACGGACATCGCAAACTCCCTATCCTCGGGGTTGTTTCCACGCAAGTTCACAAATGTTGGATGTGTTGCCGGAACGACACAGTTTTTGGGGTGTTTCAGCCGCCAATCAACCCGTGGCCGCGTAAACAGCCCAATATGGCGAAAATCGCGGTCCTGGTCTGCGCGTCGACGACGGTGCCGCCGGTGGGATCGGGAATCGCCGCCCGGCGCGGCCCGACAACGTCGACTCCGCCGATCGATACACGCGATCCGGCCAGCACGCCCAGCGTCCACGCCCCGCCGCCGAACCGCGCGACCTGCCCGTCGGTCACGCTCCACACCGCCATCCCGTCGCGCGGAGCCACGAACCGCCACCCGCCGCTCGTCCAGCCCGCGATCGCCTGCGCCTGCCCAGCCCAGCCGCCGGTCGGCGCGGCGCCGACGATCCACGCGTTCCCAGCCACCGGGTTCGCCGGCGGCGCTTCGGTTCCCACCGCCAGCACGCTCGCCTGTACCGCCAGGTCGAGCAGCGCGAGCGCCTCGTTATGCGTCGTTTCCTTCTGCGCCTGTCCGGGCTGCAACAACGGCAATGCCAGCCGCGATGTCATGTCGTCGCTCATCATTCGTTCCCCCGTTCGATTTTCAGGCCCGTTCGGTTTTTTAGGCCTGTTCGATTTTCAAGCCCGTTCGATTTCAGGCCGGTACGATCAGGTCCGCCGCCAGCGACTCGCCGAAGACGCCGCGCTGCCGGACCGCCACGCTGGCAGAGGCGGCACGCTCGGCCGCGGTCACCGCCACGAACGGGACGGCCATCTCGACCTCGCGTGCGGTTCCCCCGGCGGTGACCGTCACCCGGTACGCCTCGACCTCCTCGGACAGCGGCGCATCGACGCCATCGATCCAGCGCCACCCCGCCCTGCTGCGCCGAGTCCACTTCACCGTCGCGCTCCCGTCCGCTTCGGCAAAGGATCCCAGATGCACCGGCGATGGCGGCACCACCGACGCTCCCCGCATCACGCACCGCGTCTCGACCGGGGTGGCATCACCCACCCCCGAGGCCATCACGCGCACCTCACGCCCGAGCACCGACAGCGGCAGGTCGAACGTCCGCGCCGCCTCCGCTTGAAGCAGCACGAACCGATCCTCAGCGACCTGCAAGCCGATGGCAGCCTCGCTCCCCCGCCGCCCCCGAAGCAACCCGCTCAACCGCCACCGTGCGCCACCCAAAGGTTCCGCCCGCGCGAACTGGACGAGTTCATCGCCGACCAGCGCCAGGTTTACACCCCGATCGAGCGCCGCCGCATCCGCATCGCCCAGTTCCATGTCCGCATGCGCCAGGACGATCTCGAACACCCCCCGACGGTCGACCAGAGTCGCTGGCGCCCCCGACGCTACGACCGCGATCGTCCCCAGCACCGCAGGCGCAGCCGTCGCTCCGGCCGCCACCCAACTCACCCCGTCATCCACACTGTAGAGCAGAGCCGCCTGCCGCCACGCCGCCCCCGAGCCGGCCGCAACCACCGTCATCCGCGGCGCGCGCAACGGCGTCTCCTCCAACCCCGGAACCTCGAACGCGCGCAGGATCGTCGCCCCGACGACCGCATCGACCGCCCCCGAAACCCGTCCGCTCGTCGCGGTCGCCGGCAGCGACGCCGCCACCAGCGGCACCAGCCCCAGGGTCGTCACCATCCCCTCGATACTGACGTCGGCCACCCGCCACACGCCGCCCTCGCCGGCAACCGTCACGCAAGCCCCGGGCGCAATCGCCATCGCCCCAAACCCCGCCGCTACGGTCCGACGCACCCGCCCAGCCTCGGCCCGAGCGAGCATCGCCTCCGCCACCGTCTTCGCCGCCCCAGCCTCCAGCACCGCCGGCACCTCGACCGACAGGTCGCGCACGCCGGCTCCCGGCCGCCGCGCCCGCTGCACCCCCGCCTGGTAATCCCGCGCCGCGTCATAATAGCCGACCGTCACCGTCCGCGGCACGGTCTCGATCGCCGCCACAGCCCGAGCCCGCCGCACGCCCTTCCCCGAAACCGCAAACCCCTCATCGGCCACGGCGACGGTCGCCCCCGCCGCGTCCCGCATCAACAGCCCCGCCCCAGCAGGCGCAAACCAGGCCCCGCCAGCCTGCCCCAACATCTCGAGCACCGCCCGAACGCTCCCGCCCGATGCCGCAAACCCGCCCACCGCCAGCGAGGCGGCCCCCGAGACCTCCACCGCCAGCGCCTTCGCGATCGTCGACACCAGCACCACGCCCTCGTCCGCAATCACCTCGAACGTCAGCGAAGGGATCCGATTCCCGAAATCCGCCAGCTGCAACATCTCGAACACCGCGTAGGCGCACCCGCGATATGCCGGCGACGCCCCTTCGGCGGACGCGATCAAGGGATCCACCGCCTGATCCTCGCCCCCCAGATGCAACCGAAACCCGGTCGCCGTCTTGAAGTCACCCGCCGCCCCGCGCAGCAGCTTCCCCTCCGCCCAGATCCGCCCCACGCCGAGCACGGCGCGCGCCGACAACAGCACCGCGAACGACGCCGCATAGGAGTAGGTCGAGGTGCTCGGCTGCCCCTTGCCGCCGCGCGACGTCGAGCGACTCTCGATCAGGTCGGTCGCCCAGATCACCGTCCCCGCCACGCGCATCGTCCCGAACAGCTTCGGAATCTGCGCCCCGTAAGACGACGTCTGCACCGCCAGCTCGACCAGCCGCGGCCCCTCCTTCCGCGTGCCGAAGAGCGTATGATCCACCGACTGCCCGATCAGCGCGCCGATCGCGCCGCCAATCGGCCCGCCCACGGCAGTCCCCACCGCGGTCAATACCAAGGTCGCCATGTCACACCCCCACCCGCCAAACACCGATCAGCGGCCAAGGCGGCATCCCCGGCCGCTCCACCACGCGCCGCAGACCCGCATCCGCATGCACGAACCCGCCCGCGGTCCTGATCCCCAGATGAATCTGCCCCGGCCCCACCGCCATCAGCAGCACGTCGCCCGGCTCGGCCTCGGCGACCCGCACCAGCACCCGATCGAGCAAGCCCCAATCGCCACCCCGCAGCGAATACCCGCTCGGAACCTCGCCAAGATAACCCCCGGCCCGCAAGGCCAGCGCGACCACCCCGACACAATCGAGCCCGTCCGCCCCCCGCCCATGCAACCGAAACCGCGTCCCAACCGCGGCCAGGGCAGCCTCCGCAATCCGGCTCAAGCCCCGGGATACCGGGTAAGCAGATCGATCCCCGGCAAAAACGGCTCCCCCCGAAAATTCACCGTATTCCCGAACCGCCCCGCACAGGTGGCGAGGCTCTTGTCGCACCCCTCGACGACCTCGACCAGCACCCCCGCCTCGACCACGAACGCCGGCACCGCGCGCAACGTAACCGCCACCCCGACACCCCGCGCCACAGCACTCTCCAACCCACAATTCGCACCCCCGAACCAGCGCAACAGCCCGCCCCCCAGTCCCTCCGCGCTGGAATCCAGCGTCACCACAGCCCCCAAGCAAGCGACCACCCGGGCAAACCGCCGCCGCCCCGCCATCGCCACCCGACACCGCCGATCCCCCAGCTCCGCGCGACATTCCGGCGACGTCTCCTCGACCACCGGCCGGTCCAGCGCCGCACTCGCCCCCCGCAATTCCGCGGTGAACCCGTCATCCCCCAGCTCGACCGCCCCGATCACGCCCTCACCCAACTCCACCCGAAAAGCCGGATCGGTCCAGTCCACCGCAAACAGCACCACCCGGGCGCCATCCCAGCGCCCCGCCAACAAATCCCGCTCCCCAATCGCGGCGCTCGTCAAAGCCCCCGCCACATCCATGGTATCCGCCTCCAGCCCATCGGCCCGCTGGATCGCCGACGGCGTCATCCCCGGCGCCGCCCGGTGCACCAGCCCGTCCACCACCAGATCCCGGTCATGCGCGGTCAAGCCGACCGCCACCCCATCCCGCCGCTCGATCCGCCAACACAGCGCGATCGTCGCCAGCTCAGCATCCAGAAACATGAGCGCCTCCTCTGAAAGGATATCCTCTCCCCTCCGGGGATAGGGAGGGGCCCGCGCGCCCTTTGTGCGTGGGAGGGTGAGGGGCGTGAGGCTCAGGACCAGAATCCCAACCACCCCTCACCCTCCCGTCGCCAAGAGGCTCCTCCCTCCCTCTCCCCAACGGGGAGAGGGAAAATCACGCCTCCCGCACCTCGACCAAAGGCACACTCGCCGCCACCCCAGCCAGAAACGTAGCTCTCGCCACGCTCAACCGATCCTCGGCAAACCGCACCGGCACATCGAACGCAAAACCCGCAGTCACCACAGCCCCAAGAGCCGGCGCCACATCCAGCACCACCCACCCCCCAGCCTCCACGGAAAACGCCGCAGTTCCAACGCCCCCCAAAGCCACCGAAACGCTCCCAGCAACCGGCCGAGTAATCCGCCGCGCCGCCGCCCCGTAAGACTTCACCAGGGCAAACCGCCGAGCCACCCCATCGCCGACCCCAACAGCCTCCCCGACAGCGTCGAAGTCGAAAGGATCCCGCAACCGAAACCCCCGAGCCGCCCCCATCCGCGCCCGAAAGAACGCGAGCAGCACCCCGATATCCGCCTCGCTCCGCAACCCCGGCCCGACATCATACGACGTCCGAGCCTCGGCCCACGCCGCGTTGCGCGCCTCCCGCCCGCCCGCGCTGGTCAGGATCGCGGTGGAGAACCCCGGCGCCACTTCCGCCTCGCGCCCCAGCGCCAGCGGGAACAGCACGTCATCGAACGCATCCACGGCATCCTCCTGTTCGGTATCGAAATGCACGAACCCGTCCCGCATCACCTGCGGCAGAGCCCAGAGGAACGTCTCCGCCACCCCCCGCCCCCGAGCCACTTCGGCCGCAGCCTCGATCAGCCCCCACTGCACAGCCTGGTCGGGTCGCAACACGAACCCCGAAAGATAATGCTGCCGTTCGACCGGATACCCCAGCCGCGCCAACGCCACCGCCACGCCGTCCGCGGACGACGCGGTATCCCCTGCCGTCACCCAGTCGTAATCCTCCAGCTGCAGCACATCGAACGCCGGGCTGGCCCACCCCACCGGCATGTTCGCGCGCTTCGCCTCGGGCGCGGCTGCATCCAGCACGGTCGGCAGATACGTCAGCAGATGCGACACGCAGCCCGGTGCTTCCGATCTGGCGGCAGCCACCAGCGCAGCAGTCGACGCCGCCAGACACGCGCCCGCGGCCTCCAGCGTCGCCCGCTGCGCCACCGTCTTCGTCCCCCGAATGCTAGCCATCGCCACCGGCACGAACGCCGCCACCGCGCTCGCATCGTACAGGCAGGGTCGGCCGTCCGGCATCACCCACCACCAGGGCTCGCCGACCTGGAACTTCGCCGCCAGCCCCGCCGCCACCGCGATCCCCAGGAAAGCCCGCGCCACTGCCTGCAGATACCCCATCGCCCCGCCATGCGCCGGCGACAGCAACGTCGACGGCGGCTCCCATCCGGTCAGCGCCGGCGCCCCATCGGCGGCGCGCTGCTTCCAGTCGTTCCAGCAGTGCGCGTCGAACAGCTCGTAACTCAGCGACCAGATCACGTCATAGCCAAGCGCCTTCGCCCGCCCCGCAAAATCCCGATGCCACGCCGCACACGCCGCGTTCAGCACGCCCCCGGCCAGCGAAACGTAAAACCCGCCCCCAGCCCCCTCGAGCCGGAAATAATGGCTCATCCCGACATACTGCGTGATGCTCCCCCGATACCCGAGATGCAGCGCATTCCGCAGCACCCTTGCCGGCGTCAGGTTATAACTATCGTCATACCCGCCAGCGATCCGCACCCCATGCTCGGGCACGACGGCATCGCCGATCGCCAGCACCGCCCCCGGCCCCTCGCAGACGAGATCGGTCCACTCGACCCACCCTTCGCGCGGCGCAGCCAGGGCCACGTCCACCCCAGAATACTCAGGCGGCACCACCGACACGAACATCCGGTCGATATCCCCCGCCCACACCGGATCGCTATCCTCGGGCAGTTCGAACCCGCCAACCATCGCCGCGAAATCGAGCGAGACCACCGCATCCTCCGGCGTCCCCACCGCATAATTCCACAACCGCACATACCAGGACCGAGCCACCCCCGCCGCATCCCGCCCCTCGATCGTCAAGGTAGGGCCATTGATAGCGTCCAGCGCCATCACCCCCGAAGACCGCCACCGAAACCGCAGCCGACAGTCCCGAAAATCCCGAGACGTCTCATACTGCAACAAAGGATGATCGAAGCGGTCGACCGCCTCCCAGATCACCCCCGCCAGATCGTCCGCCTTATAAAACACCGCATCCATCCGCAGCGACGCGGGGCCGGTCGTCACAACCGAAGCCATCATCGGCCGAGGAAAATCCACCGTCCAAAACCGAGGATCGAACCGAGAAACAAGCCCCTCGACCTGCACAGTCCGCCCCGAGCAAAGCCAATGCGCCATAATATCCTCCTAATTCCCTCTCCCCTACGGGGAGAGGGAGGGGCCCGCGCGCCCTTGCGCGTGGGAGGGAGAGGGGCGTGAGGCCCGCGCGCTCTCCCACCCACTCCGTCACCCCGGACTTGTTCCGGGGTCCACGGCTCCGCGAAACAACGGCCGATAATCAAGCCCAACGGTGGATGCCGGAACAAGGCTCTCCTGAGCGTAGCCGAAGGGCCCGGCATGACGGGGCCGCGGCTCTATTCCACCGCCAAAGCCGCCTTCACCGCCCGCGCCACCTGCCGACTAGACTGCGCCAACACCCCGGGCGCACTGCCCCCAGCAGCATTGACGGTGATCGCCACCCGCACCTCCCGAGCCCCGCCGCCGCCAGTCGCAACGACCTGCCCGCTCGAGGTAGGCACGAAGACCTCCGCCCCCCGCTCGCCAACAACATAAGCCCGCCCCGGAGACACCGGCCCGCCGGTCGCCCGCCCAGGCAACCCACCGACCAACCCGGCCAACGCCCCACTCAAACCCCCAGCACTCAACACCGACTGCACCCCAGCCTTCAAAGCCGCCGAAGCAATCGCATCCAGCGCCGACAGAGCCACCCCCTTCAGCTCCTCGAACCCCAGCTTCCCCGACCGCACTGCGCGCAACAGCCCCACCTCCAACCGAAGCGCAGCCCGCTCCGCCCCGCTTCCGAGAACGCCCTCCAACTCCCCCCGCATCGCCTCGACATCACGCGAAAACCCGGCCGTATCCGCCCGAACGCTCACCAAAGCCGCATCAAGATCATCCATCAGGAAAAGCCCCCCTCAACCGCGCGATCGTCAAGGCATCCGGCGGCGCCGCAACGTCGCCCACCAAAGCCCCCCCCCCCCCCGCCAATTCCGCCGGCGTAGCGCGCCAGAACACCTCCGGCCCCCACCCCAACACCGCGCCCGCAAAGCCAGCCAATCGCCCGGCGCTGTCGGAAAACGTCACTTTCCTGCCAGAACCTGCCGCAACAGCATCCGCAGCACCGGCGTCACCGCCGCCAGCCCCGCCTCGACCACAGCCTCGCCAAGTCGCTCCCGAGTAACCCCCTCCGGACACTCGCGAAGGCAATGCCAGAACAGCCCCACCATCTCGCCGAGTCCAAGCTTCCCGTCGGCGGCGCGCTCTACCAGCGCGAACAGAGGCCCCAACTCCCCCTCGGCCGCGACCAAAGCCGCAAAGCTAGGCCGCAAGACAAGGGTCTCTCCCCCGACCCGGAGGGCAGCCTCCCCCCGAACCGAATTCGCCAGATGCGTCATAAAGATGTCTCCAAAAATTCCCTCGCCCCTCTGGGGAGAGGGAGGGGCCCGCGCGCCCTTGCGCGTGGGAGGGAGAGGGGAGTGAGGCTAAGGACCGAAATCCCAACCACCCCTCACCCTCCCGTCGCCAAGCGGCTCCTCCTTCCCTCTCCCCGAAGGGGCGAGGGAAGGCCGCTAACCCACAACAACAGCCCCGGAACTCTCCAGGCTAAGCGTATAAGACCGCTCCCCATTGAAATCCCCGGCATAGTCCAGCCGAGACACCAGGAACTTCCCGGTCATCGTATCGCCCCCCTCGAACGCCAGCCGATAATCGTCGAGCACCCCGGTCAGCGCGCTAGCCTTCACCCGCAACTCGGCGACAGACCCGGTAAAAACCCCCGCCCCCGACACAGACACACTCCGAACCCCAGCCCCGGACAGCAACTGCCGCCACCCCCCGGAGTCCTTGGTGGTGACAACGATAGCCTCCCCATTCACCGACATCTGCGTCGTCCGCAGCCCGGCCACGGTCGCGTAAACCACCGGCGCCGCCCCGTTCCCCACCTTCAGCAGGAACGCACTCCCCTTCTCCACCGCCATGTCGATCTCCCCCAAAGACGTTTCCCGCGAAGGCGGTGGCCCAGTCTGGACTCTCGCCTCCGCGGGAGAACAATCTTGCCCAGTTCCCGAAACCCTCAACTCTCCCGGTACATCCGCACCAGAAACTCAGCCGTCCCCCGCCACCGATCCCCGACCCGCAGCACCCGAGACCGCACGAGCGCCAGTCGAACCACCCGCCACCCCTCGCCAAGATCAGGCGGCAGCGCCTCCAACCCCTCCTCGGCAGCAGCCAGCAAAGCCCGCACCCGAACCGGCCGCTCCCCCCCATCGAACAGAGTCAAAAGAACGCGCCCCTCCCGCCCAACCCAGGTCTTCGTGCTCCAGTCCGACAACACCGGCTCGTCGACGACCGCATAAGGCAGCCCACCCCGCACCGGCGGCGCATCGAACACGCTGACGTCCAGCACCGCGTTCAGCCGAGCGACGACAGCCGCCTGCAAAACCACCCGCCCACTCACGAATGCACCGCCAAACCAAGCCGCATCCGCCGATAAGGACGCCACAACGCCGCCACCGCCGCCGGCGGCGCCACATCGCTCTCGCGGTGATCGAACAGATGCGCGACCAGCATCGCCACCCCCTGCGCGATCGGGGCCGGCACCGCCTCGAAGCTCAGCGCGATCCCAGCCGAATACGCCACAGCCACCCGCCCGGCCGATCCCGCGGCCAGGACGCGCACCCATCCCACCCCATCCGCATCGATATCGACCGCATACGCCCCGACCGCCAACACGAACGGCGCGCCGTCAGCGGGCAACCCGGTAAACCCGGCAATCGCGCTCACCGGCGCAACCACCAGCCGCCGCCACCCCGCCGCACTGGTCACGACATCCTCGAACGGCCGCCCGATCACCGCCGCCCCCAGAAACGCCTCCGCCAGCAGCAACGCGGTCTGCGCCAACCGCGCCAGCACGACGTCCTCCCCACTCTCCACCCGCAACAAAGCCCTAGCCGCGACGACCACCTCAGCGATCACCCCGGCAGAAATCGCCGACCCACCCATCGAACTTCTCCTATGTCCCTCGCCCCTCCGGGGAGAGGGAGGGGCCCGCGTGCCCTTGCGCGTGGGAGGGAGAGGGGAGTTGGGACGAGCAACCCCCGCCCCAAACCCCTCCTCCTCCGTCGATCAAGCCACCGAGAACTTGAGCACCTTGATCGCCTCGGAATTCGTCACGCACCCGCCGACCCGCTTGGTCGCGTAGAAGTTCACGAACGGCTTGTTCGAATACGGGTCGCGCAGGATGCCCGTCTCGGTCCGCTCGGCGACGATATACCCCGCCTTGAAGTTGCCGAACGCGATCGCCAGCGCATTCACCGCGATATCGGGCATGTCCTCCGCCTCCACCACCGGATAGCCGAGCAACGTCGCCGGCACCCCCGCCGCCAGCGACGGTGCCCAGACGAACGCCCCATCGCTCGTCTTGAACTTCCGGATCCGCGCCAACGTGGCGGCATTCATGACGAAGCTCGCACCCTGCCGATAAGGCCCGCGCAGAGACTGAACCAGATCGATCAACCGCTCCTGCGGACTTGCCGAAAAGTCGCCAGCCGTCCCGCTCGCGAGATACTGCAAAGTCCCGAAAGCCCGAACCCCATCCGCCGTCGCCGCGGTAGCAGACGTCAAAAACCCCTTAGGCCGCGACACGCCCGATCCGGACACGAAAGCCGCCCCCTCGGCCTTCGCAAACTCCATCGCGATCTCGCCCGCCAGCCATTCCTCGACATCGAACGCCGCATCGTCGAGCATCGCCTGGCTAGCCGAAGGATTGGCATACAGCTCCCCGGTAGGCGGCGCGATCTCGACGAACACCGGCGAAGCCGTCTCCGGCCGCGCCGCATTCTCCGCCGCCCACCCGGACGGCGTACCCCCAGTCGTCACCAGCTTGCGATACCCCGCCGACCCCACCTTCACCACATTGGCGATCGACCGGATCGGCGACACCGCCTTCAGCAGCGTATCGATCTGAGCATCGATCTCCCGCGGCACCGCGAACCCGCCCGCGTCGCCCGTCACCCCCGTAAACGCCTTCATCTCCAGCGTCGCGCCGGTCCGAACGAACCCCGCAAACGCCGCACTCACCCCGAGAGGAGCCGCCCCCTCCAAAACCGGCCGGTCAACAACACTCATGCCCATCTCCTCACCCGAAACGAAAAAAGGCGCCCCGCAGGACGCCCAATGAAACTCAAAAACCCCTCTCCCGTCAGGGGAGAGGGAGGGCCCCGCGACGAAGTCGTGGGAGGGTGAGGGCACGCCGCTAAGGCACCACCTCAACCCGCGCCAAAGCCTGCATCGGCACCGCCACCAGACTAACCTCCACCAGGTCGACCGAAAGCAACTCCCGCCGAACCCCCTGCCGAACGGAGGTCGCCCGATACCCGACAGACAGCCCAGCCACCGCCCCACCCCGCACCAGCCGAGCCAGCGCCAGATCCGCAACCACCCCCTCGACCCGCAACCCCCGCGCATCCTCTCGAACCGACGCGAGCAAACCAACCGCCAAACCCCGATGCTGCCACAACAAAGGCACCACACCGGCCCCGGCAAAAGCCCCCCGCCGCATCACATCGCCCGCGCGGTCCACAACATCGAACACCGCCGCATACCCCGCGAACGCCACCGAGCTCACTTCAACCACGCGGCAAACCCCAATTTCACCGCCAGCCCCGCCAGCATCAGCGCCATCGCCAACCGCGCGATCCACCCCACCACAGCCTTCCAAACCGACCGCTTCGCATCCCGCCAAGCCGCCAACAGCTCGCGCAACTCCGCCACATCCTCCCGAGCCCGCTCGTCGCTCAAAGCCACCCGCGCCAAAGCCCGAGCCGCCCCCAACTCCCCCGCCTCCTCCACGATCGCCCGCAGCGTAACGAGGTCCACCCCCCGCTCAGCCCCCTGCCGCATCAGCTGCGCCAAAACCGCCCCATCCATCAGACCACCTCCTGAATATCGAGCATCGCCCGCTTCTCCGCATCGCTAAGAAACGAAGCTCCCGAAACCATCCCCCAAAGCCGCTCCCGATCCTCGACCAGCGCCGGCACCCGGTCGAGATCGACCGAGATCGCCGCCCCCTCGAACCACCCGCTCAACCCCTGAGCGATCCCCGTCAGCACCGAAGACGCCAACGGCAAAACCCCCAGCCGCCAAAGCGCCCGGTTAGCCTCCCGGTAGTTCGCATAGGAATTATCCCCCGGCAGCCCGAGCAGCATCGGCGGCACCCCGAACGCCAGCGCGATCTCCCGCGCCGCCGCCGCCTTCGTCCCCACGAAATCCATGTCGGCGGGCGACAAGCTCAACGCCTGCCACCGCAAGCCACCTTCAAGAAGCATCGGCCGCCCGGCATTCCCCGCCCCCGAGAACGAAGCCTCCAGCTCCCCCCGCAACCGCTCGAACTGCTCGGTCGACAGCACCGCCCCGTCCTTCGGATCATACATCAGCGCCCCCGAAGGCCGCGCCGCGTTATCCAGCAAAGCCTTGTTCCACCGCGCCGCCGCATTGTGGATCGCCACCGCGCCCGAAGCCGCCCCCAGGCACCCCAACCCATAATGGTCGTCGACCGGATTGAAGCTCTTCAGGTGGATCACCTCCGGCCGCACCGCATCCGCGTGCAGCCGAGTAACCCGCTCCCCGACCCGATACCGATACGCGGCCGGCCACCCGCTGGCATCCGCTTCAACGGCCACCCGCTCGGGCCGAAGCGCAAACAACTCCGCAGCGCCCCCATCGACGTCGCGCAACACCTGCACATACGCATTCCCATGCAACAGCATCTGCGCCGCCACCGTCTCGACCAGCGACTGCCCCCCCGACCGCGCCGTCACCAGCGCAACCAGAGCCGGATCCGAAGCCATCAAAGGCGCCGACCCAACGCACTCCACGACCAGCTTCACCGCCCGCTGAACGATCGCATTCCCCAGATACCCCGCCCGCACCTGCGCCTCATAAGAGTACGGCACATCCCCAAAAGCCCCCTGAAACCCCGGCGCACTCAACGCCCGCGACAACACCGGCCGCGACTCATCGCGCCCGGATTTCCACCCGAACAATTTCATGGACGATCTCCCATACGCTTGATCCTCCCGTGCAAGGGGAGGTGGCTGGCGCTTGCCAGACGGAGGGGTGACACCCCCTCGATAGCGCGACACCCCTCCGTCAGCCCAAGGGCTGCCACCTCCCCTGCCAGGGGAGGATCAGGACAAACCTAAAGCACCCGAACCGAAACCCGCGCCCGAGGCCCCAACATCACCTCGGTCATCGCCCAAACCAGAGCATCAGCCCGATCCGGCGACCGCCCCGGCCCCTCATACCCGCCGCCCGCGATCAGCCCGCAAAGCTCGTCCTCCAGGTCCGGAAACGCCCCCACATGCCAGGCCCGCCCAGCCTCATACAAAGCCGCCACCGGCTCCGCCCGCGCCACCTTCCCAAGCGACGCATGGACCAGCTTCACCGGCATCGCCCGGTCCGCGCCGGCCAGCACGCTCCCCACCATCTTCCCCCCCTGGTTCGCCTCCGCGATCACCCGGTCCGCGCCATGCCGCGCGGCACACTCGGCCACCGCCCGAGCCCACCCCTCCGGACTGGCCCCGCAAACGCTCGCATCCTCCAGCACATACCCAAACCCATCACTCCCCAGCGCCACCGCAACGATCCCGCAAGCATCCCCCGGCCCCCCGGACACACTCCCGGCCGGCGGATCCACCCCCACCACGACCCGCGTCACCGCCGGCGCAAACGCCACCCGCCGAGACTCCACCAGTTCCCGCGTCCACAAAGCCCCCGCGACATCCTCGATCAGCTCGCCATCGAGCTCCTGCCGCCCCAACCGCGTCCCCGCATAGGTCGCGGTCACCGCCTCGACGAAACTCGCCGGCAGATGCACATTATCCCGCGTCCGCCCCTGCGACCGCACCACCCCCGGCAGCGCCAATATCCGCCGCAGCAACGCCACCGGCCGCGGCGTCGTCGTCACCACGATCCGCGGCAGATCGCCCAGCCGCAGCCCCATCATCAGGTTATCCCACGTCGCATCGCCGTTGCGCCACTTGGCCACCTCGTCGCACCACGCCGCCAGATGCTCCGGCCCGCGCAAAGCCTCGGGCGCCTCCGCCGAATAGGCGAACGCCAACGCTCCATTCGCAAACCGCAGCTCGCCCGAGCCAGCCCGCCACACCAGATCCTCGTCATCGCGCGCGACGGCGAGCAGCCCGCTCTCCCCCTCGATCATCACCCGCCGCACGTCCTCGATGGTCGCTCCGACCAGCGCGATGCGGGCACCAGGGTTGTCCCGCGCCACCTGACTGACCCACTCCGCCCCCGCGCGCGTCTTGCCAAACCCGCGCCCCGCCAGGATCACCCAGATCCGCCAGTCATCCGCCGCCGCTCCCGAACCCGCCGCACCCGCACCCGCACCCGCACCTGCACCGATCTTCAGATGCTGCCCAGGATGCGCCCACACCTCCCACCGATCATGCAATTCCCGCCGCTGTGCCGAAGTCAGCATGCCCAGCACCCAGTCCGCCCGCGTCCGCGGCAACATCGCCAGCTCCGCCACCGGATCGCGCGCCGGCGCCGCCTCGTCCCCGCTCATTCCGGCAGCGCTTCGGACGCGACGCCCTGCTCAGCGCCACCCTGCTCGATGGCGCCATGCTCGATAGCGACATGCCCGACGACCCCATGTTCGACCAACTTGTCCCCGACCCGCTTGGCCTCCGACACCGCGATCCGCCGCGCTAGCGCATCGAGCTGCTTGATCAGCGCCGCATCGGTCTCCTCCGCCGAAGCCCGAGCCTTGCGCCCCCGCCCGCCAGCGGTCCCAGCAACCCGGTCCGCATTCCGCGCCAGCAACCGCAGAGCCAGATCGACGCTCGTTATTGCCGGCTTGATCCCCGGCGTACCGTCCAGCGATCCCACGATCACTCCATCGCCAACACCCGCATGCGCTGCCCCCCCGGCTCCGCGCCCGGCACCGGGAACCACCGCATCCCCGCCCCCGTCCGCAGCCCAAGCCGCCGCGTCCACCCGCCGCCGCTCGGCCCCGAAGCCTTCGGTCTTCGCCTCGCCGCACGTCGCCGCCCGCGCCTGTTCGATCCCCGCCTCGATCGCGGGCGCCGGATCGATCCCCTCAAGCGCCAGCGCCATCAGCGCCTGTTCGAGCCGCCCATAGCCCTCCGCCAGCGCCTCCTGCCACTGGCCTGCAAACACCGGATCGCGCCGCCGCACATAATAGGCGCCACAATCCGTCATCCCCATCGCCGCCGCCGAAGCCCGCACGTTGCACGTCGCGCTCAGCATCGCGAAAAATCCCTCACGCCGCGCCTTGGTCCACCCATCCTTGCGCACCGCGGCGCACTGCACGATCCGATTATCCGCCGCCACCAACCGCACCATCCCCGCTCTCCCGATAGGACGCCAGAACGCGAAAAGGCCGGCGACACCCGAGGCTCCCACCCCGACCGTCCCGGCCTCTCTCCGCCCGAGCCACCAGCCCGACCCGCAATTCTTCAGCGTTCCCGTTATGTACCAAACGAGCGTGACGATGTCAAGCGGCTTAACCGATCTGGTTCGCATCTCGGGTAATTGAGATTGACTGCGAGGGAGAGAAAATGATCCTAGCGGCTGTTCGTCAGCGGTCGCTCAACGTCGCCTAGCGGCTAGAGCAAGTCCCAAGCTGTCGTGAAATCCAGTTCGTTGATTAACTGGATCGGCGTACGCCAAGTGACCCCGCAAGCTTCACAGATGTTTGGGACCTTCTTATTCGCACCCTGCTTCTTCGAGTCCCAAGTCTCCGCAGTTACGACTACGCGATCGCTGTGCCCCATCGCTGCGGCAACGAGGAAGGGGTCCTGACCGATTTTGATAACGTCAGCATCGCTAAGGATGGCGCTATAATGACTAAGTACCGCCTGGACTTTGCCGAGGTCGCTCTCCTCGACAAGCAGCAGCGCCTTTTTATGCGTTTCCTCTTTGACCCACTCGGTTAGCGCATCGTTGCCGCCCTCGATTTCGCCGTAGATTTCGGACGGCATTTTAATCGACCCCGCTTCCGCATGATAGACGAGCCATCGCCAAAACTCGGGCACTCGGTGCAGCGCATACCACGTTTTGTGAGAGTTGATGAGGGCGTTGGCGTCTAGCAGGTAGATCATCCGGCATTCATCCGCCTAGGCTCAGCAAGTAGCGGGTAAACATTCATCGGCTTGACCCCCAGCATCCTCGCGGCCCGGCTTGGAGTAAGCGATCCGTCAGCAATACCTCGCCGTGCTAGACTCAGCAGGGCGGAACCAAGGCGGTGTTGCCGAACGACGTACCAGCTTGGTCCAGGACGCCCCCGGCTACGCTCTCGGTTTTTATCCTTGGCTGCTAGCCACTCCGCACGAAATTGGTCGCGCAAACTTATCCAGCGCACTTCAGACACGCGCCCAGCAGCAAACAGTTGATATGCGATCATCGTACGGCTGACGTTAATCCTGTCCGCTAACGCGTTAATGCCTTCAACTTCCACAGCATCACCGGATGCTGGCAAATCGTCAATTTCGGCAGGCGAAATGAGCGTCGCAGCGGCAGTATCGTTGCAAAGCCGTTCAACACCGGCGCTAGGCCGACCGCCGCTGACGCCGCCCGCGCCTAATAGGAGATGCGAGAGTTCGTGAAGCAGTGTGAACGACCACGCCGACTTTGCGTCCTGATCGTTGACGACAATAAAGGGCGCTATGGGATCGGCAACGGCAAAACCGCGGAAGACCTTCACGTCGATAGCGGTGGTGTGGTGCCCACAATCGCCGGCGAGTAGCACGAAAACGCCTCTCGCTTCCACGAGCCCGCGAAGATAAGTAAAGGCCTCCTCCGCCGTGCGGCATGCGCGAAATTCGGCTCTGCTAAATCCGATAGCCTCAACAATAGCCGCAGATAGGCGCTCGGGATCGCGCGTAGCTCTTTCCGAGCCCACGAACGGCACCGGGACCACGTCTTCCTCTTCCTCTAGTGCATCCCGCGCGAGAGCCTGACGCGCCGTTACATCCCGCAGAAGAGTTGCCAACAGCACATTCGACGGATCGCTTTGGTCTGGAAGCGTGCGGAAATCCTGACCGATATCTGCAACGGCGGGTGGGGCCGACAAGTAGAAGGTTAGCAAAGGGCGATGGTACTGCTGCACCATGCGCTTCAACAGCGCCGCGGATAATTCTCCTTCGCCAGCCTCGATAGCAGCCAACCGGTCGGCGGCCGCCACTCCACGTGCAGCGCCGAGACCAATCTTGCGCGCAGCCGAATCCAAGTCAAGACCCGCGGTCTCTCTCGCCCACTTCAAAATTATTGGGTTCACGTTCGGCACTTGGTTACAATGCACGGGGTGGAGTTAACGCGCTACCCTCAACAATTTTCGGCACCTTACCTTTTACCAAGCCCCCCTCACCGAGTAGGCACAGGCTCCGCCCCCGAATAATCATAAAACCCGCGGCCAGTCTTCCGCCCGAACCACCCGGCCTCGACATACTTCACCAGCACCGGCGCCGGCCGGAACTTGGGATCGCCCGTCCCCTCGAACAGCACGCGCGTGATCTCCAGGCACGTATCCAGCCCGATGAAATCCGCCAGCGTCAGCGGCCCCATCGGATGGTTCAGCCCGAGCTGGCACGCGAGATCGATGTCGCGCACGCTCGCCACGCCTTCGCCCAGGGCGAAGCACGCCTCGTTGATCATCGGCATCAGCACGCGGTTGACGATGAAGCCCGGCGCGTCGTTCGCATGCACCACCTGCTTCCCGAGCTTCTCCGCAAACGCCTCGACCGCCGCCACCGTCGCGTCCGACGTCGCAAGGCCCCGGATCAGCTCGATCGGCCGCATCACCGGCACCGGATTGAAGAAATGCACCCCCATGAACCGCGCCGCATCGGGCGCCGCCTGCGCCAGCCGCGTGATCGGGATCGACGACGTGTTCGACGCCAGGATCGCATCCGGCCCCAGCACCTTGCCGACCTCGGCGAAGATCTGCCGCTTCACCGCCTCACGCTCGGTCGCCGCCTCGACCACGATCGCACAGTCGCCCATCTCCGCCACACTCGAGACCGGCTCGATCAGCGCCAGCGCCGCATCGCGTGCCTCACCCGCGATCTTCTCCTTCTCGACCAGCCGGCCGAGCGCCTTGGCGATCCCCGCCTTGCCCTTGCTCGCCGCCTCCAGCGACACGTCGGCCAGCAGCACGCGGTACCCCGCCTGCGCCGACACCTGCGCGATTCCCGCGCCCATCTGCCCTGCACCAATCACGCCGATCGTCTGCACATCGCTCTCCTGATTTGTTGCCCCCTCCCTAGCCGCTTTTCCCCGCGCTGCCAGCGCGCTAGGCTGCAACAATGCTGTGCAAACCGATCTTTTCCGCCCTCGCGCCCCTCCTAACGCTCCCGCTGATGACGGCCTGTTCGCCGAGCCAGCCCGCGCCGCAGCCCAAGCCTGACTCCGCGCCCGAGGCCAAGACCGAGCCCGCTCCCGCAACCCCGACGGCACCGCAGCAGACCGACACGCACGCGCCACCCAAGCCCGGCGCCACGAAGACCTTCACCGACTGGACCGTAGGCTGCGACAACGCGCTTCGCTGCACGCTCGGCTCGCTCCTCCCCGACGCGAGCATCGGCCAGGACACGATCACGCTCAACCTCACGCGAGAGCCCGGCGCGGTCGCGACCGGCGGCGGCAACATCTCGCTGGCGATCGAAACCCGCAACGACCAGGCCGCCACCAAGCGCCCACCCGCCAGCTTCGCGGTCGACGGCAAGCCGATCGCCCTGCGCGACGCAACCGCGCTCGCCACCGCGATCGCCAACGCCCAGTCGCTGAAAATCCTCGACGCGAACGGCGGCACGCTCGCCACGCTCTCGCTGAAGGGCGCCGCCGCCGCGCTCCGCTACATCGACGCGCAACAAGGCCGGGCGGGCACCGTCGACGCGATCGTCGCCAGAGGCCCCGCCGCCTCGCGCGCACCGACGCCCGCCCTCCCCGTCATCGCCGCGGTCGCGCCGTCAGGTACCGCCGCCAAGCTCACCGCCGCGCAGATCGCGACGATGCGCAAACGCGGGTCGTGCTCGCTCGAGAATTTCCCGACCGGCGCCAACGCTGCGATCTTCGACCCGGAGACGCACGTGCTCGGCGGTGGCAAGACGCTTGTCATGCTCCCCTGCTCGACCGGCGCGTACAACATGATCGGCGCGCTCTTCATCATCGACGGCGCGACGATCACCCCGGCCCAGACCGACGCCCCCTCCGGCTTCGAGGAAACCGGCGCCGACTCCGCCACGCCGGTCAAGAGCGTCGTCAACGGCACTTTCAAGAACGGCGTCCTGACCAGCTACGCCAAGGGCCGCGGACTCGGCGATTGCGGCGTGATCCAGAGCTTCGTCTGGGACGGCACCCGCCTGCGCCTGTCCGAACAATCCGAAATGGGCGAATGCCGCGGCAACATCGACTACATCACGACGTGGCGCGCCAAGGTGGTGCGCTAACCCCCGCCCCCCCCCCCCCCCCCGCCACTCAGGGCGCCGGCCGTTCCACCTGAGCCTCGGCGAGATACACCCCGAACAGCCCCTCGGGGTCGGTCCACGCCGCCACCGGCGTCCACCCCCCCGACCGCAACAGGATCCGCGCATCCCGCTCGCCATATTTATGCGAGTTTTCCGTGTGAATCGTCTCACCCGCAGACATTTCGAATGTCCGCCCGTCCACGCTAAACGCAACGTCGCGCGTCGCCTCGAGATGCATCTCGACCCGCGCACGATCGTCGTTCCACACCGCCTTGTGCCGAAACGCCTCGACCGGAATATCGCCGCCCAGCTCCCGATTGATCCGCTCGAGCAGGTTCAGGTTGAACGCCGCCGTCACGCCCTGCGCATCGTCATACGCCGGCACCAGCACGTCCTCGCTTTTGATCCGGTCCATCCCGATCAACAGCATCGCGCCCACGCCGAGCGACGCCCGCATCGCGCGCAACAGGTCGACCGCCATCAGCGGGATCATGTTGCCGATCGTCGATCCCGGAAAAAACCCCAGTTTCGGCGTATCCGCGATCGTCTTCGGCAAGCTCAGCGGCCGCATGAAATCCGCCTCGAACGGCAGCACCAGCAGGTCGGGGAACTGCTCGCCCAACACGTTCGACGATTCCCGCAGGAAATCACCCGAGATATCGATCGGCACGTACACCGACGGCGCGACCGCATCGAGCAGGATCGGCGTCTTGGTCGACGAGCCGGAGCCGAACTCGACCACCGCACGGCCCTCGCCGACGATCCTGGCGACCTCCGGACACACGGTCTCCAGGATCGAGCGCTCGGTCCGCGTCGGGTAATATTCGGGCAAGTCGGTGATCTTCTCGAACAGTTCCGAGCCGCGCCGGTCGTAGAACCACCGCGCCGGGATCGCCCGCGGCACCCGCGCGAGCCCGTCCAGCACATCGGCGCGGAATTGCGGGTCGGCGAGCGTCTGCTGGCCGTCCTCGATCTCAGGCTTCAACATCAGATATCTTTCGCGAGGCGCACGCCGGTGAACTGCCACCGTTGGTGCGGATAGAAGAAATTGCGGTAGCTCGCCCGGACGTGACCGCGCGGCGTCGCGCAGCTCCCGCCACGCAGGATGAACTGCGAACTCATGAACTTGCCGTTATATTCGCCGACCGCGCCGTCGACCTTCGCGAACTTCGGATAGGGGCGATACGCGCTGCCGGTCCATTCCCAGACATCGCCGAAGAACGCCGGGCCGCCTGGCGAAGGCCGCGGTTCGACCGGGCCCGCGACGTCCATCTGGTTGCCACCGGAGGCGTCATACGAAGCCGCGGCCGCCTCCCATTCGAATTCGGTCGGCAATCGCGCACCGGCCCAGCTCGCATAGGCATCCGCTTCAAAGAAGCTGACATGCGTCACCGGGGCGGCCGGATCGATCGCGCGGCGACCGTCGAGCCCGAACCGGGTCCAGCCGCTCCCAGACTCGCCATCCCGCTCTTCCCAATACAAAGGCGCGACGATCCCCTCCGCCTTCACCCACGCCCAGCCATCGGCCAGCCAGTGCCGGGCATCGCGGTAACCGCCATCGGCGATGAAGGCGGCCCATTCGCCATTGGTCACGGTCCGGTCGGCGATCGCGTGCGGCGACAGCAACGCAGCATGACGCGGCCCTTCGCAATCGAACGAAAACCCTTCGCCGTCATGGCCGATCTCGACGATCTCGCTGCCACGCTCGATCCAGCCGATCGTACCCGGCATCGCCACCGGAATTTTGCGCGCCGCCGGCCACATCGCCGGCTCGAGCGGGTTCTCCGAAAACATGTGGAGGATATCGGTCACCAGCAATTCCTGGTGTTGTTCCTCGTGATGACAGCCGAGCGCCACCAGCGCCTGCGCATCCTCGGACAAGGTCGGCAGCGCGTCGATCAGCGCCGCATCGACATGCGCGCGATACGCCCGCACTTCGTCGAGCGACGGCCGCGTCACCATCCCGCGCCGATCGCGCGCATGGCGACGCCCTTCGGCCTCGTAATAGCTGTTGAACAGGAACGGGAACCGCTCGTCGTGCAGCGCATAGCCTACGACATGATCGCGCAGGACGAACGTTTCGAAGAACCACGTCGTGTGCGCCATGTGCCATTTGGTCGGCGATGCGTCGGCCATCGACTGCACCGTCGCATCGGCATCCGAGAGGGGAGCGGCGAGTGCGAGCGTCAGATCGCGAACCGCGGCAAACCGCTGGGCTAGAGGGGAGGTCTCCGGCGCCGTGGCGCGATCGGGACGGACGGGACTCGGCATCGATCTCTCCTCAGTTCTACGTCGACCGATGCGACGTTGGAACGCGAGCGACGATACGCGCCTAGACGCGCGTAGCCCCCGGTCGCCATAGAACGTCGCCGGCCCCGTTTTGGTTCACCGCCCGCGACGCCACGAACAGGAAATCCGATAACCGGTTAACATACGCTAATGCGGCCGGATTAAGCCGCTGCGTCTCGCTCGCGCCGACTGCGGATCGCTCCGCCCGTCGGCTGATCGCCCGCGCCAGATGCAGCGCGGCGGCTTCGGCGGAGCCGCCCGGCAGGATGAAACTCCGCAACGGGGCGAGGTGCGCGTTCATCGCGTCGATCTCGCGCTCCAGCCGCTCGACCTGCGAGGGCACGATCCGCAACACCATCTCCGACGGCGTAAAATCGTCCGCGCCGGCTTCGTCCGCGCCCGCGGGCGTGGCCAGGTCCGCGCCGAGATCGAACAGGTCGTTCTGAATCCGCGTCAGCGCCGCCGCCATCGGCTGATCGCCGAGCGCGATCACCGCGAGGCCGATCGCCGAGTTCGCCTCGTCGACATCGCCGATCGCCTGCATCAGCGCGCTCGACTTCGACACGCGCGATCCGTCGACCAGCCCGGTCGTGCCGTCGTCGCCGGTGCGCGTGTAAATCTTGTTCAGCTTGACCATGAATGTTCCAGATTAAAGCGCATCAAAGCCCCGTCGCCGTGCCAATAAACCCCGCCCCAGCGACCAAATCCCGCCGCCCTGGCAACCAAATCCCGTCACCCCAGCGAAAGCTGGGGTATCCCTCGTGGCTCGTGACATCCGCCAAACGGTGAGATCCCAGCATCCGCTGGGACGACGCAAGTTGAAGGCAAAATAGCCCAAAATGCAAAGCCGCTTACGTCCGCCCCGCCGCGAACAGGATCACGACGACGATCAGGATCGCCAGCGCTTGAAAGAAGACTCGCTGCTGCATCATCCGATTCGATTTCAGCGACGCGGTACTCGGCCCGTTCCCATCGCGGACCTGCGCGCTGCCCTCCTGCAGGAACGACACGACGCCCCGCACCAGGGCCACGACGGTCGCGATCATCGCCGCGATCAGGAGGATGACGAGGAATGTGTTCATGACCCGAATGTAAGCGCGCACCGGCGGGGTAGCAATGGCGTACCCGAAGCCGGAAAATGACCCATGTTGCCGATAAGCAATGTTGCGGACTGCCGCGTGGGTAGCGCACATGGCGCATGCTCTATCTTGCGCTCAAGGCCCTGATTTCCGGTATCCTGATTGCCGCCGCGTCGGAACTGGCGAAGCGCTATCCCGGTTTCGGTGCGCTCGTGGCGTCGCTGCCTTTGGTTTCGGTGCTCGGCATGATCTGGCTCTGGCACGACAAACCCGATCCGCGGACGATGGCCGCGCACGCCGGCGCGACCTTCTGGTACGTGCTACCGTCGCTGCCGATGTTCCTGCTGATCCCCGCGCTGTTGCGACATGGTGTACCCTTCTGGGTTTCGCTGATGGCGGGCTGCGTACTGACGATCGCGCTGTACGCGGCGATGACCTGGGCAGCGCCGAGACTGGGGATCGAGCTGTAAAAAAACACCACCCCGGCGGAGGCCGGGGCCCAATTGGGAAAGCAGAGGTAACGGAGCGATGCCTTCGCCAGCACCGTCCCCCAATTGGGCCCCGGCCTCTGCCGGGGTGGTACAACATTAGAGCCGCCGCACCTTCCCCCTGTTTCCCCGCGAAGGCGGGGACCCAGTCTGGGCTCCCGCCTTCGCGGGAGAACAAGGAAGTGCAGATTGCCAGCCGTTATAAGGCCACCATGACGGGAGGATATTCGCACCACCTTAGCTCAGGTCCTCACCTGGAAGTCGCGAGCCGATCCCCACCTCGCAACCGGGCCGCCAACGCCGCCCCATCCTCCCCACCCGCCCGCATCTCCGCCAGCGACACCGCCCCGTCCCGCTTCGCCAACCGCCGCCCCGCCGCGTCCACCACCAGCGGATGATGATGATACGAAGGCACCGGCAACCCCAGCAAAGCCTGCAGCAGCCGGTGCACGTCCGTCGCCGCGAACAGGTCTACCCCGCGCACCACGTCGGTCACGCCCTGCGCGGCATCGTCCAGCGTCACCGCCAGATGATAGCTCGCCGGCGCATCCTTGCGCGCCAGCACCACATCCCCCTGCGCCAGAGGATCGGCCACCACCGTCCCGGCAATCGCATCATGCCACGCCAGCGCGCCGGTAATCGCCACCGCCTTCGCCATATCGAGCCGCCAGCAATGCGCTAGATGCGCGCGTGCGGTCATCTCCTGCGCGGTCAGACCCCGACAGATCCCCGGATAGACCGGCGCAGCATCCCCCTGCGGTGCGGACGCACTCGCCGCGATCTCCGCCCGCGTACAGAAACACGGATAGACCAGCCCGCGCGCCTTCAAAGTCTCCAGCGCAGCCTGATATTTCGCCAGCCGCTCCGACTGGAACACGAGCAGATCCCACCGCAACCCGAGCCACGCCAGATCCTCGAGGATCCCCGCGACGAACTCGGGCCGGCTCCGCGTCCCGTCGATATCCTCGATCCGCAGCACGAACCGCCCGCCGCGCTCCCGCGCAAAATCATGCGCGCGGATCGCCGATACCGCATGCCCGAGATGCAACCGTCCGGTCGGGCTCGGCGCGAACCGCGTAATAACCGTCTCGCCGCTCACCGCGCTTGACCTGACGATACGCGCCGTGCTGTCATGTCCTTGTCATCGCTGTCGTCCATAGGGCGCTCTGCGAAGCCTGAGTGGGAGGAGCCGTGTTTCACCCCGACCTGATACGCCACCCGGATGGTTGTCCGGCGCTCGTGCTGAATGCCGATTATACGCCGCTTTCCTACTATCCGCTCAGCGTCTGGCCGTGGCAAACTGCGGTCAAGGCTGTTTTCCTCGATCGTGTCGACATCGTCGCCACCTATGAACGCGAAGTCCGCAGCGCCAATTTCGCGCTGAAACTGCCCTCGGTGATCGCGCTGAAGCAGTTCGTCCGACCGTCGCAATTTCCCGCCTTCACCCGTTTCAACCTGTTCCTGCGCGACAAGTTCACCTGCCAATATTGCGGCAAGCTGCGCGATCTCACCTTCGACCATGTCGTGCCGCGCGCGCAAGGCGGTCGTACCACGTGGGAGAACGTCGTCACCGCCTGCTCGCCCTGCAACCTCAAGAAAGGCGGGCGCACGCCGAAACAGGCGGCGATGCCGCTCCACCTCGAGCCGATCCGTCCGACCAACTGGCATCTGCAGGAACACGGCCGCAGCTTTCCGCCCAACTACCTGCACGACACATGGCACGACTGGCTGTATTGGGACGTTGAACTGGAAGCGTAACGGCTTTCGAGACGACGGGAGATACTATGCAGGTGAAACTGGTGGCGGCGCTCGCCGCGACGGGACTTTTCATGTCCGCATGCGGCGACAAGGACGAGCAGCGCGCACAGGCCGACGCCAACGCGGTAGGCTTCGTGCCCCCCTCGGTAACCTCGCGCCTGGACTTCGGCGCCAGCATGGAACGCCGTTTCCGCACGCTAGACCGCAACGCCGACGACCGCATAACCAAGGACGAACTCCCCGCACCGAACGCGCGCATCAAGGCGTTCGACCGTAACAAGGACGGCATCATCACCGCGATCGAGTGGAGCGAAGGCACGCTCGCCTGGTTCGACAGGATGGACCTCAACCGCGACGGCACGGTGACGTCCGAAGAACGCGCGGAATCGCGTAAGCGCTGAACCCAAACACCCGTCACCCCAGCGAACGCTGGGGTATCTGTCGGGGTTCGCGGCACCTGCCACACGCGGAGATCCCAGCTTTCGCTGGGATGACGGAGTGGGGTTAGGATGGCGGAGTATCTGGGAGAAACTTAAGGCCGACGCCCAGGGCACCCATAGACAATAATATTACGCATCGCCCGCGCAATGCATTCGATTTCACGCCTCAAGCCTTCCATTCCCGGTTGACCTGAACTCTGCCGCAGCGCAGCAGGGGATCATGGCTAGCCTCCCCGCAATCGCGAACAATTCCGACATCCGCTTCCTCGGCAAACTGCTCGGCGACGTCATCCGCGCCTATGGCGGCGAGCGTCTGTTCGAGGCCACTGAGACGATCCGCAAGGCGTCTGTCGAGCGCCACCGCGACGCCTCCGAAGGCAAGCCCGGCGACGATCGCGCGGTCGATCTCAGCCTCGAAAAGCTCAGCCTCGATGAGACGCTCGATTTCGTCCGCGGCTTCATGCTGTTCTCGATGCTCGCCAACCTCGCCGAGGACCGCCAGGGCATCGCCGCAGAAGACGGCGCCGACCTCGCCTCCGCGATCGCCCAGCTCGAATCCGAAGGCATCGACCGCACCCAGATCCGCAAGCTGCTCGACCACGCGCTGATCGCCCCCGTTCTCACCGCGCACCCGACCGAAGTCCGGCGGAAAAGCATGATCGACCACCGCAACCGCATCGCCGAGCTGATGGCGTTGCGCGATCTCGGCCGCGACACCACGCCGGATGGCGACAGCGTCGACGACGCGATCCTCCGC
The DNA here is from genome assembly GCF_023195535.1 of Sphingomonas faeni. Taxonomy (GTDB): domain Bacteria; phylum Pseudomonadota; class Alphaproteobacteria; order Sphingomonadales; family Sphingomonadaceae; genus Sphingomonas; species Sphingomonas faeni_B. The sequence continues at coordinate 32,859 of NZ_JALPNF010000006.1, read as the reverse complement.
CAGATCGCTTTGCTCTGGCAAACCCGCGTCCTCCGACGCGACCGCCTCTACGTCACCGACGAGGTCGACAATGCGCTCAGCTATCTGCGCGATGTGTTCCTCCCCGCGCTCCCCGCACTCTACCAGCGCTGGGACCGCGCACTCGGCGAACGCACGCCTAGCTTCCTGCGCCCCGGCAGCTGGATCGGCGGCGACCGCGACGGCAACCCGTACGTCACCGCCGGCTCGCTGAAGACCGCACTGTCGAAGGCGAGCGAAGCGGTGCTCGGCTATTATTGCGACGCGGTGCACGCGCTCGGCGCCGAGCTCTCGATCTCCACCGAACACGCCCCCGCCGACGCTGCGGTGCAGGCGCTCGCCGACGCCAGCGGCGACGATGCCGCCAGCCGCAGCGACGAGCCCTATCGCCGCGCGCTCTCCGGCATCTACGCCCGCCTGTCCGCTACACACGACGCGCTCACCGGCAAGCACGCCCCGCGCCCCGGTCGCCTAACCGGCGAACCCTATGCGAGCCCCGCCGACTTCCGTGCCGACCTCGTCACGCTCGCACACGGCCTCGGCATCGCGCTGAAGACCGGCGGCGCACTCGGCCGGCTGATCCGCGCGGTCGAGACGTTCGGCTTCCACCTCGCCACATTGGACCTCCGCCAGAACAGCGCCGTCCACGAACGCGTAGTCGCCGAACTGCTGAACGTGGCCGGCGTCGAAGCAGACTATATGTCGTTCGACGAAGACCAACGCGTCGACCTCCTCAGGCGCGAACTGGCCAACGCCCGCCCGCTCACCTCGCGCTTCGCCGACTACACCGACGAGACCGCAGGCGAACTGGCGATCGTCCAGGCCGCCGCCGACGCGCATGCTGCCTATGGCCCCGCGTGCATCACCAACTACATCGTCTCGATGGCGCAGTCGGTCAGCGACCTGCTCGAGGTGAACCTGCTCCTGAAGGAAGTCGGCCTCTACCGTCCCGGAGACACGCCGACCGCCGCGATAATGGCGGTGCCCCTGTTCGAGACGATCGGCGATCTCGAAGCCGCCCCCGGCGTCATGTCCGCCTGGTTCGCGCTCCCCGAGATCGCCACCATTTCCAAGGCGCGCGGCCATCAGGAAGTGATGATCGGCTATTCCGACAGCAACAAGGACGGCGGGTATCTCACCTCCACCTGGCAGCTATCGAAAGCCTCGACCGCATTGAAACCCGTGTTCGCCGCGGCGGGCGTCGGCATGCAGCTGTTCCACGGTCGCGGCGGCGCGGTAGGACGCGGCGGCGGTTCGGCCTTCCGTGCTATCCGCGCGCAGCCCCCGGGCACCGTGCAGGGCCGCATCCGCATCACCGAGCAGGGCGAAGTCATCGCCGCCAAATACGGCACGCGCGATGCCGCGATGACCAACCTCGAGGCGATCGCGTCGGCCACGCTGCTCGCCAGCCTCGAGCCCGAACGCCTCTCCAACGCCGACAACGCCAGCTTCTCCGCAGCGATGGACACGCTCAGCGACACTGCGTTCCACAGCTACCGCGACCTCGTCTACGGCACCGAAGGCTTCCGCACCTTCTTCCGCCAGATGACCCCGATCGCCGAGATTGCCGGCCTCAAGATCGGCAGCCGCCCCGCCAGCCGCACCAAGTCCGACCGCATCGAAGACCTCCGCGCCATCCCCTGGGTGTTCAGCTGGGCACAGGCGCGAGTCATGCTCCCCGGCTGGTACGGAGTCGGCCGCGCGATCGCCGATTTCGAGGACAAGGCGCTGTTGAAGGACATGGCGCAAGGCTGGCCGCTGTTCGCCTCCGCGTTGGCCAATCTCGAAATGGTCCTTGCCAAGTCCGACATCGGCATCGCCGAACGCTATGCCGGACTCGTCGAGGACGACAAACTCCGCGAGATCTTCACCAAGATCCGCGACGGCTGGCACCAGACTCACGACGGGCTTTTGCAGGTAACAGGCCAGTCCCGCCTCCTGGAAAAGCACCCCGCCCTAGACGCCTCGATCCGCCTCCGCCTGCCCTATATCGAGCCGCTGAACCTCCTCCAGATCGAACTGATAAAACGCCGCCGAGCAGGCGAGGACGACCCGAGGATCGGCGAAGGCATCCTCCTCTCGATCAACGCCATCGCCACCGCCCTAAGAAACAGCGGCTAATCCTCCCCGGAACGGGGAGGGGGACCAGCGAAGCTGGTGGAGGGGGCGTGCGGCAAAAATACCAGCCGTGAGACTCGCCTTATCCAAGCGCAGCGCCCATAATCACTCCGACACAGCCGTAACGCCCGCGGCGCTCCCCCTCCACCCCGCCGCTACGCGTCGCGGTCCCCCTCCCCGTTCCGGCGAGGATAAAACGGCGCAGCGACATCCTCACGCACCCGCATCAACCGCCCAGTCCCCCGATCCAGCAAAGCCCAGGTCGTCACCGCCTCAAGCTTCACCTTCCCATCACCGCCCAAAAACCGAACATGCCGATCGAACCGAGCCCCCTTAGGCGCCCCCTCGACCCAAGTCTCGCCAACGACCGTCTCCCCCGCGACGACACTCCCGCGGTAATCGATCTCATGCCGCGTCACGACCCACACATACGCCAGCTTATGCTCGGCAGGCGCCACCGCCTCCCAATGCGCAGTCGCGATGGCCTGGATCCACTGCACCCAGACCGCATTGTTCACATGCCCAAGCTCGTCGATATCCGCGTCCTGCGCCGTGATCGAGAGCGTGAACCGGCTCACCCCGCGACGCCCAGCTGCCACAGCACGAACGCGTGTTCCTCGGCGCCCTCCCGCAGCGATTCGAACCGCCCCGACTTGCCGCCATGCCCCGCGCCCATGTTGGTCTTGAGCAGCAGCACATTGTCGTCGGTCTTCATCAACCGTAGCTTCGCCGCCCACTTCGCCGGCTCCCAATAGGTCACGCGCGGATCGTTCAGCCCGCCGCTGATGAACATCGGCGGATAAGCCTGCGCCTTCACGTTGTCGTACGGCGAATACGACCGGATCAGCTTGAACGCAGCCTCGTCCTCGATCGGATTGCCCCACTCCGGCCACTCGCCCGGCGTCAGCGGCAGGCTCTCGTCGAGCATCGTGTTCAGCACGTCGACGAACGGCACGTCCGCGATCACCGCGCCCCACAGCTCGGGATCGGAATTGACCACCGCCCCCATCAGCTCGCCGCCAGCCGACCGCCCCGCGATCGCGATCTTCCCCGCCGACGTCCACTTCGCGTCGACCAGCGCCTTCGCCACATCGACGAAATCGTTGAACGTATTCGCGCGCTTCTCCAGCTTGCCATCCAGATACCATTGCTGACCCAGATCGTCGCCACCCCGGATATGCGCGATCACATAGGCGAACCCGCGATCGAGCAGGCTCATCCGCCCCGTCGAGAAGCCCGGCGGGATCGCATAGCCGTACGCGCCATACGCATAGAGGAACAAAGGCGCCGACCCATCGCGAACGAACCCGGCCGGATACACGATCGAGACCGGGATCTCCGTCCCGTCCCGCGCGACGATCTTGAGCCGCTCGGTCGCATATTTCGCCGCGTCATACCCGCTCGGGATCTCCTGCACCTTGAGCATCGTCCGCTCACCGGTATCGACGTCATAGTCGTACACGGTGCCAGGCGTGACCATCGACTCATACCCAAGCCGCAGCACCGTCATGTCGTACTCGGGATTATCCCCCAGCCCTGCGACATAGCTCGCCTCGGGGAAGTCGATCCGCTTGCCCTCGGTCGGCGTCTCGTACCGGTGGATCGCGATCTGATCGAGGCCATCCTCGCGCCCGTCGACCACGAAGAAGTCCTGATAACACTCCACGCCCGTCATATAGAAATGCGGCGAGGCCGGAATCAGCTCGCTCCACGCGTCCGGCTCCTCGACCAGCGCGGTGCACAGCCGGAAATTCGGATCGACGTCGTTGGTATGGATGAACAGCGTCCCGTCATGCTCGTCCACGTCATATTCGCGACCGACCTTCCGCGCCGAAACGAGGATCGGCACCGCCAGCGGCTCGTGCGCAGGCAGCAGATACAGTTCGCTCGTCACATGATCGCTCGTCGCAATCACGATCCACTTGCGCGAACTCGTCTCGCCGACGCCGACGCGAAAGCCCTCGTCCTCCTCGTGGAACAGCACCACGTCCTCGGAAATCGGCGTCCCCAACCGGTGGAACCGCGCATTGTCCGTCCGCCACTGCTCGTTAGCCAGTCCGTAGAGAAAGCCCGCATCGTCCGCAGTCCAGACAATCTCGCTGAGCATCCCAGGGATCACGTCGGGCAGGTGCTCGCCGGTGTCCAGATCCTTGACCCGAACCTCGAAACGCTCGCTGCCATTGTCGTCGATCGCATAGGCGAGATAGCGCCCGTCATTGCTGACCGAGAACGCGCCGAGCCGAAAATACTCGTGCCCCTCCGCCAGCGCCGGCTCGTCGAGCAACAACTCGTCGTCACCGCCTGCGACGGGCTTGCGCCACCATTTCTTATACTGCCCGCCGGTCTCGTACGCGGTCCAGTACAGCCAATCGCCATCCTTCTGCGGCACCGAGGATTCATCCTCCTTGATGCGCGCCTTCATCTCTTCGTAGATCGTATCGACCAGCGCGGTATGCGGCGCCATCTGCGCCTCGAAATACGCGTTCTCGGCCTCCAGATATGCGAGCACGTCGGCGTCATCGACCTCCGGATAGTTCGGATCTTTCAACCACGCATACGGATCCTCGATCGTCACGCCGTGCGTGGTGAAGCTGTGCGGGCGCTGTTCGGCGATGGGGGGCGTGGTCATGCAGCGGTGTTAGCGGGGCCGCGGGTGGAAGCCAAACGCTGTAGCGTTGGGGAGCGGCTGAGGAAGAGTGCCAGCCACGCCCCATGCACCACCCCGGCGAAGGCCGGGGCCCAGTTGGAAAGGTTGCAGTAACGGCGCGCAGTCCTTCGTCACGACCGTCCCCCAATTGGGCCCCGGCCTTCACCGGGGTGGTGGCGGTTGGTGTGAGTGACGGTGCACCAACCGTGTTTCCCCGCGAAGGCGGGGACCTAGACTGGGCTCCCGCCTTCGCGGGAGAACTAAGGAAGAGCACCGTTCGATTGCGCTCTCCTCGCCCCTTGGGAAGTGTCCCGCCCCTCCCCACGCTGTCCTGCCGTGCCCCTTTCTGGCAGAACCCCCGCATCACCCGACATCGACCGACGAGAGACCCCAACATGCCGACCCACACCGACCGCCTAGCCGCCCTCCGCACCCAGCTCGCCGCCGAAGGCCTCAACGGCTTCGTCATCCCCCTAACCGACGAGCACATGAGCGAATATGTCGGCGGCTACGCGCAGCGCCTCGGCTGGCTCACCGGCTTCGGCGGCTCGGCCGGCACTGCCGTGGTCCTCGCCGACCGCGCCGCGATCTTCACCGACGGCCGCTACACGATCCAGGTTCGCGAGCAGGTCGACGGCACCCAATGGGCGTACGAACCCGTGCCCCAGACCAGCCCCGCCGCCTGGCTCGCCAAGCACGCCCCCGAAGGCGGCCGGATCGGCTACGACGCATGGCTCCACACCGGAACCTGGGTCGCCGACGCCACCACCGCCCTCGCCGAGCGCGGCGCCACACTCATAGCGGTGGACGCCAATCCCATCGACGCGATCTGGACCGATCGCCCCGCCCCCTCCCCCGCAAAACTGACCGTCCAGCCCGACCAGTTCACCGGCGCCTCCTCCGCCGAAAAGCGCGCCGCAATCGCCGACTGGCTGGCCGATCACAAGGCCGACGCGGTCATCCTCAGTGCACTCGATTCGATCGCCTGGGCGCTCAACATCCGCGGCGGCGACGTCGACCACACCCCCGTCGCACTCTCCTATGCGATCGTCGGCGCAGACGGCACCACTGACCTGTTCGTCGCCCCCGACAAACTCGACGACACCGTCCGCCAGCATCTCGGCAACGCCGTCCGCCTCCACGACCGCACCGCCTTCGCCGCCGCCCTCGCCACCTACGCCGGCAAGCGCGTCGCCGCCGATCCCGAGCGCGCCGTCGCCGCGATCACGCAAGCCCTCCAAGCCGGCGGCGCCAAGATCCTCCCGCTCCGCGACCCCGTCGTCCTCGCCAAAGCCATCAAGAACCCCGTCGAGATCGCCGGCCACCGCGCCGCCTCCGCGCGCGACGGCGCCGCACTCGCGCGCTTCCTGCGCTGGGTCGAGATCGAATGCGTGAAGGGCGGCCAGACCGAACTCAGCGCCGCCGCCAAGCTGCTCGCCTTTCGCGAACAGACCGGCGTCCTGAAGGACACCTCGTTCGACACGATTTCCGCGACCGGCCCCCACGGTGCTATCCCGCACTACCACGTCACTAAGGAATCAAGCGCCCCGATCGAGCCCGGCCAGCTCTATCTGATCGACTCCGGCGGCCAATATTCGGATGGCACCACCGACGTGACCCGCGTCATGCCGATCGGCGAACCCACCCCCGAAATGTGCAACCGCTTCACCCGCGTCCTGAAGGGCCATATCGGCATCGCCACCGCGGTCTTCCCCGACGGCACCATGGGCGGCCAGATCGATGCCTTCGCCCGCCGTCCGCTCTGGGAAGCAGGCCTGGATTTCGGCCACGGCACCGGCCACGGCATCGGCGCCTATCTCGCGGTCCACGAGGGTCCGCAACGCATCGCCGCACCCAACTACCCCGGTGGCGCAGCGATGGAGCCCCTGCGCGCCGGCATGATGCTCTCCAACGAGCCCGGCTATTACAAGGCCGGCGAATACGGCATCCGTATCGAGAACCTGATTCTGATCGAGCCGCGCACCATCCCCGGCGCCGACCGCGAGATGCTCGGTTTCGAAACGCTCACCTTCTGCCCGATCGAGCGCACGCTGATCGAGCCCGCGCTGCTGACGCCGCAGGAGCGCCAATGGGTCGACGACTATCACGCCAGGGTATTGGCGGTCCTTACCCCGGAAATGACCGACGCAAACGATCGCGCGTGGCTCGCGGCAAAGTGCGCGCCTCTCAGCTAGAAGGCTCGTCCCCAGGCGCAGGCGCAGCCCCGACGGCACGCGCCTGCGCCTTGCGCCGCCGCAGGTTCTCGCGCAGCGCCGCGGCCATGCGCTCGGCCTTCTCCGCCGCCTTTCGATCCCGATCATCCATAAATACGCCCTACATCTTGGCGGGACCGCTTGACAATCGCCCCGCCCTCGTCTCTTAGCCCCACTCCGCCGGCAGCGATGCCAGCGAGTGCTGCCGTAGCTCAGTGGTAGAGCGCATCCTTGGTAAGGCTGAGGTCGTGAGTTCAATCCTCACCGGCAGCACCAGTTTTCTGATTGTTGCCCCGCATCGTTTGCTTCGACAAGCACGATGCGGATGCGCCGACAAATCATCTCGAACCCTGGTATTCCTCGGGCGCCTGCTTCGGGCAGACTGTAGTCACAGCGCCGATGGTGGATCGACGGTGTCCGGCCGACGTACGCCGCGTCCGATTTATGATTCCAGTCTACGCGTCCGGTGCTAGCATCGGCACTGCCTCTTGTGTTGCTTAAATACAACACCATTTCAGTGCCAGACACTGACACCAAGACCCACAGGAATTCGTCATGAACATCGACAAATTCACCGACCGCGCGAAAGGCTTCCTGCAGTCCGCGCAAACCGTGGCGATCCGCATGAACCATCAGCGGATCGCGCCCGAGCATCTGCTGAAGGCGCTGCTGGAGGATGAGCAGGGCATGGCCGCCGGGCTGATCGCGGCCGCGGGTGGCGACGCCAAGCGCGCGACCTCGGAAACCGATCTCGCGCTCGCAAAGATCCCAGTCGTGTCGGGCTCCGGCGCGCAGACCACGCCGGGAATCGACAACGACGCGGTGCGCGTACTCGACCAGGCCGAGCAGATCGCAAGCAAGGCGGGCGACAGCTTCGTCACCGTCGAGCGCCTGCTGGTCGCGCTCGCACTGTCGCTCAACACCGCGGCAGGCAAGGCGCTGAAGGCCGGCGGCGTGACGCCCGAAGGTCTGAACACCGCGATCAACAGCGTCCGTCAAGGGCGCACCGCCGACACCGCGGGCGCCGAGGATCGTTACGACGCACTGAAAAAGTTCGCGCGCGACCTCACCCAGGCGGCGCGCGACGGCAAGCTCGATCCCGTCATCGGCCGCGACGAGGAAATCCGCCGCACGATCCAGATCCTCGCGCGCCGGACCAAGAACAACCCCGCGCTGATCGGCGAACCCGGCGTCGGCAAGACCGCGATCGCGGAAGGGCTAGCCCTGCGGATCGCCAATGGCGACGTGCCCGATACGCTGAAGGATCGCCGGCTGATGTCGCTCGACCTCGGCTCGCTGATCGCGGGTGCGAAATATCGCGGCGAGTTCGAGGAGCGTTTGAAAGGCGTGCTCGACGAGGTGAAGGCCGCCGAGGGCGACATCATCCTGTTCATCGACGAGATGCACCAGCTGATCGGCGCGGGTAAATCCGAGGGCGCGATGGACGCGGGCAATCTGCTCAAGCCGGCCCTCGCTCGCGGCGAACTCCACTGCGTCGGTGCGACCACGCTCGACGAGTATCGCAAGTACGTCGAAAAGGACCCGGCGTTGCAGCGGCGCTTCCAGCCGGTGATGGTCGGCGAACCGACCGTCGAGGACACGATCTCGATCCTGCGCGGGCTGAAGGAGAAGTACGAGCTCCATCACGGTGTGCGGATCACCGATGGCGCGATCGTCGCCGCCTCGACGCTGTCGAACCGCTACATCACCGATCGATTCCTCCCCGACAAGGCGATCGACCTGATGGACGAGGCCGCGTCGCGCATCCGCATGGAGGTCGAATCGAAGCCCGAGGCGATCGAGAACCTCGACCGGCGGATCATCCAGCTCAAGATCGAACGCGAGGCGTTGAAGCGCGAAACCGACGACGCGTCGGTCGACCGGCTCGACACGCTGGAGGGCGAACTCGTCAACCTGGAGGAGCAATCCGCCGAGCTGACGACGCGCTGGAAGGGCGAGAAGGACAAGATCAACGCCGAGGCGCGACTGAAGGAACAGCTCGATGCCGCGCGGCTCGAGCTGGAGCAGGCGCAGCGGTCGGGCGACCTCGCCAAGGCGGGCGAGCTTTCCTACGGCACTATCCCGGGGTTGCAGCGCCAGCTCGACGAGGCGGCGGGCGCAACCAAGGGCGCGATGCTACGCGAGGAAGTGACCGCGGACGACATTGCCGGCGTGGTCAGCCGCTGGACCGGCATTCCGGTCGAACGGATGCTCCAAGGCGAGCGCGACAAGCTGCTGGCGATGGAGTCGACGATCGGCAAGCGCGTGATCGGCCAGGCGCACGCGGTGAAGGCGGTCTCGACTGCGGTCCGCCGTGCGCGCGCGGGATTGCAGGATCCTAACCGGCCGCTGGGGTCGTTCCTGTTCCTCGGACCGACCGGCGTCGGCAAGACCGAGCTGACCAAGGCGCTGGCGGAGTTCCTGTTCGACGACCCCAGCGCGATGGTCCGCATCGACATGAGCGAGTTCATGGAGAAGCACGCGGTCGCGCGACTGATCGGCGCACCTCCCGGCTATGTCGGCTATGAGGAAGGCGGCGTGCTGACCGAAGCGGTGCGCCGTCGGCCATACCAGGTGATCCTGTTCGACGAGGTCGAGAAGGCACATGGCGACGTGTTCAACGTGCTGTTGCAGGTGCTCGACGACGGGCGGCTGACCGATGGCCAGGGGCGCACGGTGGATTTCAGCAACACGCTGATCATCCTGACGTCGAACCTCGGCAGCCAGTATCTGGCGAACATGGCAGAGGGCGACGACGTGTCGTCGGTCGAACCGCAGGTGATGGAGATCGTCCGCGCGCACTTCCGGCCGGAGTTCCTCAACCGGCTCGACGAAGTTATCCTGTTCCACCGCCTCGGCCAGTCGCACATGGCGCCGATCGTCGACATCCAGGTATCACGCGTCGACAAGCTGTTGGCGGATCGCAAGATCGTCCTCGACCTCACGGACGCCGCGCGGGCCTGGTTGGGGCGTGTAGGGTACGATCCGGTGTACGGCGCGCGGCCGTTGAAGCGTGCGGTCCAGCGCTATCTGCAGGACCCGCTCGCTGACATGATCCTGCGCGGCGAGGTGAAGGACGGTTCGACGGTGCACATCGATGAGGGCGACGGGAAGCTGGTTTTGGTGGTTTGAGGCAGGCCGCGATGTCCGCGGCAATCCGGGCAGACGCGGCCGTCGCTGACGACGCGGATGCACCATCACCGCGTCGTTAGCGGGAAACCTGCTAAAGGACCGTGGTGAAGAACCGACAAGGTTAGGTTCACCACGGTCCCATGGTCGTCGCAGCGCACCGACTTGCCGTTTGCCTATCTTGCGCCCCGCCTCCTAGGAAATCGGACGGAGCAACGGCATGTGCCCTTTACTGAGCGCCGGGAGCCGTCAGGGTGGGCAGCATGCTTCGTCCCAACTCCTGGCTGGAGCGGGCCGCCTGGTCCCACTCGGCCTTGCTCATGCAAACCTTACGCCGCGCGATGTTCGATCCGACTTGCGCATAGCGACGGCAGATCGGTTTTGGCTCGTCTTTAGCCGCTTGTGCTGCCGGTTCATTGGCCGATGCATTGCTTTGGAGCGCTGGCGGCGCGCCGGCCACAGTCAACGCCAACAGGATAATGCTGATCGTCATCGCTATTCCTTCGATTACGCCATCTGACATCGAAGACTATCAACGCCGATCGCCACGCTCAAACAAAAACGGAGGCAGGACTGGCCCACCTCCGTCATATAGTTGGTTAGTCAGATCCGCCTCAGATCAGAACCGAAGGCGGGCACTTGCTGCGAAACGGCGACCCAGGGCGTCGTACGTCGAGGGATAGACGTTGCCGCTGTTATAGGCCGTCGCGCCGAGCGTCGAACCAACAACCTTCGGCTTGTTGTCGAGCAGGTTCATTGCCGACAGCGTCAGGTCGAAATTGTCGGTGACGCCGAACCGGGTCGTCAGATCGAAATAATGCTCCGCACCGATGCGCTGGAACCGATCCAACGGACCACCGCCCGCAGCAATGTCGTCTGCGAGTGCGAGCGGCTCGTACTTCACCGCATCGACATAGCGCCACAACAGCGAGACGTCTGCCGCACCGATGGTCAGCGTGGTCCGCTGGTTGAAGCTGAACTCCGGCTGGATCGAGCCGCAGTTCACGCTGTAGTAGCCGACGCATTCGCGGTTGATGGACGTCGGAGTCGCCTGGAACTTCCTGCTGTTTGTCCAGGTGCCGATGAACGACAGTGCCAGGCTACCGAAGCCCAGATCGCTGCGGTAGTTCGCCGCCACATCGATACCGTCGGTCGTGAGGCGACCCAGGTTCGAAAGCGGCACCGACAAGCCATCGGCGCTGCCGTTCAGGCTGCCGTCGAGCGGATTACGCGATATCGCCTGGCAGCCGAGCGAGGTTGCTGCCTGAAGCGGCGTGTAGCAGGCACCAAGCACATCGCCGACCGTCGGAGAGGTGATCGCATCGCGAACCTTGATGTTGAAGTAATCGACGCTGATATTGAAGCCGCGCACGAATTCGGGCTGGAACACGGCGCCGACCGTCCAAGTGTTGGCCGTTTCCACACCCAGAGCGGCGTTGCCGCCCTGCCTGATGTTAACCTGCCCGGCCGACGGCAAAGGAATGTTGCCCACGAGAGCATTGGCCTGAGCCTGCGTGGCACCACCAGCAACGATCTGGGCGGCGCAAACGCCACCCAAGGCGCTGCCGGCGGTTACACCCGCACCCGCGCAGGGATCTAGGGCCGAATTGTCGAGACCGGTGACCAGTGGCGAGAACAGCTCGCCGATATTCGGCGCACGCGCCGCCTTCTGGTAGTTACCGCGGATCTTCAGGCTGGTGACGGGCTCCCAGGAGCCGCCTACCTTCCAAGTCCAGTTGGTTCCGGCTGTCGAATAGTCGGAAACACGGCCACCGGCTTCCAGCGTCAGGCTGTGGAAGAACGGCTTGTCCTCGACGAGCGGCATGATCAACTCGCCGAACGCTTCCTTGACGTTGTACTGGCCGGCGACGTCGGGCGATGCCGCGCCGTTGCCCAGCACTTCGTTCGGGCGCTGCGTCAGTTCGTCGGAGATCACCGCCGCGGTGTACTTGCGGTACTCGGCACCGAGCGCGAACGAAATCGCCTGCGTTGCGAACGGGCTGGCCACGCCGAAATCGCCATTCACAACGCCGTGAACCTGCGCGATCGTCGTGCGGGTCAGCGTGCTGTTCGTGACACCCAGAAGATAGCCGAGCTGATCGGGAGTGATCGTTCCGGCTTCACCGAACAGATTGATCGGCACGCAGCCATTCGACGGATCGACGCACGCGGTGGTGCTAGTCGCCAGCGAGGCCTGACGCAAACGGGTCAGCGTGCCGTTTCCGGTCTGGCGCTGAACATTCTCGCTCTCGCCGTAGTTACCGCCAAAATCGAAGCCGATCGTGTCGGTGATGTCGCCGCGGATACCTGCCTGATAGTCGAACACCGTCGTGGTGTAGGTCGACAGGCGCGGCCCGGCTTCGACGAAGCGCCGTGAAGCAACGGTCGTGAAGGTGCGATAGTCCGCGCTGCCGGGGGCGGCGGACGCCGCTGCGTTGCACTGTGCCACGGTCAGACCGTTTGCTGAACAGATCTGGCCACGCGCTGCGGCAGGCAAATAGGGATTCGAGTAGTTCATCGTCAGCGAGTTGCCGAACGTGCCGGACGACGCGATGACGGTCTGCACCGTGTTGCGCGAGAAGAGGCCACGGTTATAAATCTCGATGCCTGGCGTTACTTCATAATGCGCCGCGCCGAACATGTTGTAGCGCGTGAACGGCGTCTGGAAGATGTTCTGCGGGTTGAAATTGAACAGAGCAAAGGTTGGGACCAGCCGGCCGGTAGCTGGATCGATCTGCTGGTTCGTACCCAGGCCCAGGCCGGTGAAGCGTCCAGGAACGGTCGTGCCCGACCCACCTGCCAAGCCGGTGTACGAATCGATGTTGTTGACGGAAAAGTCGCGCTTGCCCTGCGTGACGGGATCCGCTTGCTGATAGCCGACACTGAACACCGCGTTGCCGCGCCCATCGCCGAAGTTCGCACCGATGGTCAGGTCTGCGCGGAACACATTGCCATCACCGCGCTCGGTGATCTGATTGCTGATGTTTGCTTCGACGCCCGAGAAATCGCGCTTGGTCACGAAGTTGACGACGCCGGCCACTGCGTCTGCACCGTAGGTGGTGGACGCACCACCGGTCAGAATGTCCGTACGCTCGACCAACGCGAGGGGGATGTTGTTTAGATCGACCACGCCGGCCAGACCCGACGGCGCGATACGCCGACCATCGAGAAGGACGAGGTTGCGGTTCGTACCAAGGCCACGAAGATCGACGAACGATGCGCCGCCGTTGCCGTTGTTCACGGCGCTGCCGATCGAAGGGACGACACCGGGCAGTTCGCGCAGGAACTGTTCGGCGACGTTGGTCTGGCGAAGCTGCAGCTCCTCCGAGGTCACCGAATTGATCGGCGACGACTGAACCAGGTTTGGATTACGAACCAGCGTACCGGTAACGACGATGTCACCGCCATTCGCAGCCGCATCTTGGCCCTCGGCGGGCGCAGCGCCGTTGGGCGTGGAGATCTGGCCAGCGTCCTGCGCGTGCGCAGAGGTGCTCGCAACCAACGCAATACCCACCAAAAGGCTCGAGGCGAGCAAGCGCCCCCGGAAAATGTTCGTCATATAAACCCCTTTATTTGGCCGCCCTGTTAGGGTTCGGGCCGAACAATCGCACCGGCGGCATGCCGCGGATGACCGAAGATTGCGTACATTACCGCGATTGCACAACGTCGATCGGTTCCATTCCGCCTATTTTTGATCGATTGTACCATTTGTGTCACACTCATACGGGTTCGCAACACCCGGGGTCTCGGGGGATGTGGAGAGGACGCTCGACTTCGATCGGCAAAGTCGACAGACATCGATCTTCACGCACAGCGGATGCAACGACATGGGTTTCTTAAGACCGCTCGGGCTCGCCGGCCTTCTGTTCTCCGTTACCGCCGTTGCGCAGGATGGCCGGTTAGCCAATCCGCTGACGGGAATCGTACGCTGCCGGGCAATCCAGGCCGACGCCGAACGTCTTGCGTGCTTTGACGCGGCGGCGGCATCGGCGAGCATCGCCGAGCGATCCGGCGATATCCTCGTGATCGACCGCAAGCAGGTGGTCGCGGACAAGCGGGCGGGGTTCGGCCTGCCTAGTCGTCCAACCGATCTTTTCGGGGGAGGTGCCGCGGACAAGGCGACCAAAGTCGACCAGCTCGATTCGACGATCCGATCGGCCATAGCCGCCGCCAGTACCGGCCGCTGGAATTTACGCCTGGCGGACGGCACCGAATGGCAGACCATCGATGCGATCCCCGCCCCGCCCAGGCCTGGCACCGCGATCTTGGTAAAACAGGCCTCGCTCGGCGGTTATCGCGCGACAATCGGCAAGGGACGCTCAGTTCTCGTGAAGCGATTGCGCTGAGCCCGGCATCGCCCCCGCCGCCAGCATCGGGTCCAGTTTCGCATCACCCCATTTGAGACTCCAATGGAGGTGCGGGCCCGTCGCCCTGCCGGTCATGCCGACGGCGCCGATCGGTTGGCCTTGGCGCACGTAGTCGCCGGGTTTCACGTCGATGCGGGACAAGTGCAGGAACGCGCTGTTGAGGCCCATGCCGTGGTCGAGCATCAGGAGGTTGCCCTCCAGCGTGAAGGGGCGGTCGGCGGCGAGGATCACGACGCCGCCGGCGGGGGCGGTGACGATCGCGCCGGTTGGTTTGGCGATGTCGGTGCCCGAGTGATAGCTGCCGGGCTCGCCCTTGTAGACGCGTTGCGAACCGAACAGGCCGGATATGCGGCCGGTGGCAGGCCAGGCGAAGGACTGGCGCCAGCCCTGTGCATCCGTGGTGCGAGCGCGGGCGGCGACGATCTGCGCGAGTTCGGGCGGGCGGAGTTTCGCGAACACCGGGTCGGGTGCGGGGAATTTCGGAAGCGTGTCGAGGCGCTCGATCCGCCAGGCGCGCGGCGCGATCGTGAGACTTTGCGTAACACTGCGACCGTCCGCGAGCGTCGCGGTCAGCGAGGCTTGCGGGCCGGCGTCGCGGTCGAAACCGGCGAGGAAGCGACCGTCCGGGGATAGCGCGATCGGCTTGCCGTCGAGCGCGACCGAGCGCGTACCGGCGGGAGCGGTGCCCAGGATCAGGCCGCCCTGGCTGAGCGTGCCGGTCCAGCGGAAGGCGGATTGGCTTGCGGTAGTCGGGGGCGGCGGTTGCTGGGCGGTGGCGCTGGTCGCGGCCAGCAGGACGAGCAACGCCGCCCGCATCATCGCCACTTGGATCACCGGGGCGCCATCGCTTCGCTGGCTGCCGCTGCAGTCGAATAGGCTTCCTGGCGGGCGACGCTCCAGTAGCGCAGATCCTCCAGCGCAATGCGGTGGCCGGTGGCGGCGCAGGGGACGTGGTCGCCCGGGCTGAGCACGCGGAATCCGTTGGCCATATAATGCAGCCGCGCGGCGCGGTCGGAGTTGGACATCAGCATTGCGGGTCTTCTCTACAGCAGGGTGGGCTGGCGTGGCGCCGGATCGGGCGCGGCCTTCGCCTTGGGGGCAGCATAGGTTTTGGCGGCGGGGCGCTCAAGGCCGGTGTCCGTGACCGCGTCGACCACACCGTCGCGGAAGTGGAGCGTCAGCGTCCCCGCGTCGCGCGCCGATTTGGCGGAGGCGAGCGTCTCGCCGCCGGGACGCGCGGTGACGCGGGCATAGCCGCGGTCGAGGATCGCGTCGGGGTTGAGCGACTGGACGAGGCGCCAGGTCGCGTCGAGCTGCGCGCGTTTGGCTTCGAGTTTACGCTCGAGCGTGGCGGGCCGGAGTGCGGCGCCCGAGCGGTCGAGACTGCCGCGCGCCAAGGTCAGGCGACGCTCCAGCCCACGATCCAGACGCTGGCCGAAATCGTCCGCACGCTGGCGTTGCGGCCCGAGCAACTGGTCGCGCTTCGGCAGCAGCCGCGCCAGCGCGTCGAGGCGCTCGCGACCGCGCTCGACATGACGGCGGGCGCAGCGTTCGGTGCGGTTGCGGTGGCTGTCGATCGTCAGCCGCAGGTCGGCGAGCACCGGCACCGCGATCTCGGCCGCCGCGGTCGGCGTCGGCGCGCGGAGGTCGGCGGCGAAATCGCACAAGGTCGTGTCGGTCTCGTGGCCCACGGCGGAGATGATCGGGATCGTGCACGCCGCCACAGCACGCACGACGACCTCCTCGTTGAACGACCACAGATCCTCGACCGAGCCACCGCCGCGCGCGACGATCACGAGATCGGGCCGCGGTACCGGACCGCCGGGGACCAGCGCGTCGAACCCGCGGACGGCGGCGGCGATCTCGGCGGCGGAACCCTCGCCCTGCACCTTGACCGGCCAGACGATGACGTGCGTCGGGCAGCGATCCTCGAGCCGGTGGAGGATGTCGCGGATGACGGCGCCCGTCCCCGAGGTGACGACGCCGATCACCTTCGGCATGAACGGCAGCGCCTTCTTCCGCGTACCGTCGAACAGCCCCTCGCCCGCCAGCTTCGCCTTCAGCTTTTCGAGCAGCGCCATCAGCGCGCCCGCGCCTGCCAGCTCCATCCGCTCGATGACGATCTGGTATTTGGAGCGGCCGGGATAGGTGGTGAGCTTGCCGGTCGCGATCACCTCGATGCCGTCCTGCGGCACGAAGGCGAGGCTCGACGCATTGCCCTTCCAGATGACGCCGTCGATCACCGCCTGGTCGTCCTTGAGCGACATATAGCAATGCCCCGACGCGACGCGCTTCCAGCCCGAGATCTCGCCGCGCAGCCGGACATGGCCGAACTCGCCCTCGACCATACGCTTCAGCTTGAAGGAGAGTTCGCCGACCGACATCGCCAGTGCGTTGTCGCCGGGGACTTGCTCGGCTACCAGCCGCCCCATGTCGCTGGACAATTCATCGGAAAAGGGATCGGGCATGAACGTCCTGCTGCTGGGCTCGGGGGGTCGCGAACATGCGCTCGCGTGGAAGCTGGTGCAATCTCGCGGCCTCGATACGCTGTATGCCGCGCCGGGCAACCCCGGGATCGCGCGCATTGCGACGCTCGTGCCGCTGGATGCGACGGATCATGCCGCGGTCGTCGCGTTCGTGCGCGAGCATGAGGTCGGGCTGGTCGTGATCGGGCCGGAAGCGCCGCTGGTCGACGGGCTGGCGGACACTTGCCGCGCGGCGGACATTCCGGTGTTCGGGCCGTCGAAGGCGGCGGCGCAGCTCGAGGGGTCGAAGGGCTTCACCAAGGACCTGTGCCTGCGCGCCGGCATTCCGACCGCGGGCTATGTCCGCGTGAAGACCCGCGCAGAGGCGGATGCCGCGCTCGCCCGCACCTTCTCGCTGCCGGTCGTCATCAAGGCGGACGGCCTCGCTGCGGGCAAAGGCGTGGTCATCGCGTTCAGCGCCGCCGAGGCAGATGCCGCGCTCGACGCGCTGTTCGCCGACGGGGAAGCCGAGGCGGTGATCGAGGAATTCCTGGAGGGCGAGGAGGCGAGCCTTTTCGTGCTGACCGACGGCGTGGCGCTGATGCCGTTCGGCTCCGCGCAGGATCACAAGCGCGTTGGCGAGGGCGATACCGGGCCGAACACCGGCGGGATGGGCGCATACAGCCCAGCGCTCGTGCTGACGCCTGCGCTGGAAAAGCGCGCGATCGACGAGATCGTCGCGCCGACCGTCGCGGCGATGGCAGCGGAAGGCATGCCCTTCAGCGGCGTGCTGTATGCGGGGCTGATGCTGACGCCGCAGGGGCCGAAGCTGATCGAATATAATGCGCGGTTCGGGGATCCCGAGACGCAGGTGCTGATGATGCGCTTCCAGGGCGACCTGCTCGCGACGATGCTGGCGGTGGCGGAAGGACGGCTCGGCGATATGCCGGCGGCGAAGTTCAGCGACGAGACTGCGCTGACGGTGGTGATGGCGGCTGAGGGCTATCCGGGGACGCCCAAGGCGGGCGGCGCGATCGTCGGGCTGGATTCGGCGCGGGCGGCTGGCGGCACGGTGTTCCATGCGGGCACGCGGCTCGAGGACGGCGGGCTGGTCGCGTCGGGCGGGCGAGTCCTCGCGGTGACGGCGACCGGCGACGACGTCGCGACGGCGCAGGCGAACGCCTATCGCGCGGTCGAGGCGATCGATTTCGCGGAAGGCTTCTACCGCCGCGACATCGGCTGGCGCGAGATCGCGCGCGAGGCTTGATGCACGTCTGATCCTCCCCCGCCAGGGGGAGGTGGCTGGCGCTTGCCAGACGGAGGGGGAGGAAAGGGTAACCCCTGTTCCGCGTCCTCCCCCTCCGTCACCTTCGGCGACACCTCCCCCTGGCGGGGGAGGATCAGACATGGCTACCTAACCCAATTACCTCTCGCCGCCTCCCTCGCGTGGCGCTACGAGTATGAGCATGAACGAAACTTCCGCGACCTCCGCCTCGGGCATGAGCCTGCTGCCCGACGGCATCGCCACGCTGACCGCGATCCACTTCACGATCATCGCCGTGGTGGCGATGCTCGTCGTGATCGGCCTGATCTGGGGCATCAAGGCGAAACGCAGCCGCGTGAAGGCGTCGCGCGACGTGATCGCGAATGCCAAGGAAGCCGGCGTTGCTCCGGTACCGGTCGAGTCGCCGCGCGCGCCAGCTCCCGAGCCGGCACCCGTCGCGCTGGCTCCAGCCCCGCCGCACGGGGCCGAGCCGCGCAGGGCCGAGCAGTCCCAGACGCAAACGCGGACGGTCGCTCCTACCCCGGCACCATCGCCATCGCCCTCGCCCGCGCCATCGCCATCGCCATCGCCCACGATCGAGCGCACGGCCGCGCCCGCCGCGCCGCAGCCGCCGATCATCGACGAACCGGCCCCCGCCCCCACGCAGTTGGCGCCCAGCCCGGCTCCCGAGCCAGCGGTGCCGGCCCCAGCCGAATCCGCCCCGATCGCCCCTCCCGTGTCGGCGCAATCCTATGCCGATGGTCCGGTGACGCAGTTGAAGGGACTCGGGCCCAAGGTCGCGACGCAGCTCGGCGCGCTCGGCGTCACGACGGTCGGCCAGATGGCCGCGCTGTCGGAGAGCGAGGCGCAGTCGATCGACGCACAGCTCGGCAATTTCACCGGACGGATGGGGCGCGATCGCTGGATCGAACAGGCGCGGTTGCTGGCGGCCGGCGACAAGGCAGGCTTCGAGGCGGTGTTCGGCAAGCTGTAACCCGCGTCGGTCGATCGACCGGCAGCACGACACGCGCACGCGGCGGATGTCGATTGGCTCTATGCCGCGCGGGCGGCGACGGGCATGTCACGCGGTGTCGTACCTCGAAGTATGAGGGCGGTATTAGACAGGGCGATGAGTGCACATGCTGGCAATGATGAGTGCGATGCTGCTGACCACCGCGCCGGTGCTTCCGACGACCGGACCGGTCGCCGGACCGGTCGCTGTGCCCGGCGCGACGCCATCGCCGTTCGCCGGCGATTTCCCCGTACCGGCGTCGATCCCCGTAACAATTCCCGTATCGTTGCCGATATCGATGGCAACGTCCCCTTTGGCCCTGATCGGCTCGCTTCCAGCCGTCGAGTTTTCGCCGCAGGGGCTTCCCACGCAGGCGATTCCTCCGGTCGGCCCGCCACCGTTGCGCGCGCCACCCTTGCGCACGCCGGCGACCGAGCGTGGCACGCAGACCGACATCATCGTCACCGGCCGCAAGGAGAGCGCGAGCGATCCGCTGCGCGCGGCCAACGCCGAGTCGTTCGCGGTGACGCAGAAAGTCGACGACGCGGTGATCGGCCCGGTCGCGCGGACCTACAAGAAGACCGTGCCGAGCCCGATCCGGCGCGGCATCCACAATTTCCTCTACAATCTGCGCGAGCCGATCGTCTTCCTGAATTTCCTGCTGCAGCTCAAGCCGGGCAAGGCGGCGGAGACGGTCGGGCGGTTCGCGATAAACTCGACGATCGGCGCGGTCGGCGTGATCGACATGGCCAAGCGCAAGCCGTTCCGCCTGCCCAGGCGCTCGAACGGGTTCGCCAACACGCTCGGCTATTACGGCGTGAAGAACGGCCCGTTCCTGTTCCTGCCGCTGGTCGGACCGACGACGGTGCGCGACCTTCTCGGCGGCGCGGTCGATCGCCTGATCCTGCCGGTCGGCGTCGGCAAGCCGTTCACCAGCGCGACCTACACGATTCCCGCGGGTATCCTCGGTGCGCTCGATCACCGGTCGGAGTTCGATCAGACGCTCAAGGACCTGCACAACAATTCGCCCGATCCGTACGCGGCGACGCGGGCCTTTTATCTCAACCGGCGCCAGGCGGAGATCGACCATCTCCACGGGCGCGTCGAGGGCGATCCGGCGGGCATGTCGGGGCCGCCGCCGAGCGTGGTGCCGTTCGTGCCGAAGTATCTGGAGCCGGGCGCCGCGGCCGATTCGGGGACGGTCTCGGCGGTGCCGGGCGAGAGTTCCAGCGGTGCGCCTGCCGTCGATGTGCCGGCGGCGGCGCCCGCGGTGGCGGCTCCCGGCGTTGGTGTACCTGCGGCGGCGCCCGCGACTGCTGCTCCCGGTGGCGACGCGACTAGCGGATCCGAAGCTCGTCCCTGAACGAAGGAGGTGCCTTACCCCCCCTCTCCGTTCGTGCTGAGTAGAGACCGAGTAGCTCCGTCAGGAGCGTATCGAGGGCTCGTATCGAAGCACAGGTTCCGCGCGCCAACCTGTCCTTCGATACGCCGCTTCGACAAGCTCAGCAGCCACTCAAGACGAACGGAGGGGCGCCCCAACGCTCGTCACCCCAGCGTACGCTGGGGTCTCCTGATTAGGATAGATCGCGCATCAAACGGGGATATCCCAGCTTCCGCTGGGATGACGGGATTTGGAGGCGGCAGGCTCGCCCATGCACCGTGAGTTCTCCTGGCAACGCAGGAGAACCTTCCCCTCAGACTTCACTCACCAGCAGCTTGTCGATGCGCCGCCCATCCAGATCGACGATCTCGAACTTCCACCCCTGCTCGACGAAGCTCTCGCCCTCCCCCGGCAGATGGCGGAACACCGACAGCGCCAGCCCGGCAACCGTCGCGTAGTCGCGGTCCTCGGGCAGGTCTATACCGAGGCGATCGGCCAGCGAATCCGCCGCCATCGTCCCCGCCACCAGCAGCGAGCCGTCGTCGCGGACCACCACCGAGGGCGCGTCGTCCGGATCCGAGTCCGACTTGAACTCGCCGGCGATCGCCGCGAGCAGGTCGGCCGGCGTGACGATGCCTTCGAAATGGCCGTATTCGTCGTGGATCAGCGCCATCGGCACCTCGGCCTCACGCAGCGCCAGCAGCGCGTCCATCGCGTCGATCTGGTCGATCACGACCGGCGCCTTGCGCATCAGCGCGCGCAGGTCGATCGGTTCGCCGCGGAACAGCGCCGCGGCGATGTCGCGCGCCTGGACCACGCCCTTGACCGCGTCGATCGAGCCTTCGCCGACCGGCAGGCGGGTGTGCTGCGACGCGAGCAAAGTTTCGCGGATCTCGTCGGGGCCCCAGTCGCAGTCGAGCCAGTCGATCTCGGTGCGCGGCGTCATCACTTCGCGGACCGGGCGGTCGGCGAGGCGGACGACGCCCGAGATGATCGAACGCTCATGCTCCTCGATGATCCCCGACTTCGACGCCTCGGCGACGATCATGTGGAGCTCTTCGGCGGTAACGTGTTCTTCCGATTCGCGGTTGAGCCGAAGCAGCTTGAAGATCAGCGCGCTGGTCGAATCGAGCACCAGCACGATCGGCGCGGTGCCGATCGCGAGCCAGCGCATCACCGGCGCCATGAACGAGGCGATCGCCTCTGGCGCCCGGAGCGCGAACTGCTTGGGGACCAGCTCGCCGATGATCAGCGACGCATAGGTGGTCAGGCCGATGACGATCGCGAACCCGACGGTCTCGGCGGTCGAGGCGGACAGCCCCCAGGCCTGCAGCCGCGCGGCGGTCGGCATGCCGAGGCTGGAGCCCGAATAGGCACCGGCCAGGATGCCGATCAGCGTGATCCCGATCTGGACCGTCGACAGGAACTTGCCCGGGTCGGCCGCGAGCACCAGCGCGGCGCGCGCGCCCTTCTTGCCTTGGCGCGCCATCGCCTCGAGCCGCGCTTTCCGCGCGGAGACGATCGCGAGCTCGCTCATCGCGAACACACCGTTCAACGCGACCAGCGCGAGGATGATCGCGACGTCGATCCAGGGGAAGGGGGGAAGCGGTGCCATTGGCTCGCCGTCTCTTTGCAGGACAACGGCCCGTCGCACAACCGTCCTTGCACATGCTCGACATTACGCCACCAAGATGGTCAGGCTCGGTTCAGTGCGCAGGCGGAACAATCGTCGCTACACCGGGTTATCGGCCGTATCGGGCATAACGCCGTCATCGATCATGTCTCAGGGAGTTTATCTATGAAAACCAAGATGTTCGCAGGTGCCGCAATCGCCGCATTGATCGCCACCAGCGGCTGCACCACCGATCCGGAGACCGGTCGCCAGACGATTTCAAAGACTGCCCTGGGCGGCATCGGCGGCGCACTCGGCGGCTATTTGCTCGGCGACGTGGTCGGCGGTCGTCGCGACCGTACCGAGAAGCTGCTCGGCGCGGGCATCGGCGGCCTGGCGGGTGCGGGTATCGGCGCGTACATGGACAAGCAGGAGCGCGACCTGCGCGCGCGGACCGCAGGAACCGACGTGCAGGTGATCCGCCAGGGCGACGACCTGGTGCTCAACATCCCGTCGGGCATCACCTTTGCCTATGACAGCGCGACGGTGCAGCCGCAGTTCCAGCGTACGCTCGATCAGGTCGCGGACACGCTGTCGCAGTATAACCAGACCTATATCGACGTGTACGGCCACACCGATTCGACCGGCAGCGACGCGTACAACCAGACGCTGTCGGAACGCCGGGCGCGCTCGGTCGCGGATTATCTGGCGGGGCACGGTGTCCAGACGGCCCGCATCGGCACGCGCGGTTACGGCGAGACGCAGCCGATCGCGTCGAACGATACCGATGCGGGTCGCGCTGCGAACCGCCGCGTCGAGGTGAAGATCGTCCCGATCACGCAGAGTGACATGCGGTAATAAGCGCCCTTGCGATCCTCCCCCGCCAGGGGGAGGTGTCGCCGAAGGTGACGGAGGGGGAGGACACGGAACAGCGGTTTCCCTTTCCTCCCCTCCGTCTGGCAAAGGCCAGCCACCTCCCCCCTGGCGGGGGAGGATCTTTTTCAGAAGAGTCGTCCGCCGTTCGGTACGTCTTGGCTCGGCGATATCAGCACGACCTTCCCATCCGCGTCGGGGAAGCCAAGCGTCAGAACCTCCGACATCATCGGGCCGATCTGGCGCGGCGGGAAGTTGACCACCGCCGCAACCTGGCGGCCGACCAGTGTTTCCGGCGTATAATGTTCGGTGATCTGCGCGGACGAGCGCTTCACGCCGATCTCGGCGCCGAAATCGATCCGGAGCTTGAACGCGGGCTTGCGCGCTTCGGGGAACGGTTCGGCCTCGACGATCGTGCCGACGCGGATGTCGACCTTCTCGAAGTCTGCGAACGCGACCGGGTCAGAAATCGACATTGTCGTAGTGCGCCGGGGGTGAGATCAGCTCCATCCGTTCGGACAGCAGCGGGCGGAAGCTCGGGCGGCTCTTGAAGCCGCGGTACCAGCGGGCGGTCTGGTCATGGCCCTTCCAGTCGATCCCGCCGAGATAATCGGTGACCGAAATCTGCGCGGCGGCGGCCAGATCGGCGAGACTCATCGTCGCGCCGCCGAGCCAGTTCCGGTGATCGAGCAGGTAGTCCATGTAATCGAGATGCCCGACCGCGGCCTTCATCGCCTCGCGCAGGCCCTTGGCGTCGGGCGCGGCGCGGTGCGCGAGGCGTTTGACCATGCGCTCGTGGAGCAGTGGGCCGGTGACGTCGCGGTAGAAATGCGTATCGAACCACGTGACCAAACGGCGAATCTCGGCGCGGTTGGTCGCGGTGCCGTT
Organism: Sphingomonas faeni; assembly: GCF_023195535.1. Taxonomy (GTDB): domain Bacteria; phylum Pseudomonadota; class Alphaproteobacteria; order Sphingomonadales; family Sphingomonadaceae; genus Sphingomonas; species Sphingomonas faeni_B. Next base: position 8,872 of record NZ_JALPNF010000006.1, on the reverse strand, counting down.
GATCATCGCCGCCTTCTCGACGGTTTCCTCGAAGAATTCGCAGATCGCCATCGAATCGATCAGCGGGGCCACGCCGCGCGACGCGTCGACCATCACCGGGGTCTGGCCGGCGGGGTTCATGTCCATGAACTCGTCGCGGCGATCCCAAGGCGATTCGCGGACGAGTTCGTAGCCGACTCCCTTCTCGCCCAGCAGCAGGCGCACCTTTCGCGAAAAGGGACACAGGGGAAATTGATAAAGCTGCCACATACTCTTCGTTTAGGCGGTTGGGGGCGGCCGTGTCACTAGCGCGGGTTGGTCGGCGTTGTGTTTGTGGCAAGAAGATTTTGTTCGCGCAGAGGCGCAGAGAGCGCAGAGTTGTTGCGCTTGTCGCGAAGCGCGCATGTGAACAAGGTCCGTCGGCATGCAAGCAGCCCGTTCCGGGCGAAACCCCTCGGCGTCCTCTGCGCCTCTGCGCGAAACCAGCTTACTACACCCTTTCAGCGAAGGGCGGGGCCCAGTTGGAAAGGTCGCCGTAACGAAGCGCTGTCCTTCGTTTGCGACGTGCCCCAACTGGGCCCCGGCCTTCGTCGGGGTGGTGCTTGTGTGGCGTCGCTTACTCCGCCGCAACCAACTCCGCGCTGTCGTCGAGCGGATGGCTCAGGCGGGTGAGCATTTCCTTCGGGACGATCTGCCAGAAATGCGGCGCGACGCGATCCCAGTCCTCGAGCAGGCCCTTGGACCATTTGCTGTCAGTGGTGTCGGCATGGTCGCGGACCAGGTCGAGCAGGACGTCGGCCCAGTGCAGCGATTTCACGCGGTCCCAGGTGATGTTCTCGGGGTTGGCGCGCTTTTCGAACGTGCCGTCGGGATCGTAGACGAACGCCATCCCCCCGGTCATGCCCGCGCCGAAGTTCGCGCCGACCTTGCCCAGCACCACAGCGATACCGTTGGTCATGTATTCGCAGCCGTTCGCGCCACAGCCCTCCACGACCACGCTCGCGCCCGAATTGCGCACCGCGAAGCGCTCACCCGCCTGCCCCGCCGCGAACAGCCGGCCCGACGTCGCGCCGTACAGCACGGTGTTGCCGATGATCGTGTTGTCCTGGCTCGCGAGCGGCGAACTCACCGCCGGCCGCACGATGATCGTGCCGCCCGACAGCCCCTTGCCGACATAGTCGTTCGAATCGCCGAACACCTCGAGCGTGATCCCCTTGCACAGGAACGCACCGAGCGACTGCCCCGCCGACCCCCGCAACCGGATCGTGACGTGATCGTCCGCCAGCGTCGACATCCCGAACTTGCGCGTTATCTCGCTCGACAATCGCGTCCCCACCGCGCGGTGCGTGTTGCGCACCGAATAGGTCAGCTGCATCTTCTCCCCGCGCGAGAACACCGCCGCCGCATCCTTGATGATCTGCGCGTCGAGGCTGTCGGGCACCTCGTTGCGGAACGTCGACAGCGAGAACCGCCGCTGCGAATCGTCGGCATCGACCTTCGCCAGGATCGGGTTGAGATCGAGATCGTCGAGATGCTCAGCCCCGCGGCTGACCTGCCGCAGGAGTTCCGTGCGGCCGATCACATCGTCGAGGCTCTTCACGCCGAGCCGCGCGAGGATGTCGCGCACCTCCTCGGCGATGAAGGTCATCAAGTTGATCACCTTCTCCGGCGTCCCCACGAACTTCTGCCGCAGCGCGTCGTTCTGCGTGCAGATCCCGACCGGACACGTGTTCGAATGGCACTGCCGCACCATGATGCAGCCCATCGCCACCAACGAGAGCGTCCCGATCCCGTACTCCTCCGCCCCCAGGATAGCGGCGATCACGATGTCGCGCCCGGTCTTCAGCCCGCCATCAGTGCGCAACCGCACGCGACCGCGCAGGCCGTTGAGCGTCAGCACCTGGTTGACCTCCGACAGCCCCATTTCCCACGGCGTGCCGGCATATTTGATCGACGTCTGTGGGGAAGCGCCTGTCCCACCGACATGGCCGGCGATCAGGATCACGTCGGCATGTGCCTTGGCGACGCCCGCAGCCACGGTGCCGATGCCCGCCGACGAGACTAGCTTCACGCAGACGCGAGCGCGCGGATTGATCTGCTTCAGGTCGTAGATGAGCTGGGCGAGATCCTCGATCGAGTAGATGTCGTGATGCGGCGGCGGCGAGATCAGCGTCACGCCGGGCGTCGCATGACGCAGTTTGGCGATGAACTCGGTCACCTTGAAGCCGGGCAGCTGCCCGCCCTCGCCGGGTTTGGCGCCCTGTGCGACCTTGACCTCGATCTCCTCGCACGCGTTCAGATATTCCGCGGTCACGCCGAACCGCCCGCTCGCGATCTGCTTGATCGTCGAGTTCGCATTGTCGCCGTTCGCATACGGCACAAAGCGCGACTTGTCCTCGCCGCCCTCGCCCGACACGGCCTTGGCGCCGATCCGGTTCATCGCGATCGCCAGCGTCTCGTGTGCCTCGGGCGACAGCGCCCCCAGCGACATGCCCGGCGTCACGAAACGCTTGCGGATCTCGGTGATCGCCTCGACCTGGTCGACCGGCACCCCTTCCGCGGGGAAGTTGAACTGGAGCAGATCGCGCAAATACACCGGCGGCAGGTCGGACACGCCGCGCGAGAATTGCAGATAGCTCGTATAGCTGTCGGTCGCGACCGCGGTCTGGAGCAGATGCATCAGTTGCGCGGAATAGGCGTGCGTCTCGCCGGTGTGACGCTGGCGATAGAAGCCGCCGATCGGCAACGTCGCCACCGCCGGATCGAACGCTGCCTCGTGACGGTCGGTCGCGTTGACGTGCAGCGACGCATAGCCCTCGCCGCTGATCTTCGCGGGCATGCCGGGGAACAGGTCGTTGACCAGGCTGCGCGACAGCCCGACGGCTTCGAAATTATACCCGCCGCGGTAGGACGAGATGACCGCGATGCCCATCTTCGACATGATCTTGAGCAACCCCTCCTCAACCGCGACGCGGTGGCGGCGGAGGCATTCGGCCAGCTCCAGATCGCCGAACAGCCCGCGCGACTGCCGATCAACGATCGCGGCTTCGACCAGATACGCGTTCACGGTGGTCGCGCCGACGCCGATCAGCACGGCGTAATAATGCGTGTCGAGGCACTCAGCCGAACGGACGTTGATCGACGCGTAGGAGCGCAGGCCCCGCCGCACGAGATGCGTATGGACGGCCGCCACCGCGAGCACCCCGGCGATACCGACACGGTCCTCGGAAATCGCCTCGTCGGTGAGGAATATCTCGCTCTTGCCCTGCCGCACCGCCTGTTCGGCCTCGTTGCGGATCCGCTGGATCGCCGCGCGCAGCTTCTCCGGCCCGCCGCCGACCTCGAACGTGCAGTCGATCTCGGCGACCGCGCTCCCGAAATGCGCCTTCAGCCGCGCCCAATGCTCGCCCGTCAGCACCGGCGAATCGAGCACCAGCACGCGCTCGCGCTGGTCGCGCACGTCGAGGATGTTGGCAAGATTGCCGAACCGCGTCTTCAGCGACATCACGTGGCGCTCGCGCAACGGATCGATCGGCGGGTTGGTCACCTGGCTGAAATTCTGGCGGAAGAACTGGCTGATGAGGCGCGGCTTGTCCGAGATGACCGCGAGCGGCGTGTCGTCGCCCATCGAGCCGATCGCTTCCTTGGCGGATTCGACCATCGGCGACAGGATCAGCTCCATGTCCTCCATCGTCTGCCCCGCGGCGACCTGACGCCGCGCGAGTTCTGCGCGCTCATAGCGCACGACCGCATCCTCGACCGACGGCAAGTCGGCGAGCGTGTGGAATTCGCCGATCATCGCGGCGTAGTCCGCCTCGCCCGAGATGCGATCCTTCACTTCGCGGTCCTGGAGCAGGCGACCTTCGTCGAGGTCGACCGCGATCATCTCGCCCGGTCCAAGCCGGCCTTTCGCGACGATCGTTGATTCGGGAACGACGACCATGCCGCTCTCGGAGCCGACGATCAGCAGGCCGTCGGAGGTCAGCGTATAGCGGAGCGGACGCAGCGCGTTGCGATCCATGCCCGCGACCGCCCAGCGGCCATCGGTCATTGCCAGCGCGGCGGGGCCGTCCCACGGCTCCATCACGGACGCGAGATACTGGTACATCGCGGTATGCTCGGGCGGCATATCCGGGCTAGCGGCTTCGGGGACGAGCATCAGCTTGGCGGTCGGCGCATCGCGGCCCGAGCGACAGATCGCCTCGAACACGGCATCCAATGCGGCGGTGTCGGACGCGCCGGCGGGGATCACCGGCTTGATGTCCTCCGAATTGTCGCCGAACGCGAGGCTAGCCATGCGAATCTCGTGGCTGAGCATCCAGTTCTTGTTGCCGCGGATCGTGTTGATCTCGCCGTTATGCGCGAGGCAGCGGAACGGTTGCGCCAGCCACCATTGCGGAAAGGTGTTGGTCGAATAGCGCTGATGGAAGATCGCGACACGGCTCTCGAAGCGCTGGTCGCACAGGTCCGGGTAGAACACCGACAGCGATTCCGCGAGGAACAGCCCCTTGTAGATGATCGACCGGCACGACAGCGAGCAGATGTAGAAGCCCTGGATCTGCGCCGCGATCACGCGCTTCTCGATCCGCCGGCGGACCAGATACAACGTCTTTTCGAACTCGGCGGCGTCCTGCTCTTCGGGCAGCGGTCCGGCGATCATGATCTGCTCGATCTCGGGGCGCGTCGCCTGCGCCTTCTGGCCGATTACCGACACGTCGACCGGCACCTGCCGCCAGCCATAGATGGTATAGCCCGCCTCGATGATCGCGCTCTCGACGATCGTCCGGCAATCCTCCTGCGCGCCGAGATCGGTACGCGGGAGGAAGATCATCCCCACCGCGAGCCGGTTCGGACGCACCTTGTGCCCCGACGCCGCGACCGCATCGTCGAAGAACCGCAGCGGCAGGTCGATATGCAGCCCGGCACCATCGCCCGTCTTGCCGTCCGCATCGACAGCGCCGCGGTGCCACACCGCCTTCAGCGCATCGACCGCCGACTGCACGACGCGGCGCGACGCGCGCCCGTCGGTGGCGGCGACGAGGCCCACGCCGCACGCATCGCCTTCGAACTCGGGACGGTACATGCCTTCAGCAGCCAAGCGGGCGCGTTGATCGATCATCGGGGAACCCTGTTCGTTGCTCATGCCGCCACCTTCGCGTTCGCCGCCTTGGTCTTCAGCCATTTGTGCATCGTCGCCGCCACATCGCGGCCGTCGCGGATCGCCCACACCACCAGGCTCGCGCCGCGGACGATGTCCCCCGCCGCGAACACGCCGTCGAGCGAGGTCATCAGCGTCTTGCCGTCGACAAGGACGGTACCCCAGCGGCTAACGCCCAGCTCAGGGGTCGCAAACAAGCTTGGCAGGTCCTCGGCGTCGAAGCCGAGCGCCTTGATGACGAGATCGGCGTTCACCGAATAATCGCCCGCGGGATCGGGTTCGGGCGCGCGGCGGCCGCTCGCGTCAGGCGCACCGAGACGCATTTTCCGTACCTTCACGCTCGACACCACGTCACCGCCATCGAAGCTCTGCGGCCCCGACAGCCAGACGAACTCGACGCCCTCCTCCTCGGCGTTGGCCACCTCCCGCTGCGAGCCGGGCATGTTCGCGCGGTCGCGGCGGTAAAGGCATTTCACCGACTTGGCGCCCTGGCGGATCGCCGTGCGGACGCAGTCCATCGCGGTGTCGCCGCCGCCGATCACGACGACGTCCTTGCCCTCGGCATTGAGGCTGCCGTCGTCAAATGCAGGGACCGCGTCGCCAAAGCCCTTGCGGTTCGAGGCGACGAGGAAGTCGAGCGCTGGGACCACGCCGTTCGACCCGCCACCCGGCAGGTCCATCGCACGCGCCTTGTACACGCCGGTCGCGATCAGGATCGCGTCGTGGCGCTGGCGGAGATCGTCGAGGCTCGCATCGTGACCGACCGCGAAGTCCTCGTGGAAGACGATGCCCGCCGCCTTGAGCCGCTCGACGCGGCGCATGACGATCGGCTTTTCGAGCTTGAAGCCTGGGATGCCGTAGGTGAGCAATCCGCCGGCGCGATCGTAGCGATCGTAGACATGAACGTCATAGCCGTGCCCACGCAGATATTCCGCTGCGGTCAGGCCAGCCGGCCCCGCGCCGATCACGCCGACCGACTGGCCGCGCGATTTGCCGGGGACCAGCGGCTCGACCCAGCCATTTTCCCAGGCGGTGTCGGTGATGAACTTCTCGACCGAGCCGATCGTAACGGCGCCGTGTCCGGTGAACTCGATGACGCAATTGCCTTCGCACAACCGGTCCTGCGGGCAGATCCGGCCGCAGATCTCGGGCATCGTTGAGGTCGCGTTGCTGAGTTCGTACGCCTCGCGGAGGCGCCCTTCCGCGGTCAACCGGAGCCAATCGGGAATGTGGTTGTGCAGCGGGCAATGGACCGAGCAATACGGTACGCCGCACTGCGAACAGCGCCCGGCCTGCTCTTCAGCGGGTTCGGCCGCATAGCGTTGCGCGATTTCACGGAAATCGTCGGTCCGCTCTTCCGCAGTGCGCTTGGCGGGATAGGATTGCTCCCGGCCGACAAATTTGAGCATCGAATCGTTCGCCATGATAGCCTCCGACAGCCGCGTTATTGCGCGATCGGATGCTTGTCACGGCTAAAACAGCATTTAGGTAAGTTATACTGCCTGATAAAACTTAATAATTACCAGGTTTTTCTGATAGACGGTCTCAACAAGTCTTATTGATACCGAAGCGGACCTACTTGCTGAGCAGCCAGATTAGCGCTGCCGAACCCGCCACCACCCGGTACAAGGCGAACGGCACGAACCCGTGCTTCGTGACGATCCCGACGAACCACTTTACCACCAGCAGCGCAACGACGAACGACACCGCGGCACCGATCGCGATCGCGCCCAGCCCGACGCCGCCACCGCTCGCGATCGCCTCGCGGTTCTTCAGCAGTTCGAGCGCACTCGCGCCCAGCATCGTCGGGATCGCGAGAAAGAAGCTGAACTCCGCCGCAGTGCGCCGCTCGACGCCCAGCGCCAGCGCGCCGAGGATGGTCGCGCCCGACCGGCTGACGCCCGGGATCATCGCAAGACACTGGAGGAAGCCGATCCCGATCACGGTCTTCAGCGGGATGTCCGCGACGCCGCTAATGTCGCTGCGCGGCGCGAACCGCTCGACCGCGAGGATCGCGAAGCCGCCCACGATCAGCGCAATCGCGACGACCTCGGCATTGCCGAGCAGCGCCTCGATATACTTATGCAACGCCAACCCGATCACCGCCGCCGGAATAAAGGCCACGACCAGGTTGCGCAGGAACAGCCACGACTTGGGCTCGCGCTTCATCAGCCCCATGCCGACCGCCCAGAACGTCCGCCAGTACAGCACGACGATCGCGAGGATCGCGCCGAGCTGAATGACGACGTTGAACACCTCCCAGCGCCCCGCATCATAACCCAGCAGCCGCGTCGCCAGGATCAGATGCCCGGTCGACGAGACAGGCAGGAATTCGGTGATCCCCTCGACGATGCCGAGGAGGATGACGGTAAGAAGTTCGGTCAAGCAGGCGCTCCGGCGTCGCGGGTGTTAGGAAAGACGTAGCACGGGCGGGTTCAGCTTGGGTGGACTTCCGCGCGCGTTTCGGCGCGCCGACCGAACCGTCCGGCCTTGCGAAAACGCACCAGCCAGCCCGGCGCGACCGTCGACAACGGCGTCGCTTCGATCCCGAACGCCGCCAGTCCGTCGGCGCCGGTGACGACATTGTCGCTCTGCAGCATCGTCCACTGGTCCTTGGTGATCGGCGCCCCCGGCAGGAAACCGGCTCTCGCGATCAGCGCACCGGCAAAGTCCGGAAGCTCCACAATCGACGGATTACGGCCGATCGTCTTTGCGATCCAGCGGATCAGATTCCCCATCGTGATGATGTCGGGCCCGCCGAGTTCCAGCGTCTGCCCGCCGAACGTCTCGGGCGTCGACGCCGCCGCGACGATCGCATCGGCGACATTGCCAACGAAAACCGGCTGGAACTTCGCCCCGGCGCGCAGCACAGGCACCACCGGCGCCTTGGCGATCATGCCGGCAAAGCGATTCACGAACTGGTCTTCCTGGCCGAACACGATCGACGGCCGCAGGATCGTCGCGGTCGGGAACGCCGCGAGCACGGCCGCCTCGCCCTGCCCCTTCGACTTGCCGTAGGCCGAGGCGGACTCCGGATCCGCACCGATCGCCGAGACATGCACCAGCGCACCGACACCGGCCTCGGCCGCAGCCTTTGCGACCGTCTGCGCGCCGAGCGCCTGGATCCGCTGGAAATCGCCCGCGAGCACGCCGACCAAATTCACCACTACATCCGAGCCGTGGATCGCATGCGCGATCGTCTCGGGCTTGGTGACGTCGGCGCCGACGAACTGCGTCTGGCCGAGCCCGCCGAGCGGTTTCAGGAAGAACGCCTGCCGCGGATCGCGCTGCGCGATGCGGACACGTGCGCCCGACGCCAGCAGCGCCTGCGCGACATAGCGGCCGACGAAACCGCCGCCCCCGATCAGCGTCACCAGTTTGTCGTTCATCGCCGTCCGTCCACTTTGTTTTGCCTGCCCATTCGCGAATAACCCCTTGCCCCAGCAAGAGGCGTGTTGACAAGCATCGCGACCCTCCACTAGAGGCGCCCTCCTACCCCGTGCCCGGATGGCGGAATTGGTAGACGCACCAGCTTCAGGTGCTGGCGATCGCAAGGTCGTGGAGGTTCGAGTCCTCTTCCGGGCACCAGCACTCCTCAAGTGCTTGAAATCTCTCGGGGATCGTCCACAAAACGGTCCCCAGAGAGCATCTGCTACCCCAAATTGCTACGGGAAAATGACCCATCGTCAGGTCAAAAATCCCGCAAAACCGTCCGTGTGGAGGGCCATTCTTGCT
>NZ_JALPNF010000005.1 GCF_023195535.1 Sphingomonas faeni | reverse complement strand
GCTGCTCGAGCCTATCGGCAACATCCCGCCTGCCGAAGCCGAACACCAATATTATGCTGCCGCAGACAACATCGATATGGCGGCGTGACTCACAACCCAAGGCCTCCGGCAGACCCGGGGCGGTTCAGTCGGGCCCTGCGTATCGCTGTAGTAGGTAACGTAATCGGTATTGCCGACGTTCTGAACGCTCAGCATCACGCGGCCTACCGATAGCTCATAGGCGACATACGCGTCGAACAGCCGATAACCGACGAAGTCGTTGGCGATCGGCTGTCCCTCGAAGCGGCGGGACAGGTAATAGCGGCCCTGGACACGCGCACTGAAACGGCCGCGGCTGTAATCCAGGTTGAGGTTCAGGCGATCCGGCGAGATGTTGGCGCCGTCCAGATCGGCATCGAGAATGCCATCGGCGTTGGTGTCGGTGCGCCCGTTGAGATGGCTGAAACCGGTGCCGACCTTCAGGCCGGGCAGCGGGGTGCGAACAGCGAGGTTCAGTTCCAGACCCTCGATGTCGATCGGCTGTCGTGCAACGTTGAAGAAGCCATCGCTGCTGCGGACGAGCACCTGACCCAGATCGCTCGACGACCAATAATAGGTCGCGCTGGCGTCCAGCGGCCCTTGGTTCACTTCGACGCCGATCTCGCGGTTGTTCGAGATCACGGGGGTCAGATCGAGAAAGTCGGCGATCCGGACATTAGGCTGGCTGATACCGCGCAGGACACGACCAATATCGGCGATCGTGTAGCCCTCGGCATAGCTGCCATAGGTGCGGATACCCTTGACCGGCTCCAGCACGAAACCGCCGTTCCACAGCGCGCGGTTGAAGGATGGCTTGCCGCCGATAACGGCCCGAGAACCGGCACTCGCAAGCGTCGTATAGTCGGGGATATCGAGCCGCACGGTCTCGTACCGCACCCCTCCTGCGACCCTGACGATGCCGTCGAACAGTTTGAGGTTGGCCTGGCCGAACGGCGCGAGGCTGCGAAAATCCGTCCGCGGCACCCAGGTGCGGCCGGTCTGCATCAGATCCTGCTTGGTGCGATCGATCAGCGCGTCGAATCCGGCGGTCAGCGTCAGCGCCTCGAGCCCCGATACCGCGCGTTCATAGCTGATCTTGCCACCGAGCTTGCGCGAGACGTTGCGCGACTGGTCGAACAGCGTGCCGACCGGAGCGATCCTTGCATCCTGGAAGGTCGCGAGGATACCGCCGGCGAACGTGTCGCTGGTCCGGTTGTAGAAGCCCTGGAGCGTGAACGCCCCGCCCATCAGATTGCCGTCGGTCAGCGATGCCGATACCATCTCCGCCAGGCCGGTAGAGGGTTGGCCGGGCGTCTCCCCTTTCCGGCTGGTGGCAGGGATGCCCAGCGTCCGGTTGCCATCGACCGCGACATAGTGGGTGTTGCCTGCCAGCTTGAAGCGGTTGGCGATCACCTCGAACCGGGCGGTGTCGGACAGATCGACGCCGACCCGGCCAAAGAAGGCCAGGCTGTCCGTATCCTGAATTTCGCTCTGATTGCCGTCGAGGCCGATGCGCCGTCCGCGGCCATCGACGAAGACGCCACGCCGCTCGAAGGCGATGCCGCCGGTCGCGTCGAACCGGCCGCTGCGCATGTTGACCAGGCCGGCGACCTTCCCGCCGAGCGATGATCCTGCGAAATCGCCGCCGCTGTTACCCTGAAGCAGCGTGCGGCCGCTCCAGCCGTTTTGCGTCGGTGCGCTCGCGGTGACCTGGTTCACGACGCCGCCGGTCGCGCCAATGCCCTGCAGCGCGTTGGAGCCGTAGATCACTTCGATCCGGTCGATGAAGAAGGGGTCGATGGTATAGCCGTTGCGCGCGCCGTCGCGGATCGGCGTGCTCTGCGGAATGCCGTTGATCGCATAGAGTGGCGAGCGACCACGCAGCGTTTCGCCGAAGCCGGTGATCTTTTCACGTGTGGGCGAGAAGGCCGGCAGCAGCGCCGATATCGCGTCGACGACCGAGCCGGAGACCGCGACCTGACGCGACAGTGTCTCGCGGTCGATCACGTCCACGGTCAGGGGCAGGGCGCTGGCCGGCAGGTTCGTGCGCGCAGCCGTGACTACGATATCTTTCCGCCGGGGGTCGTCCGCGCCATCGCCGGCCTGTATCTCCTGTGCGCTCGCTATGCCTGTCGCCATGACACTGGCGGCGATCATGCCCAATGCGATCTTCATTCTATTCCCCTTTGCGGAGGCGGTAGAAGCAGATCTCCATAATTGCAATCGGTTCGCAATAGCAGATGACTTGCGCAGTTAGGGCCTGATCATCGCCGGCACCACAGTAATGAACATCTTTTCGAACGCGTCGAGCCACCGAAGCGGAGGGCGGCTTACCTACGGTAGCGCAGGACGAGCCGCCCCACCGTCAAACCCGCGGGCACGGCCCCAGGCGGCCGCGGCCACCCTTCGGTTTACGCCAATCTTGCTATAGACGCGGGCAACGTGATTGCGGACGGTGTTGCCGCTGACGTTCAGCGCACGGGCCATCGTCTTGTCGTCCATTCCCTCACAGATCAGTGTGAGTACCTCGCGCTCGCGCGCCGTGAGGTCGTTCAGTCCGGATCGAGCGCTGCCGTGCGATGGTTCGGACCGAAGCGTCAGATTGTCCAATATCGCATGGCTGAGCCACTTAGATTCCGACATCGTAGCTTCGATCGCGGCAGCCAGATTGCGTTCGTCAATCCGACGATTGGTGACGTCGTGAAACGTCCATAGGGTATAGGTCTGCTGGGCAAGCGTGACGTTGGCGTGTGAGACGTGGCATTCCAAGAGTTGTCCGCTCTTGGCGCGGACGAAGCCGGACGCGATCCCCGATGGCCAGATATCGATGTCGTCGATCGAACGACCAACCAAATCGTCCGACAGACACCCGATCAGCGAGCAGAGGCTTTCGTTTGCCATGCTCACCGAGTTATCGGCCGCATCGACGATCATCATACACGCCGACGAGTTCGCGAATGCAGCTTCGACGCTCGTTCGATATTGATCGTGGCGCCGTTCGGTCTCCTGCCACGCGTCTATATCGGTAAGGGCGAACAGCATACAGGGTTGGCCGGCGACGGTCACGGGCTGGCCTGTCACGATCACGCGCCGGCTTGTTTTGTCAGGCATCGTCAGGTTCGCGGGGGTCTGCGGTATCGTTTGCGCATTGACGAGCGCGCTTTTCACCAGGTCGCAGTTCACGACATTTTTGAAGATGTCGCGCTCGTACACGGATCGGTGCAGCCAATCGTCTTCCAAGCTGCTGGTGAGCGCGAGGAAACTACGATTGACCATGACATAGCGGAGGCTGCGCACGCTGCAGACGATGGCAGGCGCCGGGTTCGACTCGATGGTGCATTGAAGGCGGGTGGTGCGATCAGGCGCGGTCCACACGGTTTCCGTAAGGGCGTGGCGGGGTCGTGTGAAGATATCCAGGCAGTCGTTCGTCATTGTCGTTCCTCGTCGCGACGAAGATACGGTTCATTTGTTCGATAGATGAATGACAAAATCGTCATTAAAGGACTGACCCATTTTGATACTGGAAGTACGTACAGATCCCGCACATGTTGGACAGATTACGATGTAGGTCATGGTTGCTTGCTCAATGCCAATCCGATTGAGTCAGGTGTATATCTCATTCGAAATGGGCGTAAGCAATGGGTAATCTTGCTGCTCTGACATAGGATGCAGAAAGAATTTGTTTTTCTGTTGTGCAACACAAATACTTCAGCGTGTCGATATGAGTGAATGATCGTATGTTGTGGGTCGGACTGCGGTTGCTTGTAAGGCAAATTGAAGGAGATTGTACCGGTATAACACAACGGGAAAGCCGGTAGTATTTTCGCGGCCGATGCTAGTTATTCGGTTCCTGCGCCGCTTGCTGGCTATTTTCCTATGCTGTCGGTTTCGCGCGAGGATGACTCATCGTGACCCGGGTCGTCGCAACGGCGCCGAGGATCATCAACGCACCGCCGAGATACAGGATGTTGCGCGGTTCTCCGCCCAGCAGCGAGTGGTAGAACAGCGGCACGGTCAGGCTCTCGATGATCATCGGGATGACGATGAACATGTTGAAGATGCCCATATAGACGCCGTTGCGCTCGGGCGGGATCATGTCGATCAGCATGACGTACGGATTGCCCATCATGCTCGCCCAGCCGATGCCGATGCCCAGCATCGCGACGAACAATGCCGCCTCGGTGCGAAGGCCCGGGATGGCCAGCATCGCCACGCCCGACGCGAGCAGGCACGCGGCGTGTGCGCTCTTGGCTCCCCAGCGGCGTGCCAGCGGGACCAGTGCGATCGCCGCGACGAACGCGACGGCGTTGTAGAACGCGCCGAGCTGGCCGACCGTCAGCACGGTATCGCGGAACGCTTCGCTCTTGGCATCGGTCGCGCCGTGCAGCGACCGCGCGACGGCGAAAGTGATGAACTGCCAATAGGCGAACATCGCATACCATTGGCACAGCATCGCCAGCGCCAGCTGCCGCATCGGCCGCGGCATCTCGACCAGCGCGGTCTTGAGGTCGCGCAGCGTGCCACCGAGCGTCAGCGGCTCCTTCGCCAGCCGCGCCTGCTCTTTGGCGAGCAGCGGCAGTTCGGGGACGCGGACGACCGACCAGACGATCGTCGCGAGCGACAGCACCGCACCGATCAGGAACGCGATCCGCGTAATGTCTGGGATCCCGTTGCCGTCCACGGCGTCCTTGTTGAAGCCGATCCACACCAGCAACGACGGCGCCAGGTACGAGAGCGTCTGCGCAAGGCCGGTGAAGGCGGACTGCGTCAGGAAGCCGGCGGCGCGCTGATCGTCGGGCAGGCGGTCGCCGACATAGGCGCGGTACGGCTCCATCGTCACGTTGTTGGCCGCATCGAGCACCCACAACAGGCTGGCGGCAACCCACAGTGTCGGGCTGTACGGCATCGCCAGCAGGCACAGGCTGCACAGCACCGCGCCGATCAGGAAATAGGGGGTGCGGCGGCCGATCCGGGTCGAGGTCCGATCGCTCATCGCACCGATCAGCGGCTGGATCAGCAGCCCGGTCATCGGCCCGGCGAGCCACAGCAGCGGCAGGCTCGCCTCGTCCGCGCCGAGATAGCCATAGATCGGCGCCATGTTGGCCTGTTGCAGCCCGAACGAGAATTGCAGCCCGAGGAACCCGAGGTTCATCTCGATGAGGCGCATCAGCGATAGGCGGGGCTTGGTCATGCGGCCGAGGTTCATCAAAATGCCCCTTGTACGAGCTGGTCCGGCGCGAACCGATCGATCCTCCCCCGCCAGGGGGAGGTGGCTGGCACCTGCCAGACGGAGGGGGAGGACACGAAACAGCGGTTCCTCCTTACCTCCCCCTCCGTCAGGCTATGCCTGCCACCTCCCCCTTGCGGGGGAGGATTGCGAAATTGCACGCTCATGCTAGGCGACCTGCCCAGACGACGCCCCAGGGTCTTACCGTCAGCGTGGGACCGCAAAGCTGTCCCGACAGGCGATCCTGCCAGCCCGCCAAGCCATCGACTTGCAATGCAGCGTCGGAGAAGTTCAGGTACACGCGGTCGCTGCCACAGCCGATTGCGAGCAGGGCAGGAGAGCCCGAAGCGATCGCGCTCGGCGACCCCGCACCGCCACTCGCGATCCGCGCCGCCCGCAGCGCTTCCAGATCGCCACCGATCCGCCGCGCGGCCGAGCCATCGAGCGCCGTCCAATCCATGTCCGGCCTATGCAGCCAGCGCCCTTCATGCGCGCGCTCCGGATCGCTCAGATAACTCGTATCGTTCAGCAGCCCAGCCTCGTCGCCCATATAGGTCGTCGCCAGCCCGCCACTCGCGATCGACAGCGCATTGAGCAGCGCGATCCGCCGAAACGCCATCTCACGCGCATCGTCGTCCGCCGCCGCTTCGAGCCCAGCCAGCGACGCCATCGTCCCGTTCGAGCCATGCAGCACCGACCCGTCGGACTGGAACGGCGCACCCCGCGCCCAGCTGCCGTCGCCGCCTTCGAGGAACCGCGCCGCCACCTTCAACCGCGCGACCGGGTCCGGATCGATGCCGGCAAGATCGCCGATCACCGCGCCCCAGCCGATATCGTCGTGACACCGCGCATAGCTCAGCCAGTTGGCGCCGCGCGGCAGGCCGCCGCTCGCCTCGACGATCGCGTGGGGCAGGGTGGTGGACTGCTCGGCCAACGCGACCCAGCCCGCCACCATCAGCGAATTATTGTAGACCAGATGGCATTCGGGCTCGAACCCGCCATCCCAGTCGCTGCCCTCGTCGGCCCCGAAATACGGCGGCACCAGCGCGGTCGGGACGATCGCCTCCGCCTTCAGCAACGTCGTCGGCGCGACGATGTCGAGTGCAGCCCTGAGCGCGCGGACGATGAAATGCGCCTCCGGACGGTTGCGGCAATCGGTGCCGAGCTGCTTCCACAGGAACGCGATCGAATCGAGCCGGAACGCTTCGAAACCGTGGTTCGCCAGCCGCAGCATCGTATCGACGATCGCCAGTATGACCTCGGGATTGGACCAGTTCAGATCCCATTGGAACGGGTAGAAGGTCGTCCAGACCTGCCCGCCCATTGCCGGCACGTTGGTGAAGTTGCCCGGCGCCGTGGTCGGGAACACCTCGGGTAATGCGGTCTCGTACGCCTGAGCCTCGTCCTCGCTCAGCACGTGATAGAAAGCGCGATAATGCGGATCGCCGGCGAGCGCCGCCTTAGCCCAGGCGTGATCATCCGCCGTATGGTTGAGCGCAAGATCGACGCACAGGCTGATCCGCCCCTCGCGCAGCCGCGCGGCAAGCCGCTCGACATCGCCCATCGTCCCCAGCCGCGGCTCGATCGCGAGATAATCCGCGACCGCGAAACCGCCGTCGCTGTCGCCCTCGCGCGCCTTCAGCAGCGCGAGCAAATGAAGATAGCGGACCCCGAGCGATTCGAGATGGTCGACCCGGTCGATCAGCCCGCCGACCGTGCCGGCGAACCGGTCGACATAGGTCGAATAGCCCAGCATGTCGGGCGCGACGAACCAGTCGGGGTCGGCCAGCCGCGCTTCGTCCAGCGCGGCCATCGCGTCCGGCCGTTCGCTCGCCCGGTCGCGGAGGATCGTCTCCATCCGCGGCCAGAGCGCCGCCAGCCGATCGCTGCCGTACAGCCGTTCGAGCTGGCGTTTGAGTAGGGGGGCGAGCGCTTCCAGACGGTGCTCGGTGGAGGTCCCAGTCGAAGATTTGGTCACGCTCACCCGCCCGATCAGAAGCCGACGCGGACCGCGGCGGAGATCGTCCGGCCGGTGATCGAGCGCGCACGGACGATGCCGTTGGTCGGGATCGCGCCTTCCTCGGCCTCGGTGATGCCCTTCACGTCGAACAGGTTGTTGCCGTTGACCGACAGCGTGACGTTCTCCGCCGGGCGTACCGAGACGAACGCGTTGACCTGCGTATAACCGGGCATCTTCAGCACGTTGTTGTCCTGCGCGAAGCTGTCGGTGGTGCCGATCACGTTCGCGCCGACGGTAAGCCGGCCGACATCGACCTGCGGGGTCGCCTGGAAGATGAACTTGGCCTGGCGACGTGGGCGATTGCCTTCGACCGCGGGGTTGAGCACGTCCTTGGTGATCTCCGCATCGGTGTACGTCCCGCCCGCCGACAGCGAGAACGGTCCGCGTGCGATCCGGCCCTCGAGCTCGACGCCCTTGGCTTCATATTCGCGGTTGAAGAAGCGCTGCGTCGTCGCCTCGAAATTCTGCTCCTCGGTTTGTGCCCAGAAGCCGGTGGCGTAGAGCGAAATGCCGTTCTGGCGGAACTTGAAACCGCCTTCGAGCTGGCGGACGAAATCGACCGCGGCGCCTTCGTCGGTCAGCCCGCCCGTCGTCGTGTTGATCGACGGGCCGAACAACAGACGATCGGCATTGGCGCGTCCGCCGCGGCTATAGCGGGCGAACACCGCGGTGCTGTCGGTCAGGCGATAGTTCGCGCCGCCCGAATAGGACAGGTAATCGTAATTATAGTTGAGCGGCGACCGGACGTTGGGGATCACCGCGACCTGGCGCTCGGCGGCCGAGATCACGCCGTCGCCGTTGATGTCGAAGGTCGTGATGCCGCTGCCGAAGCCTGCGCCCAGATCGGCGCCGGCGACGCTGCCGCGGGCCCGACCGAAATCATAGCGCAGCGAGCCGTCGATGTTGAACCGGCCGATCTCCAGACCGAGCTGCGCGAACGGGGCATAGGTCGTGTAGTCGAGATCGTACGACCGGCGGCAGCAATTGCCGAAGCCGCTCGCCGAATAGCCGGGGACGCCGTTCTGCGTGACCGGAACGCCCGCCGCGGTGCGGATGTCGACCAGTTCCGAACGGCCGTCATCGGCGACGGTCTGGACGAACGAGTTCCACAGCCAGTCGCTCTTGATGTCCTGGCGCGAGGCATAGAAGCCGCCGGTGATCGCCAGCGTCCCCGAACCGAGTGGGACGGACCCGTTGAGGCGGATGTCGTTGGTGATGTTGTTGAGGCTCTTCAGGTCGACGTCGAACAGCACGACGTTCGCGAGCAGGCCGTTGCCGTTGAGCGACGCCGGGTTGGTGATCCGCTGGCCGTTTTGCGATCCGCTGGCGTAGAACAGCTGTGCGCCGGCACCACCGAGGCCGTTGGCGATCGTCTGCGCGGAATCCACGGCGGACGGGAAGGGCGAGGTGAAGCCGCCCGAGATATCCGAATAGCGGAACCGCTCGACGATGTTCCAGCCGTCGGCGACCGGGATCTGCGTCTCGAGGCCTGCCGAATAGACGACGGGATGCTGGCCGTCGCGGATCGAGCGCGTGACGAGCTTGTTGTCGCCGTCGAGCGTCTGCACGGTGCGGATGTTGCCGCTGTGCAGCGTGCCGTTGTTGATCGAGAAATTGGGGAGGTTGCTGTAGGTCGGGTCGCTGTTCGTGCCGCTCACCTGCACCGGGTTCGGGAGATAGCCGATCGCGCGGTCGTCGAGATACTTGCCGTACAGCCGGACATAGCCGCCATTGCCGAACGACTTGGTGATGTTCGCCTTGAACTGGCCGCCCTTGACGCCGTCATAGCCGACCTGCCGCTGGCCGTCGCCGATCCGGTAGAAGCCGCCGAAATGATAGGTGAGGGTGTCGGACAGCTTGCCGCCCTGGTCGAAATCGACGCGGAATTCGCGGTAGTCGAGCCCGCTGGTCAGCTGGAACGCGCCGCCTTCCTGCTCGCCGGTCTTCGAGATGAAGTTGATGACGCCGCCGGGCGAGTTCGACGCGAAGGTCGAGGCCGAGCCGCCGCGCACCGACTCGATCGTCCGCACGTTGAAATCGGCGCGCAGGAAATTGTCCGCGTTGCCGAAGGTGATGTCGCCGAACTCGAGGATCGGCAGGCCATCTTCCTGCAACTGGAGGAACTTCGAGCCGCCCGATGCGACCGGTAGGCCGCGGACCGAGATGTTCGCGTTGCCGTCGCCGCCCGAGGCCTCGACGCGGATGCCGGGCAGGTTGCGGAGCAGCTCGCCCGAGGTGCGCGGTGCGAGCTGGACCAGCGCATCCGAATTGATCGAGCTGGTGGTAATCGAGGTGTTCAGCCGGTTGGTGCCGCGCGCGACCGCGGTCACGACGATGTCGTCCTGCGGTGCGTCAGCCGGAGCGCCGGCAGGGGCGGCAGCCGGATCGACCTGCGGATCGGCGGTCTGCGCCGAAGCCATGGTTGTGAACGAAGCGGCGGCGATGCCAGCCAGCAAAACGTGACGTACTTTCATGCGATCCTCCCTGCGGGCCGGCTTTCTGTGAAGCCGAGAATCGCCTCCTACGATTCCTGCAATCGATTGCAACAAGTTTTCACAATCGATTGCAGGATTCATCCGGACTGTCGCGGAATCAACACAGGTGGCACGATCGCGGACTCGGCCGGCTCCCCGGCGATCCGCTTCAGCAGGCGGTCGACCATCAGTTCGGCACCGATCGCCAGGTCCTGGCGGATCGTCGTCAGCGAGGGCGAGGTATGCGCGGCAAGCGTCACGTCGTCATAGCCGACCACCGCAGTCGTGCCGGGAATGTCGATCCCGGCCTCGGCCAGCGCGCGCAGCACGCTCATCGCGGCAACGTCCGATGCGGCGAAGATCGCATCGGGAACGGCACCACGCGCGAGATGCTCCGCCACCGCGGCATTAACCGCTTCGGGCATCATCGGCGTCGCCAGCACGTCATGCGGCACGCCTGCATCGTGCGCCGCCGCCGCGAACCCGGCCAGCCGGTCCGCGAATTCGGGCGGGGCAGGGTCGCCGACGAACAGGAGCCGCTGACGGCCCTGCGCGATCAAATGCTCCGCCGCCATCCGCCCCCCCGCGACATTGTCCGATCCGATCGTCAGATGATGCTGGCCGGGGCGATGCGCGCCCCACACGACCAGCGGACGATAGCGTTGCGCGACCCGCTCGATCACGCCGAACTGGTCCGACTGCCCGACCAGCAACAGCCCGTCGATCCGCCCACTGTCGACCACGCGCTCCAGCCAGTCGTCGGCATCGGGAATGACCCGCGACAACAGGATGTCATAGCCGCGCTCGACCAGCAGATCGGCGAGGAACCCGAGCAGCGACAGGAAGAACGGGTCGGTCAGGTGCTGCGTCTTCGCGTGGCCGAGCGGCAGGACCAAGCCGATCGCGCCGGTGCTCTTCAGCCGCAGGTTGCGCGCGAGCTGGTTGGGCCGCACGTCATGCTCGCGCGCCAGCGCTCGGATGCGCTCGCGGGTCCCTGTATTGACGGAAGGATGCCCAGCCAAGGCGCGCGAAACCGTCGCAGTCGAAACACCCGCAAGAGCGGCTAGGTCGGCGAGTTTCATTGTTTGGGAATCCACGTCGATACAGTTGATGGGCACCTCGTACGGTCAGCGCCCGAATGCCGCAATTGCGAGAGACATGGCGCGCGTCGTGCCTGACGGTCGATTTGTCACTGAAGGCTGGCGGGCCGTAGAAGATTGCAGAGTAATCGGTGTACCGAGCGTTGCGCGCTGTCGATCGGTCGCGCCGGATCGTGAAGTCGAAGAGAAATTTGCCGTCCGGCGAGCGTTGGGCTGCAAAGTGGCCGCAAGCGACGTTTGTCGACCGCGCCAAGGCGAAAACTTTCGCTATCCGTCGAGATACCACAAGGTTCGCGTATCTCTCAATCGTGGCAGAGATGAATGAGCGCCTGAATTTGGGAGGCGGGCAACAACCGGCCGGCAAACGACGACCGTTTCTTTGATCCGCGGTGTAATGTCGGATGGACCGATGACGTCGGATGGACGGATGACGTCGAAGGCGCCGTGCTGCTGGCGAACGTGCTGACGGTCGCAAGTGCCGGAGAAACCCTTCGTTTAAACTTTCGCCGCTAAGCAGACGTCATGCCGACGTTCTCTTCAGCGCCCACGACGGCACGGTCCGATCACCGCCAGAATGCCTTGGCTGGCGCCGTGCGGGGTTGTCGCCGCCACCTGCTGTTCGCGGCGCTGTTCTCGGGGCTGGTCAACATCCTTTACCTCGTGCCGTCGATTTTCATGCTGCAGGTCTATGACCGCGTCGTGCCGACGCGCGGTGGCGCGACGCTGTTGCTGCTGACGTTGATCCTGGTGCTCGCGCTGGTCGTGTTCGCGATCCTCGATGCGGTCCGAATGCGGTTGCTGTTACGCGCGAGCATGCGGCTCGAGCGTCGGGCGGCGCCCGGCATATTGCTGCGGATTCTCGGCACTGACGGCGCGACGATCGGGCAGCGCAGCCAGGCTATGCGCGATTTCGATACGGTGCGGGGTACGCTGACCGGGCCCACGATCATCGCGCTGTTCGATGCGCCCTGGGCACCGATCTATATCGGCATCGCGTTTCTGCTTCACCCTTGGATCGGCGTGCTGGCGCTGCTCAGCGCGCTGCTGCTCGGCGGGATCGCGATCCTCAGCGACAAAGTGACCGCCGGTGCTGCCCGCGACACGCACGCGCGCGCCGTGCTGGCGGCGCGCGAACAGGACGTGTCGATTCACGGATCGGAAGTCGCCCGCGTCATGGGGATGCGCAATGCGCTGATCACCCGGCACCTGCTGGAGCGCGCCGAACTCGTCCGCCGCCAGTCCGCACTTGCCGGTACATCGGGGCAGTTTCTCGCGGTCACCAAGTTCCTGCGCCTTTTGCTCCAATCGCTCGCGCTGGCGCTCGGGGCTCTGCTGGCGATCCGGCAGGATATTTCGGGCGGTGCGATCTTCGCTGCCTCGCTGTTGCTCGGGCGTGCGCTGCAGCCTGTCGAACAGATCCTCGGCGCGATGAAGCCGCTCGCCGCTGCGCGCAACGCGTACCGCGATCTCGATGCGTTCTGTGCGATGCCGGGGCCGTCGATCGATGCGACGACGCTCCCCGCGCCGATCGGTCGGATCGACGTCCGCGGCGTTACCGTGCGCGCGGAAGGCAGCGACCGTGCGCTGCTGACGGACATCAGTTTCGCGGTCGCGCCGGGCGAGATCGTCGCGCTGGTCGGTCCGAGCGGTGCGGGCAAGTCGACCTTGCTGCGCGTGCTGTCGGGGGCGCTGTCGCCGGATACGGGCGAGGTCCGGATCGACGGTGCGAACCTGTCGGACTGGAACCGCGAGCAACTTGGCCGCCACGTCGGCTATATGCCGCAATCGCCGTCGCTGTTCCCGACTTCGGTCCACACCAACATCTCGCGGTTCCAGTCGGTATTGGCGGGCGAGAGCGAACAGCTTGACGCGGCGGTGGTAGAGGCGGCGCAGGTGGCGGGCGCACATGAGGTGATCCTCGGCCTGCCGCAGGGCTATGCGACGATGCTCGGCATGGCGGACGGATCGGGGCTGTCGGCCGGGCAGAACCAGTCGGTCGCGTTGGCGCGCGCGTTGTTCGGCACGCCGACGATCCTGTTCCTCGACGAGCCCAATGCGCATCTCGACAGCGATGGCGAAGCGCGGCTGGTGACGACGCTGGCAGCACTGCGCGCGCGCGGGGCGACCGTGATCGTGTCGACGCATCGGACCGGGCTGCTTCAGGTGGTCGACAAGATCATGGTGCTGCGTGGTGGCACGGTCCAGCTGTTCGACGAACGGGCGAAGGTGGTGCGTCCTGCCAACGTCGCGCCCGCGGCTGCGACCGGAGGCGCACGATGATTCCCGCCGAACTGGCCAGCCCGGTACCCGCCGCGGGCGGCGCAAGCCTTGCCGATCGCCTGCGCCTCGATGATTCTCCGCGTCATGCAATTCTCATCGGTGGACTGGTCGCGATCCTGTTCTTCGTGGTCGGGCTCGGCTGGGCGGCGTTCGCGCGGCTCGATGCAGCGGCAGCGGGTGAGGGGCAGGTGGTCGTCGCCGGCAATCGCCAGACCGTCCAGCACCGTGAGGGCGGGATCGTCGCGGCGATGGCGGTCCGCGACGGCCAGCACGTCCGCGCCGGGGAAATCCTGTTTCGGCTCGAAGGCGCGGAAGTCACCGCGAGCGAGCGCGCGCTCGCCGCCAGTGTCATCGACCTCCAGGCGCAACGCGCGCGGCTCGAAGCGGACGTCCGCGGCGGCGCGATCGTCTGGCCCGCCGAGTTTGCGTCCGCGCAGGGAGATGATCTGCGCCTCATCGAGCGGGCGAAGTCGCTCCAGATCGCACAACGCACGGCGCGTTCGGCAGCGCTCGCCGCCAACGGTGCGGTGTTCCGCCAGCAGGCGGCGACCGTCGCGCAACAGACGGCCGGCTTCAACGCACAGGCTCAGGCAACCGCCCGCCAGCGCGCATCGCTCCGCCAACAGCTCGAGAGCACACGTGCACTTGCCGACCAGGGCTATGTCTCGCGCAATACCGTGCGGGCGATCGAGCGCTCGATCCAGCAGCTCGAGGGGACCGATGCGGACTATGTCTCGCGCTCGGCGGCGGCACGCGAGCAGATCGGCCAGACGCAGGCGGAGGGTGTCCAGACTCGCCGCAAATATGTCGAGGACAGCGCGACGCTGCTCCGCGACACGCAGTTCCAGTTGAACGAGGTGATACCCAAATTCGCCGCCGCGCGCGAACAGCTGGCGCGCACGATCATCCGTGCGCCGGTGACGGGCCGTGTGGTTGGCCTGCGCGTCTTCTCCGTGGGGGGCGTGATTCAGCCGGGTCAGGCGATCCTCGACATCGTCCCCGACGCCGCGCCTTTGGTGGTCCGCGCGAACTTCTCGCCAGGCGACATCGACGGCGTGTTCGCTGGTCGCGAAGCCGAGGTGAAGTTCCTGTCGCTGCACGAACGCGACCTGCCGATCCTGCTCGGTACGGTCCGGACAGTGTCCGCGGATTCGCTCCGTGACGAGCAGACCGGCCACAGCTATTTCAGCGCCGAGATCACCGTGCCGCGCGACCAGATCGCCAAGATCGAGGCGGTGCGCGGCCGCGATACCGGAATCCGCGCGGGCGTGCCGGTCACCGTCCTCGTCAAGCTGCGCTCGCGTACCGCCCTCGATTATCTCCTCGATCCGTTGACCGAGGCTTTTTCACGGTCTCTTCATGAACGCTGATATTCTTCGCCTCGCTGCTGCGGTGGTGCTGTCGCCGACCGCCGCAGCGGTTGCGCAGACGGCCCCGGAAGCGCAGTCCGCGGCGCCCGAAACGCTGGGTCAGGCGATTGCCGACGCCTACCGCAGCAATCCGTCGCTGGAGGGGCAACGCGCGCAGCTTCGCGCGCTGGACGAGCAGATCGTCCAGGCGGGGGCGGCGTATAGACTGACCGCGGGCGTCACCATGACGCTGCAATACCAGTCGCAGGACCAGCGCGGTGTGCTCGGCGATTTCGATACGGCGCGGGGCCGCACGGTCGGCGCATCGCTGACCGCCTCGCAGATCCTGCTCAACGGCGGGCGCACTGCGGCGCAGGTGTCCGCAGCGGAGGCGACCGTGCTGGCGGGACGCGAACGGCTGCGCGAAGCGGAAAACGCGATCCTGCTCGAAGTCGTCGATGCGTTCGTGTCGGTGCGGCGCGACCAGGCACTGGTGGCGATCCAGCAGCGCTCGCTCGACTCCTACGGACGGCAGGTCACGCAGGCGATCGCGCGTGAACGCGGTGGCGACCTGACCCGTACCGACATCGCGCAGGCACAGGCCCAACGCGAGATCATCCGCGCGCAACTGGCGCAGGCGACCGTTAACCTTCAGGCGAGCCGGGGGCGGTTCGCGGCCGTGGTCGGGCGTAATCCGGGCACGTTGCTCGTGCCGCCGACGCTGCCCGGCCTGCCGCACTCGCTCGATGCGGCATTCGCGGTGGTCGAGAAGGAGAGCCCGAGCCTGTGGCAGGCGATCCTGGCGACCAAGGCGGGCGACGCGAGGATCGCTGCACAACGCGCCGAGCGCGCGCCGATCGTCGCGCTGTCGGGCAGCTATGGCTATGCGAGTCCGTATTCTTATCGCCTGCGCGATGCCGGGGCGCAGGCGACCGGCGGGGTCACGCTGACGATGCCGCTGCTGACCGGCGGCGTGATCGGATCGCGCGTCCGCGCCGCAGTCGCCGAACGCCAGCAGCTCGGGTTCGAGGTCGAGACGGCGCGGCGTGCCGCACTTGCCAACGCACAGAACGCCTGGAACCAGGCGGTCGCCGGCGGCGAGCAGATGGCGGCGGGTCGCCTCGCGACCGAGGCGGCGGAGTCGGCGCTAACCGGCGTCCAGCGTGGCTTCGCCGAGGGGTTTCGCTCCAATTTCGAGGTGCTGGATTCGGAGCAGCGGCTGCTGACCGCGCAACTCGTCTTCGTCAACGCGACATACGGCGCCTATGCGGCGGAAGCGCGCCTGCTCGCGACGCTTGGACGCCTTGAAGCGGCAGCGATCGACCACGCTGTGCCGAGCTATGATCCTGCGCAGAACACGCAGCGCGTGCGGGCAAGGACGTTCGGGCCGTTCGATCCGGTCCTCGCACCGATCGACCGCGCGCAGGTTCCGAGTGCCGCGGCCCGACCTGCACCGCAGCTTGCGCCCGCGACCGACGCCAGGATCAGGCCGGCGCTGTTACAGGCGTTGCCCGGACCGGTCGGCACGGCCTTGCCGATCGAAAGCCCGCCGGTGCTGGCCGGACCAGCGGCGAGCGACCTGACCGATATGGTGGTGACCGGCGGGACCTGAGCTGGCGGTCATGTCGCCAAGCCAACGCACCTACCGCGCGATCAACGACTCGTAGAGATCGGCATAGGCGCCGATGATCGTGTCGTGATCATAATCGCGCCGTACGCGCTCGCGCATCGTCTCGCCCATGGCCGATCGCATCGCCGGATCGCCGGCGATCGCCAGGATCCCCGCGGCCGTCGCGGCCGGATTGACCAGCGGCGTGATGATACCGCCATGCCCCGCGTCCGCGCCGCCGCGCCCTTCGATCATCTCGCGGCAGCTGCCGACATCGGGTGCCACCACCGGGATTCCGCACGCGCCGCCCTCCAGGATCACCAGCGGCTGCGCTTCCGACAGGCTGGTGAGCACGAGCAGGTCGATCTTGGCCATCCAGTCCTCGATCCGCACGCGCCCGGCAAAGCGGAAGACCGACGACAATTCCAGGTCCTCGACCAGTCGCGTGCATTCGACGGCATATTCGGGATCCTCGTCCTCGGGGCCGAGCACGACGAAGCGGATGTCGGGACGTTCGGCATGTGCGATCGCGGCGGCGCGAATGAACGTCTTGACGTCCTTGATAGGGACCACCCGGCCAAGCAGCGCGACCAGCGGATGCGCTATATCGCGCTGGTCCGGCAGGGCCGCGAAACGCTTCGAATCGATGCCGTTCGGAATCACGCGGACGCGGTCGGCGGTTGCCCCCAGCCGGCGCTGGACCGCCGTATTCTCGCCGTACAATGCGACGATCGGATCGCAGCTGTCGTAGCAGGCGGTGGCATAGCTGGTGAACGCGCGCACCCACAGGTCGCGCAGGTCGCGGACGCTGCGTTCCAGTTCCAGCCCGGTGTCGACCTGGTCGCCGATCCAGTCCGCCATCATCACTTCGATCTGACGTTCAAGCAGGTAGATTCCGTGCTCGGTGATGAACGCCGGGCGCCCGGTCTGGCGCGCGGCGCGGGCGGCGAGCAGGCCGGCGAAACCGGTCGAGATCGTGTGGTACGCTTTCGCCCGCGGCAACGGCGTTGTCAGGACTGCGAGCAGCCCGCCGAGCAGCACCCGCATCGCCCAGAAATAATGATGGAACGACGCCTTGGGCAACATCGCCTGGTAATGGCGCTTGAGCCGCGCAAACACTGCGGGATGCGACAGGATATCGCCGGGCGCGAGCGGCCGGGCGTTGCGGCCGATCATGTCGATCAGCGTCGCAAGCCGGTCCGCGCCACCGATCGCGACGAACGCGACGAGTGCGTCGGCGATCGGCACCGCGATCCGGTCGGGAATCGCGCGCGGTATGGCAGGCTCGGGGGCCAAGCCGATCTCGACCACCGCGACGACGTTCGG
Organism: Sphingomonas faeni; assembly: GCF_023195535.1. Taxonomy (GTDB): domain Bacteria; phylum Pseudomonadota; class Alphaproteobacteria; order Sphingomonadales; family Sphingomonadaceae; genus Sphingomonas; species Sphingomonas faeni_B. Next base: position 242,240 of record NZ_JALPNF010000005.1, on the reverse strand, counting down.
CGGCGGCGTAAGCTGGAACGGGAGGAGTCCGGCGCCCGGCTTGATCGCGGCAATCACGAACCGGACGTCGGGCAGGTGGGTGATCAGATCCTGCAACCAGCCGGATACGCCGCCAATCACATAGGGATAGGCGCCCTCGACGATCAGGCAGATGTCGGCGTCGGGGATGTCCGGCGACACCGGGCGGGACCGTTCGGGCAGTGCCGAAGGCTGGATCATGCCGCCGCTCCCGTCAGCCACCAGGCGGCCAGCGTCGTCGCACCGCGATGTGTCGGTTCCATTGCAGCATCGTTCCGCTGCGACGCAGCCTCGATCGCCGTCGCCATCCGGTCGATCGCCGTGTAATCGCCTGCGGCCCACAGTGCTTCCATCAGCAACGCATCGCGCGTTCCAGAGCGAGGATCGTCCGTCCTGAAGGGGACTGCGGCCACCATCGTCGCAACCGCGTCCTCGCGAAGGTGGAGACGCTGCGAATCGGACAACAGCACATCCGAGCGGGCATGGTCCCCGAGGAGCCTGGCCAGTTCCGTCGCGGCGTCCGGGTCGGTGCCATCGGCAATCCGCGCCGACAGCCGCGCGCGTGCCAGCACCAGGTTCTCCGCGACCCGCGCCGATGCCGCTGCCGCCAGTGCACGGATCGTCTGGTCGCCATCGGTCAATGCCAGCGCGATGAGCGGCGACAGAGCCGGCTCGAACGATCGCACCACGGTTTCCAGCGCACGCCGCCGCTCGGCCACCGCACCGTGACGCATGATCGTAACCAGTGAACTCAGCGTATCCGGCGTCGCATGATGAACCCGCCCGTCGAGCATCCGAGCCACCGCCAGGCGCGCGCCACGCTGCGCGGAACGCCCGGCGACCGGACCGAACATCTCGTCGTCGCTGCGCAGCCGGCTGAGTCGAGACGGGCCTTCGAACAGCACCGCGACGAGCAGCCCCGGTGGCCCCAACACGCCGAGCATCGCCGCCGCAAAGTTGGTCGCCGCACCGCTGCGAAGCCACAGGGTAAACCCAAGCACGCTGAACACGACATGCGCCGCAAGCCCCCACCCGGCCGCAATGTCGGACATCCAGCATGCCGTCAGCACCAGCGTCTCGAGAACCGAAAGCGCGACGAGACGCCGCGTCATGCGACCAGCCCGGCGGATCTCACCGGTCGCTGCGTCACGTGCGCCCTATCGGCCAGCAGCGGCGTCAACCACGTGACGATCTCGGCGAGTTCGGCGGTACGGCTGGCGTTCAACGTGTCGAACGGCAATGCGTGGAGGACCAGGCAACCAACGACTTCGCCGGTCTTGCGATCGGGCAACGCGATCGCGGCGACGCCGATACCGTCGAGCACCTGCCGGTCGCTGCGCCTGGCGACGTGCAATATCCCGGGTTGGCGTTGCGCCCGCTCCATCAGCGCCGCCGGCAGCGTGTCGCGGCGCCCTGCGGTGACCGGCCCGCGGATCCACGCGCGTGCTTCGTTGCCGGTAACCCGGTAGCAGGTGAAGTCTGGAGTCCGCGCGGCGAGGGCGATCAGTTCGCCGATCGCGGCACGTCGTGCGGTCGGGTCCTGCGAACACAGCCGCGTTGCCGTATCGATCGCATGGCCCACGGTATGCGCTTCGGTCGCGATCTGAACCTGCAACTGGCGGTTGGTCTGCGACAATGTGGCGAACGCTTCGGTCAGGCGAGCCAGGTTGCGTGTCGCGACACGACCGCGCTTTTCCAGCCGATCGTGCCGTCCGGTCCGCGCGATCGTCACTTCTCCGATCACGCCGGCGACGACGAACCACATCAGCGGCTGCAGCGACAGGTGAAACAGATGGTCGAGGTAATCGCGCTCGCCCGGGTCGTCGTGAACATGCGTGAGCCACAGTGCCGATGCGATGGCGGCGGCGAGGACACCGGGGCCGGTGCCATAGGCGAGCGACAGGGTCAGCACCGGCAGCCAATACGGGTTGGGCTGGACGCGCGCGAAGCCGGTTCCGCCCGTCAGCCACAAGTCGAGCGCGATTAGCGCGGCAAAGGCGATCGCCATCTCCGCGGCAAGGCACGCGCGGCGGCGCCACCGGGTCCGCCACTTGGGCGCATGGTCGTCGTGCGTCACTGCGTATTCCCAAGGCTGCGCGTCAGCAGCGCCCGTGCGTAAAGCTGGCGGCCCGCAAAACCGGGACGTGCTATCGAGGTGATGCCGCCGCTGCCCTCGACCCGCCACGCGACCGCGATCGGGGCCGCGATGCCAAGGCTGGCGGTTGGGCCGTCGCCGCCGAACCGGTCGACGGTCCAGCCGGCCAGCGCGGTCATCTGCACCGTGCCGAGCGCACCGCTGACCAGCCCCTGGACGGTATGGTTCTCCCGCGTGGCGAGCGGAATGAGGGCGAGCTCGCCAACGCCCATCTGCATCCGCTGGACATATTCCGCCTCGAACCGATAGGTCAGGCCGAGTGCGGGAAACTGGCGTCGGATCAGGTAATCCAGCCCTCCGTTCGCGACGATGGTGTCGCTAGCGCCGCGGCTGCCGGCAAGTCCGTAACGGTTCGCGCCGACATCCGCCTGCGCGGCCAGCCCCGGTGTCAGGCGATAGGTGACGCCGATCAACGCGCGCGAGAGATACCCGCCAGCCAGGACCTGCGCCGGGGTCGAGTAGTCCGGCATGTGCCGGGTCAGCGTCACGCGGAACTGTGCGTCGGCGGACCCTGCGACGGCCTTCGCACCGCCCCCGGTAACGCCGTTGTCGAGCGCGGCCGAGGCGAGCAGCTGCACGCGGACCGCGCCGTCGAACGCCGCTGCCAGCGAGGCATCGACCACGGTGTCGCCTGTTCGCACGGTCTGTACGTCCGTGCCGACACGACTGGCGACATGGCGGAGGCCACCACCGACGACGAGGGTGTCGGCGACCGCCGCGTCGATTCGCGCGGCGAACTCGGCCTGCGACAGGTCGCTGCCGTCGCGCGCGGTGAGGCCGATGCTTGCCGTTCCTGGTGCGGCGGCGATCGCACGTCGTGCGGTCAGGTCGTCCGCCGCGAGCGCACGGTAATCGCGTGCCGCCCCGCGCACGTCGCCATCGGCAAGTCGCGTGTCGGCGAGCATCCGGGCGGCACGCCGGTCGGTAGGATAGCGTTTCGCCAAGGCCGTTGCTGCGCGCCGTGCTTGCCCCGAATATCCGGCTGCGGCGTCAGCCTCGATTGCGGTCAGCGCGGCATCGGACGCGATGTCATCCACGTTTTCGGCGAGCGCGTCGTTCGAAGCCGGCGGTGAGAAGGTGAGCGCGACGGCCGGGCCCGCCTGCCGCCACGTCATCGTCCAGCCGGTGGCGGGACGCAGCACGAGGCTGTCGTCGTTCCAGCGCAGATCGCCGATCGCATCGCCCGCGGCGTCACGGAACGCGGCGATGCGGTCGGGCGTCACCGGCCTGTCGAACCGCGCGACCAGTTCTCCGTCGCGCTCGTCGATGCGGACGACGGCATCGTCGGGCCAGGCGAGCACGGCCTCGGGTACGACGATCCTGGTGTCTGCGAAGACGGTGCGGGGAACGGTCAGCGCCGGCGCGTCCGTCAGGTAGAGGAGCAGCGCGATCATTGCGCCAATACCGTTCGCGCACGTCCGGCCTGGCCCTGCGCGATCAGCAGGCGCGCGTGCAGCGCGGCGAGCGACCGATCGCGCGGCGTTTCGGCGCGCAGCGTCTCGACCAGTGCGACGGCTTCGGTCCGGCGACCGAGCTTTTCGAGTATGTCCACACGGATCTTGCTGTCCGCGGGCGTCTGGGCGAGCGCGCGGTCCAGCCATGGGCGTGCCGCACGGTCTCCCCCGATCCGTGCCTGCACGTCGGCCATCAGCCGCAGCGCGGGCAGATCGGTCGGTGCCGTCTCCAGATACTCGTCGAGCCATTTGGCGGCGCCCTTCGCATCGCCCGCGTTCCACGCCGTCCAGGCAAGGTCGAGCTGATCGCGTGGCGCGGCGATCCCCGACGCGACGCGACGTTTCGCGATCGCCGCCGCTTGTGCCGGTTCGATCCTGGCGGGGGCCGCAGCGGACAGCGCCCCGACCTGCGCCGGATCGAGCGCGCGACCGTCCAGCATCGATGTCAGCACCGCGCGACCGGCGGCATCATTGCCAGCCGTGCGGGCCAGCGACAGCCGCATCAGCATCACGTCGGTCTGGCTCGCGAGCGGATGCCGCGACAGGAACGCTAGCGCCTCGCCCGGCCGGTCGCGCTCGGCATAACGCGCCAGCCACGCGTGTTGCTGGGTCGCGTTGCCCCGCAGGCTCTGCTGTTTCAGCCAGGCGAGATCGTCGGATTCCGGCCGCGGACCCATCAAGTACAGCGCGCGCTGTGCCACCGGCGCGGTCGGTGGCTGCCCGGCCGCCGCCCGCCGTAGCACTGCCATGGCATCGGCACGGAAACCCGCCGCGAGAAGCCGTTCCGCCGCCCGCTCGGGTTGCGCGCCCGCCGCGGCCGCGCGCGCCAGCAACTCTGTCCGAAGACCCTCGCGGTCGCCTGCCGCAGTAAGGATCGCCTCGCGCGCCGCCGGACGCTGCTCGACAGGCAAATCGTCGACGGCCCTCAAGCCCGCTGCGCTATCCTTCGCGCGTGCCGCGACCCGGATCGCCAGCCAGGGATCCACCGCACGCCAGTTCGCGGTCGTCGCCTTGTCGAGCAGCGCGATCTGGTCATTGCGGCCAGCTTTGTCGGCGCGCCTGGCCAGATCTAGCGCCAGCGCGGCATCGGGCGGCGGCACGACGTGGTTCGCCGCGGCCACGATCACGAGGTCGGGCCGATCGATCGCATAGGCGGCGGCGATGATATCCGCAGCCGGCACCGATCTCCGCGTCTGCACCGCCTGCGCGACGAGCGTCGATGCATCCGCGGTCCGCCCGGTTTGGCGAAGAAGATCGACACGTAACCGCCACGTCGCCGCAGCTTGGCCATCGGGCCGTGCCGCAAGATAGTCGAGAGCCACGGCCGGCCGCTTCGCGGCGACCAGATCATGGGCGACCTGCAACGTCGAGACCGCCTGCCCCTCGGCGATCAGCTGCGTGGTCAGCGCGGCGAGCGTCGCTGCATCGGTGGTCGCGATCTGCGCCGCGATCGCCGGATGCGCGGGTGGCAGCACCGGCGGCGATACCGGCGCCATGGGCATCGAACTGCTCGCCACCGGCACAGGCTGTGCGCGACGCTCGGCGTGAAGGATCTCGCGGTCGTTCGGCAACAGCATCGGCCCGCCCGCGAGAAGACCGAGTCCGGCGAGGGCAGGCAGGACGATCGCGAGCCGTCCGCGTCGACGGTCGATCCTCACCCGGCTGGTTCCGGTCTCAGTCGGTCGAGCGCCAGCGTCGCGACATAGGGGCTGAACCCCGCCGCGCGTTCGCGCGCATACAGCCCGGCAACCTGCTTCGTATCGGCCGGATCCCAGTAATCGAGCGTCGTCAGCGTCAGCGCCGGGTTTCGCGCCTGAGCCGCGCGCAGGCGACCGGCTTGCCACGCCCAGTCCGAATCGCTGAGCAATTCATACCGTTTGGTGGTGAAGTTCCACCGCGACGCCATCGCCTCGCCGAGCAGGTAATCGATCTTCGGCGCGACCTCGGGCAGCAATGCGTATCCACGGTTGAGCATGATGCGGATCTTCGGGAAGCGCGCCCGTACGGCGGCGATCAGCGATACGCCTGCCGCTACCATGCCCGTATTGGCCGCCGGATCCTGCCGTTCCATCGCTTCGGCGTTATCGATCGTATCGATGAAGATTCCGTCATAGCCGAGCGCCAGGATCGCTGGGACGAGCCGGTCGAGCACTGCCGCGCGCCACGCCGGATGACGCAGGTCGGCGAGCCGCGCGTCGGGCCAGTTGGGATTGGCGGCCCTGAGCGCGCCGGCCTTTTCGAGCTCGGCGAAATACGGCCGGCTGCGCTCGACTTCCCCGAAGCTGACATAGCCGAGCAGAATGCTGCCGCGGCCGCGCAGTGGTGCGATCGGGCGGGCGTGATGCGGCTCCAGCACGAGCAGCGCGCACGCCCTCGCCAAGACGGGATCGGTCGTTGCGCCGTAATCGACACCCCAACGCAGCGCCGTGTTCGCGCGCGGCTTGGCGGCGGCATCCGACCGCGACCGGACGCCGAGCGTCAGGGCCGTTGCACCCAGCGCCAGCACCCGCTGGAGGATCGTCCGGCGCCGCATATCCGTCATTCCCGTCACAACAGACGCCCTCCATGCCCCACCACCGAGGGATTGTTGCCGACGAACAGCAGATAGGTGAGGTTGACCGTGGCTTCGGCGACCAGCGCCATGCCGACCGACGCACCGACCACCGCGCCGGCCATATAGCCCCACCCGAACGCGGCAAACCCCGCATCCCATTGCAGCAGCGTCGCGACGCCGCTGCCGATCGCGAAGGTGGTCCAGGTCAGCAGGACCCGCCCGAACAGGTCGTAATAGGCCAGCACGACGGTCGTCGCGATCACCACGAGGTGGAAGACGGTGCCGAGCGAGGTCTGGCGGAACGCGAAGATCGCCCGAGCGTCCGCGCCTATCAGTTCGAACAGCGGTACCGCAAAGACCCAGGCGAGCGCCGCGACGAGCGCCTGCACGAGCAGCATGATCCGCAGCCCGTCGAACAACGTCCGCACGAGGTCGCCGCGCGCTTCCTCGATCCGTTGCAGAGTCGACGTGCCGGTACACCGGACGATCATGTCGCCGAACGCGCGATCGAACCGCGTCTCGGTGACGATCAGCAACAGCGTCAGGCCGGGCACCATCGTCAGCAGCCCGAGAAAGCTGCCCTGGTCGTTGATCGGATTGAGCCGCAACAGGCCGATCGCGCGGATGCTGTCGGGACCGGTCCACAACAGCCATTTGTCGATCCAGATCGCGGCGACCCCGGCAACGCCTGCTGCAGCGACGATCCACGCAAGCCGGGGCGCCATTGCATCACGTGTCGGTAAGACGGGCGGGGCGGAGAAGTGTCGACGGATCACCACCATGATCGCGGCCAGCGTCAGGCCGATACCGCCGGCGATGACCGCGAGCAACGTGACGACGTCGGGCTTCGGCAAGATCCACAATGTCAGCGTCGAACAGCCGATGCCGAGCAGATAGGCGAGGGGGATGGCGCGGTAACGGCGCAGCGCGGTGAGCAGGGGCGCGGCGATCCAGACCTGTGTGAGCCAGGCGAGGATCAGGGTCGCGAGCGCGGCTTCACCAAGCGGAAGCCCGGCGAGGTATCCGAACACGGTGGCGCCGACGGCCAGCGCGATCGCGCCGCCCACGGCGAGTGCGACCAGCATGATCCCCGACACGCCGCCCGCATCGCGTGCGAAGATCCGATCCGCCACCATCCGCGTCGCGAGGACGCCCACCGGCGCGGCCGCCAGTGCGGACAGGCTGAACGCATAGACCAGGATCGTCTGGACGGTCCGCGCGCCGCGCGCACCGAGATGCGCGCCCGACCAGTGGTTGAGCATCGCCATCGCGACCGCGGTGATCAGCCACGGCCCGGCGCTGATCACCGTACCGAACGCAGCGGCGCCGACGATCCCGCCGACGCCGCCCTCACGCGCGGTTTTCGCCAATTGGAAGCCTATGCCCGCCATAACACTGCCGGCCTATGCCGCGGACTACATGAAGAAATCGTTCGCACTCAGGACATGATGGCCGGTCAGTGCGATCGAGAAATCGGCACCCGAACCGCTGTCGGTGTTGCCCTCGACGACCGTGAATTCCTTCCCGCCGATCATCTGGTAGCTGTAGCGTAGCTGCCCCGGTGCGGTGAACTTTCCGGTCGTGCCGATGAAGCTGAACGCCTGATCGCCGCGTGCGAACAGCGAACTGTTCGCATCGATCATCGACAGGTCGATCTTGTCCTGCCCGACGATGAAGTCGGTGATGACGTCGCGCGACGACGACGCCAGGCTGTCGCCCTTCACCTCGAAGCGGAAGATGTCCGCGCCGGCGCCGCCGGTCATAGTGTCCATGTCGTCGCCGCCGACCAGGATGTCGTTGCCGTCCCCGCCATTGAGCACGTCCTTGCCGTTGCCACCGATCAACGTGTCGTTACCCGCACCGCCGTTGAGCGTGTCGTTGCCAAGCCCGCCGGTCAGCTTGTCGTTGCCGCCGAGCCCGTTGAGCACGTCGTTGCCCCAGCCGCCGTCGAGCACGTCCTGCTCGCCCGTGCCGTTGATCGTCTCGGAGAACATCGTGCCCGTCTTGGTGATGCCGATCACGTCGGTGACGCCGATCGTCAGCGTCTGCGTGTCGATCGCGCCGCGCGCGTCGGTCGCGACCACGGTGACGCCGTAGATATTGTCACGGTTGGCATCGGTCGGCGCTTCGTAATCGGGCGCGGTGACGAACTTGAGCACGCCGGTGGTCGCGTCGATCGTGAAGTTCGCGCCGTCGCTGCCCGCACCGATCGAATATTTGATCGAATCGCCCCAGACGATGTTCGCGTCGGTCGCGGTGATCGTGGTCAGCGCGGTGCCGTTCTCGGCGATCGTCAGCGCGCCGGTCGTGCCGCCGCCGAACGAGGTCAGCACCGGATCGACATTGGCCTGGTGGCCGATCTTGACGTCGTGCACGCCGATCGCGCCGAGATCGATCGTCAGGATCTCGCCGATCTGGCTGGCGATCGTGCCGCCGCTCAGCGTCGTCCAGTCGGTACCCGGTGCCTTGAGATCGACGGTGACCTTGCCTTCGCCCTCGACCGTGAACGCCAGGTCGCGGCCATCGCCGCTCAGCGTCGTCAGCGTCGCGCGCATCGGCAGCGCAGTGATGTGCGTCACGTCGTCGGCGACCGCGCCCATCGTGATCGCATAGGTGCCGCCCGCCTTGGGCAGGAACACCGTGTCCGCGTCATAGGCGTACCAGTTGGCGACACCTTTAATCACCTGGCCGCTGCTCTGGCCATCGACGTCGAGCGAAAAGGTGCCAGTGGTCGCGCCGACCGTCGCGGTGATCGTGTTGCCGACCACGCTGGACGTGATCGTCGCGTTCTGGAACGCGCTGACCCGGCCCGCCAGATCGGCGAGCGTCACGAACTCGACGCCGGCGGCGGCGGCCTGCGCGATGAAGGTCGTGAACATCTGCTTGGTATACAGGCTGGTCGCGCCGTCGGCGGCCCACATCGTCGGGCCGTAGTCGTGCCACGGCCACACGATCACGGGCGCGTCGGCATTGGCGGTCAGCGCGCCGAATTCCTTCGCCCAGATCGCGCTTGCCTCGGCGACGGTCTTCTTCTGGAACTCGATCAGCGAGAAGTCGAACGACGTGTTCGGCGCGATATACACCTTGTCGTCGGTCGCGTTCTGCGGCGTCATATAGCCGAGTGCGTTGGGATACCCCGCGCCGACGCCCGAATAGCCGCCGCTGAGATACGTCACGTATTTCAGGATTTCCTGGCTCGTCGCGATCTGCTCGGGTGCGCCTGGTACCGCAGCGCCACCGACCGTCACGGTCTTGCCGAGATACGCGCTCAGCTGCTTTTCGAGTTCCGCCCGCGACTGGCCGAACTCGAACGCGATCTGCGCGTCGGTCAGCAGGTTGGTGTCCTCGGGGTGCGTGTAGCTGTGCGAGCCGACTTCGTTGCCGGCATCGAGCAGCGCCTTGTAGACCGGCAGCGAGACCGCCCAGTCGGTCGCCTGGCCATTCGCCGCGTCGTTGCCGATGTTGACGTAATAGCTGCCGACGAAATTATAGTTGGTCTTCCATTCGGTCAGGATCGGCATCAGCTTGTCGTAGATGCCGGGCGCGGTGCCGGCCGGATTGACCTCGTCGGTCTGCTGGCTCTGGTCCATGTCGACGCGCGACGCGAACAGCCCGGTCTGGCGGGTCATCTGCAACCCGACCGACAGGCCGTTGCCGTGCACCGAATAATCGATCGCCTTCTGCAGCAGATTGTCGTCGGCCATCACCGCTTCGCTCGAGAACAGCACGTTGCGCCCGCCGGTCTGCGTCGCGATCGCGGCGGCATAGGTCTGGCCGTTGACGGTTTCGGTCGCGATCGTCGTGCCGGTGCCGCTGACGCTGGTGAACGCATTCCAGCCGATGCCGGTATATTGGCGGATGACCTGGCCGTCGGTGTAGCCGTCGAGCACGAGGTTCGATGCGTCGCTCGCCTTGACGGTGACGTCGGCGGGGAAGCCGCCGGTCACGCGCGTCGCGTCGAACAACAGCTTCATCCGCGAGTAGGAATCGCCCGCGAGCGCCGCATTGTCGGCACCGTTGGTCATGAACTCGCCGGCTGCGACCAGGCCGATGCCGAACTGCTTGGTCGCCTGCTCCAGCGTCTGTGCGATCAGGTCGGCCTTGCCGGCCTCGACGTTGCGGAACGACGGGAAGACGATCGTGTCGTATTTCGCGAGCGTCGCCAGATTGGTCAGGTCGCCCTCGGTCAGGATGTCGAACGGCACGCCGGCCTGCATCGCCTGGCTCTGCGCGGCCATGAACAGCTGCGAATAGGCGGTCTTGCTGAAATAGGCGTTGGCGGTCGAATCGGACCAGACGATCGCGATCCGCTGCGCGGGGTCGGCGACCACGCCGGTGTCGTTGAAGACGGTGAAGGCGGGGGCCGAGTAATTGCCCGGCAGGAACGCGGTGTCGTTGACGTCGTAGATCGTGTCGATCGCCTGCGGATTGCCGATCGCCGCCTTGGGCACCTTGAACTCGACGGTGGTGCGATCCGCCGACCACGCCGCCTGCAGGCCGCTGGCGATCAGCGTCTCCCCCGCCGCACCGCTGTACAGCGAGACGGTACCGTCGGCGGCGAAGTTCACGTTGTATTCCGCGCCCCCCGCAAACCCGAACACCTGGTAGCCGGTGGTCGCGTTGCGATCGGTGTTGAGCCACGCGGTGGTGTTCGCGCCGATCGCGGTGGGGGCGGTCATCGCGAACGCGAAGTCGGCGCCGTCGCTGCGCGCATAGATCGCGTACCCGTCGCCAAGGCCGCGGTCGATCCGGTCACCGGCGGCCCATTCGTTCAGGTTGCCGTCAAGCATTACCGGTGTTGCGTTCGCCATCATTCGTCCCCGTTTCCGCCCTGGGCTTCATGAGGGCGCTAAGGCTGCCCTTTCACGAAGCACGGCCGCTCCGTAGCGAATATAACCGCCCCTTCGAACAGCTTAGATGCCGGGTTTGCAGCCGACTTGTATCAACGCGGCACGGGATGGCTGTGACGATACCGGTAGCCATGGCGGGCTTTTCGCGGAGGCCGAATTGGAGGAACGGTCGTCGTCGGGACGATGCCGGGGGTAAAGCAATGCGAGCGCCATGAACGAGTGACCGAAGCTGGCGAGCAGCGAACGCGCTTGGAGCGTCCGCGAGTGGGTCACATCGCACATCACGCTACCGGCTGTGTCTCGATGGCTGCATGTCAGTTCGGCCGATCCGCGCGCGTTCGAGCCACCAGAGCAACCCGGCGACGATGAGCCAGCCGATGAACCACGGCCAGGATGGTCCGCGGCTGTCCGCGGCGTTCCTCACGCGCGCACCACTGTCGTCGCCAGCCAGGCGCAGTGTCGCGTCGCGTCGATCGATCGCGCGGACGCCGGGCACCGCGTCGGCGGGATAGACGTAGAAGGGGCGTGCCGCCGTGCCTGAGACGCGATGCCAGCCGGCAATGGTCGGCCAATAGCCTGCGCATCCGGCCGCGCCGGTCGCGGGATCGACCAGTGCCCGGCCTGCGACGCCCTGGGGATCGGTAACGACGATCGAGCCTGCGCCGCAGATCGTCGTGCGCTGGCTCGCGAACGCGGGCGTTTCGATCTGCGCCACCGGACCGGTCTGGCGACGCGCGACGTTGGAGGCGAGGTCGCTCCAGAGTTCGGCCTGGAGGTCGCCGTGACCGCTGGTGACCAGCGCGAAGCTGTCCTGGAGGCTGATCAGCGCGACCTTCCCGCGTCCGCTCGCGCGCGATGCCGCGACGACCGTGCCGCCGATGTCGCGAAGGACCGGTGTGCCGCCCACGATCGTCACCGCCTGTCGCGTGAGCACCGGCACCGTGTCGCGCGCGCCGGCCATCGAGGCGGGGGCGTCCTGCGTCCCCGGACCGCGGCGGGCGGCGAGCGCTTCGTCATTGGGCGCGCTGGCACGCAACGTCACCGGCGCAACGTCGGCCGTACCGCGTGCGGTCAGCCCGAGAACCTGCCAGCCGCGTGGTACCGGCCCGGTTATCCGCACGATCAGCCCCATGCCGCCCCGTACTGCCGCCGCGACCGCCTGCCGCCCGCCTGCGCCGAGCCCGTCCCAGGCGCGATCGTCGAGGATCATCGCATCGATCTTCGCGAGCGCCGCTATCGACAGGTCGGGCGGCGTGTCGGCGAGCGAGGCGCCACCACCCACGCCAACCCGGACCTGTGGCGCCAGCGCCGCATCGGTCGCCCAGCGGCGAAGATATTTCACTTCCGGGCCCGGCGCGCCGGCCAGGATCAGCACGCGCGATCGCGGCGACGCGGCGATCCAGACCGGGACCGCGGCCTCCTCGACCAGCGTGCGGGACGGGTCGCGCAGACGCAGGGTGAAGAGCGCCGTTCCCGCAGCCCGTACGGTACCGGAAAGCGCGATCTCGCCGCTCGGCCCGATCGGTTGCGTGTCGACGATCCGCGATGCCGGATCGAGCAGCTCGGCCGTCCCGCCGCCTAGCGCTCCGGCGCGGCCCGTCACCGCGAACCGTGCGCCGGCCGCGACCGATGCGGGCGGTCGCAGCGCGATCAGGCCGCGTGGCTCGCCTGTCGGTTCGAAGCGCAGCATGCGTCCTGCGGTCTCTTGCCGATCGCGCGGTTCAAGGCCGGAACCGACGATCCGCAACACGCCGACCTCGGGATATCGCCGGAGCGCGGTGCCGAGATCGGGCAGCCGCTCGGCACCCGCCACGCCCGATGCCTCGGGCAATGCGATCAGCCGCTCGTCCGCTCCGGTCGCGATGAGACGGGGCGCCTTGGCCGTCGCTATGACGAGCGTGCCGGTCGTCTTGCCGGCCATCGCGGGGGGGAACAGCGTACAGTAGAGCAACCCGCCAGCGATCGGCTGCAGCGCCAGCAACGCAGCCAGTCGCCAGCGTCGTGCGCGTGACGATGCGGGGGCACGGCGTTGCCAGAGGAAAAGCCGTATCCAGCCAAGCAGGACCGCGAGCGTCAGGATGGCGGTAACGCTTTGTGCGAGGGTCATGGCAGCGCGTCCAGATACCGGCGGCCGATCGCGTCGCCGGCGTGGCGGCGAGTCAGGCCGGGCGCCGGCCTCGGCAGCGCGCTCCACAACGTGCCGCGCAGTTTCTCGCGACAGGCGGCGCAGGCCGGATCGCGACGCAGCGTATCGATCGCGGCGGCCAGCGCGAGCGGATCGGGCACGCGCGCTTGGTTGGCGCGGAGCCAGCGCGCCAACGCGTCGAGCCCCCCCGCGTCGTTGCGCGCGTCGAGTGCGGCCCAGATCGCGGAGGCCGTCGCGTCGACCGGGGCCGCCGCGGTCGACGCGAGCCCGCGCGCGGCCATGTCGGCGCGGTCTCCCGTCAGCCTGCGCGCGAGATCGACCGGGGGCAGCTGCGATCCGGTGCGTGCGAGGAAGATACGGGTCGCCTGCTGGACCTGCTTGATGAAGCGCAGCGCCTTGTACGCGAACGGCAGCGCACGTCTGGGTTCGCTGAGGCGGAGCGCGGTCTCGGACTGGCGCATGTTGTCGAGCGCTTGTCGCAACGTCGCCCGCGTACCGGGATCGAGCAGCGTCGCAGCTTCGGATTCGTCATGCGTGTGGCCGTAGGTTTCGACGATCGCGCTGTCCTGGCCGAACTGCGGCGCTGCCGTGGGGGGCTCGCCCGCATGCTGGTCTGCGGTCGGGGCAGTGCCGTCTTCCGCGTCGCTGGTGGGCATCGCGGCGGTCGCGCCACCGCCGACCTCCTCGCCCATGAACTGGCCATAGCGCATGCGTAACAGGCGCTGGTCGTCGGCGATCGTGTTCGAGCGCGCGAGGAAGCGGTCGGGCGCTGGGCGTGGACGCTCGGCGAGCAACGCCTCGGCATCGATGATGACTTGTCGTTGGCTGCTGAAATAGGCCGGCATCGTGCGGCGGGTCATCGCTTCGAGCCCACTCTCGGCACCGCTGGCGGGCGGACGGCGGAGGATCACGCCGGGGCCGACGACGCGGTGCGGCGAAGGCATGCGGGCGTCGGCGACGGTGAGCTGTGCAACCAGATCGCCGGGTTCGGTGAAGCCGGCTCCGCCAAGCGCGATGGTCGTGGCGAAGATGCGGCGGCGCGGGTCGCCGGTGGCACGAACCGGCACGATGCGCTCGCTGAAGCGGACATTCTCGCCCTCGCCCTGCGCAACGACGATGCGGAGCGACGCGACCGGTTGCACGCCGTAATCGTCCGATGCCTCGAATGTCAGCGACCAGCTGCGCTGACCTGGCGACATCTGGACGAGCGTCTCGGCGGGCGAGACGAGGCGGATGCGCGGCGGCTGGTCGACGACCATGTCGATGCGGTGGAGCGGCGGTACGGGTTGGCCACCCTGCGCGACCACGCGGTAGAGGAACGCCCGGTCCGCGATGCGGGTGGCTGTCCATGTCGCGCTGGACCGTGTGAGCGGGGTCCGTGTCCCGTCGAGGACGACGAGCGACGCAGCAACCGGATCGGGCGTGAACGCGAGCGTCCATTCGAGCCGCGACCCCGCCGGTACGCGCGCGTCGAGCGTGCCGAGCGCGCGCGCGGGAAGGCCGGTATAGGCGGGCGGGACGATCGTCAGGCGCTGTGCCCTCAGCGCGGGAATGCCGGGTCTCGCCGCGCCCTCATTGGCCGGCGACAGCGGACCGCCGGGCGTGTTTCGGTCGGGCCAGAGCGCGATCGCGGCGATCGCGGCGGCTGCGACGATCCACAGCGCGATCGCCATTCGGTGCGATCGGGCGCGATACAGGTCGGGCGCAGGTTCGGCGGCCAGCCTCGCCGCTACCCGGGCGCGTTGCAGGCGTTGAAACGACGTCAGCGCGGCCGGATCGGCGAAGAGCAGGTCGCTACTGTCCTCGGCGTCGCGTCGCGCGGCATCGATCGCGGCGATCAGCCAGCGGCGGTCGTAGCGGCGCGCGCGGCTACGGGCGATCAGGACGATCGCGATGGCGCCGAGCAACGCCAACCCGACGCTCGTCGCCGTGCCGGCCAGGCGCCAACCCAATGCCGCGATGACGAGCACGATCGGCGTGCCGAGCAGCAGGTCGTCGCGGATCGATCGCGTCCGTGCGGGCTTGGCCCACTCGGTCACCGGCGTCTCGAGGCTCATGGTGCGATCGCCCGCCTCGCGCGGGTCGCGAGCCAGCGCTCGACCAGCCACGCGGCGGCGATGGCGAGTGCGAACCAGGGTCGCAGATCGCGCGACTGGCTTGCCGGGGGCATCCCGCCGGGCAGTGGCCGGTACGCACTCGCCGCGACGCGCGCTGGTGGTGGCGCAGGCGCGAGCAGGTGCGCGAGGGTCTTCGGGAAGTCGGGCTCTATCAGCGCGGGCATCGCGATCGGGTCGAGCGATCGCAGCAGTCGCAGGACGTGGCCCTTGCCCTGCGCCCGCGCTTCGACCAGCGGCGCGCCGGTTTCGTCCTGCCATGCGGGGACGGTGGGGGCTGCCGCGATCACCGTATCGCTGCCGACGAGTGCGGTGCCGCCTTGCGCGATCCAGCGCTCGACGGTGGCGGGCAGGGGACCGCGTGCCAGCCAGATCAGCGCCGTTGTCCTCGGCGGAAGCGCGCGCCCAAGATCGCCGACGTCGATGGCGAGATCGAGCGCACCGGTTGCCGCCCGGATGTAGCGGGCGCCTGTCGTATGCGCGGTATCGGTGCGCAGGGCGACGCGAAGCGGTGACGGCACGGGTCTGCTCGCTGCCATCGCGCCGGGCACGACCTGCCAGCGGACCCGATGCGACACGCGCGGACGTTCGGCATCCGCGCCGTCGAGCGTCGTGGGGACGACGACGGTAAGCGGCGCCGCCGCCGCGGTCTGGGTGTCGAGTTGGCGGATCAGGCTGCCGATCGGAGCCGCGCCTTGCGGAGCGGGTGTGTCGATCGCGGGGAAGCCGGGTGCGAGCCATATCGCGCGCGCCTTCGCGTCGCGGGCCACGGTCGCCGGCGCGATGCCCGGGGCGACTGCAACTACGGGCGTCGCATCCTGCGTGTTCAGGAGCGCCGGTCTGGCGAGAAAGACTGCCAGCAGCACGAGCAACAGGATGCGGACCGCCAACAACGGCAGTTCGTCGAACTTCGGCCGGTGGCGCGGCCGTGGTTTCTGACGCAGCCAGCGCAGCGCGGCAAAGTCAGTCGGGCGTTGCTCCGTCCGGCGCGCCAAGTGGAGGACCAGCGGGAGCAGGACCGCACCGAGCGCGGCGAGGCCAAGCGGCAGCAGCAGCGTCGGTGTCATTCCCCGCCCGCCCGGTTGCCGGTGCGGCTGAACAACCGCTGCAACGGCGTGTCGAGCGGCTGGTCCAGGACGAGCTCGGCGTGGCGGACGCCGGCCGCATCGAGCGCGGCGTGGAGTCCCGCCTGGGCTGCGCCGAAGCGGTCGAGATAGTCGGTACGCAGGGCGGCACCGTCGCCGAGCAATTCCTCGCCCGTCTCGGGGTCGCGAAACCGGTAGCCGCCGTCATAGTCGAAATCGCGCTCGCCGACGGTCAGGATCTGGATCCCGATCACTTCGCGCCCCGCCGCCGACAGGCGACGTGCGAGATCGAGGCAGGCAGGATCGAACCAGTCCGACAGGATGACGACCAGATCGCGCTGCCCGATGCGTTCCCACAGCGGCGCCAACGCGGGTTCTTCGGGAAAGCCGCCGCTCGCCGCCAATCCGTGGAGGTCGAGGTGGAGGCGGTCGCGGTGTCGCGTGCCACTCGCCGGGCGGGTCAAGGCGAGACCCGTATCGCGTAACGCGGCGAACGCGAACCGGTCGCCTTGCGCCAACGCCAGTTCGGCCAGCGCTGCGGTCAGGCTCTTGCCCGCATCGAGTCGCGAGAAACTGGCGCGGCGCGTGTCGGATTGCGCCATCGACGCGCTAGCATCGAGCAGGATCCATAGTGCGACGGGGCTTTCCCGCTCGGCCTCGCGGACGAAGAACCGGTCCGACCGCGCGTAGAGTTTCCAGTCGATCTGGCGCGGTTCGTCGCCGAATTCATAGGGTCGGTATTGTGCGAATTCGAGGCCGGTGCCGCGGCTGTGGCTGGCATGCAGACCGATGCCGCGATCCCCCACCGCACGGCGGGCGACCAACGACAGCCCTTTCAACCTGTGCCGGACGTCGGCCGGTATGAGGACGGGCGGTATCAGCGTTTCAGGCACCCGGTCCTCTCACCGCGCCAACGAGCCGGGCAACGACCTGGTCCGGGCTGACACCCTCGGCCTCGGCGGCGAACGACAGGATCAGGCGGTGGCGCAACACCGGTGCGGCGAGCGCCAGGATGTCGTCGCGGGTTGCGGCCAGCCGCCCCTGGAGCAGCGCACGCGCCTTGGCGGCGAGCACCAGCGACTGGCCGGCGCGCGGCCCCGCACCCCAGCGGACATAAGTGCGGATCGCGTCCGGCATGCCCTCGCCCGGCCGGCTCGCACGGACGATCCGCGTGATCCAGTCGAGCAGGTCTTCGCTCAGATGCACGTCGCGCACCCAGCGGCGCAGCACCAGCACGTCCTGCGCGCCGAGCACGCGCGGCACCTTGGCGGTGCGGCTGCCGGTGGTCTGCGCGATGATCGCGCGCTCCTCCGCCTCGGTCGGATAGTCGACGCGGACGTGAAGCAGGAACCGGTCGAGCTGCGCCTCGGGCAGCGGATAGGTGCCGGCCTGCTCGATCGGGTTCTGCGTCGCCAGCACGAAGAACGGATCGGGCAGCGTGTAGGTGGTGCCGCCATAGCTGACGGTGCGCTCCTGCATCGCCTCCAGCAGCGCGGCCTGCGTCTTTGGCGGCGTGCGGTTGAGTTCGTCGGCGAGCAGCAAATTGGTGAAGATCGGCCCCTGCTGGAAGCGAAAATGGCGCTTGCCGGTGCCGTGATCCTCTTCGAGCAATTCGGTGCCGAGAATGTCGCTCGGCATCAGGTCGGGCGTGAACTGGACGCGGCGGAAATCGAGTTCCAGCGCCTCGCCGAGCGACCGCACCAGCAGCGTCTTGCCGAGACCGGGAACGCCTTCCATCAAACAGTGCCCGCCGGCGATCAGCGCGATCAGCAATTGTTCGACCACCGCCTCCTGACCGACAATCGCCTGGCCGATCGCAGCGCGAAGATCGTCGAGCTTGGCCAGTTGCGCGGCGATCTCGGTCTCGGTGATGTCGGTTGGAGCCATGTCGGTGCGGGTCATATCGGTCATCGGGGCATACTCGAGCAGGTCGGTGTCAGACGGTCAGCGCATACATGACGATGTTGACGCCGAA
Source organism: Sphingomonas faeni (assembly GCF_023195535.1). Lineage (GTDB taxonomy): Bacteria > Pseudomonadota > Alphaproteobacteria > Sphingomonadales > Sphingomonadaceae > Sphingomonas > Sphingomonas faeni_B. The sequence goes on along the minus strand of NZ_JALPNF010000005.1, from coordinate 223,889 downwards.
CTTGGTGTTGTCCTGCGCGAGAAAGCGCTTGTTGCGCCAGTCGTAATCCCATTCGCACCCGTAATCCTTGTTGCTGTAGAGCAGGCCGAGCCGGCCATCGATGGTGATGCCCTTGAGATAATCATGGACGAGGTCGTCCCCCCAGCCGTTCAGCTCGAACGTCGTCGCCGGCGGGCCGGTGAATTTGAAGAAGCTCGTGTAGATCGGATGCTTCGGCGGCAGCTTCTGCAGCGCGCGGGGACCGAAGATCTTGGTCATCTGGCGTTCGAAGGACTGCGCGAACAGGCCGTCGATATCGTGATTGCAATCGTCGACCAGCACGAAGCCGCCGCTGCGGACATAGCGTTCGAAGTTGCGCCGTTCGTCGGCCGAAAAATCGACCAGCTTGTGTCCGGCCATGTAGCAGAATGGCGCGGTCAGCATTTTCGGGTCCGCGAGCGCGACGACCCGTTCCTTCGGGTCGACGCGCACGTTTGTGTAATCGATCAGCGAGGTGATGATGTTGGACGGCATCCGCTGGTCGACATCCCAGTCGCCCGATTGATAGCGGAGGCGCGTGAACCAGAAATCATAGGCGCCGGCGGCGGTCGCTGCGCGCGGGAGCACCGCGCTGGCAAGGCCCGCACCCATCAGGCTGAGGAAGTCCTGGCGCGTCATCATGCCGCGCGGTCCGGCCGTATCACGCCACCACCCCGGCCGTTGCCGGAGTGGTGCAGTCGAGGGCCGGGTAGGATCAAACCGCGTCCGACAGCGAGGTGAAGGTGAAGTCGCGTAGTTTCATCGGCGGGATCATCATCACCAGCGAACTCTCGTCGCCCGCCACGCGAACCGGTTTGCCGAGCTCGTCGATGTTGTTGAGCATGATCACCGGGCTCTCGTTGAAGCGGAAGTTCTTCACCGGATATTTGATCTCGCCATTCTCGATGTAGAACGTCCCGTCGCGCGTCAGGCCGGTCAGCAGCACCGTCTGCGGATCGACCATGCGGATATACCAGGTCCGCGATACCAGGATCCCGCGCTCGGTGCCGCGGATCAGATCGGCGGTCGACTTGGTGCCGCCCGCCATCAGCAGATTGCCCGGCGATCCGACTGCGCGCTTGCCCTGCTTCTGCGCCCAGTAGCGCGAATAGTTGAGGTTGACGATCTTGCCGTCCTTGATGATAGGCATCGCCTCGCGCGGGAGACCCTCTTCGTCCCACGGCATCACCGCGGCGCCGGGCGCCCAGGGGTCGGCGGTGAAGTTGACGCGCGGATCATACACCTGCTCACCGACCTTGTTGCCGCCGCCCTTCTTCGACAGGAAGCTGCGCCCCTCGTCTGCCTGGCGTGCATCGAAGAAGTTCATCATGAAGCTGATGAGCCCCGCCGCTGCCGCGGGTTCGAGGATGACGGTATATTTGCCAGGTTCCAGCGCGCGCGCGTCGACTGAAGCCGAGGCCTTGCGGATGCCGGTGCGGATATCGGTGGAGGCGCTGAACGCGGACGAGTCCTGCAGGCTGCGGCCGACCCAGCCCGAGCCGCGACCATCCTCGGAGCGGACCGTGCACGTGTAATCCATCGACGACGCGCGCTGGTAGCCGAAATTGCCCTTGGAATTGGCGAACGCGACATAGCTCTGGCCGTCCTGCAGGAAGCCGGCGGCAATCAGTTTCTCGGCCTTGCACGCGGTGATCGAATCGCCGGCCACCTTCGCGCGATATTCCGGATCGATCGCGGCGGTCGCGGCGCTGAACGTCGGCGACGGCTTGTAGACCTGCTTGGCGACGGCGGGCACGAACTCGGGGTTCTCGGGTGCGAGCCGGGCTAGGTCTTCGGCGCGGCGTACGACGCGTTCGAGCGAGGCGTCGTCGAACTGGTTGATCGTCGCGGTGCCGACGCGCTTGCCGAACGCGACCTGCACGGCGAGATCCGAATTGGTGATCACGCCGCTGGTCGAGATGTTGTTCAGCGCGAACCGGATGTTGCCGTCGATCGAACCCGTCAGCTGCGCGGTGCATTCGTCGGCCTTCGACAGCGCGACGACCTTGGTGAGGATGGCGCGCGCCTGCTCTTCGGTGAGGATGCTCATGACCTGTATCTCCTATCAGCCGAGCGAGCGGGCGGTGTTGATGACGTTGATGCCGTTGAAGCGCGCGGTCGAGGAGCCGTGGCTCACCGTCGACACCTGGCTCGGCTGGCCCTTGCCGTCGAAGAACGAGCCACCCATCCGGTAGTCGCTGGCGTCGCACACGCCGACGCACGCGTTCCAGAATTCCGGGGTGCGGATCTGGTAGGCGACGTCCTCGATCTGCTGCGTGATCTTGCCGTTCTTGATCTCGTAGAACAGCTGCCCGCCGAACTGCGCGTTGTAGCGCTGCTGGTCGATCGAGAAGCTGCCGTCGCCGATGATGTAGATGCCGTTCTCGACACCGCCGATCATGTCGGCGACGCTTTGCTTCTTCTTGCCGGCTTCAAGGCTGACGTTGGGCATGCGCTGGAACTGCACGCTGGCCCAGTTGTCGGCATAGCAGCACCCGTCCGAGGCGGACTTGCCGAGGATGTGCGCCTGATCGCGGATCGCCTCCAGGTCGACGAGCTTGCCGTCGCGGATCAGATCCCATTTCTTGGTCTTCACGCCCTCGTCGTCGAAACCGACCGCGCCGAGGCTGCCATATTGCGTCTTGTCGGCGACGATCGAGACCTCGGGGCTGCCATATTGGTAGCGCTGTTTGACCTTGTCGAGCGTCACGAACGAGGTGCCCGCATAGTTGGCTTCGTAGCCGAGCACGCGGTCGAGCTCGAGCGGGTGGCCGACCGATTCATGGATCGTCAGCCACGTGTGCGAAGGATCGAGGACCAGGTCGTATTTGCCGGGCTTGACGGTCGGTGCCTTCAGCTTGGCCTGCGCCTGCTTGGCGGCGGCGATCGCGTCTTCCTTCATGTCGTAGGACAGGCCGTAGTTCACGACTCCGTTGGGCGACACGAACTTGCCCGAGGCGGCACCGTCGAGATACTCGAACCCCATCCCCATCGGAGCGGACAGGCCTTCGCGGGTGCGGAACTTGCCGGTCGCCTTGTCGATCGCGGTGACGGTCAGCGGCGCCCAGATGCGATGGACGTCCTGGTCGATGTACGATCCGTCGGTCGAGGCGAAATATTTCTGCTCGTTGACCAGGAACAGGATCGAATTGACGAAGCTCGCGCCTGCGTCCGTTGCAGCGGCATTGACGCCGAGCAGCAGGTCGACCTTCTCCTTCAGCGGCACCGCCATCGCGTTCTTCTTGACGGGGGTGCGCCACGACACCTCGCCGACGCCGGGCGTCGGCGCCAGCTGGACCGGTGCGGTCTGCGACTTGGCGTTGGCCTTGGCGATCGCGGTGGCGAGCTTGGCGGCGTTGGCGACCGCATCGACGGTCATCTCGTTGGTGGCGGAGAAGCCCCAGGCACCGTTGGCGATGACGCGGACGCCGACCCCCGTCGATTCGGTGCTGACGACGTTCTCGACGTTCTTTTCACGGGTGATGACGAACTGGCGAAGGTACCGGCCGACGCGAACGTCGCAATAGCTCGCCCCGGCGCTCTTGGCGGCATTCAGCGCGGCATCGGCGAGGCGCTTCTTCACGGCGACGTCGATAGTGGAGACCAGCTCCTCGGCAGCGATCGCGCGCCCGAGAAAGCCCGGCAGCACGCCGCCGCCCAATGCCAAGCCACTTGCGGCTAGGAAATCCCGTCTATGCAACGCCGTTCCCCCAATATTGCCCGCGAGTGTCCTCTGCGTGGCATTGTCCCTTATCCCGGTGACGACGATCGCGTTTCGATCGTAACCTGTCCGACGGGTGGATCATCGCGCGCGTTTCGCCATCCGTCAACACGGTGTTTTACCGAACTGCTACAGTCGGCGTGGCGATCCTGCTCGGCCGAAAACACCCCGTCCGCGACGGTAGCGCGTTTGCAAAAAGACTGTCCCTTGACGCTTTGTTGGTGCTCCCGATCCTTGATCCAATCAGGCCCGATCCTCGCCCGCTAACCCATCCGCTCGCGCGCGACCTTCTCCAGGACCGTCAGCGGCATCGCGCCCATCGTCAGCACGCGGTGGAACTGCTTCGGGTCCCAATCGGCGCCGGCCTTCGTCTTCGCTTCATCGCGCAGGCGGACCCAGACGGTATGACCGATCTTGTAGCTGCAGGCCTGTCCCGGCCAGACCGTATAGCGGTCGATCTCGCCCTGGCTGCGCCCCCGGGCGATGCCGGTGGTGGCGATCAAATAGTCCGTTGCCTTCTCCCGGCTCCAGCGCTTGGCGTGCATGCCCGAATCGACCACCAGGCGCGTGGCGCGAAACAGCAGCGACTGGAGATAGCCGACCTGGCCGAGCGGGTTTCCATCGTACACGCCCATCTCGTCGGCAAGCTGTTCGGCGTAGAGCGCCCAGCCTTCGGAATAGCCGGAATAGAAGCCGCGGCGGCGGATGAGCGGGATGTCCTGGCTTTCCAGCGCCGACATGACCTGGAGATGATGGCCCGGAATCGCTTCGTGATAGCTCAGCGTCGCCAAGCCGAACTTGGGTCGGTCGAACGTATCGCGCAGGTTGATGAAGTAGATCGCCGATCGCGACCCGTCGAGCGAGGCGGACTGATAATAGCCACCCGGCGCGCCGGCCTGGATCGCCTCTGGAACGCGGCGAACCTCGACCGGCGCCTTGGGCAGAACCGCGAACTGCTCGGGCAGGCGCTTCGCCATCGCCGCGATCTGCGCACGGAGCTGCTCTAGCAACGCCTCGCGACCCGCATCGGTGTTGGGATAGAGCTGGTCGGGCCGCTTGTTGAGCGCGACCAGACGCTCGCCGACGCTCCCTTGCGTCAGGCCCTGCGTCTTCAGGATGCCGTCGATGCGCGCGCCGATTTCCGCGACCTGCGACAGGCCCAGCTTGTGGATCTCGTCTCCGGTCAGTTCCACCGTGGTCGCGGCACTCGCCGCGGCGGCGTAATACGCGTCGCCGTCCGGCAGGCGCCAGACGCCCGCGTCGTGCGTCGCCTTGCCGCGCAATTCGGTCACCAGCGCGCGCTGCCGATCGAGCGCGGGAAACACCCGTTCGCGCATCAGTGCCGCGACCGCCTGGCCGCGCTCGGGCGGCAAACCGGCTGCCTTCAGCTTGGCGGCCAGGTCGGTCGCCGGGCCGGTCAGGTCGGGCGCCTTGTCTCGCACCGACGCCAGCTGTTTCAACGTGGTGTCGAGGATATAGTCCGGCGCGAACACGCCCTTTCCGGCATCCTCGCGCTGGCGCTCGGTTTCGGCATCGATCGCGCCGGCAAAAGCTGCCACGCGGGCGACATAGGCATCCGCGTCGGCGGCGCTTTTCACGGCATGCTGGTTGGCCAGGAAGTCGGGAACGTCGCGATAGGCGCCGCTCAACTGGGTCAGCACATAGGGCGCGTACCGACCCGCACTGGCACCGTAAGCGAAGCGCTGCCCCGCAATCATGCGGTCCAGGCTATACTGGACGACGTCGTAATCGATCTTTGCCGCGTCGCCCAGCGCTTCGCGCGACACCGTCTTCAGCGCAGCCAGTTCGGTCTTCGCCCGCGCGAACTGGCGCAACTCGCCGGCGCGCGAGGCATCGCCGAGCTTTGATTTAAGTCCGATCCGCGCGCCGGTGTCGAGACCGAGCGAGGTCGCCTGTTCCGGGCTGTCGTCCAGCCGGGCGTAAAAGAACCTGTCGAGCAAAGCGCGCAGTTTCGCGTCGTCGCGACCGATCGCGGCCCGCGCGATCGCTGGCAGGGCCATCAGGGCGGAGGCAAGGCCGGCGGACGTGATAAAGTGGCGACGATGCATGAACGCTCCAGACCGAAAAAATACGCGCGCCAGTGGCGGTACATCCAAGGTTTGAAGGCCTTGAGCGGTTTTGTCGAGCATGCCCGGGGACGAGCCCGTCAAACCAGATGCACCGACCGGTAATCCGACGCGGATAGGGCGAGCGAATTCCCGTCCGCGCAAGCCCTCAGTCCGTTTCGCTACTTCGACCCGTCGCCTGCGGTGATCCGGCTGGTGGTGCATGATGTCGCAGGACAGGACTCATGGACCGACGTCGATCGCCCCGGCCTCTGCACGCCGCGCCGAGGCTTTGGAGAAGCCGAGCCGTTCCGCGATCGGATCGTTCCACCCATAGGGGTCGGTGCGAAATGCCACCGCGCCGTCGTCGCCCACATAGACGTTGTGATAGAGAAGCCGGACCGGGATGCGCGTCGGCAACGGGACGAAGGTCGTCTCGCCCGTCGCCTGCGCGGTTTGCCAGGCGTCGACGACCCCTTGGTCTTCCGCCAGCATCTGCGCGAAACCCAGTGCGTCCTCGACCCGTACGCAACCATGACTGAGGTGCCGTTGGCTGCGCTCGAACAACGCCGGCGCCGATGTGTCATGCAGGTAGATCGCCTGGTCGTTCGCCATGTCGAACTTGACGAGGCCGAGCGCATTGTCGGTCCCCGGTTGCTGGACGATCCAGCCGTCCTTCAAAACCATGTTGTGCGCCAGCAGATAGTCTTCGCCGACGTTCGCCATCTCGCCGTTCTGGATCGATTTCGGCACGGTCCAGGTTGGATTGGCAACGAGCCTGAAGATCGGGGATGAAAGTGCCGGGGTCTCATGCCCTGGCTCGCCGACCACGACCTTGCGCGAGTCCCTCAACGCGCCATCGCGGTAGTACCGAAGCTGTGCCGCGGCGGTGTTGACGTCGATCCTGGTCGCGGGGGACGTACGTGCCAGCCAGCGGCGCCGTTCGAGCGCGACTGCAAGCGAACGGGCACGATCCCCGGCGCCGAGATTCAGCACTTTCAGCGTTTCCGGACCCACCACACCATCCGCGGCGATACCATAGTCTGTCTGCAAGCCCTTCAGCGCATCGGCGACAGCCTGGGTGTAGAGCAGGGGTGTGGGGTATCGGGATGGCGGCACCTGCACCGTGTCGACGGCCGCGCCGTTTGCCACGAGATATCCGCTCTCCGTCAGTTGATCGACAATGGCCGGTACCCGATCATCCCTGTCGCCGACCCTGATGACGCCCCCCGATAGCGTCGGGGCAGCCCCTTCGCGTGATGCAGCCTGGCTGAAGTTGCGATACGCGTCGGACAACGCACGATATTCCGCGTCCTGCGGTGCCAGCGACTCAAACCATTCGGTCAAACTTCCCGCCTCAAGTGCGGCCCCGAGACCAGCCGGGACGTCCGTTTTCGGGCGGGGAAGGGTATAAACCTCGTACAGCGACGCGGGATCGACACGGCCATTGGCAAGCGCGTCCGCATAATCGAGCGCGGCCTGCGAAAGCGCGACATCCGCTTTTGCCGCGTCTACATCTTCGGGATTGGCGACCTCGAACGAAAGGCGATCGAGGCCATGGCGGCTTCGATCAGCGAGCGCCGCCTCAAAAGCCGCGATATTATCTGCGGACCATAACGCCCGCCATTTTGCCTTGGCGTACAGCGTCCGAAGCTTGGTGTTGGCGACCTCCTGTTCGGGGATCACGACAGCGGTGTCCGCCGGTTGACCTGCCCGACTTGGAGGGGCCGGACTTGCCGCAGCGGGACTTGCAGGGACGTCTTGAGCGTGAACTGGTGCATTCGCCAGCGTGAGTAGCAAGGGTAGCGTGCGTAAGCTTTTTGTCTTGAACGGCATTTTCTATGAACGAGCGAACACGCAATGTGGCTCAGTGCAAAACGCACCACCTTTGTAATTCACGCGCCAAGGTTTGCATCTGGGTTCGCTGTCGAGCGACGGCGAGATACCGAAACAGCGCGGGCAGCACCGATGCTTACGTCGACGAAGCCGTATGTGCATAGGAACCTGCTCCACCTCGATGCCACCATGGCGGCGCTCGTCCGCAACGGATTGTCGTACCGAGTGAACCGTTCATCGGATCGTCATCGTTTGGCGTCCATCTCGACACACCTCGGTCCAGCCGAAGTCGGCGGGTCGGCCAGCTGGCCGTCCGTGTTTGTGGGAGTAACGTGTGCGTTCGATATCGGGAAAAGTGCTCGCCTTGGGCCTGTTGCTGCCAGCGTGCAGCGTGAACGTCGTGCCGGACCAGAACGCGACGTCCGCCGTCGACACAACGGCCATGCCCGCTCAGTGGAACGACACGACTAAGGGGCAATTGCGCAAGGCCATCGACGCACGCGCGGCGCATGGTCTCGATCATATCGATTTTGGTGCAGCCTCCGGACCGACCGTCGATTTCACCCGGCAGGCGCTGCGTTTTGCGAATGCGCTTGCGCGCGGCGCGACGGATCCGACCAAGCTTTATGCCGTCTATACCGTGCCGCGACCGGAACCGGATCTCAAGGCAGGACTGGCGACGGCGCTGCAGGCGGGCGACCTGACCGGATGGTTGGACAGCCTCGCTCCACGCGATGCCAACTACAGCAAGTTGTCGGAGGCCTACCTCAAGCTGAGGCAGCAGCCGGGGGCGCCGACCGTAGACATTTTGGGCACTGGCAAGGCGATCGAACCTGGCGCCACGGACCCGCGCCTGCCGGCAATCGCGCGTGAATTAGCCGTCTTGGAGTATCTCGATATCGATGCCGTGCGGGGCGATCGCTACGAGCCGGCGATAGTCGCGGCGGTGCGTCGGATGCAGGCGGATTACGCGATGAAGCCCGACGGCATCATCGGCAGCGAGGCGCTCGCCATCCTCAACATGTCGGATGTCGATCGATCGCGGGCGATCGCCGTCGCGATGGAGCGATTGCGGTGGCTGGAACGCACACCTCCGGCAACGCGCATCGACGTCAACCTCGCTGCGGCACAGCTCACCTATTGGAAAGACGGCAAGATCTTCGACAGGCGCAAGGTCATCGTCGGCGAGCCGGATACGGAGACTCCCCAACTGGGCTCGCCGATCTTCAGACTGGTGGCCAACCCGACCTGGACGATACCCCGTTCGATCCAGAAAAAGGAGATCGCCAAGAAGGGGGCAGGGTATCTCAAGGCGAATAATATGGTCTGGAAAGATGGCTGGATCGTGCAGCAACCCGGTCCGAAAAATTCGCTCGGCTTGGTGAAGTTCGACATGCAGAACGACCATGCGATCTACCTGCACGACACGCCCGCCAAATCGGTGTTCGGCATGGTGCAGCGTCAGCGTAGCCACGGCTGTGTACGTGTCGACGACGCGCTCGGCTTCGCCGAAATGCTGGCGAAGGACGGGGACGTGCTGGAGCAATGGCATCAAGCGCGGGCGACGGGCAAGGAGACGTTCGTCAAGCTGCCGCGGCAGATTCCCGTTCGTATGTTGTACCAGACGGTGTTGTTCGACGACGCGGGCGAACCGATCATACGAAACGACCCCTATGGATGGGACGACCGCGTTGGATCGGCTCTGGGGTTCAAGGCAGGCAAGGCGCTACGCGTCCAAAGCGGCGCTGCCGACGTCGGTCCTTAAGGGTCGCATGCGTAAAAGTGCGAAACCCGATTAGCGCTGACTATCGCGCATCGTGAACGAGGTGACGAGAAAATCAGCGATCGGACCGCTGGCTGATCCGCTGGCGAGAGGCTGCATCTGCGCGTGCCTCCCGCCAGCATGATTTCAGCTACCCGCGGTTATGCGACCGCGACCTTCGTACGGGTCGCGCTGTGGCCGCCCGAGCGGTGCAGGATGTCGGCTGCGGCATCGGGGCTCACGCTTGCCGCGCTGGTATCGACCGACACGAACACGCCACCCTCTTTGATGCGGCCTTCGTAATAGCTGGCATCGACGCGGCTGACGCCGTGGTCGGTCATCACCTTTTCCAGACCACCGACAGCGCCGCCCAGCGCTGCGCCGGTAACGGCCGCGGCCGGGATCGCGGCCGATGCAATTGCCCCGGCGGCCACCAGCGGGCCGACGCCAGGGATTGCGAGCGCGGCGATACCGAGCAGCGTGCCGATACCCGCGCCGGCTGCAACCTTGCCGACGAACTCTTGCGTGTCGCCGTTGCCGTCGGTCGTGGTGTTCTTGCCGTCGAGTTGGGCGACGATGGAGATGGCGCTGTCGGAAACGCCTGCGCTGCGAAGCTCGGACACGGCACGCTCTGCGTCGGCGTGGTTATCAAATACGGCGGATACCAGGTTCGTGCTCATCATCAATCCAGTCGAGGACAGGGGTTGCAGATGAACCTATAAGTTGCGGCGCAACCCTATCGTTCCGGGAAATATAGGTTACCGGCTTGGCAACCTAGATTATCACCGTCGTCGCGAACTGGTCGCCATCCCACAGCAAGCACCGCCGCTGCGCGTCTGCCTGGAACTGGTCTTAGCTCGCGCTTCGGCGTTCCGGCCAAGCATAATCAGGGCCCGGACCTTCGCGATAGCAAGCAGTCGGGCTGCGCTGCAATTCCCCCAAGGCCGTCAACGGAGCGTGCCCCCGGAAGCGCTTACATGCACATTTTACCAAGGGTTAACTCCGCAGCGCTAATTCGGAAATTGTAAGCGATTTACGGCCGCGGCGAGGAACCTGGTTCCATGGCAAGATAGGTGTGTTTCATGATTGCCTTGGATCACGAGAAAGCTTTTGGGGACCTCGGTACCTGCGTAAAACTGCCCGATTTAGACCGTAGGCAAATACTCGCATTTCTCTCCAGCGCCCCTATTTTCGCGTTAGCAGGCTGTGGTGGCAGCGACGCCGCGCCCGCAACGGACAGTATAACGGTCCTGCCGACACCTGCCCCCACAACGGTTGTCGTTCCGGTCCCTGCACCACAGGTTCCGGCGTCAACGACTGCACCGACGAACGCGTTATCCAGCCTGTTTTCTGCGCAGTCGCCTTGGAACTCTACGCCGATTAATCCGGTGCTTGGCAGAGACACGCTGCCGAATGCGAAGCAGACGCCTTGGATCGAAGAATCGGCCTATTCGTCAAAGATATTTCGCGCAGTGGCCAACGATGGCGCAATGACGATTACCGCCGACGATATTGCCAACCAGCTTGAAGCCGGTGCCGTGACGATCCCGCGGTTTCCAGCAGCGACCCTGCCGGCTACCGGTCAGGACGGCCATTGCGAGATTTTAGATACGATCGACGGTACGCTTCACAGCTTTTACCAACTACGTCAGACTGCGGGTAATTGGCGTGCAGGTAAGTATGCGCGGACATCGTGGAAGGAGAGCGGCTGGGGCACAGTAACCCATCCGGATAACGTTCGGGCTGCGGGCTGCTCGACGGCCGGTGGCCTGCTGCTTGCGTCCGAACTCGGTCTCGAAATCGTGCCGCACGCCCTTGCGATCGGGATGGACAAGAACGCATTCATTCCAGGACCTATCTGGCCTGCCACACTCGAAGATTACACGGCCGCAACCACGTACAAGGGTGTCGTAGGGGCGGATTTCCCAATGGGCGCGCTCCTCATGCTGCCGTCCGACTTCGATGCGGAGGCGCTGGGCCTGCCGGAATCGAGAGCGATTGCTCGGACGCTGAAGAAGTATGGCGGATATATAGTCGACGCGACGGTTGGCTCGATGAACTTTTACGCGGAAATCGGAAGCGGCTGGAACAAGAGCATGGTCGCCGGTAAATATACGGCCGAATTCAATCCAGACATGCAGGCGATCAAGGCCGCCATGCGTCAGGTCGTCTCACAGAGTGGCTATCTAGACCGCGATGGCAGGCTCTTCACGCCGACGCCGCTACGCGCAATGAACTTGTTGTCGATGCGCGGTCCCTGGCAGGGTTACAACGGCTCAAAGGCGTTCGGCCGGTACGACGCGGCCGCCAACCTATACCAAGCCGAGGCAACCGCCGACGCAAGAACCATTCGCCAGCTTCTCTACACGCATGACGAGAATGATACTGACCGCTTCAAATGGAAGAAGCAGAGTTGGAACCTGAACCCAGAACCGGGGGTGCAATACAATATCCGTGCGATCGGCGAAGGGAATGTCACGGCTACGATTTTCGTGAAAAAGAGCGATTACAAAGCCGACTACGGCACGACCGGAAAGCTGTCACCGGGTCAGTCGACGTCCTTCACTTGGCCTACCGATCCCGGGACTGCGACCGAGGTTTATATGGACAAGCCCGCAGGCGCCGCTGCGAGCATTCGCTTGGAGCTGATCAAAGCCTGACCTGACGCGCCGCGGATCCTGGGATGTAGGTCTCTAGGCTCTCACCCTTGCGGTCTACCGCTCGCCCAAGATACCGGGATGCGGTCTTCGACATGGACCACTGATATGCTCAGGTTCCGACGGTTCGAGGTCGGCGGTGCCCCAGGGCCCGGCGTGTGAAGCCGATAAATCCGTCCGCGTCAGTCTGCACGGTTCACCGACAGGAACGTCACGGCCCTGTCCTCGAGCCTTGCGCACGTCAGCACACCGGTTTCATAGGCCCCGGTATCGACACCGATCCGATTGGCCAGATGCTCCGGGCTGCTGCCTACCCAGGTATGACCATGGACCACGATCTTCTCATGGCGGTCTGATGAACCCAGGAACTCGTCTCGGATCCACAGCAGGTCGGCTTCGGATTGATTGGCCAGCGGCCTGCCTGGCACGATACCGGCATGCACGAAGGCATAATCGCCAACGGTCAGCATAAGATCGAGCTGCTCGAGAAAGCGTAGATGCGCGACCGGCATGCGTTCGAGCAGATCGTCTCGCGCGCGCAAATGCTCCAGAGCGGCGGCCTCGGGCGACGGCGGTTCGACCCCATAGGACTGCAGCGTTTCCGCGCCACCGAACCGCAACCAGTCGCGCGTCTGCCCGGGATCGCGAACATAATCGAGCATCACGGCCTCGTGATTGCCCTTGAGAAAGCGCACATCATACGGGGCATGACGCTTGAGCCAGCACAGCGCGTCGAGGACGCGCGCTGTGTCGGGGCCGCGATCGACATAGTCCCCGCAAAAGATCAGGATTGGGGTCGCCGTGTCGCTTTTTGCTGCGACGTCCTGCGCGATCTTCGCCAGCAGCGCACGCAACAGGTCGTAGCAGCCATGGATGTCACCGATGGCATAGACTAGCTGGACGTCGACACCACCAACGGACCGCGGCGTGACCGGGGACGTGTTCGCCGTCGACATCACCAATCGCTCCCGGCCGAGCGCTGCTCGTCGATGAGATCGAGAAGCTGCAGCCGCAAGTCGCGATAGCTGTCCAGCGTGTCGTCCGGGCGGTCGGTTGCGCGTCGCTGCACGTTCGTCCAGCGCCCCTGGATGCGCGCCAAGGCGTTCCTGTCGACACCGGCACGACGCGCCGCGTTATAGGTTGCGCGAAGCTGACGATGCGCCGCCAACAGGCTTGGGCGCAGGCACCATGCGCGCTCCTCGTCTTGCAGGTCGTCACAGCTGTTCGCCAACGGCGGCGCGCGGCCGGCGTCGGATCGCGTACGCGACACGGCGGGCTCGACGCGACGCTCGGTTTTGCGAAGAGGGGGCGGTGCCGGTCCAACCGATGCTGCCGACGAGGGCAGGGCGGGCGGCGTTGCGGGCGCCGTATCCGAAGTCGCCTGCGCCGTATCGACGGCTCCGACATCGACGGTTCCGACATCGACGGTTCCGACGGGGGAAGGCGGGATGGCGGCGCTCTTTTGCACGGGCAGGGTTTTCCGAGCCGCCGTCGTCGCGATCGGCTGATTTGGAGACACGTCGCCTACGAACAGCGCCACGCCGGCGGATGCGCCCGCCAGCGCAAATACGCCAAGGCCCAGGAGGGTCGGCACAAACCATCGCCGCCGCCGAGCCGGCACCGTCTTGACGATGTCGGTCTGAACTCTGCCGGTCGCTGGAGGCGTACCGCGGCGGTTCGCGAAAATTGCGTCGAGATCGTGCGCCACGTCGGCCCGTCGGGTGGCCGACAGCGGGTCTCGCGCCTCGTGGGGATGCTCCATCATTTCCTCGTCGTCGGTCGATGTCCAGTTGGCCGCCGTATTGCCGCACCGATATGAACGGAGCGCTAATCCCGGCTCGACTTCGTTTTAGCCGATTACGTCGTCAGCCCAGGCCTTTACGGACGCGCTTCGAAAGACGGCTCGCGATGAACATGATGCAACCCACGGCGAGCGATCCTCCCCATATTATGAGGACGATGGTAAGTGCGATCTTCAACATGTCTATTCTCCTGGATGGGAGACTATCCGGAAGGGTCGACACGCCGCCTGAACATGGTTGTTATGCGGAGTTCAGGGTCATCGCTAAGGTTGGGTTTCGCCGACATTCCGAATGGTGCCACCCGCGGGCCCGCTGATAAGGCCGCTCGGTCGCACTGGCCGAGTGGCAGTCGGCCAAGGGACAAGATCCACCACGTCACAATCTACCCATGAGGGTAGCTTCGGCGCGCACCCATGCGCGCGATCACCGCGTCGAGACGATCGTCAGCGCTGTTTCTTTGTCGTGCTCGCGGTGAAGTCCGGGTCCTTGTTCGCGACCCAATCGACGAACTTGCGCACTGCGGCATGTGCAAGGATGCTTTCGACGTCCATCCCATAGCGCTGAAGCTCGGAATTGGTAAAATTGGCCGTCAACGTCTGCTGGCAGATCGGATGCATGGGGACGACATCGCGGCCGCCCCGGCTTTTGGGAACGGGATGATGCCAGACGATGGTCTCGCCGGTCGGCCGGCCGCAAAGCCAGCATTGTACCGCGACGGCCGGCACCGGATCTCCACGATCCGGATCGTCATAGGGGCCGTGTCTCGAATGCTTGCGCGCCATGTGTCCAACCAAATTCCTGATCCCGCTATGGTCTTTAGCGATCGAACAGGAATTTTACAGCGCGGTCGGCGTCGACCGGGTCTGGCGGGGCCGCATCATCGCGGCGGGCCAACGGCGGTGACCGGTCAGGATTTCGTCCTGGCGCTCGTCCGATCGATCGCCTCCTGCCACCCCGCCATCAGGAGCGTGCGTGCGTCGGCGGTTATCGCCGGGTTGAACACGCGGTCCTCTTTCCACGCATTGGCGATGTCGTCGGGACCGTTCCAGACTCCGATCGCCATGCCGGCGAGAAACGCCGCACCCGCCGCCGTCGTTTCGATATTTGCGGGCCGAACGACGTCGGTATCGAGCATGTCCGCGAGAAACTGGCAGAACCAGTCGTTCGCCGCCATGCCGCCGTCGACACGGATCTGGCGGGCGTCGCGCGCACCATCGGCGACCATCGCGTTCATCAAATCGGCGGTCTGGTAGGCGACCGATTCGAGCGCGGCGCGGGCGATGTGCGATCCGGTCGCGGCGAAGGTGAGCCCGGTGATGCTCGCGCGCGCGTCGGGGTCCCAGTGCGGTGCGCCGAGGCCGACGAACGCCGGCACCATGTAGACGCCGTCGTTCCCGTCGAGCTTGGTCGCCATGTCGTTTGTGTCGGACGCCTGATTGATCAGGCCGAGCCCGTCGCGCAGCCACTTCACCGCCGCGCCCGCAACGAAGATCGAGCCTTCGAGCGCATAGGTGATCTCGCCGTCGAGCTGATAGGCGATCGTGGTGAGCATGCCGTTCTTGCTGGTCACCGCGTCCTTGCCGGTGTTGAGCAGCACGAAGCAGCCGGTGCCGTAGGTCGACTTGGCGTCGCCGCGCTGAAAACAGGCCTGGCCTACAATCGCCGCTTGCTGGTCGCCCGCCATCCCGCCGATCGGCACGGACGTGCCGAGTAGGTCGGCAGTGGTCTCGCCGAAGATCGTGCTGTTGTTCTTGACCTCGGGCAACAGGCTTTCCGGGATGTCCAGCATCCGCAGCATGTCGGTGTCCCATGCGCCCTTGTGGATGTCGAACAGCAACGTGCGCGAGGCGTTCGACGCGTCGGTCGCATGAACCTTGCCGCCGGTCAGCCGCCAGAGGAGGAAGCTGTCGATCGTGCCGAAGGCAAGTTCGCCCTTGTCGGCGCGGGCCCGGACACCGTCGACATTGTCGAGGATCCATTTGAGCTTGGTACCCGAGAAATAGGGATCGAGGATCAGCCCGGTCCGCTCGCGTACCAGCGGTTCGTTGCCGTCCGCCTTCAGGTGCGCGCAGAGCCTGGCGGTACGGCGATCCTGCCAGACGATCGCGTTGTGGACGGGCTTGCCGGTCTTGCGGTCCCATACCACCACCGTCTCGCGCTGGTTGGTGATGCCGATCGCGGCAACCTTGCCGCCGTCCGCTTCAGCCGCCTCTTTCAAGGTTGCGACGGTGTCGCGCCAGATGTCCTCCGGGTCATGCTCGACCCAGCCCGATTGCGGATAATGCTGGGCGAATTCGCGGCGTACCGTCTGGCGGGGGACGCCGTCGGTGCCGAACGTCATGCTGCGGGTCGAAGTCGTGCCCTGGTCGATCGCCAGGATGATGGTGTCGGTCACGCTTGCCCTCCTCGACTATTATGGCCAGCGACAGGGCCGTTGCGCAATGGCAAACGCTTGAACGACCGGAGTTGCCCGTAACGCGTAGTGCATCCGCGGTCTCGACAGCGCGCCTAACGTCGGGGCTACCCGGTTGGCCTGAGCCAGCTTCCTCGATACACAGGCGGAATGACGAAGCGACGCGCTAAATCCTCGCCTTCGCGCTCGCGGGGGCGAGGAACGCGGCGGACCCCGTCATCTGAACATTGGCTGTTGCTGCTCGGTGTCGTCGTCCTGGGCGCAGCGATCTTCGGCTCGCTCACCGACCTGCCATGGTCGGCGGCGACTCGAGACCAGCGACGGCCGCAACGCCTGACGATGGCGCAGGCCCGGGCATCTAATGCGCTGGTCCCGATTGCGACGCGGAAGCGCCGCTTCGCGGGGCGGTTCCGTTTCAAGGGTGGCCCCGCCGCGCGGGAGCAGGCGACCGAATGCCTCGCGACGGTCGCGCTGTACGAAGCCGGCAACGATCGCGACGGGCAGCGCGCGGTGATCCAGGTCGTCCTCAACCGTGTCGGCGCGCCGGGATTTCCCAAGACCGTGTGCGGCGTCGTGTATCAGGGCGCGAACCGCAAGACCGGGTGCCAGTTCTCCTTCTCCTGTGACGGATCGCAATTGCGCCGGCCCGAGCATGATGGATGGGCACAGGCAAGGCGCGCTGCTCGTCGCGCCCTGAGCGGGTATGTCTACGCGCCGGTCGGTCGGGCGACGCACTACCACACCGACTGGATGGTGCCGTATTGGCGAGCGTCGCTGGTCAAGGTCGCGACGGTCGATTCGCATATCTTCTATCAACGGCGATGACGCTGCGGTCGTCGTGTCGCCGCTGCGATGGTACATAAGACGTGACGGTCAGACAGGATCCGACATGCTGAAGGTTTCGATATCCCGCCTCCTCGCTACGGGGCTGCTGCTGGTGATGATAACGGGATGCGCCGGTGGCAAGTTTCGGCCAGTCAGCGATACGCCCGTCAAGCTCGGTGCCCCCTATCGCGTCCGGGGAACGACCTTCGTGCCCGCCGCCGACGCGCGATACGACGTGCTCGGATATGCCAGTTGGTACGGATCGGAATCCGGCAATCGCACGGCGAACGGCGAACGCTTCCGTCCCGATTGGGTCACGGCGGCGCATACGACGCTGCCTTTGCCGACCTATGTCGAGGTCACCGCGCTCGATACCGGGCGACGGATCATCGTACGGATCAACGATCGAGGGCCGTTTGCCGGTCGCGCGCGCATAATCGACCTGTCTCGGGGGGCTGCGACCCGCCTCGGTATCCGGGCCGCCGGTCCTGCTGCCGTTCGCGTGCGCCGCGTCGAACCGACCGAGGCCGATCGCGCGCGCCTGCGCAAGGGAAAGCCCGCAGTGACGCTGCCGCCGGTTTCCGACCGCGAACGGCTCGACCTACGATCGCAACTCACTGCCGCCGGTTTCTGATATGGCGTGTCCTGGCGTTGTCGTTCGGCGTGCGAAGTTCTTCCTGCGGCAGTGCAGCAAGACAAAAGACGTTGATTTCAAGCAGTCATGCGAACGAATCTGGCGATGCCCAAGATAGGTGTTGTAACGATGGCGTATCTAATCTTTCGCACCTGCCGCATAGAGGTGTTGTCAGAGGCTTCCGAGGGGGCGGCTTCGTGTGGTCGTGGGGGGAGATGCACTGTATTTTCTCCATAATAGGGTTGCCAAGTGCTTGACCTGCGGGTTTTTAATTGCCCGTCGTGTGGCACCGTGCGAACCGCACATCATGAGGTTCTACAACTTATGCTAAGGCCGGGCGCATGAAGGCGGCACAATTCGGCGGCGGAGCGCACAAGCATGGTGTGCCCGCATCGATGTTCGACATGCCCGCTGGGCTCCATGTCCGCTACGAGGCGCCGGATCGAGCGCTCGCCGAATGCATAACCGGTTATGCGATCTATGCGGCGGAAGACCGGGCCGCGATGGTCAACTGGTATCTGCCGTCGCCCCCGATGCTTTCGATCGTGCTCGATGCCGGTCCGATCACCGTTTCCCTGGGCAATCATCGGTTCGGGCCCCTCGATCCGGTCAGTCTTTATGGACCGACCAGTCGCGCATTCCGAACGGTGACTCATGGCGGGATCGCCGTGGGGATCGGCATAAGTGCGCTTGGCTGGGCCCGTATGACGCAGCGCCATGCGGGCGATTTTCATAATCGCGTCGTCCCGGCGAGTGCGTTGCTCGGCGCAGATTTCGTGGAACGGCTGCGTGAGGGGCTCGACGTTCTGGACGACGAGACATCGATCAAGCCGTTGCTCGACGACATGCTTGCACCATTGTTTGCGACCTCGAACCCGCGCGAGCGCCTGATCCGGGCCTTCACCGCGCTGACGATTACCGATGGCGTGGTCGAAATGAAGGATGTTGCCGAGCGCCTGGAGGTGCCGACCCACGAATTGCGGCGCGTGGCGACGCGGTATTTCGGCATGCCGCCCAAGATGTTGCTGCGCCGTGCGCGGTTCCTGCGGTCGTTCATCGGGTTGATCCGCGACGGGGGGCTTGGAGATTATTCGCAGATAGACAGCAGCTATTTCGACGCGTCACATTTTCTGCGTGATGCCGGGACGTTTCTCGGCACTACGCCGCGGCGCTTCCTGGCCGCCGAAACGATCTTCCTCCAGGCGAGCCTGCGCGCGCGGCTGATGGTCCTTGGTGCTCCCACCGCGACGCTGCACGACGGCGTGCCCCGGATACGCGTGTCTCACCCCCACCGCGACGACGACCTCCGCGTTCAGCCCGAACTCTAGCGCCGCGCTCTCAAGCCGCGCGGGCCAGAGCCTTCTTCAACTTTGCGTGCGCCGACGCTTTTATCTGGCAGACCCGTGCCGAGCCTACGCCGAAGACTTCGCCGATCTCTTCGAGATTGAGTTCCTCGACATAGTAAAGCTGAATCACTTGCGCTTCGCGTTCGGGGAGTGCGGTGATCGCCTTGATCAGGGCTTCGCGCATGTCGCTGTCGGCGAGTTGCTCGAACGCGTCGGGCGTGTCGTCGGCGAACCACGGCAGGTCGTCGGCGTACATCTCGTCGATCGAGTCGAAGCGGAGCGCATCGGCGGTGACGTAGTCGGTGCGGAGTTTCTCGATCGTCACGCCGATATGCTCTGCGATCATGTCTTCTCCGGGTGCCTTGCCCGTGCGGGCGGTCAGCGTCGAGATCGCCTCGGCATATTGGCGGCGGCGACGCATCGCGCCGCGCGTGCTCGTTGCCTGGCGGCGCAGTTCGTCGATCATGCTGCCGCGCAGGCGCGTGATCAGGTAGGTCTTGAACGGCATCCCCCGCTCGTCGAAATTCGCGGCGGCCTCGACCAGCGCGACCAGGCCGACCTGGATCAGATCCTCGACCTCGACGCTGCTGCTCATGCTGCCATGGACGTGCCACGCGATCCGGCGGACCAGCGGGAGGTGCTGTTTCACGAGCTGGTCCACGTCGCCGCCAGGGCGTTGATGCGGGCGGTAGGTGAGCGGCTGGCCCGTGAAAGGCTGGGCATCGGCGAAGGCGCCGCGCATCGGGAGCGCGCTCATGCCGCGAGCGCCTGCTGGGACGCGCCGATCACCGCGACGACCTCGACCGCCTTTTCCTCGGGCACCTCGAAGAACGACAGCACCGGCGTATCTGGCAGGCAGGTCCGCACCAGCTTGCGAATGGCGATCCGGATGGCCGGCTGGACGACCAGCGCGAACGGTTTCGCCTCGGCGATCAGCGGTTCGGCGGCGCGTTGCAGCGCCTCGACGATGCGGCGGCCGAGATCGGGTTCGATGACGTGGCGGCGCGATTGATCGGCGCGTATCGCCTGGCCGAGCAGACCTTCCAATTGACCCTCCAACGTCATGACGCGCAGCGGTTCGCGCACGCCGCACAGTTTCTGGATGATGAGCGCGCCGAGCTCAGGACGGATCGTCTCGATGAGCTCCTCGGCATCCTGCGTGCGCTGCGCCGCGACCGCGATGGCCCCGGCGATGCGACGGAATTCCTTGAGCGGGACGTGCTCCGCGAGCAGTCCCTTGAGGACCTGAGTGAGCGTCGTGATCGGCAGCGGTGCGAGCGCGGCGACAAGCTGTGCAGCACGCTCCTTCAGGCCGTCGAGCAGCGCCTGGACTTCGTCCTGGCCGAGCAGCTCGGACGCGTTCTGGCCGAGCAGGTGGTTGAGGTGCGTCGCCATCACGGTGCCGGGATCGACCACGAGATAGCCCGCTCCGGTCGCGGCATCGGCGTCGCTCGCATCGACCCAGGTCGCGTCGAGCCCGAAGGTGGGGTCCTTGACCTTCTTGCCGAACAGGTCGCCGAATGCTTGGCCGGTGTCGAGCGCGAGCATCTCGTCGGGCGACACGGTGTCCTCGCCGACGACGACGCCGTTGACGAGGATGCGGTAGACGTAGGGCGCCAAATTGATGTCGTCGCGGACGCGGACCTGCGGCACGACGAAGCCGAGTTCCTTCGACAGCTGGCGGCGGACGCCGGTGATCCGGCTCATCAGCGGCGACCCGCGACGCTCGTCGGCGAGCGGCACCAGGCCGTAGCCGATGTCGAGATTGACCTGCATCCCGTCGGTGACTTCCTCCCAGCCGATCTTCGACTGGTCGATCGTCTCGACGGGCACGACCACGACGGGGGCGGGGCGCAGTTCGATCTGGCGCAGTTTCCACGCGGCGAACCCGGCGATCGCGGCGGCGGGCAGGATCACCATGTGCGGCATGCCGGGCAAAATGCCGAGCAGCGCGAGGATGACCGCGACCGGCGTCCAGGTGCGGGGCGACCCGAACTGGCCGCCGATCTGGCCGGCAAGGTCCTTGTCGGAGGTGACGCGGGTGACGATCGAGGCGGCGGCGATCGACAGCATCAGGCTCGGCAGCTGCGCGACGAGCGCGTCGCCGATCGCGAGCAGGATGTAGTTGTGCGCCGCATCGGCGATCGTCATGCCGTGGCTGACGGGCCCGAGGATCAGGCCGCCGATGATGTTGGCGGCGAGGATCAGCATCGCCGCAACCGCATCGCCCTTCACGAACTTCGACGAACCATCCATCGAGCCGTAGAAATCGGCCTCGGTCGAGACTTCGACGCGGCGCGCCTTGGCTTCGTCGGGGGTGATCAGGCCGGCGTTGAGGTCGGCGTCGATCGCCATCTGCTTGCCGGGCAGCGCGTCGAGCGTGAAGCGCGCGCTGACTTCGGACACGCGGCCGGCGCCCTTGGTGACGACGATCATGTTGATGATCATCAGGATCGCGAAGACGAAGATGCCGACGACGTAATCGCCGCCGATCAGGAACGTGCCGAACGCCTCGATGACGTGGCCCGCCGCGGCCTCGCCCTCATGGCCGTGGACCAGCACGATGCGGGTGGAGGCTACGTTCAGGCCGAGACGGAACAGCGTGGCGAACAGGAGGACGGTCGGGAAGGCGGAGAAATCGAGCGGTTTCTGCGCGTTGAGCGCGACCATCAGCACGGCCAAGCTGATCGCGATGTTCGCCACGAAGAAGATGTCGAGCATGAACGCCGGGATCGGCACGACCATGACGAGCACGAGCAGCAGGATCGCGAGCGGCAGGACCGATGCCCTGGCGTTGGAGAGGATGCGGTTCATCGCTTAGCCGCCCAACCGTGCGAGCATCATGTACGCGAGCCGCGCGGTGTCGGGGGTCGGGCGGAGGATGCTGGCGGCGGCCTGCGTTGTCCGGCCCGTGAACTTGCCCATCGCCGTCGTGGCCCAGGCAAGTGCGTCTTCGGCGCTTTCGTTGCTGCCGGTGATGACCGTGCTGCCCCCCAGTTCGAGCGCCTGCGACGCGAAGTTGGTGGGCGTTGCGGTGGCGCTTGCCCCTGCGGCGGCGCCACCGAGCTTGTCGGCGAACCGGTCGTAGATCGCCGAGAGCGTGCGCGGCTGGTTGTTCGAATCGTAGAAGACATTGTGGTTCGCGCGCGCGGCGGCGGGGAACAGCGCGGCGCCGCTCGCCTGCGGGTTGGCCTGCATCGTCTTCAGGAACTTGGTCGCGCCGCCGAGGCCCATGAAATGCGCCATGTAGAGATCGGTGCCCGACGCGGGGCGGTTCAACGTGCCTTCGAGCGAGGCCTTGTTGTCCGAGGCATATTCGGCGGCCATCAGCGAGGCGGCGTTTGGATCGTTGCGCAGCGCGAGGATCGCCGCCTTGGTGCCGGCGTCGCCGACCGAGAGACGGCCGCTCGACGACTGGCCGATGCTGTTCGCGGCCCAGGCCATGCCGTGCTCGGCACCATGCTTCTTGACGACCGAGAGCCAGCTCTGTTCGATGAACTGATAGAGGCCGGATGCGCTCGACGTGCCGGCCTTGGCATTGGCGTTGAGCCCGCTCTCGAGCTTCGCCTGGCCCAGCAGATAATCGAAATCCACGCCCGTCTTGCTGCTCGCAAGCGCGATCGCGGACTGGATCCGGCCGGTAGTGATAGGATTGACGGTCATGCCCGTGTGCGGTGCCCCTGGTTCAGGGGATACTCAGCAAGGGGCGTGCCAGTTTCGACTTTGGGGCTCTGATCCCAAGATCGGCGATACGGCGCTTTCTCGGAGCCCCGTCCCAAAATTCCGTCACCCCAGCGAAAGCTGGGGTCTCCCGCGGCAAGGATGCGCCCTATCACGGGGATACCCCAGCTTTCGCTGGGGTGACGGTCATTCTGTGAGCCGTGTCAGGCGGTCACGCTGTTACGCGTACGCCGCCCTCAGCCCCGGCCGATACCCGGCAACGGCACCGTCGCCGGTCAGGGTTTGCAGGCGGCGGCGGACATTTGCCGCCATCAAATTGGTGTAGATCCGGCACGTCTCGTTGAGCCGGTTCGCCTCGTCGGCCAGCTCGCGGATCTCGGTGCCCGCCGGCCCGGTGCCGAGCGTCGCGATCTGTTCGATCCCGGCGAGCTTGTCCGCCGTCGCGCGCTCCAGGCTGGCGACGTCGTTCGATTTCAGCGCGGCGATCTCCGCGTGGAGCGCGTCGATCACGCGGATCAGGGCATCACGCCTTGTCATTCGAAGTCCAGTCCAGGCGGAACGCCATCAGCCGATCGGCGATGGTCGCGGGGAGGATCGGGAAATTGCCGCTGGCGATCGCCTTCTTGATCTCGGCGACGCGCGACGCATTGACCGGCGCGGCGGATGCCATCGACTTGGCGAGTCCGATCGACTCCGGCGGCACCGAAGCCTGCGCCTGGGGCTGTACCGGGCTCTGTACGACCATTGTCTGAACGGGCGTCGTCGGCGTCGCGGCGGCGACGCGCGCGACGGAACGATCTCCTGCTACTGACGGCTTCGCACCGATCGAGTCCACCATGTCCGCATCCTTTGGTTTGCGATGACAACAGGAGGAACGGCAGCATGGCGAAAAGCTTTAGCGAAATTAATCTGTCTGCCGAATTTAGTTCGACCAACCCTAGTTCGACCAACCGGGCAGCGTCGCACGGCCCGCCTCGACGGCGATCGCCTGGACCGGCGTGCGCGTCGCGTCGACCTTGACCATGAAGCGGCCGCCGGGGGCTGCGTCGCCCATCGCGACGCCCTCGCGGCTGATCGAGAAGCCCTCGGTGCCGGCCTCGATCACGATCGGATCGCCGCGCTTGATGACCGGTGCGGCCTTGGCGACGGGAACGAACGACGCGGCGATCGCGGCGGGGGCGTTCGCCGGCCGGATGACCGGCACGAAGATCCGCCACGCAGGGCCGGCGCAGGAGACGACGACCGCATCATGCTGCTCCGTGCGCCACGACAGCGACACCGTCGGACAGGTCGCGAGGCGCAGTCGCGCGTCGACCGGCGTGCGCGCGCCACCCTCGGCGCCGGTCGGGCGGCCGGTAAAGGCGGCGACCGAGCGATCGAGCGCGGCGGTATCCTGGAAGCTGGCGGCGACGAGCAGGAGCGGGAGGATCATGGGGTTGTCCTAAGCGGTTCGCCGACAAAGGCGACGGAGACGATGGCGGCGCGGCGGCCGGGTTTGGTGGCGGTGACGATCGCGACCCGCGCCGGTGCGACCGCGGCGAGCGCGGCGGCGACGGTACGCGCACGGTCGGCGGCGAGGATCGCGGCGCTACCGGTCACGCGGTCGATATCGGCGGGCGTGCCGTCGGTCGAGCCGGTGACGGTGAGCATCACGCGGGGATCCCGCGCGGCCTCGCGCGCCCAGGCGACCAGCGCGCCGGGCGTGGTCGGCAGGATCGCCGAGCCGGGCGCGAAATCGAGGATACCGGCGGCGGCGACGGGCATCGGCGCGGGCTCCGCATCGTTCGCGCCGAAGCCTTGGCGGATGCCCTTGGCGAGGTCCTTTCCGCCGATATGGTGGGTCGCCTGCAGCAGCACGAGGAAGCCGACCAGCAACAGCGCGAGGTCGGCGAGCGTGATCAGCCAGAGCGGTTTGCCGGTCGGCGCGTCGGGGTATTCGCTGGCGTTCATGCGACGGTGGCCAGACTTGGGGCAGGATGGGGTGCGACATATCCGCGCGGCGTCTCGCGTTCGGCGAGCGCCACGAGCGGCGCTTCGATCCGGGCGCGTTCGAACGCTTCGTTGCGGCCTTGTGCGCGCAGGCGGTTGGCGATCGGCATGAAGAGCAGGTTGGCGAATAGTGCGCCGTACAGCGTGGCGAGCAGTGCCACCGCCATCGCGCCGCCGATCGCGCCGGGATCGCTCATCGTCGCGAACATCTGCGCGAGGCCGATCAGCGTGCCGACCATGCCCATCGCGGGGGCGACCTCTGCCGCGCCGGCCCAGACGTCGGCGGCGGCGACGTGGCGCTCTATGCGGGCGCGCCGGCGATGCTGGACGAGCGTCGCGACGTCGGTGGCCGAGGCGCCGTCGACGATCGCGGCGATGCCCGCGGCGACGTCCCTGTCGGTGATGACCGAGCGATCGAGGGCCATCACGCCGTGACGCTTGGCGATGCGCGCGAGCGCGGTGATCTGCTGGAGCAACGGATCGGCATCGAACCGGCCGCGGGCGAGCGTCGTCACCGCAACGAGCGCGCGACCGAGATCGCGGAAGGGGGTGCGGAGGACGACCGCCAGCACCGTGCCGCCACCGACGATGGCGAGTGCTGCAGGATCGAGGAGTTGGGCGAGCGTGATCATGTGCGTGGGGCGATGCAAGGGGTGTGCCGGATTGTGGCGGCGCCCTTTACCGTGCCGGATATGAGCGCGTCCGAAACGGCACCACCCCGGCGAAGGCCGGGGTGGCGGAGAAAGCCAGCGACAGCCCTCGCTTCCTTGTTCTGCCGCGAAGGCGGGAGCCCAGGCTGGGTCCCCGCCTTCGCGGGGAAACATAGTGGGAGTGCGAGACAGAAGTTCGGTTTGCCGCCCTTGACGATTTAACCGGCAACGTACTTGCCGCTCACCCCTGCAACACCGGCAACCGCTTGCCGTTCGCCCTGCCGCCCCCTTGCCGCCACCCGGCAAAACGCCATCCGCCACCCTAACCGCCAAAACTGGCACGGCCATTGCTTATGTCCGGTTGCGCAATTGGTGCGCCAGGAGACGGGCTTGTGTCAGGCGACACGCTTTTCGGAGTTCATGGGGCGGCACTCGAGGTGCGCTCGCAGCGCATGGGTGTGCTGGCGTCGAACATCGCCAACGCGTCGACGCCCGGTTTCAAGGCGCGCGACATCGATTTCCAGGCGGCGCTCGCCGCGGTCGAGCACGATGGCGGCACCGATGCGGCAACCAAATACCGCATTCCGACGCAGACCTCGATGGACGGCAACACCGTCGAGCTGAGCCAGGAGCAGACCGCGTTCGCCGAGAACGCCGTCCAGTATCAGACGACGCTGTCGTTCCTGAACGGGCGGATCGGCCAGATCACCCGCGCGCTGAAGGGGGAATAAGATGTCCAACCAGCCCATGACGATCTTTCAGGTCGCCGGCCGCGCGATGTCCGCGCAGCTCGTCCGGATGAACACGACCGCGTCGAACCTCGCCAATGCCGGCGGCACCGCCGGGTCCGCGGAGGCCGCGTACAAGACGATGAAGCCGGTCTTTCGCACCAGCTTCGATGCGGCCAGCGGCATGTCGACGGTCGACGTCGAGCGCGTCGTCACCGCCGGCGAAGCGCCGACCAAGCGCTACGATCCCGACAATCCGATGGCCGACAAGGATGGCAACATCTTCGAGGCGGCGGTCGATGAAACCCGCGAGATGGTCGACATGATGGAGACCGCCCGCAGCTACCAGAACAACATCGAAGTGATGAACACGGCCAAGTCGCTCATCATCGATACCCTCAAGCTAGGTCGCTGATCATGGCATCCTCCTTCGATACCACGCTGTCCAACATCGGCATCACGCGCTCTTCGACCGCGGCCGCGCCGAAGACCACGACGGCCGCCGAGTCGGGCACGCTCAACCAGAACGACTTCCTGAAGCTGATGACCGCGCAGATGCAGAACCAGGATCCGTTCAACCCGGTCGACAACACCCAGATGGTCGCCCAGATGGCGCAGTTCTCTTCGCTCGCCGGCATCTCCGAGATGAACACGACGATGAAGGCGATCTCCGACAAGCTCGGCGCGACCAGCGCCAGCGATGCGATGGGGTATGTCGGCAAGACCGTCCTGACCGAGGGCAGCACCGCGTACGGGCGTACCGGTGGCGGGATCGCGGGTTCGGTCGAACTGGCGGGTGCCGCGACCGGCGTCAACGTCACGATCAGCGATATGAACGGCGTCGCGCTGAAGACCATGCCGCTCGGCGCGCAGGCCAAGGGCACCGTCGGCTACGACTGGGACGGCAAGGATTCGACCGGTGCGGACGCCGGCAGCGGCCCGTTCACGGTCAGCATCAACGCCCAGAACAACGGCACCGCGGTGGCCGCGACGGGGCTGGTCTGGGCACCCGTCCAGTCGGTCTCGACCACCACCGGTACCACCATCCTCATCCTTCCCGGGATCGGCGAAGTGCCGGTCAGCGCAGTCCGCCAGATCGGCTGATCGCACCCTCGATTTCAAGGAGTTAAACGCATGTCCTTCTACACTTCGCTTTCCGGCCTCCAGGCATCGCAGACCGAGATGTCGACGATCTCGCACAATCTGGCGAACGTCTCGACCAACGGCTTCAAGAAGAGCCGCACCGATTTCGCCGACGTGATCGCCTCCAGCGTGTCGGTCGCGCCGTCGCAGCAGGTCGGCTCGGGCGTGATGGTCAAGGGTAACCGCCAGCAGTTCGCGCAAGGCAATCTGATCCAGTCGGCGAACGCGCTCGATCTCGCCGTATCGGGCGACGGCTTCTTCGTGGTGAAGCCCGAGACCGGCTCGTCGCAGGTCAGCTTCACGCGCAACGGCGGCTTTCTGGTCGATGCGGACCGCTTCGTCGTCGATTCGAACGGCAGCCACCTCCAGGTCTATCCGGTCGACGGATCGGGCAGCGTCGTCGCCACCGGGCTCCAGTCGGCGATCAGCCTGCAGCTGCCCGAGACGAGCGGCACGGCGGCACCGACCAAGGCGGTCACGCTGGGCGTCAACCTCAACGCCAGCTCGAAAGTGCCGACCACGGCCACGTTCGATCGCTTCGATCCGTCGAGCTACAACCAGTCGGCGCAGACCACCGTCTACGACGCGTCGGGCAACGCGATGACGCTGACCAATTATTTCAAGCGCACCTCGGTATCGACCGACGCGACCACGCCGAGCACGTGGGAAGTCCACAGCTTCGTCGGCGACCAGGAACTGTTGAGCGGCGGCGTCGCGGGGGCGACGATGACGTTCGACGGAACCGGCAAGCTGACCGACCCGACCGCACCGATCGCGTATGACGAGTTCACCACGGCCGGTTCGGCGACCCCGCAGCAGATCTCCTTCAGCTTCGGCGGCGACGCGACCACGCAGAAGGCGAGCGCGTTTGCGGTGAACTCGCGGACGCAGGACGGCAAGGCGGTCGGCCAGATCCAGGGCGTGACGATCGACGAGAAGGGCATCGTCAAGGCGAGCTTCTCGAACGGCGACACGCAGGCGCTCGGCCAGGTGATGCTCGCCAACTTCTCCAATCCCGAGGGCCTGCGCCAGCTCGGCAACAGCTATTGGTCGTCGACCGGCGTGTCGGGCGAGGCGAAGCTCGGCGAGGCGGGCTCGAACGGGTTCGGCAACCTGATGTCGGGCACGATCGAGCGGTCGAACGTCGACATCACCGAGGAACTGGTCAGCCTGATCGCGGCACAGCGCAATTTCCAGGCGAATTCGAAGGCCCTGGATACCGCCAGCCAGATCTCGCAGACCATCTTCAACATCCGCAGCTGATCGATAGCGGGGCGGGGGGAACCTGAATGGACAAGCTGGTCTACACCGCGGCGACGGGCCTGCGCGCGCACATGGCGGCGCAGGCGGCGATCGCCAACAATATGGCGAACGCGTCGACGACCGGTTTTCGCGCCGACCGCGTGGTGTTCGACCGGCTCGACCTGAAGGGCGACGGCACTACGATCGAGGCGCGCGCGCCGACCTCGGAAGAGGTCACCGACGCCGATCGTGCGCCGGGTGCGATCCAGCTGACCGGGCGTCCGCTCGACGTCGCGATCACCGGCACCACCGCGTGGCTGGCGGTGCAGGCGTCGGACGGTTCGGAAGCCTATACCCGCCGTGGCGATCTGGAGGTTGCGCCGTCGGGCGTGCTCCAGACCGGCGACGGGCACCCGGTGATCGGCTCGGGGGGGCCGATCACCCTGCCGCCCTACCAGTCGCTGTCGATCTCCGCCGACGGGACGATCTCGATCATCCCGCAGGGCGGCGACGCGCAGAACCCGCAGGTGATCGACAAGCTCAAGCTCGCCGACACCAAGGGGTCGGACACCGTCAAGGGTCTCGACAACCTGCTGCGCGTGAAGGGCGGGGGGACGCTGCCCGAGGATCTCGATGCGAAGGTGCAGGGCGGCGCGATCGAGGGATCGAACGTCAACATGACGCAGGCGCTGGTCGACATGATCGAGAACCAGCGCAGTTACGAAGTCCAGGCCAACATGTTGAAGTCCGCCAAGGACATGGATGAAAGCGGTGCATCGCTGATGCGCCTGCCGAGCTAGAAGGAACCGACGAATGTCATCCGCAGCCATGCATATCGCGCGTACCGGGCTCGACGCCCAGGATACCCGCATGCGCGTCATCTCGAACAACCTTGCCAACGTGAACACGACGGGCTTCAAGAAGGACCGTGCGGCGTTCGAGGCGCTCGCCTATCAGGTCGTCACGACGCCCGGTACGCAGAGCACCGCGGAGACCAAATACGCGACCGGGCTCAACCTCGGCACCGGCGTCCGGCTCCAGGGCACGGCGCGGATCGACACGCAGGGCGCGATGCAGACGACCGGCAACAGCCTCGATCTCGCGCTCGACGGCGACGGCTATTTCCAGGTGCAGATGCCCGGCGGCACGCTCGGCTATACCCGCGCCGGCAATTTCTCGCGCTCGGCGGAAGGCCTGCTGGTCACCAGCGAGGGCTATCAGCTGCAACCCGGCATCACCGTGCCCGAGGGCACGACCGCGATCACGATCGGTTCGGACGGTACCGTGTCGGCGACCGTGCCCGGCCAGACCGAGGCGACGCAGATCGGCCAGATCCAGGTCGCCAGCTTCCCGAACGGTGCAGGGCTCCAGGCGACCGGCGACAACTACCTCGTCGAGACCGCGGCCAGCGGCGCGGCCAATGTCGGCATCGCCGGGCAGGACGGCCGCGGCAACATCAAGCAGGGCATGCTCGAAGCGTCGAACGTCAACGTCGTCGAGGAACTCGTCGACATGATCGAGACGCAGCGCGCGTACGAGGTCAATTCGAAGATGATCTCGGCGACCGACGACATGCTCAAATACGTCAACCAGAACATCTGATCGCGGAGCGCAGCATGATCCGCTTATCCTTCATTTCGCTTATCGCCATCGCGGCGATCGCCGGCCCGACGTCGGCGGATGCCAGCATCTTCGGCAAGAAGGTGCCGCCCGAGGATTTCTCGGTCGCGCGGCCGTTGCCGGTCCAGCCGGTCCCGGTCGTCGCCACAGGCTCGATCTTCCAGGCGCAGGATGGCTACGCCGCGCTGTACGAAGGCTGGCGCGCGCGGAAGGTCGGCGATCCGCTGACGATCGTGCTGGTCGAGCGGACCGCCGCGTCGAAGTCGTCGGGGTCGAAGCTCGACAGCAACGGCGGGGCGAGCATCACGCCGCCGACCACCGGCGCGCTCAACCTGTTCAGCAAGAGCGATGCCTCGATCAGCGGCGGGCGCAATTTCAACGGCACGGGGGCCGCCGACCAGGCGAACTCGCTTTCGGGCGAGGTCAGCGTGACCGTCGCCGCAGTTTATCCCAACGGCACGATGCTGGTGCAGGGCCAGAAGCGTGTCACGCTCAACCGCGGCGACGAGTTCCTGAAGATCAAGGGTCTGGTCCGCACCGCTGATGTCGACGCCAACAACCGCGTGCTGTCGACCCGCGTGGCCGACGCGCAGATCTCGTACACCGGCAAGGGCGACGTCGCCCGCGCCGGCCGCCAGGGGTGGCTCGGCCGCTTCTTCTCCGTCGTCAGCCCGTTTTGATGCGCAATCACCAGCCGTTCGTCCTGAGTAGAGACCGAGTAGCGCCGAAGGCGCGTATCGAGGGCTCGTATCGAAGGACAGGTTGGCGCGCGGAACCCATGCTTCGATACGGTGAGCTGGTGAACATGCCCCCGGCATGTTCAGGATCTTCCGGGGGAAGATCCGACCAGCTCATCTCGATACGCCGCTGCGCGCCTACTCGGTCGCTACTCAGCACGAACGGTAAAGGACTAAAGACCGTGTTTCGTTTATTCGCAGGTCTCCTCGCCACTCTCCTCGCATCGCTCTTGATCGCCGCGCCGGCCTCGGCCGACCGGATCAAGGATCTTGGCGGGTTCCAGGGTATCCGGTCGAACCAGCTGACCGGCTACGGCATCGTCGTGGGTCTCCCCGGCACGGGCGACGACAATCTCGAATACACCGTGCAGTCGCTCAAAGCCGTCGCGTCGCGCTTCGGCCTGCAACTGCCGCCGTCCGCGAACCCGGGCATGAAGAACGCCGCCGTCGTGATGATCACCGCCGAACTGCCGCCGTTCGCCAAGCCCGGCCAGCGGCTCGACATCACCGTCGCGTCGATGGGCAAGGCCAAGTCGCTGCGCGGCGGCAGCCTGATCATGACGCCGCTGCTCGGCGCGGATAACCAGATCTACGCGATGGCGCAGGGCAACCTCGCGGTCGGCGGCCTGGGCGCAGAAGGTGCGGACGGGTCGAAGATCGTCGTCAACGTACCCTCGACCGGTCGCATCCCCGAAGGCGCCACCGTCGAACGCGCGGTCGCGACCGGGTTCGACAGCGCACCGACGCTCACCTTCAACCTCGCCCGCGCCGATTTCACCACCGCGCAGAATGTCGCCGGCGCGATCAACTCGAAGCTCGGCTTCGGCAGCGCGCAGGCGATCGACGCGGTCTCGGTAGCGGTGCGCGCGCCGTTCGGTGCCGATATCCGCGCCACGCTGATGTCGACGATCGAGAATCTCGACGTCGTCTCCGCCGAGCCGTCCGCCAAGGTGATCGTCAACGCGCGCACCGGCACCGTCGTCATCAATTCCGCGGTCCGGGTCGGCCCTGCGGCGATCACGCACGGCAAGATGACGGTGCGGATCGACGAGAAGCCGCAGGTCAGCCAGCCGGCCCCGTTCAGCGGCGGCCAGACCGTCGTCACCCCGAACAGCGCCGTCGCGGTCGAGGAGGAGCGTCGCCCGATGTTCCTGCTGAACCCCGGCCCCCGGCTTGCCGACATCGTCAAGGCGGTCAACGCGATCGGCGCATCGCCGGCCGACCTTGTCGCGATCCTCGAGGCGCTGAAGGAAGCCGGCGCGCTCAAGGCCGAGTTGATCGTCCTGTGAGCCCGCTCAACGCACCCGCCACGTTGACGACCACGCCGACGGCCACGCCGACGACTGGGCCAACCACCGGCATCTCGACCGACACGAGCCGCCTCAAGTCGAAGGACAATCTCGACAAGGCGGGCCAGCAGTTCGAGGCGGTCTTCACCGGCATGATGCTCAAGAGCATGCGTCAGGCGAAGTTGAGCGATCCGCTGTTCGATTCGAAGGCGATCGATACCTTCACCGATATGCAGGACGGTCTGGTCGCGAAGTCGATGGCCGAGCACACGCCGCTCGGCATCGGCAAGGCGATGACCGATTTCCTGGCAAAGTCTCAATCCGATCTTAACGAACCCACGGCAGGTTCGCCGCCATGAGCGATCTCCTCTCGATCGGCGCCTCGGGCGTTCGCGCCTACCAGACCGCGCTGTCGACGGTGTCGGAGAACATCGCGAACACAGGGACGGTCGGCTACACCCGGCGGACGACGACGCTCGCCGAGGTCTCGTCGGTCAATGGCGGGATCAACGCGCGCAACTCGGCGACCGGCAGTGGCGTGGTCGTGGTCGGCGTCGGCCGCAGCGCCGATGCGTATCGATCGCAGGCGGTCCGCTCCGCGGGCACCGACCTCGGCAAGACCGAAACGAGCGTCGCGTGGATGAGCCGGATCGAAGCCTCGCTCGGCGACAACAAGCTCGGCGACCGGCTCACCAGTTTTTTCGGTTCCGCGCAGACCTTGTCCGCCGACCCCACCTCGGTACCGGCACGCGCGGTGATGCTCGAAGCGGCGAAGACTGCGGCGGAGGCCTTTGCCGCGACCGGCAAGGCGCTGGATACCGCCGCGACCGAACTCGATTCGTCCGCAACGCAGGCGGTCCAGTCGCTCAATGCGCTCGGCACCGCGCTCGCCAAGGTCAATGACGGGCTCGCGCGCACGCAGCCGGGTTCGTCGAGCGCGGCACAGCTCGCCGATCAGCGCGACCAGCTGCTCGACCAGATGAGCACGCTGACCGATGTCAGCACGGCATTCGACGATCTCGGGCGCGCGACGGTGCGGCTCGGCAGCGCGACCGGCACGGTATTCGTGGCGGGTAACGAAAGCGGGCAGGCGTCGTTCGCCCGCAACGACGAAGGCGCGGTGCAGTTCGCGGTGACGCGCGGCGGCGTCACGTCCGACCTGTCGCCGACGGGCGGTGCGCTTGCCGGGATGGCCGACGGCGCGCAGCGGATCGCCGCGGCGCGCGAATCGCTCAACGGCATCGCCAGCGACTTCACCGCCCAGGTCAACGCGGTTCAGGCGCAGGGACGCGACCTCGACGGCAATCCGGGTGCCGCGTTGTTCGCGACCGGCACCAGCCCGACCGACATCTCCGTTTCGCTGACCGATCCGCGCGGGATCGCCGCCGCCGGCGCTACCGGCGGTATGCGCGATGCCTCCAATCTGTCGGCATTGCAGGCGGTCCGCACCAGCGGCGGCTTCGAGACGCGGACCACCATGCTCGTCGCCGGCAACGCCGCCGCGCTCGAACAGCGCAAGACGGTCGCCGATGCGCAAGGCGCGATCCGCGATGGCGCGGTCGCGTCGCTTGCGTCCGCCTCGGGTGTCGACCTCGATAGCGAAGCGGTCGACCTGCTGCGCTTCCAGCAGGCCTATCAGGCGTCGAGCCGCGTGATCCAGACCGCGCGCGACACGTTCCAGACCATCCTCGATCTACGGTAAAGCCCATGCAGATCGCCACCAGCCTCTTCTACGATCGTGCCGCGAGCACGATGACGTCACTCACCGGCAGGGCGGATGCGTTGCAGACCCAGATCGCGACGACCAAGCGCTTTTCCGCGCCGTCGCAGGACAGCGTCGCCTATCAGCGGCTCGCAACGCTCGCGCGCGATACCGCCGACGACAAGGCGTATGTGGCCAATCTCGGCACCGCCACGTCGGTGCTGAAGCAGGGCGATACGAGCCTCAGCGCGATCAGCGACCAGCTCCAGACCGCGAACACCCTCGTGACGCAGGCGCGTAACGGCACGCTCAACGCGACAAACCGCAAAGCCATCGGCGAACAGCTCGCCGGGATCGTCGCGACTCTCACCGGCCTCGCCAATGGCAAGGACACACGCGGGCAGGCCCTGTTCGGCGGTGGCGACGGCACGACGGCGGTTGCCACCGACGGCAGCTACGCGCTTGCCTCCAAGCCGGTGTCGGGTATCCCGATCGGCGACGGCCAGAGCGTGCAGGCGAACGAGACCGCGGCACGGGTCTTCACGGTCGGTGGCACGACGCGGCCCGATGGCAGCATCGAGGGCGGTACCAACACGCTGGCGATGCTCGCCGCGATCGCGACCGCACTGCAATCGGATGATTTCACGCCGGATGCGCTCGATACGTCGCTGGCCGACATCAGCGCGGCATCGGATCAGGTGTCGACCGTCCAGGCCTCGCTCGGTGCGCGCGCGGCGCGGGTCGATCTGGAGACGTCGCGGCTGAAGGATACCGGCGTCGACCGCGAAGCGACCCGCTCTGCGCTGGAAGATACCGATATTCCGACCGCGGTGGTCGAGCTGCAGAAGACGATGACGATCCTGTCGGCGACGCAGGCGAGCTTTTCGAAGCTCTCCTCGCTCTCGCTGTTCGATTATCTTCGCTGACGTTTCGACGACTGATATTTTTTAGGCAGGGCGCGGCGTCTGGTAACCGGTTGGCTACTAAATCCGGTTAATTCTCTGGCTACGTACCTGCCATTGTCGGCCCAGGGGGAATTTCCAGCACCATGTTTCCGGTCATCGGCATCGTCGTCCTCCTCGTCATGGTGTTCGGAGGATTCGCCTTTACGGGTGGCGCGCTCGGCCCCGTTCTGGAGGCGATCCCGCACGAAATGCTGATCATCGGCGGCGCCGCCGCCGGCGCGCTGATCATCGGCAATTCGGGCAAGGAACTCAAAGCGCTCGGCGCTGGCCTCGGCAAGGTCTTCAAGGGGCCCAAATACAAGAAGCAGGACTATCTCGACGTCATCTTCCTGGTCAGCAAGTTGATGAAGATGCTCCGGATGGACGGGCCGATCGCGCTCGAGCCGCATGTCGAGGACCCGCAATCCTCGGCGATCTTCGCGGAATATCCAAAGCTCCTTAAAGACCACGCCCTCATCGACCTGATCGCCGATACGCTGCGCTTGGTGGTGGTGTCGTCGGGGACGCTCGACGTGCACGCGGTGGAGGAGGTGATGGACCAGTCGATCAAGACGCATCACCACGAGGAGGAAAGCGCGCATGGGACGCTGACCAGCCTCGCTGATGCCTTGCCGGCGCTGGGCATCGTCGCGGCGGTGCTGGGCGTGGTCAAGACAATGGGTTCGATCGACAAGCCGCCGTCGATCCTCGGCTCGATGATCGGTTCGGCGCTGGTCGGCACGTTCATGGGCGTGCTGCTCGCGTACGGCATGGTCGCGCCGCTCGCCAACCGGTTGCGGCAGGTGCTCGACGCCGATGCGGCGATCTACGGCGTGGTCAAGCAGATCATCATCGCCTCGCTGCACGGTCATCCGCAGCCGCTGGTGATCGAGGCTGCCCGCTCGGGCATCGCGCACAAGAACCAGCCAGGCTTCGCCGAAGTCTTCGACGGTCTTCGCGGCAAGTAGGGGGCGGCAGACAGCATGGCCCGCGCGCCCCACGGCAACATCCAGCCACCGAAGATCATCGTAAAGAAGATCTATATCGAGGGGCATGGCGGCCATCACGGCGGCGCCTGGAAGGTCGCCTATGCCGATTTCGTGACCGCGATGATGGCGTTCTTCCTGTTGTTGTGGATCCTCGGTGCGACCACCGAAAAGCAACGCAAGGGCATCGCCGATTATTTCGCCCCCACGTTGATCGACACGCGCTCGCTGGGGATCGGCGGCGGCGCGCTGTTCGGGGGCGAATCGATCCTCGACAAGAACAAGATCGGTCCGAAGGCGGGCCAGACGAGCATGGCGCAGATCGCGATTCCCGATGCGGGCAAGGGCGGTCCGTCGATCGGGACCGGCGAGCAGGGATCGATCAAGAACCGCCAGGCGCTCGCCAGCGAGGATCGCAAGAATTTCGAGGCGATGCGCAAGCGCGTGCTGAGCCAGATCCAGGGATCGGCCAAGCTCTCGCGGCTGGCCAGTCATGTGCGGTTCGTGCGGACCCAGGACGGCATGCGGATCGACCTGGTCGACGACGCCGATTATTCGATGTTCGCGCTGGGAACGACCGCGCTCGATCCGCAGGCCAGCGAGCTGATCGGCATGATCGCGGGCTCGATTTCGGGCATGCAGAACCCGATCATGATCCGTGGGCATACCGACAGCGTGCCGTATGGCGATCCGCGGGCGATGAACAACTGGATGCTGGCATCGGGCCGTGCCGAGGCGACGCGTCGCCGACTATTGTCGGGCGGCACGCCGGAAGCGCGGTTCGAACGGATCGAAGGGGTGGCCGACCGCGAGCCGCTGATCGTCAAGGACCCGCACGATCCGCGCAACCGTCGCGTCGCGATCACGCTGCTGTATCGCCGCGGTTCGTTCGGCAAGTAACCCGTTCCCCCGGGAAAACTGCAGCATGCATGAAGAAGGGACCGACGCTCGGCGGCGCCGGTCCCTTTTCGCTGGTGCCACACATCATTGCTGATGCGCGCCGGGCTTATTCGGCGGCGGTAGTGTCCGTCTTGCGCTTACGCGTGGTTGCGGCGGGTGCAGGCGCTGCATCGGCTTTGCGCGCGCCGGGCTTGCGACCCAGGCCGATCTTCTTCGCCATCGCGCGACGGCTTTCCGAATAATTCTCGGCCACCATCGGATAGTCGGGCTTGAGGCTATAGCGTTCGCGATATTCGGCGGGCGTCATGCCGTGCGTGGCCAAATGGCGGCGCAAGGTCTTGTATGACTTGCCGTCGATCATCGAAATGATGTGATCCTTCGACGCCAGCGACTTTCGGACGGACACGGCCGGCGTGTATTCAGCGACTGCTTCGACCGACGGCGATTCGGTGGTAGCACCCAGCAGTGCCGCGACGGTGTCATGCATCTTGCCGAGAAAGGCAGGAACGTCATCGGCAGAGCTACGCGTATTAGGATTGCCAAGCCAAGCAATGGTCAGCTCAGTCGCAAGTTCGACGGCGCTCAGGTCGGTGGTATCTTCGGCCATGTTCAACTCCATTGACTGACGTCGCCGTAACAACGTGCGGGACTGGGTTCAACCGCTTGCGGAACAATTACACCGCAATTTTTGTAAAAACGTGCATGAGGAGATACGGTTTACATCACAAAGTCCCCTGCAATTGCTTTAGATTAAATCGCTTGCCCGGAAACGATTGCCTGGAAACGATGGCTTTGACGGAGATCGCCGTCCTGTTCGCCAGCGCCCTCTATGCGACGGCTTCGGCAGGCCGTATCCGACGTACACATTAGTCAGAAAAAAAGAGGGTTTCATGATCGCATCTCGGACCAAGGCCATTCTTGCACGTCTCCTTGCGGGCTCGGTCGTGATGAGTGTCGGCTTTGCAGCGCCCGCTATGGCGCAGACCACCAACAATGCGCCCGGTGCAGCGGCGGCGCGGACCGAGGCGCCCAAGGCACGGCTGTGGATGAATACCGCGCTGAACGCCGACGCACGGGTCGAGCTCATCCTCAAGGAGATGACGCTCGACGAGAAGCTGCAGCTGACTTTCGGCTATTTCGCGACCAATGCCGATTGGTTGAAGACGCCGGTCAAGAACTGGGTCTATCCGAAGGACGGCCTTCCCGCGTCCGCCGGGATCGTGCCCGGTATCCCGCGGCTCGGCATCCCGAACCAGTGGCAGACCGATGCCGGTGTCGGCGTCGCCAGCCAGCGCGGGCCGACGCCGCGCCTGCGCACCTCGCTGCCGTCGGGCATCGCGACCGCGGCGACCTGGAACCCGGAACTGGCGCAGGCCGGTGGCGCGATGATCGGCAGGGAGGCGTTCCTGTCGGGCTTCAACGTGCAACTCGCCGGCGGCATGAATCTCACGCGCGAGCCGCGCAACGGGCGCAACTTCGAATATGGCGGCGAGGATCCGTTGCTGGCGGGCGTGATCACCGGGCACGAGATCAAGGGCATCCAGTCGCAGCACGTCGTCTCGACGATGAAGCACTACGCCTTCAACGGGCAGGAGACGAACCGCTTCACGATGGACCACAGGATCGGCGAACAGGCCGCGCGACAGTCCGACCTGCTCGCGTTCGAGATCGCCAACGAGGTCGGCCAGCCGGGCTCGGTGATGTGCTCCTACAACCGAGTGAACGGCCATTATGCGTGCGAGAACGACTGGCTCTTGAACAAGGTGCTTAAGCGCGACTGGGGCTTCAAGGGCTATGTCATGTCCGACTGGGGGGCGGTGCACTCGACCAGCGAGGCGGCCAATGCCGGGCTCGACCAGCAGTCCGGCTGGGCGTTCGATCGCTCGGCGTACTTTGCGGATGCCCTGCGCGAGGCGGTCAACAACGGCCATGTCAGCGAAGCGCGCGCGACCGATATGGCGCGCCGCGTGCTCTGGGGAATGGTCTCGGTGGGCGCGTTCGACACGGTCGTGGCGGGCGACCAGGCGACCAGGATCGACTATTCCGCCCACGCCGCGGTGACGCGCGCGGACGCGGAAGAGGGCATCGTCCTGCTCAAGAACAGCGCCGGCCTCCTACCCCTCGCCAAGTCGGCCAAGTCGATCCTGTTGATCGGCGCACATGCCGATGTCGGCGTGCTGTCGGGCGGTGGTTCGAGCCAGGTCTATTCGCACAACGCGCCGACCAACGGCCTGATCGTGCCCGACGAATTCCCTAGCGGTTTTCCCGGTCCCAAGACCTATCACGCGTCGTCGCCGATGAAGGCGTTGCAGGCGCGAACCGGCGCGACCGTGACGTATCTCGACGGCAAGGACGTCAAGGCCGCAGCCGCAGCGGCACGCAAGGCGGATGTCGTCGTGGTGTTCGGCGAGCAGTGGACCGGCGAGTCGTTCGATGTTCCCGACCTGAACCTCCCCGACAATCAGAACGCGCTGATCGACGCGGTCGCGCGTGCGAACACGAAGACGGTGGTCGTGCTCGAAACCGGCGGTCCGGTGGTGATGCCGTGGCTCGGCAAGGTCGGCGCGGTGCTGGAGGCGTGGTATCCGGGCACGGCGGGCGGCGAGGCGATCGCGCGCGTGTTGACCGGCGAGGTCAACCCGTCGGGGCATCTGCCCGCGACCTTCCCCGCCTCGCTCGCGCAGACCCCGCGGCCCAAGCTGGAGGGCGATCCGAAGCTCGACCGCGACGCGCATCCGATGGGCAATTACGACATCGAGGGTGCGGCGGTCGGCTATAAATGGTTCGACAAGACCGGCGCCAAGCCGCTGTTCCCGTTCGGCTACGGCCTGTCCTACACCAACTTCGCGATAACCGGCCTGACCGCGGCGACGGCGGGCAAGGGCATCAAGGCCGACTTCACCGTCCAGAACACCGGGTCGGTGCAAGGCAAGGCAGTCGCGCAGGTTTACGTATCTGGCGCAGGCTGGGAAGCGCCCAAGCGGCTCGGCGCCTTCCGCAAGGTCGATCTCGCCCCCGGCAAGAGCCAGACCGTATCGGTCACGATCGATCCGCGCCTGCTCGCGACGTTCGACGTCGCCAGCGGCGGGTGGAAGATCGCTGGCGGCGACTACAAGGTCATGCTCGCAACGTCCGCTGCGGACATCGTCCAGACCGCAACGGTCCGTGTGGCCGCGCAGACGCTCGACGCCAAGGGACGCTAAACGGGTCCGGGGTTTTGTGCGGCTAAGCGCGAACCCCAGGACGAAATACGTGTCTCCCCGCGAAGGCGGGGATCCAGACTGGGCTCCCGCCTTCGCGGGAGAACAAGGATATGGTGGCGTACGATTGTAGGCCCCAAACTGAAACTCGAGACGTCCTGAATCTCGCGTTCCGTCCGGATCAGCGCAGCCGGCGCGGGTCTACGACGACGTATTTGATGTGCTTGCGATCATAGGTGTAGGTAATCCGGACCAGCCCGTCGCGAGTCTGGATCACCGCGGGATAGGCATAGCCGTCGGGCAGCGGCTTGCTTTCCAGCGTCAGCACCTGATGCCAGCGCACACCATCGTCCGACAGTGCGAGATTGAGCGGCCAGCGCGGTCCGTCGCCGGGGCGGTCGGGCCAATGACCGCTATGATTGTACACGATCAGCTGTCGCCCATCGCGCAGCGTCACCGCATCGGTCCCGGCATTGGGGTTGGGAAGGTCGATCGCAGCCAGTGGCGACCAGGTCCGACCGGTATCCTTCGACCAACTCATCGCCAGCGCACCCTGACGCGTGCGGGCGATCAGTTCGAGCCGCCCGTCGGGATAGGACAGCACGCTGGGCTGGATCGCCTCGATATGCATCGGCGAGGGGATCGGCGGCTCGACCGTCCAATGCGCGCCGCGATCGGTGCTGCGTTCCATGCGGAGCGACCAGCGATTGGACTCCGCGGTGCCTTCTTCGCGGCTCGATGGTGCAAGCCAACTGCCGTCGCGCAGCACGACGGGCTTGTTCTTGATCGGGCCGAGGACGCCATCGGACAGGCGCTCCGGCTTGCTCCAGCTACGGCCGTCGTCGGTCGAGCGGATCATCATCCCCCACCAGTCGCGCGGGTTCGGCCCGACCTTGTAGAACAGGCGCAGGTCGCCCGGGGCAGGCTGGAACAGGACGGGGTTCCATGTCGGAAGATGGCGACCATCGGCGCCGATGCCCGCCGCCACCGGTTCGGGCGCACTCCATCCGCTGTCCCCGCCGCTGATGCTACGCGACGTCCAGATGCGGACGTCGGCATTGCCTTCGCCCGATCCGGCGAACCAGGCCGCCATCAAGGTGCCGTCGGCGAGCTGCACGATCGTCGACGCGTGCGCCTGCGGATAGGGGGCGTGCGCGTCGATCAGTTCGGCCTTGAGGATGGCATCCGAGGCGGATGGCTGCGGGGCATTGCCGGGAGCACCAGCCCCCGACAGCATCGCGGCCAGCCCGATGATTGCCACTTTCATGAGCATTTACGCGCGCCCGCGAATGGCCGCGATCCGCTCGTCGACGCGGCGTTCCAGGATCGTCAGCGGCATCGCGC
This sequence comes from Sphingomonas faeni, assembly GCF_023195535.1. Lineage (GTDB taxonomy): Bacteria > Pseudomonadota > Alphaproteobacteria > Sphingomonadales > Sphingomonadaceae > Sphingomonas > Sphingomonas faeni_B. The sequence continues at coordinate 182,654 of NZ_JALPNF010000005.1, read as the reverse complement.
CCTCCTTCAGGATGTCGTGGAACTGCTTCAGGTCGAACCGGTCGCCCAGTGCCGCCTTCGCCTTCAGCCGCGCGCGCGTCCATGCCATGTGGCCGACCTTGTAGCTGCACGCCTGGCCGGCCTGCGTGCAATAGCGCTCGACCTCGCGCAGCGTCCTTGGCCGCGCAAAGCCAGTCGTCGCTACCATGTAGTCGGTCGCCTTCTCGCGGCTCCACTGCTTCGCGTGAATGCCGGTATCGACCACCAGTCGCGTCGCGCGGAACAGGAACGATTGGAGATACCCGGCACGCTCCAGCGGCGACGCATACGCGCCGAGTTCGTCCGCCAGCTGCTCGGCATACAGCGCCCAGCCTTCCGAATAGGCCGAGAAGAAGCCGATCTTCCTGAGGGTCGGGATATCCCTCGATTCCTGCGCGAGGCTGATCTGGAGGTGATGCCCCGGTACGCCCTCGTGATAGGTGAGCGAGGGCAGCGTGTATTTCGGCCAGTCGCCGACGTCCTTCAGATTGACGAAGTAGATCGCCGGGCGGCTGCCGTCGAGCGAAGCGCGGTTGTAATAGCCGTTCGAGGCGCCGTCCTGAATCTCCACCGGCACCGCACGGATTTCGAGCGGCTGCGTCGGCACCTCCGAGAACGCCTGGGGCAGCTTGGCATACATCGCTTTCACGCTGTCGTTGAGCCCCGCGATCAGCTCGGTGCGACCCGCCGCGGTGTTCGCATAGAGCTGATCGGGCATGACGTTCAGCTTGGCGAGCCGCTCGCCGACCGTGCCGGTCGTGAACCCTTGCGACTTCAGAATCGTATCGAGCTGCGCGGTGATCTCGGCGACCTGCGCGAGGCCGATGCGGTGGACCTCGTCGGGGCTCATCGTCGTCGTCGTCGCCTGGTTCAGCGCCATCGCGTAGATCGCGTCGCCGTTCGGCACGCGCCAGATCCCGTCGCCCGGCTTGGTGGTCGGCTTCAACCGCTCGATCAGCGCGATCTGGCGGTCGAGCGCGGGATAGACCTTCTCGTCGACGATCTTTGAAGCACGCGCCTGCCAGTCGCCGCCGATGCCCTTCGCCGCAGCGCGCTTAACGAGCGACTGGACGATGCTCGATGTCGCCGCCGGCTGACCGCGCAGCTTCCGCATTTGGCCCAGCGTCAGGTCGAGCGACCAAGCGGGGGCGAGCAGGCCACGCGCGGCTTCCACCTGCTGCATCGCGCTTTCCTGGTCGAGCACCGTGCCGAACTGGTCGAGCCGCGACAGATACGCCTCCGCGTCGGGCATCGCGTTGATCGTGTGTGCGGTGTTGAGGAAATCGGGCACCTGGAAATAGGCGCCGCCCTGCTGGAAGATCCGGTAGGGGCGGATCGGGCTGTCCATGCCGAATTTCTCGGGCGCGGCGATCTGCGTGTTCAGCGAATAGCGCACCACTTCGAGGTTCAGCTTGGCCGCCGGCGACAGGCCCGCGCCGTCATAGCGCGCAAGGCTCGCGATCGACGCCTTGGTCTCGGCAACGTCGCGTGCGCGCTTTTCGGGCGTCCGCGGCGAGAGCTGGCTCTTGAGGCCGGCGAGCGGTCCCTTGTCGAGGCCGAGCGAGGTCGCAAGCTCGGGCGACCGCGCGACGCTCTTCTGGAAGATCCGCTCGAACTCCGCATTGAGCGCGGTGTCGCCGGTCGACTGCGCGAACACGCTGGACGGCAACACGGTGGTGGCGAGCGCGGCGACACTCCCCGATGCGAGGAACTGGCGACGATCCATGACGAACTCTCCCTTTAACTGGCGCGTATCTTCGCGGATCGGGACGCGAACCGCCAGAGCCGAACCGACACCTAATCGACACAGACCGAAGCGAGACCACCGAAGCCAGCGGAACTACGACTGCGATCATAGGTTAGACAGGAGAACCCAGCGGTGTCTCCATCCCCCCAGGGACCCGCCGGGTATCGTATGCGTAGGTGAGGTTGAAGTGCGAAACGAGACAACCAGGCGTGGAGCCGACGCACGATTGCACGCCATCGGCGAGACTCTCCGTTCGTCCTGGCAGACGCCGACCGATACGATGATCACCGACGATATTCCGGTGTTGCTGACGCGTTTGTCGCAGGTCCAAAGCCGCAAAAAGCGCTAGGAGCTTCGGTCCGGGCGCCCCGCAACGCGCCCGAACCCTGAAGCGTAAACCGTCAGTTCGCCGGGACGGCCTTCATGGCCTCGATCAATTTCTTGACCTCCTGGCTGCGACCACGCGGCATGATCAGCACGTCGTTGCCGCTCGCAACCACGATCAGATCCTCGACACCCACAAGCGAAATCCGGATGCCGTCGCTGCGGACGAAGCATTGTTTCGTGTCGATCGCCAGAACCGCGCCGTCGCCCTGGCTGCGATGGGCATTGCCCTTTTCGTCGACGTCGCTGATCGCGTGCAACGCGTCCCAGCTGCCGACGTCGTTCCAGCCCATCGCGACCGGCACGACCGCGACCCGGTCCGCCTTCTCCATCACGGCGTAATCGATCGAATCGTCCGGCGAGGCGGCAAAAGCAGCCGCGTCGGGATAGATCCGCGTGCCCTCGGTCCGCGCCTTGTCCATCGCTTCGCGCGTCGCGATCAGGATGCCGGGATTGAACTGCGCCAGCGCCTCCAGATACGCATCCGCCTGGAAGAGGAAGATCCCGCCGTTCCAGGCGTGATCGCCGCTGGCGAGCATCGACTGCGCCTTGTCGAGCGGCGGCTTCTCGACGAACCGCGCGACGCGGTTGACGCCGGGCTGAAGTTCGTCGCCGATCTGGATCCAGCCATAGCCGATCTCGGGCGCGTCGGGTGCGATCCCGAAGGTGACGAGCCAGCCCTGCGTGACGAGCGGCATCGCCGCCTCGATGGCCGCATGGAACGCCGCGATATCGCCAATGACGTGATCCGAGGGCATCACCAGCAACGCGTCGCCGCCACCACCCGCGGCGATTGCCGCGAGCGCGATCGCCGGCGCGGTGTTGCGACCGGCCGGCTCGAGGATCAGCGCCTGCGGCGTCGCCCCGGCATCGGCCAATTGCTGCTCGACCAGATCGGCGTGGCGCGCATTGGCGACGACGATCGGCGCGGCATAACGCTCGCCCCGGGCACGGCCTGCCGTCAACTGTAACATCGTCTCGTTCGCCGTCAGCGCCAGCATCTGCTTGGGCATTTCGGGGCGGGACATCGGCCATAGGCGCGTGCCGGAACCACCAGAAAGTATCACGGGAACGATCGTACGTACGGTCATGGAGCCTCCTGCCCGATGCGCTATAGTGACGGGCCAAGGTTCGCAATCGCCGAGTGGCCCAAGCGGTTGCACGGTCTTCAGCCTTTTTTGGGGAATTGCTGCCAATCTGTGGGTGGCGTCGGTGCTTTTGCGGATGAGCGTCGGGAACGGTGGACGATGATACGGCTCTTCAAGCACTACGTGCCCCATGTGGTCCTGATGCTCGGCCTGGTCGATCTGGTCCTGCTTATCATGTCTGCGGAGATCGGCTGGGTCGTCCGCGCAAACCAGATCGGCATGCAGGTCGAGCCGATGCACACGCGTATCGCCCAATTGCTGACCTTCGCGATCGCCCTGCAAGTGTCGCTGGTCGCGGTCGGCGCGTATGGCGTCGCGTCGTTCCTGTCGTTGCGCTTCGCCGCCGCGCGGCTCGCGGTCGCATTGTCGCTCGGCGTGATGTTCCTCTCGTTGATCTTCTTTCTGGTGCCGCCGCTCGCCCTGTGGCGGTCCAACCTGTTATACTCGACCGTCATCGCAACCGTGTTGCTGGTCACCGTTCGCGCGCTGCTCGGCAAGACGCTGGGCGGCGAAACGTTCAAGCGGCGGATCGTCGTGCTGGGCGCGGGCGTGCGTGCTGCACGGATCCAGAGCCTGTCCGCACAGCCCGGCATCAATTTCGTCGTCGCCAGATTCGTCCTGATGGGCGAAGCCGAGCCGGCCGTTCAGGGCGCGCTGCCGCGGGGCGAAATTCCCAACCTCGCGACCTATATCGTCGACCAGAACGCCAGCGAGGTCGTGCTCGCGCTCGACGAGCGCCGCAATGCGTTGCCGATGAAGGATCTGCTTCGCGTCCGTACCACGGGCGTGCAGGTGAGTGAGATATCGAGCTTTCTCGAACGCGAAACCGGCCGCATCGATCTCAAGAGCGTCAATCCGTCCTGGCTGATTTTTTCCGACGGGTTCGCATCGAGCCGGATGCTGTCGAGCGTCTTCAAGCGCGCGTTCGACATCATCGCCAGCGGGCTGCTGCTGACGGTAACCCTGCCGATCATCCTGGTCACCGCGATCGCGATCAAGCTCGAGTCCAAGGGCCCCGCCTTCTACCGCCAGCGTCGGGTCGGTCTCTACGGCGAAGGGTTCGATATCCTGAAACTGCGCTCGATGCGGCAGGACGCCGAAGTGTTGGGCAAGGCGGTGTGGGCCGCCGAGGACGATCCGCGGATCACCCGTATCGGCCGGTTCATCCGCAAAGTCCGGATCGACGAACTGCCGCAGACCTGGACCGTGCTGAAGGGGGAGATGAGCTTTGTCGGCCCACGCCCCGAACGGCCGCAATTCGTCGAACAGCTCGACGAGCAGCTGCCATTCTACGCCGAGCGCCACATGGTCAAACCGGGCATCACCGGCTGGGCGCAGATCAACTACCCTTACGGCGCGTCGATCGAGGATGCCCGGCACAAGCTCGAATACGACCTCTATTATGCAAAGAACTATTCGCCGTTTCTGGACATGCTGATCCTGTTGCAGACCCTCCGCGTCGTGCTCTGGCCGGCGGGGGCACGATGAGCGTAGCGGTGCTCCCGACATGATCACGACGCTGGTGCTTTGGAGTCACGCGCTGGCGGCGCTGTCGTTCGGCGCCTTGGCGCTGGCGCAGGTGCGACGACCCAGCGGGCAATGGCCGCATGCCGCGTTCGTCATCGCGCTCGCGGCGACCAGCCTGTGGGCGCTCGCGGTCGCCGGCATCGATACGCGCGATGTTGCGACGCGGATCGTTATCAGTGCGCGCGACATCGCGTGGCTCGGCTTCATGCTCGCGCTCGTCCGGCGCGATCGTGCCGGCAATTATGCGCTCGGTGCCGTGTATTTCGTGGTCATGGCGCTTGCCGGAACCGCCGCGTTGCTTGCGATCGCCGGCCGGATGGGGCTCGACGCCGAGGCGTTGCGCGCAGTCGAGACCGCCCGAACGGTGTTCCGGATGATGAGCGCGGTCAGCGGCCTGGTGCTCATTCACCACCTGTACCAGGCGGCACCCCCCTCGCGGGGCGGCATCCGCCTCGTCGTGCTCGCGCTTGCCGCGATGTGGGGCGTCGACCTGTTCGTCTCCGCCGGCGTGTATTTCGCGATGCCCTGGATCCCGGTGTCGATCCTGGTGCGCGGCGTGGTGATGACCGGCGTCGCGGCGCTGCTGGTCGTCGGGGTGCATCGCAGTGGCGACTGGACGCTCGCCTTGTCGCGGCCGATCACGGCGCGCGCGCTGTCCGCGGTGGCCTTGATCGTCTACGCCGGCCTTACCGCACTCGCGACCAGCATCGCCGCCAGTTATGCAGGATCCTATGTCCGCGTCGCACAGACCGCGATCGTGTTCGGCGCAACCGCCGCCGCGCTGACGCTGCTTTCGACCCCGTGGCTGCGTGCCTGGACCAAAGTGAAGGTCGCCAAGCATCTCTTTCGTCACCGCTATGACTATCGTGCGGAATGGCAACGTTTTACCGACACGCTGGGCAAACCGGCTGTCGGCGCCGACTCGCTCCATGCCCGTGTCGTAAAGTCGGTTGCCGACCTGACCGACTCGCCGGGCGGGCTTTTGCTGGTCCATGACGGCGCCTCGCTTGGACCCGGCGCGACATGGAACTGGTTTTGTGCCGCCACCGGTCCTCAGGATGAAACGCTGGCCCGGTTTCTCGCCGGTGATGCGCGGATCGTCGAACTGGACCGTGTGCGCGCAGGCACCGCGCCGCCAGCCGATATAGCCAGCGTTCCCGCCTGGCTCCACGACTGCCCGGACGCCTGGGCGATCGTGCCGCTCATGCATGGTGGCACGCTGGCCGGCGCGATCGTGCTTGCCCGCCCGCCGGTCGACCGGGCGCTCGACTGGGAGGATTTCGACCTGCTCCGGGTGGCCGGACGGCAGGCGGCGAGCTATCTTGCCGAGGATCGCGCGCATGCGGCACTGGCCGATGCGGCGCGGTTCGACGAGTTCAACCGCCGCTTCGCGTTCATCCTTCACGATATCAAGAATCTTGTCAGCCAATTGACCCTGGTCGCGCGCAACGCCGAGCGACACGCCGACAACCCCGAATTTCGCATCGACATGGTTGCTACCCTCAAGGATTCGTCAGACCGCATGAACGCGTTGCTCGCCCGCCTCTCGCAGCACGGCCCCGTCCGCGGCGAACCGCTCCAACCGGTCGAGGTTGCGGCGATCGTCGAGCGCGTCGCGACCAGTCGGCGCGGCCAGCACCCGATCGCCGCCCGCGCTGCGCCGATCCTCGCGCTTGGTCATGCGGCGCGTCTTGAGCAGGTGCTCGGTCATCTCGTCCAGAACGCCATCGAAGCCAGCGGCGCCGACGACCCCGTCCTGATCTCGGTCGAACCGGTCGGTGACCGTATCGCGATCGACGTCATCGACCACGGTGTTGGAATGGCGCCGGGCTTCGTGCGCGACCAGTTGTTCCGCCCTTTCGTATCCTCGAAACCGACCGGCTTCGGTATCGGTGCCTTCGAAGCGCAACAACTCGTCCACGCGATGGGCGGTGCGCTGGAGGTCGTCAGCCGCGAAGGTGAGGGGACCCGGTTCCGCGTCCTGCTTCCCGCGATCGCGTCGCTGGAAGCGGCAGCGTGAGCGGCGGCCCGAGTGGCGGCCCGAGTGGCGGCCCGAGTGGCAGCGTACGGCCGGTTCTCCTGATCGTCGAGGACGACGCCGGGCTTCAGCGTCAGCTTCGCTGGGCCTATGAAGGGTATGAGATCGTGGTCGCAAGCGATCGGACGCAGGCGCTCGATGCGATCCGCGCGCATGAGCCCGCGGTCGTCACGCTCGACCTCGGCCTGCCGCCCGATCCGGACGGGGTCACCGAAGGGTTTGCCACCCTGCGCGATATTCTTGCGATGAAGCCCGATACGAAGGTGATCGTGGCGTCGGGACACGGCGCACGCGAAAGCGCGTTGCAGGCGATCGCCGACGGCGCCTGGGATTTCTACGCCAAGCCGATCGATATCGACGCGCTCGGCCTGATCGTCAGCCGTGCGTTTCATGTCCATGCGCTGGAGACCGAGAACCGCCGCCTCGCCGCGCGGATCGAAGCGGGCGGGTTCGGCGGTCTGATCAGCGCCTCCCCCGAGATGGCGGCGGTGACGCGCACGCTGGAGCGGGTCGCACCTGCCAACGTATCGGTGATGCTGCTGGGCGCCAGCGGCACCGGCAAGGAACTGCTCGCGCGCGGGCTGCATGACGCGTCGCCGCGGTCGCGGGGCAATTTCGTCGCGATCAACTGCGCGGCGATCCCCGAGACCCTGCTCGAAAGCGAGCTGTTCGGTCACGAGAAAGGCGCGTTCACGGGGGCGGTAAAGACCACCGAGGGCAAGATCGAACAGGCTGCCGGCGGCACGCTGTTCCTCGACGAAATCGGCGACGTGCCGCTCGCGCTCCAGGTGAAGCTGTTGCGGTTCCTGCAGGAGCGCGTGATCGAACGCGTCGGCGGGCGGAAAGCGATCCCGGTGGACACGCGGATCGTCTGTGCGACGCACCAGAATGTCGACGCGATGGTCGCCGACGGTCGGTTCCGCGAGGACCTGTATTACCGCCTTGCCGAGATCGTCGTGCGAATTCCGGCGCTGGCCGACCGGACCGGCGACGCGGTATTGCTCGCGCGCCACTTCGTCACGCGCTACGCCGCGTCGATGAACCCCGTCGTCACCGGCCTTGCTCCCGACGCGCGCGCTGCGATCGATGGCTGGGGCTGGCCGGGCAATGTCCGCGAACTGGAGAACCGGATCAAGCGCGCGGTGATCATGGCCGACGGCAAGCTCGTCACCGCGATCGATCTGGATCTGGACGCGAACGCAGACGAGGCGGTTTCGCTCAACCTGCGCGCGGCCCGCGAACTCGCCGATCGCAAAGCGATCCGCCAGGCACTGGCAAGAACCGACGGCAACATATCGAGCGCGTCGCGGCTGCTCGGGATCAGCCGGCCGACGCTGTACGACTTGCTGAAAAGCTACGATCTTCATGCGTGAGGCGACCTATCCTTTGTTGCGACGGCGCAAGCGGCGGCGACGGTTCAAACTGCCTGCGATGATGGCCAGCAGCCGAGCACGCGTTCTCGCGATCGCAACGCTGTGCCTGATCGTCGTCGCGATCGGCGTCTCGATCGCGATGCGATCGCCGCGGCCGGATGCGCGACGGTCGCTTGCGGATAGCCTGGCGACACTGGGCGCCGGCAATTACAGCGCAGCACGCAGCAACGCGCAGGCGGCGATCGCGGCGCAACCGAACTGGGCGATCGCGCATGCCGTGTTGGCGCGTGCGTACCTCGAACTCGGCGAGGGGCTGGCCGCGGAAGCCGAACTCTCGCGCGCGGAAAACGCCGGATTGCCGGCGAGCCGCCTGTATCAACTGCGCGCGCATGCCAGCCTGTTGCAAGGCGATCCGGACGCTGCGCTCGATCAAGCTGCCGACGCATCGCCGCGCTATGCAGCGTATGCCGCGCGCATCGTCGCGCGGGCGCTTGCCGCACAGGGCAAGACCGTCGAGGCACGTGCAGCCCTGGAGGGGCTGGTCGCCCGCGCGCCGGACGATGCGGCAGCCTGGACCGATCTCGGCCGGCTTCGCCTGACCATCGGCGATGTCGGTGGCGCAGCCGTTGCGGCGACGCGGGCCGTTGCATTGGCCTCGCGCGATCCCGCGGCCCTGACGTTGCAGGGTGAAGTGATTCGCAGTCGTTACGGCCTGATCGCGGCGTTGCCATGGTTCGAGCAGGCGTTGACGCGCGATGCCTATTATCATCCCGCGCTGATCGAATATGCGGCGACCCTCGGCGATGCGGGGCGCAATGTCGAAATGCTTGCCGTCACGCGTCGTGCGCTGCTGGCCCGGCCCGGCAGTCCTCAGGCGTTGTATCTGCAGGCGGCGCTTGCCGCGCGCGTGGGCCGGATCGATCTTGCCCGCTCACTTCTGAGAGGCGCGCGTGGCGCGGCCAACGGGCTTCCCGGAACCCTGTTGCTGTCCGGCAGCCTCGACTACGCGCAGGGCAAGTTCGAGCAGGCGGCGACGACATGGCGGCAGCTCGTCGGTATCCAGCCGCTGAACATCGCCGCACGGCGGCTGCTCGGTGCGGCGTTGCTTCGGTCGGGCGATCCGCGCGGCGCGCTCGGCATGCTGCGGCCGATCGGTGAGCGTGCCGACGCGGACACCTACTCCCTGACGCTGATCGCGCGGGCGTTCGAAGCCGTCGGCGATCGTACGTCTGCGTTGCCGTTCCTCGATCGTGCGGCCGCAGGACCCGTCGCGCCGGCTTCGGCGTTCGCGACCGACGCGGCGATCGGCGCATTGGTGGCAGAGGCGGCGACCGCGCCGGGCGATCCCACCTACGCGCTAGGCGTGATCCGCGGACAGATCGCCCAGCGCGACACCGCTGGCGCGATCGCACGTGCCCGGTCACTCGTCGCGGCGGCGGCCGGTGCGCCGGCCGCGCATCTTGCGCTGGGCGATGCGCTCGTCGCCACCGGACGATACGCCGAAGCGGCGCCGGTTTTCGCACGCGCCGCGGATCTGTCGTTCGACGAACCGACGATGCTTCGCCTGATCGATGCCCTGAGTCGGGCCGGTCGAGCCAAGGACGCGGCGACTGCGTTGGCGCTATACCTGTCGCAAAATCCGCAAAGCCTGGCGGGGCAACGCGTGCTCGGGCACTGGCAGGTCGCGGCGGGCGACTGGGATTCCGCGATCGCGACGCTGGAGGGTATCCGACGCCGGATCGGTAACCGCGATGGCGGAGTCCTTGGCGACCTCGCGCTCGCCTACGCAGGAAGCGACGATGGCGCGATCGCGGTCCGTTATGGCCGTGCCGCCTATCTGTTGTCGCCGATGAGCGCGGTCGCCGCCGATGCCTATGGCATCGCGCTTTCGGCAAACGGTGACGATGATGGGGCCCGGCAAATGCTGACCAAGGCCAATCGCCTCGCACCCGGCGACACGGTGATCGCGGGGCATCTTCGTCAACTGGGGTAGATGCCACCGACCAGCCTGATGCTGGCTAAGGTACTGGCTACGGTACTGGCTGGGCGCTTGTCACGACCGGATCACGCGGCCAAGAGCATGCCATGACCGACCCGCTGGACCGTATCGCCGCTGCGCTCGAACGCCTTTCGCCGCCGCCATCGCCGCCGGTCGATCTGCGCGCTCACCCGGCCTATGTCTGGCGTGACGGTGCGCTGGTAGCGGCGCGTGGGTTCGCGCCGCTACCCCTCGACAGGCTGATAGGGATTGATCGGCAGAAGACGTCGCTGGCCGCCAACCTCGACCGTCTCGCCAAGGGACATGCCGCGCAGGACGTGCTGCTATGGGGTGCGCGCGGCACGGGCAAGTCTGCGCTCGTAAAAAGCGCGATCGCCGCGATCCAGGCGGGTGACGGTAATCTCGCGCTGGTCGAAATTGCGGCGCTCGATAGCCTGTCGACGCTGTTTGCGATGCTCGCGACCATCGATCGTGCGTTCGCGGTGTTTATCGACGATCTCGGTTTCGACGTACCTGCCGACGCGCGCGCGCTGCGATCGGTCTTGGAAGGGGGCGCCGAACCGCGACCTGCCAACGTGCGCCTGCTGGTAACCGCGAACCGCCGGCATCTCGCGCCACGCGATATCGCCGAACAGGAAAGTGCGATCAATCCGCGCGATTCCGCAGACGATCATCTGGCCTTGGCCGACCGATTCGGTCTGAGCCTTGGATTTCATGCGATGGATCAGGAAACGTATCTTGCGATCGTCGCGACCTATGCAGCGCTTTACGATCTGAGTTTCGAGCCGGGCGACGCCATCGGCTGGGCGACGCGACGTGGCAGCCGTTCGGGCCGGGTCGCGTGGCAGTATGTCATCGATCTCGCGGGGCGGATGGGAAAGAGCGTTTAAGTCGCCCGCTTTCCAAATGATTTCCGGCCGAACGAACGGGCCGGCGCCGAGGCGCCGGCCCTGACAACCTTAGTTGCTGTCCGAATCGTCGTTGTTGTCGTCCTTGACGATCGCGATGACGCCGATCGCTGCAACGCCTGCTGCGATCAGGATGGCGAAGATGCCGCCGCCGCCGCCGCCCAGTTCGCTCTTACCGGCGGTTGCCGACCCGACGCGTGCGTTCGCGACCGACAGGCTCGCAGGAGCAGCCGATGCCGCAACCGAGGTGGTCATCATTGCGACAGCAAGTGCGCTGCCGGTAAGGGCCTTGAGCTTCATAAACATCTCCACAATAAACGAACCGAACTGCCGCAACGCAACAGTCACACAGTGGTTCCGCTATTGAACAAACGCCGAAAAGTCCAGATAAATCTAGTTTAAGCGGCGCCGTCGACCATTTCTGCAAGTTCGAGCCAGCGCAGTTCCGCCGCTTCCTTCTCGGCGCGGGCCTGCTCGATCGCCGCCGTCAGTTTCGCGAATGTCGCGTGGTCGCGCATGTACAGATCGGGCTTGGCAAGCTTGGCCGCATCCGCCGCCATCTGCGCGTCGAGTTCCTCGATCCGCTTCGGGAGCAATTCGTAATCGCGCTGGTCCTTGTAGGTCAGCTTGGCACGCGGGGCGGCTGCGGCTGCGGCCGGGGCGGTGGCGGAGACCTTCTTCGACGCGCGCTTGCCGGTCGTGGTCGACACGCGGCGCTTTTCCCAGTCCTCATACCCGCCGGCGACCACGTCGACCGTGCCCGAGCCGTCGAGCCCGAGCGTGATCGTGACGGTCCGGTCGAGGAAGTCGCGGTCATGGCTGACGATCAGCACGGTGCCGTCGTAATCGCCGATCACCTCCTGCAACAGGTCGAGCGTCTCGAGGTCGAGATCGTTGGTCGGCTCGTCGAGCACCAGCAGGTTCGACGGCTTGGCGAGCTCACGCGCGAGCAGCAGGCGTGACCGCTCGCCCCCCGACAGCGAGCCGATCTTCGCGTCGACCATGTTCGGATCGAACAGGAAGTCCTTCAGATACCCGTGGATATGCTTGCGCACGCCGAGCACGTCGATCCACTCGCCGCCGTCGACGACGACTTCGCGGACCGTCTTCTCGGGCGCCATCAGGCTGCGCTGCTGGTCGATCACGACAGCGTCCAGGGTCTGGGCCAGCTTGATCGAGCCGCTGTCGGGCTGGATCTCGCCGGTGAGCAGCTTCAACAGCGTCGACTTGCCCGCGCCGTTGCGGCCGACTATGCCGATGCGGTCGCCGCGGGTGACCCGCAGCGTCAGGTCGCCGATGATCGTGCGGTCGCCGTAGGCCTTGGTGACGTTCTTGGCGTCGATCACGACCTTCGTCTTGGAGTCGTCGCTGCTGGTCGTCAGGTTCGCAGAGCCCTGCGGCCCGATCATCGACGCGCGTTCGGCGCGCATCTCGTGCAGCTTGGTGAGACGCCCCTGGTTGCGCTTGCGACGGCCGGTGACGCCGCGCAGCAGCCAATGCTCCTCGAGCTTGAGGCGTGCATCGAGCTTCTCGGCCTGGCGCTGTTCCTCGGCATAGACCTGCTCGGTCCACGCCTCGAAGCCGCCGAAACCGACTTCCGCACGGCGTATCGCACCGCGATCTAGCCACAAGGTCTGCTTGGTGAGCCGCGTCAGGAAGGTACGGTCATGGCTGATGACGACGAACGCGCCGCGGAAGCGCTTGAGCCACTCCTCGATCCACTCGATCGCGCCGATATCGAGATGGTTGGTCGGCTCGTCGAGCAGCAGCACGTCGGGGTCCTGCGACAGCGCGCGGACGATCGCCGCGCGGCGTCGCTCGCCGCCCGATGCGGAGGCAGCCTCGCGCGACAGGTCGATGCCGAGCTGATCGGCGATCGAATCCGCCTCGTAGTTCACCGGCGCATCGTCGCCCGCCATCACGTAATCGCGCAGCGTCGCGAAGCCGCGCAGATCGGGCTCCTGTTCGAGGATCACGACGCGGGTGCCGGGGACGATCACCCTGCGGCCCTCGTCGGCGATCACGCTGCCGCCGAGCAGTTTGAGCAGAGTTGTCTTGCCGGCGCCGTTGCGGCCGATCAGCGCGAGCCGGTCGCGCGGTCCGATATGGATGTCGAGATTGCGAAAGAGCCAGCCGGAGCCCTGGACGAGCCCGAGGCCTTCGAATGCTAAGATTGGTGCTGCCATGTCCGCGCCACGTAGGGGGGCGAAGTGATGCAGGCAAGTTACACCTCGCAGGGCTTCGTGCTGTCGCGCGCCTGTCGCGATCATTCACAGGCTGTTCAATGCCGGGGCCCTATGCCACGGCCATGAAGATGTTGCTATTTCTTGCGACCCTGGCCGCGGCGCCTTTGCTGATGGGTGCCGCACCGATGCTGGCGGGCGACCCTCCACAGCGTCGCAGCGATCAGATGTCGGCATTGCAGGCGCGCCGGACCGGCGCCCCCTCGCTGCGCGAGATAGAATCGCGCGTGATCCCGACGATGAAGGGCGCGCAGTATCTCGGCTCGGACTATGATTCGGGCAGCGCCATTTACACGCTGAAATTCCTGCGCGATGGAACCGTCATCTGGGTCGACGTCGATGGCCGCAACGGCCAGATCGTCGGCCGCACGGGTCGCTGAAAACCCCAATCGAGAGGACTATCATGCGCGTTCTGATCGTCGAGGACGAGCCGAATCTCGGCCAGCAGTTGAAGAATACCCTGGAGGGGGCCGGCTATGCGATCGATCTGGCGGTCGATGGCGAAGAGGGACATTTCCTCGGCTCGACCGAGAATTACGACGCGGTCGTGCTCGATCTCGGCCTCCCCGAGATCGACGGGCTGACCGTGCTCGATCGCTGGCGCAAGGAGGGCAAGACGATGCCCGTGCTGGTGCTGACCGCACGCGACAGCTGGTCCGACAAGGTCGCCGGCCTCGATGCGGGCGCCGACGATTACGTCGCCAAGCCGTTCCAGAGCGAGGAGCTGATCGCGCGTCTGCGGGCGCTGATCCGTCGTGCGAGCGGCAACGCCTCGTCCGAGCTGACCGCGGGCGATATCCGCCTCGACACGCGCAGCGGCAAGGTCACGCGCGCCGGCGAGCCGGTCAAGCTGACCGCGCAGGAATACAAGCTTCTCAGCTACCTGCTCCATCACAAGGGCAAGGTCGTCAGCCGCACCGAGCTGATCGAGCATATCTACGACCAGGATTTCGATCGCGATTCGAACACGATCGAGGTGTTCGTGACGCGCATCCGCAAGAAGCTCGGCCAGGACGTGATCACGACGATCCGCGGCCTCGGCTACAGCCTCGAAGATCCGGACGCCTGATCGTCCCACGATGGAAACGCCGCCGCTGACAGAGACGCCGATCCGCGTGCCGGCGGCCGTGAAGGGATCGCTGTCGCGGCGGATGATCCTGATCGCGGCGGTATGGATCGTCGTGCTGCTCAGCGGCGGCGGGTTCGCGCTCGACCGCGTGCTGAGCCAGGCGGTGACGCGCAATTTCGACGACCAGCTCGAATATGTCCTGCGCTCGCTGTTGAACTCGGCCGAGATCGGACCCGAGGGCGAAGTGATCTTCTCGCGCGATGCCGCGGCCGACCAGCGCTTCGTCGAACCCTATTCGGGTCTCTACTGGCAGGTGTCGGGCAAGGGGCGCGAGGATTTCCCGTCGCGGTCGCTGTGGGATCGCAAGCTCGCGTTCGGCGGCCCGCACGACGACCGCAACGCGCATTTCTACGACAGCAACCAGTTTCCCGACGAAAAGCTGCGAATCGTCGAGCGCGACGCGGTCATTCCCGGCTCCCAGGTGCATTGGCGGTTCCAGGTCGCGCAGAGCCGCGATGGGCTCGATGCGCAGATCACCACCTTGCGCCGCACGCTGGTCCGCAGCTTCGCGTTGCTGGGGCTCGGACTGATCATCATGGCGGCGCTCCAGACCTTCTACGGGCTCTGGCCGCTGCGGCGGGTGCGCGAGGAGATCGCCCGGATGCGCGCTGGCCAGTCGAACCGCGTGTCGAGCGCGATGCCGGTCGAGGTCGCGCCGATGGTCGAGGAACTCAACGCGCTGATCGAGCATAACGAGCGTCAGGCCGAGGAGGCGCGCCGCCACGCCGGCAATCTCGCGCACGCGCTCAAGACCCCGCTGACGGTCATCATGAACGCCGCCACTGCGCAGTCCGACGACCTCGCCGACACGGTGATCCGCGAGGCGCGGACGATGCGCCGGCAGGTGGATCACCACCTCGCGCGCGCGCGGGCGGTTGGCCGACGCGGTTCCGCCCACAGCCGTGCGGACGTCTGGCCTAGCCTCGAATCGGTCGAGCGCGCGGTTGGACGGTTGTATCGGCATGTGCGGATCGACGTGACCGGGCCGCGCGGGCTTCAGGTCCATGTCGAACGGCAGGATCTCGACGAGATGCTCGGCAATCTGATCGAGAACGCTGCGAAATATGGTGGTGGCAGCGTGTTCGTGACGGTCGGCGCGCAGTCGGGCTTCGTCGAATTCCTGGTTGAGGATGACGGCGTCGGCATTCCCGAAGAGGAACGTGTCCGAATCTTCGACCGCGGCGTGCGGCTGGATACGGGGAAGCCGGGGACTGGGCTGGGGCTGGCGATCGTTCGGGACGTCGCGGAAATCTATGAGGGAACGGTCGCGCTTGAGGAGAGCGAAGACCTGGGCGGCCTGCTCGTGCGGCTGAGACTACCCGCGGCCAACTGACCTTCTCACGGTCCTCTCTCGCCAGGGGGAGGTGGCTGGCGCTTGCCAGACGGAGGGGGAGGTAAGGGTAACCTTACGTTCCGTGTCCTCCCCCTCCGTCGCCTGCGGCGCCACCTCCCCCTGGCGGGGGAGGATCAAGGTCAGGTCATCCCCGCGACCGCGCCTGGCGGTAGGTGCCCAACACCCGCAGCCATTTCGAATGGAACCCCAGTTCCTCCAGCGCATGGTCGAGGTTCGCGTCGCCCGGCTTGCCGACCACGTCCGCATAGAATTCCGTCGCCGAGAAACTACCGTTGCGCTGGTAGCTCTCCAGCTTGGTGATGTTCACCCCGTTGGTGGCGAACCCGCCGACCGCCTTGTAGAGCGCTGCAGGGACGTTCTTCACCTCGAAGATCAGCGTCGTCATCCATTCGCCACCGACCGGCTCCTGCGCCGCGGGCGGCTTGCCGCCCCGTGCCAGCACCACGAACCGCGTCGTATTGTGATCGGCATCGGCGATGTCGGTCGCGAGCAGCTCAAGCCCGTACAGCCCGGCAGCGGCAGGCGGCGCCAACGCGGCGATCGCCGGATCGGCGAGTTCGGCGACCTTGGCCGCAGCCCCGGCGGTGTCGGGATAGCTTACCGGCTCGATTCCGTGCGCCTTCAGCCAATGCCGGCACTGCCCGAGCGCCTGCGGATGGCTCATCGCCTGGCGGATGCCGTCGCGTGGCCCAGCGCCCATCAGCGCATGGCGGATCGGCAGGAAATGCTCGCCGGTGATGACGAGCCCCGATTCGGGCAGCAGGAAATGAATGTCGGCGACCCGGCCGTGCAGCGAATTCTCGATCGGAATGATCGCGCAATCGGCGCGGCCGTCCTTCACCGCGTCGATCGCGTCGGAGAAATCGAAGCAGGGCAGGGGCAGGCCGTCCGGGAATGCCTCGACTGCCGCGACATGGCTGTTGGCGCCCGGCGCACCCTGGAACGCGACGGCGCGAGCGGGGTCTGCTGCAGCGGCTTCGGTCATCCGCGCGACGATCGGGCGGGCGGGTACGGCGAAGTTTTCCATGCCCCCAGCGCCTAAGGCGCGCTGCCTGCCTGTTCAACCCGGGTAAAAGGGCCGCCGTGCGCCATACAAGCGCAGCTTGCGGTGCGCGCCCGCCTTTTCTATGGCTGTCCCAAACAGAACAGGGCGGATGCGCAAGATGGACAATCGGACCAATACGATCGCCGGCTGGGTGCTCGCAGGCTGTGGTGCGGCGCTCGGGCTGTCGATCGTCGGTGGGATGTTGTTCCACGGCGAGCGACCCGAGAAGATGGGCTACGCGATCGAGGGCGTCGTCGAGGAAGGCGCTGGCGGTGCCGCCGCCGAAGTGCCGATCGCCTCGCTGCTGCCGACCGCCGACGCCGCCAAGGGCGCCGAAGTGTTCAAGAAGTGCGCGGCCTGCCACACCATCAACCAGGGCGGTGCGAACGGTGTCGGCCCGAACCTGTACGGGACGCTCGGCGAAGCGATCGCCAAGGGCAAGGGCGGGTACGCCTTCTCCGCGGCGCTGGCCGGCGTCGGCGGTACCTGGGACTTCGACAAGATGAACGCGTGGCTGACGTCGCCGCGCAAGTTCGCCAACGGCACCAAGATGACGTTCGCGGGCTTGGGCAACGCGCAGGACCGTGCGAACGTGATCCTGTACCTCAACCAGCAGGGTTCGAACCTGCCGCTCCCCGCGGCCCCCGCGGCGGGCGCTGCACCGGCGGCTAAGGATGCGGCCGCGGAAGATCAGCCTGCGACCGCGAATGCAGCGGAGGCCGCAGCCACCGAAGGTGCGCCGACCGCCGACATCGCCAACACCGGCACGCCCGCCTCGGGTGCACCGTCGGTCGATCCCGAAGCAGCCCGCAAGGGTGCCCGCTCGGAGAAGTAATCGCTAATGGCCGGGATGACCGGCAAGGCTTTATCTTCCCCCCTCGGTGGGGGAGGATAGGTCCAGGATACAGGGCGTCGTCTACGTTCCAATCCCGCTCGATTCCGTCATCCCGGCGGAAGCCGGGACCCACGGTTGCGGTCAGCGTCATAAGCGGACGCTCCGTGTCCATGGGTCCCGGCGTGCGCCGGGATGACGGAGTGGGTGGTAGTGGGAGCCGCGAGTAAACTCAGCCCTCGGCGGCTTCCTTCTCCGCCCGCTCACGATAGAACGACTGCACCGCGTCCCAGGCCTCGTCGGCTGTCTCGACGTAGCGGAAGATCGACAGGTCCTTCTCGCTGACGACGCCTTCCTCGACCAGCGCATCGAAATTCACGACCCGCTCCCAGAAGCTCCGCCCGAACAACAGCACCGGAATCGGCTGAATCTTGCCCGTCTGGATCAGCGTCAGCAGCTCGAACAGCTCGTCGAACGTCCCGAACCCGCCCGGAAACGCCGCCAGCGCCCGCGCATGCAGCAGGAAGTGCATTTTCCTGAGCGCGAAATAGTGGAACTGCACCGACAGCGACGGGGTGACGTACGGGTTCGGCGCCTGCTCGTGCGGCAGGACTATGTTGAGGCCGATCGACTCGGCGCCGACGTCGTCCGCGCCGCGGTTCGCCGCTTCCATGATCGACGGACCGCCGCCCGAGCACACCACGAACTGCCGCCAGCCCCGCTCGTCGCGCGGCAGCACGCTGACCTTGGCCGCGAGTTCACGCGCGACGTCGTAATATTTCGACTTCTCGACCAGCCGCTCGGCGATCTTCTTCGACTTCTCGTCGGTCGCCAGCGCCAGCAATGCCTGTGCCTTCGACGGCTCGGGAATACGTGCCGAGCCATAGAACACGAACGTCGAGCCGATCTTCGCCTCGTCGAGGACGAGTTCGGTCTTCAGCAATTCGAGCTGGAACCGCACCGGCCGCAGGTCTTCGCGCAACAGGAAATCCATGTCCTGGAAGGCGAGCCGGTAATGCGGGTGCTGCGTCTGGGGAGTGGAAACGGAGTCCTTGGCGGTCTCGGCGTCCTGGCTGGCGTTGGGGAAAACGCGTGTCGGTATACGTGTATCGGTCATTCAGGCGCGATTAGAGGAAAGGGGCAGGGAGGGCTAGACTGAGTCACCCAAAGTCCTGTCATTCAAGCAACCGTCATCTCAGCGAAAGCTGGGATCCAGGGTTGCGGACCGCAACGCTTTTGGCCCTGGATCCTGGGTCAAGCCCAGGATGACGGAGTTGTTCGGGCTAGCGGCAAAACCCCGCACGATCGTCTTCGAGGTGCAGGTGGTTGCGGTGCGCCGCGTTGTAGTCGGGGCTGAGCACCGTTCCGAACCGCTTGCACGCCGAGGCGCGGATCGTCTGGAGGAACTGCCGAACCTGCGGATCGGGCGAATTCCAGTCGTTCAGCACGGTGATTCGCCGCCCGTCCTTCAGCACGAATCCACCGACATCGATCGCGTTGGCGATCGCATGCCCGGAGCGCCGGCTCGCATTGCGTGCCGAACCGACGACGTTGCGGCAGGAATAGCTCCCCATGCTGTCGATCCGCGCGAGTTCGCTGCCGAGCATCTGATAGGCGGCGGGTGCCACCGCGTTGCGCGTCCAGCCGATAAACGTGCGTGCCGCGCCGCACCGGACCGCGGTGAGGTTGGCGACGGGCACGCCGATATCGACTAGCTTGACGGTGCCTGCGAGCCCGCAACCGGGGCCAGTCTCGCGGTCGGGCAGGACCTGGAACGATACGTGGAGTTGGCGGAGATCGGCAAGGCACTGCGCGGTCTCGCGGTTGCTCGGGACGGAGAGGTTGGGGCGTGTCTGAGTAGGGGCAGTGGGACGATCGGCACGTCCGCACGCGACTAAGGTGAGCGTGAGCGCAACCAGTACCACCCACTCCGCCATGCCGGGCCTGTTCCGGCATCCACCCATCATCTTGTCCCCCATGCCGATGGTCGTGCGGCACCGTAGACCCCGGAACAAGCCCGGGGTGACGGAGTGAGTTTGGCGCACGGTAGGGCGAGTCCCATCGCCACGTGCGCTGGGTCGAACGCGGTTGACACCCCCGCGAACGCCGCTAGGGCCGGCGACGGGCCACGCGGTCCCAACGCCGCGCGTGCTCTCTGTGAGGAGAGATACATGATTGATACGACCTACGCACCCGCTACAGATGCGCCTGCGCTGCCCGCTACGAAGCCGGCACGTCCCTTTTTCAGCTCCGGTCCCTGCGCGAAACCTCCGGGTTGGTCTGCGGACAAGCTCGCCACCGAGTCGCTCGGTCGCTCGCATCGCTCGAAGATCGGCAAGACCCGCCTCCAGTACAGCATCGACCTGATGCGCGAACTGTTGAAGCTCCCCGATACGCACCGCATCGGCATCGTCCCCGGCTCCGACACCGGCGCGTACGAGATGGCGATGTGGACGATGCTGGGCGCCAAGCCGGTCACCGCGCTCGCCTGGGAAAGCTTCGGCGAGGGCTGGGTGACCGATGCGGTCAAGCAGCTCAAGATCGATCCCACCGTGATCCGCGCCGATTACGGCCAGCTCCCTGATCTGGACGCGGTCGACTGGTCGAACGACGTGCTGTTCACCTGGAACGGCACTACCAGCGGCGTGCGCGTGCCGAACGCGGACTGGATCCCGGACGACCGCGAGGGGTTTTCGTTCGCCGATGCGACGTCGGGCGTGTTCGCGTACGATATCGACTGGGCCAAGATCGATGTGGCCACCTTCTCGTGGCAGAAGGTGCTCGGCGGAGAGGGCGCGCACGGCGTGCTGATCCTTGGGCCTCGCGCGGTCGAGCGGCTCGAGACCTACACACCCGCCTGGCCGTTGCCGAAGGTGTTCCGCCTCGTCTCTAAGGGCAAGCTCGCCGAGGGCGTGTTCAAGGGCGAGACGATCAACACCCCGTCGATGCTGGCGGTCGAGGATGCGATCTTCAGTCTCGAATGGGCGAAGTCGCTTGGTGAAGATGGCTTGATCAAGCGGTCGGATGCGAATGCTGCGGCACTCGACAAGATCGTGGCGGAGCGGGATTGGCTCGGCCATCTCGCGGTCGATCCAGCGACGCGGTCGAAGACCAGCGTGTGCCTGACGGTCGAGGGTGCCGACGAGGCGTTGATCAAGGCGATGGCGTCTGCGCTGGAGAAAGCGGGCGCGGCCTACGACGTGGCGGGCTACCGCGACGCGCCCCCGGGCCTGCGGATCTGGTGCGGCGCGACCGTCGACACCGCCGACATCGTAGCGCTCGGGCCCTGGCTCGACTGGGCCTACGCGACCGCCAAGGCGGCCTAAACACAATCTACCGTCACCCCAGCGAAAGCTGGGGTCTCCCTCCGCATACCGTGCCCTCGCGGCACGAGATCCCAGCGTTCGCTGGGATGACGAAAGTAGCTGAACCATGCCAAAAGTCCTTATCTCCGACAAAATGGATCCCCGCGCCGCCCAGATCTTCCGCGAGCGCGGCGTCGAGGTTGACGAGATCACCGGCAAGACTCCGCAAGAACTGATGGCGATGATCGGCGAGTATGACGGCCTCGCGATCCGCAGCTCGACCAAGGTGACCAAGGAAATCCTCGAGCACGCCACCAACCTCAAGGTCGTCGGCCGCGCCGGGATCGGCGTCGACAATGTCGACATCCCCGCCGCCTCGGCAAAGGGCGTGGTCGTCATGAACACGCCGTTCGGCAACTCGATCACCACCGCCGAGCATGCGATCGCGCTGATGTTCGCGCTCGCCCGGCAACTCCCGGAAGCTGACGCTTCCACGCAGGCCGGCAAGTGGGAGAAGAACCGCTTCATGGGCGTCGAGCTGACGTCGAAGACGCTCGGCCTGATCGGTGCGGGCAATATCGGCTCGATCGTCGCCGACCGTGCGCGCGGCCTCAAGATGAAGGTCGTCGCGTTCGATCCGTTCCTGACGCCCGAGCGCGCGATCGAGATCGGCGTCGAGAAGGTCACGCTCGACGAACTGCTCGCGCGTGCCGATTTCATCACGCTGCACACGCCGCTAACCGACCAGACGCGCAACATCCTCTCGGCCGAGGCGCTCGCCAAGACCAAGAAGGGCGTCCGGATCATCAACTGCGCCCGCGGTGGCCTGATCGACGAGGTCGCGCTGAAGGCGGCGCTCGATTCGGGCCAGGTCGGCGGCGCGGCGCTCGACGTGTTCGTCGAGGAGCCCGCCAAGGCGTCGCCGTTGTTCAACACGCCGAACTTCGTCAGCACGCCGCATCTCGGCGCGTCGACCACCGAGGCGCAGGTCAACGTCGCGATCCAGGTGGCCGAGCAGATGGCCGACTTCCTGATGTCGGGCGGCGTTACGAATGCGCTCAACATGCCGTCGCTGTCGGCCGAGGAAGCGCCGAAGCTCAAGCCGTATATGGCGCTGGCGGAGAAGCTGGGGTCGCTGGTCGGTCAGCTGACCACCGGCGCGGTGTCGCGGATTTCGGTGCATACCGAGGGGGCCGCGGCTGAACTCAACGCCAAGCCGATCGTGAGCGCGGTGCTCGCCGGCTATCTCCAGACGCAGACTGCGACCGTCAACATGGTCAACGCGCCGGTGCTGGCGCGCGAGCGTGGTCTGGAAGTCCGCGAAGTCCGCACCGAGCGCGAGGCGGATTACCACACGCTGCTGCGCGTCTCGGTGAAGACCGAGGATGGCGAACGATCAGTGGCGGGGACGCTGTTCGGGGATTCGGCACCGCGGTTGGTCGAACTGCTCGGGATCAAGATCGAGGCGGATCTGGCAGGGCCGATGCTGTATGTCGTCAACGAGGATGCACCGGGGTTCATCGGTCGTCTCGGGACGGCGCTGGGCGAGGCCGGGGTGAACATCGGGACGTTCCATCTCGGCCGTCGTTCGGCAGGCGGCGAGGCGGTGCTTCTCCTCTCGGTCGACGAAGCCGTGACGCCGGAGCTCCTCACCAAGGTCCGCGCGCTCCCCGGCGTGAAGACCGCGATGGGCCTCAACTTCTAAGGCTCGCGAACGGGGGGCGAAGTGGTTAGAGGCACGCGTATGACTGCTTTGCTCCCTGAAGGCTTCCGAGATCGCCTCCCTCCGTTCGCCGATTCGGCGGCGGCGCTGGAAGCCCGCGTGCTTGAAGCCGCTCGCCTCCACGGCTATGAACGTGTCGATCCGCCGTTGGCCGAATTTGCCGACGGTTTGGAGATGCGGCTCAAGGCCGGCGGCCTCCACGACGCGGTGCGCTTCGTCGATCCGGTGTCGCAGCGCACGCTCGCGATCCGCCCGGACATTACCGCACAGGTGGCGCGGATCGCCGCCACTCGCATGGGGCATCACCCGCGGCCGGTGCGGCTGAGCTATGCGGGGTCGGTGCTTAAGCTGCGCGCGTCGCAACTCGCGCCCGCCCGTGAGACGCGGCAGATCGGGTGCGAGCTGATTGGCCTCGACTCGGTCGCAGCCGCGCAGGAACTCGTCGCTGTCGCGGTCGACATGATCGCCGCTGCCGATGTCACCGGCGCCTCGATCGACTTCACGCTGCCCGATCTGGTGTCGACGCTCGCCGCGGGGCCGCTCCCTGTGACCTCCGAGCAGATCGCCACCTTGCGCGACCGCCTCGATGCGAAGGACGCTGGGGCTGTGGCCGCACTCGCGCCCGCCTATCTCCCGCTGATCGAAGCCGCCGGGCCGTTCGAGCAGGCGATGGACCGCCTCCGCGCGTTCGATACCACCGGCGCGCTGGCCTCGCGCCTCGACGGTCTCGCGCGGATCGCCGAAGCACTCGACGGCCGCGTCGCGCTGACGCTCGACCCAACCGAACGGCACGGTTTCGAATACCAGACCTGGCTCGGCTTCTCGCTTTTCGCCGACGGCTCGTCACGCGAAGTCGGCCGCGGCGGCACCTACACCGTCGTCC
This sequence comes from Sphingomonas faeni, assembly GCF_023195535.1. Lineage (GTDB taxonomy): Bacteria > Pseudomonadota > Alphaproteobacteria > Sphingomonadales > Sphingomonadaceae > Sphingomonas > Sphingomonas faeni_B. Next base: position 158,998 of record NZ_JALPNF010000005.1, on the reverse strand, counting down.
ACGAGACCGGTGCCGAGGAAGCCGCCACCGGCTTTTCGCTGTTTACCGACGCACTGGTCGAGCGCACCGCCACCGTCGACCGCCGCCGCCTGTTCCTGCCGTTCGGCACGCCAGCCGACGAAGGCGCAGCCATGCGCGCGCAAGGCTGGGTCACCGTTGCGGCACTCGAAGCCGGCGACACCCCCGAAGCACAAGTCTGCACGCATCTATGGGTAGCAGGCGAGCCCCGCGCGCTGTAGGCGCTGCGCGTAATCCTCAGGAGATAGAGTTTGGCCAACGTAGCAGTCATCGGCGCGCAATGGGGCGACGAAGGCAAGGGCAAGATCGTCGACTGGCTCGCCGAGCGTGCCGACATGGTCGTCCGGTTCCAGGGCGGCCACAATGCCGGCCACACACTGGTCGTCGGCGAGAACGTCTATAAATTGTCGCTGCTGCCGTCGGGTATCGTCCGCGGCACGCCGTCCTTCATCGGCAACGGCGTGGTGCTCGATCCGTGGGCGCTGAAGGACGAGATCGCGCGGCTCGGCGCACAGGGCGTCACCGCAACACCGGAGACGCTGCGGATCGCCGACACCTGCGCGCTGATCCTGCCGTTCCACCGCGATCTCGATGGTCTGCGCGAGGACGCCAGCGGCGCCGGCAAGATCGGCACGACCCGCCGCGGCATCGGCCCGGCGTATGAGGACAAGGTCGGTCGCCGCGCGATCCGCGTGTGCGATCTGGCCCACCTCGACGATCTCGGGCCGCAGCTCGATCGCCTCACCGCGCATCACGACGCCCTGCGTGCCGGCTTCGGCGAACCGCCGATCGATCGCGCGCGCCTGATCGCAGAACTGCGCGAAATCGCCGGTTTCGTCCTCCCGTTCGCCAAGCCCGTGTGGCGCGATCTCAACGCCGCGCGTTCGGCCGGCAAGCGGATCCTGTTCGAGGGCGCGCAGGGCGTGTTGCTCGACGTCGACCACGGCACGTACCCGTTCGTCACCTCGTCGAACACGATCGCAGGCGCAGCGGCCGGTGGGTCCGGCCTCGGGCCATCGGCGGTCGGCTTCGTGCTCGGCATCGCCAAGGCGTACACGACGCGCGTCGGCTCGGGACCGTTCCCGACCGAGCTCGAGAACGAAACCGGCGAGCGCCTCGGCGTCCGTGGCCACGAATTCGGGACGGTCACCGGGCGGAAACGTCGTTGCGGCTGGTTCGACGCGGTGCTCGTGCGTCAGGCGGCGGCGGTTGGCGGCATCACCGGGATCGCGTTGACCAAGATCGACGTGCTCGACGGGTTCGAGACCGTGTCGATCTGCACCGGCTACAAGCTGCGCGGCGAGACGCTCGATTATTTCCCGGCGCACGCGGCGGACCAGGCGCTGGTCGAGCCGATCTACGAGACGATGGAAGGCTGGCAGGAAACCACCGCCGGTGCGCGAAGCTGGGCCGACCTGCCGGCGCAGGCGATCAAGTACATCCGCCGCATCGAAGAGCTGATCCGCTGTCCGGTGACGTTGGTGTCGACCAGCCCGCAGCGGGCCGACACGATCCTCGTCCGCGATCCCTTCTCGGACTGATACGCAAAAAGCCGGGCGATCGCTCGCCCGGCTTTTCATTTACGTGAGAACGGTTGGATCAGCGCGGCGTGGTCGTGCCGGTCGTTCCACCCGTGGTCGAACCCATCGTACCGGTGGTCGTGCCACCCATGGTACCTCCGGTCGTGCCACCCATCGTGCCGGTCGTGGAGCCCGTGGTGCCGCCCATGGTGTCGGCGCCCATCGTGCTGCCGGTCGTGCCGGACATCGTGCTGCCCGTCGTACCGGTATCACCCGTCGTGCCGCTCATGGTGCCCGACGTGGTGCCGCGCGTACGGCTCCGTGCCTTGGTGCCACGCTGCGTGCGTGTCGTCGTGGTCGACTGCGTGGTCGTCGAGGGATTCGCCTGATCCATCGTACCGCCCATGGTCGAACCACCCATGGTGCCGCCGCTCATCGTTCCACCGGTGGTGCCGCCCATCGAGCCAGTGGTGCCCGTCTGAGCCATCGCCACGCCTGGAATGATCAGGGCTGCGGCTGCGATCGAAGTTAGAATACGCATTATCACTCTCCTAAGTTATTGAAGAGCAAGCGCTTCAGCGCCGCGTATGTTCCGTCGTCAGCCGCACTGGCCCCGATGCAGCAACGCCTGGTCGGCTAGCACGAGCGCCACCATCGCCTCGACGACGGGGACTCCGCGGATGCCGACGCAGGGATCGTGACGCCCCTTGGTGGCGATCGTCGCGGCTTCGCCGGTGGGGCTGATCGTCTCGACCGGGGTGAGGATCGAACTGGTCGGCTTGAACGCCACACGCAGGCGGATCGGCTGGCCGGTCGCGATCCCTCCAGCGATTCCGCCCGCATGGTTGGCGAGGAACTCTGGGCCATCAGCACCCGGACGCATCGGATCCGCATTCGCTTCGCCCGACAGCGCGGCGGCGGCGAATCCGTCGCCGATCTCGATGCCCTTGACCGCGTTTATGCTCATGCAGGCCGACGCGAGTTCGGAGTCGAGCTTGGCATAGAGCGGCGCGCCCCAGCCTGCGGGCACGCCGGTTGCCTCGCACGCGATCACCGCGCCGAGCGACGAGCCAGACTTTCGCGCGGCATCGACGAGGATCTCCCAGCGGGCGGCAGCGGCGGCGTCCGGGCAGAAGAACGGGTTCTGGTCGATCTGCGCATCGTCGAAGTTGGCCGGATCGATCGAATCGCCGCCGATCGCCTCGACCCATGCGCGGACGCGGACCTGCGGGACGACGAGCCGCGCGACCGCACCGGCGGCGACGCGCGCCGCCGTCTCGCGGGCGGAAGAGCGACCGCCGCCCCGGAAATCGCGGAAGCCGTATTTCGCGTCATAGGCATAGTCGGCATGGCCGGGGCGATACGCCTTGGCGACGTCCGAATAGTCCTTGGAGCGCTGGTCGACATTCTCGATCATCAGGCTGATCGGCGTGCCGGTGGTGCGGCCTTCGAACACGCCCGAGAGAATGCGCACCGTATCCGGCTCGCGCCGCTGCGTGGTAAAGCGCGAGGTCCCCGGGCGGCGCTTGTCGAGCCAGGGCTGGATATCGGCCTCGCTCAGCGCGATCCCCGGCGGGCACCCATCGACGACTGCGCCAAGCGCAGGCCCATGCGACTCACCCCAAGTGGTAAAGCGGAACAGCCGTCCAAACGTATTGAAGCTCATTCCGCTGCGACCGCATCCCAGGCAGCGCCGAACCGCTCCGCCATGTAACGGGCCGTGCCGAAACGGCCAGCCATGAGTCCCGCCACGGTAAAGTCAGCGTCGAGCGACTCCCAATGCAGGCCAAATCCGACGCCCAGTATTTCGACTTCGGCGATCTGGTCCGGGGTCGCGCGATCAAAGCCCTGCAACAGATGCGGCGGGAACGCGAACGTCGATCCATTCACCAGATCGACCACGATCCGATCCTGGTCCCGATCGTAGCGCGCGCTTTTGGCCCGTGGCTTGGTCGCCATTGCGATGCGACCGCGCTCGTTCGCAGCCAGGATGTCTTCGTCAGTCAGTTCGGCCATGGATTTCGACCCACCTCGTCAGCAGCATTGCCCGGTTCCGTGCGACGGCGGCAAGCGCGCGCCGCTGCATCGCGCCGCTCAGTCCTTGCGCGTATACCATGCGCGGAGAGCCCCCGTCGCCTCCGATCTCGATCTTCGCTTCGCCGTCTCCGAATACATGAACATGCGCTGGTACGTGATCGTCGAGGAAGATCATGAACCGCAGACCATGCAGCCGGAGCACGGTTGGCACTAGACCAGCGCGATATCGGGGGCGTCTTCGGCCTTCATGCCGATCACGTTGTAGCCGGCGTCGACGTGATGGGTTTCGCCCGTCACGCCGGACGCCAGGTCGCTTAGCAGGTACAGCCCTGCACCGCCGACGTCGTCGATCGTCACGTTGCGCTTCAGCGGCGAGTTCAGCTCGTTCCACTTCAGGATCAGGCGGAAATCGCCGATGCCGCTGGCGGCCAGCGTCTTGATCGGACCCGCCGAGATCGCATTCACGCGGATGTTGTCGCGCCCGAGATCGACCGCGAGATACTGCACGCTGGTCTCGAGCGCCGCCTTCGCCACGCCCATCACGTTGTAATGCGGGATCACCTTCTCGGCGCCGTAATAGCTGAGCGTCAGCATCGCGCCGCCCTCGGTCATCATCTTGGCCGCGCGCTGCGCCACCGCGACGAACGAATACACGCTGATATTCATCGTCATCAGGAAATTGTCGAGGCTGGTATCGACGAACCGCCCGCGCAGCTCGTTCTTGTCCGAAAAGCCGATCGCGTGGACCACGAAGTCGATCGTCGGCCATTCCTGCGCCAACTTGTCGAAGGTCGCGTCGAGCGCGCCCATGTCCGACACGTCGCAATCGAACAGCCGCGCGACGCCCAGCTGCTCGGCAAGCGGGCGTACGCGCTTCTCCATCGTCTCGCCCTGATAGCTGAACGCGAGTTCGGCGCCCGCCTCGGACAGCTTCTTGGCGATCCCCCAGGCCAGCGACTTGTCGTTCGCCAGGCCCATGATCAGCCCACGCTTGCCCGCCATCAAACCGTTCACGCCATCCCCGCCTATACCTGCATATCCGTAGCGGGTTGCTCTAGCGTTGTTTCGGGTGGTTCCGCCAGTGCCGCGTTGAGATGGGCGCCGAATACCAGCCCGAGCCCGATGACGTAGAAAAACAACAGCATGATGACGACGCCCGCCAGACTGCCATAGGTCAGGTCGTAGCCGCCGAGCCGCGACAGGATCACCGGCAGCAGCGCGGTCGCGCTGACCCACCAGGCGGTGGTGAACAAGGCGCCCGGCCATTTGGGGCATTTCGAATAGCGATAGCGCGACGGCGTCACCGAATAGAACAGCAGGTACAGCGCGCCGAACATGAGCAGGCCGGGGATCAGCCGCGACAGTCCGACCCAGCCCGCGGCATCCTGCGCGAAGGGCACGAGGCGGTAGATGAACTGCTCCGCCGCGGTCAGGATTCCCTGCACAAGGAACGAGAGCAGCGCGATGATCACCGAACAGACGATCACGAACGACGAGCCGAGCCGCGATTTCCAGAACGGCGCCGTCGCCTTGTTGCCATAGGCGCGATGGAAGATGTCACGGATAGTCTCGACGAAGCTGCCGACGGTCCACAGGCCGACCAATGCGCCGAGCCACAGCAGCGATCCGGTGCGCGCGGCGAGCACGTCGGCGATCGGCTTACGTAACAGGTCTGCGACGTTGGGCGGCAGGACGTTCAGGAAGGATTCGACAGCGCGCACCGTCTCGACGCTCTGCCCGAAGATCGACAGGATCGCGGCCGCGACGATGAAGAACGGAAACACCGTCATCAGCGCGAGATAGGCAAGGTTCCCGGCATGGATGAACCCGTCGTTGAACACGCCGATCGCCGCACGCTTGAAAACCTCGAACGCATAACTGCCGGGCCTGACCTTCGCCATGCCGCGGTTCAATCGGGTACGGGCCGCGCTATGGTCGTGCGAGCGGGCTTCGGGAGTAAGGCTGTTGTCATTCACAAGGCGTTCAGACGCCCATGGACCCCCGCGGGTTCCCCGCCTCGCGCCCATCCCAGCTCTCGACGAACGCGGTCAGCGCCGCATCGCTTGCCGGAATGTCGATCATCAGCGTGACCAACTGGTCGCCCCGCGTGCCGCCTTTCTTGTGGAAACCCTTGCCCTTGAGGCGGAGCGTCTTGCCCGAGGTCGTGCCCTTGGGGATCGTCAGCATCACCGGCTTGTCGACCGTCGGTGCCTTGATCGAGCCGCCCAGCACCGCCTCGGCCAGCGTGATCGGCAGGTCGAGACGGACGTCGTCGCCGTCGCGGGTGAAGAATTTGTGCGGCTGGACCTCGATCGTCAGGATCGCGTCGCCAGCGCCGCCCGGACCTTGCTCGCCCTTGCCGGCAAGCTTCATCTGCGTACCGGTCTCGACGCCGGCGGGAAGCTTGAGGTCGAGCGTCTTACCGTCTGCGAGCGTCACGCGCTGCGGCTCCAGCGTCGCCGCCTCGACGAACGGGACCTGCAGGCGGTACGCGGCATTCTCGCCCCTGGGTTGCGGACGCCGGCCAAAGCCGCCGGAGAACCCGCCACCGCCGCCACGCTGCGCGCCGCCGAACAGGCCTTCGAAGATGTCGCTCATGTCGGCCCCGCCGGCACCGCTCTCATAGCCTTCGCTGCGGAAGCCGCCGCCCGGTTGGGGACGCCCGCCACCACCGCCGCCGAAGCCGAACGGCGACGCCGGGTTGCCGTCGCCATCGATCTCGCCGCGGTCGAACCGCGCGCGCTTGTCCTTGTCGTTCAGCAGGTCGTACGCGTTGGTGACCGTGCTGAACCGCTCCGACGCCTTCGGATTGTCCTTGTTGCGATCCGGGTGAAGCTCCTTTGCAAGCTTGCGGTACGCCTTCTTGATGTCGGCTTCGGTCGCGTCGCGCGCTACACCCAGAGTCTTGTACGGATCGGCCACTTACGTCCCCATTCTTACTTGCGCGTCTATGTGGGGGGAGCGCCCGCGCAACGCAATTGCGCGCGTGCGGAACACGTCCGCCGCCGACGCATCCTAGACTGCCGCGAACTCGTCCAACGGCGCCACATCCACGCTGACATCCATGTTCTGCGCGCCCGACCCGAGCACCACCCCGTCGACCGGTGCGATCTCCGCGTAATCCCGGCCGACCGCCATGACGATGTGGTCGCTCGCCATCCAGATCCCGTTGGTCGGATCGACGCCGACCCAGCCGCGCACCGGCCCGCACCACAGCAGCACCCATGCGTGGGTCGCATCCGCGCCCACCAGCCGCGGCTGGCCCTCGGGCGGGATCGTCCGGATATAGCCCGATGCATAGGCCGCGGGCAGGCCGGCGGCGCGCAGGCCGGTGATCATGATCTGCGCGAAATCCTGGCACACGCCCTTGCGCTGGAGGAACGCCTCGTGCGGCGGGGTATCGACCAGCGTCGCGTCGGCGTCGAACTCGAACTCCTCCTGGATCCGCCGCGCAAGCGCGATCCCCGCCTCCAATGCGCCGCGCGACAGATCGAGATCGATCGCACAATAGTCGGCGATCGCCTGGTCGAGCGGGATCAGCGGTGAGGGGTAGATGTAGTTCGCCGGGCTCGCCGCGGACAGATCGGTGCTCGCGCGCGCCATCGCCGCGATTTCGCCCAGCGTCGGATCGCTCGCGTCGGGCACCGGCACGAGCCGATCCACCGTCATCCGCGATCGGCTCTCGATAGTCAGGTGCCGCACCGGGCTGTCGACCACCAGCCGCGTCACGTTGGCGAGCCCCGCCTCCGCGCGCGCGGCGCTGGTGCGGCCGGCGGGGTGGACCGACAGCGTATAGGAATCCAGGTGTTGGCCCGGCCAGTCGATCGGCTTCAACCGGAGGTTGCAGCGAGCGAACTTGACGCTGGCGCCGTAATCGAACGTCGTTATGTGGCGGATATCGTAGATCATAATAATCCTCCCCGGTACGGGGAGGGGGACCGCCAGCCGCTTGCTGGTGGTGGAGGGGGGGCACCACGAACGATACGCTGGTGGAGAGCCCCCTCCACAATGCGCTGCATGGTCCCCCTCCCCGTGCCGGGGAGGATTTGCAGATCTACCCTCACACCGCCCCTCACACCGCCCCTCACGCCAACGTCAGCCCACTGGTCCGCAACGGCTCAGCACCCTGCAGGAAATACCGCCGCGCCAGCGCATCCGACACCGCCCCCAAGCGCCGCTCGATATCCCCCAGCGTCTCCGCATCCAGTTCCGCCGCCGTCGCGGTCATCACGATCGCCTGCAACCCGGTCGCTTGCGCCTGTTGCGGCTCCGCCATCTCGTCGTCGCTGAGCACCGGCAATTCCGCCAACCGCGCGGCGATCCGCTCCGCCGAAAACGCGAGGCTGCGCGGATTGCCCGGATCGAGCGCCACCAGGTCCATCACCGGCACGCGCGCGATCCCGGTCGGATAGCGCTGGCGATAACTGATCTGGCTGTCGGCAAGGTCGAGCAGCACGGACAGGTCGTCTGGCGAAGCGCCCGGCATCCCGAACAACCGGATCGCCCGCGCCATCGCCATCGCCCGCTCCACCCGCCGCCCGAGATCGTGGAACCGCCACGCCGCCGTCCGCCCCATATGCTCGGCCGACAGCCCGGCGATCGCCGCATAGCGGCGTTGCAACGACCCGGCACGCTCCAGCATCCCGCGATGCGTGGGGAAGGGCGCTTCGAGCAGTCGCACCATGTCCGCCGAAAGTCGATCGCGCGAGCCTTCGCCGATCTCTCTCGCATGGCGGTTGAGCGTGAGGATCGACTGCCACGCCTCGTCCTCCATGGCGGTGCGGGCGAGCGCGGTCAGGTCGGCGCGGCGCAGCGACGGCGGGTGCGGCGCGCTGCCTGCACCGACGATCAGCCCGACCAGCTTGCCGACCGTGGTGGGGGACAACACGGCACCCCCGTCGACGTCGATCGAATTGCCGAGCATAACGCGGATCGCGCCGAGTAGCGCCTCGCCCCGTTCCAGATAGCGCCCGAGCCAGTAGAAATTGTCCGCCACCCGGCTCGGCAACGTCCCCGGATTGCGTCGCACCTGGAGCGAGTCCGCGGCGGTCAGCAGCGATACCGGCGCGACCGGCTCGGCACCATAGATGCAGACGTCCGCAGACCATATGCCTTCGCCCATGACGGCCGCCCGCGGATCGGGATGCTCACCGATCCGCGCGAACCCTCCGGGCAGGACGGTCCATTCGCCGTCGCCGTTACGCGCCGCGAAGACGCGCAGGGTGAAGGGGCGGGGGACCAGCGCATCGCCGACCACGACCGGCATGGTCGAGAGCTGGACCAGCTCCTGCCCGACATAATCCTGCGGCCTGTTCGCCATGTCGGCGAGCAGGCGCGTCCGGTCCTCGCCGGTGATGTCGGCGCCGGTGGTCGGGCCGCCGGTCATGCCGAGCGGGCGTGCGTGGAACGCGGGCCCGATCAGCAGGCGGTCGAAATTGGCCTCGACCTGCGCCCGCGCGCCGTTTTGCCCACACCACCACGTCGCGATGTTGGGCAGCAGCAGGTCTTCGCCTAGCAACGACTTCGCAAGCTGCGGCAGGAACGCCGAGAACGCCGGCGCCTCCAGCACGGCCGAGCCCGGCGCGTTCGACAGCACGACGTTGCCGGCCGCGTAGGCGTCGATCAGCCCGGGCACGCCGATCTGCGAATGCGTGTCGAACGCCAGCGGATCGAGCAGCCGCGGGTCGAGCCGCCGCCACAGCGCATCGATCCGCTTCAGCCCACCGATGGTGCGGACATAGACCTTGTCCTCCAGCGCGGCGAGATCGGCGCCCTCGACCAGCAGCAGGCCGAGATAGCGCGCGAGGTGCGCCTGCTCGGGATAGCTCGGGTTGAACCGGCCGGGGGTGAGCAGCCCGATCCGCGGGTCGGTCCGCTTGCACATCGCCGCGATCCCGGCGCGGAACGCGGCGAAGAACGGTGCGTGGCGCTGGACGTTGAGCCGATCCTGCAACCCGCCCAGCGTCCGGCTGACGGCGATGCGGTTCTCCAGCGCATACCCGGCGCCGGCGGGTGCGCGGAGGTGATCCGCGAGCACGCGCCATTCGCCGGAGGGCCCGCGCCCGAGATCGATCGCGATGAAATCGAGATGGCGGCCGCCGGGTGGGTCGAGCCCGACCATCGGCCGCAGGAAGAACGGGCTGCCGGTAACGAGCGCGGCGGGGATGTGGCCGTCGGCGACCAGTGTGCCCTCGCCGTAGAGGTCGGCGATCACCGTCTCCATCAGCGTCGCGCGCTGGATCACGCCGCGCGCGATGCCGGCCCATTCCCCGGCCTCGATCAGCAGCGGGACGGGCGAGACGGGCCAAGGGCGCTCATCGGGTTCGTCGGCGATGCGGAAGCCGGTGCCGATGTCGACCGCATGCCGCTGGACGCGTTCGCGGATGTGGCCGAGGTCGTCGGAGGCGACGGTCGCCAGCTCGGCGAACATCGCCGCCCAGGCGGGGTCGGCGCTACCGTCATCGGCTGGGCAGAGCACGTCGGCGCGGGTGCTGCGCGCGCAATAGTCGGCAATCCAGCGCTCGGCATGGACCGTCGCGTCGAACGCCGTATTGGCGGCGGGGGTCGCCGGTTGCGTCGCGGTTTCCAATGTTTCGAGCCCCTGAATGCTGGCGGCGGTGTTTCACCTTTCAACGCGGCGGTGCAACATAAAAGCGTGCTGGGGAGGCCTCACCTCACTGTTCCCTCGGCAGTATCTGCCTCATCCCCCGCCACACCCGTCATCCCAGCGGAAGCTGGGATATTCCGCTTGGTGCACGTGACGCTCGCCCCATTGAGATCCCAGCGTTCGCTGGGATGACGGGGAGGGGAAGCGATGGGGGCAAAGCGAGGGAGAAGTGAAAGACTCTCCCCACGACTATAGCACCACCCCGGCGGAGGCCGGGGCCCAATTGGGAACGGCGCTAATGAGGGGCATCGCTCCGTTACGACCACCTTTCCAATTGGGCCCCGGCCTTCGCCGGGGTGGCGTTCGAGAGGATGGCGAGGCTCACAAATCCGGTAAAACCTGATCCGCCACGCCCCAGCCGGCCAGCGCCCGCGACCCGGCCCGCGCGATCAACTCCGCTTCATCCTTCACGCCCCAGCGCGACGCCGTCTCGATATCCCGCAACTCGCTCCACGACACCGGTGCCGCCACCGGCGCGCCGGCTCTCGCCCTTGCCGAATACGGCATCACCGCGGTCGCCCCGCGCTGGTTGCGCAGCCAGTCGATGAAGATCCGCCCCTTGCGCTTGGCCTTCGCCATCGTCGCGACGAAGCGCTCTGGTTCCGCCCCCGCCATCGCCCGTGCAAACCGGTCCGCGAAGTCCTTCACCGCGGGCCATTCGGCGTCAGGCGTGAGCGGCACGACGACATGCACACCCTTGCCCCCCGACAGCATCGGGAAGCTGACCAGCCCCAGTTCTGCAAGCTGGTTCTTCAGATGCTCCGCCGCCTTCTTCGTGTCGCCGAAGTCGAGGCCCTCGTCGGGATCGAGATCGAACACGAGGCGGTCGGGCTTCTCCAGCGTCGCGTTCGACGATCCCCAGCCGTGGAACTCGATCGTCCCCATCTGCACGCACGCGACCAGCCCGTCGGCGTCGTCGACATAGAGATAGTCTTCGGTCGAGCCGTCCTTCTCGCGGATCGGCACTTTGTGGACCGCGTCGCCGAAGCTGCCGGCGTCGTGTTTCTGGAAGAAGCACGCGCGCGAGCGGCCTTGCGGGCAGCGGACGAGGCTGATCGGGCGGTCGGCGGCGAACGGCAGCATGATGCCCGACACCGCCACGTAATAGTCCGCGAGGTCGCCCTTGGTGACGTCCGACTTGTCGAAGATCACGCGGTCGCGGCTGCTGATCTTGGTCGTCGTCTCGGGCGCGGCATCCGGCAACGGGGCTGGGGTTTCGGCGACGACGTCCTTCGCCGCCTTGTCCTCGCGCAGACCGATGAAGCTGGAATGGCGAAGCACGCCGTCCGGGGTGACCTCCGCGAAGGCGATCTCGGCGACCAGTTTCGGGGTGACCCATTTCGCGCCGCGAACGGCGGCTTTCGGGGCCTCGACCGTCGGCGTTTTCCGGTCGAGCGCGTCGAGCGTGTCGCGGATTTCGTCCATCAGCGCCTGGTCGAACCCGGTGCCGACCTTCCCCGCGTAGCGATAGCCCTTCCCCTCGCGGACGCCGAGCAGCAGAGACTTGAACCCGCGTTTCTTGTCCGAGGGCAGCCAGCCGACGATCACGAACTCCTGGCGATGCGTGCATTTGACCTTGAGCCACGCCTTGGTGCGCTTGCCGACATAGGGGGCGTCGGCGCGTTTCGAAACGATGCCTTCGAGGCCTTCGCGACACATCGTCTCGAACAGTTGCTCGCCCGCGCCGATGACGTGGTCGGAATAGCGAAGGCGGTCCTCGTCCTCGGGGATCAGCGGTTGCAGCCGCGCCTTGCGGTCGAGATTGGAGAAGCCGGTCAGGTCTTCGCCGTCAATTGCTAGCAGGTCGAACGCGAACAACTTCATGTCGCCGCCAGTGGAGATCGCGTCCTTCAGCGTCGAGAAATCGGGGTGGCCTTCCTTGAACGCGACGATCTCGCCGTCAATCAGCGCGGATTTTACAGGGAGCTTGGCGGCGGCGTCGGCGATCGCGGCGAACTTGTCGGTCCAGTCGAGGCCGGTGCGGGTGAAGACCTTTGCCTTGCCGTTCGCGATGGAGATTAGTGCGCGGTAGCCGTCGTATTTGACTTCGTGGAGCCAGGCGGAGCCGGTGGGGACGGCGTCGACGAGGGTGCAGAGTTGGAGGTCCTGGAAATCCTCCCCGGCACGGGGAGGGGGACCGCCGCGACCTTTCGCGGGGGTGGAGGGGGGCTTGCCCCGACCGTCCGCTTTATTTCGAGCGCCGCTTTTGCGGCCCGCCCCCTCCACCAGCTTCGCTGGTCCCCCTCCCCGTGCCGGGGAGGATTTGCCTTCTTCTATCTCGACCATCGTCCGACCCGTCGAAACGCTGGTCAGGGCTTCCTCGACCAATGTGTCCGTACCGCCAGCCTCCGCATCGTCGATTTTCCGCAACAGCCAGTTCTCGCGCTTTTCCTTCGCGCGGGGCTTCAAGCGGATCAGCAGCCATTCGCCTTTCATCCGTTCGCCATCGAGGACGAAGTGGAGGTGGCCCTTGTCGAGATCCTTCGCCGACTTGCCCTTGATCGGCGACCACGTGCCGCGGTCCCACAGCATCACCGTACCGCCGCCATATTCACCGGCGGGGATTGTGCCCTCGAAGGTGGCGTAGCTCAGCGGGTGATCCTCGGTGCGGACGGCGAGGCGTTTTTCGTTGGGGTCGAGGCTGGGGCCGCGGGTGACGGCCCAGCTTTTGAGGACGCCGTCGATTTCCAGGCGGAAATCCCAGTGGAGGCGGGTGGCATCGTGCTTCTGGACCATGAAGGAATTGCCGTTGCCGGGGGCTAGCGTGCCGGCGGGTTCGGCGGTCTTGGTGAAGTTTCGCTTGGAATTGTAGAGTGCGAGGGGATCTGGGGGCGTGGCCATCAGCAGCGTCCCGTCTTCGTCATCCCGGCGAAAGCCGGGACCTCGCGCGGCGAGGGGGCGGGCTGCAACGGAGAGATCCCAGCTTTCGCTGGGATGACGGGGGAGGGGGCCCAAATATACGTCATCCCAGCGAAAGCTGGGATCTGGTGCGGCAAGGGCGACCTCGCCAACCGGGATATTCCAGCTTTCGCTGGAATGACGGTGAGGGGGGCGGGGGCGCTATGCACGTTTTTTTGCAGGAGCTTTGGCAGCCGTTTTCGCCGGCGCGCGCTTGGCGGGCGCTTTCTTCGCTGGTGCCTTCTCCGCCGCCGCACTCCCTCCGCTCTTCTCCATCGACTTCTTCAACGCCGCCATCAAATCGACCACGTTGGAGCCCGTCTTCCCGCCGGTGTCCTTGTCCTCGAAGATCTTCTTCCCGTTCGCCTTGCGCTTGCGTTCGATCAGGTCCTTCAGCGCGTCCACATAGCGATCGTGGAACTCCTGCGGGTGGAAGTCGCCACTGCGCTTCCCGATCAGCGCCTCGGCCAGTTCCAGCAGTTCCTCGGACGGCTTGTCGTCGGGAATATCGCGGAAATAGCCCTGCGCCTTGTGCACCTCGTCGGCGTAGCGGAGCGTCTCCAGCACCATACCGCGCCCGCACGGCTTCAGGCTCACGACATATTCGCGGCCGCGCATTGCGAGCTGCCCCAAGCCGACCTTCTTGGTGCGCTTCAACGCCTCGCGCAAAACGATGAACGCCTCCTCCGCCAAGTCGTCCGCGGGCACCACGAAATACGGCTTCTCGTAATACAGAACGTCGATCTCGCTCGCGTCGACGAACTGCGTCAGCTCCAGCGTCTTCTTTGACTCAAGCTTCACCGCGTCGATCTCGTCCTGCTCGAGCAGCACGTATTCGCCCTTCGAGACCTCGTAGCCCTTCATGATCTCGTCGGCATCGACCGGACCCACGCCGGTGACGACCTTGTCGTAATGGATCGGCTGGCCCGACGGCTCGTGGATCTGCTTGAACGACACCGCCGCGCCGGACTTGGTCGCGGAATAGATCTCGACCGGGATCGAGACGAGGGCCAGTCGGATCTGCCCCTGCCAATACGCGCGCGCTGCCACCGTGGATGTTCCTTCGTTGCGGAAACGATTCGAGTCCGTAATCAATCATCGGCGAGGCGGAGTCGTTCCCTCGCGCGGTTTCGCTCGGGCCGAAGTTTCGCTATGGCGCAGCCATGTCCGAAGATCCGATCGCCCTGTTCGATGCCTGGTATGCCGAGGCGCGGGAAACAGAAATCAACGACTCCAACGCGGTAGCGCTCGCCACCGCGGATGCGGAGGGTCGTCCGTCGGTGCGGATGGTGCTGTTGAAAGGCCATGGCCCCGATGGTTTCGTGATCTACACCAACCGCGAAAGTCGCAAGGCGGGCAACCTCGCCGTCAATCGCTATGCCGCCTTGCTCTTCCACTGGAAGTCGCTGCGCCGGCAGGTCCGTATCGAAGGCCCGGTGAGCCTGGTCAGCGATGCCGAATCGGACGCCTATTTCGCGTCGCGCGGTCGCGATTCGCAGCTTGGCGCCTGGGCGTCGGACCAGTCCCGCCCGCTCGATTCGCGCGAGACGTTCGAGCAGCGGTTCGCCGAGATGCAGACGCGGTTCGAGGGCGGCGACGTGCCGCGCCCGCCGCATTGGGGCGGCTACCGGATCGCCCCCGACCGCATCGAGCTGTGGCGGGATCGCGAACACCGCCTTCACGAGCGCCGGCTGTTCGAGCGCGACGGCGGCGGCTGGAGCGAAGGGCTGCTGTTCCCATGACGCAGGACGAACGCCGCAGGGTCATACCCCTCGCAACCCGTGCGGCGCTCGCCAGCGTCGCGATGGCGTGTTTCCTGCTGCTACTGAAGGGCTTTGCGGCTTGGTCGACGGGCTCGGTGGCGATGCTCGGCTCGCTCGCCGATACCGCGCTCGACCTGCTCGCGTCGCTGGTCACGCTGTACGGCGTGCGGCTCGCGGCGACGCCTGCGGATCACGACCACCGCTTCGGCCACGGCAAGGCGGAGGCACTTGCGGCGCTGTTCCAGGTCATGCTGATCACCGCCTCGGCGGTCGGCATCGCGTGGCGCGCGATCCTCGCGTTCGGCGATCCGCAGCCGACCACCGGCGCCGAGTTCGGTATCGGCGTGTCGGTGATCGCGATCGTCGCCACCGTGTTCCTGCTCGCCTATCAGCGCCGCATCATCCGCCAGACCGGATCGGTCGCGATCCTCGCGGACAACGTCCATTACCAGTCGGACGTGCTGCTCAACGGCTCGGTGATCGTGGCCCTCGTGCTCGATCAATATGTCGGGTGGAGCGGCGCGGATCCGATCTTCGGCATCGTCATCGCGCTGTGGCTCGCCTGGGGCGCGTTCCAGGCGTCGTCGAACGCGATCGACCAGCTGATGGACAAGGAATGGCCGGAGGATCTGCGCACGCAGTTCCTCGACGTGGCGGCGCGCCAGCCGGGCATCCGCGGCATCCACGATTTCCGTACGCGGCGTTCGGGCAGCCATGATTTCGCGCAGTTCCACATGGAGGTCGCGCGCGACCTGACGGTCGCCAACGCGCACGACATCGTCGAGGCGGTCGAGCGCAACCTGCGCACCGCGTTCCCCAAGGTCGAGGTGCTGATCCACCTCGATCCCGAGGGGCATGTCGACACCGACAATCCGCTGGTCGAGGCGGACGTCACGCCGCATTGGTTTGGCAAGCGCGTCTAAGGGGCTCCAGACATGAGAATACCGTTCGCGCAGATCGATGCGTTTTCCGACACGCCGTTCGGCGGCAACCAGGCGGCGGTGATGCCGCTGTCGGCGTGGCTCAACGATGCCGTGCTGCTGAACATCGCGCAGGAGAACAACCTGAGCGAGACGGCTTTCATCGTTGCGTCCGACGAGGAGGGCGTGGATTTCGACCTGCGCTGGTTCACGCCCGGCGCGGAGGTCGCGCTGTGCGGCCACGCGACGTTGGCGAGCGGGCATTTCGTGCTGTCGTCGGACACCGCGCTCAACCGGGTGCGGTTCCGGACGCGGCAGGCGGGGATGCTGGAGGTTGCGCGGGCGGATAGTGGGTACACGTTGGAGCTGCCGGCTTGGGGTCCCAGCCCGAAGGCGATGCCGGAGATCGTCGCGGCATTGAACGTCGCCGAGCCGGTCGATACGTTGTGGCACGAGAAGGGCTATGCGCTGGTGATCGTCGAGGACGAAGCGATGGTGCGCAACCTGAAGCCCGACTTCGCCGCGCTGGCCAAGTTCCCGATCGTCGCGATCGTCGCGGCGCGGGGGGCGGCGACCGACATCGTCAGCCGGGTGTTCACGCCGTATTACGCGATCGACGAGGATCCGGTGACGGGCTCGGCGCATGCGGTGATGGTGCCGTATTGGGCGCAGACTTTGGGGAACAGCTTCACCGCGTATCAGGCGAGCGCGCGGGGCGGGAAGCTGACGTGTCGGCTCGAGGGCGACCGCGTGGTGTTGGGCGGCGCGTGCGTGACGACGATCGAGGGCACGTTCCTGCTTCCGTAACGGTGCCTATTGCCTAGCTCATCCGCAGGAGCTGTCACCCGCCTCCATCCGTCATCCGCCTCCATCCGTCACCCCAGCGAAAGCTGGGGTCTCCCACGGGGCAGATGAAGGGAGTCCCATGCTGATATCCCAGCTTTCGCTGGGATGACGGAGTGGGGATGACGGGGCTGGGATGGCGATGTGGTGGGGGTGGCGACTTCTACCCTCTCCCGTGCCCTAACGCTTCCGCCCTTTGGTCATCGGATCGGGCTTTTTCGGTTTCACCCAGCCCGGGGGTGGGGTCATGCGCTGCTGGCTTGTGCCGAGGCCCATCGCGCCCGGCTGTTGCCGCGACAGCCCGGCGGTGTCCGTGACCTCACCGCCACCGCGCAACACGCTGATCTGATCGCGCAACCGGCCCGCGGTCTCGAAATCCATCGCCGCGGCGGCGGCTTCCATCTGGCGGCGCAAGGTTTCGATATCCATCCCGCCTCAACGCGTCAGGCGGCGACGAGTGCCGCCTCGGTATCCGCAATCCAGCCGCCGCCGAGCACGCGTTCGCCCGCATACAGAACCGCAGCCTGGCCGGGCGCGACGCCATATTCGGGCGCATCGAATACCACCCGGTCGCCGACCAGGCGGGCAGGGACGGGCTTGGCCATCGACCGGACCTTCGCGGTCACCGGTCCGGTGAAGTCGCCGCCGAGCCAGTTGATGTCGGTCATCCGCGCCGCCTCAACCGCGAGCGCGCGACGGGGGCCGACGACGACTCGCTTCGTGGCGGGCTCGACTCGCACGACATAGAGCGGCTCGGGACTGCCGCCGATCTCCAGCCCGCGACGCTGTCCCACCGTGAAGTGGATCAGCCCGCGATGCTCGCCGAGCTTCGCCCCGTCGAGATCGACGATATCGCCCGCCGTCTCCGCCGCCTCGGGTCGCAGCTTCTTCACCAGCCCCGCATAATCGCCATCGGGGACGAAGCAGATGTCCTGGCTGTCGGGCTTGGCGGCGACGCCGAGCCCGAGTTCGGCCGCGATCTCGCGCACCCGCGCCTTGGGCAGTCCGCCCAAGGGAAAGCGGAGGTAATCGAGCTGTGTCTGCGTGGTGGCGAACAGGAAATAGCTCTGGTCGCGCGCCGGATCCGCCCCGCGGTGCAGTTCGGCGCCGTGCGTGCCCTCGACTCGGCGGACATAATGCCCCGTCGCCAGGCAATCCGCACCGAGATCGCGCGCCAGCTTCAGCAGGTCGGTGAACTTCGGCCCCATGTTGCACTGGACGCAGGGGATCGGCGTCCGCCCGGCGAGATATTCGTCGGCGAACTTGTCGACCACCTGCTCGCGAAAGCTGGTTTCGTGATCGAATACATAATGCGCGATCCCGAGTCGGTCGCATACCGCGCGGGCGTCGCGGATGTCGCGCCCGGCGCAGCACGAGCCAGCGCGACCGATCGCTTCGCCGTGGTCGTAGAGCTGCAACGTCACGCCGATCGTCTCGGCGCCGGTGGCATGCGCGAGCGCGGCGACGACCGAACTGTCGACGCCGCCGGACATCGCCACGACGATGCGCTTTCCGGCCGTGTCCGACCCGAGCTGAAAATCGGTCTGATCCATGATCGCCACATAGGCGCGACGGCGTGCGGTTGCAAAAAGATGCGGCGGTTAACGTATATCAGGACGAGTTGACGGAAAAACGCGACCAGCGATTGGAATAAAGCGACAAGTTCACGAACTCTTTCCTCGAGTTTTACGGTCCCTTCACCCCCTCGCGATATAGCGGGCCTCCCAAGAGTTTTCGCGAGTATCCCGTTGGACCTGAGTTTTCCCCGTTTCGATCGCGATGCCGAGGTCACCGTTCTACCGGGCGACCTCGCTGTCCTGATCGTCGGTATCGCCGCCCGCCAGGCAGCGAGTCCGACCGCGGTGGTACAGGCCAGCTTCGCGCGGACGACGATCGATCCCAAACTGTTCGCGCCGCTTCACGGTGCGTTCAACGGTCCGATGGCAACGGCTTTAACCCGGTGGAAGGACGAGTGAAGATGCGGTTTACCGCGGCGTTTCAGCCGATCTTCAAATCCTGCGACTATGTGTCGTGCGTGCGTATCGATAGGGGGCCCCCCGCCCCGATCAGAGGTTTCAAATGATCGAGAACCAGAAAATCCGTCCCGGCAAGGTCATCGGACCACTCGGTGAGCAACTGACGCTGGATACGCTGCCGCCACCCAGCACCACGCGGTGGGTGGTGCGTCGCAAGGCCGAAGTGGTCGCAGCGGTGAATGGCGGTTTGCTCAGCGTCGACGACGTCTGCGCCCGCTATGGCCTGACCGTCGAAGAGTTCGCCAGTTGGCAGCGCGCGATCGACCGGTCGGGCATGCCCGGGCTCCGCGTCACGCGCATCCAGCACTACAAGTCGTTGTACGAGCGTCAACAAAAGTACTGAGACCTAAAACTCAAAACGCGGGCGGAACAAAAATCCCCGCTCGCTCGTCTTTCCGCCATCGCCCGGATACGGGTTCAACGGAGGGAAAATATCATGGGTCTCATTCTTTGGCTGATCATCGGCGGCGTCATCGGCTGGATCGCCAGCATGATCATGCGCACCGACGCGCAACAGGGCATTTTCCTGAACATCGTCGTCGGCATCGTCGGCGCATTCATCGGCGGCCTGGTCCTGTCGGGTGGTTCGATCAACAACGCACCGCTGACGCTGACCTCGTTCCTGGTCTCGCTGCTCGGCGCAGTCGTACTGCTCGCGATCGTGAACCTCGTGCGTCGCGGTAGCGTCCGCTAAGTCTCGCATCGTCACGCGAAATGAAAGGGCCGTCCGGGCGACCGGGCGGCCCTTTTTTCGTGTGTGGAGATGTTCGCTGGATCTCAGTGGCCCTCTCGATCCTCCCCCGCCAGGGGGAGGTGGCTGTCTCTTGCCAGACGGAGGGGGAAGAAAGGGTAACCCCTGTTCCGTGTCCTCCCCCTCCGTCACCTTCGGCGCCACCTCCCCCTTGCGGGGGAGGATCGAAGATGCGGGGGAGGATCGTAATGCGGGTCAGTTCAGCAGGAACCGCACCGAGAGCGTGACGGTCACGTCCTTCTCGCCCGGCGCGATCTGCGTGCTGTCCTTGGCCATCGACGCGCGGGCCATGAACATCGGCTGCGGCGAGCCGCCGGTATCCTGCCCCGATTCGGCGATCGACACGATCCGCGACACGCGCAAGCCCGCCGCCTTCGCGTAGAGATCCGCGCGACGCTTGGCCTGCGTGATCGCGTCGGCCCGCGCTTCGTCGAGCGCCGTCTCGGGCTTGTCGATCGACAGGTTCGGCCCGTCGATCTGGTTCGCGCCCTCCGCCACCAGTGCGTCGAGGATCGTCCCCGACTTCGCCACGTCGCGGAACCGGATCGAGACGGTGTTGGTCGCCTGGTAGCCGGTAATCACCGGCGGCTGGTTGTCGGCATAGCGATATTGCGGCGCCAGCTGGACCGACGACGTCGCGATGTCGCGCGGCGCAACGCCTGCCCGCTTCAGCGCCGCGAGCACCTTCGCCATCCGCTGCGCATTGTCGGTGAGCGCGGCTGCGGCGGTGGTCGATTGCGAGACGACGCCGGCGCGGATCGTCGCGAGATCGGGCACGCGGGTCGTGCGACCCTCCGCCGTCACGTCGAGCACGGTGCCCGCCGCCGGGATCATCGGCTCGACCGTGCTCGGCGCGGTCTGCGCGATGGCGGCAGTTCCCGGCAACGCGACGGCGACGCCGGCCAGCGTGGTGAGGAACGTTGCGATCTTCATGATTATGTCTCCCGTGTAGCCCCGTGTGGCCATAGGTCGGCGTGTGGCGCCGGGGACGTCAACGCAAGCTGAACGTCTACCAAATTCTCCGATCCTCATTGCGAATAGATCGGATTCGAAGCATGTCTTCGAGTCCGTGCTCGTCGAGGGGCTTGAGCACGGTGACTTATTCATATAACACAGCGAATGAACGGCGAAGCGGGTCGAGACAAGACCGGTCGAAATTGGGATTGTGACGCGCATGAATTACGAGACGAAGATGGTCGGTGGCGAGAGGGAAGAGCCGTTGGCGTTGCCGGACTATAGCGCGCCATCGCATCGCCGCCGCAATGTCATCATCGCCGTGATCCTGGTGCTGGCGATCGCGGTGGCGGTCTATGCCTTCAAGTCCGGCAAGAAGGATGTCGCGGCCGCGACTCCGGGCGCGCAATTGCCGACCGTGTCGGTGGTCGTGCCGGGCCGGCAGGCGGTCGACCGGACGATCTCGGCGACGGGCACGCTGGCGGCGCGCCGCGAGATGCCGGTCGGCGTCGCGGGCGAGGGCGGGATGATCACGCGGGTGCTGGTCGAACCCGGCACCTGGGTCGCGGCGGGCCAGGTGCTCGCGACGGTCGATCGCTCGGTCCAGAACGAGACCGCGGCGTCGCTCGCCGCCTCGGTCAGCGTCGCGCGCTCGGACGAGACCATCGCGCAGGCCGAACTCGATCGGGCCAAGCAGCTCGTCGATCGCGGCTTCATCTCGAAGGCCGATCTGCAGCGCAGGGCGGCGACCCGCGATGCCGCGGCGGCGCGCGTGAAGGTGGCGCAGGCGACGCTCGGCGAAGCACGTGCGCGCAACGGCCGGCTCGACATCCGCGCGCCTGCCGCCGGCTTGGTGCTGACCCGCGGCGTCGAGGCCGGCCAGATCGTCGGGCCATCGGCGGGCGTCCTGTTCCGCATGGCGATGGGCGGCCAGATGGAGATGCGCGCACAGTTGAGCGAAGCGGACCTGACCGGGCTGCACGTCGGGGCGCGCGCGACCGTCGTGCCGGTCGGCACCACGCAGGGCTATCCCGGCGAAGTATGGCAGGTTTCGCCCGTGATCGATCCGCAGACCCGCCAGGGCATCGCGCGCATCGCGGTCAAATACGATCCGGCGCTGCGCCCCGGCGGGTTCGCCGCGGCGACCATCGTCGGCGGCGTGACGCAGGCGCCTTTGCTTCCCGACTCCGCGTTGCAGAGCGACGAGAAGGGCAATTACGTCTATATAGTCGGCCCGGGCGACAAGATCGTCCGGCGCAATGTGAAGATCGGCCAGGTCTCCGATGCCGGCGTGACGATCGTCGGCGGCCTCGACGGCTCGGAGCGCGTCGTACAGTCCGCGGGTGGCTTCCTGGCACCCGGGCAGACGGTCAAGCCGATCACCAAGAAGGCGAGCTGAGCCCATGAACTTCCGCAACATCTCGGCCTGGTCGATCCGCAACCCGGTTCCGCCGATCGTGCTTTTCCTGGCCCTGATGCTTGCGGGCGTCGTCAGCTTCATGCGGATGGACGTCAACCGTGACCCCGACATCGACTTCCCGATCGCGATCGTCGTCGTCAACCAGCCCGGCGCCGCGCCGACCGAGATGGAGACGCAGGTCACGCAGCGCGTCGAGGCGGCGGTGCGCTCGCTTCAGGGCATCGACGAGATCAACTCGACCGTCACCGAAGGCAATTCGGAAACGGTGATCCAGCTCACCATCGGCACCCCGATCGACCGCGCAGTGAACGACGTGCGTGACGCGATCGCGCAGATCCGCAGCGACCTGCCCGACGGCATCCTCGAGCCACAGGTCTACCGCGCGAACACCAGCGGCAACGACGTCGCGAGCTTCGCGGCGATCACCACCGACATGACCGTCGAACAGCTCTCCTGGTACATCGACGACACCGTCACCAAGGAATTGCTGTCGATCCCCGGCATGGCGACGATCAGCCGCAACGGTGGCGTCAGCCGCGAGATCCGCGTGATCCTCGATCCGCTGAAGCTCCAGAGCCAGGGGCTGACCGCAAGCCAGGTCAATTTGCAGTTGCGTCAGGTCAATCTGAACGCGGCGGGCGGGCGTGCCGAGATCGCCGGGTCCGAACAGTCGATCCGCGTGCTCGGCAACGCGCGCGACGCGAGCGACCTCGGCCAGACGCAGATCAACGTCGGCAATGGTCGCACCGTGCGTTTGGCCGACATCGCGCAGGTCCGCGATCTCTACGCCGAGCAGCGCAGCCGCGCGACGGTCGACGGCCGCCAGGCGATCACCTTCGATTTCCAGCGGGCCAAGGGTGCGTCCGACGTCACCGTCTATCATCAGGCCGTCGACAAATTGCGCGCGCTCGAAAAGCGCAATCCGTCGGTCAAGTTCGTCCAGCGCTACACCACCACCGAGTATACCGAAGCGCAGTATGAAAGTGCGATCCACGCGATGATCGAGGGCGCGATCCTCGCCGTCATCGTCGTCTTCATCTTTCTGCGCGACTGGCGTGCGACCGCGATCTCCGCGCTGGCGATCCCGTTGTCGGCGATCCCCGCCTTCTGGTTCATGGACCTGCTCGGCTTCGACCTGAACGGCATGACTTTGCTCGCGCTCAGCCTGGTTGCAGGCGTGCTGGTCGATGACGCGATCGTCGAGATCGAGAACATCGTCCGACACATGCGGATGGGCAAATCCGCCTATCAGGCATCGATCGACGCCGCCGACGAGATCGGTCTCGCCGTGCTGGCGACGACGATGGCGATCGTCGCGGTGTTCATGCCGGTCGCGCTGATGCCGGGTATCGCAGGCCAGTTCTTCAAGAATTTCGGCCTGACGGTGGTCGCCGCCGTGCTGATGAGCCTCGCGGTCGCACGGCTCGTGACGCCGATGATCGCGGCGTATTTCCTCAAGTCGTTCGGCCATGCCAGCCACGGCGAGGGCAAGATCATGGACTGGTATGTCCGCACGCTCCACTGGACGCTCGACAGCCGCAAGGCCGCGGCATGGCGCGCGCGCGGCGGCATCCGGAAGATGTTCAACCGCGTGATGGATCACCGGATGTGGGCGATCGGCGCGGGCGTGGTCGCCTTCGCGCTGACGCTGTTCATGTTCACCGTCATCCCCTCGCAGTTCCAGCCGACCCGCGACGAGGATGATTCGACCGCGCAGATCGAGATGGTGCCCGGCACCACGCTGGCGCAGACCGATGCGGTGGTCGCGCGGGTCGGCGAGATCCTCAGCCAGCAACCCGAAGTCGCCACCGTCTATGCCCGCACGCGAGTCGGCAGCGGAATCGTGACCGCGAACCTGCGCCCCGATCGCAAGGAGAAGTCGGTCGATTTCGAACGCCGGCTCGCACCGCAGATGACCGCGATCCCCGACGCGCGCGTGTCGTTCCGGTCGCAGTCGGGCTGGGGCGGCAGCGGGCGTGACGTGACGATCGTCCTCGGCGGCAGCGATCCCGCCAAGCTGCAACAGGCGGCGGACAAGATCGTCGCCGAGATGGGTTCGCTGAAATCGCTGACCGCACCGCGCGTCTCGGGCGGCATGCAGCGCCCGGAAATCGTCATCCGCCCGCGCTTCGATCTCGCCGCCAATCTCGGCGTGACCACGCAGGCGCTGTCGTCGGCGATCCGGATCGCGACGCTCGGCGATATCGACCAGAACTCGGCGCGCTTCTCGCTCTCCGATCGCCAGATTCCGATCCGCGTCGCGCTCGATCAGTCGGCGCGGACCAGCCTGTCGACGATCCAGAACCTGCCCGTATCGACCGCATCGGGTGGCTCGGTGCCGCTCAACCTCGTCGCGGATATCGGCCTCGGCTCCGGCCCGACCAAGATCGACCGCGTCAACCAGCAGCGTCAGATCACGCTCGGCGCCGATCTCGCGCCCGGCGTGGTGATCTCGGACGCGATGAAGCAGGTTCACGCACTGTCGTCGATGAAGAACCTGCCGGTCGGCGTCAGCGAACTCACGCTCGGCCAGAGCAAGTGGCAGGCCGAGATGATCACCAACTTCATCACCGCGGTGATCGCGGGGACGTTCCTCGTGTTCGCGGTGCTGGTGCTGCTGTACCGCCGCGTGCTGCCGCCGTTCGTCAACATGGGGTCGCTGCTGCTCGCGCCGCTCGGCGGGTTGCTCGCGCTGTGGGCGACCGGCCAGCCGCTGTCGCTGCCGGTATATATCGGCCTGCTGATGCTGCTCGGCATCGTCGCCAAGAACTCGATCCTGCTGATCGACTTCGCGCTCGACGAGATGAGCAAGGGCGTCGATGCCTTCACCGCGATCATCGATGCCGGGCACAAGCGCGCGCAGCCGATCGTGATGACCACGGTCGCGATGGTTGCTGGCATGGTGCCGACCGCGATGTCGCTCAGCGGCGATTCGTCGTCGCGCGCGCCGATGGGCACGGTCGTGATCGGCGGCCTCGCGCTGTCGACGCTGCTGACGCTGCTGATCATCCCCGCGGCATTCAGCCTCGCGGTCGGGATCGAGCGCTATGTCGGGCCGCGGCTGAGCCGTCGCCTGCTTACCTATCGTCCGGGCGACAATGGCGACGACGTGATCGAGATCGCCGGACCCAATCCGGGGCCGTTGCTCGGGCCGGCGACCGGCAAGCTCGGTCACGGCCGCGATCGGGGTGACGGCACGCAACCCGCCGAGTGAAACCCCTGAGGCACGCCTCTCTGCACCCGGGCACCCGAACCGCCGCAGCGGCGTGAACATTCGGGGCGCCCGGGGATTGTTACGGGCATGACGCTTTTACCCCGTATGCGCCCGGCCGGCGAAGCCCCTCCACCGGCGCTCGTCCGCATGCGGATCGTCGCCACCGGCCTGCTCGTGTTCATGGCCGCGACGTTCTTCGTCAGCCGCGCGCTCGTCCCCGTCCACCCGGCCTTCGGGTTCGTCCGCGCGTTTGCCGAGGCGGCGATGGTCGGCGGTCTGGCGGACTGGTTCGCAGTTACCGCGCTGTTCCGGCACCCGCTCGGCCTGCCGATTCCCCACACGGCGATCGTGCCGCGCAACAAGGACCGGATCGGCGACACGCTCGCGCAGTTCCTCCGCGCGAACTTCCTGATCCCGGTCGTGATCGCGCGGCGCACGCGCCGGCTCGACGTCGCGGGGGCGATCGCCCGCTGGCTGACCGATCCGCCGGAGGGGGCAGGGGGGCGTTTTCGGCAGGGCGCGTCGAAGCTGGTCGCACAGGTCTTGGAAGGGCTCGACCCGGCGCGGCTTGGCGGGATGGTCAAGGCGGGGATCGGCGCACGCCTGCGCGCCACCGAAGTCTCGCCGATCCTTGGCCAGCTGCTGAAGGCCGCGATCGCCGAGCGCCGCCACGCGCCGCTGCTCGAAAGCGCGATCCGCTGGGCGGCGAAGACGCTGGCCGCGAACGACCACCTCGTCCGCGCGATGGTCCATGACAAGGCCGGCTCGATCCTGCGCTGGACCGGGCTCGATACGACCGTCGCGGACAAGCTGATCAGCGGCTTCGACAAGCTGCTCGCTGAGATGGCCGAGGACCCCGAGCATCCCTTGCGCCTGAAGGCGGAAGAGGGGCTCGATCGCCTCGCCTGGGATCTCCAATACGACCGCCGCATGCGCGAGCGCGTCGAGACGATGAAGAACGACCTGCTCGACAATCCGGCGATGCAGCGCTGGCTCGACGGCCTGTGGGAGCAGGCGCGCGGGGCACTCCTCGCAATCGCCCGCGATCCCGAGCGCGCGATGGCCGGCAAGCTCGGCGACATCCTCCGTCAGCTCGGCGAAACGCTGCAGCACGACCCCCGCATGTCGCGCACGATCAACCGCTTCGTGCGGCGCGCGGCAGTCGGCGCGGCGGCGGATTACGGCGACGGCATCGTCAAGCTCGTGTCCGAAACGGTGCGCAGCTGGGACGCCGACACGATCACCAGTCGCTTGGAAAACGCGGTCGGCCGCGACTTGCAGTATATCCGGGTGAACGGCACGATCGTCGGCGGGCTGGTCGGACTGGTAATCCACAGCGTCGATGTGCTGTTGTGACCGGGGAGCGTAGGATCTTTTAGATCGTACGGGGAAGGGCGGTTTTACAGGTATCGTCCGGTCGTTTGTGGCTGTCCGGGTTAAGTAAGACCTGGACGGGTTGGCTCTGAAAACAGATCGAGATGGGACGGCGCTTGCCGACATCGAATGTCTGGGTTGAAGAGGATAGCGGCCGCGAGCTAAGATGCTGTTTGGGCCGGGGCCACCGGCAAGTCGTTCACAACGGCGCGTAGTGCGCGGTTTCGACCCGCGTTCTTTTGTGCATCACATCCGAAGTCAGCAACGTAGATGTGATCAAAGCCGGGGCCAATCCAGCGGATCGAGATAATACCAGCTTCAGTAACCTGCGGCGTGTCTGGCGGGCAATTTTCCGATAAGAACCGCTTAGACGTTTCAGCCGTCGGACCCGAAGCAGGCTTGAACACTGCGATCCGGTCCAGCAACTGCTCGTATGTGATACTATTAATCTTGAACGATGAAGGTGATCGTCCTTCCTTCTCTACGTTGACGACAGACTTCCCATTGCCTTTCGCATCTATCGCGACGCTCAAGCCAGATGTCCGCACCTCAACCCTGCTGACCTGCGCCTTCGTTTTATCCGACCCGCATCCGGCAACCAATGTCGCCACAAGACAGAGAATTAATGACCGCATGAGGGATGTATGCGGGCGTCTTGGAACGTCGGCAAGTGGGCGGAAGCGGAATGGCTGGAATGGAGAGCAAAGCGGTCGGCCTGCTAATCTCTTCGGAAGCAGAGAATGCAGACGGGGATCGGAGATAGCGCGATCAGTGCGAACACAATCGCCCCGCCCACGTCACCTCCAAGTTCAAATCCAAAGAACGCAAACGTAAACCATGCCATTGCGACGATGACGAGCGTGTAGCAGATCGCCACGATCCGAGCCGAGATGTCTGCTTTGCCGGTCATCTTGGCGACGATACCGAATGAATGATCGTCCGCAATAGGGAGCGGCATACGTCCCTTCAAACGCCTGCCATTGGGCGAAAGCGGTCAAGGCCGGAATGGGAAGGTCAGCGGATATTGCGGCAGGTAGGGGCTGCGGCGGAGAGGACTTCCGTCAAGTGTGTGAGCGTCCTTTCGCCGGCTCCAACGGTCGGGCCATTCTTAGACGGCACATACAGGCGAAACTCATAATTCGCCTTGCCCGTCCAGTTAACCGCCTCAACTTCATATTTCCCGTCAATCAGCCGAAATGCGTTGACGTCGTTCGCTTGATTGTGACCGAAGTGAAAGCTCAGTCCCGTCCGACGAGCCGCTACTTGCATCCGGCAGATTACTTGCTTCGGCGATCCGGGGATGGCGACTTCTTTTGTTTGGACGGGAATTTCGGTTTTCGGTGCACAGCCCAACAGCAACGCCGTCGATACCGCAATCACGTTCAATGAGGATCCCATAAGCCCGCTTACAGCAGGAAGCGAAGGCCTGCTATCGAGCGACAGCGGAATAGCCGGTTTGGGTGGTTAGCTGCCGTCCGGTTTAACCCATCGGCGGAAGAGCGCCTGCCGTCCGGCCACTCTCGCTTGGTGCTCCGCTGCTGCCTGCTTTTGGAAGTCGCTACGGCTGTAACCGATCGCCCAGCGGTAAAGAGAGACGAGCATGATGGCGAACATTCCCGCGCCACCAAGCGCAAGAACGGCGAGGACAGCCGGACCGTCATGCGAAAAGCCTAGAGCCTCCAGTGCGGCGATCACCGCTAGGCTCAAGAAAACCGGAACACCCCAAACAAGGCGCTGCGCGAAGGCGAACACCGGGTTGTATCTTCGGTTCGCCCAGTCCCGATCCATCCAGTTGATCAGCGCACGAAATATGGCGGGTCGCTCCTTCGTCACCGTCTTATAACCTACTACCAATGTTCGCTATTGGGCGATAGTTACCGACCAAGTTTGTTAATTGCTAATTCGTCTCGCGCAACGAAGCTACCGCTCCCAATCCGGCATCGGCCAGCCCTTAGCCTTTGCCAGCAACCGCAAAGGCCCATGCGCATTCACGGCGAAGGGTTCGTCGGCCCATTCGAAGGTCGGGGCGTCCGAAACATGGTCGGAATAGAAGCGGACGTGCGCGTGATCTCGGGCGATGCCTTCGCGGTCCATCCAGGCCTGGATCATCCGCAGTTTTGCCGGGCCGTAGCAATTCTCGCCTTCGATGCCGGCGAGCAGCACGCCGTCGCGGTCGCGCAGGCTCTCGGTGCCGATCACCGCGTCGAAGCCCAGTCGCCGCGCGATCGCCTCGACGTAGAATCGGTACGACGCGGTCGCCATCACCAGCCGGTAGCCGGCGGCGCGGTCGGCCTCGATCTGCGCGCGGGCGCTCGCGAACACGCCGTCGCGCATCACGCGGTCGGCGAAGGCTTCGGCCGCCCGGCGTTCTTCGGCGGGGGTCATGCGCTTGCCGAGCATCATCCGCTGCATCAGATATTTGAGGCGGCCGCGGCTGATCAGCTTGCCGACATAGCCGAGCGCCGCCACCCCCGCGAACGGGACGAGCGCCAACCGCCACGGCGCGCCGCTCTTCCGCGCTGTGTGGAGCAGGAACGGCGTCCAGGTCGGCATGTGCGTGATCGTCCTGTCCATGTCGTAGATGGCAAGGCTAACGCTTGGCCGGGCGGGCGTATCGGCGGGCGGCGGGCCTGATGGGCGGGCAGGAGGCAATTCGGTCATCGTCGCGACTTACGCCGCATTCATCTTGCCGATCCAGTCACTTTGCCGCAAAGGTGCCCCCGATGAGCGCGATGGCCGATTTCCAGCAGGACGGTGCCGATACCGGCACGCTTCGCTTTACCGGCGATCTGTCGCTCGCAAAGATCGGCAATCTGCCCGATCGGCTCGAGGCGGTCGATGCGTCGTCGGTCAAGCGTGTCGACCTGAGCGGGGTCGACCGGATCGACACGATCGGCGCCTGGATCGTCCACCGCTTTGCCGCGCGCAACGACGCGACGATCGACGGGCTCGACGCCAACGACCAGGCGCTGTTCGACCAGGTCGTCGCCTCCGACCAGCCGCTCGCAGCCAGGCCCGCCAAGGTCAGCGCGGTCAGCCGCGTGCTCGGCGAGATCGGCGATGCGGTCGTGCTGTCGGGCAAGACCATGCTCGGGCTGCTCGGCTTTCTCGGCGCGACCACGGTCGCGTTCGGCAGCGTCATTCGTCACCCGCAGCGCTTCCGCTTCAACGCGGTCGTCCAGCGTTTCGAAGTGGTCGGCGTCGCCGCGCTCGGGATCGTCGGGCTGATGAGCTTCCTGATCGGCATGGTCATCGCCCAGCAGGGCGCGGTCCAGCTCCGCCAGTTCGGTGCCGAAGTGTTCACGATCAACCTCGTCGGCCGCCTGACGATCCGCGAGCTCGGTTTGCTGATGACCGCGATCATGGTCGCCGGTCGCTCGGGCTCGGCGTTCGCGGCGCAGCTCGGCACGATGAAATTGACCGAGGAGATCGACGCGATGCGGACGATCGGCGTGTCGCCGATGGAGGCGCTGGTGCTGCCCCGCGTGCTCGCCGCGATCGTGATGATGCCGCTGCTCGGCTTCTACGCGTCGGTGATCGCGATCATCGGCGGCGGCCTGCTCTGCTGGGTGCAGCTCGGCATTCCGCCGGTCACCTTCATCGCGCGCATCCGCGAAGTCGTGCCGATCACCGACCTGTACATCTCGCTGATCAAGGCGCCCGTGTTCGGCGCGATCATCGCGATCGCCGGCTGCTTCCAGGGCATGCAGGTCGAATCGGACGCCGAACAGGTCGGCCTGCGCACCACCTCCGCGGTCGTCCAGGGCATCTTCCTGGTGATCGTCCTCGACGCGTTCTTCGCGGTCTTCTTCACCTGGCTGGGTTGGGACTGATGCCCCGCAATACTGACGATACCAGCGACAACATCATCTCCGTCCGGGGATTGAAGAACGCATTCGGCGATTCGGTCGTGCACGAGGGGCTCGATCTGGACGTGCGGCGCGGCGAGATCCTCGGCGTGGTAGGCGGCTCGGGCACCGGCAAGTCGGTGCTGATGCGCTCGATCATCGGTCTCCAGACCCCGGTCGCGGGCGAGGTCACGGTGTTCGGCGAGCCGAATATCGGCCGTGAAGAGACCGAAGCGACCGAGATTCGCAAGCGCTGGGGCGTGCTGTTTCAGGGCGGTGCGCTGTTCTCGACCCTGACGGTGGCCGAGAACGTCGAAGTGCCGTTGCGCGAGTTCTACCCCGATCTGTCGCCCGCGTTGCTCGCGGAAATCGCGTCGTACAAGGTGGTGATGACCGGCCTGCCGGCGGATGCCGCCAACAAGTTTCCCGCCGAGCTGTCGGGTGGCATGAAGAAGCGTGCCGGTCTCGCCCGTGCGCTCGCGCTCGATCCCGAACTGCTGTTCCTCGACGAGCCGACCGCGGGGCTCGACCCGATCGGTGCGGCGGCGTTCGATGAGCTTACCCAGTCGCTGCAGAAGACGCTCGGGCTGACGGTGTTCCTGATCACGCACGATCTCGATACGCTGTACGCGATCTGCGACCGGGTCGCGGTGCTGGCCGACAAGAAGGTCATCGCGGTGGGCACGATCGACGAACTGATCGCGCTCGATCACCCGTGGATCGAGGAATATTTCAAGGGGCCCCGCGGTCGTGCCGCGGTCGCGACGCAAGAGGCGCACGAGCGCGCCGACGAAGAAGCGGCCCGACATCCTACTGAAGTCCAGTCCAAGCAGTCCGCGCCGGACGACGCCGACGCGACATACGCCGAGAAAGAAGCAAGGACGCGCTGATGGAAACCCGTTCGAACCACGTCCTAGTCGGCGCCGTCGTGCTGATCCTGCTGGCCCTGCTGGCGCTGTTCACCGTGTGGATCGCGCGGCTGGGCGGCAAGGAAGAGAAGGAATACGACATCTTCTTCCGCCAGTCGGTCGACGGGCTCGCGCGCGGCTCTGCCGTCGTGTTCTCGGGTGTGCCGTCGGGGCAGGTCAAGACGATCTCGCTGTGGAAGAACGATCCGCAGTTCGTCCGCGTCCGGATCAGCGTCAACGACGAGACGCCGGTGCTGCAGGGCACGACCGCGTCGATCTCGGGCGTCGGCTTCACCGGCGTCAGCCAGGTGTCGCTCGATGGCGCGCGCAAGGGCGCGCCCGCAGTCTCCTGCCCCGACGTCAATGGCCAGCCTTGCCCGTACGGTGTGCCGGTCATCCCGACCAAGCAGGGCGGCCTCGGTGCGATCCTGAACTCGGCGCCGCAGTTGCTCGAGCGCCTGTCGACGCTGACCGAGCGGCTGACCGGGTTGCTGACCGACCGCAATCAGGCGTCGATCGCCGGCATTCTCGAGAACACCAACCGGCTGACCGATGCGCTCGCCGATCGTGGTCCGGAGATCGCCGCGACCCTCGCGCAGACCCGCGTCGCGATCCAGCAGGCGGGTGATGCCGCGCAGCAGTTCGGCGTGCTCGCCAAGACCACCAACGGCGTGCTGTCCGAGGAGGTCAAGCCGGCGATGGCGAACCTGAACAAGGCGATCACGTCTGCGCAGCAGAGCGCCGACACGCTCAACGCCGCGATCGGCGATGCGCGGCCGGGCCTGCAGGCGTTCTCGAAGACGACCATCCCCGAGGCCAACCGTCTGGTCCACGACCTGCGGACGACCGCGGCGGCATTGTCGTCGGTCGCCGAGAAGGTCGACCAGCAGGGTGCGAGTTCGCTGATCGGGCAGCAGAAGCTCCCGGATTACAAGGGTAAGTGAGGCACGCCATGAAGACACCGCTCATCCTGATCGCGATGCTGCCACTCGCCGGGTGCATCAGCTTCGGCGCGAAACCGCCCCCCACGCTGTTGACGCTGACGAGCGTTTCGTCGGTGCCGGTCGGCCAGAACCAGGACTCGGCGACCGCCAAGTCGATTACGATCCAGACGCCGGTCGTGCCGCAGTCGCTCGCAACCGCGCGCGTGCCGGTCCAGGCGACGCCGACCTCGATCGCATACGTCACCGATGCGCAGTGGGCGGAGCCACCGGCGCGCCTGTTCGCACGGCTGGTGTCGGATACGGTCTCGTCGCGAACCGGGCTGGTCGTGCTGTCGACGGCGCAGTCGATCGGCGACCCGGGCGGTCTGCTCGGTGGCGAGCTGCGGTCGTTCGGGCTGGATGCGACGACTCGCGAGGCGGTCGTGACGTACGACGCGTCGCTGATGCGCGCGGGCAAGACGTCGGTCGAGAAGCGCCGCTTCGAGGCGCGCGTGCCGGTGTCGGCGATCGATGCGCCTTCGGCTGCGGCCGGGATCAACCAGGCCGCGAACCAGGTCGCGACCGAAGTGGCGGACTGGATCGGCCGCTGAACGACCTGTTGGTTTGAGCGTTGAAGCTCTCTGACGAGGAGAGCGGCAATGCCACAGGGTGACAAGGACGCGTACACCGACAAGCAGAAGCGCAAGGCCGCGCATATCGCGGATGGCTATGAGGCGAAGGGTGTTCCCGAGCCTGAGGCCGAGGCGCGGGCCTGGGCTACGGTGAACAAGGATTCGGGCGGGGGCAACAAGTCCGGCTCGGGTCGGGGCAAGCCCGATACGCAGGCGTCTGCGCGGAGTGGTGATCGGTCCGCGGCGGCAAGAAAGGGTTGGGAGACCCGACGGAAGGCTGCGAAGGGCTGACAATACTTGATCCTCCCCTGGGAGGGGAGGTGGCAGTCCGCAGGACTGACGGAGGGGTATCGCGCTGTCGACAGGGTTTCACCCCTCCGTCTGGCAAGCGCCAGCCACCTCCCCTTGCAGGGGAGAATCTAAGTCCGCCTCAGCGCGCCAGCACTGCTTCCGCCTCGGCCAGATGCAGCCGCTCGACCATCTGGCCGTCCAGCCGGATCGCGCCCTTGTCCGCATTCTCCCGCTTGGCAAATGCCGCGACGATCGCCCGCGCGCATGCCAACTCCTCCTCGCTCGGACCGAAACCGGCGTTCGCCGCATCGATTTGCGACGGATGGATCAACGTCTTCCCGTCGAACCCCAGCATCGCGCCCTGAGCGCACTCGGCCGCGAAGCGCGCAGGGTCGTCGAGCGCGTTGCACACGCCGTCCAGCGCGACGATCCCCGCCGCACGCGCGGCCATCACGATTGCGGTGAGCGCGGGGATCAGCGGGGTGCGATCCGCCCCGGGACGGCACCGCATGTCCTTGGCGAGATCGTTGGTACCGGCGATCAGCGCCGTCAGCCGTGACCCCCAAGCCGCTTGCGACAGCGCAGGGAGTGACAGGATCGCGGCACAGGTCTCGATCATCGCCCAGATCGGCGGGCCCGCCTCGCCCAGCGACGTGCGGATTGCCTCCAGATCGGACGGGTAGGACACTTTGGGTACGAGAACGGCGTCGACGCCTATGGCGCGTACCGCAGCGATGTCGTCCGCGTACCACGGTGTGCCGAGGCCGTTGATCCGCACCACGAGTTCGCGCGCGCCGAACCCGCCTTCGCGTACCGCCTCGACGACCCGGTCGCGCGCGGCGGCTTTTTCGTCCGGCGCGACCGCATCCTCCAGGTCGAGAATGACGACGTCGCAATCGAGCTTCCGTGCCTTCGCGATCGCGCGCGTGTTCGACGCGGGCATGTAGAGCGCGCTGCGGCGGCGGCGCGTCATGGGCGATCCACCATCAGCGCCCTCGTGACCCCGTTGGTCCAGCCGAAGCCGTCCTGGTTGGGATATTCGCCGCCACCGCCTGGCTTGCGCTCGACCACGTCGTATTTCTCCAGCAGCTTGCCGCTCGCCTGATATTCGCGGTCGACCGACGCGAGCCAGGCCTTGGTGATCCGGTCGGCAAGCGCGGTCTCGCCGTAGCCGCGCAGGCCCTGGATCGCGATCCATTGCAGCGGCGCCCAGCCGTTCGGGTCGTCCCATTGCTGGCCGCTGCCGATCAGCGTCGTGCGCAAGCCGCCTTCGCCGACGAACGGGCGGAGTGCGGTGGCGGTCGCCTTTGCCTGATCGGGCGTGGCGACCTTGGCAAACAGCGGGAACGCCATCGCGGCGCTGGCGAAGTCGTTCGCGCGGTTGGTGTCGAGGTCGTAGTCGGCGAAAAACCGCCCGTTCCACAGATGCTGGCGGATCGCGGCGGCGCGCGCGGTCGCTTGGGCGGTGTACGACGTCGCGCACGCGGTGTCGCCGAGCGTCCGGCAGTTCGCGGCGATCGCCTGCTCCATGCCGACCATCAGGCTGTTGAGGTCGACCGGCGCGATCCGCGTGGTGCGGATCGTCGCGAGCGTGCGGCCGTCCGCCAGCCAGCGCGACGAGAAGTCCCAGCCGCTTTCCGCTGCGGCTCTCAAGTCGCGGAATAGTTCTCCGCGATTACGCGACGGCGTACGGTCGGCGAGTTCGGCGTCCTCGCGATAACTCTCGTCGCGGGGATCGTCGCGGTCGTCCCAATAGCGGTTGAGCAGCGCGCCGTCGGGCAGGCGGACGGCACGGCGCGATTGCTGGCCGGGCTTGAGAGTCTCGGCGCCGGCCATCCAGAATGCGTGTTCGGCACGGAGTTGGCGGTTGCGCGTCGCCAGCGTCCTGGGATCGCGCGACAGGCCGGCGATCAGGTAGAAGAACGGTGGTTGCGAGCGGCTGAGATAATAGGTGCGCGTGCCGTTGGGGATATGGCCGTAGCGGTCGATCAGGCTGCCGAAGTCGACGACCATGTCCTCGACCAGATCCTGCCGCCCGGACCGCTGGACGCCGAGCAGCGTGAAATAGCTGTCCCAGTAATACATCTCGCGGAAGCGGCCGCCGGGGACGACGTAACGCTTCGGCAGGGTCAGCGCGGACGAGCCTGTCGGGACGGTCGTCTGCGTCCGTGTCAGTTGCGGCCAGAGCGCGTCGATGTGCGCCTTCAGCGTCAGCCGCTCGGCCGATGGCGGTGCGGCGGGCGTCGTCGGGATCGTGAAGTTCGCCGCGACGAACCGGCGCAGCGCGGGTTCGGCGTCGCAGCGGCATTTCGCATAGTCGGCGAGGATGGCCTTCGCCGGCCGCTTGGGCGTCGCGTCGGCGAAGGTCTTCGAATCCGGGAACAGCCCGCGCATCTGCACCGCCTTGTAGAGCGGGCCGAACATCTGCGCGGGAGACTGCGGCGCGGGCGATGCCGCGACCAGTAGGGTCGATAGCGCGAGCAGCCCGTAACGGCGCATCAGGTGACGACGTCCGGTGCGTTACGGCCGGTGTGTTGTTCGATGCCGGCGATCGACTCCGCCGCCGCGACGATGCTGGCGAGCATCTCGCCGGTATCGCGGTCGAGGTCGCCGCCGACCGGCTCGTAGCGTTCGAGGTACACGCGCAGGGTCGCGCCGCTGGTGCCGGTGCCCGACAGGCGGAACACGACGCGGTTGCCGCCAGCGAACAGGATGCGGACGCCCTGGTTGCGGCTGATCGAGCCGTCGGTCGGGTCGGTATAGGCGAACTCGTCCGCGGTCTCGACGGTCAGGTCGCCGAACTGCTGGCCGGGGAGGGTAGCGAGGCTCGCGCGGAGGGAGGCCATCAACGCGTCGGCGCGCGGGGTCTTGATCCCCTCGTAATCGTGGCGCGCGTAATAGTTGCGGCCGAACTTCGCCCAATGATCGCGGGCGATCGCGTCGACGCTCTCGCCGCGGACCGCGAGGATGTTGAGCCACAGCAGCACCGCCCACAGGCCGTCCTTCTCGCGGACGTGATCCGAGCCGGTGCCCGCGCTTTCCTCGCCGCAGATCGTCGCCATGCCGACGTCGAGCAGATTGCCGAAGAACTTCCACCCGGTCGGGGTCTCGTAGGCGGGGATGCCGAGCGCTTCGGCCACGCGGTCGGCGGCGGCGCTGGTCGGCATCGAGCGGGCGATGCCCTTCAGGCCACCGGCGTAGCCCGGCGCGAGGTGCGCGTTGGCGGCCAGCATCGCGAGGCTGTCCGAGGGGGTGACGAAGCGATGCTTGCCGATGATCAGGTTGCGGTCGCCGTCGCCATCTGATGCTGCGCCGAAATCGGGCGCGTCGGGGGCCATCATCGTTTCGTAGAGTTCGTGCGCGTGGACGAGATTGGGGTCGGGATGGTGGCCGCCGAAATCGGGGAGGGGTTCGCCATTGCGGACCGTGCCGGGCGCGAAGCCGAGGCGGCGTCCGAGGATCTCGGTCGCGTAGGGTCCCGTGACGGCGCTCATCGCGTCGAACGCCATCGTCAGTTTGGCGGCGCGGATCGCGTCGAAGTCGAACAGCGTTTCCATGAGGGCGGCGTAATCCTCGACGGGATCGACGACTTCGACGGGCATGTCGCCAACCGTGACTTCACCGTCGCTGTCGAGGTCAATGTCGTCGGCATCGACGGTCAGCCAGCGATCGATCTCGAGCGTCCGCGCATTGATCGCGTCCGTCACGCCCTCAGGTGCGGGGCCGCCATTGGCGATGTTGTACTTGATCCCGAAATCCTCGTCGGGGCCGCCCGGATTGTGGCTTGCCGAGAGGACGAGCCCGCCGATCGCGCCACGCTTGCGGATCATGTGGCTGGCGGCAGGCGTCGAGAGGATGCCGCCACGCCCGACGATCACGCGCCCGAAACCGTTCGCCGCGGCCATGCGGATCGCGACCTGGATGACTTCGCGGTTGAGGAAGCGGCCGTCACCGCCGATGACCAGCGTTGCGCCGGCCTTGTCCGCGACGACATCGAACACGCTCTGGACGAAGTTCTCGGCGTAGTTCGGCTGCTGGAAGACCTTCACCTTCTTGCGCAGGCCCGACGTGCCGGGCTTCTGGTCGGTGTAGGGCGTGGTCGAAACGGTGCGGATCATGCGGGCTCCAGGAGGCTCGAATAGAGGTTTGCGTAGCGGCGGCCGCTCTC
Organism: Sphingomonas faeni; assembly: GCF_023195535.1. Lineage (GTDB taxonomy): Bacteria > Pseudomonadota > Alphaproteobacteria > Sphingomonadales > Sphingomonadaceae > Sphingomonas > Sphingomonas faeni_B. Next base: position 121,813 of record NZ_JALPNF010000005.1, on the reverse strand, counting down.
GTCCCACGAGAAGTCCGCGCGCATCGCGTTGCGCTGCAACATGGCCCAGCGATCGGGGCGTGCATAGAGGGCGAGCGTTCGACGCAACGCGTGGCTGAGCGCTTCCGGCGTGACGCCGTCGTGCTGGACGCCGGTGGCGACACCCGCGGCGATCGCGGCTTCGTTGGCGTCGATCACGGTGTCGGCGAGCCCGCCGGTGCGCGCGACGACGGGGATGCAGCCGTAAGCGAGGCCGTAGAGCTGCGTCAGGCCGCAGGGTTCGAACCGCGACGGGATCAGGATCGCGTCGGCGCCACCTTGCAGCAGGTGCGAGACGGGCTCGTCATAGCCGATGCGGACGCCGATCCGGCCGGGGTGGCGTTCGGCGGCGGCGAGGAACGCGCGTTCGAGGTCCGCGTCGCCGGAGCCCAGCAAGGCGAGCCGGCCACCGAGTGCGACGAGTTCGTCAAGCGCACCGACAAGGACGTCCATCCCCTTTTGCCCGGTAAGGCGGCTGACGACGGTGAAGAGCGGGCCGTCTTCGGTGTCGAGACCGAACAGCGTCTCGATCGCACGCTTGTTGATGCGGCGGCGGGCGAGCGTGCGCGCGGTGTAGCGGGCGGGGAGCGTCGCGTCGGTTTCGGGGTTCCAGACGGCGGGGTCGATGCCGTTGACGATCCCCGTTACGCGGTTCGCGCGATCGTTGATCAGGCCTTCGAGGCCCATGCCGAATTCGGCGCGGCGGATTTCTGCGGCGTAGGTCGGGCTGACGGTGGTGATCGCATCGGCGGCTTCGAGGCCGGCCTTCAGATAGCCGACGCCGCCATAATATTCGACGCCGTCGAGCGCGAAGGCGATGTCGGGCAGCGCGAGGTCGGCGAAGATGTCGTAGCCGTAGCGCCCTTGGAACGCGATGTTGTGGATGGTGACGACAGTCTTGGCGGGCTTGGCTGGGCCGGGGGCGTAGCGGAGATAGGCGGGGGCCATCGCCGCCTGCCAGTCGTGCGAATGGAGGATATCGAACGCGTAGCCGGGGACCGCGCCCGAGGCGAGGTCGGCGGCGGCGCGGCTGAATGCGGCGAAGCGGCGCCAGTTGTCGGGCCAGTCCGCGCCAACCGCGTCACCGTAGGGGCCGCCGCCTCGGGCGAACAGCGCGGGGGCGTCGAGGACGAGGAGCGGGTGGTCGCCGATCTTCGCTTTCAGGATGCGGGCTTCGGCGCCGAGCAGGTCGGTATAGCGGTGGACGACTTTCGCGCGCTTGGTAACGGCGGCGAGCGCGGGGTAGCCGGGGAGGAAGGTGGTCAGCGCCACACCGTGCGGCGCGAGCGCGGCCGGCAGCGCGCCGACGACGTCCGCGAGACCGCCGGTCTTGATGATGGGATAGGCTTCGGAGGCGACGGAGAGGACGCGCATCAAATCCTCCCCGGCACGGGGAGGGGGACCGTTCGCCACTGGCGAATGGTGGAGGGGGCTGGCCGCCACCGTACCGCTTGTGGAAGCCCCCCTCCACCATGCGATGCATGGTCCCCCTCCCCGTGCTGGGGAGGATTTGCCTTGATCATCACGCGGTCAGCCGGTCGATCATGGATTTGGTCACCAGCACCACGCCGCTGTCCGTCCTCCGGAAGCGCTGTGCGTCCGACTCGGCATCTTCGCCGACGATCAAACCGTCGGGAATTTCCACGCCGCGATCTACTACCACCTTCGACAGTCGTGCGCCGCGGCCGATGACGCAGTGCGGGAGGATCACCGCCTGATCGAGCATCGAGTAACTATGCGCGCGCGTGCCGGTGAAGATCAGGCTGCGGTGGATCGAGGAGCCGGAGATGATGCAGTCGCCTGATACCAGCGACGACACCGCCTCGCCGCGGCGGCCGTCGTCGGCATGGACGAACTTGGCCGGCGGGGTGACCTCCGAATAGGTCCAGAGCGGCCAGCTGCGGTCGTACAGATCGAGCTTCGGCACCACGTCTGTGAGGTCGATGTTCGCCTCCCAATACGCATCCACCGTGCCGACGTCGCGCCAATAGGCCTCGACCTCGAGCCCCGACCGCACGCAGCTGTCGGAGAAGCGATGCGCGACCGCCTTGCCGTGCTTGACGAGGTAGGGGATGATATCCTTGCCGAAATCGCGCGCGGAACCGGGCGTTTCGGCGTCGCGGCGCAGTTCGTCGAACAGCAATTTGGTATGGAAGACGTAAATCCCCATCGATGCCAGCGCGATGTCCGGATTGCCGGGTACGGCAGGCGGATCGGCGGGCTTCTCGACGAAATCGGTCACGTTGTCGTGCTCGTCGACCGCCATCACGCCGAACGCGACCGCTTCCATCCGCGGCACTTCGAGACAGGCGATGGTGACGTCCGCGCCGGTCTCGCAATGCTGTTGCAGGATCAGCTCGTAATCCATCTTGTAGATGTGATCGCCCGCCAGGATGACCATGTATTCGGGCGCGTGGCTCTCGATGATGTCGATGTTCTGGTAGACCGCGTCGGCGGTGCCTTCATACCATTGGAACTCGCTGATCCGCTGCGAGGCGGGCAGGATGTCGAAGCTCTCGTTGCGTTCCGAGCGGAGGAAATTCCAGCCGCTCTGCAGGTGGCGGATCAGCGAATGCGCCTTGTACTGCGTCGCGACGCCGATCCGTCGGATGCCGGAATTGATCGCGTTGGACAGCGCGAAATCGATGATCCGCGCCTTGCCGCCGAAATACACCGCGGGTTTCGCGCGCGTATCGGTCAGCTCCATCAAACGGCTACCACGGCCGCCTGCCAGCACGTACGCCATTGCGTCGCGCGCGAGAGGCTGTCCTCGCCGTTCTACCATTTTCGCTCTCCAGTCTCTGTTATCAGGTCGTATTAATAACGTCCGGCAACCCCGATCTGGTTCCGATGCCTACCAGATCGCGTTACTCTTCGAACTCCAGCATGATCGTCGCGAGCGGGGGCAAGGTGACCCAGGCCGCGCCGTCCTGTGCGACGACGCCGCCGAGATTGCCGAGGCCGCTGCCCCAATATTCATGCGCGTCGCTGTTGATGATCTCGCACCAGCGGCCGTCGATCGGCAGCGGAATGCGGTAGGGCGCGCGCGCGATCGGCGTCATGTTGGCGATGATCGCGACCGGCTTCGCGCCGGGGGCTTTGCGTAACCATGCGAACACCGAATTGGCGGCATCGTCGGCGATCAGCCACTCGAACCCTTCGGCCTCGCAATCGCGGGCGTGGAGCGCGGGCTTCTCGCGGTAGACGGTGTTGAGATCGCGGACGAGGTTGCGGATACCCTCGTGGCTGCGCGCGTTGCGCAGGCCCCAGTCGAGCGCACGGTCCTCGGACCACTCGCGACGCTGCGCGAATTCCTGGCCCATGAAGAGCAGCTTCTTGCCCGGATAGCCCCACATGAACGTGTAATAGGCGCGCAGATTGGCGAATTGCTGCCAGTCGTCGCCGGGCATCTTGGTCAGCAGCGAACCCTTGCCGTGGACCACTTCGTCATGGCTGAGCGGCAGGACGAAGTTTTCGCTGAACGCGTAGACGAGGCCGAAATTGATCTCGCCGTGGTGGTGCTTCCGGTGCAGCGGATCGCGCGCCATGTACTGGAGCGTGTCGTGCATGAACCCCATGTTCCACTTGAACCCGAACCCGAGTCCACCGCTCTTGCCGTCGTCGCCGACCGGCGCGGAGACGCCCGGCCATGAGGTCGATTCCTCGGCGATCGTGAAGACGCCGGGGTGCTGGCCGTAGATCTCGCGGTTCATGTCGCGGAGGAACGCGACGGCTTCCCAATTCTCGCGGCCGCCCTGCTCGTTGGGGATCCATTCGCCGGCCTTGCGCGAGTAGTCGCGGTACAGCATCGACGCGACGGCATCCACGCGGAGGCCGTCGATGTGATAGCGCTCGGCCCAGAACAGCGCGTTGTTGACGAGGAACGACGCGACTTCGCGCCGACCGAAATTGTAGATCGCGGTGTTCCAGTCGGGGTGGAAGCCGAGCCGCGGGTCTTCGTGTTCGTACAGCGCGGTGCCGTCGAAATGCGCGAGCCCGAACGCGTCGGTCGGGAAATGCGCGGGCACCCAGTCGAGCAACACGCCGATCCCGGCAAGATGCGCGCCGTCGACGAACCGCGCGAACCCTTCGACATCGCCGAACCGGGCGGACGGCGCATAGAGGCCGGTGGTCTGGTAGCCCCAACTCGGGTCGTAGGGGTGTTCGCTGATCGGCAGGAATTCGATGTGCGTGAAGCCCATCTCGACCACGTAGGGGATCAAGCGGTCGGCGAGCGCGTCCCAGGTCAGGAACCAGCCGTCGGCGTCGCGGTCCCACGATCCGGCGTGCACCTCATAGATGCTGATCGGCACGCGGCGGGGATCGACCGAGGACCAGTGTTTGCGGTGATCGGTATCGGCCCAGTCGTGCGCGAGTTTCCGCGTGATCGAGGCGTTGGCGGGGCGGAGTTCGGATGCGAACGCGAACGGATCGGCCTTGAGCGGTTGAAGCTGGCCATCGGGGCCGACGATCTCGAACTTGTACGCACGATATTCGCCGATGTCTGGGATGAAAATCTCCCACACGCCGACGTCGCCGCGCTTGCGCATCGCGTGGCGGCGGCCGTCCCAGTCGTTGAAGTCGCCGACCACCGACACGCGCTGCGCGTTGGGGGCCCAGAGCGCGAAGTGGACGCCGTGTGCGCCTTCGTGCTCGATCAGGTGCGCGCCCATCTTGTCGTGGAGGCGGCGGTGCGTACCCTCGGCCATCAGCAGGTCGTCGATCGGGCCGAGGACGGGGCCGAAGCTGTAGGGGTCGGTGACCCACCACGATGTGTCGCCCGCCTCCGCGTGGTATTTCACGGGCTGCGGGTCACCGTCTATCGGGCCTTCGAACAGGCCACGATCGTCGATGCGGGGGAGCGTGCCGAGCGCGGTGCCGTCGAGCGCATGCGCCTCGGCCTTGTCCGCGCCGGGCAGCCATACACGTGCGAATACACCGGTCGGGCCGTTGTGAACGCCGAGCAGCGAGAACGGATCGTCGTGACGCCCTTCGAGGAGGGCAACGATGGCGCCTTCGGATGGCTTCACATCACCGTCCAGATTTCCCGCGCATATTCGCGGATCGTGCGGTCTGACGAGAACCAGCCGACGCGCGCGACGTTGCGGACGGTCGAGGCGACCCACGCGTCGCGGTCGTTCCAGCGCGTGTCGACCGCGCGTTGTGCGGTGGCGTAGCTGTCGAAATCGGCGGCGAGCATGAACCAGTCGCCCTCGTACAGCCCGCCCATCAAGCCGGCGTAGCGCGTCTTGTCGTCGGGTGAGAACACGCCGGACGCGATCGCCGACACTGCCTGGCGAAGTTCGTTCGAGCCGTCGATTACCGCGCGCGGATCATAGCCATTGGCGCGCTTCGCCTCGACCTCGTCCGCGGTCATGCCGAAGATGAAGATATTGTCGTCGCCGACGCGGTCCTTGATCTCGATGTTCGCGCCGTCGAGCGTACCGATCGTTAGCGCGCCGTTCATCGCGAACTTCATGTTGCCGGTGCCAGACGCCTCGAGGCCGGCGGTCGAGATCTGTTCGCTGAGGTCGGCGGCGGGGATGATCTTCTCCGCCAGCGACACGTTGTAGTTGGGCAGGAACGCGACCTTCAGCAGGCCACCGACCGACGGGTCGGCGTTGATCCGGCGGGCTACGTCGTTCGCCAACTTTATGACGAGTTTCGCGTTGTGATAGCTCGAGGCTGCCTTGCCCGCGAACAGCTTCACGCGCGGCGTCCAGTCGCGTTCGGGATGGCTGCGGATCTGGTCGTAGAGCGCGACCGTCTCGATGATGTTGAGCAACTGGCGCTTATATTCGTGGATGCGCTTGATCTGCACGTCGAACATCGCGTCCGGGTCGATGCGGAGCCCCATCGTCTCCTTGATGTGATTAGCCAGTGCCACCTTGTTCGAACGCTTCACGCTCGAAAAGCGCTCCCTGAAACCGGAATCGTCCGCGAAAACATCCAGATCGACGAGCTTTTCGGCATCGTCGAGGAAGCCATCGCCGATCGCGTCGCGGATCAGTGCGGTGAGGCCGGGGTTGCACTGCTGGAGCCAACGGCGCGGCGTGATGCCATTCGTCTTGTTGTTGATCCGTGTCGCGTAGAGCTTGTGGAGATCGGCGAAGACCGTCTTCTTCATCAGCTGCGTGTGGAGCGCGGCGACGCCGTTGACGCTGTGCGAGCCGGCAAAGGCGAGGTTCGCCATCCGCACGCGTCGCTCGCCGCCCTCGTCGATCAGGCTGATCGCCGCGATCGCGCGGTCGTCTATGCCGTCCGTGCCGCGCGCCTCACGCAGCAGCTTGGCGTTGATCGCGTAGACGATCTGCATGTGGCGGGGGAGGAGGCGTTCGAACAGCGGCAGGGGCCAGCTCTCCAGCGCCTCGGGCAGCAACGTGTGGTTGGTGTAGCCGAAGGTGGCGCGCGTGATCTTCCACGCCTCGTCGAACGCGAATTCGTGATGGTCGATCAGCAGCCGCATGAGCTCGGCGACCGACACCGCGGGATGCGTGTCGTTGAGCTGGATCGCGGCCTTGTCGGGCAGCGTGCGGATGTCGCCGAAATACTGGATGTGGCGGCGGACGATGTCCTGGATCGACGCGGACGAGAAGAAATACTCCTGGCGCAGGCGGAGTTCCTGGCCGGCGGCGGTGGAGTCGTTGGGGTAGAGGACGCGCGTGAGCGTCTCCGCGCGCAGCTGGTCGGCGAGCGCGCCGGTGAAATCGCCGGCGTTGAAGCGGTCGAGCTTGATCGGATCGAACGCGCGGGCAGTCCACAGCCGGAGCGTGTTGACGTGCTTGCCGCGCCAGCCGACGACGGGGGTGTCGACGGCGGTCGCCTCGACCGCCTCGGACGGGCTCCAATGGACCTGGCCGTTGTCCGCGACGGTCACTTCGCCGCCGAAGCCGACGAAATAGGCGCTCTCGCGGCGTTCGAACTCCCAAGGGTTGCCGTGCGCGAGCCAGTTTTCGGGCATCTCGACCTGCCAGCCATCGTCGATCCGCTGGCGGAACATGCCGTTCACGTAGCGGATGCCGTAGCCGTAGGCGGGGAGCGCGAGGCTCGCCATGCTCTCCATGAAGCAGGCAGCGAGCCGGCCTAGGCCGCCATTGCCGAGCGCCGCGTCGGGCTCGATCTCCTCCAGTTCGGCGAGGTTGACGCCGTGGAGCTTTAGGGCCTGCGTGACCTCGTCGTTGCGCTGGAGGTTGGTCACCGCGTCGCGCAGCAGCCGGCCGATCAGGAATTCGAGGCTGAGATAATAGACGCGCTTGGCGCCCGCTGCGTGCGCCGCCTTGGTCGAGGCCATCCAGCGTTCGACGATGTCGTTGCGCACGGTCAGGATCGTCGCGGCGAGCCAGTCGTGTGGCCTCGCTGCCTGGGCGTCCTTGCCGATGCGGTGGACGAGCGTGTCTAGGATCGAGTCGGCGAGATCTTGGGCGGGCTGCTGTACGGCGGGGTCTGAGGTCACGCGGCTTCCGAAATCGTTACGGTCGCCGTGATCCTAACCCTCCGCGAGCCGATGTCACGCGGACTTCCTTCCCGTCTCGGAAAAGATGCTTGCCGATCAATGTTTTGATTTTGGATAAACCCATCACCGCGCTGGGGCGGTGGTGGACAGGGTAGGGTTCGAACCTACGTAGGAGAAACTCCGGCAGATTTACAGTCTGCTGCCTTTAACCACTCGGCCACCTGTCCAGGCCGCTCTTGCGAACGTCGCTCTCTCAAGCGAGGCGGCTCAATGGCGAAGCGCGCCCGGTGTGTCAACGCAGCTTTTGCGAAGTTTCGCGCTTCGGTGTTGCCGCAGAGGCCGAATGCCGACAAGGACGCGTGCATACACAGACACGATAGAGAGCGAATATGGCACGCAAGGGACACAGGCCGAGCAAGGCACCGGCAGGCCGCCCCCGCTTCTGGGGCAAGCACGCAGTCGGGGCGGCGCTCGCCAATCCGGAGCGCACGGTGCGGAAAATCCTCGGCACGCGCGAGGCGCTGGCCGGGTTCGACCTGCCGGCCGACGTGCCGGTGACCTATGCCGAGGCGATGGATCTGGCGCGGCTGGTGCCGGGCGATGCGCCGCACCAGGGCGTGGTGATCGAGGTCGAGCCGCTCGAGGACATGTGGCTGGCGGATCTGCTGGAGCACGGCAAGGACGACAACCGCCCGCTTGTGATCCTCGATGGCGTGACCGATCCGCATAACGTCGGCGCGATTTTGCGCTCGGCGGCTGCGTTCGATGCGCTGGGGATTATTACACCGGATCGTAATGCACCGCCGGAATCGGGGACGATCGCTCGGGCTGCGTCCGGGGCGCTTGAGAGCGTGCCTTGGATCCGGGTGGTGAACCTTGCGCGCGCTCTGGAAGAGATCGCGGCGGCTGGCTTCTGGCGGATCGGGCTTACGGGCCACGCGACGCAGACGCTGTCGGAGGCGATGGGGACGCAGCGGATCGCGATCGTGCTCGGCGCCGAGGGCGAGGGCATGCGGCAGAATACGGAGCAGCATTGCGACGAACTGGCGAAACTGCCGATCTCGGAGAAGGTGGAGAGCCTGAACGTGTCGAACGCCGCAGCGATCGCGCTGTATGCGATAACGACGCGGTGACCTGAATTCCCTCTCTCCGACGGGGAGAGGGAAGGGGCCCGCCGCACTTGCGGTGGGAAGGGAGAGGGGCGTGAGGCTCGGGACGTTCCATCCTAACAGCCCCTCTCCCTTCCGTCGCCTACGGCTCCTCCCTCCCTCTCCCCGGAGGGGCGAGGGACTGGGGCTTAATCCTCGGCGGCGATCCGGACTTTCAGGCCGTCGAGGCCCTCGGTCAGCTCGATCTGGCACGACAGGCGCGAGAACTCGTCGCGGTCGCTGGTCGAATCGAGCAGGTCGTCCTCGTCCGGCCCCATCGGCTTGAGTTTGCCCGCAAACTCCGGGTCGACATGGACGTGGCAGGTGGCGCACGAGCAGCAGCCGCCGCATAGCGCCAGGATCTCGTCGATCCCGGCGTCGCGGATGACTTCCATCACCGAAAGGCCGGATTCGCCCATGATTTCGCGTTCTTCCCCTTCGCGCGTCACGACGATAAGCTTGGGCATGCTGTCCTCCGAAAAACTTCCGCCGATCCATGGCGTTACCGCCGCGCGCGATCAAGCGTCTTGGCGCCCGACATGGGGCTGAGCGCAGACCAACTCGACACCGCGATGGCGGCCCTGTGCGCGATCGAGCCCGCCTTCGCGGTCGCGGTCGGCAATGCCGGCCACCCCGCGCCGCGGATCAGCGAGCGCGGCTTCGCGACGTTGCTGCGGACGATCGTCGGCCAACAGGTGAGCGTCGCCTCGGCGGCGGCGGTGTGGACCAAGCTCGACGCGGTGGTCGGCGGCGCGGGCGATCCGGCGAAGATCGCCGCCGCCAGCGACGAGGTGCTACGCAGCGCAGGTCTCTCGCGGCAGAAGCTTGGCTATGCCCGCAGCCTTGCCGACGAGGTGACGAGCGGCCGGCTCGACCTGACCAACCTGCCCGAGGACGACGAAGAGGCGATCGCCGCGCTGGTGCGCGTGAAGGGGATCGGCCGCTGGTCGGCGGAAATCTACCTGCTGTTCGCGGAAGGGCGGACGGACATCTGGCCGGCGGGCGATCTCGCGATCCAGATCGAGGTCGGGCGGATCCTTGGCCACGAGACGCGGCCGAGCGAGAAACTGACGCGCGAAGTAGCAGAGGCCTGGCGCCCGCACCGCGGTGCTGCGGCGATCTTCGCGTGGCATCATTACCAGGCGGACATGAAGGTGATCTGATCTCCTTCTTCGCTTCTGTTCCACACCCCACTCCATCCGTCATCCCACCGCACCCCACCCCACCCCACCCCACCCCACCCGTCATCCCAGCGAAAGCTGGGATCTCCCCGTTCGAGTCGTGACACCCGCCAACCGGGATACCCCAGCTTTCGCTGGGGTGACGGACGGGGGGCGACGGGCGGAGAGCGACGGGCGGGGGACGGACGGAGGGCGACGGACGGGGGCGACGGGTGATGTGCGGGGGCGGGATGACGGAACCGGGGGCGGGTAGGGCTGCTTTGGCAGCGTTCGGGACACGGGCGCTTGTTCCCCATCGCCCGTTCCGGCAAAGCAGCCCCCGATGTCAGCCCCCAATCTTCCCGCCTCCGACTTCGCCAACTCGCTCGCCGAGAGCCACCGCACCGTCGTCGTCCCCGAAGGTGCGTCGTTCTGGCGGCGTCTGTTCGCGTTCGTCGGCCCGGGCTATCTCGTCGCGGTCGGTTATATGGACCCCGGCAACTGGGCGACCGACATCGCCGGCGGTTCCGCCTTCGGCTACACGCTGCTGTCGGTCGTGCTGTTGTCGAACCTGATGGCGATGGTGCTGCAAGCCCTGTCCGCGCGCCTTGGCATCGTCGCCGGCCTCGACCTCGCCCAGGCCTGTCGCGCGGAGTATTCGAAGCCGGTCTCGCTCATACTCTGGTTCCTCTGCGAGATCGCGATCATCGCCTGCGACCTCGCCGAAGTGCTCGGTACCGCGATCGCGCTGAAGCTGCTGTTCGGACTGCCCTTGGTCTACGGCGTCGTCCTCACCGCGCTCGACGTATTCCTGATCCTCGCGCTGCAACGCTTCGGGTTCCGCAAGCTGGAGGCCTTCGTCGTCGCGCTGCTGGTGATCATCGCCGGCTGTTTCATCTTCGAGCTGTTCCTCGCGCAGCCCGAATGGGCGGGCGTGCTCGGCGGGCTGGTGCCGACCACCGAGATCGTGACCAACCCGGCGATGCTCTACATCGCGATCGGCATCCTCGGCGCGACCGTTATGCCACACAACCTCTACCTCCACTCGTCGATCGTCCAGACCCGCGCTTTCGCCAAGGACGCTGCGGGCAAGCGCGACGCGATCACGATGGCGACGATCGACGGCACCGTGGCGCTCGGCCTCGCCTTCTTCATCAACGCCTCGATCCTGATCCTCGCCGCCGCGACCTTCCACGTCGCCGGCCGCACCGACGTCGCCGAGATCGACCAGGCCTATGAACTGCTCGCGCCGATGCTCGGCATGGGCGCGGCAAGCGTGCTGTTCGCGGTGGCGTTGCTCGCCTCGGGGCAAAACTCGACGGTGACGGGCACACTCGCCGGCCAGATCGTGATGGAGGGCTTCCTCAACCTGCGCATGCCCGTCTGGGCGCGGCGGCTGGTGACGCGGTTGCTCGCGATCGTCCCCGCCGTGTTCGTCGTCGGAGCGACCGGCGATTCGGGCGCGACAAAGCTGCTCGTGCTGAGCCAGGTGGTGCTGAGCCTGCAATTGCCGTTCGCGGTCGTCCCGCTGGTGAAGTTCACCGGCGACCGCACGATCATGGGCGATCTGGTGAGCCCGGTCTGGTTGAAAACGCTTGCCTGGGTGATCGCCGCAGTGATCATCGGCCTGAACGGCACGCTGCTCTACGGGATGCTCTAAAAACTTCCGGAGCGAAGGTCAGGCGACCGGCGCACCGGCGTTGGGCAGTGCAGCTTCGTCGGCCTTCGGCTTCTTGCTAAACAGCGCGCGGTCGGCAGGGCCGAACGCGTATTTCCACAGAATGTAGAGATAGGTTGCGGCGATCGCGGGTTCGCCGACCGCGAGTTCGACCCATTCATAGTGATCAGGTAGCGCGGTGAACCCAGCTCCGACGACGATCGCGGCGAGCGCGGCCCAGACCAGCGGCCAACGCCACGGAGACACGTTGGCACCGAGCAGATGGCCGAGCAGCTTCGCCTTGATGATCGAGGTCACGCCCACCGATAGCATCAGTGCGATCGCTGGGCCTGCAGCCTGGTAATTGACCGGGTAGCCAAGCGCGCGGATCGCGAAGATCAGCGCGAAACTGAGCCCGACCTGGAAGGCGAGCATCGCCGCGGAGATCATCAGGTTGCGGTGTCGGGCGATGTAGACGAGCGCGGATTCGCTGACCGCGCCGGTCGAGGCGAGCACCTCGGCGGTCAGCAGGAACGCGAGTGCGGCGGTGCCGGCGACGAACTGCGGGCCGACCACGCCCATCACCGCTTCGCCGGGGATCGAGCCCATCAACGCGAGTCCGCCTTGCGCGGCCATGATCCAGAACGCGACCTGTCGCACCTGATTGGCGATGGCGGCGCGGTCGTTGATCGCGAGGCTGTGGGTTATGACGGGCCCGAGGATCGGGTCGAAGCTGGTCTTCAGTTTTTGCGGCAGGGAGGCGACCTGTTGCGCCATGTAATAGATGCCCACGACCTTCGGCTCGAACATCACGCCGAGGATGAAGCGGTCGACGTTGCGGCTGCCCCATTCGAGAATGTCGGCGCCCGCCAGCGGCACGTTGGCGCGGGCGAGCGCATACAACGGGCGGAGCTGGGGTTTCCAACCGCGCGGAATACCGTAGCTGCGCAGGAACGGCACGAGGCTGGCGATCAGCGCCGCGGTCATCGACGCGACATAGCTGAGCACGAGGCCGTCGCGGATCGTGAAATAGGAGAATGCCCAGGCGGCGATCGAGATCGTCCACGGTTCGACCACCGCGCGGGCGGTGACCGCGGCCTTGACGTTAAGGCGGTAGGCGAGGGCTGCGAGGCTGACGTCGGACCACGCGATCGCGACGATGATCAGCGGCAGGAACCGGTCGAGCCCGGTGATTGCGCTGTTCGGATACATGATCTGCGGGAACGTGCAGAGCACGGCGCTAGCGATCAGCGAGGCGATGAAGGCGACCGCCATCGCGTCCCACACGACATTGGCGTGCGGACGGTCGGCGCTGCTGAGTGCTTGGGCGAGGCCGCGTTTCAGGCCGAGCGTTGCAAGGAGCGCGGCGAGTTCGACGACCACGACGGCGATCGCGAACCGGCCGACGAGGTCAGGGCCGTAGATGCGGCCGGCGATGAACAGGAACGGGATTCGCGCGGCGAGGCGGAGGACGAAGCCGGCAATGTTGGTGCGACCACCCTTGGCGAGCGTGTCGATATCCTGCGTGGCCTCGGTCACTGCCGATAGCCTCCGTCACCCCGGGCTTGTTCCGGGGTCCACCGTTCCGCGCACTCATAGGCTGGCGAATACGCGGAACGGTGGATGCCGGAACAAGCCCGGCATGACGGGGGGGGCTGGATCAATGCGCCGCGCCCCAGCTGAGGCCTGTGCCGATCTCGATGCCGAGTGGTACGTCGAGCGTCACCGCGGGTTGCGCGGCGGTCGCCATCACGCGTTCGATCACGGGTTTGGCCGCTTCGACGTCACCTTCGGGCAGTTCGAACACGAGTTCGTCGTGGACCTGGAGCAGCATGCGGACGTTCGGCAGGCCCGCCTCGAGCAGCGCGGGGCCCATGCGTACCATCGCGCGCTTGATAATGTCGGCACTGGTGCCCTGGATCGGGGCGTTGATCGCGGCGCGCTCGGCGCCCTGGCGTTCGTGCTGGATCTTCGAGCGGATGCGCGGGAAGTGGGTTTTTCTCCCGAACAGCGTGGTGGTGTAGCCCGTGGCACGGACGCTTTCGGTGGTCTCGACGATGTAGGTCGAGATGCCGGGGAAGCGATCGAAATAGCGGTCGATCATCGCTTGTGCCTCGTCGGCGCTCACGTCGAGACGCCCCGCCAGGCCCCAGCGCGAGATGCCGTAGAGAATCGCGAAGTTGATCGTCTTCGCTCGGCCGCGGGTGTCGCGGTTGACCTCGCCGAACAGTTCCTGCGCGGTGAGCGAATGGATGTCGTCGCCGTTTGCGAACGCAGTTTTCAGCGCGGGGATGTTGGCCATGTGCGCCGCCAGACGCAGTTCGATCTGCGAGTAATCGGCGGCGAGGATGACGTTGCCGGGCTCGGCGACGAACGCGTCGCGGATCTGGCGGCCGATCTCGGTGCGGATCGGGATGTTCTGGAGGTTCGGATCGGTCGATGACAGCCGGCCGGTCTGCGCGCCGGTCAGCGAGTAGGACGTGTGGACGCGGCCGGTTGCCGGGTTGATCTGCGCCTGCAACGCGTCGGTGTAGGTCGATTTCAGCTTCGACAACTGGCGCCAGTCGAGCACTTTGCGCGCGATAACTGCGCCGGTCGAATCCTTGTCCGCCGCGATCCGCTCGAGTTCGGTGACGTCGGTCGAATAGACGCCGGACTTGCCCTTTCGGCCGCCCTTGATGCCCATCTTCTCGAACAGCACGTCGCCAAGCTGCTTGGGGCTGCCGATCGTGAACGGCGCGCCGGCGAGCGCGTGGATTTCGGTTTCGAGGCTCGCCATCTGGCCGGCGAACTCGGTCGAGAGCTTCGACAGTTTCGCGGCGTCGACCTTGATCCCGTGCATCTCCATCTGCGCGATGACGGGGACGAGCGGGCGGTCGACCATCTCGTAGACGCGGGTCGAGCCCTCCGCGGGAAGCCGGCGCTTGAACCGGCGCCACAGGCGGAGCGTCACGTCGGCGTCCTCGGCGGCGTAGCGGGTCGCGGCCTTGAGGTCGATTTCGTTGAAGGTGCGCTGCGTCTTGCCGGTGCCGACCACGTCCTTGAACGCGATGCAGGTGTGCGAGAGGTGCGTGGCGGCGAGTTCGTCCATGCCGTGGCCGTGGAGGCCGGCGTCGAGATCGAAGCTCATGACGATCGTGTCGTCGAATGGCGCGATCTGCACGCCGCCGGTCGACGCATAGGCGCGACCGAGGACGATCATGTCGTATTTGAGGTTGTGGCCGATCTTCAGGATGCTCGGATCCTCCAGCAACGGCTTCAGTTTTGCGAGCACGAGCGCGCGATCGAGCTGGACCGGGTTTTCCGCGAGCAAATCCGTCCCGCCATGCGCGATAGGTACGTAACAGGCGAGGTTCGGATGCAGCGCCATGCTGATCCCGACGAGATCCGCGCGGGTCGCGTCGATGCCAGTCGTCTCGGTATCGATCGCGATCCAGCCCTGGTGCTTGGCCACGGTGATCCAGCGATCGAGTGCGGCTTCGTCGACCACGGTCTCGTAGTCGTCGTGCTTGCAGGGCTCGTCGTCGTCCATGTCCGCGACGACGGGCGATTCGGGAACCGGCGCGTCGGCGACCGCGGAGAGCTTGGCGAGCAGCGACTTGAACCCGTGATGCTCGAGGAATGCACGCAGCGGCGCGTCGGGAATGCCCTTGAGTTCGAGATCCTCGAGCGGTTCGGGCAGCGCGACGTCGCATTTGAGCGAGACCAGCACCTTCGACAGCCGCGCCATCTCGGCATGCTCGATCAGATTGTCGCGCAGTTTGCTCTTCTTCATGCCGTCGGCGGCGGCGAGGACGGATTCGAGATCGCCGTGTTCAAGGATCAGTTTCGCCGCGGTCTTCGGGCCGACACCGGGAACGCCCGGCACGTTGTCGACGCTGTCGCCCATCAGCGCGAGCACGTCGCCGAGCTGCGCGGGCGTGACGCCGTGGAATTTCTCCGCGACATGCTCCGCGCCAAGCCGGCGGTTGTTCATCGTGTCGTACATGTCGAGGCCGGGCTCGATCAGCTGCATCAGGTCCTTGTCGGAACTGACGATCGTGACTTCCCAACCCTGCGCTAGCGCGGCCTTCGAATAGCAGGCGATGATGTCGTCGGCTTCGAGTCCCTCGGTCTCGATGCAGGGGAGGCTGAACGCGCGCGTGGCGTCGCGGATCATCGGGAACTGCGGGACGAGGTCCTCGGGTGGGGGAGGGCGCTGGGCCTTGTACTTGTCGTAGAGATCGTTGCGGAAGGTCTTTGAGGATTTGTCGAGGATGACCGCCATGTGGGTCGGGCCGTCGGCGGCGTGGACCTCGTCGGCGAGCTTCCACAGCATCGTCGTATAGCCATAGACCGCGCCGACCGGCTCGCCATGCTTGTTGGTGAGCGGCGGCAGCCGGTGATAGGCGCGGAAGATATAGCCGGAGCCGTCGACGAGATAGAGATGGGGCATCGCGCGCGGTCTAGCGGATGCGGCGGCGCGGACCAATGGGCGAAGCGTGGTTGTTGGGTATCAGGTGGGGAGAAAAGCGGTGGGGGGATGGGGCGGTCGTGTCCCGAGGGAGGCACCACTCCGGCGAAGGCCGGGGCTCAATTGGAAAAGTGGTCGTAACGGCGCGCTGCGCTTCGTTATTACCGTCCCCCAATTGGGCCCCGGCCTTCGCCGGGGTGGAGAAAGAGGTGGTAGCGGAGGTTTGGGGCGTGCCCGTCTTCTCAATCCTCCCCCGCCAGGGGGAGGTGGCACCGAAGGTGACGGAGGGGGAGGTTACGGAACATCGGTTACCCCTTACCTCCCCCTCCGTCTGGCAAGGGCCAGCCACCTCCCCCTGGCGGGGGAGGATCGTTCGCGCCCCTTACTTCTTGATCAGGCCGATCTCGACGAGGCGCTCGTACAGGTAATCATGCGCGGTGATCGGGTTCGGATAGCGGTTCGCGTTGTCCGGCGTGATCGTGCCCGGCAGCGTCTCGATCAGGAAATCCGGCGCCGGATGCAGGAAGAACGGCATCGAATAGCGCGAGTGACCGCGGCGTTCGGGGGGCGGGTTGACGACGCGGTGCGTGGTCGAGGGCAGCGCGTTGTTGGTCAGCCGCTGGAGCATGTCGCCGACGTTGACGACCATCGCGCCCTCGGGCGGCTTGATCGACAGCCAGCGGCCGTTGGCGCGATCGAGCAGTTCTAGGCCGGCTTCCTCGGCACCGAGCAGCAGCGTGATGAGGTTGATGTCCTCATGCGCCCCGGCGCGGACGCCTTCCGCATCGGCGGGGATCGGGGGGTAATGGAGCAGGCGGAGGATGCTGTTGCCGTCCTTCACCGCCGGGTCGAACCAGTCGGGCTTGAGCTTCAGGTGGCGCGCGATCGCGGACAGGAGCTTGTCGCCCGCGCGGTCGAACGCGGCGAACAGTTCGAGGAAGACCGGCTTGAAGCCCTCGGGCTGCGTCGGCCAGACGTTCGGCGCCATCGTGTCCGCATAGCGATGACCCTCGGGCAACTCACGGCCGACGTGCCAGAATTCCTTGAGGTCGACGACCTTGGCATCCTTGGCGATCTCGGTCTTGAACGGCGTGTAGCCGCGCGCGCCGCCGCCGCCGGGAATGTGATAGCCGCGCTTCTCGTCCTCGGGGAGGTCGAACAACAGCTTGGTTTCGGCCCAGGCGCGCTCGATCAGGTCGGCGGGAATGCCGTGATCGGCGACGATCGCGAAGCCGAACCGCTCGAACGATTCGCCAAACGCGGCGGCGAAGCCGTCGGGGTCGGTGTCCTGGGTTGCAAGGCTGAGCGTCGGGACCTGGGCGGCGGGGGTGTCGAGCATGGGGTTCGTGTCCGGATTGGGGTTGCACCCGATATAGGGGGTCGGGGAGGCGGTGCCAAATGCCTGGGTTAGGGTTGGTTTACATTTTGAACGATCCTCCCCCGCCAGGGGGGGGGCGCCAAAGGCGACGGAGGGGGAGGACACGGAACGCACGTTGCGCATGCCTCCCCCTCCGTCTGGCAAGCGCCAGCCACCTCCCCCTAGCGGGGAAGGATACTAGGGCTGCCACTCCGTCACCCCGGGCTTGTTCCGGGGTCCGCTGTTCCGCGCCATCACGTCTTTCGGGTTTGCGGAACGGTGGATGCCGGAACAAGCCCGGCATGACGGAAGGGGAGCGTTACCCGCTGATGACGATCGTGCCCGTCGCCTTGTCCGCGCCGTCGGGGGCGAGTTCGAGGCGGAAGGGTTTGTTCTCGTCGGTCGTGCCGATCAGGTTCGGCCCCTCGGAATGCACCTGGTAGCCGACCTTGCCGAGCCGGTCGGCGAACCAGTCGCGGACGATCGTCGGGGTGGCGGGGCTGGCGAAGGCTACGCGGAGCCCGCCGTTCTTGTCGTCGCCGACGATGTTCAAATTCCTGATCGACGAGCCGGGATACAGTCGCACGCCGTTGAGATCGAAATTGCCGGTGTCGATCCTGATCTTCGGCAGCTTCACCGAGCCCTGGAAGCCGGGGACGTCGATCTTCATCTCGCCGGTCTCGCCGTTGATCGCGCCGAGGACGTTGCCGCCATCGGCGTTGATCGACACCGACGCGCCCTCGTTCGAGCGGTCGCAGGCGGCTAGCGCGAGCATGCCGACGAGACCGACGGTAACGAGAAAGAGCGGGCGGATCATGGATGCCTCCGAAGTGTATTGTTATGACAATACAGATAGGAGGCATCGGCGTATCGCGCAATCATCTCCGAACCGCGCCGGTTAGCGGGTTTCGCGCGCCCGCCCGAGCGGGTAAACGCGCTGGCATCATGCAGACCCAGGACCAACACTCCGACGCGCCGGCGATGCGTGGCGCGCCGATCGGCTTCGTCGAGTTCGTCGCGCTCGTCGCCTCGCTGATGTCGCTGACCGCGCTCGGCATCGACTCGATGCTGCCCGCGCTGCCGGCGATCGGCGACTCGCTCGGCGTCGCGTCGGAGAACAGCCGCCAGTTCGTGGTCACCGCGTTCGTGATCGGCTTCGGCGTCGCGCAGCTCGTCCACGGGCCGCTTGCGGATCGGTTCGGGCGGCGGACGGTGCTGCTCTGGTCGCTGGTGCTCTACATCATCGCCAACGTCGCCTGCGCCACCGCGGGAAGTTTCACGCTGCTGCTGGCGGCGCGGGTGTTCGGTGGCGCGGTGATCGCAGCGGCGCGCGTGGCGACGATCGCACTGGTCCGCGATTGCTATCACGGCCGGGCGATGGCGCGGGTCATGTCGATCGCGTTCATGGTGTTCATGATCGTGCCGATCCTGGCGCCGACGTTCGGCTGGGCGGTGCTCCAGTTCGGTGACTGGCGGGCGATCTTCTGGACGGTCGCGGTGCTGACGCTGGGTGTGCTGGTCTGGTTCTATCTGCGGATGCCGGAGACGCTGGCGGCAGAAAACGTCCTGCCGATCACGCCCGGGCGGATCTTGAGCGACTGGCGGCAGACGCTCGTCGACCGCAATTCGCTGGGCTACACGCTCGCGTCGACGGCGCTGCTGGGGTCGCTGTATGGCTATCTCAACTCGATCCAGCAGATCATGGCGGACGTGTTCCACAAGCCGACGTTGCTCGCGCTGATCTTCGCGACGACGTCGGTGACGATGGCGGCGTGCAACCTGCTCAACTCGCGGATCGTGATGCGGCTGGGGACACGGCTGATCAGCCACGGCGCGCTGTCGCTGCTGATCCTGGTATCGCTGGTCCACCTGTTCGCGATCGAGATCGGCTTCGAGACGCTGGTCAGTTTCGCGGTCTTCCAGGCGCTGACGCTCGGGTGTTTCGGACTGGCGACGTCGAACTTCTCGGCGATGGCGATGGAGAATATGGGGCGGATCGCCGGTACCGCGTCGAGCGTGCAGGGGTTCCTGAGCGTGACCGTCGGCGCGGTGATCGGCGCGCTGATCGGGCAGGCGTTCGACGGCACGACCGTGCCGCTGGTCGCGGGGTTCCTCGGCGCAGGCTTGGCGGCGTTGCTGGCGATCCTGGTCACCGAGCGGGGTCGCTTGTTCCGGCCTGCGTCCACCGCGCCCAAGCGCGCTTGAAGGAACCACCGGGCACGTCCACCGTTCGCATCGGGTAAGCCCGTGACACGCGGGCGTCCTGGAACGAGGGAGTGTGACCATGGGCGGACATCAGGTGCCGAGTGCCGGTTCGGGCGACGACGGGTATGACGAAGAGGGCTATGACGAGAGCCAGCGCGCCGAAATCCTCGAGGCCACGCGCAACGGGCCGAGCGACGGCGTCATCCTGACCGACCTCGAACCCGATCTGGGCGAAGACGACACGGACGACGAGTCGATCGACGAGACCAAGATGGACTCTGAAGAGGTCGGCGAGACCGACGCCTCCGTCACGATGGACGAGGCCGACATGGACGAGGACGATGTCCAGGACGAACTCGACGATGGCAGCATCGACGACGACGAAGACCTGGACGATGCCGACGACGTCGCGCTGAAGCCCTGATCCGTCCGCGACGCGCTCAGGATGGGCGCGTCGCTATCCGCCCGCGTTCGCCAGGATGGCGAGATCGCGGGCGTCGAAGGTTACGCCGGTCGCATCGGTCGGTTGCGCGGTGGCCGCTCCCGACGTTGCGTTCGTCGGCGGTTCCGGGGCATCGGCGGCGACGGCATAGGCGGTCCACAGGATACCCGTCGACCAGAACAGTGCCGTCCAGCGGCTGCGAAAGAGACGCGAAAAGAGACGCGAAAACCCCATTCATGCTGCACTGCACACCGGATCCCACTGTTCCATGAACGGACAGCCTTAATGGGTGCGCCGGCTGCTTTTTGCCACTTTTCCGCTGTATTTTGGCAGCTTGAGCGCCGTTATTGACATGGTTCGTTCATCCAATTGACAGGAACCGTTGCTGTAGCGCAACACAACGGAACAGTTCCCTGAATGTGACGTTTTTTGTGCAACCATGTGCTCGCCGGCCTGTTTCGACATGCCTGGACCAAACCGACGCACCGTGCAGTCGGGGATCCACGCAACACACGGTATAAGGTCAAATTCACATGCGTAAGCTTTCCCTGGCAATCGCCCTCGCCGCTGCAACGGTCGCAGTTCCCGCCTTCGCGCAGGACATGTCGGCACCGGCCCCCACCGACAACAGCGCGCAGCCCGGCGAAGCAGCAGCTCCGGACGGCTCGAAGGCATTCGGCATCGAGCCGTATTTCGGCGTCATGGGCGGTTGGGAGCAGTTCGACAACGAGCGCGGCCACGGCATCCCGCAGGCGCTGAACGCCGACAACACGCTGCGTAACAACTATCGTCCGTCGGGCTCGCTGGTCCAGGGCGTGCTCGGCGTGAACGTGCCGCTCGGCCCGGTTTTCGTCGGCGCTGAAGGCAACGTGATCAAGGGCATCGAAGGCAACATCGATTGGGAATATGGCGCAGCAGGCCGTTTCGGCTTCCGCGCTGGCGACAGCGGCCTGATCTACGGCAAGGTCGGCTACCAGTGGGTGAACTTCGACAAGTTCTCGGCACGGTCGACCAACGGTGGCGACACCAGCCGTGACTACAGCGCGATCACCTACGGCATCGGCGCAGAAGTCGGTCCGCAGAGCATCGGCCTGAAGGGCATCACCGGCAACGCAGGCTTCCGCATCCGCGCCGAGGTCAACACCTTCGGCGACGCGCAGAGCTTCCGTCCAATGCTCGGCATCATCACGCACTTCTAAGCCCTTGCCTCGCAAGAGGTATAAGCTGGATGCGTAACGGGGGCGGGGAGTGGCTAGGGCCATTTCCCGCCCTTCGTGCGTCTGGCGTTCGGGGGGGGGGCGGGGGAGTGACGTGTCGGAAGTATGGGCGCTCGCACGGTTCCGGGCATGGGTCCCCGGGCATGGCACCACGAGCATGGGACCGCGAGCATGGCGGTGCTTGCGGCGGGATCGATGACGGGTGCGATTTTCGGCACCGCGTCGGCCGGGAGGTGCGGGAGCGGTGCCGCGGGCCGATCCGGGCCTGGCCGAGGCATGCAGGACAACGAGTTCGCCGTATCCGGCCGGTACTGCACGGCATCGACCTGGTAGCTGGCTCGCGCGCGTTGGATCGGCATATCAGAGGGTGAGCAGATAGTTCGGTACTTGCCGGGCATTTGGCAGACTAACCGACCGGTTTGACGGCCCCCCCGGTGTGCGCGCCTGATGTTTCGGGACGGAAAGTTTACCGCGTCCCACGGCCGGCAACCCCATTCGGTACCAGGTGAACATCGGCATCGGTTCGGCAGCGCGGAACCGTCCTCGGCCGGCTTGCGTCAGGTGAGCGATGTTCACGATGCGTTCGCCTCGTTTCTGACTCCGCTCGCCGCAACGCTGGCGCTGGCGAGAGTGACATCCTCGCGCGCGCGCGTACGCGCGGGGGACGATGGAGTATGTGTTTGATTTCATGCGGTTGCTGGGCGGCGATCGCGCCGGCGCCACGCGCCGCGTTGGGGCGGCGCGCCGTCCAGCGCCCGGAGTCCTGCTGCAACTCCGTCTGGTGTTCTACGGCATGCTGCTCGGGCTGATGATGCCGGTGATTCGCCAGATCGACTGGTCGGCGCTGGTGCCGCCCGGACTGAAGATCGAATGGCCGACCGGGTTCGGCATCGCCTGGCCCGCCGGCCATTTCCGCGTGCCCGGAGGCTGGGGCGGGGCCGACGAAGGTGCCAAGCCGGAGGCGTCGTCCGCTGCGGCGGCCGCCGCCGGCGCTGCGGCCAACGCCGGTGGCGCGACCGCCGCTACCGGCACTCTAGCCACCGCAGCGGGCATCGCCAGCGCGGCGTCGACCGCCGCCGCATCTGCACTATCGGGCGGCAAGCCCGTATCGGCACGTTTCACGATCTGCGGCCATGCCAAGCGGATCAACTGCATGGTCGACGGCGACACGTTCTGGATGGCGGGCACTAAGATCCGCATCGCCGACATCGACACCCCCGAAACCCACCCGCCCCGCTGCGCCCGCGAGGGGCGGCTGGGTGAGGCGGCGACGGTGAAGATGCAAGGGATGCTGAACGCCGGTCCGTTCAAGCTGACCCCGATCAAGCGGGACGTCGACCGCTACGGCCGCAAACTGCGCATCGTCGAAAGGGGCGGCGTGTCGTTGGGCGCCGTCCTAGTCCGCCACGGGCTCGCGCGGTATTATGGAGGCGGCAAGCGCTCGCCTTGGTGCCGCTGAATGAAAATCACAATGTATAAATTTGATGACGAAGATCTAGAAGTGAGAAATTCTACCTTATATTCTACGCATCTGATTTTGTATCAGTGGCGCTTCCACCAAAAAAGCTTCCTTGCTCGTTTGGAGATTCCAATAATTGCAATCGGCTTTGCGACCCCTCAAATCCCCTAACCCTAATCATAAGTTCTTTGAGGAGGGTATTGATATCTGACGATTTGCTTGATGTTCCTCGTGCAGCCTTAAGTTTTTGACGAAGGAAGAATAGGAACGTGGGTTCTACGATATGGAGCATGTCCTGATGTGGCTGCCACTCAAGTAGTGTGGTGCCCATCCTTTTTTGATGACTACCTAGGGCGTTTAGGGATGAATTAATCGATGCAAGAGGAATTCTATCGGCGCTCGATATCTCATTTATTCTATCGATAAGAACATGTTCTCTTAAAGAGAACTCAAGAGGCTCTAGCGCAAAAGCGCCTAATATCGCGCTATACGTATCATACTTCCTCGATCCACTTCTGGGGCCGGCCAATAGCCGTTCGTAGTCTCGGTCGTAATCAGAATAAAAATCGCTTAATACTCTCGAATAAGTATCTTGCAAATTAGAGGGTTGAAAATCTTTTCGGCGATCTATCGATGACGGTGATAAATCAAGCGATAGCGCAAATGTTTGGCAAATCTGTTGCGCGACGATCGGCAGTCCACAAGCTTCAATCGCAATAGAATTTCGCAACGAAGCACTATTTTTTATAGAAAGAATATCAAATCCGCGCTTAGGAATTAGAGCTAGGTCGTCGGTATTCCACTTTTCTAACTCAACATGCCTTGTCCGTCCCCGTAAGTCTGGATTGGAGCGCGCAATATCGGAAGCATGATGTGATGTGCTAACAATTAAAACGCTAACTTCTTCATCTACAAAAGACTTCCATTGTTGAAAAATCTCTTTCTTTACTGCTTCAGAAAGATAATGGAAATCTTCAACGACTAAAAGTACGGGAAGCTCGTTGAGGGCAGGTATTAGATGTTTTGCAGACAAATCTGCTTTCACGAACGCGGATTTAATAGAGCTCTCGGATTTATCTGTCGCGGAAACTTTTACAGATGGAACGACTTTGGCCAGCCATCCCCACCCAAATTCGCCGCTTACCCCAATATCCGCAGAGAGTGAGCTTCCTAGGCTCTTCACTCGTTCGGCGAGTTGCTCAAAGTTAAGGTCTTCGAGTGCCGAGACCCAAAAACTCCTGACGGTCATGCCTTCCGTACAGCGAATTACAATAGGCTGAATCTTTAACTCGGATAGTACGCGTCGGTATAATGTCGTTTTGCCGAGTTTGCTCGGCCCTGTAAGTAGGCACAGTTGACCACGAGACTGTACTGCGTCTCGTAATTTCTTTTCTACGCTCCCGCTATCTTGTGCGACGTATGTAACCGTCGGCTTTCCAACAATCGGGAAAATCTCTTGTACGGTCGGGATGCGATTGATGGCCATGGCATTTACTCTGCCGCAACCGAATCGCTGAACATGTCCCGAACTTCGCTCAGGTCCACATTCGCGATCGGCCCCTTCTTCGCGGTCTGGCGCTTGTCGAACGAGTCCCAGACGTCGTTCCACTGGCCCTTGGTTGCGGCCTTCGAATATTCGGTGGCGCGCTGTTCGAAGAAGTTGGCGTGCTCGACGCCGTTGAGCATCGGCGCGAGCCAGGGTAGCGGGTGCTCGTCGATCATGTAGATCGGCTTCAGGCCGAGCTGCGTCATGCGCCAGTCGGCGATGAAGCGGATGTACTTCTTGATCTCCTTGGGGGTCATGCCGTTGACCGGGCCCATCTCGAAGGCGAGGTCGATGAAATTGTCCTCGAGGCGGATCGTCGTCTGGCAGACGTCGGCGATGTCGTCCTTGACCGCCTTGGTCAGGCACTGGCGTTCCTGACAGAAGGTGTGGAACATCTTGATGATGCCCTCGCAGTGCAAGGACTCGTCGCGGATCGACCAGGTGACGATCTGGCCCATGCCCTTCATCTTGTTGAAGCGCGGGAAGTTCATCAGCATCGCGAACGACGCGAACAGCTGGACGCCCTCGGTGAAGCCGCCGAACATGGCGAGCGTGCGGGCGATGTCCTCGTCGTTGTCGACGGTGAACTTCTGCATGTAATCATGCTTTTCCTTCATCTCGGCATATTCGAGGAAGGCGCCATACTCGCTCTCGGGCATGCCGATGGTGTCGAGCAGATGGCTGTAGGCGGCGATGTGGACCGTCTCCATGTTGCTGAACGAGGTCAGCATCATCTTGATCTCGGTCGGCTTGAACACGCGGCCATACTTTTCGTGGTAGCAATCCTGCACCTCGACATCGGCCTGCGTGAAGAAGCGGAAGATCTGCGTGAGCAGGTTGCGCTCGTGATCGCTGAGCTTCTGCGCCCAGTCGCGGCAATCCTCGCCCAAGGGCACTTCCTCGGGGAGCCAGTGGAGCTGCTGCTGGCGCTTCCAGAACTCGAACGCCCAGGGGTATTCGAACGGCTTGTACTGCTTGGAGGCGTGAAGGAGGGACATGGGGTAAGCCTTTCGGGGAATTGGTTTTATATCGGGAAACTGGTGGGATCAGGTGGCGTGTTTCATGTCTCGGTGCTCCATTGCCACATCGCGGCGGCGGACATGGCGAGGACGATCGCGCCCGAGGTGAGCATGATGCCGATCATGCGGAACGCGTAGGTCTGCTGCTCGGTGACGCTCGGGCTGCGCAGACGGAGCAGCATCGCGGTGCCGACGATTCCGAGCACGCCCGCGACCACGAACATGATAGCTGAACCATATGTCATGCGGCGAACTCGCATGACGTGCGTTGAGATGCCGAGCCCCGTATCGGGGAACCCACCACAGGAGAACGACCATGGTCGATGCAACCCAGATCCAGGAACATGCCGAAGTCATCGGCGCGGACGGCGTCCATGTCGGCACCGTCGACAAGGTCGAAGGCAACCGTATCAAGCTGACCAAGAAGGACTCGGGCGCGCAGGTCGTCGAGGGCAAGGGCCGCCATGAAGGGCATCATCACTTCATCTCGCTCGGGCTGGTTGCGGATATCGAAGACGGCAAGGTCCGGCTTTCCGCCAACGCCGACGTGGCGGTGACGTTCGAAGAAGAGGCCTGAGCCCTCCGCGGCGCGTGTCGTACGCGTCGCCGAGACTGCCCGAACCCCGGTCCGCTTCGCGCGGGCCGGGGTTTTTTGCGTCAGGCGCCCCCCGGTCCGTGTTTCACGGGCCAGGGTCACCTTTGGCAGCCGAGGCGCCTTACTGGCAGGCAAGGCACTCATCGTAATCCTTCGACTCGACGTCGATCTGGCGCAGGTCGATGGTGTTGTCGGCCTCGACGCCACCGGCGAACCCGGCGCGCTGGACCGACTTCGAGCGGAGGTAATAGAGCGACTTGATGCCGAGCTCCCACGCGCGGAAGTGGAGCATGAGAAGGTCCCACTTCTCGACGTCCGCCGGGATGAACAGGTTCAGCGACTGTGCCTGGTCGATGTACGGCGTGCGATCCGCCGCCAGTTCCAAGAGCCAACGCTGGTCGATCTCGAACGACGTCTTGTAGCAGTCCTTTTCCTCGACCGAGAGGAAATCGAGGTGCTGGACCGAGCCACCCTGTTCGAGGATCGAGTTCCAGACCGCGTCCGAGTTCTTCGACTTCTCGCTCAGCATCTTTTCGAGATACGGGTTCTTGATCGAGAAGCTGCCCGACAGCGTCTTGTGCGTGTAGATGTTCGCCGGGATCGGCTCGATGCAGGCCGACGTGCCGCCGCAGATGATCGAGATCGACGCGGTGGGGGCGATCGCCATCTTGCAGCTGAAGCGCTCCATCGCACCGACATCGGCCGCATCGGGGCAGGGGCCGCGCTCGATTGCGAGCTGCATCGAGGCTTCGTTGGCCTGGCTGCTGATGTGCTTGAACATCCGCAGGTTCCACGACTTCGCCATCGCGCCCTCGAACGGGATGCCGCGTGCCTGGAGGAACGAGTGGAAGCCCATCACGCCGAGCCCGACCGAGCGCTCGCGGCCTGCCGAATAGGCGGCGCGTTCCATGCCGGGCTCGTGGCGGTCGATGTAATCCTGCAGGACGTTGTCGAGGAAGCGCATGACGTCCTCGATCAGGCCCTTCTCGTCCTTCCACTGATCCCATGTCTCGAGGTTCAGCGACGACAGGCAGCAGACCGCGGTCCGCTCGTTGCCGAGGTGATCCTTGCCGGTCGGCAGCGTGATTTCCGAGCACAGGTTCGAGGTCGAGACCTTGAGGCCGAGCTCGCGGTGATGCTTGGGCATCGCCTTGTTCACATGATCGGCGAAGACGATGTACGGCTCGCCGGTCTGGAGACGCGTCTCGACGAGCTTCTGGAACAGCGAACGCGCGTCGACGGTGGCGCGGATCGCCTGGTCCTTCGGCGAGCGGAGGTGCCATTCCTCACCGTTGCGGACGGCTTCCATGAAGTCGTCGGTGATCAGCACGCCGTGGTGGAGGTTGAGCGCCTTGCGGTTGAAATCGCCCGAGGGTTTGCGGATTTCGAGGAATTCCTCGATCTCGGGGTGCGAGACGTCGAGGTACACGGCCGCCGACCCGCGGCGGAGCGAACCCTGCGAGATGGCGAGTGTCAGCGAATCCATGACGCGGACGAACGGGATGATGCCGCTGGTCTTGCCGTTAAGGCCGACCGGCTCGCCGATGCCGCGGACGTTGCCCCAATAGGTGCCGATGCCGCCGCCGCGCGAGGCGAGCCAGACATTCTCGTTCCAGGTGTCGACGATGCCGCCGAGGCTGTCGGGGACCGAGTTGAGATAGCACGAAATCGGCAGGCCGCGACCGGTGCCGCCGTTCGAGAGAACGGGGGTGGCGGGCATGAACCAGAGCTTGGAGATCGCATCGTAGAGGCGCTGGGCGTGGCCGGCGTCGTCGGCGTACGCGGAGGCGACGCGGACGAACAGGTCCTGGTAGCTCTCGCCCGGGAGCAGGTAGCGATCCTTGAGCGTGTCCTTGCCGAATTCGGTCAGCAGCGCGTCGCGGCTGTGATCGACCTCGACCGGGTAGATCTGCGCGCGCACGGAGTGGCTGTCCTGCGCCTGGCGCGGCGCCTTGGGGGCCTCGGCTTCGGTGGTGGCAGTGGTGTGTTCGATCGTGTCTGTGGTCATGTCGCTATCCCGGCTGCTGTCTCTGAAATCCATCGAAACCGCTCCTAGTGTTCTGTATTCGTTCGAATCGGTCGCCTGTCGCCATGCTACCATCGGGCGAGCGCAAACGGGAGAACAAAAAGTGACCATCGCGGCGGTGGAAGGCGCGCTTACGGTCATGTTGCATATGGTTATGCAAGGGTTGTTCTACCAGCCATTGGGTCCGCCCCCGAACGCAACCCCAAGAGATTGTGCCAAAGCGCGAGGAGACGCAAGGGGGTGCGGGGGTGGTCGGGGGCTCGGTTCGTCGCGTTCGTCTTGGGGCTGGGCAAGCGGGGATTCGCGACGCGTGGACTTCTGCGGGGTTCGCGATGTGCAAGGGAACGGGGCGGGAACGAAAAATTATTTCGGTGGTCGAAGTGGCAAATGTTGCTTCGGTTGTGAGCGAGGGCGGGGCGCTTGATATGGGGTAAGTCCCTAACGATCCTCCCCCGCCAGGGGGAGGTGGCTGGCACTCGCCAGACGGAGGGGGAGGTAAGCGCCACCTTCGTTCCGTGTCCTCCCCCTCCGTCGCCTAAAGGCGCCACCTCCCCCTGGCGGGGGAGGGTCGAAGTTTGGGTGGCGTTTCACTCAGCCACGGCTTCGCCGGGGGTGACGGAGGGAGAGGGCGGCTTCCTACCCCTATCCCTCGATGATCGTCCGGATCTGAGTCGCGAGGGCCTCCATCGCGAAAGGCTTGGTGACCATCGACATGCCCGGCTCCAGGAAGCCCGCTGCGAGCGCCGCGTTTTCCGCGTAGCCGGTCATGAACAGGACGCGGAGTCCGGGACGCATCGCGCGGCCGGCGTCGGCGACCTGGCGGCCGTTCAACCCCGGCAGGCCGATGTCGGTGACGAGCAGGTCGATCCGCTCCATCGTCCGCAGCCGTTCGAGGCCGGTCGGGCCGTCATGCGCCTCGACCGCCTGATACCCCAGTTCGCCCAACACCTCGACGATCAGCGACCGGACGACGGCATCGTCCTCGACCACCAGCACGATCTCGCCCGCGTCGGTAACGTGGTCCTGTGTCAGGCCGGGAAGCGGCTCGTCCTGCTCCGCTTCACCGTAATGGCGGGGGAGGTACAGCTTGACCGTCGTGCCCTGGCCGACTTCGCTGTAGATCTTCGCATAGCCCTCCGACTGGCGCGCGAAACCGTAGATCATCGACAGGCCGAGCCCGGTGCCCTGGCCGATCGGCTTGGTAGTGAAGAACGGTTCGAACGCCTTCGATATGGTGTCGGCGGACATGCCGGTGCCGGTGTCGGACACGCAGATGCAGACATAATGGCCGGGGCGCACGTCGCGCTGGCTGGCGGCGAAGTGATCGTCGAGATGCGCGTTGCACGTCTCGATCGTTAGCTTGCCACCATGCGGCATCGCGTCGCGCGCGTTGATGACGAGATTGAGCAACGAGTTTTCGAGCTGGTTGGGATCGCACAGCGTCGTCCACAGGCCGGCACCAAGCACCATCTCGAACTCTATTCGTTCGCCGATCGTGCGGCGGAGCAGATCCTCCAGCGACGCGACCAGCGGGTTGGCCTTCACCGGACGCGGATCGAGCGGCTGGCGGCGCGAGAAGGCGAGCAGGCGGTGGGTGAGCGAGGCCGCGCGGTTGGCGGCGGTGGTCGCGCCGGTGATGAAGCGGTCGAGCTCGCCGACCCGCCCCTGCGCGACGCGGCGCTGGACGATCTCGAGGCTGCCGGTGATGCCTTGCAGCAGATTGTTGAAGTCGTGCGCGATGCCGCCCGTGAGCTGGCCGACCGCCTCCATCTTCTGCGCCTGACGGAGCGCCTCCTGCGCCTCGACCAGTTCCTGCGTGCGATCGCGGACGCGCTGTTCGAGGTCGGCGTTGAGCGCCTGCAGGTCGCGCTCCAGCATCTTGCGGTCGGTGACGTCGGCGCCCTCGACGAAGATTCCGACGACCGCCCCGTTCGCGTCGCGGATCGGCTGGTAGACGAAATCGAGATAGCGATCGTCGACCGGGCCGCCGGGCGCTGCCTGTACCGCATAGAGCATGCCGGACGCGGTGAACGGCTCGCCGGTTGCGTAGACATGGTCGAGCAATTCGAGAAAACCCTGTTCGACCGCATCGGGCAGGGCCTCGGCGACGGTGCGGCCGAGCATGAAACGGTGGCCGACCAGCTTGTCATAGCCCGGATTGGTCAGTTCGAAGCGGTGCTCGGGCCCGCGCAGCATCGCCATGAAGGTCGGTGCCTGCGCAAACATCTGGCCCATCCGCTCGCGCTCGTCGCGGAGCGCGCGTTCGATCAGGACCCGCTCGGTACTTTCGTAGGTCGAGCAGAACATGCCGGCGACCGCGCCGCTCTCGTCGCGCACCGGCGAATAGGAGAAGGTGAACCAGGTCTGCTCGTCATAGCCCTTGCGATTGGTGACCAGCGGCAGGTTTTCGAAGAACGACGCCTTGCCGGCGAGAGCGCGATCGACCAGCGGGCCGATGTCCGACCAGAGTTCCGACCATATGACATCGAGCCGACCGCCCAGCGCGGCGGGGTGCTTGTCGTAGAGAATCCGCGCGTAGTGATCGTTGTAGAGGAAGCCGAGTTCGGGGCCCCAGGCGACGCACATCGCGAATTCCGAGGCGAGCATGAGCGACACGATCGACCGCAGCGATTGCGGCCATTGCTCGATCGGGCCGAGCGGCGACGACGACCAGTCGTGCACGCGGATCATCGTCGCCATATCGCCGCCACCGGTGAGGAAGTCGGCTGCGGCGGTCGGCTGTCCCGCCGGGGTCTTCGCGTCTGTTGTCATCTCAGAGTCCTGCCGGGTCGCACACCGGACCGGAGTATACTCCGATGTCGGGTCGATACCGGCTCGGCCCACGATAATCCATCGGTCGCACGACTCTGGCCGCCACGGGTCGGCGGGTCATCGGCACAGCTCGTCGGCAAGTCGGGTCAGGCTGTCGACGCTGAACTCCCAGTCCTGCGCGTCGTTGGCGTCGGGTGCGGGGCGGCCGCCATATTCCAGCGGGCGATCGACATAGGCGGTCTGCAAGCCGGCGGCGCGGGCGGCGGCGAGGTCGCTGTGATGCGCGGCGACGAGGCAGAGTTCGGCAGGGTCGACCGCGAGCATGCGCGCGGTGGCGCGGTAGGATTCGGGGAGCGGCTTGTAGACGCGGCTGACTTCGGCGCCGAGGATCGCGTCCCAGGGTAGGTGCGCGCGGCGGGCCATGTCGAGCATCAGCGCGATGTTGCCGTTGCTGAGCGTGACGACCGGATAGCGGGCCTTGAGGCGGGTGAGGCCTTCGACGGAATCCGGCCATGGGTCGAGCCGGTGCCAGGCGTGGGTAAGGTCGACGATCGTGGCTTCGTCGAGCGTGGCGGGATCGATGGCATGGTGGCGGAGCAGGTCTTCGAGCGCCTCACGGTGAAGCGTGTCGAGGATCACGAACGGCCGCCGCCCGCTGCGAACTTCCTCCAGCGCGGGCTGATAGCGTCTGCGCCAGCCATCGGCGAAGGCATGCGGGTCGATATCGCTGCGACCGAGCCGCGCGAGAACGGGTGCGGCGTCGCGGGCTATCCCGGAGCGCCAATCGACCACGGTGCCGAATACGTCGAAGGCGAGGGCCTTGATGGGGGTGCGCTGGGGCATGGGAGAGAGACGGTATCGGGGGGCGGTTGGTTCCGAGCGGGGGGGCGTGAGTGCGTCCCTATGTGCCAA
This sequence comes from Sphingomonas faeni, assembly GCF_023195535.1. GTDB lineage: Bacteria > Pseudomonadota > Alphaproteobacteria > Sphingomonadales > Sphingomonadaceae > Sphingomonas > Sphingomonas faeni_B. Next base: position 90,374 of record NZ_JALPNF010000005.1, on the reverse strand, counting down.
TTCGGGTTGTCCAGCACCCGGGCCATCTCCCACCCGGGCTAGCTACCACCCGGGCTAGCTACCACCCGGGCTAGCTACCACCCCGGCGGAGGCCGGGGCCCAAGTGGGGGCGGTGCATTGGCGTATGCTGCGCGCGTTTACTTCGACCTTTCCAATTGGGCCCCGGCCTTCGCCGGGGTGGTTGGTGGGGTTTGCGACCTGCTCTCTCACCGCGGCCCGCTGCCGTCGACGATTCGTCACCCAACAAAGTTCGTCACAAAAGCGAAAGCTGGGGTCTTCCGGTTGTCGCGCGTGAGCTTGCCGCACGAGACCCCAGCTTCCGCTGGAGTGACGGGAGAAACTGGGGTGACGGGAAAGAGGCTAACCTGACGCCCCTCCGTCATCCCACCCGGCGGACGCGAGCCGCCTGGCCGGGGTTCAACCGTTCCAGATTGAACGCCTCGTGGAACTCGATCCCCGCCTTGCCGCCGCGCGCCCAACGGACCCAGGCGGGGGTCATCTGGTTTTCGAGGAGTTCGATCTGGATCTCGATGCCGTCGGGGTTGCCGTCGAACTTCAGGCCGTCGAGCATCGCACCCGAGGTCGAGATGTCGCGGATCCGGACGTCGCCGTGGATGCCGTCGAGCAGGATTCGGGCGGAGCGGAGCATCTTGTGGCGGCGGGCGCGGCTGACCTTGAAGCCGCTCGCGGTCGCCGCACCGTTCTCGACGCCCAATTGCCGTAGCGCCTCTTCTGCGCGGACCGGACGGCCATAGACATAGCCCTGGATGTGGCTGCAGCCGAGATCGCGCAACAGGTCGATCTCGTCCTGCACCTCCACTCCCTCGGCAGTGGTCTCCATGCCGAGCGTGTCGGCGAGCGTGACGATCGCCTTGATGATCGCGGCGTTGCGGTTGCCGGGTTCGGCGGCGCCCTTCACGAACGACTGGTCGATCTTGATCTTGTCGAACGGCGCGTTGCGTAGATAGCCGAGCGACGAATAGCCGGTGCCGAAATCGTCGAGCGCGAGCCGGACGCCGACGCCCTTGAGCGCCCTGAACATCTGTTCGGACGAGCGCGTCTCGTCGAGGAAAACGCCTTCGGTGATCTCGAGTTCGAGCCGGCCGGGGGCGATCCCCGATTGCGCCAGCGCGCTGGTGACGAGCGCGGGGAGGACCGGGTTGGCGAACTGGATCGGCGAGACGTTGACCGCGACGCGGATCGTGTCGGGCCAGCGCGCCGCTTCGTTGCAGGCGGTGCGCAGGACCCATTCGCCGATCGCCTCGATCAGCCCGCATTCCTCGGCCACCGGGATGAAGTCGGCAGGCGAGACCAGCCCTCGGGTCGGGTGGTTCCAGCGGATCAGCGCCTCGTAGCCGACGATCCGCACTGAATCCGTACTGACGACCGGCTGGTAGCAGAGGTGGAACGCGCCCTCCGACACGGCGACGCGCAGGTCGTCTTCGAGCAGTTTGCGCGTCCGTGCGCCCGCCAGCATCTCGTCGGCGAAGAACCGGTGGACGCCGCGGCCGTCGCCCTTGGCGGCGTACAGCGCGAGGTCGGCGTTGCGGACCAGAGTCTCGGAATCCTCGCCGTCGTCGGGCGCGATGGCGATGCCGATTGAGCAGCCGATCGTGACCGCGGTGCCGCTGATGAAATAGGGCTGCGACAGCGACGCGATCAGGTCGCGCGCGAGATCGGCCAGCGTGTCGCGATTGTCGATGCCGGGCAGCACGACCTTGAACTCGTCGCCGCCGAGCCGCCCGACCAGCCCGGTGCCGCCGACCCCGCGCTGGAGCCGTTGCGCGACCTGCTTCAGCAACGCGTCGCCGGCCTGGTGACCCAGCGTATCGTTGACCGCCTTGAACCGGTCGAGGTCCATCAGGAACAGCGAGGTCGCGCGGTACGGCCCGGTGTTCTGCGCAAGCGTCTTTTCGAGCGAGATCCGCATCCGCTGGCGATTGGCGAGCCCGGTGAGGCCGTCGAACAGCGCCAGCCGGGTGATCTCCGCCTCAGACTTGCGCTGTTCGGTCAGGTCGGTGCCCGAGCCGATGAACCCCTGGAACCGGCCGAGGTCGTCGACCACCGGGCGGCCCGAGATCGACCACCAGCGGTCGCTGCCCGACGCGGCGGCGCAGACCGAATAGTCCGAGAACGACGTCCGCGACGAGATGTGGAAGGCGAGCGTGCGCTCGGTGCCGGGCGTGTCGCTGTCCATCTGGAACAGGTCGGTGAGGGACTGGCCGATCGCGCTGCCGGAGGGGACGAGATCGCGCGCGACCTTGGCCGAGAGATAGGTCACGCGGCCCTGGCGATCGGCTTCCCAGAACCAGCCGGCGCCGTGCTGTTCGAACTCGGCGATCATCTTGACCGCGACGCAGCCTGCGTTCGAGGCCGCCGCGCGATCGAGTTCGCGCGCGTGGTCGATCCGCGCGAGGCGAAGCGTCGCTGCGATCAGGCAGCCGAGGAACAGCAAGGCGATCGCCACCGGGATGCCAGCCCCGGCGAGGACCGCCAGCGTCAGCACCAGCCCGCCGCCGAAGCCGAGCGACGCGGCGCGGACCGGGTGGAGGCTGACCGCGGTGATGCCGATCGTCCCCGCCACCGCGACCGCGTCGGTGAACCGGATCGGGCCATCGGGCGCCGACGTGATGACCCACAGCAGCGCGGTCAGCATCGCCGCCATCGCCGCCGCGCAGAGCGTCACGATCCGGTTGCGCTTGTACGGCGCGAGCGCAACGAGCGCCGGCAGGCGGACGGTCGCGAAGATCGACAGCGAGGCGGCGAGGAGGATCGCGGACTGCGCGGCGGTCCCGATGAGGCTGACCTGCGTATCGTTAGCGCCGAATGTGGCGAGGCCGATCAGCAACGCACACGCGATGCCCTGGATCGCCAGCGTGAACGGCCAGACCGCGGCGACCTGCGCGAGCTTCAGCACGAACAGATCGGTCACCTGATCGCGGTCGTCCTCGCTCAGCCCGAACAGTCCGCGCAGTGCAAGGCCGTGCGGGCGGCTCTGCGCACGGCGATCGGCGGTGGGAAGCGGCGCGTACATCGGGAGTATCCTGCGGATTCGAGACGATCCGGGCATGTGCGGCGACGCAGGCCCCATGGTTGGAGCGAACGCGGTCGTGATGCCCGGCCGTCCACCAATCGACCCGAAGTGGTTTTTTAAGCGTAAACAGGAAGTTTGGTTCTGGGGATAGCTATGCGTGCTGTCGCGTTGAGGGTCCGAACCCCTTTTGCGAGGCATTCCCCATGAGCGTCGTTTCCAACATCACCTCCGCCCTCGGACTGGGCAAGAAGAAGGTCCGCTACGCGATTGTCGGACTTGGCGACATCTCGCAGGCATCGATGATGCCGGGCGTCGCGCATACCGGCAATTCCGAGATCACCGCGCTGGTCACCGACGATCCGGTCAAGGCGCGCGAACTGGGCAAGACGTACGGCGTCGAGGCGACCTATCGCTATGACCAGTTCGACGAACTTCTCGCCTCCGGGCTGATCGATGCGGTGTATCTCGGGACGCCGAACTGGCGGCATGCCGAGTTCGCGATCCCCGCGCTGAAGGCGGGCATCCACGTGCTGTCCGAGAAGCCGCTCGAGATCTCGGTCGAGAAGGCCGAGGCGATCCGCGATGCCGAGCGCGCATCGTCGGCCAAGCTGATGACCGCGTACCGGCTGCATTTCGAGCCGTCGACGCTCGACGCGATCCGGCGGATTCGCAGCGGCGAACTGGGCGAGCTGATCGCGTTCACCTCGTGCTTCACGCAGAAGGTCGATCCGGCCAATCATCGCGTGAAGAACGGCGTGCAGGCCGGGCCGCTATTCGACATGGGTCCGTATCCGATCAACGCGACTCGCTATCTGTTCGGGGCGGAGCCGACCGAAGTAGTCTCGGCCGTCGCGACGCGGCATCCCGAATTGGGGCTTGGCGATCTCGACGACACGTTCGCAGTGACGTTGCGGTTTCCCGGCAACCGGCTTGCACAGTTCACCGTCTCCTATGCGGCCAACAACGTCGACAGCCTGACGATCTCGGGCACCGAGGGCAGCATCCACATGGACCCGGCCTACGGCTTCGGCGACGCGATGGAGCAGCGCGTGACGATCGGCGAGAAGAAGAGCCATGAGAGCTTCAAGCCGACCGACCAGTTCGGCGGCGAGATGCGCTATTTCTCCGACTGCATCCTCGAAGACCGCGATCCCGAACCCGATGCCGAGGAGGGGCTGGCAGACCTGCGCGTGATCGAGGGCGTGCTGGAGGCGCTGAAGACGCGGGGACCGGTGACGCTGCCGCCGTTCGTGCGCTCGCGGCGGATTTCGGCGGAGCAGGAGCAGACGCTGTCGCCAATCAAGGAGCCCAAGCTCGTCCACGCCGCCAGCCCGACCGGCTGAGCGGCATGCTCGCCTTCCTCGATTTCGAAGCGTCGTCGCTGGGTAAGAAGAGTTACCCGATCGAGGTGGCGTGGGTGTTCGAGGATGGTGCGTCGGAGAGTCATCTGATCAAGCCTGCGCCCGAGTGGACCGACTGGGATCCGGCGGCGCAGGCGATCCACCGGATCGAGCGGCGGGTTTTGGAGGAGGAGGGCGAGGACCACCGGCTCGTTGCTGCGCGGATGGTCGAGGTGCTGGCGGGGCATGACCTGCTGGCCAGCGCGCCGTCCTGGGATGGGAAATGGCTGAGCACGCTGTTGCGGGCCGGCGGACAGCCGCGGCGGGTGCTTCGGTTGCGCGATACCGATGCGGCGCAGTTGGAGATGGCGCTGGCCTGTCTCTCGGGAGTCGAACCGGCGGCGGTGCGGGAGGCGCTGGCGCGGGAGGTGGTTGGCGAGGTCTCGCAGCGGCGTAACGGGCGCGTGCCGGATCACCGGGCGCTTGCGGATGCGGAGGCTGAGTTGGCGCAGTGGCGGGAGGTGCGGATCGAGGCGCAGAGGCGGGCGGCGGAGTACCTGTCTTAAGGCACCACCCCGGCGGAGGCCGGGGCCCGGTTGGAAGGTCGCGGTAACGGATCGTTGTCCGTCGTCAGCAACGTTCCCCAACTGGGCCCCGGCCTTCGCCGGGGTGACGGCTACGGTGAAATGTCGAACCAGCCCATCTTGTTTCCCCGCGAAGGCGGGGACCCAGACTGGGAGTGCGGGGTCAGATCGTCCCCCGGACGATCCTTGTGCATGCGGAGCATGCACAACCCCGCGCTCGCCTTCGCGGGAGAACAAGGGAGCGAGTGTCATCCGGCGTTGGCCTTAGTTGGGCCGCGCCCCGCCTCCATTCGTCACCCCAGCGAACGCTGGGGTATCCCGCTTGGGTCGCGGCGCCCGCCTAACCGGGAGATCCCAGCTTTCGCTGGGATGACGGGCTGGGGCTGGGGACGGTCTGCCCGGCCCGCGAGTGCGCTCGGCGGTGGAGCGACGCCCCCCCGCTGCCTCAGTCCGTTTCGGCGCGCGGCGCGCCGCTCTGCGTCACCGGTTGCGGTCCGTCGGCCGTGGCCTCCAGCGTCGAGTCGCCGCCCAGCACGCGGTACAAGGTCACGCGGTTGCTGGCACCGACCAACTGCGTCGCGACCAGATTGCGTTGCGCGGTGTAGAGCGAGCGTTGCGCATCGAGCGAGCTCAGGAACGTGTCGATCCCGCCGCGATAGCGCGCGTCGGTGAGGCGGTACGTGTCCTGCGCCGCGGCCGAGAAGTTCTGGTTCGCCTTCAACTGGTCTGCGATCGTGCCCTGCCGCGCGAGCGCGTCGGCGGTTTCCTGGAACGCGGTCTGGATCGTCTTCTCGTAGGTGGCGAGCGCGGCGTCGCGCTGGGCCTTCGAATAGGCGACCCCGGCGATCCCGGCACCGGCGCGGAAGATCGGGTAGCTGACCGAGGGCGCGACCGAATAGTTGAACGCGCCACCGCTGAACAGCGAGGTCAGCGACGTGCTCGCGAACCCGAGGATTCCGGTGAGCGAGATCCGCGGGAACAGTTCCGCACGGGCCGCGCCGATCTCGGCGTTGGTCGCGCGGAGTTGGTATTCCGATTCCACGACGTCGGGACGCCGCAGGAGGATGCTGCTGTCCAGCCCGGCGGGGAGCGTCGCGATGGTTGGTAATGCCTGCTCGATCGACCCGGGCAGGAGCGCGGCGTCGACCGGCGCACCGACCAGCAACTGGAGCGCGTTGATATCCTGTGCGAGCGCGGTGCGTTGCTGCGCAAGGTCGGACTGCGCGGTGAACAAGATCTGCTGCGCCTGACGGAGATCGGTACGCGGGGCGACGCCACCACGCCGCCGCGCGTCGGTAAGCGTGACGCTGCGCTGCGAACTGGCGACGGTATCCTGCGCGATCTTGAGCAGGCTCTGGTCGGAGGCATAGGTGAGCCACGCATCGGCGATGTCGCCGACCAGCGTCAGGCGGGTGGCGCGCGCGGCGGCTTCGGTAGCGAAATAGCGATCGAGCGCGGCGCCGGTCAGCGAGCGGATCCGGCCGAACAGGTCGAGTTCGAACGCGGTGGTCCCGAGATCGACCGAGAAGGCGCTGTTCGAGCTGGACGAACTGACGACCGATCCGGTCGAGCCGGTGCCCGTTCCGACGCCGCCCGTGCCGGTGCCGGTCCCACCGGTGCCCGTACCCGTGCCGCCGGTACCCGTGCCGGTGTTGCCACCCGTGCCGCTCGTGACGGTATTGCGGGTACCGTTGCCGCCACCCGAATAGGTGTAGCGGCCGCTCGCATCGACCTGCGGCAACAGGTCGGCGCGCTGGATGCGGTATTGCGCGCGGGTCGCGGCGATGTTGGCGGCGGCGACGCGGAGATCGCGGTTGTTCGCCAAAGCCTGGACGATGATCTGCTGCAGCCGCGGATCGCGGAACACGTCGCGGTAGGTGATCGCCGGCAGCGTCGCCTCGGTCTGGCGGAGGTACGCGTCGCCGACCGGGAGCGACGGCGGCACGGGGAGTTCGGTCCGCGCGTATTTGGGCGCGAGCGAGCAACCGGCGAGCGCGGTGGAGGCGGCGAGGATCAGGACTAGCGAGCGCATCATGCGGGCTCCGGCCGGCGAGGGCCTTGGGGTTCGGGCGGGCCCAAATGTTCGTTGTGATCGCCATCCGTATCGTGATGCCCACCCTGATGACCGGTCGGGCGCCCACGCAGCTTGGCGATGCCGTCGCGCGCGCCGCGGCGGACGAGGACGAAAAACAACGGGATGTAGAAGATCGCGAGGATCGTCGCGGTCAGCATGCCGCCGACCACCGCGGTGCCGATCGCGATGCGGCTGTTGGCACCCGCACCGGTCGAGAGCGCCAGCGGCAGCACGCCGAGGATGAACGCGAACGAGGTCATCAGAATCGGGCGCAACCGGATCTTCGCCGCGGACATCGCCGCCTCGATGACGCGCTTGCCCTTCTTTTCCTCCTGCTCGGCGAACTCGATCATCAGGATCGCGTTCTTGGCGGCCAGACCCATCGTCGTGAGCAGGCCGATCTGCAGATAGACGTCGTTGATGAGGCCACGCAGCGTCACCGCGAGGATCGCGCCGACCAGGCCGAGCGGGATCACGAGCAGCACCGCGATCGGGATCGTCCAGCTCTCGTAGAGCGCGGCTAGGCACAGGAAGACGACGAGCAGCGACAGGCCGTAGAGGATCGGCGCCTGACCCGAGGAGAGCCGCTCCTGATAGGACAGACCCGACCAGGCGACCGAGGTACCGGGGATCTTGCCGGCGAGTTCGGCGATCTTCGTCATCGCGTCGCCCGAACTGACGCCGGGCGCGCCCGATCCCTGGATTTCATAGGACGCGATGCCGTTGAAGCGCGATAGCGTCGTCGGCGCCTGGCCCCAGCTGGTCTTCGCGAACGACGAGAACGGCGCCATCTGGCCGTTCGACCCGCGCACGAACCACTGGCTGAGATCGGACGGCTGCGCACGGAACTGCGCGTCGCCCTGCACATAGACGCGCTTGACGCGACCACGGTCGATGAAGTCGTTCACATATTGCCCACCCCAGGCGGTCGACAGCGTCGAGTTCACGTTCGCCTGCGTCAGCCCCAGCGCCGAAAGCTTCTGCTGGTCGGCATCGACGCGCAGGGTTGCGACGTCGGGCAGTTCGGTGAGGCGGATCGCGGTGAGCGACGGATCGGCGCGGGCGAGCGCGAGCAACTTGTCGCGCGCGGCGTTGAATTGGACCTGTGAGAGGCTGCCGCTGTTCTGCAGCTGCATCGTGAACCCGTTCGACGAACCGAGACCGCGGATCGCGGGCGGCACGAGCGAATAGACCTGTGCGTCGCGGAAGCCGGCAAATGCCTGGGAGGCGCGACCGGTGATCGCGTCGGCGGTGTTTTCCTTGCCCTTGCGCTCGTCCCAGGGCGCAAACGAAATGAAGCCCTGGCCGGTGTTCTGGCCGCTCGCGCCGCCGCCGCCGCCGCCGCTGACGGTGAACATCGTGCCGACGTTCGCCTTCTCGTTGGTCAGGTAATATTGCTCGATCTGCTTCTGCAGCGCGAAGGTGCGGCCTTGCGTGGCACCGGCGGGAAGCTGGAACTGGACGATCCCGGTGCCCTGGTCCTCGGTCGGCAGGAAGCCCGTCGGCAGGCGCAGGAACAGCACCGCCAGCAAGGCCACGGTCCCCGCGTAGATCAGCAGGAACAGCCATTTCCGGTCGATCACCGACTGCACGCCACGGGTATATTTCTGCGTGCCCTTCTCGAACGTCGAATTGAACTTGTCGCCGGCGCGCGTGAAGAAATGCGACACCTTCGGAAATTTGCGTTCGCCCCAGCTCTTCTCGTGGTTGCCCTCCGCGTCCTTCTTCTTCTGCTTGAGCAGAGTCGCGGTGAGCGCGGGGGAGAGGATCAATGCGACCAGCACCGACAGCACCATCGCCGACACCATCGTCAGCGAGAACTGGCGGTAGATCACGCCGGTCGAGCCGCCGAAGAACGCCATCGGCAGGAACACCGCCGACAGCACCAGCGCGATCGCGACCAGTGCGACGGTGATCTCGTTCATCGACTCGATCGTCGCCTCCCGAGGCGTCATCTCGGGATTCTCTTCCATCAGGCGTTCGACGTTCTCGACCACGACGATCGCGTCATCCACGAGAAGCCCGATCGCGAGCACGAGCCCGAACAGCGTCAACGTGTTGATCGAGAAACCGGCGAGATAGAACACGCCGAACGTGCCGAGCAGCACGACCGGCACCGCGATCGTCGGGATCAGCGTCGCGCGCCAGCTTTGCAGGAACACGAACATCACAATGACGACGAGGATGACCGCCTCGATCAGCGTCTCGACGACCTCGTCGATCGACAGCTTGATGAAGTTCGTCGTGTCGTTGGCATAGGCGTATTTCAGGCCGGGCGGGAAGCTCTTGGACGCGTCGTCGACATAGGCCTTGACCAGCTCTGCGGTCTTGAGCGCATCGGCGCCGGGCGCGAGCAGTACGGCGATACCGGCGCCGGGATGCGCGTTGATGCGGCTGCGCGCATTGTAGTTCTCCGCGCCCAGCTCGATCCGCGCGACGTCGCGCAGCTTCACGGTGGCACCGTCGTTGGTGGTCTTCAGGATGATGTTGGCGAACTGCTCGGGCGTCTGGAGACGCGACTGCGCGGTGACGGTCGCGTTCAGCATCTGCGTGTCAGGCTGGGGTTGCCCGCCGAGTTCGCCGGCGGCGACCTCGGTGTTCTGCGCCTGGATCGCGGTCGTCACGTCGCTCGGGATCAGCTGGAAGCTGGCGAGCTTGTTCGGATTCAGCCAGATCCGCATCGCATACTGCGCGCCGAACACGTTGCTGTCGCCGATGCCGGGAATGCGGCCGAGCGGATCCTGCAGGTTCGAGACGAGATAATCGGACACGTCCTGGTTGGTCAGCTTGTCGGTCTCGTCATAGACGCCGACGATCAGGAGGTTGTCCGGATTCGACTTGCGGACGACGAGGCCCTGTTGCTGGACCTGTTGCGGCAGGCGGGAGATCGTCTGCTGGACCTGGTTCTGGACCTGGACCTGCGCGATGTCGGGATCGGTGCCCTTTTCGAACGTCACGGTGATCGACACCGAGCCGCGCGACGACGAGGACGAGCTGAAATAGATCAGCCCGTCGATCCCGGTCAGCGATTGCTCGACGACCTGCGTGACGCTGTTCTGGATCGTCTGCGCGTTGGCGCCGGGGAAGCTGGCGCGGATCGAGACCTGCGGTGGCGCGACGTCGGGATATTGCGCGATCGGCAGCGCCATGATCGCACCGATGCCGCCGAGCATCACGATGATCGCGAGCACCCAGGCGAAGATCGGGCGATCGATGAAGACACGGGATAACATAAGGGTTTAGCCGGCCTTTTTCTGGCTGGACTGGCCGCTTGAGGAGTCACCCTTGGGCGCTTCGATCTTTTGCGCGGTGGTTTCGGGTACCGGCTTCACGCCCTGGTTCGGGGCGATCTTCGATAGCCCCTGGGTGATGATCCGGTCGCCGGGGTTGAGCCCGCCGGTCACCACCCAGAACGCGCCCTGCGTGCGGTCGGCCCTGATATCCTTCTGCACCGCCTTGTTGTTCGCATCGACGACATAGACCGTCGCATTGCCCTTCGCATCGCGCGATACGCCCGCCTGCGGCACGAGGAACGCGCGCTGGTTGATCGCCTGCGCGAACTTGGCCTGGACGAACATGCCGGGCAGCAGCAGCCCCTGCGGATTGGGGAAGCGCGCGCGCAGCGTCACGGTGCCGGTCTCGGTGTTGACCAGCGCTTCGGCGAACTGGACGGAGCCGGTCGCGCCATATTCGCTGCCGTCCTCGAGCGTGAGGCGGACTTCGGCGCGGGTCGCGACGATGCCGTTCTGGCCGAGCGAGCGGCGCAGCGCGAGCAGGTCGCCGGACGATTGCTGGATATCGACGAACATCGGATCGAGTCGCTGGATCTGCGCGAGCGGATCGGTCTGCGTCGCGGACACGAGCGCGCCGACCGTGAACAGCGAGCGGCCGATGCGGCCGGTGATCGGGGCGGGGACGGTCGTGAACTTGAGGTTGATCTGCGCGGTTTCCAGCGCCGCGCGCGTCTGCGCGACCGAGGCGGTGGCCTGGCGCGAGGTGGCGACCGCGTTGGTGTAATCCTGCTTGCTGATCGCCTCCATCTCGGCGAGCGGCTTGTACCGCTGCGCGAGGATATTCTGCGCCTGCTGGTTTGCGCGCGCGCTCTGGAGGTTGGCCTGCGCTTCGTTGGCGGCGGCGCGATAGAGGCGCGGGTCGATCTCGTAGAGCGGCTGGCCCTTCTTGACGAGCGTGCCCTCGGTAAAGAAGCGGCGGCGGATGATGCCGGTGACCTGCGGGCGGACGTCCGAGCTTTCGAACGCGGTGGTGCGGCCGCTGAGTTCGGTGGTCATCGCGACGCTGGTCGGCTGGACGACGACATAGCCGACGGTCGGCGTGCCCTGGCCGGGTTGGCCAGCCTTGCCCTTGCCTTGCGCCTTTTCGCCGCCGCCAGAACAGGCGGCGAGCGCCAGCGCAGGTACGAGCAGGAGGGCGCACTGCCGCGTGGAAAATCGTGTGGCTATCAAGTTTGGTATCCGCTCGCGATCGTGTGGGCAGCTGTTGGTCGGGCTAAACCACGAGGATGTACCAGAAGTGTGTCAGTTGAAAAGCGGGGGTGAGAAATAGGGAAGAAAGAGTAACCTGGTTGATTGGTTGAACGGTATTTTCTCGGGCGTGACGCTCGCCAATGTCTCGAGAGTTGTTTCCCCGCGAAGGCGAGGATCCAGACTGGGCTCCCGCCTTCGCGGGAGAGCAAGGAGGGGTGCGTTCCCGCGATTGCCCGCACAGCGTGCACCCACTGTACCACCCCGGCGGAGGCCGGGGCCCAATTGGAAAGGTCGCGGTAACATGGGACTGCGCTCCGTTAGCAACGTCGCCCAATTGGGCCCCGGCCTCCGCCGGGGTGGTGCTTGTTCCGCGAGTCCTCCAAACCAAATTCTCTCGGGTGCGTTGAGCAGTAGATGCCGGAACGAGCCCGGCATGACGGATGGGGTGGGGTGATGGCTCTGATCGATGACGACAAGAAGGCGGCGGCAGTCGCTGCCGTGCAAGAAGTTCGGGCCGGGATGCTCGTCGGCCTCGGCACCGGCTCCACTGCTGCGTTCGCGATTCAAGCGCTCGGCGAGCGAGTCGCCGAGGGACTCATCATCCGCGCGGTCGTCACGTCCGAAGCGTCCGGCAAACTCGCCCGCGAGGTCGGCATCGAGATCCTCGACTTCGCCACCGTCGCGCGCGTCGACCTCACGATCGATGGTGCGGACGAGATCGACGCGCAGTGTTTCGCCATCAAGGGCGCAGGCGGTGCGATGTTGAGGGAGAAGATCGTCGCCGCAAGCTCGGCACGGATGGTCGTGATCGCCGATGGCTCCAAGCGGGTCGACCGGATCGGCGTGGCCAAGCTGCCGGTCGAGGTGCTGCCGTTCGCCATCGCCTATGTGGTGCGCGCGCTGACCGACATGGGCGCCGCCCCAACGATCCGCGACAACTACCGGACGGATCAGGGCAATCTCGTCGTCGATTGCCATTTCGCCACGCTCGAAGATCCCCGCGCAACCGCCGCCGCCCTCTCCGCGATCCCCGGCATTCTCGGCCACGGGCTGTTCCTCGACGAGGTAGATGCCGCGTATATTGCAACGAATGGTGTCGTTACGCGACTGGAACGGGCGGGTGCATCCGCGTAAAGCCACCCTATCTTGGCAACCAGATCGGATGCGCGGCGTTCGGTCACAGTCTAGAGCGAGGCTTTTCCATGACCGATACCGCAACCGCTGCCCCCAAGGCGGACCCCATGCTGCACGAGGACGGTTCGCCCGAACGCCTCACGATCGATACCATCCGCACGTTGTCGATGGACGCGGTGCAGAAGGCCAATTCGGGCCACCCCGGCACGCCTATGGCGCTCGCGCCGGTCGGCTACACGCTCTGGTCGAAGTTCCTGCGTTACGATCCCAAGCACGCCGACTGGCCCAATCGCGACCGCTTCGTGCTGTCGGTCGGCCATGCGTCGATGCTGCTGTATTCGCTGATCCACCTCGCGAAGATCGAAGAGATCGGCGCGGACGGCGAGAAGAGCGGCAAGGAGGCGGTCAGCCTCGAGGACATCAAGCAGTTCCGCCAACTGTCGTCCAAGACCCCCGGCCACCCCGAATATCGCCACACCACCGGCGTCGAGACCACCACGGGTCCGCTCGGCCAGGGCTGCGGCAACTCGGTCGGCATGGCGATCGCCGAGCGCTGGCTTGCGGCGCGTTACAACAAGGACGGCTTCACGCTGTTCGACCATGACGTCTACACGATCTGTGGCGACGGCGACATGATGGAGGGCGTTTCGGCCGAGGCTGCGAGCCTTGCCGGGCATCTCAAACTTTCGAACCTGTGCTGGATCTACGACAGCAACCATATCTCGATCGAGGGCGCGACCGATCTGGCGTTCGACGAGGATGTCGGCCTGCGCTTTGATGCGTATGGCTGGAACGTCATCCATGTCGACGATGCGAACGATACCGAAGCGCTGAGCCGCGCGATCGAGACGTTCAAGGCGACCACCGACAAGCCGACCTTCATCGTCGTGCATTCGGTCATCGGTTACGGCAGCCCCAAGGCGGGCAGCGAGAAGGCCCACGGCGAGCCGCTCGGCGAGGAGAATATCCGCCTCACCAAGCAGGCTTACGGCTGGCCCGAGGACAAGTCGTTCTACGTGCCGGACGGCGTGATCGAGCATTTCAACGGCGCGATCGCCGAGCGTGGCGCCAAGCTGCGCGACGAGTGGGTCGCGCTGACCGACAAGTATCGTGGCGCTTACCCCGAACTGTCCGCCGAACTCGACCTGTTGCTCAAGGACGAATTGCCCGAGGGTTGGGATGCCGACATCCCGACGTTCGAGGCGGATGCCAAGGGCGTTGCCAGCCGCGACTCCGGTGGCAAGGTGCTCAACGCCATCGCCGCCAAGGTGCCGTGGCTGATCGGCGGTTCGGCCGATCTCGCGCCGTCGACCAAGACCGACATCAAGGGCCAGCCCTCGTTCGAGGCGGAGAATTACGCCGGTCGCAACTTCCATTTCGGCATCCGCGAACATGGCATGGGCGCGATCGTCAACGGCATGGCTCTGTCGCACCTGCGTTCGTACGGCTCCACCTTCCTCGTGTTCGCCGATTACATGCGCGCGCCGGTGCGCCTGTCGGCGATCATGGAAGTCGGCGCGATCTGGGTGTTCACGCATGATTCGATCGGGGTCGGCGAGGACGGCCCGACGCACCAGCCGATCGAGCATCTTGCCACGCTGCGCGCGATCCCAGGCCTCGACACGATCCGTCCGAGCGACGCGAACGAAGTCGTCGCGGCCTGGAAGGCGGTCCTCAAGGACGCAAGCACGCCGGCCGCATTGATCATGTCGCGCCAGGCTCTGCCGACGCTCGACCGGACCAAGTACGCAAGCGCCGACGGGCTCGAAAAGGGTGGCTATGTGCTGGCTGACAGCGACGGCACGCCCGACGTGATCCTGATCGCGACCGGCAGCGAAGTGTCGCTCGCGGTCGACGCGCACGAGAAGCTGACGGCGGACGGCGTGAAGAGCCGGGTCGTGTCGATGCCGAGCTGGTATCGCTACGAACTGCAGGACGCCGCGTACAAGCAGAGCGTGCTGCCGCGCGAAGTACGGGCACGCGTTGCGATCGAGATGGCCGGGTCGATCGGTTGGGACCGCTATGTCGGCCTCGACGGCGCGACCGTGACGATGTCGACGTTCGGGGCCTCGGCACCGCTCGCCAAGTTGCAGGACAAGTTCGGGTTCACCGTCGACAATGTCGTCAAGGTCGCCCGCCAGGTTATGGAGACCAAGTGATGGGTGCGCTCAACGATCTCGAAGGCTTCGGCCAGGCGGTTTGGCTCGATTTCGTCGACCGGAAGTTCCTGGAGGCTGGTGGTCTCCAGAAGCTGGTCGACGAGGATGGCCTCACCGGCGTCACGTCGAACCCGTCGATCTTCGAAAAGGCGATGGGTCATGGCGATGCCTATGACTCGACGCTCGCGAAGTACGACAAGGAAAACCCCGGCGCGGCGACGATCGATCGCTACGAGCATCTGGCGATCCAGGACATCAAGGCGGCGGCGGAGACGTTGAAGCCGGTCTACGACAGGCTCGACGCGAAGGACGGCTATGTCAGCCTGGAAGTGTCGCCGTACATCTCGGACGATACCGACGCGACGATCGCCGAGGCGAAGAAGCTGTGGGCGGCGGTCGACCGGCCGAACCTGATGATCAAGATCCCGGGGACGCTCGCGGGCGGTCCGGCGATCTCGTCGACGATTGCGAGCGGGATCAACGTTAACGTCACGCTGCTGTTCGCGCTCGACGCGTATATCCGCGTTGCCGAGGCGTATGCCGCGGGTCTGGAAGAGCGCGTGAAGCAGGGCCAGCCGATCGACAAGATCGCCAGCGTCGCCAGCTTCTTCGTCAGCCGGATCGATTCGTCGATCGACAAGGAGATCGATGCGCGAGTCGAGAAGGGCGATGCCGAGGCCGAGGCGCTGAAGGCGGTCCGTGGCAAGGTCGCGATCGCCAACGCGAAGATGGCGTATCAATGGTATCTCGACTTCCTGAGGTCGGATCGCTGGCAGGCACTCGCGGCCAAGGGTGCGCAGCCGCAGCGGTTGCTGTGGGCGTCGACCGGCGTGAAGGATCCGAGCTATCCGGACACGCTGTATATCGACACGCTGATCGGCAAGGACACGGTCAACACCATGCCGCCGAAGACGATGGACGCGTTCCGCGACCACGGCACCGCGGCGGAGACGATCACGCAGGACGTGGATCAGGCGAAGCATGTGTTGGCGGAAGCCGAGCGGCTGGGGCTCGACCTCAACGGCGTGACTGGCAAGCTGGTCGAGGAAGGCGTCGCGTCGTTCGTGAAGGCGTTCGACGATCTGCTCGGGTCGATCGCGAAGAAGCAGCCCGCGACGGCGTAATTCTACGTCATGCCGGGCTCGTTCCGGCATCCACCGTTCCGCGAACGCGATAGACTCGATTGTGCGGAACGGTGGACCCCGGAACAAGTCCGGGGTGACGGACCTGGTGCCCCATCACCTACACAAAGGACTCCCCATGAAGATCGGACTGATCGGCCTCGGCCGGATGGGCGGCAATATCGCGCGCCGGTTGATGAAGAACGGCCACGAGGTCGTCGCCTACGACCGCGACGCCGAAGCCGTGAAGAAGCTCGCCGCCGACGGCGCGGAAGGCGCGGATTCGCTCGACGACATGCGCGCCAAGCTCGACACGCCGGCGATCTGGTGGGTCATGGTGCCCGCGGGCGAGCCGACCGAGAGCACCGTCCAGGCGATCGCAGCGAAGGCGAACGACGGCGACATCATCATCGACGGCGGCAACAGCTTCTACAAGGACGACGTTCGTCGCGCGAAGGAACTGGCCGAAAAGGGCATCCACTATGTCGACGTCGGCACGTCGGGAGGCGTGTGGGGCCTCGAACGCGGCTATTGCATGATGATCGGCGGCGACAAGGAAACAGTCGATTACCTCGATCCGATCTTTGAGACGCTCGCACCGGGCATGGGCGACATCGTCCGCACGCCGGGCCGCGTCGAGGGTCAGGCCGATCCGCGCGCCGAGAAGGGCTATATCCACGCAGGCCCGTCGGGCGCCGGGCACTTCGTGAAGATGGTGCACAACGGCATCGAATACGGCCTGATGCAGGCTTATGCCGAGGGCTTCGACATCCTCAAGGGCAAGTCGGGCGAGCATGTCGCGGAGGACCAGCGCTTCGACATCAACCTGACCGACGTCGCCGAAGTGTGGCGTCGCGGCAGCGTGATCTCGTCATGGCTGCTCGACCTGTCGGCGATCGCGCTGGCGAAGGACGGCAAGCTCGATGCGTTCAGCGGCAGCGTCGCGGATTCGGGCGAGGGCCAGTGGACGATCGATGCGGCGATGGAGGAGAAGGTGCCGGCCAACGTGCTGACCGCCGCGCTCTACGCACGCTATCGCAGCCGCGTCGACCATACGTTCGGCGACAAGCTGTTGTCGGCGATGCGCTATGGCTTTGGCGGTCATGTCGAGATGCCCCAGTGAGCGCGCAAGTGAGTTCTGGTATCAAACTGCTCGTCTCCGATGTCGACGGCACGCTCGTCGACAAGGAGAAGAAGGTCACGCCGGCAACGGTGGATGCGGTCGAGCGGCTGAAGGCGGCGGGCCTCGGCTTCACGATCATCAGCGCACGGCCGCGTTCGGGGATGATGCCGATCGCCGAGCTGCTCGGCATCGACGAGCCGATGGGGGCTTTCAACGGTGGGATCGTGTTCAAGCGTGACGGCACCGTGATCGAGCACCACATGATCGATGTCGACGTCGTGCGCGGCGCGATGGAGATCGTCGGCGATGCCGCTGTCGATACGTGGTTCTTTGCGGATGACGTCTGGTACGCCAGCACGGATCAGGGCGGGCATGTCGGCAGCGAGCGCAAAGCGTCGGCACAGGATCCGGTGATCGTTTCCGACTTTTCCGATCTGCTTGCCAAGGCGGACAAGGTCACTTTCGTCAGCGATGACGAAGACCTGTTGCGCGACCTGCACGCAAAGGTCGCGGCGAAGTTCGACACCAAGGCGACGATCGTCCAGTCGCAGACCTATTATCTCGACATCACGCCCGTCGCCGGCAACAAGGGTAGCGGGATCGAGGAACTGGCGGACGCGTTCGGCATCAGCTTGACGCAGACCGCGGCGATCGGCGATCAGGCCAACGACATCGCGATGCTCAAGCGCGCGGGCCTTGCCATCGCGATGGGCAACGCGCCGCAGAATGTCCGCGACGTCGTCCACCAGATTACCAGCGCGAACGATGCCGACGGTGTCGCGCACGCGATCGACAATTTTATCCTTACTGGAGTTTCCGCATGAAAGAGTTGGTTGCCTTCGACCTCGATGGAACGCTGGCCGAGAGCAAGCAGCCCTTGCAGGAGCCGATGGGCGAGGCGCTGGCGAACCTGCTCGACGTCGCGCATGTCGCGGTAATCTCGGGCGGCGACTGGCCGCAGTTCGAGAAGCAGGTCGCGTCGCGGCTGCCCGAGCGCGCGGATCGCACCAAGCTGTGGCTGATGCCGACGACGGGCACCAAGCTGTACCGGTTCGATGGCGAATGGCGCGCGGTGTATGCCGAGCTGTTCGAGGACGACGAGAAGCAGACGATCCTGAAGGCGTTCGACGAGTCGCTCGAGGCCACCGGGTTCGTGCCGGAGAAGACCTGGGGCGAGCGGATCGAGGATCGGGGCAGCCAGATCACGTTCTCCGCGCTCGGCCAGGAAGCGCCGATCGATGCCAAGCACAGCTGGGATCCGGATTTCGCCAAGCGCAAGGTCATCCAGGCCGATTTGCGCAAGCGCCTGCCGGGGCTGTCGATCAACATGGGTGGTGCGACCTCGATCGACATTACGCGCGAGGGTGTCGACAAGGCTTACGGTCTGAAGAAGCTCAACGAGGCGAGCGGGATCGCGCTCGACAAGATGATGTTCATCGGCGACGCGATCTTCCCGGGTGGGAACGACTATCCGGCCGAGCAGCTTGGGCTCGACGTCGTGAAGGTGAAGAACGTCGATGGTACGCTGGCGGCTATCGCCGGGATCGTCGCATGCCTGAAGTAAGAGCCATGCTTGAAGCCGGGTCATGAGCGTCGCCTTCCGTCGCGAGAGTGACGAGGAACATCTCGAACCGAAGTTCGAACAGCCGATCGCGCCGGGGCCTAATCTGGTCACGGCGCGCGGACTGCGGTTGATCGGTGAGCGGGTGGTCGCGATCGAAGCGGCGGTCGCGGCGGAGACGGGCGAGGAGGCTCGGAAAGTTTTGCTGCGCGATCTGCGGTACTGGCATACGCGGCAGACGACGGCCGAGATCGCGCCTTCGCCTGAAGAGGACGAGGTCGGAATCGGCTCGCGTGTCCGGGTTCGGATGAACGGGGTGGAGCGGTTTATCTCTATCGTCGGTGGCGACGAAGCTGAGCCTGGTGAGGACCGGCTGGCATTCTCGGCACCGCTGGCGCGGGCGCTGATGGGGGCTGCGGTTGGCGAGACGGTTGCATTTGCGGACAAGGCGGATGCGATCGAGGTGCTGGCGATCGACAAGGATGACGGCTGATGGCTGAGGCGAAATTCGAGCGGCACCGTCAGGCTTGGACGCAGGACGAGATCCAGAAGCTGCATACGTTGGCCAAGAAGGGCATGGCGCTGAAGGCGATCGCCAAGGCGCTGACCCGGAGCGAGGAGTCGGTGAAGGTTCGGGCGAAGGAGGATTCGCTGAATATCGCCAAGCTGCGGTAGGGTTGGTGGGGGGGGCTCGTGGCTGACGGATTGACCGGCTGACGGATGGACGTGCCCTCAAACCCCGTCATCCTGGACTTGATCCAGGATCCAGAGCCACCGAGTGCGCCGATATTGGCTCTGGGTCCTGACTTTCGTCAGGATGACGGCGTTAGGGTCGGGGTGTGGCAGAACCCTCTCCCGGGGCGGGGAGAGAGCCGAAGTTGGCTGGCTCTGCTTGGTTAATCCGTCGTGTTAACAGCCGTGCCGTGTCGGCCCCCTGTACTACCACCCCGGCGAAGGCCGGGGCCCAATTGGAAAGGTCGCTGTAACGAGGGGCAACTGCGCCACTGCCCGCCCCCAACTGGGCCCCGGCCTTCGCCGGGGTGGGGCGACTTCCGTGCGCGGCATTGGTGGACGTGCGAGCAGGTCACCACCTATGTGGCTGATCTTGAACGCGCTACAGCGGCCACCCCTTACTTGTTCTCCCGCGAAGGCGGGAGCCCAGTCTGGGTCCCCGCCTTCGCGGGAAAACATTCTTGACTAGCGGCTCGTCCAAATAAGCTGCACGGAGCTACACTTGTCCGAATACGACGCGATCATCCTCGGAGCAGGCGCCGCCGGTCTCATGTGCGCCGCCGTCGCGGGCCAGCGCGGGCGGAAGATCCTGCTCGTCGATCACGCCGACCAGGCGGGAAAGAAGATCCTGATCTCCGGCGGAGGACGGTGCAATTTCACCAACGTCCACACCGCCGCCGACCGCTACATCTCCGCCAACCCGCATTTCGCCAAGTCCGCGCTCGGCCGGTACACCACGCAGGATTTCATCGCGCTCGTCGAGTCCTACGGCATCGCGTGGCATGAGAAGACGCTCGGGCAACTCTTCTGCAACGGCTCCGCGAAGCAGATCGTCGAGATGCTGCTTGACGAATGCGACAAGGGGCGAGTCGATCTGTCGCTCGGTCGCGCGGTCACTGGAGTCGAACACGCAGACGGCCGCTACCGCGTCTCGCTCGACGGCCGCACCGTCACCGCCCCCGCGCTGGTGATCGCGACCGGCGGGCCGTCGATCCCGAAGATGGGCGCGACCGGGTTCGCCTATGATCTCGCGCGGCAGTTCGGGTTGAAGGTCGTCGAGCCACGCCCGGCGCTGGTGCCGCTGACGTTGGGCGGCGACGAAATCCTGTTCCGCGAATTGTCGGGCGTTGCCGCCGACGTGGTCGCGACCGCCGGCAAGACCGCGTTCCGCGAAGCCGCGCTCTTCACGCATCGTGGGCTGTCCGGCCCCGCGATCCTTCAAGCATCGTCCTATTGGCGCAACGGCCAGCCCGTCGGGATCGATTTCCTGCCCGACCGCGAGTTCGGCTGGCTCCCCGCCGCCAAGCGTACCACGCCGCGCGCGACTCTCCGGAAACTGCTCGGCAGCACGCTGCCGGACCGACTCGCGGAGACTTTGAGCGAGCGATTGGGCATGACGGCTGAGATTTCCACGCTCACCGATCGTAAGCTCCAGGACGCCGAACGCGCGCTAAGTCATTGGCAATTCACGCCAAACGGCTCGGAAGGCTATGCCAAGGCCGAGGTCACCGCTGGCGGAATCAGCACTGCGGAACTATCTTCGCAAACAATGCAAGCCAAACGCGTACCAATGTTGTATGCGGTCGGCGAAGCGGTCGATGTCACAGGGTGGCTCGGCGGCTACAACTTCCAATGGGCATGGGCGAGCGGGTGGGCCGCGGGCCAAGTCCTGTAGGGACCACCACGCCAGTGCTTTGCCGTAGCGTCAAGCCGGCCACCAATTAGGACGTACATGCCTTTTACAAATATTCCGTCGCTTCTCTCCGAGGCGCTCGAAGCGCGCGGCTATACCGCGCTCACCCCCGTCCAGGCTCATGTGATCGAGGACAATGCGATCGGTCGCGATCTCGTCGTGTCGGCGCAGACCGGCTCGGGCAAGACCGTCGCGTTCGGCCTGGCGATGGCCGGCGAACTGCTCGGTGAAGCCGGCGAGGACGGCGTCCAGCGCCTGCCCGCGCCGCACAAGCCGCTCGTGCTCTGCATCGCGCCGACTCGCGAGCTCGCGCTCCAGGTCAGCCGCGAGCTGATGTGGCTTTACGCCAAGGCCGGTGCGCGGATTTCGACCTGCGTTGGCGGGATGGACGCCTCGAAGGAGCGTCGTTCGCTCGCACACGGCGCGCATATCGTCGTCGGCACGCCGGGGCGTCTGCGCGATCATCTGGAGCGTGGCGCGCTCGACCTGTCGGCCCTGAAGGTCGCGGTGCTCGATGAGGCCGACGAGATGCTCGACATGGGTTTCCGCGAGGATCTCGAGCAGATCCTCGATGCGTCGCCCGAAGCGCGTCGCACGCTGTTGTTCTCGGCGACGATGCCGCGGCCGATCGTCGCGCTCGCCAAGCGCTATCAGCGCGACGCGGTGCGCATCTCGACCGTCGGCGAGGATCGCGGTCATGGCGATATCTCGTACCAGGCCGTCACGGTCTCGCCGTCCGAGATCGAGCATGCGGTGATCAACCTGCTGCGCTTCCACGAAGCGGAGACGGCGATGCTGTTCTGCGCGACGCGCGACAACGTGCGTCACCTGCATGCGAGCCTGGTCGAGCGTGGCTTTGCCGCCGTCGCACTGTCGGGCGAGCATTCGCAGAATGAGCGTAACGCTGCGCTTCAGGCGTTGCGCGACCGTCGTGCGCGTGTTTGCGTCGCGACCGACGTTGCGGCGCGCGGTATCGATCTGCCGACGCTGTCGCTGGTCGTTCACGTTGAGCTGCCGCGTGACGCCGAGACGCTCCAGCATCGCTCGGGTCGTACCGGTCGTGCGGGCAAGAAGGGCACGGCCGTGTTGATCGTGCCGTTCCCGCGTCGCCGTCGCGTCGAGATGATGCTGCGCGGTGCGAAGATCAACGCGGAGTGGGTCAACGCCCCGACCGCCGAGGACATCCGCAAGAACGATCATGAGCGGCTGATCGGCATGCTGTTGCAGCCGGTCGAGGTCGAGGAGGAGGATCGCGCACTCGCCGTCCGCCTGATGGCCGAGAAGACGCCGGAGGATATCGCCGCCGCGCTGGTGCACATGCACCGGTCTACGATGCCGCAGGCCGAGGATCTGATCGACCAGAGCAAGCAGCCGACGCAGGACGAGCGTTCGCAAGGGCCGCGCGCTGGGTTCGAGGACACCGTCTGGTTCCGGATGGATATCGGTCGTCGCCAGAACGCCGATCCGCGCTGGATCCTGCCGCTGATCTGCCGTCGCGGGCATATCACCAAGTCGGAAATCGGTGCGATCCGCATCGGGCCGAACGAGACGGCGTTCGAGATTCCGCGCGCTGTGGCGTCGCGGTTCTCGGCCGCGATCCAGCGGACGGCGCAGGCTGGCGAGGAAGAGAGCGGCGTTGCGATCGAGGCGATGCAGGGCGCGCCGGAGAGCGGTGCTCGGCATGACGGCGGTGGCGGTGGTCGCAGCAATGCGAGCGGCCCACGCTCGACGCTGCACCGTGCGGCACCTCGCGGGGGTCCGGCTCCGACGCGGAAGCCGCCGTATCGTGGGAATCGCGAGCGGAGCTGAGCGACGACCCTTGCTGCCGTCACCCCAGCGAAAGCTGGGGTCTCCCCCGTGGTTCGCGACGTGCGCTAAACGGGGATATCCCAGCTTTCGCTGGGATGACGGGTGGGGGGACAGGTGCAGAATGCCTCCAGCCCTCCGTCATCCTGACGAAAGTCAGGACCCAGAGTAACGAACGACCCCGCCTGTAATCCTGGGTCCTGACTTTCGTCAGGATGACGGTAGGGGTAGGGCGTGAGATGACCATGACTGACACGCCACCCCCGCTCCGCATCCTCGTCGACGCCGACGCGTGTCCGGTGAAGGACGAGATCTACAAAGTCGCGTGGCGGCACAACGTCCCCGTGACGATCGTCGCGAACAGCCATTTCCGCATACCCGTCCATCCGCTGATCAACCGCGTGGTCGTCAGCGACGGGTTCGACGCCGCCGACGACTGGATCGCCGAACAGGCCGATGCGAAGTCGGTCGTGATAACCGCCGACATCCTCCTCGCCGACCGCTGCGTGAAAGCCGGCGCGACCGTTCTCGCCAACACCGGCAAGCCGTTCACCACCAGTTCGATCGGCGGCGCAATCGCGACGCGCGCGATCATGGCTGACCTGCGCGCGGGTGGCGACATCATCGGCGGCCCTGCGCCGTTCTCGAAGGCGGACCGGTCCAGCTTCCTGTCCGCACTCGATGCGGCATTGGTCAGATTGAAGCGTCGCTGATCTCGCGCGTTGATCCTCCCCTATGAGGGGAGGTGGCAGGCCATAGCCTGACGGAGGGGTAGCTCGCCATCGAGAGCCCGATACCCCTCCGTCTGGCAAGCGCCAGCCACCTCCCCTTGCAGAGGAGGATGTGTGACGCGCACCGTTTTACCGCCCATCAAAACACGCACGGGGTTGCCATCCCGCACTCTGCATCGCCATAGGCGCGCGTTCATTAAAGGACGACGCATGCAGATGGACGCTGGCGGCCCCGCGCTGGGGCTGGATTTCGGCACGACCAACAGCGTCGTGGCGCTCGGGACCAAAAACGGCACGCCGGAGCTGGTGACCTTCGCGGCCCCCGCAGAGACGAGCCCGGTGTTCCGCTCGGCGCTGTGTTTCTGGCAGGACGACAGCGGCAAGGGGCTCGCGTCGGATGCGGGGCCGTGGGCGATCGCGGAATATATGGAGTATCCGCTCGACAGCCGGTTCATCCAATCGTTCAAGTCGGTCGCGGCGATGAAGACGTTCGAGCAGGCCTCGGTCTTCGACAAGCGCTATCGCTTCGAGGAGATGGGGCAGCTGTTCCTCGAAAAGCTGATCGCGCATGCAGGCGGCAAGCTCGACACGCGGCCGCAGCGGATCGTGGTGGGGCGGCCGGTCGAATATGCAGGCGCGCGGCCCGACGAGGCGCTGGCACGGACGCGGTATGACGCGATGTTCAAGGGCTTTGGGGCGGAGATCCATTACGTCTATGAGCCGCTTGGCGCCGCCTACAGCTACGCGACGCGGCTGACCGAGCCGGCGACGATTCTGGTGGCGGATTTCGGCGGCGGTACGAGCGATTTCTCGGTGGTGCGCGTCGCCGAGCCGGGCGCAGCGCGGCGGTGCACGCCGCTCGGGCATGCGGGTGTCGGGATCGCCGGGGATCGGTTCGATTACCGGATTCTCGACCGGCTGGTGCTGCCGATGCTGGGCAAGGGCGGCGCGTACAAGTCGTTCGGCAAGGAACTGGAGATCCCGCGCGCGTATTTCGCCGATTTCGCGGACTGGTCGCGGTTGGCGTTGATGCGCAACCGCAAGACGATGACCGAGCTGGAACGGTTGCAGAAGACCGCGCTGGACCCCGACGCGATCGGGCGGATGATCGCGGTGATCGAGAACGAACTCGGGTATCCGCTGTACGATGCGGTCGGGTCGCTGAAACGGGCGCTGTCGAGCGGCGAGGACGCGCATTTCCATTTCGCGGGTGCGGGGCTGGAGATCGAGGCGGACGTTACGCGGGCGCAGTTCGAGGGCTGGATCGCGGACGACGTCGTGCGGATCGAGGCGGCGGTCGACCGGGCGCTCGAGGTCGCGAACGTCGGCGGCGGCGATATCGACCGGGTGTTCCTGACCGGCGGGTCGTCGCTGATCCCGCGCATCCGGCAAATCTTCGTCGAGCGGTTCGGCGAGGCGGCGATCATGAGCGGGGGCGAGCTGACGTCGATCGCGCACGGGCTCGCGCTGATCGGCGAGCAGGACGATATCGCGGCGTGGTCGGCATGATCCCGCGCGTGCTTCTCGGGACGGCGCAGGTGCCGGGTGGGGGTGAACTCCGCTTGCTCCAGCGTGGTGCCGAGTTCTCGATCATGCTCGGCGCGAACGAGTTGATGAACAGCCGGTTGAGCGGGTCGGAAGAGGCGCTGGCGGAGCAGGCGTGCGATCGGATCGGCGACCGGCCCGGCGTGCGGATGCTGATCGGCGGGTTGGGCATGGGGTTCACGTTGCGCGCCGCGCTGGCCCGGCTTGCCGCCGACGCGGAGGTGGCGGTCGCGGAGATCGTGCCCGCGGTGATCGAATGGGCGCGGGGACCGATGGCGGCGCTCCACGGCGAGAGCCTGACCGATCCGCGGACCCGGATCTTCGAGGGCGACGTCGCCGCGGCGATTGCCGAGGGGCAGTGGGACGCGATCCTGCTCGACGTGGACAATGGTCCGGACGGGATTTCGCGGCCCGGCAACGACCGGCTTTACGGCGCACGCGGATTGTCCCTGGCGCGGGCGGCGTTGCGGCCGGGGGGCGTGTTGGCGGTGTGGTCGTCGGCGCCGAGCAAGCCGTTCGCCACCCGGCTCGCCGAAGCGGGGTTCGTGGTCGACGAGGTGATCGCGCGGGCGACGCGGAAAGGCGGGGCGCGGCATACGATCTGGTTCGCTACCAAGGCATGATCTGGCGCTGGACCGTATTGATCGCGCTGTCGGGGGTGATCGCGGGGCTGCTGGAACTGGTCGGGCTGCCCGCGGGGTTGCTGCTCGGGCCGATGGTCGCGGCGGTGGTGCTGGCAGTGCGGGGATGGTCGCTGACCGTGCCCACGTCTGCTTTCCGAGGCGCGCAGGCGGCGGTCGGGACGCTGATCGCGGGGTCGATCACGACCGGGATCGTCGCGACCGTGGCGGATCACTGGCCGGTGTTCCTGATGGTCAATTTCGTCACGCTCGCTGCGAGCAGCGTGCTCGGATATTTGCTGAGCCGGTGGCAGGTGTTGCCGGGCACCGTCGCGGTCTGGGGATCGACGCCCGGTGCGGCGAGCGCGATGGTGTTGATGGCGCAGGCCTATGGCGCGGACTCGCGGCTGGTCGCGGTGATGACCTACACGCGGGTGGTGAGCGTGGCGGTGGTCGCGTCGGTGCTCGCGGCGGTGATGGTCGGCGGCGGGAGCGGGCATTATGTCGCGGGGGCGTGGTTCGCATCCGTAGACCCGGTCGCCGTGCTGCGGACGATCGCGATCGCTGGGGTTGGCGCGGGGGTGGGTGTCGCACTGAGGCTTCCTGCCGGTGCTCTGCTTGGGTCGCTGATCGCGGGAGCGGCGCTCAATGTTACCGGTGTTGCGCAGCCGGTGTTGCCGCAGTGGCTGCTCGCGATCAGCTACGCGGTGGTGGGGTGGCGGATCGGGCTGTCGTTCACGCGCGATACGTTGCGGGTCGCGGGTAAGGCTATGCCGCGGATTTTGCTGTCGGTCGCGCTGCTGATCGCGTTCTGCGGGGGGATCGCGGCGGTGTTGACGCGGTGGTGGGGGATCGATCCGGTGACTGCGTATCTGGCGACTAGCCCTGGCGGGATGGACTCGGTCGCGATCATCGCGGCGTCCAGTCCGGTGGATGTGCCGTTCGTGATGGCGTTGCAGGTGCTGCGGTTTCTGGGAGTGTTGCTGATCGGGCCGCCGCTCGCGAAGTTCGTGGCGACGCGGCAGGGTGGTGTACCGCCGCCGGTCATTCCGACTTAGCGCTAGGCAATGCCTACCATACCGCCGTCATCCTGACGAAAGTCAGGACCCACGGTTACAGGGGATAGCGGTCGTGGCTCTGGGTCCTGACTTTCGTCAGGATGACGGCGGTGGTTTGGTCGGGCGATACGCTTCTACGTCGATCTCGTGACGCTTGAGTTTGTCGTAGAAGGTCTTTCGCGGGATGCCGAGCGCGGCGAGTGCGGAGCGGACGTCGCCGTTGACCTGTTGCAGGGTCGCGCGGATCGTGGCTTCCTCGAACTTGTCGACGCGGGCGGGGAGGGGGATGTCGCTGTCTTCGTCGACTGCGTCCTCGGCTTCGACGCGGAGGACCAGACGCTTGGCGAGGTTGTCGAGTTCGCGGACGTTGCCGGGCCAGTCGTGCTGGCCGAGATAGGCGAGCGTTGCGGTGTCGATGGTCGGCACCTCGCGACCGAACCGTTCCGCCGCCTGGTGGAGCAGGTGGCCGAACAGCAGCGGGATATCGTCGCGACGTTCGCGCAACGGCGGGATGCGCAGGCGTACCGCGTCGAGGCGGAACAGGAGGTCGGCGCGGAACCGGCCGTCCTCGACCGCCTGTTCGAGGCCGGGTTTTGCCGCGGCGATCACGCGGAGATCAAGTGCGCGGGGGAGCTCGCCGCCGACCGGCATCACCTCGCGCTCCTCCAGTACGCGGAGCAGTTTCGCCTGGAATGCGGGGAGCGTGCTCTCGATTTCGTCGAGGAACAGCGTACCGCGGTTGGAGGCTTCGATCCGGCCGGTGCGCGGCAGGCGGGAATCACCGTCGTGGCCGAACAGCTCGATCTCGGCGACCGCCTCGGGCAGCGCGGCGCAGTTGACCGCGACGAACGGCCGCGAGCGACGGTTGCTCCAGCGGTGGAGTAGTACAGCGACGAGTTCCTTGCCGGTGCCGGTCTCGCCTTCGATCAGGACGTCGATATCGGCTTGCGCGATCTGGCGCATAGTCTCGCGAAGGCGAACCATCACCGGGGTTTCGCCGATCAGTGGCTCGGCACCGATCGTTTCCTCGGCGGCCGCTCTGAGTCGGCGGTTGTCGAGGACGAGGCGGCGCATTTCGAGCGCGCGCCTAGCGCCCGCGATCAGGTGATCGGTCGCGAACGGTTTGGGGATAAAGTCGAACGCGCCGTTCTTCAGCGCGGCGACCGCCATCGCGACATCGCCGTGGCCGGTCATCAGCAATACCGGGATTTCGTGGTCGATCGCCGCGATCCGGCGGAAGAGTTCGAGGCCGTCCATCTTCGGCATGCGGATGTCAGATACGATCGCACCGTCGAACCCGGCATGCACGCGGGCGAGCGCGACGGTCGGATCGCGCTCGGCGATCACCGCGATGCCCGCGAGTTCGAACGATTGCTCCAGCGCGCCGCGCAACACGTCGTCGTCGTCGACGAGCAGAACGGCTTGCTCGCTCATGCCTTCACCAGGATCATACGGAAAATGGCGCCTTCGGGAGCTGGGACGAGGTCGAGCGCGCCGCCGAACTCGGTCATGATGTCGCGCGCGATGCCGAGGCCGAGCCCGAGGCCGTCCTTCTTGCTGGTCGCGAACGGGGTGAAAAGGTGGTCGGCGATCGCCGCGTCGATGCCGGGGCCGTTGTCGGCGACGGTCAGCACGACGTCGCGGCCTTTCCGACCGACGGTGACGCTCACGCGCGCATCGCGCCGGTCGGCGACCGCGTCGAGCGCGTTCTGGAGGAGGTTGACCAGGACCTGCTCGAGGCGGACGCGGCCGGCGATGACCGTCAGCCGCGCTTCGGGGCCGGTGGGGAGGTCGAGCGTCACGCCTTTCGCGCGGAAGCGGTCGCCGATCAGCAGGCGTACGCCGTCGATCGCCTCGTCGAGCGCCACCGGGCCGATCGAGCCTGCGCCGCGCCGTGCATAGCGCCGCAACCCAGCGGTGATGGTGCCGATCCGGCTGGTGAGATCGACGATCGACTGGAGGTTGGTCGCCGCGCGCGCGGGTTCGCCGCGGTCGAGGAAGGCGGCGGCATTGTCGGCGAAGGTGCGGATCGCGGCGACCGGCTGGTTGATCTCGTGCGCGACGCTGGCGGTGATCGTGCCGATCGAGCCGACGCGGTTGGCGTGCGCCAGTTCCTCTCGCGCCTGGCGGAAACGCTGGTCGGACGCCTCGCGCTGTTCCACCTCGATCTGGAGGCGATCGGCGGTGGCGCGGAGTTCGGCGGTGCGGCGCGCGACCTCCGCCTCGAGTTCCGCCCGCGCGCCGGCGTTGCGCTTGCGACGCTCATAGAGCCACCACGCCGCCAGCATCGCCGCGATCGTCGCCAGCGCCGCGATCGCGGTCGCCCAGCGCGTTCGGGCGGCGGCGGTGCGCAGCGCGGCGTCGAGCGGTTCCATGTGTACCAGCCGCCAGCCCGCGATCGGCACCGGCAGTGACACCGTCACCGCCGGCGTCCCGTCCGAGAGACGCGCGCAATCGTCGTCGAGCAGGAGCGGTGCAGGTGCGAGCGGCGAGTTTCCGAACTGGCGGGTGGCGATCAGCGCGGCACGGCGCGCGGGCGCAAGCGCGCGGGTCGTGCGGAATTGCAGCGCCGGGTCGCTGGAGATCAGGATGATGCCGTCAGCGTCGGTCACGAAGGTCGCCATGTGGTCCTGGATCCACGCCCGCGCGATCTTGCCGAACTCGACCTTGACCACGACCACGCCGAGCGGCCGTCCGTCACGGTCGATCCGTCGCGAGAGATACAGGCCGGGGCGCCCGCTGACACTGCCGAGCGCGAAGAACTCGGTCGCGCCCGATGCCATCGCCTTGGTGAAATACTCGCGGTACCGGTAGTCATGGCCGAGGAAGCTGTCGGGCCGCGCGGCGTTCGACGCGGCGATCGTCATCCCCTGCGTGTCGAGCGCGTAGATCACCGGGGCGCCGGTCCGCTCCGCCAGCATCGCCAGCTTTTCGTTGAGCGCCGGGTCGACCCGTCCCGATGCGAGCGCGGCGCGCACCGCGGGATATTCGCCGAGCATGACCGGGAGCAGGCGATAGGTCTGCAACTCGGCTTCGAGCAGGCGGAGGTTGCTCCGCGTCTGCTGCACCGCGCGCATCCGGACGCTGGCGGTGACGTCGGCGACGGCGCGCGGACCGTAGATCGACGCGACTCCGGCGACGATCACGCCGAGCGCGGCGAATGCCAGCAACACCGTCAGCGCGGTGATGAAGAGAGGGGATCGAAGCCGCGCCATTTGTGCGGATTATCACACACGAACGGGGTTCGCCATCACTCAAACGCGGCATTTTCCACACATCTGAAACCCCGGTATGCCGACAAACAACGCAAAACCAACGTTTTATGCCGAGTGTGGCGTGGTCTTGTAGTCCCCGGTTCGGCCCGGCATTACCGTCGCCATAACGTCCCGTGGCAGTGGACGAGAGTTTCAGGAGGCGATGTTGACCCTACCATCCCAGACATATGGTGTCGCGGAAACGCCCGCGCGCAAGCGCTGGAGCGGCCAGCTATATATCCAGGTGCTGATCGCGATCGCGCTCGGCGCGGCGCTCGGGCATTTCTATCCGACCTACGGCGCGGCGCTGAAGCCGCTTGGCGACGCGTTCATCAAGCTGGTGAAGATGATCATCGCACCGGTGATCTTCCTGACGCTCGTCACGGGGATCGCGGGCATGAAGGAGCTCGGCTCGGTCGGCCGTGTCGCGGGCAAGGCGTTCGCCTACTTCCTGTTCTTCTCGACGCTGGCGCTGATCGTCGGCCTGATCGTGGCCAACGTTGTCCAGCCGGGCGCGGGGATGAACATCGACGCCGCCACGCTCGATACCAAGGGCATCGCGGATTATACCGTGAAGGCGCACGAGACGACGATCACCGGGTTCCTGATGAGCATCATCCCGGACACGATGGTCAGCGCGTTCACCGATGGTAACATCCTCCAGATCCTGCTGATCGCGATCCTGTTCGGCATCTCGCTGAGCCTGGTCGGCGAGCCTGCCAAGCCGGTGCTGAACTTCCTCGAGCGCCTCAGCCTGATCGTCTTCAAGCTGGTCGGCATCCTGATGCGCGCAGCCCCGCTGGGTGCGTTCGGCGCGATCGCCTTCACGATCGGCAAATACGGGATCGGCAGCCTCGCCAATCTCGGCGCGCTGGTCGCGACCTTCTACCTGACTGCGGCGCTGTTCGTGGTGGTCATCCTCGGCACCGTCGCGCGGCTCACCGGTTTCTCGATCTTCAAGCTGATCAAGTATCTGAAGGCCGAACTGCTGCTGGTGCTCGGCACGTCGTCGTCGGAAGCAGCCCTGCCGAACCTGATCCAGAAGATGGAAGCGGCAGGCTGCGAGAAGTCGGTTGTCGGACTGGTCGTGCCGACCGGCTATTCGTTCAACCTCGACGGCACCAACATCTACATGACGCTGGCGGCGCTGTTCATCGCGCAGGCGACCAACACGCACCTGACGCTCGGCCAGGAACTGCTGTTGCTCGTCGTGGCGATGATCTCGTCCAAGGGCGCGGCGGGCGTTACCGGTGCGGGCTTCATTACGCTAGCGGCCACGCTGTCGATCGTGCCGACCGTGCCGATCGCCGGCATGGCGCTGATCCTCGGCGTTGATCGCTTCATGAGCGAGTGCCGCAGCCTGACCAACTTCATCGGCAACGCGGTCGCGACGATCGTCGTGGCGCGCTGGGAAGGTGCCCTCGACCGCGACAAGCTCGACGCTGCCTTGTCGGGCAAGCTGCCCGAGCTGGCGCCGGCGCAGACGTCCGCGCCTATGACGGCCCCCACGACGGCCCCCACGACGGCTGCCCCCGCAATCGTCTAAAATGAGGGTGGCAGTCGCCCGGCAGCGGGCAGCCACCCCAGCAGTTCGAGGTGCTTTTATGATCCGTCCGTCCATCGGTGGAGCGCTGTGCGCGCTCGCCTCCTCCTTGCTCGCGTCCACCGCTATGGCCCAGACGGCTATAGCTCAGGCGGCGGGAGTTCAGACCGCGCCGGCGACCGATCCCGTGGCGGCGGAGCCCGCCGCCGATCCCGTCCCTCTCTCCGATGGCGTCTCCGCAGGTGTGCCCGCAACGGCCCCGCGCCAGCTGAGGGCGCGACGCAATCCCGTTTCGAAGGACCAGTCGGCCAGCGCTGCGTCGTCGCCAATCGCCGAGAGCTATCCCAATGCCGCGATCGGCGACGGGACGACCGCGGGTGGCTACAACCAGTCGCGCTGGGCGGAGGATTGGTCGAAGCTGCGCGATCCGGCCAAGCGCAAGGACATCGTCGACCAGCTGAAGTTCATCCCGATCGCCGCGGACGGCGAGGTGTATCTTACGCTGTCCGGCGAGGCGCGGTTGCGCGTCAACCAGACCACCAACCCCAATCTGCGCGATGCCGAAGCGCAGCGGCAGGATATCCTCCGTCTGTTCGGCGGTGCCGATCTGCATGTCGGCGAGCATTTCCGGTTCTACGGGGAATTGGCGCACGGCACGCTGGAGGGGCAGAATCTCGGCACCGCATTGCCCAATCTGCGCAACAAGCTGGCGGTGCAGCAGGCGTTCGTCGACGTGACCGGGACGGTCGCCGATGTCGATCTGGGCGTGCGCTATGGTCGGCAGACCTTTGCGGACGGTCCCAACCTGCTGGTCGTGCCGCGCGACAACAACACGCTGTATTTCGGGTTCAACGGCTTCCGCGCCTGGGCGCGGACGGCGGGCGTCCGCGCCGACGTGTTCGATTTCAAGCCGACCGCGTATGGCAATGGCGGCACCCAGGACGACAATGCGGAGAGCGATCGGCGGTTTTCGGGTATCTCGACCGGGATCGTCATGCCTGAATCGCTGTTCGGCGGATCGAAGCTGTACGTCGATCCCTTCCTCTGGCGGCTGCGCGATCGCTCGGTGACGTGGGGTGCCGACACGGCGCGCGAGGTGCGCAATTTCTACGGCCTGCACGTCTGGGGCGATGCCGGGCCGGTCAACCTCGACTGGACGGTCAACTATCAGGGCGGCAGCTACGACAACCGCTCGATCAAGGCGTGGCTGATACTCCTCGCGCAGACCTACAAGCTGGGCGAGGGCAAGAACGCGCCGCGCGTCGGCGTGCATGCGGATTATGCCAGCGGTGGTGGTGCGTATGGTACCGGCACGCTCCGGAACTCGCTCGCGCCGTTCGGCAACAACATCTATTACAGCTACCAGCTGTTCGCGACGCCGACCAACCTGATCGCGGTCGCGCCGAACTTCAGCTTCACCACGCTCGGCAAGCTGCGGCTGACGGCTGAATACCAGCTGTCGTGGCGCGATACGACGAGCGACGCGGTGTACCGTGCGAACGGGTCCGCGTTCGCCGGCACGCAGAACTTCGGAGGGAAGAAGATCGCCGACACGATCCGGTTCCAGGCGGTGTATCCGATCAGCTCGCGGCTGTCGTTCACCGGCCGGTACGAGCATCTGATCGCGGGACCGGCTCTGACGAATGCGGGGTACAAGAACTCGGACTTCCTGGCCGGGTGGATCAGCTACCGGTTCTGACCCGCTCCGTCATCCTGTCCTTCTCCCGTCATCCTGACGAAAGTCAGGACCCAGAGCCACGAAGTCAGTGCCTGGTACCCTGGGTCCTGACTTTCGTCAGGATGACGAGAAGGGCGGACGATACCGGCTGGATTAACCTGCGTCGCTCGGTCCAGCGTTTTCTCCGATTTCGACCATACCGGTCCTTCAATTTCTTATCTGACTGTGGCACATGGGCTCCAACATCAGGAGCACATGGCCATGGATCTCAGCTTCACGCCCGAAGAAGAATCGTTCCGCGACGAAGTTCGCGCGTTCTTCCGCGACAAACTCCCCGCGCGTCTCTCGACGCTGGTCCGCGAAGGCAAGCGCCTCCGCAAATCGGACATGGAGGAATGGCACGGTATCCTGAACGAGCGCGGCTGGCTGGCGAACCATTGGCCCGAGGAATGGGGCGGTCCGGGCTGGAGCGTGATCCAGCGCTTCATCTTCGACAATGAGTCTGCGCTTGCGCACGCGCCTCGCGTGGTCCCGTTCGGCGTCAACATGCTCGGGCCGGTGCTGATTAAATACGGTTCCGAGGAGCAGAAGAAGCATTGGTTGCCGCGCATCCTCGATGGCTCCGACTGGTGGTGTCAGGGCTATTCGGAGCCGGGCGCAGGCTCCGATCTCGCGGGCCTCAAGACGACGGCCGTGCGGAAAGGCGACGTCTATGTCGTCAACGGCCAGAAGACCTGGACCACGCTCGGCCAGCATGCCGACATGATCTTCTGCCTCGTCCGCACCGATCCGGCCGCCAAGAAGCAGGAGGGTATCTCGTTCCTGCTGATCGACATGAAGTCGCCCGGCATCGAAGTCCGCCCGATCACGCTGATCGACGGCGAGCAGGAGGTGAACGAGGTGTTCTTCACCGATGTCGAGGTGCCGATAGCCAACCTCGTCGGCGAGGAAAACCAGGGCTGGACCTACGCCAAATATCTGCTGACCTATGAGCGGACCAACATCGCCGGCGTCGGCTTCTCGATCGCGTCGTTCGAGCGGCTGAAGGAAGTCGCGCAGATGCAGAAGAAGGGCGGGCGTGCGCTGGCCGACGATCCGTTGTTCGCGGCACGGATGGCACGGGTCGAGATCGATTTGGCAAACATGCAGACGACCAACCTCCGCGTGCTGGCGGCGGTCGCGGGCGGCGGTGCGCCGGGTGCGGAGAGTTCGATGCTCAAGATCAAGGGCACCGAGATCCGCCAGGAGATCACCTCGCTGACCCGCCGCGCGTACGGATCGTACGCGGCGCCCTACATACCCGAGGCTCTGGAGGCCGGGTGGAACGGCGAGGATGTCGGCCCGGAGGACGCGGCAATGGCGGCGCCGAGCTATTTCAACAATCGCAAACTGTCGATCTTCGGCGGGTCGAACGAGATCCAGAAGAACATCATCTCCAAAGCCATCCTGGGTCTCTGATCACATGAACTTCGAACACACCGACGACCGCCGCATGCTCGCCGACACGCTCGTCCGGGCGCTGCGCGATGGGTATGCGATCGATACGCGCAATGCGGGGGCGTATAGCGAGGCAGGGTACGACCCGGCGGTCTGGCAGCATTTGAACGAGCTGGGCATCGTCTCGGCCTTGTTCGACGAGGCGGCGGGCGGTTTCGGCGGCAGCGGGTTCGACATCATGGTGGTGTTCGAGACGCTTGGTCGTGCGCTGGTGGTCGAGCCTTTCCTCGGTGCGCTGATGGCGGGGCGTGCGTTGGCGAAGGCCGGCGGACAGGACGAGACGCTGGCCGGCATCGTGTCGGGCGAGACGATCGCCGCGTTCGCACTCGATGACGGCGCCACGCCGGTGACCGCAACGAAGAGCGGCGATGGCTGGACGCTCAGCGGGACGAAGGCGGTCGTGCCGCAGGCGGGCGCCGCGGCGGTGTTCGTCGTGGTGGTCGAGCAGGACGGCGATCCGCTGGTGCTGGTCGTGCCCGCGGACACGGCGGGCGTGTCGGTGCGGAGCTACAACACCGTCGAGGGCGGCGCGGCCGGCGACGTGACGTTCGACGGCGCGACGCTCGGGGCGGAAGCGCGCCTCAGTGGCGAGGGGCAAGGGCAGGCGATCGTCGACGCGGCAGTCGGTGCGGGGTTACTCGCGCTGTCGGCCGAGGCGCTCGGCGCGATGGAATTCGTCAAGGAGGCGACGCTCGGCTATCTCCGCGACCGGAAGCAGTTCGGTGTGCCGATCGGCAAGTTCCAGGCGCTCCAGCACCGCATGGCGACCGTTCTGCTCGAGATCGAACAGGCGCAGTCGGCGGTGATCAACGCGGCGTCGGCATTCGACGGCGACGACGCGAAGGCGCGCGCACGGGCGCTGGCGGCGGCGAAATACACGATCGGGCGGACCGGGGCGTTGGTCGCAGAAGAGTCGATCCAACTCCACGGCGGGATCGGCATGACGTGGGAATACGCCGTCTCGCATTACGCCAAGCGCTTGGTGATGATCGACCACCAACTGGGCGACGAGGACCATCACCTCCAACGCTACATCGCGCTGGGGTGATCCGCATCCCGGCGCCGTCACCCTGACGAAAGTCAGGGCCCAGGGTCACGGGCGCTGTCGCTTATGGCTCTGGATCCTGACTTGCGTCAGGATGACGGTGGGCCTCAGGAGAACGGTGGCCGGAGGGCCTACCGCCCGCGCTTCCCGATCATCGGTCGCAGCCGCACGCCGAGGCAGATCACCGTCGGCCACAGCAGCGTGTTGAGGATATCCAGCGAGGTATCCTCCCACCGCCACGACCCGAAGTTCATCCGGTCCATGATCTCGTTGAACGCCTCGCCCGCGACGACGACCCACCACGGGATGAACGTCCCAAACGACCGCCGCGTGATCAGCCGCGCGATCATCAGCAGCGCCATGCCTGCGTGGATGTGCAGGATCGTATCGGGCAGCCCGGTGCCGTCGCCGATCCAGTCGATTATCTTGTGGTAGAGGGTCGGGATCACGCTGTTACTCCGGGCGAACTGCCGCCGTGGCTATACGGCGCTCAATTCCGAGCGGCAATCGCAGGCATCGTGCCCAGCATCAGCGGCTTCAACTCGCCGATGGTCGCGTCCAGCCAGGCGATGAACCGGTCGATCCGCGCGATCCGGCGGACGTCGCGGTGGACGACGAGCCAGAACGAGCGCGCGATGTCCACCGCTTCGGGCAGCACGCGCACCAGCCCCGGCATCCGGTCGCCGATGAAACACGGCAGGATCCCGCAGCCCGCCCCCGCCGCGATCAGCTCGGCCTGCGCGACGATGCTCGAACTGCGGATCGAGGCGTCGAGTCGGCTGTCTATCTCCGCCAGATAGCGAAGTTCCGGGGCATAGATCATGTCGGGCACGTACCCGATCAGCCGGTGCCGCATCAGGTCCGCGGTGGTCGCGATCGGCCCGGTCCGCGCGAGGTGATCCGGATGTGCGTAGAGGCCGAGATGATAGTCGGTGAGTTTCCGCGCCACCAACGGGCCGCTCTTGGGTCGCGCGAGCATCACCGCGATATCCGCCTCGCGCCGCGACGGATTGAGGAAGCCGGTCGACGCGATGAGGTCGACGGCGATCCGCGGATGCTGGTTGGTGAACGACGCGAGGCGCGGCGCGAGGATGCGGCTGCCGAAGCCTTCCGAGACGCTCAACCGGATCGGCCCGGCGAGCACGCCTGCATCGGTGCCAACGACTTCCTGGATGCCGAGTGCGGACGCTTCCATCGTCTCTGCATGCTCGAGCAGCGCTGCGCCACGCTCGGTCAGCGCGTAGCCGGCCACCGTCTGTTCGAACAACGTCGTCTGAAGCCTGCGTTCGAGCCGCTGTAACCGCCGCGAGACGGTCGTGGCGTCCTGCCCGAGCAGTTTTGCCGCTGGCCCAAGCCGGTGCGTGCGCGCCAAAGCGAGGAAATACCGGACGTCGTCCCAATCCATGAACGCCT
The DNA here is from genome assembly GCF_023195535.1 of Sphingomonas faeni. Lineage (GTDB taxonomy): Bacteria > Pseudomonadota > Alphaproteobacteria > Sphingomonadales > Sphingomonadaceae > Sphingomonas > Sphingomonas faeni_B. Next base: position 53,145 of record NZ_JALPNF010000005.1, on the reverse strand, counting down.
CACCTTGAGCTGCATATCTGCAGAGCGAATCTGCAAACAGCCCCACTTGGCTGCGAAACGCTTATGGCGGACGATACGCGCAACTAGAAGAGGATGCCATGCGGACCATCGAGAATTTCGTGAGCGGTGCGGCCAGCACGGCCGAGCGCTTCGGCGACGTGTTCAACCCGAATTCGGGCGAGGTGCAGGCGCGGGTTCGGTTGTCGGGTGCGACCGATCTGGACCGCGCCGTCGCGGCCGCGCAGAAGGCGCAGCCTGCCTGGGCCGCGACCAACCCGCAGCGTCGAGCTCGCGTCATGTTCGAGTTCAAGCGGCTCGTCGAGGCGAACATGGACGAACTCGCGCGGCTGCTTTCGTCCGAGCACGGCAAGGTGATCGCGGATTCGAAGGGCGATATCCAGCGCGGGCTCGAGGTGATCGAGTTCTGCTGCGGCATCCCGCATATCCTCAAGGGCGAATACACGCAGGGCGCCGGGCCGGGGATCGACGTGTATTCGATGCGTCAGCCCCTAGGCATCGGCGCGGGCATCACGCCGTTCAACTTCCCGGCGATGATCCCGCTGTGGATGTCGGGCGTCGCGATCGCGACCGGCAACGCGTTTATCCTCAAGCCGTCCGAGCGCGATCCTTCGGTGCCGGTGCGGCTCGGCGAGCTGTTCGTCGAGGCGGGGCTGCCGGAGGGCATCTTTCAGGTCGTCCACGGCGACAAGGAAATGGTCGACGCGATCCTCGATCACCCGGCGATCTCGGCGGTCAGCTTCGTCGGATCGTCCGACATCGCGCATTACGTGTACCGCCGCGGCGTCGAGGCGGGCAAGCGCGTCCAGGCGATGGGCGGCGCGAAGAACCACGGCATCGTCATGCCCGACGCGGACCTCGACCAGGTCGTCGCCGACCTGTCGGGCGCAGCGTTCGGGAGCGCGGGCGAGCGCTGCATGGCGCTGCCGGTGGTGGTGCCGGTCGGCGAAAAGACCGCGATTGCGCTCCGCGAGAAACTGATCCCGGCGATCGCGGCTCTGCGCGTCGGCGTGTCGACCGATAACGACGCGCATTACGGCCCGGTGGTGAACGCGGCGCATCGCACCCGGATCGAGAACTGGATCCAGACCGGCGTCGACGAAGGTGCGGAACTGGTCGTCGATGGGCGCGGGTTTGCGTTGCAAGGGCACGAGAAGGGCTTCTTCATCGGTCCGTCGCTGTTCGATCACGTCACCACTGAGATGTCGGCGTACAAGGAGGAGATCTTCGGACCCGTTCTCCAGATCGTCCGCGCCGCCGATTTCGAGGAAGCCGTGCGTCTGCCGAGCGAGCATCAATACGGCAACGGCGTCGCGATCTTCACGCGCAACGGCCACGCCGCGCGCGAATTTGCGGCGCGGGTCAATGTCGGGATGGTGGGTATCAACGTGCCGATCCCGGTGCCGGTCGCGTATCATACGTTCGGCGGGTGGAAGCGCTCGGCGTTCGGGGACACCAACCAGCACGGCATGGAAGGCGTGAAGTTCTGGACCAAGGTCAAGACGATCACGCAGCGCTGGCCGGACGGGTCGGCCTTGCCGGCGATGGTCCAGGATGGTGGGCCTGCGCGCAACAACGACGCCTTCGTCATTCCGACGATGGGGTGAGTGGGGTGGGCGCTCCCAATCCCGTCATCCTGACGAACGTCAGGACCCAGAGCCACGGGCGTTGGGGCTCGTGGCTCTGGGTCCCGGGTCAAGCCCGGGATGACGGTTGGGGGAGCGGTCCGAATCCCAAGTCTTCCGCCAGATCGCGCCACGTCGGATTGTCAGCTTCGATCAGTTCGATTTTCCAGGCGCGGTGCCAGTTCTTCAATTGCTTTTCGCGAGCTATGACGCTTTCCATCGTGTTCGCCATCTCGAACCATACGAGCCGTTTGACACCCTACATTCGGGTAAAGCCCCCGAAGGACCCCGCACGATGCTGAGCGACCCGTGCCATCAGGTCGGAGGTTACGCCGATGTACAACGTACCGTTGCGCCAGCTCGCGAGGATGTAGACCGCCGGTTGCCGTCCCACGCCATTTCCCCCAATCGTCATCCTGACGCACGTCAGGACCCAGAGCCACGCATACCGGCGTCCGTGGCTCTGGGTGCCGGGTCAAGCCCGGCATGACGGAGATAGGACCACGATGAACCAGTTCACCTCCAACCAGTTCGACCTCACCGACGACCAGCGCGAGATCCAGGACCTCGCGCGCCGATTCACCGCCGACCGGATCACGCCGCATGCGGCCGAGTGGGACGAGAAACACATCTTCCCGCGCGACACGATCAAGGCGGCGGCCGAACTCGGCTTCGCGGCGATCTATGTCAGCGAGGAAAGCGGCGGGATCGCGCTTGGGCGGCTCGAGGCGGCGCTGATCATGGAGGCGATGTCGTATGGGTGTCCTTCGACGAGCGCGTTCATCAGCATTCACAACATGGCGGCTTGGATGATCGACCGGTTTGGTTCGCAGGGCGTGAAGGACAAGTACCTCCCCGATCTCGTGACGATGGACCGGCTCGCGAGCTATTGCCTGACCGAGCCGGGCTCTGGCTCCGACGCGGCGGCGCTGAAGACACGCGCGGTACGCGACGGTGACGACTGGATCGTGACCGGGTCGAAGCAGTTCATCTCGGGTGCGGGCGAGAACGAGGTGTATGTGACGATGGTCCGCACCGGTGAGGATGGCCCGAAGGGCATCTCGTGCCTGGTGATCGAGAAGGACATGCCGGGCGTGTCGTTCGGCGCGAACGAGAAGAAGCTTGGCTGGCATTCGCAACCGACGCGGCAGGTGATCTTCGACGGCGTCCGCGTGCCGGGCGCGAACATGGTCGGCGGCGAGGGCGAAGGCTTCCGGATCGCGATGATGGGACTCGACGGCGGGCGGCTGAACATCGGTGCGTGCTCGCTCGGGGGTGCGCAGCGGTGTCTCGACGAGGCGATCGCCTACACCCGCGACCGCAAGCAGTTCGGGAAGGCGATCGCCGATTTCCAGAACACGCAGTTCATGCTGGCGGACATGGCGACCGAATTGGAGGCGGCGCGCGCGCTGCTGTACATGGCGGCGGCGAAGGTGACGGCGAACGCGCCCGACAAGACCAAGTTCGCGGCGATGGCGAAGCGGCTGGCGACCGATACGGGGTCTTCGGTGGTCGATCGCGCGTTGCAGCTGCACGGCGGGTATGGGTATCTGCAGGACTACCCGATCGAACGCTTCTGGCGTGACCTGCGCGTGCATTCGATCCTTGAGGGGACGAACCAGGTCATGCGCATGATTGTCGGCCGCGAACTGACGCGGCAATGAGTCCGCGCAGCACTTTCGTCCCTCTTCTCTGCGTCCTCTGCGCCTCCGCGCGCAAAAACTTTTCGCGCGGAGGCGCAGAGAGCGCAGAGATTTTGCCCGAAAGGCTTGTGTCGTGACCGACCTGATCGTTGAACGTGAAGGGCCTGTCGGCCGTATTCGTTTGAACCGGCCCAAAGCGCTGCACGCGCTCAATCTCGGCATGTGCCAAGGCGTGCTCGAAGCGCTCGAAGCTTGGCGGGGCGATGCGGCGGTCGAGGCGATCGTGGTGGATCATGCCGAGGGGCGTGGGTTCTGTGCTGGCGGCGATATCCGCATGCTCGCCGCCTCGGGGGGGACCGACGGCGTCGAGGCGCGCGCGTTCTTTCATGCCGAGTATCGGATGAACCATCGGCTATTTACCTATGCCAAGCCGATCGTCGCGTTCATGGACGGGATCACGATGGGCGGCGGCGTTGGGCTGGCGCTGCCGTGCCGGTTCCAGGTTGCGACCGAGAACACCAAGTTCGCGATGCCGGAGACGGGGATCGGGCTGTTCCCGGACGTCGGCGGCGGCTGGTATCTGTCGCGGCTGCCGGGGCGGATCGGGCAGTATCTGGCGCTGACTGGACACCGGCTGGATGGCGCGGAGTGTCTCGCGCTCGGGTTGGCGACGCATTTTCTGGCGAGCGACGCGCTCGACACCGCCAAGGCGCGGATTGCGGAGACGCCGCAGGATATTGCCGGCGTACTCGATGCACTGGCGACTTCGCCGCCCGACGCGAAAATTCTTGCCCGGAAGGACGACATCGACCGGCTGTTCGCGTCGGACGTGCTGGAGGAAATCTACGGCGCGCTCGAAGCCGATGGTGGCGAGTGGGCGACGCAGACGCGCGCGACGCTCAAGACCAAGTCGCCGCAGACGATGAAGGTGTCGTTGCGGCTGCTCCACGAAGGTGCGGCGATGGCCAGTTTCGCGGACGAGATGCGGCAGGAATATGCGGTCGGCGCGCATGTCGTGCAGCGGCATGACTTCATCGAAGGCGTGCGCGCGGTGATCGTCGACAAAGACAACGCGCCGCGCTGGGATCCGGCCACGCCCGATGCTGTGACCGATCATGTGATCGACCAGATCTTCGCGCCGTTGCCGGAGAACGAGGCGTGGACGCCGGGTTGAATAGAAAACACGTCACCCCAGCGGAAGCTGGGGTCTCATCATTATCGGGAGACCCCAGCTTCCGCTGGGGTGACGGGATAGGAGAGATTGAATGGCCGACTACGAAACGATCCTGGTCGAGCAGCGCGGTGGCGTCACGCTTGTCACGTTGAACCGGCCACAGGCGCTGAACGCGCTCAACTCGCAGGTGCTGGCGGACCTCATCGCTGCGTTTGCCGCGTTCGATGCGGATGCTTCCCAGGGGTGCGCGGTGCTGACTGGTAGCGCCAAGGCGTTCGCGGCGGGAGCGGACATCAAGGAGATGCAGTCGCAGGGGTTCGCGGACATGTATGCGAGCAACTTCTTCGCCGGGTGGGAGAATTTCACGCGGACGCGCAAACCGGTGATCGCGGCGGTCGCGGGCTATGCGCTTGGCGGCGGGTGCGAACTGGCGATGATGTGCGACTTCATCCTCGCCGCCGATACCGCGAAGTTCGGCCAGCCGGAGATCAAGCTGGCGGTGTCGCCGGGCATGGGCGGATCGCAGCGGCTCACGCGCGCGGTCGGCAAGGCGAAGGCGATGGAGATGTGCCTGACCGGGCGGATGATGGACGCCGCCGAAGCCGAGCGCGCGGGGCTCGTGTCGCGGATCGTGCCGGCGGACGAACTGGTCGAGGAGGCGGTGAAGACCGCCGCGACGATCGCGGCGATGGCGCCGCTGGCGGTGCTGGCGAACAAGGAAATGGTCAACGCCGCGTTCGAGACGGGGCTCGCGCAGGGCGTCCAGTTCGAGCGGCGGCTGTTCCACGGGTTGTTCGGGACCGCGGACCAGAGCGAGGGCATGGCGGCATTTGTCGAGAAGCGCGCCGGGAACTGGACGGGAAAGTAGCGTCCGGCCTGCGCTCCCGTCATCCTGACGAAAGTCAGGACCCAGAGCCCAGCAGCGCCGACGCCTGTAACCTTGGGTCCTGACTTTCGTCAGGATGACAGGGTATTTGGTTGAGAAGCACGGACGACAAAGTCGCTGTGAATTGAGGAGAGAGAGCATGGCACGGATCGGATTCATCGGGCTCGGCAACATGGGCGGCGGGATGGCGGCGAACCTCGCCAAAAAGGGCCACGACGTTCGTGCGTTCGACTTGAGCGCGGACGCGCTGGACAAGGCGAAGACCGCCGGCTGCCTGCCGGTCGCGTCCGCGGCCGAAGCCGCCGATGGCGCCGAGGCGATCGTGACGATGCTCCCGGCGGGCAAGCATGTCGCCGAGGTCTATGATGCGCTGTTCGGCGTCGCCCCGGCGTCCGCGATCCTGATCGACTGTTCGACGATCGACGTCGCCACCGCCAAGCAGGTCGCCGAAGCCGCGCAGGCCAAGGGGCTTGTTGCGGTCGATGCGCCGGTGTCGGGCGGGATCGGCGCGGCGAATGCGGGCACGCTGACCTTCATGGTCGGCGGTTCGGCCGAAGCGTTCGGGCGGGCTCAGCCCATCCTCGCGGACATGGGCAAGGCCGTCATCCACGCGGGCGCAAACGGCGCGGGGCAGGCGGCAAAGATCTGCAACAACATGATCCTCGGCGCGACGATGATCGCGACCTGCGAGGCGTTCGCGCTGGCAGAGAAACTTGGGCTCGATGCGCAGGCATTCTACGACATCGCGAGCGTGTCGTCGGGCCAGAGCTGGTCGATGACCACCTATGCGCCGCTGCCGGGGATCGGTCCTGATACGCCCGCCGATCACGACTATCAGGGCGGCTTCGCGGCGGCGCTGATGTTGAAGGACCTGCGGCTCGCGATGGCAGCGGCGAAGGATGTCGGCGCGGATACGCCGATGGGCGCGAAGGCTGCCGAGCGCTACGAAGCGTTCGCCGAGGCCGGGCAGGGGAGCCTCGATTTCTCGGCGATCATCCGCACGTTACAAGACTAAGCCCTAAAAGAAGCGGATCAGCATCAGTAGCAGGCCGAGGATCGATACCATCCAGCACAGGCTGCGGATATATTTGATCCCGAACAGGTACAGCGGGATGTAGGCGATCCGCGCGCCGAACCAGAGCCACCCGCCGATCGCACCGATGCCGCCGGTGCGATCGGTGACGGCCAGTCCCAGCGCGAGCGCGACGAAGACCGGATAGGTCTCCTGGAAATTCTTCAGTGCTCGCTCGGCGCGGCCTGCCATCTCGCCGAGGGGCTTCTGCTCGCCGTCGCGCGGCCCGGCGTTCCAGTCTAGCCCGCGGTCGCGCGTCGCGGTCTGGCCCTGGATCATCACATAGGCGAACAGCAGGACCGTCGACCAGCCGAGCAGCAGCAATTCGGTAGGCAGCGTCATGATCGATCTCCGCAGGGGGCCAGCGGATTTCGAACGCCGCTATGCCAGCGAGGTTGCGCTGGGTTGGACGGGATTGGCAAGCTGGCGTGCATCGCGGGCGCGGTGGAACGCGCGGTCGGCATCGTCGATGGCACAGAGCAGGCTGCCGAAGCACGGCACCTCGTCGATCGGATAGACACGCGACAGGTCATGGCCGAGCGCGAAAACGTCGCGCTGCGTGAGCAACCCGATCGCGACGATGCGGTCTTGATCAGGCATATGTCAGGCTCCAGTGGTGTAACACACGTTAACACGTCTGAGCTGCTATGTATCAGTAATATCGGATAAAGAGGCCAAGCGAGCCTTAGCCGAGGCCAAGTCGTTCGCGCGCCTGCCACCGGGCGATCATCAGCACCGAAACCACCGCCAGTCCGGCCGCCAGCCCTGTCCAGATGCCGACCCCGCCCCAGTCGCGCCCGAAGGCGAGCCATGCGCCGACACCGATGCCGATCCCCCAATAGCCGATAGCGGCGAAGATCATCGGCACCTTGGTATCGCCCAGCCCGCGCAACATCCCCGCGCCGATCACCTGCGCGCCGTCGACCACCTGGAACACCGCGGCGACCGCGAGCAGCGAGATCGCCAGCGCCACGACGGGCGCATTGGCAGGCGCATCGACGTCGAGGATGATGCCGATCAGGAGTTGCGGGGCGAGGATCAAAAGCGCGGCGGTCAGCACCATGAATCCTTCGCCGATCGCGAACGCGGCCCAGCCTGCGCGTCCTATGCCGGCACGGTCGCCGCGTCCGGAGGCGAGCCCGACGCGGACGGTTGCGGCTTGCGCGATGCCGAGCGGGACCATGAAGGTGACGCCGGCGATCTGGATCGCGATCGCGTGTGCGGCAAGCGGTACGGTGCCGAGCAACCCCATCAGGAAGACCGCGGCGATGAACACCGTGGATTCGAACCCGAGCGTGATCGCGATCGGCAGCCCGAGCGTCCAGACCGCGCGGTATCGCGGCCAGTCGGCGCGCCAGAACCGGCCGAGCAGGCGATAGCGGCGGAACGGCCTTGCGTAGACGATGATGGCGGCCATCGCGACGAAGCTGAGGCCGTTGGCGATGCTGCTCGCCATCCCCGAGCCGAGCAGGCCGAGCGCGGGGAGGGCCGCATGGCCGAAGATCAGCAGCCAGTTGAGCGCGGCGTTGACGACCAGCAGCCCGACCATCACCACCAGCGACCAACCCGGCCGTTCGAGCGCGGCGACGAACGCGCGCAGCACGAGGAAAGCGAGGCTCGGCAGCATGCCCCACATGACGGCGCGCACGAACCGCGCCGCGTCGTGTGCGAGCAGCGGATCCTGATCGAGCAGGTGCACGAGGATCGCCTCGGCATTCCAGAGAATGATCCAGGACGGGATGCAGAGCGTGGCCGCGACCCAGATCGTCTGCCGCACGGTCCGCCGGATATCGCGCACGGCATGCGGCCGCGCACCCCGCTCGCGCGCGATCATCGGGACCGCGGCGGTGGTGAGGCCCATGCCGAAGACGAGGAACACGAGATAGAGGTTCAGCCCCAGCGTCGCCGCCGCCAACGTGTCGGGCCCGAGCCGTCCCAGCATCGCGACGTCGGTCGCGCCGACCAGCGCCTGGGCGAGGTTCGTCGCGACCAGCGGCCAGGCGAGTTTCAGCGTGGCGGTGAATTCGGCGCGCCAGGGGCGGGGCGGGGTGGACGTCATGCGCTGGCTTTAGCCGGGTTCACGGGCAAGTCGATTATTCCTGCTTACCCTCCCCTGTCAGGGGAGGTGTCGCCGCAGGCGACGGAGGGGTGACCCGCTATCGAAAGGGCGATACCCCCCCGTCTGGCAAGAGCCAGCCACCTCCCCTGCCAGGGGAGGATCGGTGTGGAGCGATCCGGTACGAAAGGCGCGCGACGATCCCGCGACGTTTTCTCGACCACCCCGTGGTTTCCCAACCACCCCGGGTTCCGCAACCCCTTCCCGTCATCCTGACGAAAGTCAGGACCCAGGGTAACGAACGGTGTCTTGTGTGGCTCTGGATCCTGACTTTCGTCAGGATGACGGTGGGGTGTTTGGCGCGCTCAACTCCCGACCCTCCGGCATCCTACCGCATCAATCCGGCAGCGCGGAGGGCGTTTTCGATGGTCGCCTGGATTCCGGTAGGTGCCTCGGCGCGAGGCTTCGGCGCAGACTTCGCCGCGGGTTTCGACGAGACCGGGATCGCGATCTTCGCGACGCGTTCGACCGGCGCCGGCTTGGCCGCAGTCTCCGCCTTCGCCGCCGCAACCAGCCCCCAGGACTTGGCAATAACCGCCGTGCTCGAAATCCCGACGTCGAGCATGAACGGCCCAGCGGCGCCCAGTCGCTCGCCGCGCAGCGGGTCGATCGGCGTCCCGTGACCCATGCCCGGCACGGTCCAGTCCTCGACGACGTCACGTCCCTCGGCATCCGACCAGATCCGGTGGACCGCGGTGCCTACCCGCTCCGTGCGTACGGCGGTCGCGTCGACGCCGTGGATGCCGCGCCACTGTCGCGCGATCGTGTCCGCATTCGCGATGCTGACCGTAGCGTCCGCGCCGCCGTGCCAGATCGCCAGCGTCGGCCAGCGCCCGTCATGCCCGCGCGAGCCGCTGCGAACCGCGTCGGCCAGCGCGACGTCGCTGGTGTCGCCATGCCCGCGCATCCGGTCGAGCGCCTGCGACACGCCGGTCGCGGTGCCGTACGCCAGCCCGCCGATCACCGCGCCGCCCGCGAACAGGTCCGGCCGGGTCGCCAGCATCGCCACCGTCATTGCGCCCCCTGCCGACAAGCCGGTGACGTACACGCGGCTGCGGTCGAGGCCGTGGCGGGCGATCATCGTCTCGGTCATCTGCGCGATCGATTCCGCCTCGCCGCCAGCTTGCGCGGTGTCCTCCGACGCGAACCAGTTGAAGCAGAGGTTGGGATTGTTCGCGCGGGTCTGCTCGGGAAACAGCAGCGCGAAGCCGGCACGGTCCGCGAGCTTCGACCAGCCCGACCCGTGATCATAGCCTGCCGCGGTCTGCGTGCAGCCGTGCAGGACGACGACCAGAGCCGCGCCCGCTGGCAGGTCCTTGGGCACGTAGCTGTGCCCAAGCAGCGCGCCCGGGTTAGTCCCGAACTCGATCAGCGGCGTCAGGCGGCTCGGCACGGTCTCGCGCGGCGTCGGTGCCCCGGCACGCGCCATGCGGGCGATGGTATCGGCGATGTTTCTCACGTGAATCGAGCCTTTCGTCGCAAGCGTACTCAGCCGCGATCCTATCTCAACGTCGCACGTACATCATTTGTTGCTGCAGTGCAGCAAGAACGTCAGCCTCAATCTCGGATTGCATCGCACGCTTCGCCAATCGCGGTGTAGATCCGGTCGAGATCGGCGTCGTCGATGCAATAGGGCGGCATGACGTAGACGGTGTTGCCCAGCGGGCGGAGCAACAGGTCACGCTCGCCGAAGAAGGCGAGCAGGCGCGGGCCGATCTGCGAGAGATAGCCGTCCTCGCCGCGCAGCTCGACCGCGGTGATGGTGCCGATCTGGCGCGCGTTGGCGATGCGGGGATGCTCGGCAAGTGCCTCCAATCGCGAGGTTTGGCGTGCGGCGAGATCGGCGATCCGATCGCGCACCGGTTCGTCGCGCCAGATGGCGAGGTTGGCGTTGGCGGCGGCGCAGGCGATCGGGTTGGCGGTGTAGCTCGACGAGTGGAAGAACATCCGGGCGCGGTCGGTGCCGTAATGCGCCTGGTAGATCGCCTCGGTCGCCATCGTCACCGCGAGCGGTATCGCGCCGCCGGTCAGCCCCTTCGACAGGCACAGGATGTCGGGCACCACGCCGGCCTGTTCGCAGGCGAGCAAGCTGCCGGTGCGGCCCCAGCCGGTCATCACCTCGTCGGCGATGAACAGCACGTCGTGCGCCGCGCAGATCCGGCGCATTTCGGCGAGAATGTGCGCCGGATAGATGTGCATGCCGCCCGCGCCCAGCAGCAGCGGCTCGACGATGAACGCGGCCGGGCGCTCGGCGCAGGCTTTCTCGAGCGCGTCGAGCGACGCCTGTTCGCATCCGGCGGCAGGGAAGGGGATCGTCCCCACGTCGAACAGCAGCGGCGCGTAGGCGCGGTTGTAGACGCCGCGCGCGCCGACCGACATCGCGCCGATCGTGTCGCCGTGATAGCCGTGCTCCATCACGAGGATGCGGTGACGGTCCTCGCCGCGATCGAGCCAATAGCCGAGCGCCATCTTCAGCGCGCACTCGACGCTGGTCGAGCCTGAGTCCGAGAAGAACACCCGCGTAAGGTCCGGCGGCATGATCGCAGTCAGGCCGCGCGCAAGGTCTTCGGCAGGCTGGTGCGTCCAGCCGGCGAAGATGATCTGGTCGAGCTTGCCCGCCTGTTCTGCGATCGCCGCCATGATCCTGGGGTTGGCGTGGCCATGCGTGGTCACCCACCAGGACGAGATCGCATCGACGATCCGTCGGCCATCCGATGTGTAGAGTGCGGCGCCGTCGGCATGCGTGACGAGCGGGATCGGCTCGCGCAGGCCGTGCTGCGTGAAGGGATGCCAGACGGGGGAGTCGGTCATCGGAACGCCTCCAGGTCGAAATTCGCGGCGAACGCCTCGGCCAGCGTCGCGGCGTTCAGCGGATCGAGGCGAGGCAGGCGACCAAGCCTCCGGACCTTGCCGAGTGCGGCAATGGTCGCCTCGCTATCCTCGACCGCGTCGCCGACGAAGGCGATGCCGAGGATCGGCACGCCGCGGCTGCGCAACGCCTCGATCGACAACAGGCTGTGGTTGATCGTACCGAGCCCGGTGCGCGCGACGAGCACGACCGGCTTGGCCCAGCGCGCGAACAGGTCGGCGAAGATCAGGTCGCGCGTCACCGGCACCATTACGCCGCCCGCACCCTCGACCACCAGCGGGTCGTCGATCTCGGGCAGCGCCAGCCGGTCGGGATCGATCGTCACGCCGTCGATCTCGGCGGCGAGATGCGGCGAGCACGGCGTGGTCAGCCGGTAGGCTTCGGGCAGGACGTGGTCTGCGGGAACACCCAGGGTCACGACCGAAGCCGCATCGCTGCCGTCCGCGAGCCCGGCTTGTACCGGCTTCCAGTAGCGCGCGCCGAGCGCCGCGGTCAGGCCCGCGGCGAACACGGTCTTGCCGATATCGGTGTCCGTTCCGGTGACCACGATCGTCATTGCAGCACCTCTCCCAATACCGTTCCCAAAGCTTCGATATCCGCCGCGGTGGCGTTCAGCGTCAACGATATCCGCAACCGCGACGTACCGTCCGGCACGGTCGGCGGCCGTATGCCGCGGACGTCGAACCCGGCCGCCTGAATAGCGGCGGCGACGTGCATCGTCCGCGCGGCATCGCCGAGTATCAGCGGCAGTATCTGCGACCCGGTCGCCGCGACGCCGTACGGCGCCAGCACCCGCTCCGCCGTTGCGACGCAATCCCAGAGCCGCTCCCGCCGCCCCGGTTCGTCCGCCATGATCCGCAACGCCTCACCGACCGCCAGCGCCATCAGTGGCGACGGTGCGGTCGAGAAGATGAACCCGCGGCCGCGATTGACGATGAATTCGCGCATCACTGCCGGCCCGCACAACAGCGCGCCCTCGCAACCGAGCGCCTTGCCGCATGTCCGCAAGGTGATGACGTTGTCGCATCCGTCGAGCCCTTCGGCGAGGCCCCGGCCATCGGTGCCGAACACTCCGGTGGCGTGCGCTTCGTCGATCAGAAGAACGGCGTCATGGCGGTCCGCCACGCGCGCGATATCGGCGAGCGGCGCGCGGTCGCCGTCCATGCTGTAGAGGCTTTCGACCGCGATCCACACGCGGCCCTTGCCGCCAGCCTTGCGCCAGGTGGCGATTACGTCCTCGAATGCACCGGCGTCGTTATGCGCCGCGCTCACACAGGTCGCCCGTGTCAGCCGCATCCCCTCATGCGCGCTCGCATGGATCAGCGCGTCATGCACGATCAGGTCATCGCGCTGCGGCAGCGTCGCGAACAGGATCGTGTTGGCGATGTAACCGCTGGCAAAGAACAGCGCCGCCTCGGTGCCGAAAAACCGCGCCGTATCCGCCTCCAGGATTTCATGCTCGGGCGCATTCCCCCGTAACAACCGCGAGCCGCCCGAGCCGACTGGCACGCCGCGCGCCAAGGCCTCGATCATCGCAGCCCGCAGACGATCCGATCCGGCGAGCCCGAGATAGTCGTTCGAGGCGAAGTCGACGCCGGTACGCGGTCGGAGCGATCGATACCGGTCGGCGGCGGCAAGCGTGGCGAGGTCTCGTTCCTGGTCGGCGAACATCGCGCCGCCCTAACCCCAACGCGCTGCGAAGACGATAGCGGGTCGATCACGAGCCCCAATCGATCACCCCGGATCGGTTACCCCAATCCGTCACGCGCCGATCCGTCACTCCGATCCGTCGCCCCGATCCGTCGCCCCCAATCCCTCACGCCCCAATCCGTCGCCCCAGCGAAAGCTGGGGTATCCCTGTTGTCGAGCGGGAGACCCGAACCGGGAGACCCCAGCTTTCGCTGGGGTGACGGACGGGGTTGGCAATGAGCAGGTTTATGACTGCTGGTGTGAGTGACGGGTGGGTTGGAATGTCGGGCTGCGGCTGCGGCTGCGGCTGCGGCTGCGACTGCGACTGCGACTGAGGTTGTGGGCGCGGCCACGACCGCGACCGCGCTCCTAGTCCGGATCGTGCCCGGCCACCAATGCCCGTTGGCTAAGCCTGCAACGCGTCGATAAACCCGCGCGCCCGCGCGCTGACATCGGCCGCCGTCATCCCCGGCGCATACAACGCCGAGCCCAGACCGAACCCGGCCGCCCCTGCCTTGCGCCACTCGGCCATGATCTCCGGCACCACCCCACCGACCGGGAGCACGCGCGTATCCTTGGGAAGGACGGCACGCATCGCCTTCAGTACCGCCGGGCTCGCCGCCTCGGCCGGGAACAGCTTCAGAGCCGCCGCGCCCGCCTCCAGCGCCGCGAACGCTTCGGTCGGCGTGGCGATGCCCGGCAGCGCGACATAACCGCGCTCGGCCGCAGCCGCGATCACCCGTACGTTCGCGTTGGGCGCGATGATCAGCGTCCCACCCGCCGCGCCGACCGCCGCCACGTCCTCGACGCGCAGCACCGTGCCCGCACCGACGACCGCGCGGCCCTTCAGCGTGCGCGCCATTCGGGCGATGCTGTCGAGTGGGTCGGGCGAGTTCATCGGCACTTCGAGGATCGTGAAGCCCGCCTCGACCAGCGCCTCGCCGATCGCCTCGACCTCATCGGGCTTCACGCCGCGCAGGATCGCGATCAGCGGACACTTTACGAAGGCGTCGTCAAAGGCCTGGCGGTGCGTGGTAGAGGAAGTCATGCTGCAAGATCCTGGATGCGGGTGATGCCGGCCACGAATGCGGCCTGGCTGTCGATATGGTGCGAGGTGCCGCCCAGCGCATCGATCGCGCCGGCATAGAGTGCACCCAGCGCGGGGTCGGCAAGGATGTGCACCGCGGCACCGGGCTCGATCCGCGCGGCGGTGTCCGCACCGATCAGCAACCCGCTCGCGAACGAGGCGGCGTGCGCGTCGTCGGCAATCCCGAGCACGCCGCGCGCGCGGATCGCGAACAGGCTGGCGGCGAGATCGCGCCGCGCCCCCTCGGCGACGCCTTCGAGAAACGCGGAGCCCAGTTCGACCGGGTGGCCAAGCTGCCGCGACAGCACGCCGTGCGCGCGGAGCAGCGCGAAGAGTTCGCCGGTCATCGCGGTCGTAAAGCGGGTGATCGCGCCGCCCTCGACGGTCGCCCATTTGCAATGCGTACCGGGCTGGCAGAGCATCGCGTCGGCGGGCACCAGCCCGGCAGCGACCGCGCCAAGCAGCTGCACCTCCTCGCCGCGCATCACGTCGGCATGCAGCCCGTCGCGGTACGACAGCCCCGGCACGATCGCGGTGCGGTCGTCGATCCGGTCGAGCCCCGCGGCGATCTCGGCAAGACCCGCGGGCGCCGCGACATAGGGCACGCTGCGCCAGCCGATGTTCGACCCGACCATCCCGGCGAGCAGCACCGGCAGGTCGCCGAGCCGCGCGCGGATGCCCGCGACCTCCGCTGCATAGTCGCCCGCTGCGACATTGGCGGCGCCGCGATCGTCCCGCTCGGACGCGACCACGACCCCGTCCTCGATCCGGAACGCGCGGCGGTTCGAGGTTCCCCAGTCGACTGCGATGAAAGACGTCATGTTCGCTACCCCGCTCCCGTCGCGATGCGACGGCGTCGCGCATCCGAATTATACGACAAACCATCGATGTCCAGTGTCGGCACCTCCCGACCGCCACAGCGCGAAAGATCCGCGTCCGTCGCAAACGCATTGATCGAGCGCAGCCTCGCCGGAACGGGCGTCCTTGCGTCCCGTTCAGTCCGGACCAGCGAGAGGAATGTGCATGCTTCAAACCAGCCATCGGGCCGAGCGCGAAACCGGCAGTGTATCGGCCGCGCCATCCGCCTCGGTCGCGGCCGCGATTGCCGAACGGCTGGCACAGGGGAACCTCGTCTACGTGGCGCTGGATGATCGTCGCGCCACCGATATCGCGAGTATCGCCGCGGCGCTGGTGCCCGATGCGGTTGTCGTGCAACTGCCGTCCAGCGACGCGTTGCCGGGCGACGAAGCGCCGGCATCGCCGGCCAATGTGGGATTGCGGGTTGCCGCATTACGGCGCGTGCGTGCGGCCATCACGCGTGAGATCGGGCCGGTCCTGCTGGTGACCACGGCTGAGGCCACCGCCGTACGCTATCCGGAGCCGGCGCTGTTCGATGCGGCACCGCCTAGGCTCTCGGTCGGCGATACGCTCGATGTCGCGGCGTTCGCGGCCACCGCGGCGGAGATCGGCTATATCGTCGACGACCGGATCGACGAGCCCGGCGAGATCGCGGTGCGCGGCAACGTGATCGATATCTTTCCCGCCGACCGCGAAACACCCGTGCGGATCGAATTCGCGGAGGGTCGGATCACGGCGCTGCGTGACTATGATCCCGTCTCGCAATTGGGGTCCGCCGATATCGCCTGTATCGAGGTCGGCCGCGCGACCGAGCCCCCGGTCGATAAGCCCCCGGTCTACAAGGGCGTCGGTATCCTTGCGCATCTGCCCGACGCGGCGGTCGCGTTCGATCCGGGTGTCGACCGCCGACGTGCCCGGTTCATCGATCTTGCCGCGGATGGACTGCCGCGGCGCAAGGCGAGCGCGGACCTGGTGACCACCCGGTCTTGGGATGCCGCGATCGCCAGGCGTGGCGGTGCCACGCTCACGTCGAGCGATACGCCGTCCCCCCGCTTCGTCGAATACCGCGATCCCGCCCGGGCGTTCGCCAAGTTCGCGCGGGATGTTCTCGCCGATTCGCGGCTCGTGCTGGTCGGTTCGCCGCGCGACCTGCGGTTCCTCCAGCCCCGGCTCGAGCGGCGGGCCAAGATCGCGTTCACGGCGATCGAGCGATGGTCCGATGTCACGGCCGCGCTGCCCGGGACCGCGATGATGCTGGTCGCGCCGATCGATCGAGGCTTTGCGGCGCCGGGCGTTACCGTCGTCGCGGGAGCGGACCTGCTCGGCGGACGGGCGCGCGGCGATGAACTTGGCGGGGCTGGGGCTGGCGCGTTGCCCGGCCTGTCGAGCGAACTGCGCTGCGGCGACGTCGTCGTTCACGAGGAGTTCGGCATCGGCATCGTTCGTGGGCTGGAGAGGCTCCCCGATACCGGCGGCGACACCGACACCGACACTGGCGGCGACGCGATAATCCTGTGCTACGCCAAGGACGGCCGGCGGCTCGTCCCGGTTGCCGAAGCCGACCGGATATGGCGGTATGGCGCGGATGCCGACGCGGTCACGCTCGATGCGCTCGACGGCACCTCATGGCAGAAGCGGCGTGGTGCGATCGATGCGGCGATCGCCGAAAGCGCGCGCGATCTCGCGGCGATCGCTGCCGAACGCGCGGCGTTGACGACCGACCCGATCGTCGCGGACCGTGCGGCGTATGAGCGCTTTGCTGGCGGGTTCGCCTTCACCGAAACCCCCGATCAGGCGCGGGCGATCGCGAGCACGCTGGCAGACCTTGCAAGCGGCAGGCCAATGGATCGTCTGGTGATCGGCGATGTCGGCTACGGGAAGACCGAGATCGCCTTGCGGGCGGCGGGGATGGTCGCGTTGGCGGGACGCCAGGTTGCGATTGCTGCCCCCACGACCGTGCTGGTCCGTCAGCATATCGAAACGTTCAAACGGCGGTTCGCGGGGACCGGCATCGCCGTTGCCGGATTGTCGCGCCTTTCGAGCGCTGCCGAAAAGTCCCGCGTCAGGGCGGGGCTCGCCGATGGATCGATCGGCGTCGTCATCGGCACCGGTGCGATTGCGGGCAAGGGTGTCGCGTACAAGGACCTTGCGCTCGTCGTGATTGACGAGGAGCAGCGGTTCGGCGTGGCGGACAAGGCCAAGCTGCATGCGCTCGGCGCGGGGCACGTCCTGACACTGAGCGCGACGCCGATCCCGCGGACGCTGCAATCGGCGATGATCGGTCTTCAAGGCATGTCGGTGATCGCCACGCCGCCTGCCCGTCGCCAGCCGATCCGCACCGCCGTCGCGGCCTTCGACGACATGACCGTCCGCGCTGCCCTACGGCGTGAGCGCGCGCGTGGCGGACAAAGCTTCGTCGTGGTTCCGCGGATCGACGACATGGCCCCGCTGGCCGCGCGGCTGGCCAAGCTGGTCCCCGAACTCGGGATCGTCCAGGCGCATGGCAAGATGTCGCCAACCGAGATCGACGAGGCGATGGTCGGGTTCGCAGCGGGTGACGGCGATGTTCTGCTCGCCACCAACATCATCGAGGCGGGGCTCGACGTACCGCGTGCGAACACCATGATCGTGCATCATGCGGACCGGTTCGGGCTGTCGCAGCTGCATCAGTTGCGTGGCCGTGTCGGGCGCGGCGGCCGGCGCGGGCAGGTGATGCTGCTGACCGACGGCGACGCGACGATCGCCGAGGCGACCCTCAAGCGCCTGCGGACGCTGCAGGCATTCGACCGGCTTGGCGCCGGGTTCGCGATCAGCGCGCGCGATCTCGACCTGCGCGGTGCGGGCGACCTCGTCGGCGAGGCGCAGGCCGGACACATGAAGCTGATCGGCATCGACCTGTACCAGCACCTGTTCGGTCGCGCGTTGCGATTGGCGCGCGGCGAAGCGGTCGACGACTGGGTCCCCGAACTGCACCTCGATGTTGGCGGTCGCCTGCCCGAAACCTGGATACCCGAGGAGGAGGTCCGGCTGTCGCTCTACAGTCGATTGGCCCGGCTCGAGGATGTTGCAGCACT
This sequence comes from Sphingomonas faeni, assembly GCF_023195535.1. GTDB lineage: Bacteria > Pseudomonadota > Alphaproteobacteria > Sphingomonadales > Sphingomonadaceae > Sphingomonas > Sphingomonas faeni_B. The sequence continues at coordinate 35,034 of NZ_JALPNF010000005.1, read as the reverse complement.
CGATCAGTTCGAGGCCGAACTTGAGGATCGCTTCGGCCGGGTTCCCGATCCGGCCCACCGATTGCTGTTGCTGGCGCGGATACGCCTGCGCGCGTGTGCGGCCGGGATTCGGCGGATCGATGCCGGGCCTGCTGCGATCGCGTTCACGCCGAACCGGCGCGGCGCCGAACCACCGCTTGCCGAGCTGGTCGAAAAGAACGGCCGCTGGATCGCGCCACGGGCGGTCGCAGATCCGGTCGAGCGTGCCGCGCAGGTCGAAGCGCTGCTCGACGCATTGACCGAGTGAGCCGCGTCGACATCGGCGCGGCCAGATGGCTTATTCCGCGGCTGCCGCGAGCGACGTCGAGAGCGCTTCGTCCGCCAGTCCGGTGAGGATTGCCCGTACCGCGTCGACGACCCGCGCAAAGCCTGCCCCGGGCGCGTGGAGCTTGCGATCGAGATATACGGAGCGGTCCACTTCGAGCTGGATCGCGTGGATGCCGATATCGGGGCGGGCATGGCGTTCGAGGATATGCCCGCCCGCATAAGGCGCGTTGCGCGCGACTGAAAAGCCGTGCGCGGTACAGGCCGTCTCGGCGCGGTCGACGAATCGCGGTGCGGCGGCATGGCCGAACCGGTCGCCGAGCACGATCCGCGTCCCGCCGGGCCCGAGCGGTGGCATCGAATGGATATCGAGCAGCACCGCCACGCCGAACCGCGCATGCGCCGCCTGCAGCGCCGCCGCGATCGCGGCATGATAGGGTCGGTGGTCGTCGACGATTCGTGTGGTCATTTCGGCGTCGGTGAAGCGCCGCGCCCACAGGTCGCCAGCCCCCGATACGCGGCGCGGGACCAGGCCCAGGCCGCTGCGCATTTTGGCGGATTGCTGGGCGAGCGGGATCGATCGCGCGCCTTCGTCGAGCTGCGCGTCGCGCTCGTCTTCGCCGCGGTTGAGGTCGATCCAGGCCCGCGCCCGGCGCTGGATGATCGTCACCTGGTCCGTTCGTGCGCTCCGCGCCACCGCATCGACCAGACGATCCTCGAGCGGCAACAGCGCTGCAAGCGGCACGCGCAACGCGGTTTTGAGCGAGACCGGATAGTCCCGTCCGGCGTGCGGCACCGAGATCACCACCGGGCTGGTCGGCGGCACGGCTTCCCGATGGTCGGACGGGGGCAGGCGCTCGAAGGGGGACGATGACATGGCGGCACGCTAGGGCGACGCATCGGCGCGGGCAATCGATCTGGAAATGTTAACCATTTTGCGCGTAGGGGGGAGGCGTCAATGTACGCGTGAAAACAGGACTTTAGATCGATGCTGCGAATTCTGCTGGCCGAGGACGATCAGGTCATGCGCGAATATCTGACGCGCGCGCTTGAGCGCTCCGGCTATGCGGTGACTGCGGTCGATCGCGGGACGGCGGCTATTCCGTTGCTCGAAACCGAGACGTTCGACCTGTTGCTGACCGATATCGTGATGCCCGAGATGGACGGGATCGAGCTTGCGCAAAAGGCTGGCGAGATGTGCAAGGACCTGCGCGTCATGTTCATTACCGGCTTTGCGGCGGTCACGCTGAAGGCGGGTCGGGCCATGCCGCACGCGCGCGTTCTGTCCAAACCGTTCCACCTGCGCGACCTGGTCGCCGAGGTCGACCGCCTGTTCGAGATGGATAATGTGACAGGCATGCATTGAGCGCTTGCACCCCGCGATAGTCGCGGCTAGTGGAGCCCTCCGGCGGGCGTGTAGCTCAGTGGTAGAGCACTGTGTTGACATCGCAGGGGTCGCAAGTTCAATCCTTGCCACGCCCACCATTGAAAACCCCGCTAGTCTTATGGCTAGCGGGGTTTTTAACGTTCTAGGGTCGGTCTCATCCCCCTGCTGGCCGCTAACAGGGCAAGGTGACGGTCAGTCCGGTCGAACGGCGTTCGGCATGAACGACGCCGACGCGCGGGATCTGCCGTACCGTCAGCCGGCCGCGTCGACCTGATCGAGATAGTCGGCATAGCCCTGCGCCTCCATCTCGTCGCGCGGCACGAACCGCAGCGACGCGGAGTTGATGCAGTAGCGCAGCCCGCCCTGATCCTGCGGGCCATCCTCGAACACATGGCCGAGATGGCTGTCCGCGCCGGCCGAGCGGATTTCGGTGCGGACCATGCCGTGGCTGCGATCGTGCAGTTCGGTCACGTGGACCGGCGAGATCGGCCGGGTGAAGCTGGGCCAGCCGCAATGCGAATCGAACTTGTCGGCGGACGCGAACAGCGGCTCGCCGGAGACGATATCGACGTACAGGCCGGGTTCGCGGGTGTTCAGATATTCGCCCGTTCCCGGCCGTTCGGTGCCGCTCTGCTGCGTCACGTGAAACTGCTCTGGGGTGAGCTTGGCGATCGCCTCGTCGGTCTTCTTATACTCGGTCATGGTATGTCCCATCAGCGTGAACGCATGGTTCCACCGATGTCGAAGGATCGCATCGATGGGGTTTCCGTCAATATAGGGCGTCTTGGCGCTGACCCAATGCGCGCGGTCGCAGGCCCATCGGCGATATATACCCGGGCATCCCCCGTCCGGCTTTTCAGGCGAGGGGAAAAGCTGTCATGCGAGGCCGATGATTCGCACCCCGCTGTCCGCGCTCGCCTGCATCCTGTTCTCGTCGGGAAGCGCCCTCGCCCAATCGACCGCGGTACCGAGCGAGGCGGCGCCCGACATCGTCGTCACGGGGCGCGGGCTGGCGGATGCGCCGGGCGATCGGGCCTATGATATCGTCACGATCGATCGCGACCGGATCCAGGCGAATGCGAGCAATCGGCTGGAGAGCGTGCTCGCCGACGTCGCCGGGTTGCAGCAGTTTCGGCGGTCGGACTCGCGCAGTGCCAACCCGACCAGCCAGGGGATTTCGCTGCGCGGGATCGGTGGCAATGCGTCCAGTCGCGCGCTGCTGATCTTCGACGGGGTGCCGCAGGCGGATCCGTTCGGCGGCTGGGTCGCGTTTCCGGCCTATGCGACGGGGCGGCTCGGCCGCATCCGCGTGACGCGCGGTGGTGGCAGCGGATATCAGGGGCCGGGCGCTCTGGCCGGGACGGTCGAGCTGGAAAGCGCGACGCCCGATCAACTGACGCCGTTCCAGGGCAGCGTCGCCTATGGCAGCCGCGATTCGGTCGATGCGCAGGGCTCTGCGGCGCTGGTGCGCGGGGCGGGGTTCGCGACCCTGTCGGGCGCGTATGCGCGCGGCGATGGCTTTACGCCGACCGTCGAGGAAAGCCGCGGGATCGTGGATCGGGCAGCACCGTACGAGCAGGCGTCGGGGGCGCTGCGAACCGTCGTCGGGATCGGCGCGAAGACCGAATTGCAGATGAATGCCAGCGCGTTTACCGACACGCGCGACCGCGGCAGCGACTTCACCACCAACACGAGCGAGGGGGCTGATGCGAGCATCCGGCTGATCGGGCGGGGCGCGTGGGGCTATTCGGCGCTGGCGTATCTGCAGACGCGGGCGTTCGCGAGCAGCTTCAACAGCATCAATGCCGCGCGCACGACCGCGATCCAGTCGCTGAACCAGTATAATACGCCCGCCACCGGGCTTGGCGGACGTATCGAGATCCTCCCCCCGTTGGGCGAGAGCATCACGCTCAGGCTGGGTGCCGATATTCGCGACGTGAGCGGCAAGACGCAGGAACTCTATACGTTCGTCAACGCAGCGCCCACGCGGCGGCGCGAGGCTGGCGGGAGCACGACGACGACCGGCGTGTTCGCTGATGCGAGCCTCGTCGCGGGCGATCTCACGTTCAGCCTTGGCGGGCGGGTCGACTGGTGGTCGATCGACGGCGGCTATCTGACGGAACGGCCGCTGGCGACCGGCGCGGCGCTGGCCAATCTGCGCTACGCAGACCGCGATGGCAGCGAGACGACCGGGCGTGCTGGCATCGCGTACCAGCCGATCGAGGCGATCACGCTGCGAGTCGCCGGCTATCGCGGATGGCGACTGCCGACGCTCAACGAACTGTACCGCCCGTTCCGGGTCGGCAACGACGCGACCGCGGCGAATGCATTGCTGTCGCCGGAGCGGCTGACCGGGGTCGAGGGTGGCGTCACGCTGACGCCGACGCCGGGCGTGAGCATCGCCGCGACCTATTTCTACAACCGGCTGAAGAACGCGATTGCCAACGTCACGACGACCAGCCCGCCGCAGGTGCTGCCGGGGGTGGCGACCTACCGCGTCCGCCAGAATCTCGATGCGATCCGCGCGCATGGCTTCGAACTGGATGCATCGTATCGACCTGGTCGATTTGGCGTGCAGGCATCTTGGTCGCACACGAACTCGAAGGTCGAAGGGTCTGGGATCACCGCCGCTCTGGACGGCTTGCGGCCGGCGCAAACCCCGCGCGACCAGGTGTCGGGGACGGTCGACTGGCGGCACGACGCGGCGGCTCTGTCGTTGACCGTGCGGCATATCGGCCGGCAATTCGACGACGACCAGAATTCGCGGGTGCTTGGGGCCGCGACGACTCTCGATGCCTATGCCGCGCTGCCGATCCTGCGCGCGCTGGTGGCCGAGGTGCGCGGCGAGAACCTGTTCGACGAGCGGGTCGAGGCGGGGATCAGCGGCGCCAACATCGTCGAGCGCGCGACGCCGCGGACGATCTGGATCGGGCTGCGCTACGGAGGACGGTGAGTCCGAACGATCCTCCCCCGCCAGGGGGAGGTGGCGCCGAAGGCGACGGAGGGGGAGGACTACGCCAAAGCGGTTATCGCATTCCTCCTCCTCCGTCTGGCAAGCGCCAGCCACCTCCCCCTGGCGGGGGAGGACCAGTAGACCTCGCGTTGACCCGTGCATGTCGCGCGACTAATGCCACTCCCGTGAAGGGTTCCCGGCGACGGGATCAAAAGGGAAGTCGGTGCGTGGGCCGGGTCGTCAGATCCAAGTCCGCAAGACCGGCGCTGTACCCGCAACTGTGACCGGATAGCGGCCACCCTGATATGCCACTGGGTTTCGACCTGGGAAGGCGGGGTGGGCGCGGCGACCCGGAAGCCAGGAGACCTGCCTCTCACGGTCGATCCACTGCGCGGGCGGGTGTCCGGCGCGGACGAGTGCTCCGGTCCAGCCGGGTTTCCTCGAGCGAGAGACGTCTGGCCGCCCCGCGAATGGTCGCAGGCGGTTCTGGTTAGGACGTGCCCAATGACGAAATTCTTTCTTCTGCTCGGCGCCGCGGCGATCGCAGCGCCTGCTTTTGCCCAGACCATCCCCGATCCCGACGCTTCCGAAGTCGTCGTTACCGCAACCCGCGCCGCGCAACCGCTGAGCGAGATCGGCCAGGCAGTAACCGTCATCGACCGCGCCGAGATCGAGCGCCGACAAACCACCGTGGTGTCCGATCTGCTCGCGACCACGCCCGGTGTCACCGTCACCCGCAACGGCACGGTCGGTGCGCTGACCAGCGTCCGGATTCGCGGCGCGGAGGCGGACCAGACCCTGGTCGTGATCGACGGTGTCCGCGTCAACGATCCGTCGTCGACCGGCGGCGGCTTCAACTTCGGCAATCTCCTGTCGAGCTCGGTCGAGCGGATCGAGGTGCTCCGCGGCCCGAACTCGGTGCCATGGGGCAGCCAGGCGATCGGCGGCGTCGTCAACATCATCACCGCCGCGCCGACCGAAGGCATTCAAGCACGCGCCAACGCCGAATATGGCTATGCCGACAGCGTGCTCGCGAGCGCGAGCGTGTCGGGCAAGTCCGGGCCGGTATCGGGCTCGCTGACCGGCGGCTATCTGCGCACCGACGGCATCTCGTCCGCCGCCAGCGGCACCGAGCGCGACGGCTATCGCCAATATGGCGCGACCGGGCGCGTGGGCGTCGAGTTCGCACCGGGCATCGGCCTCGACCTGCGCGGCTATTTCGCCGACAGCCGCGTCGATATCGACGGGTTTCCGGCTCCCGATTACGTGCTCGCCGACACGCCCGAATATTCGAAGACGCGGGAGGCTTACGGTTACGCAGGGCTGCACGCGAACTTCGCCGATGGCCGGTTCAACAACCGCGTCGCGTTCACGATCGCCGACATCAACCGCGACAATTACGACCCGAGCTTTGGCAGCGATCCGACCTTCATCGGTCGCGGCCGCAGCGAACGCTACGAATACCAAGGCGACTTCCGCCCGCTCGACCAGGTCCGCGTGGTCGCCGGCGTCGAGCGCGAGAAGAGCCGCTTCAACGACGGCTTCACCTTCGCGGATACCGGGATCACCAGCGTCTACGGCCAGTTGATCGTCAAGCCGCTCGACATCCTCACGATCACCGGCGGCGTCCGCAACGACGATCACGACGATTTCGGCAGCCACACGACGTTCGGCGCAAACGCGGCACTCGCGTTGCGCATCGGCACGACGATCCGCACAAGCTATGGCGAAGGCTTCAAGGCACCGACCCTGTACCAGCTCTTCTCCGACTACGGGAACCGCGACCTCGATCCGGAGACCGCGCGCAACTTCGACGTCGGTGTCGAGCAGGCGTTCCTCGCCAACCGGGTCCGCGCAGGCGTGACCTATTTCAACCGCCGGACGCGCAACCAGATCGACTTCCGCGATTGCAGCCCGGCGGAGCAGACGACCGCCGGTTCGATCTGCGTCGACCGCCCGTTCGGCGTCTACGACAACATTGCCCGCGCCGAGGCGGACGGCGTCGAGTTCACCTTGGCGCTGCGCCCGGTCGACGCGCTGACGCTGACGGCGAACTACAGCTATATCGACACCGAGAACCGCACGATCGGCAGCGATTTCGGCAACGATCTCGCGCGCCGTCCCAAGCAGACCGCAAGCGTCGACGCCGATTACCGGTTCGCGTTCGGGCTGTCCGTCGGCGGTACCGTGACGATGGTCGGCGACAGCTTCGACGACGCCGCCAACACCGTGCGGCTCGACGGCTATGCGCTGGCGGGCGTCCGCGCGGAAATGCCGATCACCGACCAGATCGCACTGTACGGCCGCGTCGATAACCTCACCGACTCGCGGTACGAGACGGTCGCGGGCTACGGCAATTACGGTCGCGCGGCGTATGGCGGCGTGCGGTTGCGCCTGAAGTGAGGCGCGGGCCGATCCTCCTCGCGCTCCTGCTCGGGGGCTGCGCGCAATCCCCCGGCGCGGGCGGCGGCGGGGGGATCGTCTCGACCAATCCGTGCGTGGATTCGGTGCTGGTCCGGATCCTGCCCGCATCGCGGATTGCCGGGATCAGCCATTATTCACAGGACCCGGCGGCGACCTCGCTCCCGCTTTCGGTAGCCCGCCGCTTCCACGCCACCGCCGGGACCGCCGAGGAGGTGATCGCGCTCCACCCCGATCTCGTCATTGCCAGCACCTACACCCCGCCGGCGACTCAGGCGGCCTACGCACGGGCCGGGCTGAAGACGCTGCTGCTCGGCATCCCGGACTCGATCGCGGAGAGCCAGGCACAGGTGACGCAGATCGCCGACGCGGTCGGTGCGCCCGCGGGTGGCGCGCGGATCAATGCCGATATCGATCGCGCCGTCACCCGGTGGAGCCGCAAGGATGACATGCCGCCGAGCGCTCTACTCTATATCAGCGGCGATCTCGCGACCGGAGGGAGCACGTTGCTGAACGAGATGATGACCCGCGTCGGTTTCCGCAACGCCGCCGCCAGCTACGGCCTGACGCATACCGGCACGCTCTCGGCGGAGACGATCGTGACGCAGCCCCCGTCCATCGTGATCGCCCCCGAACGCGCCAGCCGCGGCACCGCGCTGCGCCGCCGCCTGCTGCCGACCACGCCGCAAGCCGTCTTCTCCCGCGTCCTGATCAACTGCGGCGGCCCGACCATCCCCCCCGCACTCGAACGCCTCGCTGCGATCAGGGCGGGGCTGTGATGCGACACCCATACCAAAACCACCCCGGCGAAGGCCGGGGCCCAACTGGGATGGCGGAAATAATGGAGCGCTGCACGCCGTCACGTTCGTTCCCCAATTGGGCCCCGGCCTTCGCCGGGGTGGCGGCAGTCGTCGGTATGCTTGCGGTGGACCTGTGATGACCCGCACGCCCAAACTCATCACCCTTGGCCTGCTGGTCATCCTCCTGTTCGGCCTGTCGCTCGGCTGCGGGAAAGTCTGGGTGCCGCTCGACGCCTGGTTCTCGAGCGACCCGCGCTGGTGGATCATCCTCGAACTCCGCCTGCCACGCGCGGTCCTCGGCCTCGTGCTCGGCGCCACGCTCGGGCTGTCGGGAGCGGTCCTGCAAGGCTATCTCCGCAACCCGCTCGCCGACCCCGCCGTCGTCGGCATATCGTCGGTCGCAGCACTCGGCGCAGTCGCCGCGATCATCTTCGGGGCCGGTTCGGGATCCGCGATCTTCGCCGCCGCGATGCTCGGAGCAGGGGGCGCGGTCGCGCTGCTCGCCGCGCTGACATGGCGATCGCCGAGCGCGATCACCTTCATCCTCGCCGGCACCGTGCTCGCCAGCCTTGCCGGCGCGCTGACCGCGTTCCTGATCTCGATCGCGCCAAATCCCTATGCGGTCGCCGAGGTCATCGACTGGATCATGGGCGCGCTCACCGACCGCGGCTGGGACGACATCACGCTCGCCTTGCCGCCGATGCTGCTCGGCGGCGTCCTGCTGATGCTCACCGGCCGCTCGCTCGATGCATTGTCGCTAGGCGAGGCGGCGGCGCGATCGCTCGGGATTAGGATGGGCCGCATCCGGTGGCTGGTCGTGCTCGGCACCGGGCTCGTGGTCGGCGCGGGCGTCGCGGTGACCGGCGTGATCGGCTTCGTCGGTCTCGTCGTCCCGCATCTGTTGCGCCCGATCTTCGGCCACCGCCCGAGCGCGCTGTTGCTCCCCTCGGCGCTCGGTGGAGCCGCGCTCGTGCTCGCCGCCGACAGTCTCGTCCGCCTCGCCCCCGGCGCCGGCGAAGTCCGGCTCGGCGTCGCGATGGCCCTAATCGGCGCGCCGTTCTTTCTCGGGTTGCTGGTCAAGGAACGAGGCCGCGCATGGATCTGATCGTCGACGCGCTCAGCGTAAAGCTCGGCAAGCGCATCGTCCTCCACGACGTGTCCGCGCACCTGCGCCCTGGCCGCGTCACCGCGATCCTCGGCCCAAACGGCGCCGGCAAGAGCACGCTGGTCAAGGCCGCCGCCGCGCTCGTCGGTGGCAGCGCGGGCAGCGTCCGGCTCGACACGCAGGACGTCGCGACGATGGACCCGCGCGCCCGCGCCCGCGCGATCGGTTACCTGCCGCAGGACGCGACGGTGCACTGGAACATCGTCGCCCGCGACGTCGTCGCGCTCGGCCGCCTGCCGCACCTCGGCGCGCATGCCGCCCCATCGCCCGACGACCACGCCGCCGTCGACCGTGCGATGCACGATACCGAGACCACGCACCTCGCCGATCGCCCGGTCGGTGAACTCTCCGGCGGCGAGCGCGCCCGCGTCCTGCTCGCGCGCGTGCTGGCAGGCGAACCCCGCTGGCTGCTCGCCGACGAACCGCTCGCCAGCCTCGACCCCTCGCACCAGATCGACCTGCTCGCCCGCCTGCGCGCCTACGCGGCGGGTGGGGCAGGGGTCGCGATCGTCCTCCATGACCTCGTCCAGGCGCAGCGCGCGGCCGACGACGCGCTACTGATCGCCGACGGTCGCATCGTCGCGTTCGGTCCGGTCGCCAAGGTGATGACCGCGGACACGCTTGCCCGCGTGTTCGGCGTCCGCGTCGCGCCGCTCGACGATGGCGGCCGCCGCCTGCTGGTGCCGGTCGGGCGCGTCGAGATCGGCTAGCCAAGCGATACGCCCGGTGGATCGGGGCCAAGTCGGGGCCGGCGGGGTGAAAGATCATCGACGCGCGGAGCCCGGTTCACTATCCCGCGCCGGGTGATCGACATTCCCGCCCCCCTCCGCCTGCGCCTCGACGGCGACGCCCTCGTCCAGAACTGGTGCACGCTCGACCGCATGAGCGGCACCGCGGCGTGCGGCGCGGCGGTCAAGGCGAACGGCTACGGCCTGGGCGCCATTGAGGTCGCCCGCCGCCTGGCCGACGCCGGCTGCCGCGACTTCTTCGTTTCGAACTGGCAGGAAGCCGCCGAACTCGCCCCGTTGGGCCTGACGGTGTCCGTCCTCCACGGCGTCCGCGAGGAAGACATGCCCGCCGCCACCGCCGGCTTCGCCCGCCCGGTCCTCAACACGCCCGCCCAGGTCGCCCGCTGGAAGGCGGCAGGCGGCGGCGCCTGCGACGTCATGGTCGACACCGGCATGAACCGCCTCGGGATCTCGACAGACGACATCGCCGGCGGCCTGCTCGACGGCCTCGCGATCGAAACGCTGATGAGCCACCTGGCGTGCGCCGATGAGGACTCGCCGATTAACGCCGCGCAACGCGACCGGTTCGCAGCGCTGGCCGGCACCACAACCGCGCGCCGCCTGAGCCTCGCCAACTCCGCCGGCATCGCGCTCAACGGGTATGCGTTCGACCTGACCCGTCCCGGCCTTGCGCTCTATGGCGGCATCCCCCGGCACGAACTCGGGACGATTGTGCAGGTCGTGGGTCTCGAGGCGCAGATTGTGCAGCGCCGTCGTGTTCATGCAGGTCAGACCGTCGGATACAACGCGCTATGGACGGCCAAGGACGATACCGAGGTCGCGATCGTCAACCTGGGCTATGCCGATGGATATCGCCGAAACTTTTCGAACAGCGGCAGGGCGCATGCTGGCGGCGCCGAACTGCCCGTCCTGGGACGCGTCTCGATGGATTTGACGGCGGTGGGCGTCGATGTCGCCATGACCTTGCGCGAAGGGGACTGGATCGCGTTCGAGTATGCGCTCCCGCACGCGTCGCAAACCTCTGGCATCAGCCAGTACGAGTTGCTGACGGGTCTCGGCGAACGCCTGGCCCGCGTCTGGATCTGAGCGATCACGCGATGTGTTCGGGCCCTGTCCACGGGCTGAACGGTCGCATCCGGATCCAGCGGGTTGCGAGCCACTTGACGCCGTTCGTGACGGGCTCTCCCGCATGTTGCGACAACGGGTCGATCGAGCCGTCCGTGCGGACATTGTCAAAGATGATGGCATCGCCCGCACGGGGCACGACCCTCAGGGCGTTGTGCACGAAATATGTGGCCCCCCCGGAGAAGCCCTCGTTCAGATAGATCAATACGGTACGGATGCGCTGGTTGCGCGTGCCGGGCAGGGTGTCGACATGGGGGCGAAACTGCTGACCGGGCTGATAGCGCAGGACGGAGAGAGCCTCGCCCTGACGCCAGTCGGTGCCGGTGACGGCGGCAAGGCGGCGGTTTAGCGCCTGTATGACGAGTGTTTCCCGGGTCGGGCCGATGACGGCGGCATCCGATGTCCGGACCGGATTGGCCATGTCACGCCCCGTTCGCGGATCGACCACGACGGCCGGCTTCAGGATATCGACCGCGCACTGTGCAACGTGAAGGCATTCCTCGGACGAGAACAGCTCGGGGATATGATACACATTGGGCCGTTCGCCGATCTTGCGGGGCTTCGGAGACTGCGCCGGTGCCCCGGTGGCGGTAAGCGCCATCTTGCGGAGCAAGCCGAGCTCGCCGGTCGCTTGCTCGCTGTGTCTGGCCACCTGTTCCAGGAGCGACACCGCGCGCGCCCAGTCGGCGGTCGCCCCACTGCCGTTGCCCGTCAGCGCGACCTCGATAAGTCCGGCGTCGATGCTGCCCCGCTCGGTCGCTTGGCGGAGGAGGGCACGGGCCGCTGGCACGTCGCGTGGCAATGGTACGCCTGTGAGATGCCACATGCCCTGCTGGAACAGCGCAGCCGCGTCCCCCGCCGCTGCATGTCGTGCGACCAGCGCCACGGCATCGGCGTGGCGGCCCGCCGCGAGCATCGCCTGCGCATCTGCGATCGGATCGTTGTGCATGGCCGGGAACGTGCACGAAAAAAGGGCCGGTGAAAACCACCGGCCCTCCTATCGTACCGTAATGCCGCGCTTTTAGAAGCGTGCGGTCATGCCTGCATAGAAACGACGACCGACGTTGTCGTAGATCCCGCTGCCGGCGCCGATACCGGTCGCACCCAGCGGGGGAAGACGATCGGTCAGATTGTCGACGCCGATGTAGAAGTTCGAACGCTCGCCGATGTCCACGCCGACCTTCATGCCGATGTACAGGACATCGGGGTAGAAGGACTGGCTGAAATCATCGAGGTTCTGCGGTGCGCGACCCTGGAAGCCCTCCTGGTTTTCGATCGCGCCAACCGACTGCTTCGCCAGGTAGCGGAACTGCGTATCCAAGGTGAACTGCCCGAAATCGGCACCCAGATTGACGTTGACCGCATCCTTTGGCTGGCCGACTTCGCCGTTGAGGTTGTCGCCGAAATCAGGCTGGACCGGGTTCAGGAAGTTCGTGTTCTCGAACGAGTGGGTATAGATTACCTGACCCGACACGCGCGTCGAACCGAAGGTCCGCGTGTACGCAAGGTTGGTATCGATGCCACGAACCTTCAGGCTGGCAAAGTTGAACGGCAACTGCAGCAGGCTACCCTCGATGATGCGGAAGGCCTGCTCACCGTTCGGGCCAGCTGCACCAGCAGCAACGCGCTGGAAGCTGTTGCAGAACTGGTTGTCCTGGATCGACGGTGCGTCATAGCAGGTATTGGCGATCGCCTGTGCCGAAGGGGCAGCGATCACGCGGTTGACCTGGATATTATAGTAGTCGACCGACAACGTCAGGCCCGGCGCAAAGCGTGGCTGGATAACCCCGCCATACGTGTACGAGTCGGACTTTTCGGCCTGAAGGCTCGAATTGCCGCCGCTCAGCGTCTCGAGCGACTGCACGTACTGGTAGTTGTAGTTGGTCGGAATGCCCGCTGCGGCGCAGTTTGCTGCACGGAATTCCGTACCACGGCCGAGATTGTCCGCCGAGCACGGGTCGACGAAGCCGGGTGCGAAGTTCTGACCGGCTGGCGAGAACTGCTCCGAAAGGTTCGGGGCCCGGACTGCACGACCATAGTTCGCACGCAGGCGGATATCCTGGATCGGCGAGTATTCACCGCTCAGGTTGTAGGTATATACTGTCCCTGCGGAGCCCTTATAGTCGGAAACGCGGCCAGCGGCTGACAGCGTCAGTTCCTTGATCAGGAAAATATCCTTCAGCAAGGGAACGCGAAGCTCGCCAAATGCTTCCTTAACTTCGAACGATGGCGGGTTGTACGCTGCCAGAGCGTTGTAGAAGGTGTAGCCCGCCTCGACCAGCGGATCCGCCTGGAACTGGTTGGTTTCGCGACGATACTCGCCACCGATCGAGAAACCGACCGCACCGCCCGGAAGGTTGAAGAACTTCGACGTGTCGCCGGCGATGGTGCCGAGAATGTCGAGCTGCGTGATCTTGCCGACCGACTGCGTGTTGCGCAGCACATAGTTGCGGGCGGCGTCCGAGATGCTGCCCGTGCCGAACGGATTGAGCGGCTGGCACCCGGCGATGTTGGCGTTGAGAATGGCCTGACCTGCCGCCGTCGGAAGGCCGGTTTCCGGATCGATCCCTGCACCAACCTGCTGGGCGCTCGTCAATCCGCGTGTAGCGTCGATCTGCGAGCCGCAGACGATCTGACCCGCAGCGTTACGCTGGGCATCGAGCGCCAGGCTCAGGCGCTGGACGTCGACGTTGCCGAGAACCTTGGTCCGCTCGCGGAATTCGCCGTAGTTCGCCGACAGTTCGTAGTTGAACGTATCGTTGAAGTCGCCGCGAACGCCGCCGACGAACCGATAGGTCTCACGACGCGCATCCTCACGACGCGAACCGAGATCGGTCAGGTTCTTGCGCAGGATGAAACGCTGCGTGCCGGCATTGATTGCCGCGATCTGGTTCGCCTGCACCTGTGCTGCGGTCAACGTGGCGGTTGCCGCGAAGGGGTTGCCGGTCGTGATGTTGATCCCGTTGTTGGCCGATTGCAGCAACTGGGTCGTCAGCGTTGCCCGCGAATTGGCATCGAGGAACGGGTTGTCGAGACGCGGACGCTCGTACAGCGCATCGATCGTGCTGCCGGTGAAGAACGCCGGGCCCGAGCCGCCGAGGCTGACCGAATCGACGCGGACATACTTCGCTTCGAAGAACGGCACGAAGGCCGTCGACACGTCGAAGTGACCGATCATGTTTGCCGAATAGCGATCGATCTGCGGAAGCAGCTGGAGGAGAACGCCTTCGCGACGCGTGTTGCCGTTTCCGCCGAGGAACGTGCCGGCCGGTGCGCCCGATGGGTTTGTTGCGCTACCGCCGGCGATGCCGACCCGGGTACCGGTCTGGCGAGCAAGCGCGCCGCCGGGCTGGAACAGATAGTTGACGGTATAGGCGCGACCCAGCGGATCCCGACCGCCGGGAGCGGGCGACGTCGCACCGATGCCGGCGCCCGCGAACGACACGAGACCGCCGTCCGAGAACGTCCCGACGCGGATGTCGCGGAAGAACGTCGAGTCCGGCACGCCGTCGAAGTTCAGATTGCCGCCCAGACCGACGCCCGCCGCGTCGATGTTCGTCGTGACGAACCCGTCAGTCTGGCGATATTCCTTGCGGCCCGAGGCAAACAGGGCCTGCGTGCGGGCATATTCCAGGTTAACCGCGATGTTGCCGCGGCCATCGGCAAAATTCTTGCCGCCCGTCACGCTGACGAAGTAGCTGCCCGCGTCCTTCTCGTCGCTGACGCCGCCCTGTCCGCGGATCTGCAGACCTTCGAAGTTGCTCTTGAGGCGGAAGTTGACGACGCCGGCAAGAGCGTCCGAGCCGTAAACGGCCGAGTTGCCGCCGGTGACGACGTCAACGGCCTCGAGCAGGTCCGTGGGGATCGTGTTGACGTCGACGGATACCGCGTTGTTCAGGATGTCCGCGCCAACGTGGCGACGTCCGTTGACGAGCACCAGGGTACGGGCCGTTCCAAGTCCGCGAAGATCGAGGAGGTTGAGGCCGCCGGTGCCGAGGAAGCGGGTCGAGTTCGACTGACCGAACGAGCTCTGAAGCTGCGGCAGGTCGTTCAGCACGTCGCCGATCGACGTACGGGCGGTCTGCGTGAGTTCGGCAGCGGAGATCGTCGTGATGGGAACCACGGACGTGGCGTTCGGCGAACGGATGCGCGAGCCGGTAACGAGGATTTCCTCGCCACCGCCTGCGGGTTTGCCGTCGGCCTGCGTAGCCTCCGTCGTCTGAGCAGGTTGCTGCGCCATCGAGTCGCCAGCAACCGGCGCCGGCTCGGTGGTCGTCTGCGCAAATGCGCTCTGCGGCAGAAGTGCGAGTACGCCCACGACTGCGGTCGCTCCAAGGAAGCGATTGAATTTCATGTTTATTGCCCCGTTTTTTCGATGGGGCATTGAAACCGGTTCGTGTCAGTTCCGCAAGGTTCTGTTCATAACGACGGCACCAGGGGCACCTTTTTACGCAATCATGTGACAAAACCGTCACAATGCATCGTCGGTGACATATCCCGTTTTATTGCGTCATCGTTCCAGACACATAGCGATGCCCATGCCGCCACCGATGCACAGCGTCGCCAATCCGCGTTTCGCATCGCGCTTTTGCATTTCGTAGATCAGGGTCGTCAGGACGCGCGCGCCGCTCGCGCCGATCGGGTGGCCGATCGCGATCGCGCCGCCGTTGACGTTGACCTTGCTCGCGTCCCAGCCGAGTTCCTTGCCGACCGACAGCGCCTGCGCTGCGAAGGCTTCGTTGGCTTCGATCAGGTCGAGGTCGGCGAGCGTCCAGCCGGCCTTTTCGAGCGCGCGCTTGGTCGCGGGGACAGGACCGATTCCCATGATCGACGGGTCGACGCCCGCCGACGCCCAGCTCCTGATCGTCGCGAGGACCGTCGAACCGCGGCGTTCGGCTTCGTCGCGGCGCATCATCACCAGCGCGGCGGCGCCGTCGTTGAGGCCGCTCGCGTTGGCGGCTGTGACCGTGCCGTCCTTCTTGAACGCTGGCTTCACGCCCGAGACGCTCTCGATCGTGGCGCCGGCGCGGATGTATTCGTCGTCGGCAACGATGGTGTCGCCCTTGCGGCCCTTGATCGTGACGGGTGCGATCTCGTACTTGAAGCGGCCGGAACCGCGCGCGGCCTCGGCCTTGTTTTGCGATGCGACCGAGAAGGCGTCCTGTTCGCCGCGCGTGACCTGATATTGCTCGGCGAGATTCTCCGCGGTGATGCCCATATGATAGCCGTTGAAGACGTCGGTCAGGCCGTCGCTGACCATCGTGTCGACGAGGCTGAGATTGCCCATCTTCTGGCCGCCGCGGATCGACTGCGCGTGCGCGGAGAGCGACATCGATTCCTGGCCGCCGGCGACGACGATGGTCGCGTCGCCGGTCTGGATCGCCTGGGCTGCGAGCGCGACCGCGCGCAGGCCCGAGCCGCAGACCTGGTTGACCCCCCAGGCCGGAATTTCCTTCGGCACGCCCGCCGCCATCGACGCCTGGCGCGCGGGGTTCTGACCTTGCGCGGCGGTCAGGACCTGGCCGAGGATCACTTCGGAGACGTCCTCGCCGGCGACGCCCGCCTGTTCGAGCGCGGCTTCGATCGCGATGCGTCCGAGTTCGTGCGCCGGCGTGGTGGCGAAGGCCCCAAGGAAGCTGCCGACGGGCGTGCGCTTCGCAGCGGTGATGACGACGTCGTTCGGGTTCAGGTCGGTCATGGCGGGATCCTTTATGTTTGGACCCCATGTAGGTCAGTCGAGCGCGGCGATCCAGTTGGCGAGCGGTTCCCAGAGCCGCGCGCGGGCGGACCGGCCGACGATCATGCCGACATGGCCCGCACCGAGATCGCGACGGTCGGCAAGCCCGATCGCGGTGGCGGCGGGGACGATTCGGTCGCTAAGCGAGACGAACTCGACCGTAGGGCAGGGGAGCGCGAGCGGATCCACTCGGGTGCCGGCGATCGTCCATTCTCCTTTGCCGGGCAGGTCATCGGCGATGCAGTCTTCGAACAGCGAGGCGGCAGCCGCATAGGGGAGGGGCGCGCCGGCGTTCGCCCAATCCTCGAGTCGGACGAACGCGCGTGCCGCGTCGCTGTCGGGGGCGAGGTCGGCGAACGCTTCGTATTTTGCGATCGTACGCGCGGGATCGAGTTGCCAGAATCCGGCTTGCAGGACTTCCATCGGCAGCACGCCGAGCATCGCCGCGGCGGGCTGGACTGCTGCCCAGGTGGCGGCAAGCGCGGACCGACCTTCGCCATAGCCCGCGAAGTGCCACGGCGCGGCGATCGTCGCGACTCCGGCTACGGGCGTGATCGCCGCGGCACCGAGCGCAAGCGTGCCGCCGAGGCAATAGCCGACCAGCACCGGCGGTTCGTCCAGCGCCCGCGGCAACGGCACCAGCAGCCGCTCGACATGCGCCGCCAGATCGAGGTCGCGATCTTCGCTGCCGGGCGCTCCCCAATCGACCAGCCACGCGTGAACACCCTGCGCGGCGATCCACCGCACCAGCGAAGACTCGGGCGAATGGTCGAGGATGTTGGGCGGGTTTATCAGCGACGGAACGAACACTACCGGCCGTCCGCTGCCACCGTAATCGCGCAGCGAAACCCGCCCCGCGCGGTGGATCGCGGGCATCGGATCGGCGCGCTGCTCTCGTGGTGCGGCCTGATAGGCGCGCAATCCGGCTAGCGCGCGGGCCATCCGTTCGGGCGATGCTGCGGTCTCGCTGCGCAGCACGTTAAGGAACAAGGGTAAGGGCCTCGGACCTTGTTGCGGTGCGTCATCAAAGACTGTAGCCTCCGTTTCAAACATAAGACGGGGGATCCATGAAGAAGCAACCGGCTGCCGACGGAATCGTCATTATCAAGAAATACGCCAACAGGCGGCTCTATAACACCGAGACCTCATCCTACATCACGCTCGATCATCTGGCGACGATGACTCGCGAGGGCCGCGACTTCAAGGTGGTCGACGCGAAGACCGACGAGGACATCACCCACAACGTCCTCACCCAGATCATCATGGAGGAGGAGAGTCGCGGCGAGACGATGATGCCGGTGAATTTCCTGCGCCAGCTGATCTCGATGTACGGCGACTCGATGCAGACGATGGTGCCGGGCTATCTCGAGGCGTCGATGGACAGCTTCCGTCGCAATCACGACCAGTTCAAGTCCGCGGTCGAGGGTGCGTTCGCCAATTCGCCGTTCGCCGATCTCGCCAAGCGCAATCTCGCGATGTTCGACGTCGCCGCGCAGGCGATGAACCCGGCCACCCCCGCACCCGCCGCCAGCAAGGACGACGAGATCGCGGCGCTGCGCACCGAACTCGCTAAATTGCAGGAAAAGGTCGAGAAGCTCGGCTGACGGATCGGGCTGGACGATGGGGCCGGTGTTGTGGAGTGCGAGCGGCGGCCTGGCCGCGCTGGCGGTCGTTGCCGGGCTCGGCGAGCGACGCCGGCGACGGCGGCGCGATCCGGATTCGGTCGGCTGGGTGGACTGGCCGACCGTCCAGATGCTCGCGCTGATCGCATTGGCCGTCACGGTCGGACTGGCGTTCAAGACCTGAGCTTTCAGCGTCGTCAGCGGCGAGCGTCCGTCCGTAGGCGATAGACGCTCTGGGGCAACTCGCCGATCTTTACCGAACCGACCAGCCGATAGCGCATCGCGATCGCGCGAAGAACCAGCGCTTGGGTCGCGAGGTTCGTGCTCGGTTTGGGCGCGCGCACGACGATCACGCCCGGACGGGCCGCGAGCAGTCGCGTGACTTCGGCGACCGGATCGACCCCCGTACCATGCGACTCGGTCGTCTGGCCCAGATGGCTGCGGAAGATATAGGGCGTCGGTAGGCAGGACCGGGTGAGAAAATAGAGGATCGGTTCGCTGCCATAGGCGAACATGCAGCCTCGCGGATGCTGGCCGATCAGCTGGACGAGTTGGGCTATCTGCCGTGCGTTACCGCGCCGTCCGACGCGGATGCTCGTCAGGATGGTCGCGGCGAGCGCACCGAACGCGAGTATTGCGGCAAGGCGAAATATGGTCGTGCGGACGGTCGGCCCGGCAAGTCCCGTGCCGGCGGCGACCGACAGCGGCAGCGCGAGCGGCAGCATGTAGAGCAGCTCGAACGTGTGCATGATCAGGATCGCGATCACCGCGGCGGCGACCCATCCGAGCGCGAAGCCGCCGGCCCGTCGGCCACGCCACGCCAGCCAGGCGAGCGGCAAGCTGAGGCCGATCCCGCCAAGCAGCTTCAGGAGATTGGAGCGCAGCGTGTCGTCGTCCTGCTGCCCGAAGATCGAGAGGAAGTTCGCGAAGACGAAGGCATCGCCGTGGCCGGCCGCGGCATAGACGGCCCAGGCAAGCGCGGTCGGCAGCAGTGCCGCACCGATCCACAGGCCGGCGTCGGCCGCCAGTCGGCCGATCGATCGGCCATCGCGATGCGCGGTCCACAGCAGCGTCAGGCCGAAGAAGATCCCCTCGAACATCGCGGTGTACTTGACCTGCATGGCGATGCCGATCAGCAGCATCGCCGCGGCGCCGCGCAGGCTGATATGCCGCGGGTCGCGCGTTGTATCGAGCACCACCAGCGCCGCCGCCGCCATCAGCGTGTTGCCCCATATTGCCGATTGTCCGCCCGCGCCGTCGAACACGACGATCCAGACGAGATAGATCAGCCCCGCGCCCAGGCTCGCCACCGGGCTCGCGCCCGTGGGGCCGAGGCGGTCGACGATCCGACCGACGAGCCATGCGGTGCCCGCGGCAACGAGCGTCGCGGCGAGCTGGTACATCAGCACGCCGTCGCCGCCGACGCTGCGGATAGCAGCGAAGATCAGGAACAGCCCGACCGGCTTGCGATCGAAGATGTCGACGAACGGCCATGCACCCTGCAGCAGGCGATCGCCGACCAGCAGGTAGAATTGCTCGTCGCTATGGATCACCTGGTTGCCGAAGAACGGGCTGCGGAGGGCGAGGGCAAGGAGGAGCAGGACGATGGCCTGCCCCGATCGGTGACGCAGACTAAACATGGATCGTCCTAATAAAAATGCGTCAGTTCGAGCGTGCGTGTCGTGCCGTCGCACAGGCCGAGCGTCACGACACGGCCAGGTTTGTCGGCAGTCCAGGCCGCGATCGGACTGGTCGGATAGTCGGCGCGGATCGGCGTGCCGTCGATCGTGCAGATCAGGTCGCCGTCCTTCCAGCCGGTCGCGGCCGCCGGGCCGTCGCGCATGACGTGCAGGACTTTCAGCCGGTCCTTCTCGATGCCGATGAGCAACCCGCTGGTCGAACGCGGCGGCGGCAGGTCGGCCCTGGGTCCGCGGCTCAATATCATCCGACGGGCGCCGGGATCGAGCAGCACGCGGTAATTCTGGAGGAAGCCCGAGCCGATCCGACCGGCGGTGCCGATCGCCTGTGAGAATCCGCCTGCGGGCTCGATCCGAACTTCGGCATCGTGCGCGATCATCTCGCCGACGCGGAGCTCGGGAACGATCGCGAGACCGCTCACCGCCGCCCCGGCCAGCCCGAACGAGATTGCGCTGGTGGTCCGCAGCGCCGTTAGGTTCGCCGCCTGCCATCCCGGCGTCGTGATGGTGATCGACGATCCGTCGCCGGTATCGACCACGATCGGCGCGAGCCGTCGGCCCCCGAGCGTGATCGCGCTTTCGTAGACGCTGCGTTCGGTGGAAACGCGCAGCGGCGCGGTCTCGCCCTTGAACGGGAGGCGGCCGGAGCGGAGCAGGCGGAAGCGCTTGGCGGCATAGTCGATATCGAGCGCGTGGCCGGCGAGCATGTCGGCACCGACCAGCAGGTCGACCGCGGACGCGCTGCCGGTGGCGATCGCGGGCAGGTCGGCGACCGTCACGCCGCCGCCGGTCCGCGCGAGGCCGCCGAGCGCGACGCTGCGGGTAGGCATCCAGCCTAAGGCGACCGATCCGCCGATCGCGGTCGCGCTGCCGCCGGCGACCAGCTTGGCGGTGTCGACCGCGGGGGAGGCCTTGGCGAGCAACGAATAGCTGACGCCGGTATCGAGGATCGCGGTGACGTCGCGGCCGTCGATCTGCATCGTGAAGCGGATCTGGTTACCGGGGGTCAGGTCGAACGGGATCCAGCGGGCCTCGGCGTCGGGGGCGAGGGTGTAGGTGCCGCGGTCCCGGGCAGCAGGAGAGATGACGGTAGAATTGGCGGTAGAATCAGCTGGCGATGGTGCAGGCGCAGGTTCGCGCGCGGAAACGAACAGGACCGCGATCAGCGGGACGAGGGCGAAAAGGGCACGACGCATGTGCGGTGGTCCCTAGCGGGTCGCGGGAGCGGTACAAGCGGATGCGTCGCCGAAGCGGGGTCGAGACCCGACGAAGGTCGCCGCAGGCCGCCGATCAAGCAGCCCGCCGATCAAGGCGTACGACACTCCAAGCTGTTCCACCCCGGCGAAGGCCGGGGCCCAGTTGGGGGGACGGTGATGATGTCGGACGGCGCTTCGTTATTGCCACCTTTCCAACTGGGCCCCGGCGTTCGCCGGGGTGGTGGCGTCATGCATGCTGCGAACTGTCGTGAGCCAAGGCCCCCTACAGGCACGCTTCCAGATACGCCTGGTCGAACCCGAACTGCTTGGCCTTCTCCAGCGTGTACGGCCTGAGCCCCATCGACCGGTATTCCCCAAGGATCTTCCCGTCCGCCGACTCGTCCATATACTCGAACTTGAACAGCTCCTGCGTGACGATCACCGGGCCCTCCATGCCGATCACCTCGGTGATGTTGGTCACCCGGCGCGAGCCGTCGCGCAGGCGTTTCACCTGGATGATCAGCTCGACCGAGTCCGCGATCTGCCGCGAGATCGCTTCCTTGGGCACCTTGATGTCCGACATCATCACCATGTTCTCCATGCGGGCGAGCGCCTCACGCGGGGAGTTGGCGTGGAGCGTGCACATCGAGCCGTCGTGACCCGTGTTCATCGCCGCGAGCATGTCGAAACACTCGGACCCACGAATTTCGCCCAGGATGATCCGGTCCGGCCGCATACGCAGCGCGTTCTTCACAAGATCGCGGATCGAGATCTCGCCCTGACCCTCCAGATTGGCCGGCCGCGTTTCGAGCGGCAGCCAGTGCGGCTGTTGCAGGCGAAGCTCGGCCGCATCCTCGATCGTCAGCACGCGCTCGCCGGGGTCGATCATCTTCGACAAGGCATTGAGCATCGTCGTCTTGCCCGAGCCGGTACCGCCCGAGATCACCACGTTGAAGCGCGATGCCCCCGCGATCTTCAACGCGGTCGCCATCTTCGGCGACATCGATCCGAACCCCGCCATCATGTCGAGCGTGATCGGTTTCGCGGAGAATTTACGAATCGAGATCGCGGTGCCGCGCAACGATAGCGGCGGGACGATCACGTTGACGCGCGACCCGTCCTTCAAACGCGCATCGGCGAGCGGGGACGTCTGGTCGACGCGGCGCCCGACCGAGTTCACGATCCGCTGCGCGATCTGGAACAGATGCTCCTCGTCGCGGAACTGGATCGGCGCGAGCTCGAGTTTGCCCTTGCGCTCGACATAGGTCTGGTCGGGGCCGTTCACCATGATGTCGGTAATGTTCGGATCGGCCAGCAGCTCTTCCAACGGCCCGAGCCCGAGCAACTCGTCGACCAGCACCTTTTCCAGCGCGAACTGTTCGCGGCGGTTGAGCGTCAGCTTCAGCTCGGCGAGCACTTCGCCGATGATCGGGCGGAATTCCTCGGCCAGTTCGTCCTTGTTGAGCGTCGCCGCCGCTTCCGGGTCGACGCGTTCGAGCAGGCGCGGGAGGACCTGTTCCTTGATCTTGTGGATCGACTGTTCGAAGCCCTCGGTTCGGCTGTTGCCCGCTTCCCCGCTCGCATTCTGGCGATCGGACAGCCGCTGCATCGCGTCCATCTGGCCGGCGGGCATCGTGCCGAGGCCGAAGCCGTCGGATTCGCCGGGCATCGGCAACGAGTCGATCGGCGGGAATTGCGCACCGCCCTCGGGTTCGGACCGCGGCGCGGGGCCACCGCCCTGCATGGGACGGGCGACGCCGAATGCGGGCCGGGCCGCTTGCCCCCCGCTCATGCCATTACGACGCCCGAATGCACTCATGCCCAAATCCCCGGATAAGTGCATACCGGGTTAGGGTCGAAGGCTTGATAATTCGCTAACCAAACCGGAATGGCGGGGATCTGCGGATCCGCTGCAGGGTTGATCGCGGTCAAGAACTCCCCGAAGGCTGGTGCATGATCCGCCTGCTGCTTCTCCTCGCGCTGACTTTCGGGTTGGCCAGTTCCGCGTCGGCCGACGACATCGCCGCCGCCGGGCGCGGCGTGGTGCGCGTCGTGACGATCGCGGTGGTCGACGATCAGGTGGTCGGCTTCGGGCACGGCAGCGGCTTTGCGATCGCGCCCAACCGGATCGTCACCAACGCGCACGTCGTCGATCTCGCCGAGCGCTATCCCGACAACGTGGTCGTCGGCATCGTGCCGACCGAGGGGGACAAATCCTACCAGGGCAAGGTGATCGCGTATGATTCGCAGCGCGACCTGGCGCTGATCGAGTTCACCGGCGCGCGCCTGCCGCCGAGCCCGCTCTATACCGGCCCGATGAGCGAGGGCGATGCGGTGGTGTCGCTTGGCTTCCCGGGCAATGTCGACCTCGCGACGGCGCGGTCGGCGGCGGACTATATCCGGCCGATGACGCCGGTGCGGTCGGAGGGCGTGCTCTCGGGCCGCCGCGTGCTGAGCGGCGTCGAGGTGTTGCTGCACACCGCCAGCATCGCGCGTGGTAATTCGGGCGGGCCTCTGCTCGATCGTTGCGGGCGGGTGATCGGGGTGAATTCGGCGATCACGCGCGGCGAGGAAGGCGATTCGACGTTCGGGTTCGCGATCGCGGATACCGAACTGGCCGGCTTCCTGCGCGACGCGAAACAGCCCTACGCGTCGATCGGTACGGGCTGCACGTCGATCGAGGATCGCTTGCGGCAGGACAGCGACGCCGACGCGCGCGCGACCGCCGACGCGGCATCCGCCAAGCGCGACGCAGCGACCCGGGATGCGATGGCGCGCGAGGTCACATTGGAGAAGGCGCGGACCGAGGCCGGGCGAGCGCGTGAAAACGTCATGGCGATCGCCGGGCTCCTGCTGGTCGCGGGCGCGCTCGTGATCGGCAGCGCTGGGCTGCTCGAATCGCGGGGCCAGCGGCGCCAGGCGATCTGGGCGGTGTCGGTCGGCGGCGTCAGCGTGCTGGTCGCGATCATCGTCTTCGTGCTGCGCCCCTCGGGCGAGGTCGACGTCCCCTTGTCGGCGCTCCCGAAGACCCGCATCTCGACGCCCGACGCCGCGCTCGGCAAGCTGATCTGCACGCTGATCCCGGAGCGCAGCCGGATCACGATCTCGTCCAGCGAGGACGTGCCGATCGACTGGGGTGTAAAGGGCTGCGTGAACGGCAAGACGCAATATGTCGGCGCGCAAAACGGCAATGGGGGCGGCCGCTGGGACCGCGTGCTGGTGCCCGACGACGAGCAGACCGTCTCCGTCCTGTCGTTCGATCCGGCAACGCGGGTCTATTCGAACACGCGCTATCTGCTGTCGGCGGCGGGGATGACCGCCGCGCGGACCGCGCGCGGTGTCGTGCCGAACGTCTGCAACATGGACGATGCCGCGTTGGGTCGGCTCGCCGGGCAGCAGGCGGCGGTCCGCGCGGTGTTGCCACCGCTGCCGAACGAAAAGCTGGTCTATTCCTGCAAGTCGGCAAAATGACCGGCATCGGACGTAACCAATAGCTTCCCGCCCCGGAATCTGCTCGACTGCGCAAAAGAACGACCGGCCGGCATGACGCCCGGCAAGGGTTCGGCAGGGGCTGGGCAGGGGGGCGCGATGATCGGGGTTTCGGGATGGGTTCGGTATACCTGCGTGATCGCAGCGGCGGGTGCTGCCTGCTTTTCGGCCGCTGCGGAGGCGAAATGGTTGCGCGCCACCTCCGACCATTTCGTCGTCTATTCGAACGCCGGTGAGACCGCCTTGCGCAAGACCGCGACGCAACTCGAGCAGTTCGATGGCGTGATGCGTATCCTGCACCGTGCCAACACCCCGCCCGCCGAGCCGGGCACGAACCGCGTGACCGTCTATGTCGTCGACACGGCGAGCGATGTCCGCAAGCTGATGGGCAAGGGCAGCGCCAACGTCGCCGGATTCTACCTGCCGCGCGTCAACGGATTGATCGCCTTCACGCCTCGCTCCGGCGGCGCGGATGCCAATCTGAAGCCGGAGATCGTGCTGTTCCACGAATACGCGCATCATTTCCTGCTCGGCACGTTCGCCGCCGCTTATCCCGCCTGGTTTTCCGAAGGCTATGCCGAATTCGTCTCGACCGCGCGGTTCGAGAAGGACGGCGTCATGGTCGGCGTCGCGGCGCAGCACCGGGCGTACAGCCTGTTCAAGACCCGCGGGCTGCCGGCCGAGCGCCTGTTCGATACCGGATCGCGCCGGCTGTCGGACGAGGAACGTGGCTCGCTCTACGCACGCGGCTGGCTGCTGACCCATTATATCATGTTCGATCCGGCGCGCGGCGCGACGTTCGGGCGCTATCTCGACGCCTTGAACAAGGGCGTTCCCAGCGTCGCGGCGGCACGGGCCGCGTTCGGCGACCTGCGCGCGCTCGATCGGGCGCTCGACGCCTATCTCGCACGATCGACGATCCCCGGCATCAAGATCGCCTATTCGCGGCTCCCCGATCCGAAGATCACCGTCGAACCGCTGAGTGCCGGCGCCGAAGCCTTGATGCCGCTTCGCATGGAATCCGAACGCGGCGTGAACCGCCAGACGGCGCAGCCGATCTACACCCGCGCCAAGACGATCGCCGCGGCCTATCCGACCGATGCCGTCGCGCAGGGCTGGTTCGCCGAGATGGCCTATGATGCGGTTCAGGACGACGATGCCGAAGCGGCCGCGGACCGCGCCCTGGCCGCGGACCCCAAGATGGCGCAGGCGTTGCTGTACAAGGCCAGGATCCACCTGCGGCGGGCAAGTGCCGCGTCCACCAAGGATGCCGATGCGTGGAAGGAGGCGCGAAGCTGGGTCGTCAAGGCCAACCGCCTCGCCCCCGACGATGCCGAGGCGTTGTCGCTATATTATGACAGCTTCGGCGCGCAGCGAACGCCGCCGACCAAAGTGGCGATAACCGGCGTCAAGCGCGCGCTCGAACTCGTGCCGCAAGATCCCGGTCTGCGGTTCAAGGTCGCCGCCCAGGAGATTGGCGACGGCGATGCGGAGGATGCCAAGCGGACCTTGCGCCCGCTCGCCTTCAACCCGCATCTGCCGGCGGACAATCCCGCGGCGCGTCTGATCACGATCCTCGAATCGGGCAAGATCGGTCCGGAGGCGTTGCGGTCGCTCGGACAGGCCCAAGGCCAGGTGCAGGGGCCGGGCCAGGATGGGGCTGCCGAGACGCCTCCGGCCGGGTGACGCCTAACCCCGTTCCCGCTCGATCAACGCGGCTTTGCGCTCCAGCCCATACGCATAGCCGCCAAGCGCGCCGCCGATCCGCTGCGCGCGGTGGCAGGGGATGACGATCGAGACCGGGTTCTGCCCGCACGCGGTGCCGGCGGCGCGTACTGCCGCGGGGCGACCGGCGAGCGCTGCGAGTTCGCTATAGGTGCGTGTCTCGCCGATCGGGATCGTTCGCAGCGCCTGCCAGATCGCTTCCTGGAACGCCGTGCCGCGGACATCGATAGGGAGGTCGTGGTCGCGATCGGGAGATTCGACGGCGGCGACGACCTGCGCGGCCAAGTCGGCGAGCGCCGCGTCACCGGGTTCGATTCTGGCGTTCGGAAAGCGGCGGTGGAGTTCATCGGCATCCTCGTCGAACGATACGCGGCACAGGCCCTTGTCGGTGGCGGCGACGAACAATGCGCCGAGGCTCGTGTCGGCGACCGTCCAGCGGATCGTGACGCCTTCGCCGCCGCGTGCCCAGGCGCTGGGGGCCATGCCGAGCCGTTTGGCGTCGGCCTCGTAGAAGCGGCTCGGGGCGGAATAGCCGGCGTCGTAGATCGCTTCGGTCACGGTCGAATCCTCCGATAGGGCGTCGACCGCGCGGCCGGTGCGCAGGGCGCGGGCATAGGCGGCGGGCGTGACGCCGGTGGCGCGCTTGAACAGGCGGTGGAAATGGTGCGGCGCGTAGCCGACCTTGGCCGCGACCGCGTCGAGCGAGAGGCGGTCTTCGGCGGCTTCGAGCAATGCGATGGCGGCGGCGACAGCGATACGGTCGCGACCGACTTCGTCCGGTGTGCAGCGCAGGCAGGCGCGGAAGCCGGCGGCGCGGGCGCTGGCGGGGTCTGGGTGGAAGGTGACGTTCTCGCGTTTCGGGTGGCGCGCGGGGCAACTCGGCTTGCAGTAGATGCCGGTGGTCTTCACGCCGACGACGAACCGGCCATCCCACGCGCGATCGCGGGCTTCGAACGCGGTCCAGGCGGTGTCGTCGTCGGGGGCGGTGCTCATTGGATCGGTATAGCCGGTCGCGACGCGCGCGCATCCCGCGGCTTGCGATCAAAGCGGACCCGAATGGGCGGCCCGGCCGTTCTTCCGTGCATACCCCATAACGAAAGATGTCTCATGGCCTCCGACACGCCCGTCTGGTTCATTTCCGGCTGCTCGACCGGTTTCGGTCGCGAACTCGCCAAGCTCGTGCTCGCGCGCGGTTGGCGTGCGGTGGTTACCGCGCGCGATGCGGGGCGGGTGGCTGATCTCGCGGAGGGCGCGGAGGACCGTGCACTGGCGGTGTCGCTCGACGTGACCGACCAGGCGCAGATCGACAATGCGGTGGCGCAGGCGAAGGCCAAGTTCGGGCGGATCGACGTGCTCGTGAACAATGCGGGCTATGGCTATCAGGCGTCGATCGAGGAGGGCGAGGAGTCCGAAATCCGCGCGCAGTTCGATGCGAACGTGTTCGGGCTGTTCGCGCTTACGCGGGCGGTGTTGCCGATCATGCGCGGTCAGAAGAGCGGGCATGTGATCAACATCACGTCGGTTGCCGGGTTGGTCGGGTTTCCGGGCTCGGGTTATTATGCCGCGTCGAAGCACGCGGTGGAGGGCTGGTCGGACTCGCTGCTCGCCGAGGTGAAGCCGCTTGGAATCCATGTGACCTGCGTCGAGCCGGGGCCGTTCCGGACGGATTGGGCGGGGCGGTCGCTGAAGCAGACGCCGGTGAAGATCGCGGACTATGCGGAGACGGCCGGCAAGCGGCTCGACGGCACGCGTGAGGTTAGCGGGACTCAGGCTGGCGATCCGGTGCGGGCTGGCGAGGCGATGATCGCACTGACCGAGGGGGCGAACCCGCCGCGGCATCTGGTGCTGGGGGCCTGGGGGTATGATGCGGTCGTCGAGAAGATGGCCGGGCGGTTGAAGGAGATCGAGGCGCACAAGGCGGACAGCTTGGGGGCGGATTTTCCGGTGGAGTAACCCGGGAGGGGCTAAAGAGAGTTGTTTCCCCGCGAAGGCGGGGATCCAGACTGGGCTCCCGCCTTCGCGGGAGAACACGGAAGCAGGCGCGGCCTACAAGACTGTAGCGCCAGCCTGCGCCGAGGCCTGCTACCGAAGCCACCACCCCGGCGAAGGCCGGGGCCCAATTGGGGGACGTCGCTAACGGAGCGCATCCCTCAATTATTGCCACCTTTCCAATTGGGCCCCGGCCTTCGCCGGGGTGGAGGAAAGGGGGGGCGGTGATCAGCCGCCGTTGGCGCGGAACAACTCTAGCGTGCGCGCCTTCGCCAGATCCGCGCTCGGCTCGTGGTAATCCTTCCGGCGGTCCGAATTGAACCCATGGCCCGCCTCGTAGACATACACCGTCGCGTTCGGCCAATCCTTCGCGATGACCTGCTCGACGCCCTCCATCGGAATCCCGTGATCGTGGCGGCCGAAGTGGAGGATCACCGGCACCTTCGGCTCCTCGTCCGCCGCAGCGGGGATCATGCTGCCGTAATAGCCGCTCGCCGCCGCGACGCCGGTAAGCTTGGTCGACGCGAACCACGCGACCGAACCGCCATAGCAATAGCCGACCACGAACACCGGCCCGGCGTGGGCGAGCGTGTCGATGCAGGTCTGGACGTCCTTCAGCGACAGCTCGAACGGGTGAAGCTGCCGCGCAAGCTCGATGCCGCGGGCGAGGCCGTCGCCCGAATAGTCCGCCTCGAAGCCGGGATGCTCGCGATCGAACAGCGCGGGGGCCAGTACTTCATAGCCGTCGGCGGCATACTCGTCGCAGAGGTCGCGGATGTGGTCGGTCACGCCGAAGATCTCCTGAACCAGCACGAGGCCACCGCGGCGCTCGCCGGTCGGCTGCGCGTGATAGACCGCGACGGTCGCGCCGTCGGACATCGTCATCGTTTCCATCGTGCCGGTCATTCTCTCGTCCTCGTCGATTGGTCGTAACGGCTGTCCAATACCGTCATTCCCGCGGAGGCGGGAACCCATAGTAGCAGGCCGTGCGGCGAAGCGCTGGGTCCGGAGATAGGGATCCACGCCTTCGCGAGGATGACATAGGAAGGGTGGCCGCCTCGACGCGAATGACAAAACAGTCACAAACCCGTCCCTCCGACCCTCCCGCCGGGTTGCCAATCCGACAACCCGATGCTAACCGCGCCGCGTCCCAGGAGAGGTGCTTTCGCGCCCTCTCTTCCTTTGGGTCGGTTATTCGTTGCAGGCGAGGATAGAGGTTCCGTGGAGACATCCGGCGGTATTCAAGCGAGCTTAGGCGGGCGTTATGCGCTGGCCCTGTTCGAACTCGCGCGTGACGCGAAGACGATCGATGCGGTCGAGTCGAGCCTGGCGAATGTGCGCGACGCACTCGCGCAGTCCGCGGACTTCCGCACGCTGACGGTGAGCCCGATGGTCTCGCGTGGCGCCGCCGTGAAGGCAGTCTCCGCGGTCGCCGACGAACTCGGTGTCGATGCGACCACCAAGAGCTTCCTCGGTGTCCTCGCCGAGAACCACCGGCTCGGCGCGCTGCCGAAGATCATCAAGGCATTCCGCACACTTGCCGCGCAGCATCGCGGCGAGATCGCCGCCGAGGTGACGTCCGCGCATCCGCTGACCGACGAGCAGGTGATCGAGCTGAAGCATCAGCTCCGCCAGCGCGTCGGCCGTGAAGTTTCCGTCGACCTCAGCGTCGACCCATCGTTGCTGGGTGGGCTCGTCGTCCGCGTCGGCAGCCAGATGATCGATTCGTCGATCAAGACGCGTCTCAACACTCTCGCGCACGCGATGAAGGGCTAAGCTAATGGATATCCGCGCCGCAGAAATCTCGAAGATCATCAAGGATCAGATCGCCAATTTCGGCACCGAGGCCCAGGTCAGCGAGACCGGCCAGGTGCTGAGCGTAGGCGACGGCATCGCGCGCATCTTCGGCCTCGACAACGTCCAGGCCGGCGAGATGGTCGAATTCTCGAACGGCGTGCAGGGCATGGCGCTCAACCTCGAGGCCGATAACGTCGGCGTCGTGATCTTCGGGAGCGATTCCGAGATCAAGGAAGGCGACATCGTCAAGCGCACCGGCACGATCGTCGACGTGCCGATCGGCAAGGAGCTGCTCGGCCGCGTGGTCGACGGCCTCGGCAACCCGATCGACGGCAAGGGTCCGATCCACACCACCGAGCGCAGCCGCGTCGAAGTGAAGGCACCGGGCATCATCCCGCGCCAGTCGGTCAGCGAGCCGGTCCAGACCGGTCTCAAGGCGATCGACGCGCTCGTCCCCGTCGGCCGTGGCCAGCGCGAGCTGATCATCGGCGATCGCCAGACCGGCAAGTCCGCCGTCGCGATCGACGCGTTCATCAACCAGAAGATCGCCAACGCTGGCGACGACGAGTCGAAGAAGCTGTATTGCGTCTATGTCGCGATCGGCCAGAAGCGCTCGACCGTCGCCCAGCTGGTCAAGACGCTCGAAGAGAACGGCGCGATGGAATACACCATCGTCATCGCCGCGACCGCGTCGGACCCCGCACCGCTCCAGTATCTCGCACCGTACACCGGCGTCGCGATGGGCGAGTATTTCCGCGATCGCGGCATGCACGCGCTGATCTGCTACGACGATCTGTCGAAGCAGGCGGTCGCCTACCGCCAGATGTCGCTGCTGCTGCGTCGTCCTCCGGGTCGTGAAGCGTATCCGGGCGACGTGTTCTATCTCCATAGCCGCCTGCTCGAGCGTGCGGCGAAGATGTCGGACGCGAACGGCGGCGGCTCGCTGACCGCGCTGCCGATCATCGAGACGCAGGCGGGCGACGTTTCGGCGTACATCCCGACCAACGTGATCTCGATCACCGACGGCCAGATCTTCCTCGAAACCGACCTGTTCTTCTCGGGCGTACGCCCGGCGATCAACGTCGGCTTGTCGGTGAGCCGCGTCGGCTCGGCCGCGCAGACCAAGGCCATGAAGAAGGTGTCGGGCTCGATCAAGCTCGAGCTGGCGCAGTACCGCGAGATGGCGGCGTTCGCGCAGTTCGGCTCGGATCTCGATGCGTCGACGCAGAAACTGCTCAACCGTGGTGCGCGCCTGACCGAGCTGTTGAAGCAGGCACAGTTCTCGCCGCTGCCGTTCGAGGAGCAGACCGTTTCGATCTTCGCCGGCACCAGCGGCTATCTCGACAAGGTGCCGGTCGCCGACGTGACCCGCTACGAGCAGGCGCTGCTGGCCGACATGCGCGCGAACCATGCCGACGTGCTGACGCTGATCCGCGATACCCGCGATTTGGGTAACGAGGCGAAGGACAAGCTGAAGGCGGCGCTCGAAGCGTTCGCGAAGACGTTTGCATAATTGACCGTCACCCCAGCGAAAGCTGGGGTCTCAGGCCGCCAGTGAGCGGCTTGTGGCACGAGATCCCAGCTTTCGCTGGGATGACGAGGTAGGAAACTAAATGGCGTCGTTGAAAGCCCTCAAGATCCGCATCGGCTCGGTGAAGTCGACGCAGAAGATCACCAAGGCGATGAAGATGGTCGCCGCTGCGAAGCTGCGCCGTGCGCAGGACGCGGCGGTCGCCGGGCGTCCGTATGCCGAGCGTTTGGAAGCGGTGATGGCGAGCCTCGCGGGGCGCGTCGGCATCGCGCCGGGCGCATCGCCGCTGCTCGCGGGCACCGGCAAGGACCAGGTCCACCTGATCGTCATCGCGACGTCGGAGCGTGGCCTCGCCGGTGCGTTCAACACCAACATCGTCCGCGCGGCACGTCGCAAGGCCGAGGAGCTGATCGCAGCCGGCAAGACCGTGAAGTTCTACGTCGCCGGCAAGAAGGGGCGCGTGATCAAGCGCTTCTTCCCGAACGACATCCTCGCCGACCACGAGATGGGCGGAATCAAGAAGCTCGCGTTCAGCGACGCGCAGGAAATCTCCGAGGATCTGATCAAGCGCTTCGGCGAAGGCCAGTTCGACGTCGCGCATCTGTTCTACGCGAAGTTCGTGTCGGCGCTGGTGCAGCTTCCGACCGGCATCCAGATCATCCCGATTCCGTTGTCGTCGATCCCCGGTGCGGAAGCCAAGCCAAACGCTCCTGCCGAGGCGGTCGTCGAGTATGAGCCAGACGAGGAAGCGATCCTCGCCGATCTGCTGCCGCGCAACGTCGCGATCCAGATTTTCCGCGCGCTGCTGGAAAACGCCGCGTCGGAGCAGGGATCGCGCATGAACGCGATGGACAACGCCACGCGCAATGCCGGCGACATGATCACGCGTCTCTCGATCCAGTATAACCGCACGCGTCAGGCCGCGATCACGACCGAGCTGGTCGAGATCATCTCGGGTGCCGAAGCGCTGAAATGAGGCTCGCGGTCGCCTTGACCCTGACTGCCCCGATGGCGTTGGGGCTGGCTGGCTGCGGCAAGCCGGCACCGTCGGTGCGCGAGCAGGAGGCGGCGCAGACCGCCTCCGTCGCGACGCTGTCGGGGTGGGACCGGCTGTTCGGCGCGCCGCAGGAGACGATCGGCGCGATCAACCAGGCGGGCTTCGCTCTCAACAAGTATTCGCTAGCCAACGAAGATGATTTTTCTCCGCAAGGGCAGATTTACGTCTCAACGGGCCAGCCGCGGATGTTCTCCAATTCCAACGCGGCCAAGCCCAACACGACCTCGGTCGCTGTTACGGGCAAGACCGCCGCGGCGATCGATACCGTGGCCTATACGCTGACGCTGACCGATCCGGTCGACGCGACGACCGCACGGATGCGACTCGCGCAAACCGTCGGCGAGTTTCTCGGCCGCTTCAAGATCAAGGCGTCGCCCGACCTCTTGCGCGCGATCCGCCTCGGCCAGCCGCTCGATGCGGCACCGGCCAAGGTCGCGATCGTGCCTTCGACCAACGGTGCGCCCGAGCGCATCGACGTGACTTTTACCCGTTCACCGGCTACCAACCCGGCCAACAACAAGACCCAAGGATAGTGTGATGGCAACCGCCGCTGAAGACATCCGCCCGACCGAGGGCAGCTCGAAGGCCACGAACAACACCGGCCGCATCTCGCAGGTGATCGGTGCCGTCGTCGACGTGCATTTCCCCGACAACCTGCCTGCTATTTTGTCGGCGCTCGAAACCGACAATAACGGCAACCGGCTCGTCCTCGAAGTCGCGCAGCATCTCGGCGAGAACACCGTTCGCACGATCGCGATGGACGCCACCGAGGGTCTGACCCGCGGCCAGACCGTCACCGACACCGGCTCGCAGATCCGCGTGCCGGTCGGCCCGAAGACGCTCGGCCGCATCCTCAACGTCATCGGCGAGCCGATCGACGAGCGTGGTCCGGTCGGCGCAGAGACGACTGCCCCGATCCACGCCTCGGCGCCGCTGTTCGTCGACCAGTCGACCGAGAGCGCGATCCTGGTCACCGGCATCAAGGTCATCGACCTGCTCGCACCCTATGCGAAGGGCGGCAAGATCGGTCTGTTCGGTGGCGCCGGCGTCGGCAAGACCGTGTTGATCCAGGAACTGATCAACAACATCGCCAAGGGTCACGGCGGCACCTCGGTGTTCGCAGGCGTTGGCGAGCGTACCCGCGAGGGTAACGATCTGTACCACGAGTTCCTCGACGCGGGCGTCATCGCCAAGGACGCCGACGGCAATCCGCAGTCGGAAGGCTCGAAGGTCGCGCTCGTGTTCGGCCAGATGAACGAGCCGCCAGGCGCACGCGCTCGCGTCGCGCTGTCGGGCCTAACGATCGCCGAGTATTTCCGCGACGTCGAAGGCCAGGACGTGCTGTTCTTCGTCGACAACATCTTCCGCTTCACGCAGGCGGGCGCAGAGGTTTCGGCCTTGCTCGGTCGTATCCCGTCGGCGGTGGGCTATCAGCCGACGCTGTCGACCGACATGGGCGCTCTGCAGGAGCGCATCACGTCGACGAACAAGGGGTCGATCACCTCGGTTCAGGCCGTGTACGTCCCTGCAGACGATCTTACCGATCCGGCGCCTGCGACGTCGTTCGCGCATCTCGATGCGACGACCAACCTCAACCGTGCGATCTCGGAGCTGGGCATCTACCCGGCGGTCGACCCGCTCGATTCGACCTCGCGTCTGCTCGAGCCACGCGTCGTCGGCCAGGAGCATTACGACACCGCGCGTGCCGTTCAGTCGACGCTGCAGAAGTACAAGTCGCTGCAGGACATCATCGCGATTCTCGGCATGGACGAGCTGAGCGAGGAAGATAAGCTCACCGTCCAGCGTGCGCGTAAGATCCAGAAGTTCCTCAGCCAGCCGTTCCACGTCGCGGAGGTCTTCACCGGCATCAGCGGCAAGTTCGTCCAGCTCGAAGACACGGTCCGTTCGTTCAAGGCGGTGGTCGAGGGCGAGTATGATCACCTCCCCGAGGCAGCGTTCTACATGGTCGGCGGCATCGACGAAGCCGTCGCCAAGGCCGAGAAGATGGCCGCGGAAGCGTAAGCCTTTCTAGCTCCCTCTCCCCTGCGGGGAGAGGGTTGGGGTGAGGGGCCGCCACAAGCGCCCTCGCCCGGTACTGGCCCCCCCCCCCCCCCCCCCCCCCCCCGGGGGGGGGGGGGGGGGGCCCCCCCCCCCCCCTTCTCACTCCTCCCCCCCCCAAAAACCGCCCGCCCCCGGGGGGGGGACAGAGGCTTCGGTCCCCGCCGCCCAAGACATCGTGGGCGCCCTCCAACACGTCCCGCCCCATCTCCCTGCGGCCGCGCCCGCGCGCG
>NZ_JALPNF010000004.1 GCF_023195535.1 Sphingomonas faeni | reverse complement strand
CTCGTGATCGAAAACCATCCGTACCGCCCGCTCGCGGACTTCGGGCGCAAACTTGTTCGTCGTCTTGCTCGTCATGGCTCCACCTTCTCAGGAGTTGGAGCCTCCGACAAACCCGGCGCGGTTCAAACACACCGAACTCGACCGCAGCAGCGCGCCCTGTTCGGAAGTCGCCGAGACGACCAGGCCTTTGGTGATTCCCGACTTGCTCGACCACCCTTTCTACAAGACGAGCCAACTCGCGCTGTCGGGCACGAGATTCTATGCTGGAGCGCCGCTGACGACCCGCGATGGCTTCGGCCTGGGCTCGTTGTGCGTGACTGGGACCGAACCCCGCACCGTGACTGCCGACGAGATGGCCGCCTTGCGCGACCTCGCGGCCATGACGATGTCGCAGATCGAGCTGCAACATGCCTTTGGGCGAATCGACCCGATCAGCGGATTGCCGAACCGTCGGCAATTTCTCGACGATCTGGACGATCTTACGCGCGACCACGGCGGGGAGCGCCGCCTGCTGGTGATGCTCGACCTCGCCCGGACCGATCAGATCGACAACATGACCCGGGTCCTTGGCTCCGAGCACGTCGTCGATATGGTCAAGGTCGCAGCGCTTCAATTGCGCGATGCGCTAGCCGAAAATCGTCGCGCTTATCATGTCGCCGCAACGCAGTTCGTGTTCTTCGCCGAGCCCGACGTCGAAGACGACGCCTACGTCGCCCTGCTGACGGAAAAAGTCGAGCAGTGCAGCAGGACATCGACTTTGCGGTTTTCGACCACCGGCGCAGTCGGCGTCGTGCCGATCATTCTCGGCATGGTCGAACCGACCGACGTGCTGCGGTTCGCACATGGTGCGGCGCAAGATGCGCGAACGCTCGAAACGACCGTGTCGTTCTTCTCCTCGGCCAACGACACGGTCCACCGCCGCCGCTACGATCTGCTGCGGGACTTCGAGGCTGCGCTGGCGACCGACGATCAGTTAAGACTGGTCTACCAGCCCCGCGTCAATTTAACGTGTCGCCGGTGCCTGGGCGCAGAAGTCCTGTTGCGCTGGAACCATCCGATCCTGGGTGAAGTGTCGCCTGCGGAGTTCATTCCGCTGATCGAGCAGACCTCGCATGCCAAGCCCCTGACACAATGGGTCGTCGACCGGGCACTGGAGCAACTTGGCGGCTGGATTACCGACGGTTTTACCGGCAATCTGTCGATCAACCTTTCCGCAAACAATCTCGAGGAACCGGATTTCGCCGCGCGGATCCAATTGCTGCTGCTGAAACATCGGATCCGCGCCGACCGGATCGAGCTCGAGGTCACCGAGAGCGCGATCATGCGGAACGTAGCGCAGGCGCGCGAGCAACTCGCCGCGCTACGGGCCGCCGGAGTCCGGCTCGCGATCGATGATTTCGGCACCGGCTACAGCAGTCTCGCCTATCTCCAGCAACTGCCGGTCGATGTCGTCAAGATCGACCAGAGCTTCATGCGCGACCTTGATTCGACCCTCAACGGCGGCGACGAGCAGACGCTCGTCCGGACGATGATCCGGTTGTCGCACGAGCTTGGCTACCGGGTCGTCGCGGAGGGCGTCGAGACCGAAGGCGTCGCAGCCTGCTTGTCGACGATGGAGTGCGACGAGGCCCAGGGGTTCCTGTTCGCCCGACCGATGCCCGCGGCGCAATTCCTGGAATGGTTCATGGCGCATCCGGGCGACGCCGCAAGCACGCCGCGCGCCGCCGCATGATTCCGGCGACCGACTCCAGCGCCTGAGTCCGCCACCTGTTCAGCCCGACGCCGCGAACGGCCTGCCTGATCAGGCGGCGATGACGTCGGCGATGAAAAGATAGCCCTTGCCACGTACCGTCCGGATGATCTCGGTCCGATCGAAGGCGGCAAGTTTGCGCCGTAAACGGCTGATGTTGACGTCGATCGTCCGATCTTTGGACGAGGTATCGGCGCGTCCCGACAATGCGATCATGTCCTCGCGCGTGTGAACCGCGTGCGGATGCGTGACGAAAGCATCCATCATCTGGAACTCCCCCTCGGTCAACGACACGATCTCGCCGCCGGGCGCCTGCAGCGATCGCATGCGGCAATTGAGCGTCCAGCCGGCAAACCGGTACGTCGTATTGTAACGCGCGGCTTCCCCTGGCTCGGCGATGATCCCCACGTCCGTACCCGTGGCTGTGGTCCGATTGCGACGCCGCAATACCGACCTGATGCGGGCGAGGATCTCACGCGGGGTGGATGGCTTCGTGACATAATCGTCCGCGCCCATCTCCAGCGCGACCACGCGGTCGACCTCGCTCGACAGGGCCGACAACATGATGACGCCAGGGGGATCGGCGAACTGGGCAAGTCCGCGCAACACGGAAAGACCATCCTCGCCGGGCATCATCATGTCGAGTATCACGAGATCGCAGGGCCGTTGAACCAGCCTTGCCCTTAACGCCGCACCGCTCGACACCGCCTCCACGCCGAGACCGTTATCGACGAGAAACTCGGTCAGAAGCTCGCGCAGACCGGGGTCGTCATCGACGATGATGATCCGCGCGGCGTGATACGCCGTGTCCTCCGCGGAATCGTGTGTCGCATCATCCCGCCACTCGGCGATGAGCGGCGGGCGCGAGATCGCAGGTTCGTAATGCTGGGAAACGTTCATCGCCGGCGACTTTCGGGGAGAGGGAGACGGTGAGCCATGCCGTCCCAACTGCACCCGGTGTTTGTCCGGGATGTTTCCCGATGTGACGCCCCCTGCCCCACCGTGACACATAGGCTAGTAACGGCCTCTCTAACCTACGTTTCTCGCAACGAGAGGATGCGAGGCGACGTACTTTGGCGCATGCAGAAACATCGCGAACACACGCGCGCGCTAGGATCGCCACATGATGCCGAATCCCGTCCCCGAATCGTTCAATGCGGCTACCGACGGCGCGTCGCCGAAACCGACGCTGCTGATAGTCGACGACGACCACATGATCCGCACGCTGCTAGCGCAGAGCCTCGGCATGCACGGCTATCACGTCGAAACCGCGACGAGTGCACAGGAGATGGACGGCGTGCTGGCGCGCCAGTCTGTGTCGCTGATCCTGCTCGACGTCATGATGCCGGGCGAGGATGGCCTGTCGGTCTGCCGCCGCCTCGCGCGCGCTGCCGGGCCGCCGGTGGTGATGCTGAGCGCCCTCGGTGAGGAACCCGACCGGATCCTGGGGCTCGAGATCGGTGCCAGCCACTATCTTACCAAGCCGTGCAGTCCGCGTGAGATCCTCGCCACCGTCCGCGCAGCCTTACGTGCGCGTGAGATGCAGGATGCCAGCGAAGGGCGGGCTTATGGTTTTCTCGGTTGGCGGGTCGATTTCGCCGCGCATGAACTGTTCGACGCCGACAACACGCTCATCGACCTGACCGATGGCGAGTTTGCCGTGCTGCGTGCGTTCGTCGAGCGCCCCCGACGCGTCCTGGCACGCGATGCGTTGCTGGAGGCGGCGCGCGGGCCCGATACCGACGCCTTCGATCGTGCGATCGACGTCCAGGTCAGCCGTCTTCGACGCAAACTCCGCTCGCGCGGCGACGACATCATCAGGACGATCCGCAACGAGGGGTATTTCTTCGTCCCACGCGTGGTGCGGCTATGACCGGGGCGTCCCACCCGATCGGCAGGGACACCGGCAGGGACGATGCGCGCGCGCGCAATCTGCAACGATCCTGGCCGTTGTTCCTGCGGATCTTCGCGCTCATGTTGATCACCGTATTGCTGGTGCAGGTGCTGAACTTCGCCACGCTGCTGCTGATGCCGCCGCCGACGCCGATTATTTTCACGACCACCCGTATCGCGGCGTTCGCGCGCACCGGGGTGGATCCCGCCAAGTTGCTGAAGACCCAAATCTCGACGCGCCGACCGGACCCGACCGACAGCCCGCGCGACCGCCGGATCGGCGCGGTGATCGCCAGCGATCTGGGCCTGCCCACGTCCGCGGTCGTCGTCGAGGCCGAGCGGTCTGGAAGCCCGATGTTCGCAGGCGCGCTCCGGCCGCCGATACCGATGGGACCGTCGATGGAACCGCGTCGCCATCACAATTTCGCCGCCCTGGAGAACGCGCTGTTCGGCCCGTTCATCGTCTCCATCGACCTCGGCGGCGGTCGATGGCGGGTGATCCGCCCGACCAGTGCCGTGATGGGACCGTGGCGGATCCGCATCATCCTGTGGTTTCTGGTGGCGCTGGCGGTGGTCGCGCCGATCGCGTGGGCGCTGGCGCGGCGGGTGGTCAAGCCGATCGGTCAGTTCACCGCTGCGGTCGAACGGCTCGGCCGCGATCCGCGGGCAGAACCCCTGACGCTCACCGGTCCGCCCGAGATCGCCGAGGCGGCGGTTGCCTTCAACGTGATGCAGGAACGACTCAATCGCTATGTCGAGGATCGGACGACGTTGATCGCCGCGGTCGCGCACGACCTGCGGACACCGCTGATGCGGCTGTCGTTGCGGCTCGAAAAGGCACCGGAAGATATCCGAATCGCCACCGAGGAAGACATCCAGGAGATGAGCCACCGGATCGGCGCGGCGATGGCCTTCGTGCGCGATATGACCCGCCATGTCCGCCGCCAGCGTCTGGATCTGCGGTCGCTCGCGGAGAGCGTTACCGACGAGTTCGCAGACCGCGGCGACGACGTCGTGCTTCAGTCCGGCGGCCCCCTGACGATCGAAGGCGACGCGCCCTCGTTGAAGGCGTTGATCGGCAATCTGATAGGCAATGCGGTCAAATATGCCGGTCATGCCGAGATGCTGCTGTACCGCGACCGCGACATGGTCGTGATCGAGGTGCAGGATCGCGGCCCGGGCATGAAGCCCGACGATCTGGTCCGCGCGTTCGAACCCTTCTTCCGTGCCGAACAATCCCGCAACCGCGATACCGGCGGGATCGGGCTGGGTCTCGCAAGCGTCCGTGCCGTCGCGCGCGCGCATGGCGGCGACGCGACGATCGAGGCGCGCGCCGAAGGCGGTCTGCGCGCCCGTATCACGCTGCCCGGCTGACCGGCCCTATCCTTTTCAACATCCAGGAACCGCCATGCGACGCGTCATCACGATCGGGCTTGCCGCTGCACTGGCAGGGTGTGCCACCGGCCTCCCCCGCCCCGGCGGTCCGCCCGAACGCGGTCGGGGCCAATTGTTCATCAGCCCGATGGGCGAACCGTTTCGTACGATCCTTCGCCCCGGAGCAGCGCGAAACCTGTGGTTTGCAGGTGCAGATACCGACGGTGACGGGCGGATCACGCTGGTCGAATTCCAGCATGACGCACTGCGTTTCTTCTCCACACTCGATCGCCGCAGGGATGGCGAAATCGATCCGGACGACATCGCTTCCTATGAAAACGTGCTCGTCCCGGAAATCCGCGTCGTCGGCGGCCGCCATAGATCCGATGGGAGCAGGCCGGGTGACGACGGCACTGCCGGCAATACTGCCCTTGGCGGGCCGGCCATGCGCTTCGGGAATGGCGGCGCCAGCAAGACCGCGGGGCCGCGCGAACGCCTGGGCGCGGCGCGTTACGGGTTCTTCGACTTCCCCGAGCCGGTCGTAGCGGCCGATCGCAACGGTAACCGCGGCATCGACGCGGGTGAGTTCACCACCACCGCGACGCTCCGGTTCGCGGCCCTCGACCGCAACCAGGATGGTGCGCTCACCCGTGGCGAGTTGCCCCAGGCGGGAGCCGAGACATGGCGCAACGGATCCGACGCGCCCGCCGCGCCGATCGGGCCCTGATCCCGAAACGGCGCGAGGCTAAATACTATCCCCGAAGTCCCGTCGCTTCCCTCTGGTGGCGACGGAGTTTTAGCCGAGCAGCCCGGAGACGATCCAGCGGCGACTTACGGCGGATTTTACGATCGCGACACCGCACCGACGACACGCAGACCGCTGAATCGCATCGCTCGGCGCATCCCGGTGACGCGACCGCGGCACATGGCGTCCGGTCGAGCATTCCGGCGATGGTACCAACAGGCGCTGCATGACATTTCCCTCCGAGTTTTCGGGCTAGGCATGCGCGCCGATCCTGTCCGCAGTGTTTCAAGTACGTATCAACGCATTGCCGGTCAGACGCGACGGGCGAGACCGTTTGCGCGAGGACGTGATGCGCCCAACGCTATCGACCGGAGATATCCAGGCGCTGGCCCGCGAAATCTTCCGCTGCAACCCGGTCGATCTGGCGCTCGATGCCGCGCGTGAGATCGCGCGGGATCGTCACCGCGAAACCGCGGGCGATCAGTCCCTCGACTGCCCAGCGAACGCAATAGTCCGCCGCGACACCGATCACCGTGACCTCGCTGACGCCCTTCGCGGTGAGTCCGGCAAAGAACTCGTCACGCAAGATGGACGGCTGTCCCGCCTCGCGCGCGCCCTCGATCGCGAGGGCCGGTTCGGCCCACATGTCGAACACCCCCTTCTCGATCCGCCACGCCGGGATCGCCGGCTCGATCAGTGCCACGTCGAGCATGTTGCGCCACCCTTGCGTACCCTTAACGCAGTGGATCGGGAACATCTTCGCCTCGGGCGACGTCGGATAGGTCTCGACGAAATGCGTGTCGAAGGTGAACAGGACGCCCGCGGTTTCGCCGGGCTTCAGCGCCGCGAGCCACGCCTGCATCGGCGCGACCAGAGCCGCCGCTCCCGCCACGCTCAGCGCGCCCTGCTCCGCCATGAAATCCCACTGCGTATCCACCACGACCACGAACCGCGCCATCGCCCGTCTCCTTTGCCCGCTGCTTGACACACTCGCGTCTTCTCGGACACCCGCCGCCTAACGCAACGCAGGAGCCCACGCGCATGGCCGTGACCGATATCGCCACCCGGACGTATAATCACAATTTCCGGCTCGATCCGATCGTGCGCAGCCTGCTCGACACCGATTTCTACAAGCTGTTGATGTTGCAGATGATCCGGCAGGTCTATCCGGACGTGACCGCGACCTTCGCGCTGATCAACCGGACGAAGACCGTGCGGCTGGCGGAAATCGTCGACGAGGCCGAACTGCGCGCGCAACTCGATCACGCGCGGACGCTCAGGTTTGCGAAGAAGGAGCTGATCTGGCTCGCGGGCAACAGCTTCTACGGGAAGCAGAAGATGTTCGGGCCGGAGTTTCTGGGCTGGCTCGCCGAGTTCCAGCTACCGGCATACGATCTGCGCAAAGTCGACGGCCAGTACGAGCTGCATTTCGAGGGCCCTTGGTCGCACACGACGATGTGGGAAATCCCAGCGCTGACGATCATCAACGAACTGAAATCGCGCGCAGCCCTGCGCGATCGCGGGCGGTTCGCGCTCGACATCGTCTATGCGCGCGCCAAGGCCAAGCTGTGGGAGAAGGTCGAGCGGTTGCGCGAACTGCCCGACCTCGTGCTGTCGGACTTCGGCACGCGGCGGCGGCACGGCTTTCTTTGGCAGCGCTGGTGCGTCGAGGCGTTGAAGGAAGGGCTCGGCGACCGGTTCATCGGCACGTCGAACGTACTGCTGGCGATGGATGCGGATCTGGAGGCGATCGGCACGAACGCGCACGAACTGCCGATGGTCACCGCCGCGCTGGCCGACAGCGACGCGGAGCTGGCCGAGGCGCCCTACCGCGTGCTCGAGCATTGGCGACAGCATTATAACGGCAACCTGCTGATCGCGCTGCCCGACGCGTTCGGAACGACCGCGTTCCTGCGCAACGCGCCGCACTGGCTGGCGGAATGGACCGGTTTCCGCCCCGACAGCGCGCCGCCGATCGCGGGTGGGGAGCAGATCATCCGCTGGTGGGAGGAACAGGGGGTCGATCCGAAGACCAAGCTGCTGATCTTTTCCGACGGCATGGACATCGACACGATCGAGCAGGTTTACGGGCATTTCCACGGCCGGGTGCGCATGAGCTTCGGCTGGGGGACCAACCTGACCAACGACTTCCGCGGCTGCGATCCGGACGGGGCGACTGCGCTGGAGCCGATCTCGCTGGTCTGCAAGGTGATAGCGGCCAACGGGCGCCCGGCGGTGAAGCTGTCGGACAATCCCGCCAAGGCGACGGGCGAACCGACGGAGATCGCTCGCTATCTACGCGTGTTCGGCGAAGCGGATCGCGCGGCCGCGCCGGTTCTGGTCTAACCCTCGAACGTGGCATTCGTGCAACAGAACCGACATATTTCGCAATAAAGTTGTCGCATAGACCGATATCACCTTGCTTCGTTACGTCCAAGCCGTGATCCGTATACAAAATAAATAGAGCGGATGCCGGACGGATACACGAACAGGGGGACAGGTTCATGCGCGCGTTCAAGACGTTTTCCTATGCAAGCGCCGGGGGGTTGGCGCTGGCAACGATGCTGGCGGCGACGGCGGCCCAAGCCCAGACCGTGACCACGCCAGCCACGCAAGCGGCGCCGGTAGCCGACGATGAGACCGGCGGCGATATCGTCGTGACCGGGTCGCGCATCCGTCGCAGTCCGCTCGATCAACCGTCGCCGGTCATCACGGTCGATGCGGAATCGATCCAGCGGACCGGGCTGTCGTCGGTCGCCGACGTGCTCCAGCGGTTGCCGAGCGCGGCGGGCGGGTTGAACTCGAAGGTCAACAATTCTGGGAACATCGGCAATCCGCCCGACGGCGGTGGCGTCGGTGCAGGGTCGGCGGAGATCGACCTGCGCTACCTCACCGCCAAACGGACGCTGGTGCTGGTCGACGGCCTGCGCTTCGTCAACGGCGCCTCGGCGAGCGGTATCCCCTCGACGGTCGATCTCAACACGATCCAGGTCGGCTCGATCGAGCGGATCGAGATCCTCCAGTCGGGCCAGTCGCCGCTCTATGGCTCGGACGCGCTGGCCGGCGTCGTCAACATCATCACCAAGTCGCAGCAAAAGGGGCTGAAGGCGTCGGCGCAGTTCGGTACGTTCCGGCAGGGCGACGGCCATACGCAGGACTATAATGTCAGCTACGGGATCCAGGCGCCGCGGACGAGCGTGGTGTTCGGCGGCAGCTATGTGAAGCAGGAGGCGGTGCGCACCGGCGACCGCGCGATCTCGCAATTCCCCAACCCCGGCCAGACGAGCTGCACCGATCCGATCGGCGGCTGTTCGAGCGCGACGGTGAACGGCTATGTGCAACTCACCGGCGCCGCGCTGACGCTCAAATCCGCGCCGATCCTTGGCCGACCGCGCTACGATGCGGCGAACCCCACGGGCGCGAACAGCGACTTCCGCCTGCTCACCGCGTCGGACCGGTTCAACTTCGCGCCGTTCAACTATTTCCTGACACCGTCGGAGCGGTACGGCTTCTTCGTCAGCGCCAAGCAGG
The DNA here is from genome assembly GCF_023195535.1 of Sphingomonas faeni. Classification (GTDB taxonomy): domain Bacteria; phylum Pseudomonadota; class Alphaproteobacteria; order Sphingomonadales; family Sphingomonadaceae; genus Sphingomonas; species Sphingomonas faeni_B. Next base: position 266,483 of record NZ_JALPNF010000004.1, on the reverse strand, counting down.
AGCTGACCGACAGCGTAAACCTGCGCGTGAAGATGAACTACACGCGGCGCAATTCGCAAAACCAGGCGGCATTCCTGCCGCTGTTCGTCGGGCCGGACGCCGGCAACGGCAATCTGCTCGACACGATCTCGATCGATGCGACCAACCCGTTCAACCCGTTCGGCTACACATTGTCGGCGGGCGGCGCGGGTAACGCGCCGGCGAACTATTCGACGGTGCGGCGTCGTCTCGTCGAGGCGGGGCAGCGGACCTATTCGCAGACCGTCGACACGATGTCGGCGACCGCGACCCTCGACGGCTCGTTCACCGTCGGCAGCCGTAAATTCTACTGGGACGCCAATGCGGTGCTCGGCTTCAACGATGCCAAGCAGCTGTTCACCGGCAACATCAATGCGGCGCTTCTGCAACAGGCGCTGGGCCCGGTCGCGAACTGCACCGGGGCGTGCGTCCCGTTCAACATCTTCGGCGGCGCGGGCTCCGTTACCCCGCAGATGCTCGCCTATATCGCGTTCGACGAGCGCGCGCGTAGTTCGCAGAGCCTGGAGGATTACACCGCCAATATATCGGGCGACCTGTTCGACCTCCCCGCTGGGCCGGTCGGCATCGCCGCGGGCTATGAGCACCGCGTCCAATATGGCAGCTTTACGCCCGATCCTCTGATCACCGCGGGTCTCGGTGCGGACATCCCGGCGCAGCCCGCACGCGGCAATTTCAATTCGGACGAAGTCTATGCCGAGTTGCGCGTACCGCTGATCCACGACACGCCGCTGATCCATTCGCTCGAAGTCGGCGGCGCGGTGCGGCATTCGAACTATTCGACCAGCGGCAGCAACACGACCTACACCGGCAGCGGGTTGTGGAAGCCGGTCAGCGACCTGCTGTTCAGGGCGTCCTATGCGCAGGGCTTCCGTGCGCCGAGCATCGGCGAGCTGTTCGGGGCGGAATCCCGCTCGGACGCACCGATCGACGATCCCTGCACCAACGTCGCCGGGTCGCCGTACCAGACGTCCGCCACGGTGCGTGCGAACTGCACTGCAAACGGCGTGCCGGCAAACGGGAGTTACCAGGAGCCGAATGGCGGCCAGCTCGGCGTGCTGACGGGCGGCAACACCGCGTTGAAGCCGGAAACCTCGCGGACCTGGCTGTTCGGCGGCGTCTATGCTCCGAACTGGGCCAGGAACAGCGGCTTTGCGAGCCAGCTGAGCATCGAGGGCAATTATTACGACATCAAGGTGACCGACGCGATCGCACCCGTCGCGGCGCAGCTGACGTTGAGCCGCTGTGCGGAATCGGGCGATGCGCTGAGCTGTGCGGCGATCACGCGGACCTCGAACGGGCTGATCTCGCGGATCAATGCGCAGTTGCAGAATATCGGCGGGATCCGCACCCGCGGTGTCGACGTGACGATGGTGTACCGCTCGCCGCGCACCTCGGCGGGGACGTTCGGGCTGTCGCTCAACGGCAATATCCTGCTGAAATATGCCGAGACCTTCCCGGCGGCGACGGGCTTCACCACCACCGACTATCGCGGCACGACCCGCGGCTTTCCGGATCAATCCTATCCCAAGCTCAAGGGAAACGGGGTGATCGACTGGGATATCGGCGCAGCGCGCGCGTCGTTTACCGGCCGCTATATCGACAGCGTGAAGGAAGCCGATGGCAAAAAGCTCAAGAGCACCTTCTACGGCGACGTTCAGGTCACGCTGGCACCGGGTTGGCTGCAGAACCGGCTGGGGCTGACGATCGGCGTGAACAACGTGTTCAACCAGGACCCGCCGGCCTGCTTCAGCTGCACCGGGCCGAACTACGATCCGACCACGTATGACGTGCCGGGGCAGTTCGGCTATATCCGTCTGTCGTGGGGCCTTTGATCTGAGCGGAACTTAGCGGCGACAGCGTCCTAAACGATCCTCCCCCGCCGGGGGGAGGTGGCTGGCTCTTGCCAGACAGAGGCGGAGGAGAGAGGAACCTCTGTTCCGTATCCTCCCCCTCCGTCACCTTCGGTGCCACCTCTCCCTGGCGGGGGAGGATCGTTGGGTTCTCCTCAGTCCTCGACGAGTTTCATGAACCGGCGCTCGACCGGAGCAAGCACCGGGCCCAGCTCGTGCCCGCGCTTCACCACAGCGCCACCTTCCCCAATCAAGGCCCACATGCCCTGCTTGTTACGCAACGACGGGCGTTTTTCGATCCTGAATTCAGGCCGTTCGGCAGCACGGCGGAAGGCGGCGAAGACTGCGGCATCCTTGCCGAGATCGATCGCATAGTCGCGCCAATGGCCAGCCGCGACCATCCGGCCATAGAGGTCGAGGATCCGATTGAGTTCGAGGCGTTCGAAGCCGACCTGCGTCGCCTTGGACGGTATCGGAAAGGGTACGACGCCCATCAGTTAGCCACCATCATGCGCGGTCGCGCTGGTCCTCTGGATGATCTTCGGCGAGCAACGCGTCGAGACGCTTGCGCATCGTCTCCAACTCGCAGCGCATGAGCTCCATCTTCTGCGTGGCAGGGTCGAATGCTTCGCTGCAAGGCGTACCGTAAGGCACGAATCGCGGGAGCTCGGGCGCGTTGCCGCCCTCGATGGTGGTCGCGCGCGCGGGAATGCCGACGACCGTGGTCCCTGCCGGCACGTCGCGCGTGACGACCGCGTTGGCGCCGACGCGTGAGCGCTTGCCGAGCGTGATCGGCCCTAGCACCTGCGCGCCCGAGCCGATGATCGCGCCATCGGAAATGGTCGGGTGGCGCTTGCCCTGCACGCCGTTGTCGGGGCTGGTGCCGCCGAGCGTGACGCACTGGTAGATCGTGACGTCGTCGCCGATCTCGGCGGTCTCGCCGATCACCACGAAACCGTGGTCGATGAAGAAGTTACGACCGATCGTCGCGCCGGGATGGATGTCGATCGCGGTCGTGAAGCGCGACCAGTGGTTGACGCAGCGCGCAAGGAAATAGAGCTTCGCCTTGTACAGCCGGTGCGCGATGCGGTGATAGCCGAGCGCCCAGACGCCGGGATACAGCATGATTTCGGCGCGCGAATGCGGGGCGGGATCGCGGGCGCGGATCGAATCCAGATAGGCCAGTAATCCGCTCGACATCCGCAGTCCCCTTCGCGATTTCCGTATCTAGGGTATCGAACGGCCGATTTCCAGAACCGGGCCCGCGAGCAGTGTCAGCCCCCATCAGCCTATCGGGACCGGGGTAAAGCCTATCTTTGTTGTAGGATAAGACTGCACGCTGCAGTCTGGGCGCGATATTGAGGGGATGCCGATGTTCGACCTGACGACCTTGAGCTTCGAGACGCTCCTGCCCTTTATCCTGGTGGGGTTCGCCGCGCAGGTCGTCGACGGTGCGCTGGGGATGGCGTTTGGCGTGATCTCGAACACGCTGTTGCTGTGGGTCGGCGTGCCGCCGGCTGCGGCGTCGGCGGGGGTGCATACCGTCGAGACGTTCACGACCGCGGTCTCGGGGATCAGCCATGTGCTGCACAAGAACGTCAACTGGACGCTGTTCCTGCGGCTGATGATCCCCGGCGTAATTGGCGGCGTGCTGGGCGCGTATGTGCTGTCGAACATCGATGCTAGCACCGCCAAGCCGTTCATCCTCGCCTACCTGACGTCGATCGGCGTGTATCTGCTGTATCGCGGGCTTCGTTATCCGCCCAAGCAGAAGGAGCCGAAGATCGTCGAGCCGCTCGGGCTGGTCGGCGGGTTTCTCGATGCGGCGGGCGGTGGCGGCTGGGGGCCGGTGGTGACGTCGAACCTGCTGGTGCAGGGCGCAGCGCCAAGGACCACGATCGGGACGGTGAATACCGCGGAGTTCTTCCTGACCGCGACGATCTCGGCGACGTTCGTCACGCAGCTCGGCTGGGCGGCGTTTACGCAGGCCACGATGGGGCTGCTGATCGGCGGGGTGCTGGCGGCGCCGTTCGGGGCGCTGCTGGCGAAGCGCGTGCCGGCGAAGACGTTGATGGTGATGGTCGGCGTGATCCTGACGATCACGAGTTTGTTCGGGCTGTACCGCGCGATCTGGCACTGACGGCTCTGGAAATCCTCCCCCGCCAGGGGGAGGATATCTCAGGTCAAAGCGTGGCGTGGACCGTCGCGACCGCCGCCATCACCGCGCCGATCCGCACCGACGTCTGGATCGCCTCGGCCGTAACGCCCGCCTTCTTCAGGATCTGCTCGTGGCTGTCGATGCACATGCCGCAGCCGTTCATCGCCGATACCGCGAGGCTGAACAGCTCGAAATCGACCTTGTCGATGCCGGGCTGGCCGATCACGTTCATGCGCAGCTTGGCCGGCATGTTGCGGTATTCCTGGTTCCCGGCGAGGTGCGTGAAGCGGTAATAGACGTTGTTCATCGCCATCACTGCTGCCGCCGCACGCGCCGCATTGGCAGCCTCGGGCGAGAGTTTCGGCGCGCATTCGGCTTCGGCGGCCTCGACCAGCGGCTTGTAGCCCGAGCCGTGCGCGCAGGTCAGCAGCAGGCCGTATTTGCGCTGGTCGGTCAGATGCGTCTCGTTGAGAAGCGAGCCGACGTTGAGGCGGATGTCCTTGGCGTAATCGGGCAGCGTGCCCGCGAATTCCTTGAGCGACATAAATGGGTTCCAGTCCAGAAATGCGTCACCCCAGCGAAAGCCGGGGTCTCCCCGCTACGAAGAGACCCCAGCTTTCGCTGGGGTGACGGAAGAAAATGGGGTGACGGAAGAAAATGGGAGCGGGCGTTCAAGCCCGCTCCCGATAGATCAAGCAGCCAGCTGGAGGACGTCGTCGCCCTTGTTCCAGTTGCACGGGCAGAGCTCGTCGGTCTGCAGCGCGTCGAGTACGCGGAGCGTCTCGGCGGGGTTGCGGCCGACGTTCAGGCCGTTGACCTGAACCGCCTGGATGACGTTGTCGGGGTCGATGATGAAGGTCGCACGGAACGCGACATGCTCGTTCTTGTCGACGATGCCGAGTGCGTCGGCGAGCTTCGCGCCGTTATCCGCCAGCCATGGAAAGTCCGCTGCGGCGAGATCCGCGTCCGACTTGCGCCAGGCGAGGTGGACGTGCGCGGTGTCGGTCGACGCACCGATCAGCACGGCGTCGCGGTCTTCGAAATCGCCTCGGATGTCGCTGTAGCCGACGATCTCGGTCGGGCAGACGAAGGTGAAATCCTTCGGCCAGTAAAACAGCACCTTCCACTTGCCAGGATAGGCGATCGTCAGGTCAAGCGTCTCGCCGGCGGGCAGTGCGGCAACGCCCTGCTGGACGGGAATGGTCATCGATGGGAACTGGTCGCCGATGGTCAACATGATGGAAGCCTCCTGGAAATAAACTTGGCTCCAGGCATCCTCAAGCGTGGCGGTTGTCCCGCTCGGTCGTTGTGCAATGCGGTATATGGGGGCTGGTGTAATCGATCCAACGCTCTATTTATCATCTGATGATCGATAGAGGCGATTAATGGCTGCGACCTACCTACCCACATTGAAACAGTTGCAATATCTGGTTGCGCTGAAGGACCACGGCCATTTCGGACGCGCCGCGGAGGCGTGTTTCGTAACGCAATCGACGCTGTCGGCGGGTCTGCGCGAGCTCGAAACGCTGATCGGCGTGGTGCTGGTCGAGCGGACGCGCCGCGTCGTGCGGTTCACACCGCTGGGCGACGGGATCGCCGACAAGGCGCGGCGGGTGCTGCGCGAGGCGGAGGAGCTGGGCGACATGGCGCGCGCCGCCGGCCAGCCGCTGTCGGGCGACATGCGGATGAGCGTCATCCCGACGATCGCGCCGTTCATGCTGCCCCGCATCCTGCCGCGGCTCCGGAAGGATTATCCAGACCTGAAGCTGTTCCTGCGCGAGGAGCCAAGCGGCCCCGCCTGCGAAGGGTTGCACAATGGCCGGACCGACTGCGTGCTGCTCGCCCTCCCCTATGCCTGCGGGGAGGTGACGTCCGAGACGTTGTTCGAGGACCGGCTGTTCGTCGCGTATCCGTCGGGCGAGGAGCCTACTGCGCTGCCCGCGATCCCGGCGTCGGCGATCGACGAGACGCGGCTGCTGCTGCTCGAGGATGGGCATTGCCTCAAGGATCACGCGCTTGGTGCATGCAACCGGCCGGAATTGCGCGCGGAGGCGACGATGCTCGGCACGTCGCTGCATACGATCGTGCAGATGGTCGACAACGGGCTTGGCATCACGATGCTGCCCGAAATGGCGCTCAAGGCCGGTATCCTGGACAACACCAACATCACGGCTCGCCCGCTCGACGAGATCAACGCGGTGCGGAAGATCGCCTTGGTCTGGCGGCGGGCGAGCCCGCGCGAGAAGGACTTCCGGTTGATGGCGAAGGCGCTGGCCGACGTTCAGTAACCGGCTCGGCTCGCCGTGAGATTGGCACGGATGCGCAACTAACTCGGCGTTCGATCGTATGTTTCGCTAGTTCCCGCTGGAGACCCGATGATGTCGAAGACGCTTCCGCTACTGCTGATCACGAGTGCGCTGGCGCTCGCTGCGTGCAGCGGCAAATCGAAGGACGACGTGGCCAGTCCGTCGACCAATCCCGCGCTGGCGGTCCCGAACGGCCCGCCCGCGGTTGCCAATCCGACCGTCGGCGGCGTGCCGATGATGGCCACGCGGACGATCGTCGACAACGCATCCGCCGCCCCCAATCTGTCGACGTTGGTCGCTGCGGTGAAGGCCGCCGATCTGGTCGGCACGCTCTCGGGTCCGGGTCCGTTCACGGTGTTCGCGCCGACCAACGACGCGTTCGGGCGGCTCGCACCGGGCATGGTCGATACGTTGCTGAAGCCCGAGAACAAAGCCTCGCTCATCAAGGTTCTGACCTATCATGTCGTGCCAGGCGCGATCACCGCCGACGACCTGCGGCAGCGCATCGCGGCGGGTGGTGGAACGGCGACGTTGACCACGGTCGAGGGCGATCCGATCACTGCGACACTGGTCGGCGCGGTCATCACGCTGACCGACGTCAACGGCAACAAGAGCTATATCGAGACCGCAGATGTGCGCCAGTCGAATGGCGTCGTGCATGTCGTCAACGGCGTAATCGTGCCGAAACTGAGCTGATCGGCACGACTGCCGGGATCGGTTCGTCGCATCGATGGCGCGGCTGGTCCGCCAAAACATTGAAGACGGGCCGATCCCATACCTATTTTTTTCGTTCGAGTTTCGATCGTCCCATCAATTATATTTGGAGTCGCACATGACTGTTAAGACGAATCTTTTGATTGCCGCCGCATCGAGCATGATCCTTGCCGCTGGTGCGACCGCACAGACGACGACGCCTGCGGCGCCCGCGGCGCCCGCGGCTCCGGCGCAGACGGCGCCCGCCACCACCGCTACGCCACAGGCAGCACCTGCGACTGCAGCCCCGGCTGCACCGACCGCCGCGCCGACGACGACGATCGCAGCCGCGCTGCCGACGCTGCCCAATCGTGCCACGCTGACCAAGCTAGTCACAGCCGCCAAGCTGCAGACCACGCTCGCAGGTCCCGGGCCGTTCACCGTGTTCGCCCCGAGCGATGAAGCGTTTACCCGCCTGCCGCCCGGCGCGCTCGACACGCTTCTGAAGCCCGAATCAGCACCCACGCTCGCGACGATCCTCAAGTATCACGTGGTCGCCGGTGCGGTGACGTCGGACCAGCTGAAGGCGCAGATCACCGCCGGCGGTGGCAAGGCTACGCTGACGACGCTCGCTGGCCAGCCGCTGATCGCGTCGATCGGCCCTAACGGCAACATCGAGTTGACCGACACCGCCGGGATCAAGTCGTACGTCGATACGGCCGACATCAGGGAAACGAACGGTGTCGTCCACCTGACCAACGGCATGAGCGTTCCGAAGCTCGGCTAACGGAATTACGGGCCGCGAACTCCCCAGGGAGCGCGGCCCGTTTCTTGTTTCCCTGCGAAGGCGGGGACCCCGTCTGGGCTCCCGCCTTCGCGGGAGAGCAAACTCTGAATTAGCTCGTCGACTTGTCCCACCGAGCAGCAGCGGCATGATCGCCATTGCGCGCTTCGACCCAGCTAGCCGTCACGCCCCGCGTCTCACGCTTCCAGAACGGCGCATCTGTCTTTAACCGATCGATCAAATACGCGCAGGCCTCCAGCGCCGCGCCGCGGTGCGCCGCCGTCGCCGCGACGAACACGATCCGCTCCCCCGGCTGCATGGGCCCCACCCGGTGGACGATGATCGCCGCGCTCAGCCCCCAGCGTTCGATCGCGCCCTCGGCAACCTTCAGCAACGCCGCTTCGGTAGCCCCAGGGTAATGTTCGAGTTCGAGCGTACCCACGCCATCGTCCGCGCGGACCAGCCCGGTAAAGGTCGCCACCGCCCCGGCCCCTGCCGCTTCGGCGCGCGTCATCTCGGCTGCGATATCGATCGGCGACTGCTGGACGGAGATATGGATCATCCGCCGGTCACCGGTGGGAAGATCGCGATCTCCTGCGCCCGACCGATCGGCGTATCCAGCGGCACGAACTCTTGATCGACCGCCGCGCGCAGCCGCGAGCGGTTCTCGAACGCTTCGGCGTGCCCGGAACTCGTTTCCGCCAGCCAGTCGACCAGATCCGCCACCGTCACCACGCTCTCGGGCGGCTCGACCGATTCCTCGCCCGTGCCGATGCGCTCGCGCACCCAGGCGAAATACACCATCCGTATCTGCGTCATCGTCAGTCCATGTGCTTCAGGCCGACGCGGAGATAGTCCCACCCGGTCAACACGGTGAGGACGGCCGCGCCCCACAAGGCGACGATGCCGACAGTATGCACCCATACCGTCTCGGGCACCGCGCCGCCGAGGATGATCCCGCCGAGCGACACGAGTTGCAGCGTCGTCTTCCACTTCGCCAGCTGCGAAACGGGGACCGAAACCTGGACCTGCGCCAGGAATTCTCGCAACCCCGACACCGCGATCTCGCGTAGCAGGATCACCAGCGCGGCGATCACGTGGACACCGGGAATATCGCGCGTCCCGACCAAAATCAGGATCACCGCGGCGACCATGATCTTGTCGGCGATCGGATCGAGGAAGATCCCCAATCGCGACACCGCGCCGCTCGACCGCGCGAGATAGCCGTCGAAATAATCGGTGATGCCCATCAGGCAGTACAGCACGAAGGCGATGCCGTAACCCGCCTCCCAATCAGGCCACCACAGGAACCAGACCAGCAGGGGCACCGCGACGATCCGCGACAATGTCAGGAGGTTAGGCAAGCTCAGCACCCACCACCTCTATACCGGTCGGCCGCGCGGCGAAACCGGTTTAAACGTTGGCGTGAGCAAGGCACTGGGCTAAGGGTTTGGCGTATTTTCGCAACGATCTGGGCGATTTCTCGCATGCTCAATGCCCTTGGGTTGCTGAAGCAACGTCGCTTCCTGCCCCTGTTCACCACGCAGTTTCTCGGCGCGTTCAACGATAATCTGTTTAAGACCTCGATGGTCCTGTTCGCCACCTATGCGGTCTTCAACGACCCGAAGATGGAGGCGAACTTCAACGCGCTGGCGACGGGACTCGGCATCCTGCCGTTCTTCCTGCTGTCCGCGCTCGCCGGGCAATTGGCGGACAGCCACGACAAGGCGCGGATCATCCGGATCGTGAAGACCGTCGAGATCGGCATCATGATCCTCGGTGCGACCGGACTGATGGTCGCGCGCTTCGGACATCCGTCGCTGGGGATCGGGCTGATGCTCGGGGCGGTGCTGTGCCTGGGCGTCCACTCGACGTTCTTCGGCCCGATCAAATATGCGATCCTGCCGCAGCATCTGAAGCCCTGCGATGTGCTCGGCGGCACCGGGCTGGTCGAGGCGGGGACGTATCTCGCGATCCTGCTCGGCACCGTGACGGCGGGCTGGATCCCGATCGAGGGCGCCGCCGCCGGCGTCTTGATCGTGGCGCTGGTCGGCTGGTTCGCGGGCCGCCAGGTGCCTCCCGCTCCGCGCGAAGGGCCGCCGCTGAAGCTCGACTACAACCCGTTCACGGCATCGTGGCGCTTGATCAGCGCGACGCTGCACATCCCCCGGCTGTTTCTCGCGATCGTCGCGATCAGCTTCTTCTGGACGATCGGCGCGGTGCTGATCATCGTCTTCCCGCCCTTGGTGAAGAACGTGCTGACCGCCGACGAGCGAGTCGCCAGCTTCGTGATCGCGGTGTTCTCGGTCGGCGTCGCGATCGGCTCGGTGGTGATCAACTCGATGCTGCGCGGGCGCATCTCGGCGAAGTTCTCCCCCGCCTCGGTGATCGCGATGGGTGGCTTCGTCGTGCTGTTCTCGTTCCTCGCGCGGGCCTGGACGCCGGCGCCGGCGGGGCAGTATTACGACTGGGCCGGGTTCATTCATCAGCCTGGCGCGATCCCCGTGCTCGCGACGTTGCTGGCGATCGCGATCACCGGCGGGATGTTCGTGGTGCCGCTCTATGCGTTCCTGACGACGACTGTGGAGAAGGACCAGACCGCACGCACCGTGGCCGCGAACAACGTCGTCAATTCGGGTGCGATGACGATCGGTTCGATCCTGGTGATCGGGATCACGGCGATGGGCGTGACGCCAGAGGACATGCTGTTCCTGGTCGCGGCTATGTGCCTAGTCTCGGCTTGGCTGGCGCAGAAGCTGCACCGCGCGTGTGACGACGATGCCGTCGGGTGTTTGCCGACGTTGAGGGGGTAGCGACCGAACGATCCTCCCCCGCCAGGGGGAGGTGGCGCCGAAGGTGACGGAGGGGGAGGAAACGCAACGGTGGTTGCTCCTTTCCTCCCCCTCCGTCTGGCAAGAGCCAGCCACCTCCCCCTGGCGGGGGAGGATTGCTCGCTTCAAAAAATGAAGCTGTAGAAGCAGGTGAAGAACGCCGCGAAGCTCAGGAAAAACAGCTTCACGTCCTGATCGTCGTTTTTCGCAGCCGCGACCACCGGCGGCGGCAACGATCGGCGCAGCGGATGGCGGGCGGCTTCATTGGTGAGGACTAGGCGTCTGGTCATGATGCGAACGTTAACGCCGCGTTTACTAATTCGACCAGTCGCAAAAATGGTTAAATCGGCCACGTCCGGGAATGGGACGGAATCGCGCTGGCAACAGTCCGCACGGCACCGCCGGCCGCCCTCTGTGCATGCTGCATCCCGCCGTCTAAGCTGTCTCCCACTCCCCGCGACTCCGCGCCCACAAGGACCCGAATTATCCAGCAGATTGCGGCACTTCCCTATGTGATCGACGCCGACGGCCATGCCCGCGTCATGCTGATCACCTCCCGCGACACGGGTCGCTGGGTGATCCCCAAGGGCAATCCGATCGTCGGGCTCGCCAGCCACGAGGCTGCCGCGCAGGAGGCGTATGAGGAGGCCGGCATCCGCGGCATTCCCTGCCCCACCGCGGTCGGCGAATTCGGCTACCGCAAACGCCGCCGCACCGGCCGCTACCGCGACATGATCGTGACGGTGTTTCCGCTCGCGTTCGTCGAGCAGGTCGACGACTGGCCCGAGCGTCATCAGCGCGACACACGCTGGTTTACGCTTGATCGTGCGGCAGACGCTGTCAATGAGCCCGGCCTGAAGGCGCTGATCGCGGCTTTCCGCGAGCCGCCGATCCCGGCGTCGTTCGCGCAACGTATCTTACCCGTCGTGCGCAAGAGTGCGAAAAGGAGAATTCCGATGCTGGGCTGGTTCCAGTCGCTGATGCCGAAGCAGGGGCGGTTCTTCGAACTGTTCGACGCGCATGCCGCGACGCTGGTCGCCGGCGCCGATGCGCTCGCACGGCTGCTCCACGGCGAAGGCTCGATCGAGGCGCAGATCGCCGAGATCGTCAAGCGCGAGCACGAAGCCGACGATATCACGCGCGAGGTCCTCCAGGACGTCCGCCGCGTGTTCGTGACGCCGTTCGATCGCAGCGCGATCACGGATTTGATCGGCGTGATGGACGACGCGATCGACCAGATGAACGGCACCGCCAACGCGATCGCGTTGTACGAGGTGACCGAATTCTCGGCCGAGATGCGCGACATGGCGGGCATCATCGTCGAGGCCGCGCGCATCACCGCCGAGGCGATCCCGCTGCTGCGCTCGCTAGGCACCAATGCGGGGCGGCTGCATGACCTGACCGCGCGGCTGATCCAGATCGAGGGTCATGCCGACGACATCCACGACACGGGCCTTCGCGCGCTGTTCCAGGCGTCGAAGATCAGCGCGGACCCGATGACCTTCATCATCAACCGCGAGATCTACAGCAGCCTGGAAAAGATCGTCGACCGCTTCGAGGATGTGGCGAACGAAATCCAGGGGCTGGTCATCGACCATGCTTGATGTGTCGATTGAGTCCGAGACCGCCCACGGAGCTCCCCCCCGGCGAAGGCCGGGGCCCAATTGGGGGACAGCAATAACTGAGAACGGCGCGCTGTTACTAAAGCCTTCCCAATTGGACCCCGGCCTTCGCCGGGGGGGTGGAATGGTCGGGGATAGGACGGCAATCGCATGATTCTCTCCCTCCCCCTCCTCATCGGCCTCATCGGCATAGCGCTGCTGTTCGACTTCCTGAACGGCCTCCACGACGCGGCGAACTCGATCGCCACGGTCGTCTCCACGCGCGTCCTGAAGCCGCAATACGCCGTCCTCTGGGCCGCGTTCTTCAACTTCATCGCGTTCGCCGTCTTCGGGCTTCACGTCGCGCAGACGGTCGGCACCGGCATCGTCCAGGCGCACGTGATCGACGCGCAGGTGATCTTCGCCGCGCTGATGGGCGCGATCGCGTGGAACGTCATCACCTGGGTGCTCGGCATCCCATCGAGCAGCAGCCACGCGCTGATCGGCGGCCTACTCGGCGCAGGTATCGCCAAGGTCGGTTTCGGCGCGATCGTCTGGAAAGGCGTCATCGCCACCGTCGTCGCGATCTTCGCCTCGCCCGCGATCGGCCTCATGCTCGCGCTCGTACTGGTGCTCGCGGTGGCGTGGACCAGCCTCAAGCTCACCCCGCTCGGCGTCGACAAGCGCTTCCGCAAGCTGCAGCTGATCTCCGCCGCGCTCTATTCGCTCGGCCACGGCGGCAATGACGCGCAGAAGACGATGGGGATCATCGCCGTGCTGCTCTACTCGCAGGGCCTGCTTGGCGGCGAATTCCACGTGCCGCTTTGGGTCGTCCTGTCCTGCCAGGCAGCGATGGCGCTCGGCACGTTGTCGGGTGGCTGGCGGATCGTCCACACGATGGGCTCGAAGATCACGCGGCTGACTCCGGCGCAGGGCTTCTGCGCGGAGACCGGCGGCGCGATCACGCTGTTCGCCGCGACCTTCTGGGGCATCCCGGTCTCGTCGACGCACACCATCACCGGCTCGATCGTCGGCGTCGGTGCCGCCCGGCGCCTGTCCGCCGTCCGCTGGAACGTGGCGAGCAACATCGTCGTCGCCTGGACGCTGACGCTGCCCGCCGCCGGGTTGATCGGTGCAGGCACCTATCTGCTGGTCGGGCTGTTCGTCTGAACGGCGCCCTACCCCTAAGCGACAGTCTCTTGACGCGGACGTAACCGGCTCCGACACTCCCGGTCGAGCGAAGGACAATGATCCTTCGCCGCCAGGGAGAGGACATCATGAAGACGACCTATACGGCGTTGCTGGCCGGGACCGCGCTGAGCTTCGCGAGTCCGGGCCAGGCACAGACTGCCAACCCGACCAACGTCGCGGCCAGCGAGACCTATAACCGCATGGTCGTGTTCGGCGACAGCCTCGCCGATGGCGGCTATTACCTGACGCTCGATCCCCGGCTGGCGCGCGACGCAGGCAGCTTCACGACCAACCCCGACCCGGTCGCGCCCGAGGTCCTCGCGGCCCGACTCGGGCTGTCGCTCGACCCCGTCTATGGCAAGGGCGGCACCAATTACGCAGTCGGCGGGGCGCGCGTCACCGCCGCGAACGCGCTGTCGATCCCGGTCACGACGCAGATCAGCAATTTCCTCGCCGCTGGCGGCACCTTCGGGCCACGCGACCTCGTCTACATCCAGGGCGGCGGGAACGACTATTTCGCGTTCCAGGCCGGCGGCAGCACCAATACCGCGATCCTGACCACTGCGGCCACGCAGCTCGCCACGCAAGTCGGCCGCCTCCAGACCGCCGGGGCCAGCCGGATCGTCACGCTCGCGGTACAATCGGGCGGTGCAGCGGGCATTCAGCTGTTCAACCGCACCTATGCGGCCGCGCTGGCAGCGGCGAACGTCAACGCGCTGTATTTCGATACCGACCGGCTGTTCGGCGAACTCGTCGCCAGCCCCGCGACCTATGGCTACACCAACATCACCGGCGTCGCCTGTACCGTGCCGTCGTCGCTGGCCTGCACGCGCGCGACGCTCGTCTCGCCCGACGCCAACGAGACGTATATCCTGGCCGACAGCGTCCACCCGTCGGGCAAAACGCAGCGCATCCAGGGGCAGGCCGTGGCCAGCCTCGTCCAGGCCCCCGACCAGATCGCCGGGCTCGGCTATGCAGCGCAGGCGATGTTCCGCGGCCAGCGCGACCTGTTCGAGGGCGCCGAGCGCGGCGGCGCGCAGCGTAGCGGCCATGCGCTGTCGCTGTTCGGCAGTGCGGGCTATCATTATTATGCGAGCGGCAATTCCGCCCAGCGCGTCGGGATCACCGAGCGCGGCTTTAGCGGTACCGCGGGCGCCGACCTCGCGATCGGCGACGCGTCGGGAGTCGGCGTGGCCGGCGGCTATTCGGATGGCACCGGCGACTTCAAGGCCGGCGCTGGCACCTACAAGCCGCGCGCCTGGTCGGTCAGCGGCTACGCGCGCGGTGAACTCGGCCCGGTGCGCCTGCTCGCGGACGGAACCTATGGCGAGATCGACTATCGCCACATCCGTCGCACCGTCCAGCTCGGCCCGGCGATCCGCTCGCACGAGGGCGAGACCGACGGCACCTACGTCGCCGGCCGCGTCACCGCCGCGTTCGACCTGGTCACGCTCGGCGGCGTGGCGTTCGGCCCCGACCTCGCGGCGCAATACGACCGCGTCCGCATTGCCGGCTATACGGAGTCCGGCGGCCTCTCGACGGCGGCGGCGTTCGGCAAGCAGGAGGTGAAAAGCCTGACCGGCCGGTTCGGCGCCGTGATCCGGACAGTCCCGGGCGAACCTGTGCGGTTCTTCGCCCGCGCCGGCTACGAGCGCGAGTTCGACGACGATCCGCGGACACTGACGCTGACCCCGACGGGTGCGCCGATCAGCTTCACGAGCACGGTGGAACGCGCCGATCGCAGCTATATGAGCTACGCGATGGGCGTGGACGGCAACGTCGCAGGGCAGTTGTCGCTGCGCGCGGGTGTCGCCGGCTACGCGTTGCGCGACGACCGCGACAGCGTGTCGGCGTTCGCAGGGCTATCCGCCGCGTTCTAAGAAGGATCGGCATTCGGGGTTGGCTCGACAAATACGATCCCTTGTCCGTCATGCCGGACTGGTTCCGGCATCCACGGGGCCGCAAAATCAAGAGAATTTGGTTTGCGGAACGGTGGACCCCGGAACCAGTCCGGGGTGACGGTACAGTTTGCTGGCCGGTGCGATTGCATATGCTGACCGTGCATCTGCGCCAAATGCAGGGTGGCGCTGTATCGGGATGTTTGGGCGCGCATCCCGAACCGCGTTGAAGACGGGCCAAGGCAGCAGAGTTACAGTTTAGGCGCCCAATCCTGCCGATACGTCTAGGATATCAGTCAAATGAACGGGGCTTGGGACAACGGTCCAATCGACCGGTCATCAACGGAAATGGTGGAGCCGAGGGGGATCGAACCCCTGACCTTTCGCATGCCATGCGAACGCTCTCCCAGCTGAGCTACGGCCCCATTCCCGTTGGGAGGCGGCTCACTAACCGGAGCCGCCCGGGTTGGCAAGCGGCGTAAACACCGCTTGCCAAATTTCTTTCTATTACCGCTCGTGCTCGTCCTGCGGCGTCTCGACGCCAAGGTCGTCGTCGCCGCCCAGATCGACTTCGTCGTCGGCAGACGGCTCTTCGTCCTCGCCGGTGATCGAGGCGATGTCCTCTTCCTCGTCACCCTCGAGATCCGCGTCGGGCTTCTTGGTGTCGGGCTTGGCGACCTCGAACGGCAGCGGCTGCTTCGACTTCAGGATGGGCTCGGGCTCCCACGCATACCCGCATTCGATGCAGGTCACGGGGTCGGCTTTTTCGAGGTCGTAGAAACGCGTCGCGCATTTCGGGCACGAACGCTTCGTGCCCCATTCCGGCTTGATCATGCCGATAGAACCTTTCGGATGAATGGATTGCGGGGAGATACCCTCGCAAAGTGGGCGCGCCTTGCCATAGCGCAAGGCCACTGTCAAAAGCCCGGCCCGATGACACACCCCCTCCCCCAGTCCCTGGACGTGGCCGCGCGCGGTCCCCTGACCGGTTCGATCGCGGTTCCAGGCGACAAGTCGATCAGCCACCGCGCGCTGATGTTCGCCAGCCTCGCGGTCGGCACCAGCCGGATCACCGGGCTGCTGGAGGGTGAGGACGTGCTCGCCACTGCGGCGGCGATGCGCGCGATGGGCGCGACGATCGAGCGGCAGGGCGACGGCATCTGGGTCGTCGACGGCGTCGGCGTCGGCGGACTGCTCCAGCCCGCGACCGCGCTGGAGATGGGCAATTCGGGCACGTCGACTCGGTTGCTGATGGGGCTCGTCTCCAGCCATCCGATCACCTGCACCTTTACCGGCGACGCCTCGCTGTCGGGCCGGCCGATGGGCCGCGTGATCGAGCCGCTGTCGCAGATGGGCGCGGACATCAGCGCGTCGCCCGGCGGCAAGCTGCCGCTGATGGTGCGCGGGATGTGTCCGGCGGTACCGATCAGCTACACGCTGCCGGTCGCGTCGGCGCAGGTGAAGTCGGCGATCCTGCTGGCGGGACTCAACACGCCGGGCATCACGACGGTGATCGAGCCGGTCGCGACGCGCGATCACAGCGAGCGGATGCTGACCGGGTTCGGCGCCAAGCTGACCGTCGAGGAGACCGAAGCGGGCCGCGTGATCTCGATCACCGGCGAAGCGGAACTCAAGCCGCAAGATATCGTCGTGCCGGGCGATCCGTCGTCCTCGGCCTTCTGGCTGGTCGCGGCGTCGATCGTGCCGGGGTCGGATATCGTCGTGCGCAATGTCGGGCTGAACCCGACGCGGATCGGCATCGTCACCGCGTTGCGTATGATGGGGGCCGACATCACCGAGCTCGACCCGCGGACCGTCGGCGGCGAGCCGGTTGCCGACCTGAGGGTCCGCCACGCACCCCTGACCGCGATCGAGGTGCCCGCCGATCTCGCGCCGAGCATGATCGACGAATATCCGGTGCTGTTCGTCGCCGCCGCGTTCGCGACCGGCACGACGGTCGCGCGCGGCGCGCACGAGCTGCGCGTAAAGGAATCGGACCGGATCACGACGATGCGGATCGCGCTGGAGGCGTGCGGCGTCGCGTGTGAGGAATACGAGGATGGCATGGCGATCACCGGGTCGGGCGGCGCGCCGATTCGCGGTGGCGCTCGGGTGGCCTCGAAACTCGATCATCGCATCGCAATGAGCATGGTGGTGGCTGGACTTGGGAGCAGCGAGCCCGTCACGATCGACGATGTATCGCCGGTGGCGACGAGCTACCCCGTGTTCTTCCGGTCGCTCGACGCGCTTACCGGCCAGGGGAATTAAGATGATCATCGCAGTCGACGGCCCGGCGGCATCGGGCAAGGGCACGATCGCGCGCGCCTTGGCCAAGCATTATGGGTTGCCGTATCTCGATACCGGGCTGCTGTACCGCGCGGTCGCGTTGAGCGTGGCGCGGATGGGACTCGATCCGGAGACCGAAGCCGACGCGGTCGCGGCGTGCGATTTCAGCGATGCGCTGTTGAGCGATCCGGCGTTGCGTGATGACGATATCGGCGCGCTGGCGTCGGTTGTGTCGGCGCATCCGCTGGTCCGGGCAGCGTTGCTGCACCGGCAGAAGCGGTTTGCGGCGCAGGAGGGTGGCGCGATCCTCGACGGGCGCGACATCGGCACGGTGATCGCGCCGGATGCGGACGCGAAGCTGTTCGTGAAGGCTACGCCGAATATCCGCGCGCAGCGGCGGCATGCGGAGTTGCAGGCTCGAGGCGGGACGGCGAGCAAGGATCGGGTGCTGGCGGATATTCGGGCGCGGGATGCTCGGGATAGCGGGCGGTCTACGGCGCCGCTGGTGATGGCGGCGGATGCGGCTTTGCTGGATACGAGCTTTCTGTCGATCGAGGCTTCGGTGCAAAGGGCGGTTGCGTTGGTGGAGGCGCAGCGGGCGAAGAAGGCGGCTTCGGTTTAAGGCTTAGAACTATCCCGTTGGCCCCACCCCGGCGAAGGCCGGGGCCCAGTTAGAAAGGTCGCAGTAACGAAGTCCGTCCCTCAGTTAGCAACGTCCCCCACCCGGGCCCCGGCCTTCGCCGGGGTGGTTGCTCTGTTGGGGTAATCTAGCGTGAACCAACACTGTTTCCCCGCGAAGGCGGGGACCCAGACTGGGCTCCCGCCTTCGCGGGAGAACAAGGAGGAGTGAGCGGAACTCCCCTATGGCGCCCCCTCCCCTAGAGCGCAGTAACCAGCGCCACCGCCCCGAACACCACCCCCGGGAAATTCGCCACGACGATCGGCCAATCCCGCTTGTCCTTCAGAAACCCATACCCCACCCACAGCGCGCAATTCACCATCGTCGCGAAAGGCTGGACCACCGATCCTTTCTGACCCGCAAGGTTCAGCATGATCTGGTCGATGTACGACAGGTACATCACGATCGCCGTCACGGTGGCGACCCAGCCCAGCACGAGAATGCCGCGTTCGTTCAAATCTTCGCTCCTGTGGTGAACCGCCCCTAACGCAGCGGAGTCGATCTTGCTCCGAGAGGCGGTTTCGGCTATACGGCGATGTCCGGCGAGCGATGCTCGTGGAGGAAGGCGCGGAGACCTATGAGTCTCACGCGCCGTTTTCGCATTCAGCGTCTACGTCCTCTGCGCCTCGTGCCGTCCGGATGCTGCGCCGGCGTTCGGTCGTCGCGGCAACGAAGGCCAAGACCAGCGGACCCAACCGCTTGGCCGGAAACAGACTAGGATTACTGAATTCTATGGCAACCCAGGTAATGCCGACCCGCGACGATTTCGCGGCGATGCTGAACGAAACGCTCGGCGACGCCGACAGCTTCGAGGGCCGCGTGGTGCATGGCACCGTGACCGGCATCGAGAACGACATGGCCGTCATCGACGTCGGTCTGAAGTCGGAAGGCCGCGTGCCGCTTCGCGAATTCGCAGCGCCGGGCCAGAAGGCTGACCTGAAGGTCGGCGACGAAGTCGAAGTCTATGTCGACCGCGTCGAGAACGTCCACGGCGAAGCAATGCTCAGCCGCGATCGTGCGCGTCGCGAAGCCGCATGGGACAAGCTGGAAACCGAATTCTCCAAGACGACCCGCGTCGAGGGCGTGATCTTCGGCCGCGTGAAGGGTGGCTTCACCGTCGACCTGAACGGCGCCGTCGCGTTCCTGCCGGGCTCGCAGGTCGACATCCGCCCCGTGCGCGACGTCACGCCGCTGATGGACATCCCCCAGCCCTTCCAGATCCTGAAGATGGACCGCAAGCGCGGCAACATCGTCGTGTCGCGTCGCGCCGTTCTCGAAGAGACGCGCGCAGAGCAGCGTTCGGGCCTGATCCTGAGCCTGGCCGAGGGCCAGATCATCGACGGCGTCGTCAAGAACATCACCGATTACGGTGCGTTCGTTGATCTCGGCGGCATCGATGGCCTGCTGCACGTCACCGATCTCAGCTACAAGCGCGTCGGTCACCCGAGCGAAGTCCTGAACATCGGCGACACCGTCAAGGTGCAGATCATCCGCATCAACAAGGACACCCAGCGCATCAGCCTCGGCATGAAGCAGCTGGAGAGCGATCCCTGGGATGGCGCGATGGTCAAGTATCCGGTCGGCGCAAAGCTCACCGGCCGCGTCACGAACATCACCGAATATGGTGCGTTCGTCGAGCTGGAAGCGGGCATCGAAGGCCTCGTCCACGTGTCGGAAATGTCCTGGACCAAGAAGAACGTCCATCCGGGCAAGATCGTGTCGACCTCGCAGGAAGTCGACGTCATGGTCCTCGAAGTCGATTCCGAGAAGCGTCGCATCTCGCTCGGCCTCAAGCAGGCTCAGGCCAATCCTTGGGAGGCGTTCGCTGCCGCGCATCCGATCGGCTCGACCGTTGAGGGCGAAGTCAAGAACGCGACCGAATTCGGTCTGTTCATCGGCCTCGACAACGACGTCGACGGCATGGTCCACATGTCCGACATCGCCTGGGGCGTTTCGGGCGAGGACGCGCTCAACCTGCATCGCAAGGGTGAGACCGTCGAGGCCGTCGTGCTCGACATCGACGCCGAGAAGGAGCGTATCTCGCTCGGCATGAAGCAGCTCGAGCGCGGCGGGCCATCGGCCGGCGGCATCGCAGCAGCAGGCGACAAGCTGAACAAGAACGCGATCGTCACGGTCACCGTTCTCGAAGTCCGCGACGCGGGCCTCGAAGTGCAGCAGGGCGACGATGGCGCGACCGGCTTCATCAAGCGCACGGATCTGGGTCGCGATCGCGACGAGCAGCGTCCGGAGCGTTTCCAGGTCGGCCAGAAGTTCGACGCGATGGTGACGGGCTTCGATCGTTCGAAGAAGCCGACCTTCTCGATCAAGGCGATGCAGATCTCGGAAGAGAAGCAGGCCGTCGCACAGTACGGGTCGTCCGACTCGGGCGCGACGCTCGGCAACATCCTCGGCGAGGCCCTCAAGGCCCGCACGGACGCCGAGAAGAAGTAAGTCTCACGACTTAACGATAAATTGGCCCGGCATGTCTCGAACATGCCGGGCTTTTTATTGACTATCTCACTTTGGTTTTTGACTACGCTCAGATTAGTGCTAACGCTTCGCAAGTTGACTTACATCAATAAGCGTAACTGCCAAATGAGCGGGAAAACGAATGATTCGATCTGAACTGGTCCTCAGGATCGCCGAGGCGCATCCGGACCTGCAACCCGATGAAGTCGAGCTTATCGTCAGCACGTTTTTCGACGAGATCTCGAAGCGTCTGGCGGCGGACGGAAGGGTCGAACTGCGCGGCTTCGGCGCGTTTTCGACGCGCGCGCGCGACGCAAGAACGGGCCGTAACCCGCGTACCGGGGAAGTCGTCGAGGTCGACGCAAAACGCGTTCCCTATTTCAAACCCGGTAAAGAGATGCGCGCCCGCCTGAACGTGTGACGCTGCATAAATGTCAGGCTCCGGCGCCGATCGGTCGTGTTTCTACCTGCGATGGGTTGACCCGGCGGACGGCGTCGTCTTGTTGGGGGCGTGTGCGGACGTGGCGAAACCGGTAGACGCAGGAGACTTAAAATCTCCCTCCCTAGGAGTGCGGGTTCGAGTCCCGCCGTCCGCACCAGAGCGGCTCTTTTCCTAACGGTCTGCATCGGGCTCGGCATGACGCTGACCGGGTGCGAGCGGCGGCGACCCGATACCGGCGCCGTGATCGTCAGTGCGATCGGCTCTCCGCCCAGGATCGTCGATGCCCGCCGTGTACGGGTCGACACGCCCAGCCGACTGTTCGTCGATTCGACCGCGCAAGGTCTGGTTCGATTCGATGCCGCCGGACAGATCGAACCTGGCCTGGCCGAGCGCTGGATCGTGATCGACGGCGGGATGAGCTACATCTTCCGTCTGCGCGAGGGCGATTGGGGCGATGGCACGCCCGTCACCGCAGATCAGGTTGTTGCCGCGCTGAAACGTCAGATCGCACCGGGCTCGCGCAACCCGCTGGCCCCCTTCCTCACGGCGATCGACGAGATCGTCGTGATGACCCCGCAGGTGATCGAGGTTAGGCTGAGCCGCCCCCGTCCCGATCTGCTCAAGCTGTTCGCGCAACCCGAGCTCAGTTTGCTGAGGATGACGCCGCTCGGCGGAAGCGGGCCTTTTCGCGTGGCTGCGCGCGGTCGGTCCCCGTTGCTGCGCCCGGCCTTCGACCCCAACCAGGCCGACCCGGAGGACCAGCGCGCGATCAAGCCTGAGGAGGATGTCCGGTTGATCGGCGAACGCGCGGCGCGCGCGATCGCGCGATTTGCCCACCGCGATTCGGATTTGGTCAGCGGTGGCAGCTTCGTCGACTGGCCCCTGCTAGCGACCACCGAGATATCGCCCGCCAATATCCGTGTCGATCCTGCCGCCGGACTATTCGGACTGGCGATACTTCGCCGCGACGGATTCCTCGCCGAAGCCGCAAACCGCGAGGCGGTCGCAGAGGCGATCGACCGAACCGCGCTGACCACGGCGATCGCCCCGGCATGGGATACGGCCGATCGCCTTCTTCCCGATATTCTCGACTCGGCCGCATTGCCGCAGGTCCCTGCCTGGACGCTGCTGACCCAGGACGAGCGTCGTGTCGCGGCGCGGCAACGCGTTGCCGGATGGACTGGTGGACCCGTGTCGCTTCGGATCGCCCTCCCGAACGGGCCTGGCGCCACCTTGCTGTATGCGCAGGTGGCAGCATCGCTGATCGCTGTCGGTATCACGCCTTACCGCGTCGCGCAGGGTGCGGACGCCGACCTGGCGCTGGTCGATGCGGTCGCGCCCTATGATAGCGCGCGCTGGTATCTGGCAACGGCATGTGTCGTGTGCGGAGAGGCCGCGCAGGCCGCAATTACTGCCGCACGCGAAGCACCGACGCTCGCGGAACGGGCTCGACAGATCGCCGCCGCCGATGTCGCAATGAACGCGGATGTTGCCTTCATCCCGCTCGCGCGACCGCTGCGATGGTCGCTCGTATCGACCCGGCTGCAGCAGTGGCAGCCCAATGCGCGAGCGTGGCACCCGTTGAACCGATTGCGCGCCGACACCAACTGACAGACATGACCCAACGCCCGACGCGCATGATCCCCGGATCTATCCTCGATACGCTCCCGATGGGACGCGACGCTCTGTCGGTTCGCTGCCGTGTCGAGGCGATGGAGCGCGTCATGGAGGGTCTGTTCACGATTCCCGGCACGAACCGCAAGGTCGGCATGGACGTGATCCTCGACATCATTCCCTTTGCCGGCAGCACGATCGCGGCCGCGGTCGGTGCGTGGATGGCCTGGGAAGCGCGCAACATCGGTATGTCGAAGATTCAGATGGCACGGATGTTCGGCAATGTCGGCATCGATTGGGCACTCGGGATGATCCCCTTCGTCGGTGCGGTCCCGGATTTCTTCTTCCGGTCGAACACGCGCAACCTGCGGATCATCAAGCGCCACCTCGACAAGCATCATCCGTCGACGACGACCCTCGAGATTTGAGGTCACCGCCGGGGCGGATTGCGCGATCGACTATCGAGCCCCACGCCAGATTTTGAGCGACGCGCTTGGCGCAAGCCCACCCTGGTGCACCGGGCAGCGGCGATAGCGGAAGCGGCGATCGAGACAGATCCAGACCTCGTCCAGCCAGCCTTGCTTCGTGGCGGTCACGCGCATCATGTCCGCCTTCAGGCCAGGATTGCGGCTTGCCATCGCCGCCGCGAACCGCCCTGCTGTCAGTGATGTCCGCGACAGCGCGTCCATGTCGGGAAATCGCAGCTTGCCGTATAGCGCGGCGGACTGGGCGAAGTATTTGGCAGGACGATATCCCGGCATGCAGGTGCCGTGCTTCGCCCATTCGTGTTGCAGCAACTGCGCGGACGGGGTCGTGCACAGGTGCGCCTTGATCACCGGGGGCGGTACGAATTCGGCCGCACGGCAATATTGCGGCCATTCCTTGCCGACGCCGTCGGGCCAGAGCCCGTGGAGCGTGAAACCGAACCGATTTCCCGCCCCGCACTGAAACTTCGAGCCTGCGCGATCGCCGTTGTCGCGGCAATATTGCGGGGCCCAGGTGATCGCGAGCGTATAGCTGCCGATCGGTAGGTCGCGCTTCGGCTGGCTGTCCGACGGCAGGTCGGGACGAACGCGCTGTATCGAGGCCGGCGCCGAGCATTGATAGGCTTGAGCATGGGCTGCTGCAGGCAGCGCAAATGCCGCGACGAGCGTGATCCTAGCGAACATAAGTCGTATCCTCATCGATCGCATCGGCGTCGGACCCTTCGTCATCGTCGTCCGATTCCGGCATCTCGCCGAACCAGCGCTGTGCGTCGGGTTTGAACAGCAATACCGCAGCAGCAATGTACAGCGCGTTCGCGAGAACCGACAGTGCCAGCGTCGTACCGCTGACCGCGCGGCCCATCGCCAATGTTCCCAGCGACAGGAGGATGCTCAGCACACCGAACGCGGCAAACACCACGACCACCCATTTTGCGATCACGCTGGGCCTGCGTGCCGTGAAATACCAGATGAGCAGCGCGATCGCGATGGTGAGCGCTTGCGTCACGGGCAGGATCCAGTGCGCCTCGGCCAACATAGGATTGGCGGCAAGGATCGTGGCGCGTTGTGTCCAGCTGATCGCGGAGGCAACGAGCCCGAACACGAACGACGCGAGATAAAGGCGTTCGTACCAGACTATCGATGGCGGCCTGTTCATGGTCTTCGTCCCCTGCCCGATGCGGAGTCACGGGCACCATACCGCGCGGATGCGGCACTCACGCAGTCGTGAAATCGAGCCCTATATCCGCCGCGGGTGCAGACTGCGTCAAGCGACCGACCGAGACATAGGTAACGCCGGTTTCGGCGATCGCCCGGATGGTGTCGAGGCTGACCCCGCCCGACGCTTCGCAAGGCACGCGTCCGCCGACCAGCGCCACTGCCGTGCGCAACGTCGGTGGCGGCATGTTGTCGAGCAACAGGTGCGTCGCCCCCGCCGCAATCGCGGGTTCGATCTGATCGATCCGATCGACCTCGACGATGATCTGCGCGATCCCCGCCACCTTGGCGCGTCGTACGGCCTCGCCGACGCCGCCGGCCACCGCGACATGATTGTCCTTGATCATCGCCGCGTCCCAGAGCCCCATCCTGTGGTTCTGCGCGCCGCCCATCCGCGTCGCATATTTCTCGAGCACGCGTAGCCCGGGAATGGTCTTCCGCGTGTCCAGCAGGATCGCGCCGGTGCCCGCTATCGCGTCGACGTAGCGGCGGGTCATCGTGGCGATACCCGACAGATGCTGCACCGTATTGAGCGCCGAACGCTCGGCCGTCAGCAAGGCGCGTGCGGCGCCCTCGAGCCTGAGCAGATCGGTACCGGCAGCGACCGACTCTCCGTCCTGGGCGAGACGTTCGATACGGACACCGGGATCGAGCGCCCGGAAAAAGGCTTCGGCAAGCGCCAATCCAGCCACGACGATCGGATCGCGACTATCCATCGCGCCGGTGAAGCGGGCGTCGGCGGGAATGACCGCGGCGGACGTGATGTCGCCGACCGTCCCGAGGTCTTCGGCGAGGGTCGCCGTGACGAACGCTTCGACATCAAACCCCTCGAGCCCAGTTGCGCTCACCCGACATCCCCCAAATCATTATTCACCGATGGTACCAGCGCGGTGCCAAAAATCAGACGCCCGGAATAGCGAAATCCCACCGAGCAACGGCTCGAGAAAGTTTTCCCGACCCGGAACAAATCGCCGACTGGCGAGTTGCAAGAATGTTTTCCAAGGACTTTACCATGCTTACCGAGACGATGGCCGATGTCGCACGCTTGAACGCCTTGCTGGATGAGGCGCTCGCGCTGGCCGATGCCTTGCAGATGCCGCTTGCCGCCATCCACATCGATCAGGCGCTCGCACAGCTTGGCGGCGACGTTCCCAGGGCCTGAAGGTCGACCGCTTGTCGGGCGGGTGCGCCGCCCGACCTCGGCCGCGCGACGTCCGGCGGCCCGGAAGTGGACCTCGGCCTCACGCATAGCATTATTTAGGGCCCAAATCGCCCTTTCCTACCGTGTTCGACGCCATCTCCAGCATGCGGTCGAGGCTCTTCTTTGCCTGCAAGCGGAGCCCCTCCTCGATCTCGATACGCGGGCTCAGATCGCGTAACGCGACGTACAGCTTTTCCAGCGTGTTGAGCGCCATGTACGGGCAGATGTTGCAGTTGCAGTTGCCGTCTGCGCCCGGCGCACCGATGAAGCGCTTGTTCGGCAACGCCTTTTCCATCTGGTGGATGATGTGCGGCTCGGTCGCGACGATCAGCGTGTCGCCGGGCATCGCCAGCGCATAATCGAGAATGCCGCGCGTCGAGCCGACATAATCGGCATGATCGAGGATGATCGGCGGGCATTCGGGATGCGCGACCACGGGCGCACCAGGATGTTGCGCCTTGAGCTTCATCAGCTCGGTTTCGCTGAAGGCCTCGTGGACGATGCACACGCCCGGCCACAGCAGCATGTCGCGGCCGGTCTTCCGCGCGAGATAGCCGCCGAGGTTGCGGTCGGGGCCGAAGATGATCTTCTGATCGAGCGGGATCTGCGCGAGGATCGTGTCTGCCGACGACGACGTCACGATGATGTCGGAGAGCGCCTTCACCTCGGTCGAGCAGTTGATGTAGGTCAGCGCGATGTGATCGGGATGCTTGGCGCGGAAGGCGGCGAACTGCTCGGGCGGGCAGCTGTCCTCGAGGCTGCACCCGGCATCCATGTCGGGCAGCACGACGATCTTGTCGGGCGACAGGATCTTGGCGGTCTCGGCCATGAACCGCACGCCGCAGAACGCGATGACGTCGGCGTCGGTCGCGGCGGCCTTGCGCGACAGGTCGAGGCTGTCGCCGACGAAATCGGCCAGATCCTGAAGCTCGGGCTTCTGGTAATAATGCGCGAGGATGACCGCGTTCTTCTCCTTGCGGAGGCGCTCGATCTCGGCGCGTATGTCGATGCCGGCGAAGTTCTGGTTCAATTCCATGGTCGTATCCCGAGTTTAGCGCGCAT
Organism: Sphingomonas faeni; assembly: GCF_023195535.1. Lineage (GTDB taxonomy): Bacteria > Pseudomonadota > Alphaproteobacteria > Sphingomonadales > Sphingomonadaceae > Sphingomonas > Sphingomonas faeni_B. The sequence continues at coordinate 239,679 of NZ_JALPNF010000004.1, read as the reverse complement.
TCCCTAGCACGTCCTGCAGCGAGCGCGAGGTATCCCAGCGTTCCGTGTTCGCAACGGGTTCGTCGGCGAACCGCACCGCGACGGTCGCATCGATCCCGGCAGCGCGGAGCGGCATCGCGAAACTGCGTTCCACCGCCCTGCGCGTGGCGTCGCGGGCGAGCTTGATCATCGCCGGCTCGCGTGCCTGGCGGATCAGCTCGATCTGCCCGGCACGGCGGTTGGCGGCGTCGAGGCGCTTCTCGGCATCGGTGAAGGTGGTCAGCACGCCGCCCGAGCCATATTCGCGCACCGCGTTCAGATCGACCTGTGGGCCATCCGCCTCGACCGCGGGCAGCCGCACCGACAGCGTCTTGGTGGTGCCGTCCCACGCGACATCGGCCTGGGTCAGCTTCCCCATGTCGACCTCGTACCGCACCATGCCGGGCATGATCAGCGTCTTCTCGGTGGTGAAGCCGAGCTGCGACTGTTTCGAGGTCACCACCGCGACATAGCGCGCGGCGAACGCGGACAGGCGGTTCTGTTCGCGCAGGCCTGCAAGACTGGCGCTGGCGATCGTCGTCGGATCGGGAGTCAGGCGGTCGCTGACGTAGCGCTGCACGCCCCACAATGCGAGCAACCCCGCAAGAACGAGTATGACAATCACGCCGACCGCCTTGGCCAGGAATGCGCTGACGCCGCCGCTACGCGCGGGGGGCAGGTCGGGGCTCAGGTTTTCGTCTGCCATGTTTCGCCTTCCTCGATGACCAGTCCGCGGGTTTGCAAATCGTAGAGATGCGCCAGCACCGATCGCTCGGCAGCGGGCACGAGCCGCGGGTCCAGACCGACATACATGCGCTCGACCATCGCCGGGATCGGCCGTACGCCGTCGCGGAGCAAGCGAAGGATCTGGCCCTCGCGCTGCTTGCGGTGGCCGAGCATCCCGCGGACGAGGCGTTGCGGCCTATCGATCGCCTCGCCGTGCCCCGGATAATAGACACGGTCGTCGCGCCCCATAAGTTTTTCCAGGCTCGCCATATACGCCGTCATATTGCCGTCGGGAGGCGAGACGATCGTCGTCGACCACCCCATCACGTGATCCCCCGAGAACAGCGCCTTGGTCTCGGGCAGCGCGAAGGCGAGGTGATTCGAGGTGTGGCCCGGCGTTGCGATCGCCTCGAGCGTCCAGCCCTCGCCCGTGACGGTGTCGCCCTCGGCGAGAACGCGGTCGGGGGCGTAGGCGGGGTCGAACGAAGCGTCCGCCCGCGCACCCGTGTCGTCGAGGTCGAAGGGCGCAGCACCGACGATCGGCGCTCCGGTTATCGCCTGCAGCCGCCGCGTCGCAGGGCTGTGGTCGCGGTGGTGATGCGTGACGACGATCGCGGTCACCGGACGGCCGTCGATCGCACGGACCAAGGCTGCGATATGCGGAGGGTCGTCCGGGCCGGCATCTATCACGGCAAGATCGGCACGGCCGACGATGTGGGTTTGCGTGCCCGTGTATGTGTACGGCGACGGATTGGGCGCGAGCACGCGGAGTACGAGCGGCTCGAGCTGGATCGGGATACCGGTCGGATGCTCAGCCATGATTGCGAGATGGCGGCTTCGTGCGGCGATGGCAAGACCTTCACCAATTCGGTCGCATGTCGCCATTCTTTACAGGTCGACCCGCTGCAGAAACCCCATTAACTATTGGAAGCCCTGCAGAACCTGGATGCGACGACGTTGGCACGGAGCCTGCAACGTGCGTCATGTCACCGAGCGCACCTGCGTTCATGCAGGGTGGATCGACCGCTACCGTCCGGTCTCGCGTCGATCCACCCTCCCCGGCGCCCCCGTGGTCAGTTCGCGTTCTGCTTTTCGAACAGTTGCGCCAACTCGCCGCTTTCGTACATTTCCATCATGATGTCCGAACCGCCGACGAACTCGCCGTCGACGTAAAGCTGCGGGATCGTCGGCCAATCCGAATAGGCCTTGATCCCCTGGCGGATGCCCTGGTCCTGCAACACGTCGACGCTCTCGAACTCGACCTCGAGATGGTTGAGGATCGCGATCGCGCGGCTGGAAAAGCCGCACTGCGGGAACAGCGGGCTGCCCTTCATGAACAATACGACGGGGCTGGCTTTGACCACTGCGTCGATGCGTGCGTTGGTGTCGTCGGTCATGTCTTCGTCCCTCAGGAAATTGCAGTTGTAAGCTGGAGTGCGTGCAGGACGCCGCCCATGCGGCCACCTAGCGCGGCATACACCGCCTGGTGCTGCTTCACGCGGCTCATCCCGGCAAAGCTCGCGGCGGTCACCTTGGCAGCATAATGATCGCCGTCGCCGGCAAGGTCGGTGATCTCGACATGCGCATCGGGGATCGCGTCCTTGATCATGGTCGCAATATCGTCGGCAGCCATCGGCATATCAATGCGCCTCCAGCAACTGGCGACGCGCCTCGATCATCTGCTGCGCGAGCGCGCGGCGGACGGTCGCTTCGTCGTGATCCAGGCCCGCGGCGGTCATGTCCCCGACCAGCTTCCGGACGACGTCGTCATCGCCGCCGCCCTCCATATCCGCATGGACGAGCGCCGTGGCATATGCATCGGTTTCCTCGGGGGTGAGTTTCATCTCATGCGCCGCCCAGACGCCAAGCAAGCGGTTCCGCCGCGCCGTGATCCGGAATGCCATTTCATCCTGGCGCACGAAATGCGCCTCGCTGGCGCGTTCGCGATCGTCGAATGTTGTCATTGCGCAGGTCCCCGATGCAGTCTCGTCTTGCATCCGAGATAGGTCGCGGACCGCGCATGCGCAACAATGCCGCATTTCGCCGTCCGCAAGGTCGGACCGAGGCGATCCGGTCAGCCGACCTCGACGACGAGTTTTCCGATCGCGCCGCGCGCCGCCATCTTGGCGATCGCCTTGCCGCCATCTTCGAACGCGAAGACCTCCGTGACGCGCGGTGCGATCTTTCCTGCCTCCCAGAGCTCGAACAGCGTTTCGATATGCGCTTGGTTCGCCTTAGGGTCGCGCGCCGCGAACGCGCCCCAGAACACCCCACACACGTCGCAGCTTTTGAGCAACGTCAGGTTGAGCGGCAGGCGCGGGATGCCCGCAGGGAAGCCGACGACGAGATACTTGCCCTCCCACGCAATCGAGCGGAGCGCGGGCTCGGCATAATCGCCGCCGACCGGATCGTAGATCACGTGCGCGCCGTCGCGACCGGCCGCGGCCTTGAACTGCTCGGCGAGCGCCTTCGACTGATCCTTGTCGAACGGCGCGCGGGCATAGATCAGCGTTTCGTCGGCGCCGGCCGATTTTGCGGCGGCAGCTTTCTCCTCGGACGAGACCGCGGCGACGACCTTCGCGCCGAACGCCTTGCCGAGTTCGATCGCGGCGAGGCCGACGCCGCCAGCTGCGCCGAGCACGAGCAGGGTTTGCCCCGCCTTGATGTGGCCGCGGTCGAGCAGCGCGTGGATCGTCGTGCCGTAGGTGAGGATCAGCGAGGCACCCTCGGCAAAGCTGCGGCCCTCGGGGAGGCGGTAGAGCTTGGCGGGATCGGCGATGACCTGCTCGCACAAGCCGCCATGGCCGAGCATCGCAATCACGCGGTCGCCGACTTCCCAGCCCGTCACGCCTTCGCCGATCGAAGCGATCGTGCCGGCGATCTCGCCGCCCGGTGCGAACGGGCGCTGCGGCTTGAACTGGTACTTGTCCTCGATGATCAGGACGTCGGGAAAGTTGATCGCGCAGGCCTTGACCGCGACCACCACCTGCCCGGGGCCGGCTACCAGATCGGGCAGCTCGACCATTTCCAGAGTTTCAGGTCCGCCGACTGCCTTCGACACCAATGCTCGCATACCCGCTCTCCACCGTCATCCAGGGGCGATTCGATGCGACCGCGTCCTCGAAATTTGAAATCTGGGTATCCCTTGCCAGCGTCAGGCCGACTTCGTCCAGCCCTTCCATGAGACACTGGCGGCGGAATGCGTCGAGTTCGAAGGTGAAGCGATCCTGGAACGGGGTGGTGACGGTCATCGTCTCGAGGTCGACGGTGACGATCTGGTCCTTGGCGACCTCGATCAGGCGGTCGATCGCTTCCTCAGGAAGCACGACGGGGACGATGCCGTTCTTGAACGCGTTGCCCGAGAAGATGTCGGAGAAGCTCGGCGCGATCACCGCGGTGATGCCCATGTCGGCGAGTGCCCAGGCGGCATGCTCGCGGCTGGACCCGCAGCCGAAATTATCGCCGGCGATCAGGATCGGCGAGCCGGCATAACGCGGATCGTCGAAGATGTTGCCGGGTTGCGCGCGCACCGTCTCGAACGCGCCGCGGCCGAGGCCGGTGCGCGTGATCGTCTTCAGCCAGTGCGCCGGGATGATGACGTCGGTGTCGATGTTCTTCGCGCCCCAGGGATAGGCGCGGCCCGAGACGGTGGTGACGGGGGTCATCGCTGTTCCGTACGCTCCGGAACCACGCGCGCCGAGGCGACATAGGCCGCAACGCCGCTGAGCATCGCGCCAGCCGCCAGCAATACGAAAACCTTCTTCATGTTCTTGCCCCCATCAACTCTCTGACGTCGCTCAGCTTACCGGTCACCGCCGCTGCCGCCGCCATCGCGGGTGATACCAGATGCGTGCGCGCTCCGGGACCCTGTCGGCCGACGAAATTACGGTTCGACGTGGAAGCGCAACGCTCCCCCGCAGGGACTTTGTCCGGGTTCATCGCGAGGCACATCGAACAGCCCGGTTCGCGCCATTCGAAGCCTGCGGTGATGAAGATCCGATCGAGCCCTTCGGCTTCGGCCTGGCGCTTCACCAGGCCAGAGCCGGGCACGACGAGCGCGCGGACACCGGTTGCGACATGGCGGCCATCGGCGATCGCTGCGGCGGCGCGGAGGTCCTCGATACGGCTGTTGGTGCAACTGCCGATGAAAACGTGCTGGATCGGCACGTCGCGCATCGCGGTGCCGGCGGTGAGGCCCATATAGTCGAGCGACTTCTGCGCCGCCGCTTGCTTGGCGGGATCGGCGAAGCTCGACGGTTCGGGGACGACTCCGGTGATCGGGACGACGTCCTCGGGGCTGGTGCCCCAGGTGAGGCCGGGGGCGATATCGGCGGCGTCGAGCGTGACCGACTTGTCGTACTTCGCGCCTGGATCGGTCGCGAGGCTGCGCCACCAGGCGACGGCACGATCCCAGTGTTCGCCGGTCGGCGCCATCGGACGGCCCTTGAGGTACGCGAACGTCGTGTCGTCGGGCGCGATCAGGCCGGAGCGCGCGCCCGCCTCGATCGACATGTTGGCGATCGTCAGGCGACCTTCGATCGACATGTTGCGGATCACGCTCCCGGTAAATTCGATGACGTGGCCGGTGCCACCCGCCGCGCCGATCTTGCCGATGATCGCGAGGATGACGTCCTTCGGACTGACGCCGAAGCCGAGTTCGCCGTCGACGCGGACTTCCATCGTCTTGGCCTGCGACAACAGCAACGTCTGCGTGGCGAGGACGTGCTCGACCTCGCTGGTGCCGATCCCGAATGCGAGCGCGCCGAGCGCGCCGTGCGCGGAGGTGTGGCTGTCGCCGCAGACCAGCGTCGTGCCGGGGAGCGTGAAGCCCTGTTCCGGACCGACGACGTGAACGATGCCCTGCTCGACGGCCATTGCGTCGATATAGTCGATGCCGAACTCGGTCGTATTGCGGCGGAGTGCGTCGAGCTGCTGCGCGCTCTCGGGGTCGGCGATCGGCAGGACACGACCGGCGGCGTCCTTGCGCGCGGTCGTCGGCAGGTTGTGATCGGGAACGGCGAGCGTCAGGTCGGGGCGACGTACCTTGCGGCCCGCCACGCGGAGGCCTTCGAACGCCTGGGGGCTGGTGACCTCGTGGACGAGGTGGCGGTCGATATAGATCAGGCAGGTGCCGTCGTCGCGGCGTTCGACGACGTGCGCCGCCCAGATCTTTTCGTACAGCGTTTGTGGAGTGGCCATGATGGGGCGCGCGTTAACCGAAATAGGCTGCCGCGCCAAGGTTCGATGTAATTTTCGGTCGCCGAGCCGTGTGCCTCGTGCGGGGGAAGGAAGTTTGTTCTCCCGCGAAGGCGGGCGTCCAGACTGGGTCCCCGCCTTCGCGGGAAACACGGCTTTGGTCGCGCCCTACCCGTCCGCCCCACACCCGTCATGCCAGCGAAAGCTGGTATCTCCCGGTTTGGGTCGCGGCATCCGCCAACTGGGATACCCCAGCTTTCGCTGGGGTGACGAGAGTCGGGGGGATCGCGTCTACCGCGCGGGCATCGCCCGGTTCAGGAACGCGACGCTGTCGGCCAGCACCGACGCTTTCCCGCGGAACGGCTTCGACAGCGCCATCGCTACGTTTTCGTGGCTGAGGCCGGGATAGTCGATGTGCGTCACCGGTGCGCCGAGCGCCTTCAGTCGCGCGGTGAGGTTGATGGCGTTGTGCGGCTTCACCTGCGTGTCGTTACCGGCGGTGATCAGCAGCATGGGCGGCGCATCCGCCCGCGCGAAGTGGATCGGCTGGGTCATCACCGGGTCGGAGGCGCCCTGCATCGCGTCGATCGCCCGCTTGGCGGTGAAGGGGTAGAAATCATAGGGGCCGCACAGGCCGACCGCGGCCTTTATGATGTGCGGGTCGACGCCTTCCGCTTTCAGCCAACGCTGGTCGAGCGTCAGCATCGCCACGGTATAGGCACCGGCGGAATGGCCGGCGACGGCGATCCGGTTTGGGTCGCCGCCCGACTGCGCGATGTGGTCACGGGTCCACTTCACCGCTTCGGCGCCGTCCTGGACGAAGGCGGGGAAGCGGACGTCGGGAACCTTGCGGTAGTCGGGCATGACGACGACGTAGCCGGCCTTCGCATAGGCGCGCGCCGCGAATGCATAGGCGCCGCGCGAGCCGTGAACCCAGCCGCCGCCGTACCAGAAGATCAGCACCGGCAGGCCTGTCTTCGCGCCGCCGGACGGGCGCCAGACGTCGAGCTTCTGCCCGTGCGTGCCGAACGGGACGCCCTCACGAACGCGCGCCGTGCCGCGACCGCCGCCCATCACGCCGTCGAGGACGCTGAGCGTGCCGGGACCCGCGGTGAACGCCGTGCCCGCGATCAGGATCACGATCAGCGCGATGACGATGGCGGCGCGCTTCATCAGGCGGTGTAGTGCGCCGTCGTCTTCGCCGCGACCTCGTCCGCGGTCACGCCGGGGGCGAGCTCGACCAGCTTGAACGGGCTGTCGTGATCGGGACGCTGGAACACCGCCAGATCGGTGACGATCATGTCGACGACGTTCTTGCCGGTCAGCGGCAGCGTGCAGGACGGAATGAACTTCGGCGTCCCGTCCTTGGCATTGTGGTCCATCACGACGATGATCTGCTTGACGCCCGCGACGAGATCCATCGCGCCGCCCATGCCCTTGATCATCTTGCCCGGGATCATCCAGTTGGCGATGTCGCCGCCTTCGCTGACCTCCATCGCGCCCAGCACCGTAAGGTCGATATGCCCGCCGCGGATCATCGCGAAGCTGTCCGACGAGCTGAAATAGACCGACGACGGGAGTTCGCTGATCGTCTGCTTGCCGGCGTTGATCAGGTCGGCGTCCTCTTCGCCCGCATAGGGGAACGGGCCGATCCCGAGCATGCCGTTCTCGGACTGGAGCGTGACGGTCATGCCCTCGGGGATGTTGTTCGCGACCAAAGTCGGGATGCCGATGCCGAGATTGACGTAATAGCCGTCCTTCAGTTCCTGCGCCGCGCGCGCGGCCATCTGGTTACGGTCCCAGGGCATCAGTGCATTCCTTCCTGGATGGTGGTGATGGTCGTGAATTGTTCACGGAGCTCGGTGCCGACGCCGTCGACGATCGCCTGCAACGCGGCGTCCTCGGCGATGCCCCATGTGCCCGCATAGGCGCGCGCGGCGTGGCGGATCGTGTCGGCGATCAGGTAGCCGAACACGGTCGGATCCTCGAGGATGCCCGCGTCTATCAGGACGTTACTGCCGGCGCCGTTGGTGATCCAGATGCGGGCCACCTCGACCGATTCGCTCGTCAGCTGCGCGCCCTTGTCGAGTGCGATCGAATTGGGGTGATCGGCCATTAGCGTACGCCTCCTGTCGGGGCCCAGCGGACTGCTGGCGGGAATACCTCGTCGCGATTGCCCTTGAGCGCGGTGCCGTAGACGGGGTTGGGGAGGACGAACCATCCTGCGCCCCATTTGGCCGTGATCGCGGGTGACTGCACCGTGGCGCGGCGGGCGGCGGGGGTCTGGCCGGCGTTGAAGAGGTCGCTGAAGTCGCCGAGTTGGTCGCCGCCCATCGCTACGACGCAGTATTTCGCGGCGATCGTCGCGCGGCGGCCGTCCTTCTTCGAACCGGTCGCGTCGTCGCCGGCGAGGAACAGGGTTTCGCCGTGGCGGGCTGGGCCAAGGCCTGCGGCTTCGATCGCGGCCTCCGTCTGTGCGGCGTTGGCGGCGGAGCGGTTGGTGTTGAAGATCACCGTGACGCCCATCGCGCGGAGGACGGCCAGTGCATTGAGGGCGCCAGGGACGGGCGCGACTTGCTTGATGCCGGTGCGTTCCCAGTCCTGCCAACGAGGGTCGGACCAGGGCTGGCCGGAGGAGGCGTCGTATTCGAAGCCGAGGTTGAGGAGGATTGTCTCGTCGACGTCAAAGACCGCAGCTTTGGGCTTGGTGCCGCAGGCGGTGAAGGTCGGCGCGGCGAGCGAGGCGCCTTGTGCGAGCACGACGGAGGTCGGCGTGCGTTGTGTGCGAACGTAGCCGACGAGGGCGTTCCAAGCCTGGATACTGACCGCTGCGGCTTCGCCCGAGGCGTAGAGATACTGCATGCCTGCGGGGACGCCGTCCACGGTGACGGGGGCGCCGATGCTAGGCGAAGACGCGATCGAGGTCGGTGCGGAAACGCTCACGCATCCCTGTAGAGCCAGTGCCCCTGCGAACGCAGGGGTCCAGGATATTAACCGCAGCGCCCGTGACCCTGGGCTCCTGCGTGCGCAGGAGAACGGGCCACGCTTGCTGTACACCAACGGGCCTGACTTCACGCCGAGACCCGCTCGCGGACAGTCCGGAATTCGATCTGCTTGTCGTAGGGGGCGCCGACGATCATCCGCTTCACGTAGATGCCCGGCAGATGGATCGCGTCCGGGTCGAGGCTGCCGACGGGCACGATCTCCTCCACCTCGGCGACGCAGATTTTCCCCGCGGTCGCCATCGGCTGGTTGAAGTTGCGCGCCGTCTTGCGGAAAATGAGGTTGCCGCTTTCGTCCGCCTTCCAGCCCTTGATGATCGCGAGGTCGGCGCGGATGCCGCGTTCGAGGATGTATTCCTGGCCGTCGAAGACCTTGGTTTCCTTGCCCTCGGCGACCTGCGTGCCGACGCCGGTCTTGGTGTAGAAGCCGGGGATGCCTGCGCCCCCTGCCCGGCAGCGTTCGGCGAGCGTGCCCTGCGGACAGAACTCGACCTCGAGTTCGCCGCTCAGATATTGCCGCTCGAACTCCTTGTTCTCGCCGACATAGGACGAGATCATTTTCTTGACCTGGCGCGAACGGAGCAGTTTGCCGAGGCCCTGCCCGTCGATCCCGGCATTGTTGCTGGCGATCGTCAAGTCCTTGACCCCGGACGCCTCGATCGCGTCGATCAGCCGCTCGGGGATGCCGCACAGCCCGAACCCGCCTGCACAGATCGTCATGCCGTCGAACAGCACGCCTTCGAGTGCCGTTGCCGCATCGGTGTAGCGCTTGTTCGCCATGCATCCTCCTCAGGTCTTTGGCCTCGCATACGGCGCTGGTTGGCGCTCGGCAACGTAGCGCGGATCGACTTTTCACGATCCTCCCCCGCTAGGGGGAGGTGGCTGGCTCTTGCCAGACGGAGGGGGAGGAAAGGGAAACCTCTGTCCCGTGTCCTCCCCCCTCCGTCACCTTCGGCGACACCTCCCCCTGGCGGGGGAGGATACAGTGGCTTCAATACTCCAGCTTCAGTCCAGGCCGCTTCCACCGCGTCCTTACCAGCCGGCCGCTGCCAGAGCAGGTTATGTAGGCGTCCATGCCGTCCGCGCCGCCCCAGCAGATGTTGGTGGTGAAGACGTCGTCGGTCGCGACGAACTCGACCAACGCCCCGGCGGGCGAGATCACGCTGATCCCGCATTCGCCTATCGTCGCGACGCAGATATTGCCGCCGGCCTCGATTCCCAGCGAGTCGAAGAACTTGTAGCCGGGGGGGCGGTAGAGCGGCGTGCCCGCGGCGCTGACGACCTTGCCGGGCGCGACGATGTCGAACGCCATCAGTCGGCAGGTGTAGGTTTCCGCTGCGTACAACGTCTTGCCGTCGGGGGAGAGGCCGATGCCGTTGGGGTTTTCGCTCGGGAAGATCACTTCTTCGAGCTGGGTCCCGTCGGCTTTCGCGTAGAAGATCCCGGTGATGTCGCGTGCGCGGTCGCGCGATTTGCCGTGGTCGGTGAACCAGAGGCCGCCGTGCGAATCGAAGACGATGTCGTTGGGCCCTCGCAGCGAGCAGCCGAAATCGCCGTCCCTGTAGAGAATCTCGACCGCGCCGGTGGCGATGTCGATCCGCTCGATCCGGCCGCCCGAATAGTCGTCCGGCTGGCCGTGCGGGGTGAGGAAGCCGTTCGCCTCGCGCCACGCGAAGCCGCCATTGTTGCAGCAATACAGCTTGCCGTCGGGCCCGATCGCGAGGCCGTTGGGCCCGCCGCCGGGTTCGGCGACCGTCGACTTGGTACCATCGGCGGCGACGCGCGTGATGCGGCCGGCGGCGATCTCGACGAGGATGACGCTGCCGTCGGGCATCGCCACCGGGCCTTCGGGAAAGCGCAGGCCGTCGGCGACGGTGGTGAAGTCTGTCATGATCCTCTCCGGGCGAGTCGGGTTGGTCCCGGCTTCGATGCCAGCGTAACCGCTTCTCGACTTCGCACACAACGGACGGCAGGATGCGGTGATGATCACACCACGCACCGGCGGCCGTATCCTGGTCGACCAACTCGTCGCACAGGGCTGCGACCGGATCTTCACCGTGCCGGGGGAGAGCTTCCTCGCCGTGCTCGACGCGCTGCACGATACGCCGGCCATCGACCTCGTCGTGTGTCGGCAGGAAGGCGGCGTCGGGTTCATGGCGTGCGCGGACGGGACGCTGACGCATCGGCCGGGGGTGGCGTTCGTGACGCGGGGGCCTGGCGCGACCAATGCGTCGATCGGGGTTCACGTCGCGATGCAGGATTCGCAGCCGATGATCCTGTTCGTGGGCGATATCGACCGCGGCACGCGCGACCGCGAGGCGTTCCAGGAGATCGATTTCCAGGCGATGTTCGCGCCGATCGCCAAGTGGGCGGCGCGGATCGACGATGCGCGGCGGATCCCGGAATATGTCGCGCGCGCCTATGCGACCGCGATGTCGGGGCGGCCGGGGCCGGTCGCGCTGGCGTTGCCCGAGGATATGCTGCTCGATGTGGTGGACGCGGTCGATCGGCCGCGGGTCGAGCGGGTGGCGCAGGGGTGCGACGCCGATACGATGGACCTGCTCGCCGATCTGCTGACGACGGCGGAGCGGCCGGTGGCGATCGTCGGCGGTGCGGGCTGGGATGTCGCCGCGTCGGGGGCTTTCTCGACCTGGGCGGATCGTAACGGGATTCCGGTCGCGGCGGCGTTTCGGCGGCAGGATGCCATTCCGAACGACTGTCCGGTCTGGGCTGGGAACCTTGGGTATGGGCCCAATCCGAAGCTGGTCGAGCGGGTGAAGGCGGCGGATCTGATGTTGGTCGTCGGGCCCCGGCTGGGGGAGGCGACCACCGATGGCTATGCGCTGGTAACGCCCGATCATCCGGGGCAGCGGCTGATCCATGTCCATCCCGATCCGGATGAGTTGCACCGGGCGTACCGCGCGGATGTCGCGGTGTGTGCGGGTATGGCGGAGTTTGCCGAGGCTTTGCTGCTGGTCGACCTGCCGCCGCGGACTTCTGGGTCCGAGGCGCATGCGGAGTGGGTTGCGTGGTCGACGCCGGCGCCGCGCGATCTGGTCATGGACCTGGGGCCGTGCGTGGCGGCGATGCGCGAGCGGCTGCCGGCAGATGCGATCATCTGCAACGGGGCGGGGAATTATTCGGGGTGGTGGCATCGGTACTGGGCGTATGCCGGGCCAGGGACTCAGCTTGCGCCGACGGCTGGGGCTATGGGGTACGGGGTGCCGGCTGCGGTGGCGGCGTCGTTGCGGCATCCCGAGCGGACGGTCGTGGCGCTGGCCGGGGACGGGTGTTTCCTGATGAACGGGCAGGAACTGGCGACCGCGGTTGCGCATGGGGCGGACATGCTTGTTATCGTTGTGGACAACGGCGGGTACGGGACGATCCGGATGCATCAGGAGCGGGAGTATCCGGGGCGGGTGTCAGGGACCGGGTTGCGGAACCCGGACTTTGCCGCGCTCGGGCGGGCTTATGGGTGCTGGGCCGAAACCGTAGAGCGGACCGAAGATTTCGCAGCGGCGTTCGACCAGGCGATGACCAGGTCGGGCGTGCGGTTGCTGCATGTGAGAACGGATATCGAGGCCATTACCGCAGGGACGACGCTGACGAAGATGCGGGGCTGACCTTGCCCCTCACGGTCGGCGGTGAAGTTTGACGACCAGCCCGCCGTCCCCCTTCATCGTCACCGTCTCACCAGCCTTCAGTCTGACCGCGTCGTTCATTTCAATCGTCCCTGTGCTGGCCTGGACCGGGCATTGCCCGGTGCCAGGACGTGTCCAGCGCAACGTGATGGCGATGCCGCTACCGGCCTCGTCGAACCTGCTTGGCCGCAATTGCAGCGAGAAGCCCGTCTGTACACCGCTGCGATATCCATCCCGGACGCCGCAATCATTCTCCTCGGCTTCGGTCTGATCGCGCCGGAAGCTTGCCGCCGCATTCGATGCCACCCGAAGTGATCCCGTCCAGACAACCGCACCGTCCGCTCTAACGTCGACATCGACGACGTAGCGTTCCGCCGCCGTCACGCCGCCGAATCCGCGCTGCACGAAGTTCGACGTCATTATCGGCGGTGCGGGCGGCGCCGGTGGTGCCGGAGGCGCCGTGGGGAGCATGGCAGACACCGTCTGGATCAGAGTCGTGATGATCATGATACCCTCCTGGAAAGCACCACCCTACGCACGGACCGTTAGCGCAACGACAGGATTATGCGTTAACGGCCTCCAACGCGGCTCGAACCGCAGCGACGGCATCTGCGGCCTTGTCACCATCGGGACCACCGCCCTGCGCCATGTCGGGACGGCCGCCGCCGCCCTGTCCGCCTAGCGTCGCCACCGCGATCTTGAGCAGGTCGACCGCGTTGTGGCTCGCCACCAGATCCGGCGTCACGCCGACCGCGACCGAGGCGCGACCGTCGTTAATCGCGACCATCACCGCGATCCCCGAGCCGAGCCGCTGCTTGGCCTCGTCGACCGCGCCGCGCAGGCCCTTGGCTTCGAAGTCGTTGAGCACCTGGCCGATGAAGGCAACGCCGCCGACCTGTTCAGGACCTGCCGCCTCACCCGAACCGCCGCCGCCCAGCGCGAGCGCCTTCTTCGCGTCGGCGAGTTCGCGTTCGAGGCGGCGGCGGTCTTCGAGCAGGGACGCGACGCGCGCTGGGACCTCGTCGGGGGTCGACTTAAGCACTGCTGCGGTCTCGCGAAGGCGATCGTCACGGCTGGTCAGGTATGCGCGCGCCGCTTCGCCGGTGAGCGCTTCGACACGGCGGATGCCGCTTGAGACCGCGCCTTCGCCGACGACCTTGAACAGACCGATGTCGCCGAGCGCGTTGACGTGCGTGCCGCCACACAGCTCGATCGAGTAGGTGCCGTCCTCGGTCGATCCCATCGACACGACGCGCACCTCGTCGCCGTATTTCTCGCCGAACAGCGCCATCGCGCCCATCGCGATCGCGTCGTCTGGGGTCATCAGCAGCGTCGTGACCGCGCCGTTGCCGCGGACCTGCGCGTTCACGTCGGCCTCGACCTGCGCGATGTCCGCGGGGGTCATCGCGACCGGCTGCGAGAAGTCGAAGCGGAGGCGGTCGGGCGCGACGAGGCTTCCCTTCTGCGCGACGTGCGTGCCGAGGCGTTCGCGGAGGGCCTCGTGCAGGAGGTGCGTCGCCGAGTGGTTGGCGCGGATCTGCGCACGGCGCGCGACGTCGATCTGGAGCTTGACCGGATCGCCGACCTTGATCTCGCCGGAGTCGACGATCGCGTGGTGGACGAAAACGCGGCCGAGCTGCTTCGACGTCTCGGTGACGTTCGCGTGCAGGCCGGTGTCGTTCGAGATGTGGCCCGCGTCGCCGACCTGTCCGCCGCTCTCGCCATAGAACGGCGTCTGATTGACGACGATCGCAACCGTGTCGCCGGTGGTGGCATGGTCGACGCGCGCGCCGTCCTTGACCAAAGCGACGACCTCGCCCTCGCCCGTATCCGAGGCGTAACCGAGGAATTCGGTGCCGCCGGTCTGCTCGACGATGTCGAACCAGATGTCGTCCGAGGCCTTGGCGCCCGAGCCCTTCCAGGCGGCGCGGGCGGCGCGCTTCTGCTCGGCCATCGCGGTGTCGAAGCCCTCGCGGTCGACCGCGATGTTGCGTTCGCGCAGTGCGTCCTCGGTCAGGTCGTACGGGAAGCCGTAGGTGTCGTAGAGCTTGAACGCGACGTCGCCCGCCAGCGTGCCGTCGGTCATCCCGGTGGTCGCCTCGTCGAGCAGCTTCAGTCCCTTGTCGAGCGTCTGGCGGAAGCGCGTTTCCTCCTGCTGCAGCGTCGCCTCGATCAGCGGACGCGCGCGCGACAGCTCGGGGTACGCCGCGCCCATCTCGGTGACGAGCGCGGGGACGAGCCGGTGCATCAGCGGCTGCTTGGCGCCGAGGATGTGTGCGTGGCGCATCGCGCGGCGCATAATCCGGCGCAGGACGTAGCCACGGCCCTCGCTCGCGGGCAGCACGCCGTCGGCGATCAGGAAGCCGGCGGTGCGCAGGTGATCGGCGATCACGCGGTGGCTGGCGGTGTTGGCGCCGTCGGTGGCGGTGTGCGTCAGCGCGCCCGACGCCGCGATCAGTGCCTTGAACGTGTCGGTATCGTAATTGTCGGTGACGCCCTGCATGACTGCAGCGATGCGCTCGAGCCCCATGCCGGTGTCGATCGAAGGCTTGGGCAGGTTGCCGACGATCTCGGCATTTTCCTGCTCGTACTGCATGAACACGAGGTTCCAGATCTCGACGAAGCGATCGCCGTCCTCGTCGGGTGAACCGGGAGGGCCGCCGAAGATGTGCTCGCCGTGGTCGTAGAAGATTTCCGAGCACGGCCCGCACGGCCCGTTGTCGCCCATCGACCAGAAATTGTCCTTGGTCGGGATGCGGATGATCCGGTGATCGGGGAGGCCCGCGATCTTCTTCCAGAGGTCGAACGCCTCGTCGTCGGTGTGGTAGACGGTGGCGGTCAGCTTGTCCGGCGACAGGCCCCATTCGCGCGTGAGCAATGTCCAGGCGTGGACGATCGCCTGTTCCTTGAAATAATCGCCGAACGAGAAATTGCCGAGCATTTCGAAGAACGTATGGTGCCGCGCGGTGTAGCCGACATTGTCGAGATCATTGTGCTTGCCGCCGGCGCGGACGCATTTCTGGGATGAGGTCGCGGTGGTGTAGGGGCGCGATTCGAGGCCGGTGAAGACGTTCTTGAACGGCACCATCCCGGCGTTGACGAACATCAGCGTCGGGTCGTTCTGCGGCACGAGCGGTGCGCTGGGCACGATCTGGTGCCCCTGCGATCCGAAATAGTCGAGGAAGCCGCGGCGGATGTCGTTCGTCGATGTCATGCGCGGGGACTTAGGCGAGCGGGGCGGTTCGCTCAAGTGGAGGTGTGAGGGGGCCGAGCAGTAGAGAAGGGTGTCGGCGAACGCCCGCGCTGCGCGCATCCAATTGAAACGAAGAGAGCTTGTTTCCCCGCGAAGGCGGGGATCCAGACTGGGCTCCCGCCTTCGCGGGAGAACAAGGAGGCAGGTGCTGCGGTTCGTTGAGGGCCGTCGTTTGCCCCGATGCACCACCCCGGCGAAGGCCGGGGCCCAATTGGAAAGGTGGAAATAATGGAGAGCAGCGCGTCGTTATCGCCGTCCCCCAATTGGGCCCCGGCCTTCGCCGGGGTGGTGGTGTTGGTGTTGGTGTTGGTGTTGGCGTTCCTTGGGCGTCCTTTACCCCAACGGCGCATCCAGCGACTTGGGCGGCTCGCTGAACCATTTAGGGCCCGCATCCGTCATGTGGAAACAATCCTCGATGCGGACGCCATACCTGCCGGGAATGTAGATGCCCGGTTCGTCGGAGAAACACATCCCCGTCGCCAGTTTCGTCGTCTCGTCGCGGACGAGGTTGACGGGTTCGTGGCCGTCCATGCCGATGCCGTGGCCGGTGCGGTGCGACAGGCCGGGGAGCTTGTAGCCGGGGCCGTAGCCTAGCATTTCGTAATGTCGGCGGACCGCGTCATCGACGCTGCCCGCGGTCCCGCCGATCCGGGCGGCGGAGAACGCGATCTGTTGGCCGCGGGCGACCTGGTCCCACGTCTTGCGCTGGTCGGCGGTTGCCGCGCCGTGGACCCAGGTGCGCGAGATGTCGGACTGATAGCCCTGCACGGTGCAGCCGCAGTCCATCAACACGACCTGTCCGTCGGCGACGCGGTGGATCTCGCGGCTGCCGTGCGGGTAGGCAGACGCCTCGCCGATCAGCGCGAGCGCGAACTCGGGGGCGGCGCCGAGCTTCTTGGTCGCGGCGTTCATCAGCGCGCCGATCTCCGGGCCGGTCATGCCCTTCTCGACCCGCGCGTAGGTCCAGCGATACGCGGCGAGCGTGACCTCGGTCGCGGCCTGCATCAGCGCGATCTCGGCGGGGGTCTTGATCATGCGGCAGGCGCGGACGACCGGGTCGGCGGACACGATCTTCGCCTCGGGGAGCACGCGCTGGAGGCCGGCGTAGGCGAAATAGCGCACTTCCGCCTCCAGCCCGATCGGCCGCGTGACCAGTTTCCGGTCGCGCAGGAACCCGGCGACGACCGCGAGCGGGTTCTCGTCCTCCTGCCACACGCGCACCTCGGCGGGGACGGCGAGCGTTTCGCGCACCGACGGCTCTTCGAAGAACGGCGTGACGATGCACGGTTGGCCCTCGACCGGCAGGATCGCCAGCGTCAGCCGCTCGCTCGTGTGCCAGCGGACGCCGGTGAAGTAGATCATCGACGATCCCGGCTCGATCAGCACCGCACCGATGCCCGCCGCCTTCATCAGCGACTGCGCGCGCACCAGCCTCGCAGCGCGTTCGGCGGCATCGATCGGCCTGGTCGCGCCGGTGATGTCGGACAGCGCCGACAGATCGGGTTCGGCGGCGCGGATGATCGCGGTGGTCGACAGCAACGGCGCCGCGATCGCAAGACCGATCAGGTCGCGGCGCGAGGGGCTGAAGACGGATTTTCGGAATGTGGTCGACATCGCCGGACGATAGGGTCCTTGACCCGGGCGCCGCAATCCCCTTCCCTGTCCGCACTTCTCGGGAGCGATTAATGGCCAAGCGGCTAACCTATTACATCTTGTTCGGCCTCGTCGCGGGGATGGTCGTCGGCTGGGTCCTGAACGCGTCGATCGACGACGGCACGGCCGAGTCCGCCGCGCAGTTGAAGGACATCGCCGGCTATTTCTCGATCGTGACGTCGCTGTTCCTGCGGCTGATCAAGATGATCATCGCACCGCTGGTCTTCTCGACGCTGGTCGTCGGGATCGCGCACATGGGCGACACCGGCGCGCTCGGGCGGGTCGGATTGCGCAGCCTCGGCTGGTTCATCTGCGCGAGCCTGTTGTCGCTCACCTTGGGCATGATCCTGGTCAACGTCTTGCAGCCGGGCGTCGGGCTGGAACTCGCGATCCCGCCGGCGACCGCGTCGAGCGGCGTCGATGCCGCGGCGTTCGACCTCGCCAAGTTCATCTCGCATATCGTGCCCGATTCGATGATCGCGGCGATGGCGAGCAACGAGATTCTCCAGATCGTCGTGTTCTCGGTGTTCGTCGGCGTCGCGATCACCGCGGTCGGCGAGAAGGCCGCGCCGCTGGTCAAGGCGATCGAGGCGCTGGTCGCGGTGATGCTCCAGATCACCAATTACGTGATGCGGTTCGCGCCGTTCGCGGTGTTCGCGGCGGTGACCGCGACGCTCGCCGAACGCGGGCCGACCATCCTCGGCCAGCTCGGCTATTTCATGCTGACCTTCTATATCGGCCTGGCGCTGCTGTGGGCAATGCTGATCGGGATCGCGTTCCTGCTGATCGGGCCGCGGACGCGGTTGCTGGTGCGCTATATCCGCGATCCGCTCATTCTCGCCTTCTCGGCGGCGTCGTCGGAGGCAGCGTACCCGCGGACGCTGGAGGCGCTCGACCGGTTCGGCGTGCCGCCGCGGATCGCGAGCTTCGTGCTGCCGCTGGGCTATTCGTTCAATCTCGACGGGTCGATGATGTACATGACGTTCGCGTCGCTGTTCATCGCGCAGGCGTACGGCATCGACATGCCGATCGGGCAGCAGATCGCGATGCTGCTGGTGCTGATGGTGACGTCGAAGGGGATTGCGGGCGTGCCGCGGGCTTCGCTGGTGGTGATCGCGGGGACTCTGTCGATGTTCAAGATCCCGGAGGCGGGGATCCTGCTGATCCTGGCGGTGGATCATTTCCTCGACATGGGGCGCTCGGCGACCAACGTCATCGGCAATGCGGTGGCGGCGACCGTGGTGGCGAAATGGGAGGGTGGGCTCGACGAGCGTGAGCCGGCCGATCGTGATCCGCCGGTGGCGCCGACCGGGCATGGGCCGAAGGTGAATGTGGACAGCTACGAGAAGATCGGGCCGGGGCAGGTTTGAAGCGATTGGCGATGTTGAGCCGATGACGTCCCAAGGATGCCCTTTTACGCTGGCGGACCACTGAAGAAGTACCGCCCCGGCGAAGGCCGGGGTCCAGTTGGGGGACGCTGATGGTGACCGGCGCGCCTCGTTACTCCAACCTTTCCAACTGGGCCCCGGCCTTCGCCGGGGTGGTGTTGAGGGAAAGGTCGCATTCTCGGCCTCGACGCGGCTCCTGGTCTGCAGCCCTCAAGAGTAGGCGTATGGCCCACCCTTCTTGAGTCCAGCCTGATATGCCGGCCGCGCGTGGACCTTGGCCAGCCAGGCGATCGTCGCGGGGCGCGACTCGTTCAGGCCGCCGCGGCTCCGCGCGGCTTCCAGGGGGAAGCTCATCATGATGTCGGCGGCGGTCATCTCCGCGCCGGCGAACCAGGGGCGCTGCGACAGTTCGGATTCGACATAGTCGAGATGGACGTCGATCATCGGCTGGATCTTCTTGACCGCGACCTTGCCCATGATCGGAATGCGCGCGAGGACGAGCTTCAGCAGCAGTGGCGGCATCATCGAGCCTTCCGCATAATGTAGCCAGAAGCGGTAGCGAAGCACGTCGGCGCGGTTAGCGGGGGCGCCGAGCTTTCCGTCGGCCTTGTCGACCAGATATTCGACGATCGCGCCGGTTTCGGCGACCACCTGGCCACCCTGAACATCGGCATCCTCGATCACCGGCGACTTGCCGAGTGGATGCACCTTCTTGAGTTCGGGCGGGGCGAGCATGGTCTGCTTGTTCCGCTCGTAGCGCTTGATCTCGTAGGGGAGGCCGAGCTCCTCGAGCATCCACAGGATGCGCTGCGATCGCGAGTTTTCAAGGTGGTGGACGATGATCATGCTGGCTTCCCGTTATTCTAATTCGCTGTTTTGCGGGCGGTCCAGATCCAGGCGGCCGCGGGGAATTCTACCGTGACGCCGTCGCTGTAATGCGCGCAGACTTCGGAGAGACGCGCGATGTGGCGCCCGCGTTCCTCGGGGGCCGCGTCGCGGATGGCGGAGGCGGCCGGGCCTATGCGGCGGAAATAGTCGACGGCATCGGCCTCGGGATTGGCGCCCTCGCCGGCTCGGTAGGCGAAATTCAGGCGCTGAGGCGGAGCGGCATTCCAGCCTGCGGTTGCTAGGATTCCGGCGACATATGTCGGATCGGCAAACGCGAAGGGGCCGGGTGCGGTGCTGGCAGGCGCGATGGGATCGCCGCCGGTCGCAGTGACGGTTTCGGTGGCCCAGCGATTGGCGGCGCGTTCGGCGAAACAGGAGAAGACGAGCGAAGCGTCGGGGGCCGCGGCTTCGGCGAGCGTGGCGAAAGCAACGAGGGGGTCGGCGAAGAACATGACGCCGTGGCGCGAGACGTAGAGGTCGATCGGGCCGTGGTTCGGGGCGGCAACGGTGATGTCGGCGCATTCGAAGCTGGCGTTGGACTGGGTTTCGGCGCGGTGTCTGGCGATATCGATCAGCGTTGGTGAGAGATCGATGCCGGTTACGGTCGCGTCCGGGACGGCTTGCGCGGTGGCGAGCGAAGTCGCGCCGGCGCCGCAGCCTATGTCGATGATCTTGCGCGTCTGGGGTGCGGTGGCGGCGAGGATCGCGGCGTTGAGGTGCGGGGTCAGGTTGGTGAAGCTGCGATCTGTCCGGCACCATTCCTCGGCCCAGACGTCGCCTATTCTGCCGGTCCAGTCGTAGGCGGTGGTCATGGGTCGGGATGCCTCATGGTCGGATCTGGGGGGCGACGGCTTGGAGCGAAGTATAGGAAGTATAGACGCTCGCGCGGGTTTGGCGCTGGGGAATTGGACGCTCTGCCGCGCCTGTTGCGCTATTTTTCTGCGGCAGCTCGCGCCTTCTTGTTTCCCCGCGAAGGCGGGGATCCAGACTGGGCTCCCGCCTTCGCGGGAGAACAAGGGCGCGCGGGTGCTCCCGTTCGGTGGGAGCCACCACCTCTGCGGGGGCTGGAGATCGGTTGGGTGACAATCGCAACGATAGATCGCGCTTCGTTATTGCCACCTTTCCAATTGGCCCCCGGCCTTCGCCGGGGTGGAGGGTTGGGCGGGGCGGAGCGGTGCGGTGCGGTGCGGTGCCTACGTAGAGACCGTCGCCGGCGCAAAGTCGAGGCTGACGCCGATGCAGCCCGATGTCGACACGCCCTGCACGATCAACCGCGTGCCCTCACCCTCCCATGCTTTGCATGGGCCCCTCCCTCTCCCCGGAGGGAGAGGGTTTAATGGTTTATACGTCGTCTTCGGCGTCGGGGCCGGCCATCATTTCCTCGGCGACCTTGTCGGTGCGGGCGCGGATCTGCTTTTCGAGGCGGTCGGCGGTTTCGGGATTGTCCTTGAGGAAGGTCTTCGAGTTCTCGCGACCTTGGCCCAGGCGGACGCTGTCGTAGCTGAACCACGCGCCCGACTTCTCGACGAGGCCAGCCTTCACGCCGAGATCGAGGATCTCGCCGAGCTTGGAGACGCCCTGCCCGTACATGATGTCGAACTCGACCTGCTTGAACGGCGGCGCGACCTTGTTCTTGACGACCTTCACGCGGGTCTGGTTGCCCGTGACCTCTTCGCCGGCCTTGATCGCGCCGATGCGGCGGATGTCGAGGCGGACCGAGGCGTAGAACTTCAGCGCGTTGCCGCCCGTCGTCGTCTCGGGGTTGCCGTACATGACGCCGATCTTCATGCGGAGCTGGTTGATGAAGATCACCATGCAGCGCGAGCGGCTGATCGAGCCGGTGAGCTTGCGCAGCGACTGCGACATGAGGCGGGCCTGGAGGCCGACATGGCTGTCGCCCATCTCGCCCTCGATTTCCGCACGCGGCACGAGCGCCGCGACCGAGTCGACGACGAGCACGTCGATCGCGTTCGAGCGGACGAGCGTGTCGACGATCTCGAGCGCCTGCTCGCCGGTGTCGGGCTGCGACACGATCAGCTCGTCGATGTTGACGCCGAGCTTCTTGGCATAGACCGGGTCGAGCGCGTGCTCGGCATCGACGAACGCCGCGGTGCCGCCGCCCTTCTGCGCTTCGGCGATGACGTGGAGCGCGAGCGTGGTCTTGCCCGAGCTTTCCGGACCATAGATCTCAATCACGCGGCCGCGCGGCAGGCCGCCGACGCCGAGCGCGATGTCGAGCCCGAGCGAGCCGGTCGAGATGACCTCGACCTGCATGGTTTCCTTCGAGCCCAGGCGCATCGCCGAGCCCTTGCCGAACGCGCGGTCGATCTGCGCGAGTGCGGCGTCGAGCGCCTTCTGGCGGTCGTTGGTTGCGGTTGCCATGCCGGTGTCGATCACTTTCAGATTAGCGGCCATTGATAAGCTCCCATCGCTAAAGCAAGCGCGCGTGCCATTCAACGCGTCAAACCGATGTATTCTATTTGTTCTCATGGAACAAGTAGGGAACGGTGAGTTTGCGAAGAAAAGGGCGCTTGCTTGACAGCAGCAGCCGTCGAGCGCCCCTGCCCTCTTCTGCCGTCATGCCGGGCTCGTATCCCGCCTCAACCGGCCCGCATGCTCAGAGACCGCGGATCCCGTGCCAACGTGGATCCCGGAACAAGTCCGAGATGAAGAGTGGGCTGGTCAGAGTTTGGTCGAGAACGGATCGGCTTGCTCGCGCGTGGGCTTGGCGGTGGTCGGCCCATCAACAGTCTTGAGATGGCGAAAAGACGCGCGGTGTCATTTGTGGCTCTGGGTCCTGACTTTCGTCAGGATGACGGATGTGGCGTGGTGGCGTGACCGCGCAATCGCGTCATCGCTGGTGGCATCTTTTCTTCAGGCCATGGTCGTTGCGAGGGTCCACCAGCCGCAGGCTTGCGCGGCGGTAGCCGCTGCGTCTCGGGCCTGGGTGGTTTCGAACAGGGCGAAGCAGGTGGCGCCGGAGCCGGACATTCTCGACAGGATGACGCCGCGCGCCGCGTCGAGAAGCGTGCGGACTTCGGCGATGATGGGGGCGAGCGTCAGCGCGGGGCGCTCGAGGTCGTTGCGGCCGGCTCTAGCGCGGTCGAGGAGGGGACCTTCCGGAATCGGGCCTCGGTCCTGGCCGTCCCAGGTCTTGAAGACGGCGGCGGTGGAAACCGCGACGCCCGGATTTACCAGCAGGAGTGGCGTGCCGGACAGGCCTTCGAGCGTGGTCAGCGTGTCGCCTTTGCCGGTGCCGAGCATGGTGCAATTGGCTAGGCAGGCGGGGACGTCTGCGCCTAGTTTCGCGGCGATTTCGTGGAGGCGGGGGTCGGTCGGATCTATGCCGTGGAGGCGGACCAGCGCGCGGAGCGTGGCAGCGGCGTCGGCCGAGCCTCCGCCTATGCCTGAGGCAATGGGGAGGTGCTTTTCAAGGGTTATGGCGTGATGGGTGTCGGGGGCGAAGGCGGTGGTGAAGGCGTCGGCGGCGGCGGTTACGAGATTGCCTTGCCAAGGCGCGGCGCCTCGCGCTGCGTCGGCCGAGCCGTGCGCGTCTTCAGGGGCCACCCCTAATTGGGCCCCGGCCTTCGCCGGGTTGGTGGTAGGGGTTGGGAGAAGTGCTGCGGCGAAGGGGCCGGTTATGGTAAAACTGTTAGCCTCGACGGCTTCTACCGTGATGAGGTCGCCGTCGGTGGCGAAGGCGAAGAGGGTTTCGAGGTCGTGATAGCCGTCGAGCCGGCGGCGGCGGACGTGGAGAGCCAGGTTGATCTTGGCGGGGGCGGGTTCGGTGATGGCGGGCATTGCGGTGTCTCGGGGTTTGGCGGCGGGCTTGGTGCGCGCTTTGCCGATTCGCTTAGCCAACAATCGACCGTCATCCCAGCGAACGCTGGAATCTTATCGTTGGCGGCGATGCGCGCCTCGTGAGAGACCCCAGCGTTCGCTGGGGTGACAGATGTTGGCGGAGCAAGCCCCTTCCCTCTCAGCTTTCAGGGCAAGGGCCGTTGTTTCAGCGGCGGGCGTTGGGGGGGAGGGCGTTGGCGATCTTTGCGGTTATGCGTGCGGTTTCGGTGGGTTCGGCGGTGAGGAGCGCGGCGCGCCAGGCGTAGCGGGCTTCGTAGTTTCGGCCCGTGCTCCAGTATGCGTCGCCTAGGTGATCGGATATTTCGGCGTTGGTGGGTTCGGCCTGCGCGGCGGTTTCGAGCAGCGGGAGCGCGCGCGCGGTGTTGCCGGAGAGGTGGTAGGCCCAGCCCAGCGAATCGGTGATCGAGGCGCTGGTCGGGTCGAGGCGGGTGGCGCGCTCTAGCAACCGAATCGAGGCGGGGATGTCGTCGCCATGCTCGACCTGCGCGAAGCCGAGGTAATTGAGCGCAAGCGGTTGCGCGGGGCCTCGGGCGACGGCTTTTTCCAAAGCGTCGCGCGCTTCGGGCCAGCGACCGGCCTGATCGAGCGCACCACCATATTGCAGCCACGCGCCCCAAGTGCCGCCCTTGTCCCCGTCGGCGGCGATGATGCGCTGGTACCAGGTGGCGGCTTCGGCGGGGTTGCCGGTCGTCAGCAACAGGTCGGCGTAGCGTTGCCAGTCGGCGGGCTCCGCGCCCTGCTGGTCGATGCGGTTCTTGGCGGCCGCGAGTGCTTCGCCGTCGCGACCGGCGTTCGACAGGATATCGACGCGTTCGGCGCCGGCGGCCGCGGCGGATGGGCCCATTGGGTCGATCTCGTCGAGGACGGCGAGCGCACGGTCGACGACCTTGTTGCGGGCGAGCGCGTCGGCGAGGAGGATGCGCGCGCCGTCATAACGGGGGTCGGCGCGCAGCGCGGCCTGCGTCAAAGCGATCGACAGCGGCGAGGGTTCGCCGGCTGCGAGGTCGCTGGCGAGGCGCGCGAGCAGCCGCGAGACGCCGATCGCGAGCGGTTGCTTGGCCGGCGCCGCCGCGATCAGCACGCGCGTCTCGGTGGCGAAGCGATTGGCGACGGGGTCCTTCGCGGCCGTGGCGAGCGACGGTTCGGGGTCGCGTCCCTCGGCGTGCGCGACCCAGGCGTACAGCGAGGGCGCGAGCACCACGAGCGGGCCGGTGGCGAGCGTGGCGATGGCGGCGTTTGCGGCCTTGGTGTCGCCCTGCCGCGCGGCATCGGCGAGTGGCAGAAGCGCGGCGTCGGCGGGGGCGACGCCGGCCTTGTTGAGCACGGCTACGGCGCGCGTCGCGAGCGGCATGTCGCCCGCCTCCAGCGCCTCGCGATAGGCACGGATCGCGACGACGGGATCGTCGGGCGATGCCGCCAGCACTTTGGCGTAGCTGGCGGCGGCAAGGTCCGGCCTGCCCGCGGCGTCGGCGGCGCGGGCCTTCAGATAGGCGGAGAGATCACCCGTTCCCGCCGTGGCGGGAGCCGCCACGGCAAGACCTAGTGCGAGAAACAGACGCTTACATGTTGGGATAATTGGGGCCTCCGCCGCCCTCGGGTACGACCCAGTTGATATTCTGGGTGGGGTCCTTGATGTCGCAGGTCTTGCAGTGGACGCAGTTCTGCGCGTTGATGACGAACTTCGGGTCGCCGGTTTCCTCGCCGACCACCTCGTAAACGCCGGCCGGGCAATAGCGTTGCGCGGGCTCGTCGTACATCGGCAGGTTGTATTCGATCGGCACCGCCGGATCCTTGAGCGTCAGGTGGACCGGCTGGTCCTCCTCGTGGTTGGTGTTCGAGATGAACACCGACGAGAGGCGGTCGAACGTCAGGACGCCATCGGCCTTGGGATAGGCGATCGGCTTGACGAGGTCCTTGCGCCACAGGCTCTCATGGTCGGGATGGTGGTGCATCGTGAAGGGCACCTTGATCCCCAGATGCTCGAGCCACATCGTGATGCCGGCGAGCCCCGAGCCGACCAGATCGCCGAACTTCTTGACCAGCGGCACGACGTTGCGGACGACCGACAGCTCCTTCTTGACCCACGACCGCTCGAACGCCTCGGGATAGGCGGCGAGCTCGTCGTGACCGCGCTGCGAGACGATCGCCTCGACCGCGGCCTCGGCGGCCATCATGCCGGACTTCATCGCGGTATGCGTGCCCTTGATGCGCGGCACGTTGAGGAAACCGGCGCTGTCGCCGATCAGGGCCGCGCCGGGCATGACCAGCTTAGGGATCGACTGAAGCCCGCCGTCGCTGATCGCGCGCGCGCCGTAGCTGACGCGCTTAGCGCCCTTCAGCAGCGCGGCGATCTCGGGATGCGTCTTCCAGCGCTGCATCTCGTGGAACGGCGAGAGATGCGGGTTGGTGTAGTTGAGCCACGTGACGAAGCCGATCGAGACCTGGCCGTTCGCCTGGTGATAGATCCAGCCACCGCCGTTCGAACCATCGGTTTCGGTCAGCGGCCAGCCCTGCGTATGGATGACGCGGCCGGGGCTGTGGAGCGCGGGATCGATGTCCCACAGCTCCTTGATGCCGAGGCCGTAGACCTGCGGATCGCTGTCCTTGTCGAGCGCGAACTTGGCGATCAGTTGCTTGGTTAGGTGCCCGCGGCAGCCTTCCGAGAAGAAGGTGTATTTGGCGTGGAGTTCGAGCCCCGGCGTGTAGTCGCCCTTGTGCGTGCCGTCGCGCGCGACGCCCATGTCGCCGGTCGCGACGCCCTTCACCGATCCGTCGTCGTTGAACAGGATTTCGGCGGCGGCAAAGCCCGGGAAGATCTCGACGCCGAGTTCCTCCGCCTTGCCCGCGAGCCAGCGGCAGAGGTTGCCGAGCGAGCCCGTGTACGTGCCCTTGTTGTGCATGAACGACGGCGTGACGAAGTGCGGCATCTCGCTCTTCTTCGTCTTGCTCAGGATCCAGTGATGGTTCTCGGTCACCGGAACCTCGGCGAGCGGGCAGCCGTCGTCGCGCCAGGTCGGCAGGAGCTCGTCGAGGCTCTTGGGATCGATGACCGCGCCCGAGAGAATATGCGCGCCGACTTCGGAGCCCTTTTCGAGCACGCAGACGCTGATCTCCGCGTCCTTCTCGGCGGCCAGTTGTTTGAGACGGATCGCTGCCGAAAGCCCCGCCGGACCTGCGCCGACGATCACCACATCATAGGGCATCGATTCACGTGTCGTCATCATCGTCTCCCGGGGATCTCCCCTATTTGCCCCACTTCCCGAACGTTACGTTCGTCCGGGCTCGGGCGGACACCGTCTTGGCTAATATGGCGATTGCGCGAGTTGACCGCCACGTCAACCGTGCAGCATAGGTTACCCGATGGGGGCGGACCAAACCATCGATTGGCGAAACGCCGCGGCGAGCGCGCTCGACTGGTGGCACGAGGCTGGCGTCGACACGCTGGTCGACGACGTCCCGCGCAACTGGTTCGCCGCTCCCGAGCCGCTCGTCGTTACCCAGCCCGCACTTGCTACACCGGTTGCTGCGCCGTCGGTCATGCCGCTTACGCTCGCCGATTTCCTCAACTGGCGGACCGGGGCCGAGGTTCCGGAAGCCGACTGGAGCGGGGTTTCGCTGACCGCGACCGGGCCGGCTGACGCTACGGTCATGGTGCTTGTCGATTGCCCTGACCGCGACGACGGCGATGCGGGCGCATTGCTCAGCGGCGCGTCGGGACGGTTGCTCGACAAGATGCTCGCGGCGATCGGGCTGACCCGCGACGAGGTGCACCTCGCGGCGGTGTGCGCGAAGCGGCCGACGGCGGGGCGGATCCAGAGCGAGGTCGAGGAGCGGCTTGCGGAAATCGCCAAGCATCACATCGGCTTGGTCGCGCCGAAGCGGTTGCTGCTGCTGGGCAATGCGGCGAGCCGTGCAATCCTCGGGACGGAATTACAGGCCGCGCGCGGGCGTTTACATGGGTTTAACCATAAGACCGCACAAACAGGGGTCGGTGACGCGTCGCACATGACGAACGTGGTCGCGAGCTTTCACCCGCGGTTTCTGATCGAGAAGCCAGCGGCCAAGGCCGAGGCCTGGAAGGATTTGCAGATGCTGATGCGCGAACAGATATCGCAAGAGGGCGTGAGATGATTCGGACCCGATCGGTTTCCTGGGCGGCTATCGCGCTGGGGCTCAGCGCCCTCCCCTTCCCGGCGCTGGCGGCGGCCGTTGCGGGCGAGCCGGGCGGCGATGCGCGGCTCGGGACGCCGCAGCTGGTCGGCGCGCCGACGCTGGAGCAGATCCCCGACCAGCTCGATGCGGGTCAGCGCGAGGCGTACAAGACGGTGTTCGCGGCGATCCGCGACGGCAAGTGGACCGACGCGCAGATCCAGCTCGACACGATGAAGCCCGGCCCGCTGCACGCGATCGCGCGCGCCGAGATGTACACCGCGAAGGGCTCGCCCAGGATCGAGATGGAGCCGCTCGTCGCGCTGCTCAACGAAGCGCCCGAACTGCCCGAGGCCGAACAGATTTCACGGCTGGCCAAGGTGCGCGGGGCGGTCGACCTGCCGCCCCTGCCTACCGCGCAACGGCTGATCTGGCAGGACGGCGCGCCGCGTCGCGTCCGCGCCAAGAGCCTGCAGGGCGACATGATCGCCGCCGATCTCGCGCTCAAGATGCAGCCCTACGTGAAGGCGGACATGGGCCGCGAGGCGCAGTCGCTGCTCGAGAGCACACCCGGGCTCACCCCCGAGGCGCTGACCGAGTGGCAACAGAAGATCGCGTGGATCTATTTCCTGCAAGGCGACGACGTCAACGCACGCGTGATGGCGGCGAAGGCGCAGGACGGCGTCGGCGACTGGGCGGTCCAGGGCCGCTGGGTCGGCGCGCTGTCGGCATGGCGTCAGAATGATTGTGCGAATGCCGAATCCGGGTTCGAGGGTGTCGCGGCGCGGGCCGGCGACGTCGATCTTCGCGCGGCGGCGCTATACTGGGCGTCGCGTGCGGACATGGTGTGCTCGCGCCCCGACAAGATCGAGGGCCGACTAAAGGCGGCGGCGCAGTTCGGCGAGAGCTTCTACGGCCAGCTCGCGCGCCAGCAACTGGCGATGAAGGACAAGGGGACGTCGGTCGGCGGCTTGGTCGCCAGCGACTGGCAGGTCGTCGGCAAGCGTCCGAACGTGCGCGTCGCAGCGGCGCTGGTCGAGGTCGGCGAGACCGATCTGGCCGATACGGTGATCCGCCAGCAGGCCAAGATCGGCGACCCGCGCGAGTTCGGTAACCTGGTCCGCGTGGCGGAAGCATTGAGCCTGCCCGCGACCACCGTGTGGCTCGCACATAATTGCCCGCAGGGTGTGACGTCGACCGCCGAGGCACGCTATCCGACGCCGAACTGGACGCCGGACAGCGGCTGGCACATCGACAAGGCGCTGGTCTACGCGCACACGCTCGAGGAATCGCGCTTCCGCAATACCGTGAAGAGCCCGGCCGGCGCGTACGGTCTCATGCAGATCATGCCCGCCGCCGCGACCGATTTCGCGCGCGAGCGTGGCACCTCGATCGACGTGAAAGCGCTGACCAAGCCCAGCACCAACATGGATGTCGGCCAGCGTCATCTGGAGCGGCTGCGCGACATGGCGGGCGTTACCGGCGGGCTGCTGCCGAAGGTGATCGCGGCGTATAATGCGGGGCCACGTCCGGTCGGCGACTGGAACGCGATCGTCCATGATAACGGCGATCCGCTGCTGTATATCGAGAGCATTCCGTATTGGGAGACGCGGGGCTACGTGACCACCGTGCTGCGCAATTACTGGATGTACGAGGCGCAGGGCGGCAAGAAGGCGTCGGTCAGCCGCAATGCGCTGGCGCAGGGCATGTGGCCGCGCTTCCCCGGCCTGCCGGGTGCCACCGCGGTACGGATGAACGCCCGGCCCAACGCGCGGGCGAGCGCCAGCACGGTCGCGGTGAACGCTAGCGTCGGGCCGCAATCCTCTACCATCACGCGCGCGGACTGAGTTTCATGCCGATCGACGAGAGCCGGATTTTCCTGCCGGTGCGGATCGCCGTGCTGACGGTGTCGGACACGCGTGGGCTGGCCGAGGATCGCTCGGGCGACACGCTCGTCGCGCGGCTGACCGAGGCTGGCCACGTGCTCGCCGATCGCCGGATCGAGAAGGACGATGTCGAGACGATCGTCTCGCGGCTGCATGCGTGGATCGGCGATCCGGAGGTCGATTGCATCATCACCACCGGCGGCACCGGCGTGACGGGGCGCGACGTGACCCCGGAGGCGATCGAGCAGGTTGCCGAAAAGATGATTCCGGGCTTCGGCGAGCTGTTTCGCATGCTCAGCTACCAGACGATCGGCACCTCGACGGTACAGTCGCGCGCGTGCGCGTGTGTGTCGAAGGGCACGTATATCTTCGCGCTGCCGGGCTCGACCGGGGCGGTGAAGGATGGCTGGGACGGGATCCTGCGCGATCAGCTCGACAGCCGACACCGGCCCTGCAATTTCGTCGAGCTCATGCCGCGGTTGCTGGAGCGCTAAACGCGCCAAATTCCTGTATCTCGTGCCAGATGATGGTGCGACGTGCGGAACATGCATTCCATCGACACGGCGGTGTGCGGAAAAATATGCAAGAAGCTGAGTAGCTTGTCCCAGGTGTAGCGCTGTATTATTAAACTGGCACACACGATGCATCGGTCGTTGCGTAGCCCAATCGGGTTACGACACCAACGATCCGAAGGACGCCATCATGCCATCGCTCATCCTGAACAGCTTCATCGCCGCCGCCGTTCTCGTCACCGCTGCGCCGAGCCTCGCTGCCGAGACGCAGCCGACGACGAAACTCAAATACGATGCGAAGACGCAGAAATATTGCGTCACCGATCCCGCCGTCACCGGCAGTCATCTTCGGAAAACGACGTGCCGGACCGCAACGCAGTGGAGCGTCGCAGGGCTCAACATGCCGAAGACCGACCTGGCGCAGACGGCGATCCCGAACACCAGCGTGGTGGTGGCGCAGAAGTAGACATAACGGATAGCGCCTGAGGGCGGCACCTTGCCGGTGCCGCCCCGCTCTTCGCAGCGGCCCCCCTGCTGATGAGGGACGCTATATCCGTCGTGAGCCGCCGATCAGTTCGCCAGCAGACGCTCGGCAAACTGCCGCACGGCCGGACCGATGTCGTCGCGCGACAGGGCGATCGCCAGATTTGCCTGGATGTACCCGGCCTTGTCGCCGCAGTCATAGCGCTGGCCATCGAAGGTGAAGCCGTGGAACGGCTGGTTGCCGATCAGCTGCGCCATCGCGTCGGTCAGCTGGATCTCGCCGCCGGCGCCCTTCTCCTGCGTCTCCAGGATCCGCATAACCTCGGGCTGGAGGATGTAGCGGCCGGGGATCATCAGGTTCGACGGTGCGGTGCCGCGCTTGGGTTTCTCGATCAGTGCGGTGACTTCGGTCAGGCGCCCGTCGATCGCGCCCGGCGAGATGATACCGTATTTGTCGGTCTCCGAATCGGGCACTTCGAGCGCGCCGATGACGTTGCCGCCGACCTGGTTATACGCTTCGACCATCTGCTTCATGAAGCCGGGCTTGCCGACCATGAGTTCGTCCGGCAGCAATACCGCGAACGGCTCGTCGCCGACGATCTCGCGCGCGCACCATACGGCGTGGCCGAGGCCGAGCGGTTCTTGCTGGCGGACATAGACCGGCGAACCCGGTTTCATGCGGATATGGCTGATCGCATCGAGCGACTTGCCGCGCGCGCGCATCGTCGCCTCAAGCTCGTACGAGATATCGAAATGATCCTCGAGCGCGCCCTTGCCGCGCCCGGTTACGAAGATGATCTGCTCGATCCCCGCCTCCAGGGCTTCCTCGACGGCGTATTGAATCAAGGGCTTGTCGACGACGGTGAGCATTTCCTTCGGCATCGACTTGGTGGCAGGCAGGAAGCGGGTACCGAGTCCCGCGACCGGAAACACAGCCTTGCGCAATGGCTTTATGGTCATTCGGATCTCCAGTGATATCTTTGCATCAACACTCCAGCCACCAACTACCGATCGTTACGGTCCCGTGCAAATCGGACCGCCCGATCGAGGAAACGTCGTAGCCGGTTAGCGCGTCATTAAACGCGGTGGGTTAGGAAGGTTCCATGTCAAAGATACTCGTAATTTTCGGGACGCGTCCCGAAGCGATCAAACTCTTTCCCGTCATCCGCGCCCTGGCCGAAATTCCGGGACTTGCGGTGCGGACGTGCGTCACCGCGCAGCACCGGGGGTTGCTGGATCAGGTGCTGGCGATCGCCGACATAACGCCCGATATCGACCTCGACCTGATGGAACCGGGCCAGACCCTGGACCGCCTGACGGCCCGCCTGCTCACCGGGCTGGGCGAAGTGATGGATGCCGAGCGACCCGATCTGGTCATCGTCCAGGGCGACACCGCCACCGCGATGACCGGCGCGCTCGCCGCCTATTACCGGAAGGTCCCGGTCGCCCATGTCGAGGCCGGATTGCGATCGGGCGACATCTATCATCCCTGGCCCGAAGAGGTGAACCGCCGAATCGTGGCGCCGATCGCCGCGCTGCATCTGGCGCCGACCGAAACGTCGGCAGACGCCCTGCGTCGCGAGACGATTCCGGCCGACCTGATCCACGTCACCGGCAATACCGTGATCGACGCGCTGCACTGGACCAGCGCCAAGGTCGCCGCGGACCCCTCGCTCGCCGCCGGGCTCGACGAGATCGCCACGCGGTTCGCAGGTAAGCGGATCATCCTGGTCACGACGCACCGCCGCGAGAATTTCGGCGACGGCATGGCGTCGATCGCACGCGCGATCGGACGCATAGCGGAACGCGACGATGTCGCCGTCCTGTTTCCCGTCCATCCCAATCCCAACGTCGTATCGGTCATGGACGCGATCCTCGGCGATCGCGGCAACGTCGCGCGGATCGAGCCGCTCGACTACCCGCATTTCGTCCGGGCGCTGAGCATGGCCGATATCGTCCTGACCGATTCTGGCGGCGTGCAGGAAGAGGCGCCGGCGCTCGGCAAGCCGGTGCTGGTGATGCGCGAGACGACCGAGCGCCCCGAAGGCGTGGCCGCCGGTACCGCCCGGTTGATCGGGACCGACGAGGCCCGGATCGTTTCCGAAATCTTCACCCTGCTCGACGATCCTGTCGCCTATTCGGCGATGGCGCGCGCGCATAACCCGTTCGGCGACGGCCAAGCAGCCGCACGCATCGCCGCCATCGTCACCGACTTCGTCGGTCTCGGCACCATCGCCACCACCGCACCCGAGACCGCAAAGGGAAACGCCAAACATGCTGACCGAGACTGAACTCACCGTCGTCGTCATGGGCCTGGGCTATATCGGGCTGCCGACCGCCGCGGTGATCGCGCGCACCGGTGCGCGCGTACTCGGCGTGGACGTGACCGAATCGGTGGTCGAGACGATCAACTCGGGACGCGTGCATATCGAAGAAGTCGACCTCGACGGGCTTGTCTCGGGCGTGGTCGCCCGCGGCACGCTGCGCGCATCGATGACGATCGAGCCTGCGGACGTTTTCGTCATCGCGGTGCCGACGCCGTTCGACGACAATCACGCGCCCGATATCGGCTATGTCCTGGACGCGGCGACGACGATCGCCGGCGTGCTGAAACCCGGCGATACGATCATTCTCGAATCGACCTCGCCGGTCGGTACCACCGAACAGGTCCGCGATCTGCTGGCGACGCTGCGTCCCGATATCCGCGTGCCCGGCCGAACCGGCGAACAGGCGGACATTGCGATCGCTTATTGTCCCGAACGCGTCCTGCCCGGTCGCATTCTGGTCGAACTGATAGACAATGACCGCGTCATCGGTGGGATCACGCCACGATGCGCGCGCAAGGCCCTAACCTTCTACCGCCGGTTCGTCCGCGGCGCCTGCGTTACGACGACGGCGCGGGCGGCGGAAATGACGAAGCTGACCGAGAACGCGTTTCGAGACGTCAACATCGCGTTCGCAAACGAATTGTCACTGATCGCGGACACCATGGGGGTCGATGTGTGGGAGGTGATCCGCCTCGCCAATCGCCATCCGCGCGTGAACATCCTTCAGCCAGGGCCGGGCGTCGGCGGGCACTGTATAGCTGTCGATCCCTGGTTCCTCGTCCATGCGGCGCCCGACCAGACACCGCTGATCCGAACCGCGCGCGAAGTGAACGACGGCAAGACCGACCACGTCATCGCGCAGGTAGCCGCGCTGGTCGAATCGATGCCGGATGCGAAGGTCGCCTGCCTGGGCCTGGCGTTCAAGGCCAACATCGACGATTTCCGCGAAAGCCCCGCGCTAAAGGTTGCGCAAGCCGTCGCCCGCGCTTTTGGCGACCGCGTACGGATCGTCGAGCCCTATGCCCGAACGTTGCCCGCGGCCCTGGCGGACACCGGCGCGACGCTGATCGACGTCGACACCGCGATCGAAACCTGCCCGATCATGGTCGTTCTGGTCGACCATGACGTTTTCAAATCGATTCCGCTTGAGGAGCGCGTCGACAAGGCGGTGCTCGACACACGCGGTATCTGGCCCGACCAGCCGCGACCCTCCGTCAGCGCAACGGCACGTCCCGCGTCGCGACAACCGGCGGGATGATCGGCCGGACCGGGTTCGCCGCGATCGACCGCGCGACGGCTTCGAGCGTGTCTGCACGCGCCTTGGACGACGCGTGCGTACGGCTTCGGAATAGTCCGCCGTCGACCATGCCACCCTTGCTCCGCCAGAAACTGGGTGCCGACATCGGGTCGTACCCAGCGTTGGCGAGGAGATAAATTCCGAGCAGATCGGCCTGGTCCTCGGTCTCGCGGATCAGCCGGCCATTGCGGCCAAGCTCAGCCAGCAACCCGCGATTGATCTTCGCCGAGTCGAGGCGGGCCCGGTGGCGCAGGATATTGTGCGCGAGTTCATGCGACACGACGACCGCGATCTCGGCATCGGTATAGCCATCGAAGAAACGCTCGCCGATCTGTACCACCGACCCGTCCGCGCTGGCATCGAGACCACTGCCGAGCAGGATCTCGAACCGCGATCGACAGCCCGTTACCGGCGTCACGGCGATCGATTGCCGCTGACCTCTCCGCAGCACGGTCAGCCGCAGTACCTGGCGCAGCGGGGTGTCGGCGATCGCCGCCTCCGCAACATCCCGGCTCGCAGCGTTTTCCGGTACGTTCGCCGCCGGCAACCCCGGCAAGACGAGATCGCCGATCGCTGCCAGCGAGTCGTTCGCGACGACCCCGGCACGATCCGCAGGACCGCCAGCCACCACGCCCTCCACGCCGATCATCGATTCGAACCCGAATGCCGCCGCCGCCGCATCGCGGGTGCCAGGACCATATTGGGTCAGCGCATGGATCGGCATCCCAACCTGCGGCTGAAGCCTGTCGCACAACGGCGCGTTGGCCGTCGTGAGGCGATACGCGATCGTCGCCAGGCGCAAATCGGCTGCCCGCAGCGCCTCGAAGAACCCCGGTGCAGGGGCCGCATCCTTGGCAGGGGCCGCAGCGGTCAGCAGGAG
Organism: Sphingomonas faeni; assembly: GCF_023195535.1. GTDB lineage: Bacteria > Pseudomonadota > Alphaproteobacteria > Sphingomonadales > Sphingomonadaceae > Sphingomonas > Sphingomonas faeni_B. The sequence goes on along the minus strand of NZ_JALPNF010000004.1, from coordinate 204,519 downwards.
AAGCGGCAGCAGTCGGGCGATGAGGGTCATCCACGGGCATTAGACCTGTTCGATCGACACGTCATGCGCTTCGCAGCGCAAGGGCCGGCAGATCGACACGCGTACATTGCGACCCGCCGCTTTACCCCGTATGCGCCGCGTCTCTACGGTATTGCCGTTCGATACCGGCCTCCACACATTGTCGGCATCATGATCTCCAAGCTTTTTAAGTCCCGCACCGCGTCCAAGACCTCCACATCTGTCGTGCCGGAAGGGCAGCGGGTCTATGCCGTCGGGGACATTCATGGTTGTGTCGAACTGCTCGATGAACTGATCGCGCTGATCGATGCGGACGATGCCCAACGCGGGCCCGCCGAGACGACGCTGATCTTCCTAGGCGATATCGTCGATCGCGGTCCGGCTTCCGCCGCCGTCATCGATCGGTTGATCGACCTTTCCAAAACCCGCGGCACCGTCCGTTTTCTACTCGGCAATCACGAAGAGATTTTCCTGGGCGCGCTCGACGGCGAGCCCAAGGCGCTCCGTCTGTTCTGCCGGATCGGCGGGCGGGAGACCATCCTGAGCTATGGGATGGACGCGACCGAATATGAGCGCTTGGACTATGAGGAACTCGTCCATCGCCTGGCGGAACTTGTCCCTCAGGAGCACCGCGCATTCATCAGCGCGTTCGAGGACATGATCGTCATAGGCGACTATGCGTTCGTCCATGCAGGGGTTCGACCGGATGCGCCGCTGGATCGGCAGCGCTCCTCCGATCTTCGATGGATTCGTGATCCATTTCTCGAGCATCGCAACAAGCTCGAGAAAACCATCGTCCACGGTCATACGATGACGGACGAGGTCGAGCATCGCAACCATCGCATCGGCGTGGATACCGGTGCGTACGCATCGGGCAAGCTTACCGCGTTGGGATTGGAAGGCGGCGATGTCTGGCACTTGCAGACGAACGGCTCGGACAGGTCGAATCCGGCCCTCGAGCATCCCGCGAGATAACCCCCATTTTTGGTAAGGGTCTTATCGGTTTTGCCGCGAAACTAGCCTTTCTCAAACGCCTGCCAGCCGCTATGGATAGCAGGAGGCAGATGCGTGTTGCACTGCCGCAACAGTGCGGAACACTTCGGTTTCGTACCGGTTACCTCGGTTGCCTCGCAATTGGTTTCGTGCCAAGTGCGACGTGACGAGCACAAAGGGAGTTCATCATGCGTCTTGGGAAGTACATCCTGACCGCAGCAGCAGCCACGATGGCAGTTGCTCCGGCCATGGCAGCACCGGCAAATCTGTCGGTTGCAAAGTCGGTTCGTTCGGGTTCGGTTTCGGCTGACAAGAACGAGCTGGCCGGAGGCGGCATCATCGTCGCAGTTCTGGCAGCGGCAGCAGTCGTAGCCGGGATCGTCATCGTTGCTGACAACGACGACGATTCGGACAGCAACTAAGTCTAACGACTTCGTTGAAGGAAATAGCGGTCTTCGGGCCGCTATTTTTTTGCCTGCTGTCCATCGCTGCCTGACGATTTGCGATACCGCGCTGTAGATCCGGACTGGGCGCGCCAAGGCGTCATGCACCAAGGCTGGGAGATTCGCGGGATGGACGAACTGACGCTCGGCGTGGTCGGCATCGACTTCCCCAACACGGATCGCAGCAAGAGCAACCGGCGGATGGAATTGCTGCTCTGCGCGCCAGGCGAGCCCGTCGAGCTGCGTCGCGAACCGAAGAACCCGCATGACCCCAACGCGGTCGCGGTGTTCAGCCTGCGCGGTATCCAGATGGGCTATCTCTCCGCCGAACGCGCGCCGCTGATCGGGCGCCGCATGCAGCAGGAGGAGCATGTCGTCGTATTCCAGGCGCTGGTCGGCAGCATGGGCTATGTCCGCATCCGCTTCGGCGGCGGTGCGCCGACGCTACCGGATCTCGTGGAGGGGGAACTGGCGGCCCGGTCACGCAGTCGCGTCGCGCCATTCGATCCGGACGCGTTCTATCCCGATCCCGAAGGCCCGGAGTGGGGGGCGTGAAGCGGCGGTTCCTCATCCTCCCCCGCCAGGGGGAGGTGGCTGGCGCTTGCCAGACGGAGGGGGAGGACACGCAACAGAGGTCGGCACCTCCTCCCCCCTCCGTCGCTGCGCGCCACCTCCCCCTGGCGGGAGAGGATAATTAAAAAGCCTAGATACCCTGCGCCGTGACGGTTCGCCCGGTGGCTTCGAGATCGCGCGTCAGGTCCGCGAGGCAGCGATCGACCAGCGCTTCGTCCGAACTCCGCACCACGAAGTTCGCACCCGTCTTGCCGTCGCGGAAGAACGGATAGCTTCCGATCGCCACGCCTTCGTGAGTCTTCTCGGCATCGCGCAACAGGTCGGCGACCTCGCTCTCCGCGACCCAGCAGCCGATCGTCTTCGACACCACCGGGCGCCCGCCCTCGAGCGTGCCCGTCAGCGCGTCGAGCATCCCCGCCGTAATGTGCGGCACGCCCGCCATGATGAAGACGTTACCGATCCGGATCCCCGGCGCGCCCGACACCTTGTTGTCGATCAGGTCTGCCCCGACCGGCACCCGCGCCATCCGCGCCCGCGCTTCGGTCAGCCCGCCGCGCGTCGCGTAATACGCCTCCAGCACCGCCATCGCACGCGGATGATGCTCGACCGCGACGCCCAGCGCCTCGGCGATCGCATCGACCGTGATGTCGTCGTGAGTCGGCCCGATCCCGCCGGTCGTGAACAGATAGTCGTTGCGTTGGCGCAGGATGTTGACCGCCTCGACGATCGCCTCGGTCTTGTCGGCGACCACGCGCACTTCGGCGAGGCGGATGCCCTGCACGTTGAGCCAGGCCGCGATCTGCGCGACGTTCTTGTCTTGCGTGCGGCCCGACAGGATCTCGTCGCCGATGATCGTCAGCGCGGCCGTCCAGATGCGTTCCTCTACCATGCCCCTCGCATAGCCTCGCAAAACCGCCGCCGCCACGCTATATCGCGCGACATGACCGAATATGTAACCGTCACCTCGGACCAGCCCGACGCGCGCACCGGCGCCATCAAGCTCCACGGCCCCGCCGCCTTCGAAGGCATGATGAAGGCGGGTCGCCTCGCGGCCGAGACGCTCGATATGATCGTGCCGCACATGGTGCCGGGCGTGACCACCGCCGAGATCGACCGGCTGATCTACGACTTCATTATTGCAGGCGGCGGCGTGCCCGCGACGCTCGGCTATCGCGGTTACACGCACAGCGTCTGCATCTCGATCAACCATGTCGTCTGCCACGGCATCCCGAGCGAGAAGACGCTGAAATCGGGTGATATCGTCAACGTCGACGTCACGCCCCTGCTCGACGGCTGGCACGGCGACACGAGTCGGATGTACCTGATCGGCGACGTGCCTATCAAGGCGCGCCGCCTCGTCGAAGTCACCTACGAATGCCTGATGATCGGCATCGAGCACGCCAAGCCTGGCAACCGCATGGGCGACGTCGCCAACGCGATCCAGCGCCACGCCGAGAAGCACCGCTACGGCGTGGTCCGCGATTTCTGCGGCCACGGCGTCGGCCGGCTGTTCCACGACGCCCCCGAAGTCGTCCATGTCGGCAAGCCCGGCACCGGCCCCGAGCTGCGGCCGGGCATGATCTTCACGATCGAGCCGATGATCAACATTGGTCGCCCCGATGTGAAGCTGCTCGACGACGGCTGGACGGCGGTCACGCGAGACCGCTCACTGTCTGCGCAGTTCGAGCATTCGATCGGGATTACGGAGACGGGCTGCGACATCTTCACGCTGAGCCCGAAGGGGTACACGCAGCCGCCTTACGGTTGATACGGCGATCGGGAGGGCGTCGCAAACCGCGGTTCTGGCCTATGGTCGCTCATTCACCGCGCCACTCTCACCCCAACCGTCATCCTGACGAAAGTCAGGATCCAGAGCCACAAGGCTCCGCACTCGGTTACCCTGGATCCTGACTTTCGTCAGGATGACGGGATTTTGAGAAGGCCAACGCTGTCCATCGCAACGGACGACGCTTTCGTTTAAACCAATCTGCGCCACGCCCATGCGAAGGAGTTGCGCCGTCATGGCTGGTGATACCCGCAAGGTCGCGTTCGAACACGACAATCCCGAATTGACCGAAGCCGATTTCGCGCGGTCGCGGCCGATCGCAGACTTCCCGGAATTGGCAGCGGCCTTTCCGAACGGCAGCAAGCCGCGCGGTAGGCCGAAGGGCTCCGTCACCTCTGGCAAGTCGCTCGTCTCCCTACGGCTAGACAACGACGTGCTCGAAAGGTTTCGCGCGAGCGGGCCCGGCTGGCAGTCGCGGATCAACGAAACGTTGCGCGCCGCCAAGCCATAACCATAAGCGGCGCAATTACGGTCCCAAACCACATTGTCGTGGTTCGCACAGGTGACGGATGCGTCCCACCCCGCTAAAGCCCGCCCCATGACCGAGATCACACCGCAGATCGTCGCCGACCACGGCCTGTCCCCCGAAGAATATGAGCGCGTCCTGCGCGCGATCGGCCGCGAGCCGAACATGGTCGAGCTCGGCATCTTCTCGGTCATGTGGTCCGAGCATTGCAGCTACAAATCCAGCAAGATCCACCTGATGAAGCTGCCCACCAAGGGGCCCCGCGTCATCTGCGGCCCCGGCGAGAATGCCGGCGTCGTCGACATCGGCGACAACCAGGCGGCGATCTTCAAGATGGAGAGCCACAACCACCCGTCCTACATCGAGCCGTACCAGGGTGCGGCGACCGGCGTCGGCGGCATCCTGCGCGACGTCTTCACGATGGGCGCGCGGCCGATCGCCAACCTCAACGCGCTGCGCTTCGGCCGGCCCGACCACCCCAAGATGCGCCACCTGATCTCGGGCGTCGTCCACGGCATCGGCGGCTACGGCAATTGCGTCGGCGTGCCGACCGTCGGCGGCGAAGTGAACTTCCACGCGGCCTATGACGGCAACATCCTGGTCAACGCGATGACCGTCGGCATCGCCGACCAGGACAAGATCTTCTATTCGGCCGCCAGCGGCATCGGCAATCCGATCGTCTATGTCGGCAGCAAGACCGGCCGCGACGGCATCCACGGCGCGACGATGGCGAGCGCGGACTTTGGCGAGGATTCGGACGCCAAGCGTCCAACCGTCCAGGTCGGCGATCCCTTCACGGAGAAGCTGCTGATCGAGGCCTGCCTCGAACTGATGGCGACCGACGTGATCGTCGCGATCCAGGACATGGGTGCCGCCGGCCTCACCTCGTCCGCGGTCGAGATGGCGTCGAAGGGTGGCGTCGGCATCGAGCTGACGATGGACGACGTGCCGCAGCGCGAGACCGGCATGACCCCGTACGAGATGATGCTCTCCGAATCGCAGGAGCGCATGCTCATGGTCCTGAAACCCGGCCGCGAAGCCGAGGCCGAGGCGATTTTCAAGAAATGGGAGCTAGATTTCGCGGTGATCGGCCGCGTCACCGACACCGGCCGGATGGTGCTGACGTTCAAGGGTGAGACCGTCTGCGACATCCCGCTCGGGCCTTTGGCTGACGAAGCACCACTGTACGATCGCCCGCATGTGCCGACTCCGAAGCCCGCGCCGCTCGAAAACGCGCCGCACAGCAATGACATTGCCGCCGACCTGCTCACGCTGATGGGCTCGCCGGACATCGCCTCGCGCCGCTGGATCTGGGAGCAGTACGACCACATGGTCGGCGCCGACACCGTGCAGCGCCCCGGTGGCGACGCCGCGGTCGTCCGCGTCCACGGCACGCAGAAGGCGCTGGCGATGACCACCGACTGTACGCCGCGCTATTGCTTTGCCGATCCCGTCGAGGGAGGCAAGCAGGCGGTCGCCGAAGCGTGGCGCAACCTGACCGCGGTCGGCGCGCTGCCGCTCGCGGTGACCAACTGCCTCAACTTCGCCAACCCGCAGCGTCCCGAGATCATGGGCCAGATCGTCGGCTGCCTCGAAGGCATGAGCGACGCCTGCATCGCGCTCGATTTTCCGATCGTGTCGGGCAACGTGTCGCTCTACAATGAATCGAAGGCAACGGGCGGCGGGTCCGCGATTTTGCCGACGCCGGCGATCGGCGCGATCGGCCTGCTCGCGGACTGGCAGAAGAATGCGACGATCGCGTTCAAGGGCTCGGGCGACATCATCCTCGCGGTCGGCACGCGCGGCGGCCATCTCGGCCAGTCCTTGTGGCTGCGCGAATGCCACGGCCGTGAGCAGCTCGACGCCGGCCCGCCGCCGCCGGTCGATCTCGCCGCCGAGCGTCGCGTCGGCGACCTGATCCGCGAGACGATCGCGCTGGGCCAGCTGACCGCGGTTCACGACGTTTCCGACGGCGGCATTGCGGTGACGCTCGCCGAGATGGCGCTGGCCGGCGGGATCGGCGCGATGATCGACCGCAAGCAGCCGTTCGACTGCGCGCGCGCGTTCTTCGCCGAGGACCAGGGCGTCTACATCGTCACCGTCGAAGACCATGCGCTGCTCGACTTCCTCGGCGCGGCGCATGCTGCCGAGGTCGAGGCCGAGCCCTTGGGCCGCACTGGCGGCAAGCGCCTGATCTTCGAACGCCCCGATCGCGACGACGTGATCGCGCTGGATACGCTGCGGACTGCGCACGAGGGGTTCTTCCCGAAACTGATGGGGGTCGACGCGGCGTTGGCTTGATGCATGGCTGCGCTGGTTAATTGAGAGAGCGCCCCACCCCACCGCAAAGCTACCACCCCGGCGAAGGCTGGGGCCCAATTGGGGAAGGCAGCGGTAACGAAGCGCCGCCCCCCCCCCAGCCATCACCGTCCCCCAATTGGGCCCCGGCCTCCGCCGGGGTGGTTGGTTTCGGGCTAAGGAAAGTAACCGAGAGCCATAGCATGTGTCCCCGCGAAGGCGGGGACCCAGTCTGGGCTCCCGCCTTCGCGGGAGAACAAGAAGGCGAGCGATGTCGTCCGTTCGAACACCGACGCGCTGTCGATGACGCGCTGAACCTCGGTAAGTATTGTTGCCGCCGGTCCGTTCGCTGTCCGCGTTACCCTATGCCGTTGCGATCGCGTTCACTCGACATCCGTCGCTCGTCACCAAATTCAAGTCGCTCACCACCGAGCTCCGTCACCCATTCCCCCCCCGTCATCCCAGCGAAAGCTGGGATCTCCCTATTCGGGTCGCAGCACGCGCCAACGGGGATCCCCCAGCTTTCCCTGGGGTGACGGTTGGTGCGGGCCAGAGCTGGGTCAGAGTGCCGAATACGAATACGAGTACGAGTACGAGTTGGCCGGCGACGAACATTTGCCGCTGTGCAGGTGTCGCCAGGAGTTATTCTGTCACGGCAGCCCCGGTACAGGGGCGCGTCGCGTCGGCCCGTCGCTCGGGCTGTCCTACGTCACCCCAATGTGCCAGCGTTGGACTGATGATCGAAGCAGTCCTCCCCTCCCGCACGAACCTCGCGCGTTTGCGAATCCCATGCACCCGCAAAGCGTCAAAAGAGGGTGACACTTCCCGCTTGATCCGCCGCGCCCCCGCCACATCAAAGCACCACCACGCCGCATCCCAGCCGCCAACTCGCCCCTGCGAAACACCCCCAGAAATGCTGTGCGAGCATCTGCACCTCCCATACTTCACTCTGCCCGCATGACCCCCGCCCCCGCCAGAATCGCCACGCTCGACCTCATCCGCGGCGTCGCCGTCATGGGCATCCTCGCCGCCAACATCGCCGCGTTCGGCTTCCCCGAATTCGCCTACATGACCCCGGCCTCGATGGGCTGGCCGAGCACGCCGGACCTGATCGCCTGGACCACGACCTTCATCGTCATCGACGGCAAGATGCGCGGGCTGTTCTCGTTCCTGTTCGGCGCGTCGATGCTGCTGGTGATCGACCGCGCGGAGGCGAATAGCGAGGATCCGGCGACCGTCCACCTGCGCCGAATGGCATGGCTGTTCGTGTTCGGCCTCGCGCACCTGTACCTGCTGTGGTGGGGCGACATCCTGGCGCATTATGCCTTGGTCGGCGCGATCGCGTACATGTTCGCACGGCTGCCTGTCCGTTGGCTGGTCGCCGTCGGGCTGGCCTGCATCGCCCTCCAGACGGTCGAACTCGCGACGCTCAGCGCGTACACATTCGACCTGCAGGCCTCCGCGCACAGGCCCGGTGCGACCGCGCGCGCGATAGCGAACTGGCAGTCGCTGGCGGATCAGTTCGGGCAACCCTCCCGTACCTCCATCGCGCGAGAGCTTGCCATAGGGAGCGGCGGATGGCGTGATCTGGTCGCGTGGCGTTGGACGCACGCGGTCGGGCCGATCACATCCCTGACCGCCACCGGCCCGGAGACGCTCGGGTTCATGCTGTTCGGCATGGCGGGCCTGCGATCGGGCTTCCTGACCGGCGAATGGCCCCGGCGGCATTATGCCGTGATCGCGGTCGCCGGAGTCGGAAGCGGCTGGCTCGCCTATGCGGGCATAGCGACGTTCGACATCGCCCACGGATTCGACGCGCGGTATGTCGCACTGTCTTGGCTGGCCCTGGCCACGCCGTTCCGCCCCCTCACGATCATGGGCTATGCCGCGGCGATCATCCTGCTCGCTCGCCCCGGCGGCTGGCTGACGACCCGCGTGTCGGCAGCAGGCAGGATGGCGTTCTCCAACTATCTCGGGACGACCATGATCTGCACGACGCTGTTCTACGGCTACGGGTTCGGACTGTACGGCGCATTGTCGCGTGCGCAGCTCTATCTGGTGGTCGTGCCGATCTGGCTCCTGATGCTCCTCTGGTCGAAGCCGTGGCTAGATCGCCTACGCTACGGTCCGCTCGAATGGGTCTGGCGCAGCCTGTCCCGGTTCGAATGGCAACCGATGCGCGGTTCCGCGTTTACGACCAGCCGATAACGCTATTTGCGAATAAGACGCAAAAGAGCTTGCGAGTGGTTCGCATTATCCGTATCCCCGGCTCACAGCTAGGGAGTTCCCATGGTCGTCTGCGTTTGCAATGCCATACGAGAATCCGACGTTCGCAACTGCGCACGCGGCGGTTGCACCACACCCTGTCAGGCGTTCCGTTCGATGGGCCGCCAGCCGAAATGCGGTCAGTGCACATCGGTAGCGCGAGCGATTATCAATGAGGAACGCGCTGCTGCATAAGCGTCGCAACAGCTAAGAAACCGCAGAAATCCGCCATTTTTCGGGTTGCGGTTGCGATATTGCCGGCGCTACATGTTCGTCAGAGGTGACGGAGATATGGCCATGCGCGGCGACCCCCAAGTAATCGAATTTCTGAACGAGGCGCTCAAGAACGAGCTGACCGCGGTCAATCAATATTGGCTCCATTACCGGATGCTCGAGCATTGGGGCGTCTACAAGCTCGCCCAGTATGAGCGGATGGAATCGATCGACGAGATGAAGCACGCCGACTGGCTGTCGGAGCGCATCCTGTTCCTCGATGGCCTGCCGAACTTCCAGCTGCTCGGCCGCCTCCGCATCGGCGAGACCGTCGAAGAGGTCCTGAAGTCGGATCTGGCGCTCGAAGTCGAGGCGACCGTCCAGCTCAAGGGTGCGATCTCGTACTGCGAGGAGGTCAAGGATTATATCAGCCGCGACCTGTTCGCGCGTATCCTCGCCAGCGAGGAAGAGCATGTCGACACGATCGAGCGTCAGTTCGAGATGATCGCGCGGATGGGGATCCACAACTACATCCAGCTCAACTCGATCTCCGAGCATGATTCGCCCAAGGCCGGCGCTGCGCCGTATCTCAAGGGGTGAGTCTTCCCCGTCATCCTGACGAAAGTCAGGATCCAGAGCCACGTGAGACGACATTTGTGGCTCTGGATCCCAGCTTTCGCTGGGATGACGGACGGGATCAATAGTAGGCGCCGAGCAGTAGCACTCGGCGGCGTGTTACTCTTCGCCGAACCCGGTCGGGACGGAGCGACGCCCGAAGCCGCCGGCGGCGGGCTTGCGGGCCACGATCGGATTGGCTTCGCGCTCCAGCAACGTCAGCGTCTCGACGAACAGCGGTCGCAACTGGACGATGTGCTCGAGCGCTTCTTCGGGTGTATCCTGCATCTCCAAGCAGTTGCGCGCGATCACTTCGATCGCCTCGGCAAGGTCTGCCAGCGGTTCCGCCCCGAACTGCCGCGCTTCGCCCTTCAGCGTATGCGCCGGGATCACCATCGCCGCCGCATTGAGCGACCGCATCGCCGCCTCGATCGCAGCGACCGACTTCACGCCGTCCTCGCGGAAATAGCCCAGGATACGGACGAATCCCGCACCCAGCTCACTGCGCGCCTGCGAATATGCCGGCCAGTTGATCAAGGTGCTTCCTTCGAACGACAAGTCGCCTTCTCCTGTTGAGCAATAGCGCCATGAAGATTTGAACAGCATCTTACCCGTTTCAGGTAAACACACTGTTGTCATACTACCGACAAGTTACGACAAAGGTCCGGTAAAATTCATCCAAAATGATCTCTAGCGTCGCGTCGGCTGCCTCGGCGACCGCGGCGATTTCAGTCGGCGCCTGCGGATCGTCCGCTAAAACCTCGACCCGCCGCGCGCCGTCACGCAGCGCGCGGGCGAGCCGCACCGCCGGCCAAGGGCAACGCATACCCCGGGCGTCGATGCGAACCATCCCGGACGCCGCCGCTTAATTGCCGCCGCCGCCCCTGCCATTGTCGTCGTACGGGTTCTTCGGCGCGCGGAACATCAGCCGGACCGGTACCGCGCCGAACCCGAGGTCCTTGCGCATCGAATTGACCAGATAGCGTTCGTAGCTCGCTGGCAGCTGATCGACGCGCGTGCCGAAGATGACGAAGCTGGGCGGGCGAGTCTTGACCTGCGTGACGTAGCGCATCTTGATCCGCTTGCCGCCTGGGGCCGGTGGCGGTGTCGCCTCGATCGCGCGCTCGAACCAGCGGTTGAGCTCGCCGGTGCCGACCCGCTTAGACCAGGCGTCGCGGGTGTCGAAACAGGCCTGGAGCAGCTGGTCGATGCCCTTGCCGGTCGCGCCGGACACGGTCATCACGGTGACGCCCTTGACCTGGCTCAGGCCGTCTTCGAGCGCGCGCTTGACGCCGTTGAACAGCGACGAGGCGCTCTCGGCGATATCCCATTTGTTGAGCGCGATGACGAGTGCACGGCCCTCCTGCAGCACCTTGTCGGCGATCCGGAGATCCTGCGCCTCAAGGCCCAGCGTGGCGTCGAGCAGCAGCACGACGACCTCGGCGAAGTCGACCGCGTGGAGCGCATCCTCGACCGACATCTTCTCAAGCTTGTCCTGCACCTTGGCACGCTTGCGCATGCCGGCGGTGTCGATCAGGCGGACTTTGCGCGCTTCGCCACCGGTCGGATGCCAGTCATAGTCAACGCTGATCGAATCGCGCGTGATGCCGGCCTCGGGGCCGGTGATCATGCGGTCTTCGCCGAGGATGCGGTTGACGAGCGTGGACTTGCCCGCATTCGGACGACCGACGATCGCGAGCTTCAGCGGGCCTTCATATTCGTTGTCGGGCTCTTCCTCAGGGACCTCGTCCTTGCCTTCGAGCAGCGGGAGCAGGCCTTCGAACAGGTCGCCCATGCCTTCGCCGTGCTCGGCAGAGAGCTGGACCGGGTCACCGAAGCCGAGCGCCAGTGACTCGAGGATGCCGTCTTCGCCTGCGCGGCCCTCGGCCTTGTTGGCGACGAGGATGACGGGGACGTCGGCGGTGCGCAGCCAGCGGGCGATCTCCTCGTCGAGCGGCACGATGCCGGCGCGCGCGTCGAACAGGAACAGCGCGACATCGGCCTGCGCGACGGCCGCCTCGGTCTGCTGGCGCATCCGGCCTGGCAGCGTCTGCGCGTCGTGATCCTCGTAACCGGCGGTATCGATGATGCGGAATTCGAGGCCGATCAGCGACGCGTCGCCCTCGCGGCGATCACGCGTAACGCCCGGCCGATCGTCGACCAGCGCGAGCTTCTTGCCGACGAGGCGGTTGAACAGGGTCGACTTGCCGACATTTGGGCGGCCGACGATCGCGACCACGGGGAGTTTGGACATGGCAGGCCCTTAGCGCGTGTCGCGGCAAAGGTCACCTATGTCCCTCGCCCCTCTGGGGAGAGGGAGGGGGGAGCGCAGCGACGGAAGGGTGAGGGGCGTTGTGGTGAGCTATTCGAGCCTCACGCCCCTCACCCTTCCCCGCGCAAGTGCGCCGGGCCCCTTCCCTCTCCCCGGCGGGGAGAGGGAGTCGACGTCACCTATACGCGGTGACCTTGCCCTTCTGGTCGAGCGTGTAGAGCGTCGAGTTCGCCACGATCGGCGGCAGCGAGAACGGTGTCTTCGTCTCGATCGTCGAACTTACCGTGCCATCGGTAGGCGAGACGAAATTGATTTCGCCGCGCGAGTTGGTCAGGACCAGGCGGTTGCCGGCGAGGATCGGACCGAACCAGGTGATCGCGTTGCTACGCTTCTTCTCGTTCTGGAAGCGGGGCAGCTGGGCAATCCAGCGGGCCTTGCCGTTCGAGCGCGACAGGCAGACGAGGCGGGCGTCGTCGGTGACCACGAACAGCCATTCGCCCGCGATCCACGGCGTCGAGATACCCGCGAAGTTCTGCTCCCACAGGCGCTGACCGGTCGACAGCTCGAGCGCGACCATGCGCCCCCCCTGCCCGACCGCATAGACGCGGCCGCCGTCGATCACTGGTGCGGCATCGATGTCCGACAGGCTCGACACCGAGGTGGTGACCGAAGTGCGCGACAGCGCGTCCTGCCAGAGGATACGGCCATTCTCGTAGCGATAGGCGCTGAGTTCGCCGCTCGAGAAGCCGGCGACCACGGTGCCCTGGCTGACCGCGGGAGCCGCGACGCCGAACACGCCCTGCGTTTCTAGCGTGCCCGACTGGACCCACTGGACCTTGCCGTCGGCCTGGTTGAGCGAGAAGACCTGGTTGTCCTGCGTCAGGACGTACACCGCGCCGTTCGCGACGGTCGGCGAGCCACGCAGCGGTGCACCGGGCTTGGCGCGCCACAGGATCGCGCCGTCGGCCGCGTTCATCGCGACGACGTCACCGACGCCGTCGGTGGCGTAGAGCTTGCCGTCGTCATAGCTGACCCCGCCGCCGAAGCGGGCCGCACTGTTCAGCTTGCCCTCGGTAATGCCCGCGCTCCAGAGCGCAGCACCGGTATCGGCGGCAAACGCATGGACCGTCGCGGTGACATCGGTCACGAACAGCTTGTTGTCCGCGATAACCGGTGCCGCGCCGAGCCGCTGGCGGTTCGAGCCGCCGTCGATCGAGGCCTGCCACGCCCGCTGGGGCTGATCGCCGAGCGCGAGCTGACCCATCGACTTCGCCGGGTTGCCGCCTGGCTGGGTCCAGGCGTCGTTGACAGCGGGGGCGGGCAGCAGGACCTGGACGTCGGCGATCGTCTTGTCGGTCTCTACCTCGTTCTCCGAGACCAGGATGGAGACGCGGTCGCCAACGGTCGGCGTCTTCTTCACGCCACCCTTGAAGATTCCGCAACCGCTGAGCGCCACGAGCGCGGCGACGGCGACCGTCACCCGATATGTCTTCATCATTGCGCCTTGGTATCCTCGTTTGATGCAGCCGGAGTGACCACCCTGGCAGTAGCGCCCGTGCTGGCAACAGCGTCCACACCCAGTACGCCAGCCATCTGAACCGCGCGTTGACGGATCGTCTCCGGCACGCCGGTATCGCGCGCGATCTGGCCGAACAACGTCCCCGCCTGCTGACGCTGGTTCATGCGGAGATAGGAGATCGCGACCATCTCACCCGCGCTGCCGAGCCAAGGCCCACCGGGGACCGCGAGCGGACGAAGCCGCTCGACGGTGACCTGCGGCTTCAGCGTGTCGAACTCGGCCGACGTCTGGCGAACGAGTGCGAGATCGCGGAACGGCTTGGCCAGCGACGTATCCGCGGCGATCGCACCGAGCTTGGCGGCGGCGCCCTTCAGGTCGTCCTTCTGGAGCAGCACGTCGGCCTGCGTAAACAGCGCGAGCGCGCGGTAGCCGTCGCGGTTCGACTTGGCGAGTTCGGCAAGCGGCTTGGCCGCAGCTGCGGCGTTGTTGGCGCCGAGCGAGTCGTAGGCGGCCTGAAGCTGCTCACCCTCGACGCCGGCAGCCTCGCCATTGTGATGCTGCCAGTAAAGGAAGCCGGCCAGTGCGGCGAGCGCGGCGACGACGCCGATCGCGACCCAGATACCCCAGTTCGTCCAGAACCCGGCGAGTTTGTCGCGACGGAGTTCTTCGTCGACCTCGCGCAGGAATGCTTCATCGGTTTTCGGCGGGAGGGCCAAGGACAACTCCGGAATGTTGGGGGGATGGACGGCGCGGACCTTAGCCGCGCCGGGACCGAAACGGAAGCGGATCAATCCTTGGGCACGTAGACCTGCTCGGGCCCCGGGAATGTGCGCGATCGGACATCGTCCGCATAGGTCTGCGTCGCGGACGAAATGGTGTCGGCGATGTCGGCGAACCGCTTCACGAACTTCGCGGTACGCTCGAACATGCCGAGCATGTCTTCGGTTACCAGCACCTGGCCGTCGCACTGCGCCGAGGCACCGATGCCGATCGTCGGGCACGCGATGGTGTTGGTGATCTCGATCGCGATCGGCTCGACCACGCCCTCGATCACGAGTGCGAAGGCGCCTGCCTCGGCGATGTGCTGCGCGTCGGCGACGATCTTGGCGGCTTCCTCCGGCGTGCGACCGCGGGCGCCATAGCCCCCGAGCACGTTCACCGCCTGCGGCGTGAGGCCGACATGACCCATCACCGGGATACCCCGCTCGGTCAGGAACTTGACGGTCGGCGCCATCGCGGTGCCGCCCTCGAGCTTCACCGCCGCCGCGCCGGTCTGCTTGAGCAAGAACGCCGCGCTCTCGAACGCCTTTTCGGGCGACGCCTCATAGCTGCCGAACGGCATGTCGATGACGACGACCGCGTGATAGCTGCCCCGCACCACCGCCGCGCCGTGGGCGGCCATCATTTCCAGCGTGACGGGCACGGTCGACGGCAGGCCGTAGATCACCTGCCCCAGGCTGTCGCCGACGAGCAGCATGTCGCAGTGCGGATCGAGCAGTTGCGCCGTACGAACCGTGTAGGCGGTGAGCATGACGAGCGGCGTCTTGCCCTTCTGGCGGCGGATCGCGGGGATCGTCAGCCGCTTTAGCGGGGCTGGCGTGGGGTTTGCGCGACTCGTCGCGGTGTCGAGGGTGTAGGTCGTGGACATGGCGATGCTAGTAGCGCGCGCGTCGGGGCTCGCCCAGCCTTCGGATCATCGGCCCGGGGGCGATCAAACCGCCCATCCCTTCTGCCGGGCATGGCCGACGAGCCAGAGCGTGAACGCCGCGATCCCGACGACGACCAGGGGCAATCCGAGCGTTTCGCCGGCGCCCTTGCGCGCGACGATATCGGTCGATGCGAACAGCCAGCCGAACTGTACGATCGTGGCACCCAGCGATGCGATCAGGAACGGGCGGGCGCTGGCACGGCGCATGAACAGCAGCACGGCGCCGATCAGTCCGGCCAGCACCGCGACGGCGAACAGCGGAACGTACCAGTTGGGCAGGGCCGCATTGAGTGCCCGGTCATAGGCACTCGCCCTCCCCATGGCGTCGGCGCCGAGCCGCACCTGTTGCAGGAACATGAAGCAGCCGATGAGCGCCCAGGCGACCAAGGCGCCCGTGGTCAGCCGAAACCACAAAGGCCCCTGTCGTACGAAGAACATGCCGCCACCCTTGTTAACCCGGCCCGATGGGCCTGAGCCTATTGCTTTAGATCAACAGACTGCGCTTCGAAGGGGCTGCGTGCAAGGGGATGACATCGGACGCACGTCGAGACAGCGTAAGCATGTCGATTGCGCCGAACCGGAGAGACATCGGGAGCTTCCGACTGCGATGTCTCTCCGGGCCGTATCCCGCTCTATAAAACGTCAAACCTGAACGCGCCGTGACGATCAGGGGGCGACGATCGGGGGGCGACGATAAGGTGTGACGATCAGGGCGTGACGATCAGAACGACCGCGAGACGGTCACGCCATAGGTGCGCGGATCGCCGGGCTGGCCGACGATCAGGCCGGTGCTGCCCGACTGGAGCGCGAGCACTTCGTAATAGTTCTCGTCGAACGCGTTGCGGAGCCAGCCGAAGACGTTCCAGCTGTCCTTCGCCTTGAACCCGAGGCGGAAGCTGCTGAGCGCGTAGCCGTTGATGTCGGTATAGGCCGAGCGCGACGGGTTGGACGAGAAGGTCGACCGGTAGCTGCCGTCATAACCGAGATAGACTTGGCCATCGAGGCCGGCGAGCGTCGCCGGCAGGTCGTATTCCGCACCGTACGAGAACGCCCATTTCGACACGCCGGGCAGGCGCTGGCCGGAGACGTCGCAGTTTTGCGGGCTGATCCCGCCGGCGGTGCCGGGTGCGCTCGGCGTCTGGCTGGCGGTCGCGGTGGTGCCGCCGGAAAGTTCGGGCGGGCATGGCGCATCGACGAACTTCACGTATTTCGCGTCGGTGTAGGCGCCGTTCGCGTAGACACTGAACCGGTCGGTGGGGCGGAACGCCGAGTCGAATTCGAGACCGCGGGTG
This sequence comes from Sphingomonas faeni, assembly GCF_023195535.1. GTDB lineage: Bacteria > Pseudomonadota > Alphaproteobacteria > Sphingomonadales > Sphingomonadaceae > Sphingomonas > Sphingomonas faeni_B. Next base: position 187,998 of record NZ_JALPNF010000004.1, on the reverse strand, counting down.
CGGACCTTTCCGGCATTGGCGAGATAGCCGCGCAGCACGCCGAGCTGGCCGTTGGTGACGGTTGCCTGGTAATCGCTGATTTCGGTCCAGAAGCCGGCGAGGTTCAGCGTCAGCCGGCGATCCAGGAACTGGGTTTTCAGGCCAAGCTCGAAATGGTTCACTTTTTCGGGCTTTACCGTCGCGGCGGACAGGATCGGGTTGTTGCTGGCGTCGAGCGGCAGGCCGGACAGGTTGATCCCGCCCGATTTGTAGCTGCGTGCGTAGGTCGCATAGGCGTGGATGTCTGACGTCACGGTGTAGGCCGCCGTGATATCCCCCGACAGGTTCCAGTTGTCGAAATCGGGCTGATAGCTCTGCGGCGCGAGCACACCGCGCTGGTCCGCGGTCAGCGCCGTGCCGGTGCCGTTGGTGACGACCGAGACATAGTCGCCCTTCTTCTTGTCGTAGTTCAAACGCAGGCCCGGCGCGATCTGGAACCGGTCGCTGACGTTCCAGGTCAGCTTGCCGAACAGCGCCGCGCTGGTGTTCTTGAAGCCGATCGTGTTGCGTGCGGTCAGGCCGTTCAACGTCGCCGGATTGCGCCCGCCCGCGCTGGTCGGGTTGAGCAGGAACGCACTGGCCGCCAGACCCTGCACCTGAAGCCCTTGGGTATCGATCGTCTGGTAGAAGTAGAATGCGCCGAGCACGTAATCGAGCGTGTGCTTGCCGTTCGAGGCGATCCGCAGTTCCTGGCTATACTGCGTCTGCTGCGACGGGTTGGCCGACACGGTGGTGATCGGCAGGCCGATGAAATCGCGATCGTTCGACGGATCCCAATTCCAGAACCGCCATGCGCTGACCGAGGTGATCGTCGATGCGCCGAGATCGAGATTGCCGAGCAGCGACACGCCGCCCAATTCCTGCTTCGCGCGCAACGGCGTGTCGACGTCGGTCACACGGTCGAACGCGTTTGTGGACGGCACGACATAGCCTTGCGCGGCAGCGAGTGCGGCATATTGCCGGTCGAGCGGCCGCTGCGTCGCGCCGGTGCGCGCGTAATATTGCACGCAGCAATTCGGGTTTTGCTGGCCGTAATCGCCCGACAGAGCGAGATCGAGTGTGTCGGTCGGCTTCCAGTATAGCTGCCCGCGTACGCTCTTATTGTCCTGCGCATTCAGATCCTTGCCGGTCACGACGTTGTGGATCGTGCCGTCGCGCTCGGTCACCGATGCCGACAGCCGGATCGCGAGTTTGTCGGGGATCAGGGGGCCCGACACCGAGGCCTTGGCCTGGACGAACTGATAGTTGCCGGTGGTGAGCTCGATCCGCGCCTCAGACGTGAAGCTGGGCTTGCGCGTCGTGATGTTGATCGCGCCGGCGGTGGTGTTCTTGCCGTAGAGCGTGCCTTGCGGTCCGCGGAGGACTTCGATCCGCTCGGTGTCGGTGAAGTCGAACGTCGCCGAGGCGATCCGGCTGTAATAGACCTGGTCGACATAGATGCCGACGCCCTGCTCGATCCCGTCGTTGGTCAGGCCGAACGGCGCGCCGAGGCCGCGGATATTGGCGGCGGAATTGCGTGGGTTGGTGGAGTAGAATTGCAGCGTCGGCTGGAGTTGTGTGAGGCGGCTGACATTGTACGCGCCGGTCTCCGCCAGCGCGGTGCCGCCGATCACCGACATCGCGATCGGAACGGTCTGGATGGTCTCTGCGCGACGGCGTGCGGTGACGACGATATCGCCGCCACCCTGTTGCTGATTGCCGAGACGGCCATTGGCCGGCTCGGGCGCCTGATCCGCGGCGGGCGTCTGGGGGGTGACCGATGGCGGCGTGACGGTAGCGGCCTGACCGGCGAGCAACAGCGCGAGCGTAAGCGACATGAATTTTTTCCCCTGAACCTCGGCGGACAAAGTCTACCGATTTGGGGGATATTCAATGCGAGCTTGTCTTTGGGGGCGGAAAGCGCGGCTTCGCGGCGCTCGTGCCAGGCTTAAAAAGAGACGAAGATGCGTGAAATCTGTCACCCCGGACTGGTTCCGGGGTCCACGGTTCCTCGAACTCACGGCTCTCGACCGTGCGGAACCGTGGATGCCGGAACGAGTCCGGGATGACGAAGGGAAACAGGGCGGGGCTTGTGGCAGACATCGGCTGTGATCCTTCCCCGCCAGGGGGAGGTGTCTGGCCCTTGCCAGACGGAGGGGGAGGTAAGGGTAACGGCTGTTCCGTATCCTCCCCCTCCGTCACCTTCGGTGCCACCTCCCCCTGCCGGGGGAGGATCGAAGGTCAGACCAGGCGGCTCTGCTTGACGGCGGCTTCGATGAAGCTGGCGAACAGGGGGTGCGGGTCGAAGGGTTTGGACTTCAGTTCGGGGTGGAACTGGACGCCGACGAACCAGGGGTGGTCGGGGCGTTCGACGATCTCGGGGAGCGTGCCGTCGGGCGACATGCCGGAGAAGACGAGGCCGCCCGCCTCGAGCGCTTCCTTGTAGCCGGTGTTGACCTCGTAGCGGTGACGATGGCGCTCCGAAATTTTGGTGCCGCCGTAGATCGAGGCGACGACGCTGTTGCCGGCGAGCTTCGCGTCGTACGCACCGAGCCGCATCGTGCCGCCCATGTCGCCCTCGGCCGCGCGCGTTTCGAGGCCTTCGCGGCCCATCCATTCGGTGATCATGCCGACCACCGGCTCGTCGGTCGGGCCGAACTCGGTCGACGACGCGGTCGGGATGCCGCCGAGATCGCGGGCGCCCTCGACGCAGGCCATCTGCATCCCGAAGCAGATCCCGAAATACGGGATTTTCCGCTCGCGCGCGAACTTGACCGACGCGATCTTGCCCTCGGCGCCACGTTCGCCGAACGCGCCGGGGACGAGGATCGCATCGCACGGCTCGAGCTGGCCGGCGATGTCGCTCTCGGCATTCTCGAACAGTTCGGCGTCGATCCAGCGGACGTTGACCTTGACGCGGTTGGCGATGCCGCCGTGGACGAGCGCCTCGTTGAGCGACTTGTACGCGTCCTGGAGGCCGACATATTTGCCGACCACGCCGATCGTGACTTCGCCTTGCGGATTGGTCAGGCGGTCCATGATCTCGGTCCAGCGCGACAGATCGGGCGCCTCGGCGGGTTCGATCCCGAACGCGCGGAGCACTTCGATGTCGAGGCCTTCGCCGTGATACTGGAGTGGCACCGCGTAGATGCTCTTCGCGTCGAGCGCGGGAATGACCGCACTGGCGGGGACGTTGCAGAACAGCGCGATCTTGGCGCGTTCCGACGGAGGCAGCGGATGTTCGCAGCGGCAGACGAGGACGTCAGGCTGCACGCCGAGCGCGGCGAGTTCGCGGACCGAATGCTGGGTCGGCTTGGTCTTCAACTCGCCGGCGGCGGCGATGTAGGGCACCAGCGTGACGTGGATGCTGATCGCGTTGCCGCGACCTTCCTCGTTCTTGAGCTGGCGAATCGCCTCGATGAACGGCAGCGATTCGATATCGCCGACGGTGCCGCCGATCTCGCAGAGGATGAAATCGATGCCGTCGGTCTCGGCGCGGGCGAACGCCTTGATCGCGTCGGTGACGTGCGGGATGACCTGCACGGTGGCGCCGAGATAATCGCCGCGACGCTCGCGCGTGATGATCTGTTGGTAGATGCGGCCCGAGGTGACGTTGTCCGACTGGCGCGAGGGAACGCCGGTGAAGCGCTCGTAATGGCCGAGGTCGAGATCGGTCTCGGCACCGTCGTCGGTGACGTAGACCTCGCCGTGCTGATAGGGCGACATCGTGCCGGGATCGACGTTCAGATACGGATCGAACTTCCGAATCCTGACGGTATATCCGCGTGCCTGGAGGAGAGCGGCAAGCGATGCCGCCATGAGACCTTTACCGAGCGACGAAACCACGCCCCCGGTGATGAAAATGTACCGAGCCATGGGAAGAGTCTCGTAGCGTGTGTTGGGGACGAACGACAAGCGCCCCGCGGATCACGCAGGGGCCTTTTATCGGCGAATGGAGTGTTTAGTTGGCTAGCGGGACCGCGCCGTTATCGGCGGGCTTCGTCGTGCCGGCCGGAACGCCAGCATTCTCGGCGCCACCGGCGAACGGAGCCGCGTCGCCCTTGGGCTGCGCGGTCGGAACGGCGGTTGCCGCCGCCGGAGTACGCGCGAGCGACGTGTCGATGGTGGTGGTGCGGTGATTCGCCGCGAGGACCGCGAGCAGGATCGAGAACAGCACGAACATCGTCGCCAGGACGCCGGTCGCGCGGGTCAGGAAATCGGCCGCGCCGCGGGCCGACATCAGGCCGGACGGGCTACCGCCCATGCCAAGACCGCCGCCTTCCGACCGCTGCATGAGGATCACCGTGACGAGGGCGGCCGCGATGATCGCGTGGATGACGAGCAGAAAGGCGAACATTGCGCGGAAAACCCCGGAACTTTTGCGAAGGCGCGCACATAGGCGACACCGAGGTTTCGATCAACCGCAACACGGGCTCCGCATATCGCAAGCCAATCGCAAAACGACGGAAACATGACGTCCGGGGGGCGTTGTGACCCCGTAATGACGCTCATGACTGGGTATCGTGCATATAAATTCAGATGGCGGATCAACGCTGTGGCATCAATGGCAGCCAATACCTTATCGACCTGGATGACCGCTCTGGTGGATTATGTCCGCTCGGGTGAACCCGATCTGACCAATCGTCAGATGGCATTGCTACTGCTCGTCTACCTCAAACCGGGGCCGCACACGGTGCGCGGCCTTGCCCGTGCGCTGAACGTATCGAAGCCGGTCGTCACGCGCGCCTTGAACAGATTGGGTGCCCTCGGCTATCTGCGCCGGCAACGCGACGACAGCGACAAGCGCAACATCTTCGTCGCGCGCACGACCGAAGGGGCAGATTTTCTTGAAGAGTTCGGGCAATTCATCGGCGACGGCCCCGCCCCAGCCGGCTCCAACGGTCACGCCGCTCACGCTTGAGCCGTTCGACGACAAGGCCCGGACCAGCTTCGCGCTGACGGGCCGTTCGGTCGAGCTCGACCCGCGCACACACGCCGTTCGCCGCGATATCGCCGATATTCGCCTCGCCGAATACGTATTCGCTCCACACTATGCGGTGCCGATGATACGGCCCGTCGCGCGCACAGCTTTGTTGCGCAGCGGACGAGACGAAGCGAGCGATACGATGGTCGACCTCAAGCCCGGCGACAGTTTCGAAGTGCTGGAGATTGCCGGCGTTTCCGCATGGGGCGTTGCGCGTCCGAGCGGGCTGGTCGGCTATGTCGAGGCGGCGGCACTCGATCTTTCGACGACGGACGCGGCATGACCACGGTCTTCATCGACGGCGCGGTCGGCACCACCGGTCTCGAGATCCGCGAACGGCTCGCCGGTCGGACCGACATCACGCTGGCGCTGCTGCCCGAGGATCGGCGCAAGGATCCGGCAGCGCGGCGCGAGGCGCTGAACGATGCCGATTTCGTCATCCTGTGCCTGCCCGACGACGCGTCGCGCGAGGCGGTGACGCTGATCGACAATGACCGCACCCGCGTGATCGATGCATCGAGCGCGCACCGCGTCGCTGCTGGCTGGACCTATGGCTTCCCCGAATTGCCGGGTCAGGCGGAGAAGGTGGCGGCCGCGATGCGCGTGTCGAACCCCGGCTGCTATCCGACCGGTTTCCTCGCGCTGGTCGCGCCACTGGTCAGCGCCGGGCTTATCCCCGCCGATCTTCCACTCAGCGTCAACGCGACCTCGGGCTATTCGGGCGGCGGCAAGGCGATGATCACCGCGTTCGAGAATGGCGAGCCCGCGACGGCGTTCCGCGCCTACGCGCTCGGCCTCGCGCACAAGCATATCGCCGAGATGACGCAGCATGCGGGCCTCAACCATGCGCCTATCTTCGCACCTGCTGTGGCGAACACCTATCGCGGGATGGTCGTCGAGGTACCGTTGCATCTGCACGCCCTGCCCGGCCGCCCGTCGCTCACGGCGATCGAAGACGTGCTGCGCGCGGCGTTCGATGGCTCGAAGCTCGTCTCGGTCGCCCCCGGCGATATCGGCACGGTCGATATCGAGGAGAATGCGGGGACCGATCGGCTGACGCTGCGGGTCTGCGGCAACGATGCGGTCGGCCATGCAAGGCTGGTCGCGACGCTCGACAATCTGGGCAAGGGCGCCGGCGGCGCCGCGGTCCAGAACCTCAACATCATGGCCGGGGTCGACCCGGTCGCCGGCCTGGTTTTCTAAAGAAACCGGCTAGTTCCAGGAGCTTTCATGCACCGTAATCCCGTAGCCAAGCTGCTCCTGTTCGGCGCGACCGGCGATCTCGCGCAGCGCATGCTGCTGCCGTCGCTCTATGGCCTGCACGCCGACGGCCTGCTACCCGAAGAACTGACGATCACCGGCGCCGCGCGTCACGAGCATGACGACAAGGATTACCGCAAGTTCGCCAAGAAGGCGCTCGACGAGTTCCTGCCCGAGGATCGCAAGGACGAGAGCGCGATCGGGACGTTCCTCGACCGGCTATTCTATCAGGCGACCGATCTGTCAGACCCCGCCGCGTTCCAGCCGCTGGCGGACAAGATCGGCGATATCTCCGGCGGCCTCGCAATCTACCTCTCGACCGCGCCGTCGCTGTTCGAATCGGCGATCGAAGGGCTGCACAAGGTCGGCCTCGCCGGCGAAACGGTCCGTGTCGGACTCGAGAAGCCGCTCGGCTACGACCTCGACACCAGCCGCGAGATCAACGACGCGGTGGCGAAGGCCTTCCCCGAGGACCGGACCTATCGAATCGACCATTATCTCGGCAAGGAAACCGTCCAGAACATCCTCGCGCTGCGCTTCGGCAACTCATTCTTCGAGCCGGTGTGGAACGCGCAGGGGATCGACAACGTCCAGATCACGATCTCGGAGACGGTCGGGCTGGAGGAGCGCGCCGGTTATTACGAGAGCGCCGGCGCGCTGCGCGACATGGTCCAGAACCATATGCTGCAACTGCTCGCGCTGATCGCGATGGAGCCGCCCGCACGCTTCGAGGGCACCGACGTCCGCGACGAAAAGTCGAAGGTTTTCCGCTCGCTGCGCCTGATCAAGCCCGAGGAAGTGCCGAACGTCACGGTCACCGGCCAGTACGGCGAAGGCGCGGTCAAGGGGAAGTTCGTCAAGAGCTACTCCGACGAACTCGGCGAGGCCTCGAACACCGAGACGTTTGTCGCGATCAAGGCGCATGTCGACAATTGGCGCTGGCGCGGCGTGCCCTTCTATCTGCGCACCGGCAAGCGCATGGCCGCGCGCCGCAGCGAGATCGCGGTCCAGTTCAAGTCGGTGCCGCATTCGATGTTCGCCGGGCGCGGCGGGCTGTTGCAGCCCAACATGCTGATCATCCGCCTCCAGCCGGAGGAATATGTCCAGCTGCTGGTGATGGCGAAGGAGCCGGGTCTCGACCGTGACGGCGTCCGCCTGCGCGAAGTGCCGCTGAACCTCAGCATGGACGCCGAGTTTGCCGGCACGCGGCGGCGCATCGCCTATGAACGCCTGCTGCTCGACCTGATCGAGGGCGACCAGACCTTGTTCGTGCGCCGCGACGAGGTCGAGGCGCAATGGACCTGGATCGACGCGATCCGCGAGGGCTGGAAGGCTAACGCGATGAAGCCCAAGAGCTATGCGTCGGGCAGCTGGGGTCCGTCCGCCGCGATCGCGCTGACCGAACGCGATGGCGTGACCTGGCAGGACGACTAACCGTCACCCCGGACTTGTTCCGGGGTCCACCGTGCAACATGAGCGCGGTGAGTTTGGATAAGTGGATGCCGGAACAAGTCCGGCATGACGAATGGATTGATATATGACCGAAATCGAATGGTGGGATTACGAGGATTCCGATGAGCTCGCCAACGCAGTCGCGGGCGATATCCAATTCGTCATCGAAAGTGCACTCGACGCACGCGGCTCGGCGGTGATCGCGCTCGCGGGCGGCAAGACGCCGTTCGCGGCATATGAGAAGCTCGCGCAGGCGAAGCTCGACTGGAAGAAGGTCACGATCATCCCCGGCGACGAGCGTATCGTGAAGCTCGGCGATCCGCTGTCGAACGTCACCGCGCTGGCGAAGATCTTCCTCCCCAAGGGCGCGCGCGTGAAGCCGATCGTTCCCGAGGCGATGTCGGACTACAAGGCTGCCGGTCGCTCGGCGGATGCGCTGATGCAGGACCTGCACTGGCCGCTCGACTTCTGCCTGCTCGGCATGGGCGGCGACGGGCATACCGCGTCGATCTTCCCCGGCCCCGATTACGACGAGGCGCTGAGCGGTCCGAAGGAACGTCGCGCGCTGGGCGTGATGCCCGATCCGCTGCCGCCCGAGGCGCCGCTGGCGCGCGTGACGCTGTCGGCGGCGGCTATCGCATCGTCGAAGGCACTGATGATCATGATCACCGGCGACGCGAAAAAGAAGGTGCTGGAGCAGGCGATCGAACAGGGGCCGTCGTCGTCCTATCCGATCGGCCGCGTGCTCGCTGAAGTCGAGCTGCCAGTCGACGTGCACTGGGCGCCGTGACGATGCTCAACGCCGTCGTCTCCGCGGTCACCGACCGGATCATCGAGCGGTCTCGCGATAGCCGCGCCGCCTATCTCGCGCTGATCGAGCGCGAGGCGGCGGCTCAGGTCCGTCGGCCTGGTCTCGGCTGCGCAAACCTCGCGCACGCCTATGCCGGGACCGAGGAAGACCGCGACGCGATGAAGGCCGATGCCGGCATGAACATCGGCATCGTCACCGCGTATAACGACATGCTGTCCGCGCACGCCGTCTACTATCGCTACCCGGAACTGATGAAAGTCTGGGCGCGCGAGGCGGGTGCAACCGCGCAAGTCGCGGGCGGCGTGCCGGCGATGTGCGACGGCGTGACGCAAGGGTATCCCGGCATGGAGCTGTCGCTGTTCAGCCGCGACACGATCGCGCTGAGCACGGCGATCGCGCTGAGCCACGGTACGTTCGAGGGCGCGGCGTTGCTCGGCATCTGCGACAAGATCGTTCCCGGCCTGCTGATGGGCGCGCTGCGCTTCGGGCATTTGCCGATGGTGCTGATCCCCGGCGGTCCGATGCCGACCGGGCTTCCCAACAAGGCCAAGGCCGCGGTGCGCGAGAAATTCGCGGAAGGGCTGGTCGGTCGCGAGGAGTTGCTCGAAGCCGAGATCGGCGCGTATCATTCGAAGGGCACGTGCACGTTCTACGGCACGGCCAACACCAACCAGATGATGATGGAGGTCATGGGCCTCCACATGCCGGGAGCGGCGTTCGTCAATCCGGGCACGAAGCTGCGGCAGGAACTGACGCGGGCGGCGGTGCACCGGCTGGCGAAGATCGGCGCACGCGGCGATTCGTACCGGCCGCTCGGGCATTGTGTCGACGAGAAGGCGATCGTGAATGCTGCGGTCGGCTTGCTCGCGACGGGGGGCTCGACGAACCATCTGCTCCACGTGCCGGCGATCGCTCGTGCGGCCGGGATCATCATCGACTGGGAGGATTTCGACCGCCTCTCCTGCGCGGTACCGCTGATCGCGCGCGTCTATCCCAACGGCTCGGCGGACGTGAACGCGTTCGAAGCGGCCGGGGGCATGCCCTATGTGATTCGCGAACTGCTCGGCGAAGGCCTGTTGCACGGCGACATCATGACGATCGGCGGCGACGACCTGTCGGCTTATGCGAAGACTGCGGTCGTCGAGGGCGACACGCTCGGCTGGCGCGATACGCCGGATAGCGGCGACGAGACGATCCTGCGTCCTGCGACGGCGCCGTTCTCGCCGGATGGCGGGATGCGAATTCTCGCGGGCAACATTGGCCGCGCCTGCATCAAGGTGTCCGCGGTCGAGCGCGAGCGCTGGATCGTCGAGGCGCCTGCGATGGTGTTCGATGATCAGCTCGACGTGATCGAGGCGTTCAAGCGTGGCGAGCTGGAAAAGGACGTCGTCGTCGTCGTCCGCTTCCAGGGGCCGCGCGCGAACGGGATGCCGGAGCTGCACAAGCTGACGCCGCCTTTGGGGGTGTTGCAGAATCGCGGGTTCAAGGTGGCGCTGGTCACCGATGGGCGGATGTCGGGCGCTAGCGGGAAAGTGCCGTGCGCGATCCATTGCTCGCCCGAGGCGCTGCTCGATGGTGCGATCGGGTTGATCCGCGATGGCGACATGATCCGGGTGGATGCGGTCAACGGTACGCTTGAGGCGCTGGTCGATGCCGACGTGTGGGCAACCCGCGAGATGGTCGCGGTTCCGCCACCGGTGAGCGGCATGGGTCGCGAGCTGTTCGGGATGTTCCGCGGGCTTGCCGACGAGGCCGAGAAGGGTGCGTCGGCTATGCTGGCGGGCGCTGGGCTTTAGAACAAGTCTCACGAACCACCGTCACCTCAGCCACACCCCCGTCATCCCGGCGAAAGCCGGGACCTCGCTCGACGGGGACGGACTATGCGGCTTGAGATCCCAGCTTTCGCTGGGATGACGGGGGGACAATAATAATAGACGGAGGATGACATGGAAATCGTAGCGGCAGATATCGGCGGGACGCATGCGCGCTTCGCGATCGCCGAGGTCGAGAACGGCCGCGTCGTGTCGCTCGGCGAGCCGGCGACGCTGAAGACTGCGGACCACGCGTCGCTCCAGACGGCGTACCAGGCGTTCGAGGCGGGGCTCGGTCGCCCCCTCCCCCGTGCGCTGGCGATCGCGGTCGCGTCGCCGGTCGCGAACGACGTCATCCGGCTGACCAACAACCCGTGGATCATCCGCAAGTCGCTGATCACCGAGCGTTTGAAGGCCGACCGGTGGGTGGTCGTCAACGATTTCGGCGCGGTCGGCCATGCCGTCGCGCAGGTGCCGAGCAGCGACTTCATCCACCTCTGCGGTCCAGATACGCCGCTGCCCTCCGAGGGAATCACGACGATCTGCGGCCCCGGCACCGGGCTCGGCGTCGCGCAGTTGCTGCGACGCAAAAACGGCTATCAGGTCCTCGAAACCGAGGGCGGCCACATGGACTTCGCCCCGCTCGACGGGATCGAGGATGCGTTGCTGAAGCGCCTGCGCAAGACGTTCACGCGCGTCTCGGCGGAGCGCGTCGTCGCAGGCCCCGGCATCGTCGCGATCTACGAGACGCTTGCCGCGCTGGAGGGCCGCGCGGTCCCCAGCCATGACGACAAGACGATCTGGACCGAGGCGATCGACGGCACCGATTCGATCGCGCTCGCCGCGCTCGACCGGTTCTGCCTCGCCCTCGGCGCGGTCGCGGGTGATCTGGCGCTTGCGCAGGGCGCGAAGGCGGTTGTGATCGCGGGCGGGCTCGGCTTCCGGATCAAGGATCGCCTGATCCGCTCGGGCTTCGACCAGCGCTTCGTCGCCAAGGGCCGTTTCCAGACAATGATGGCGGCGATGCCCGTCAAGCTCATCACCCATCCCCAGCCCGGCCTGTTCGGCGCCGCGGCCGCCTTCGCACAGGAACACACCCAATGACCGCAACCCCCTCGCGCACAATCGCAGACATCATACAGACCAGCGCCGTCATCCCGGTGCTGGTGATCGAAGACGCGGCGCTCGCCCGTCCGCTCGCCGAGGCGCTCGTCGCCGGCGGCCTGCGCGTGCTCGAAGTGACGTTGCGCACCGGTGCCGCGCTTGAGGCGATCGCCGAGATGAAGAAGGTGCCGGGCGCGATCGTCGGTGCCGGTACCGTCGTCAACACGCAGCAGTTCGCGCAGGTCCGCGATGCGGGCGCGGAGTTCATCGTCTCGCCGGGGCTGACCGAACGCCTCGCCATGCCGATCATCGAGAGCGGTATTCCGTTCCTGCCGGGGATCGCCAATGCGGCGGATATCATGATCGGGCTCGACCTGGGTCTGACGCACTTCAAGTTCTTCCCGGCCGAGGCGAATGGCGGGTTGAAGGCGCTGAAGGCATTGGCCGCGCCGTTCTATCAGTGCAGCTTCTGCCCGACCGGCGGGATCACCGAAGCGAGCGCGCCCGAGTGGCTGGCGTTCAAGCCGGTGCTCTGCGTGGGCGGGAGCTGGGTGACCGGCGGGACGATGGCCGAGATCGAGATCAAGGCACGCGCGGCGAACGCGTTGCGGGCCTAGTCGTCATCCCAGCGAAAGCTGGGATCTCGTGCCATACATTCCGTCCCTGCCGCATGAGATCCCAGCTTTCGCTGGGATGACGAGTGTGTGTCGGAACGCCTCGCCCTACATCTCGCCGCGGGCTTTGCGGATGGCGTACCATTTCTTCACGTTGGCGTTGTGTTCGGCCAGCGTGTTGGCGAACACGTGGCCGCCGGTGCCGTCTGCTACGAAGTAGAGCGCTTGCGTCTGCGCCGGGTCGAGCACCGCGTCGATCGAGGCGCGGCCGGGGTTGGCGATCGGGCCGACCGGCAGGCCGGCTTCGGCATAGGTGTTGTAGCCGTTCTTCGCATGCAGCTCGGACCGCAGGATGCGGCGGCCTAGAGGGCGGCCCTTGGTAATCGGGTAGATCACGGTGGGATCAGCCTGAAGCGGCATGCCGTTGCGCAGGCGATTGCCGTAGACCGCGGCGACGGTGCGGCGTTCGGAGGGCTTGCCGGTTTCCTTCTCGACGATCGAGGCGAGGATGATCGCCTGTTCGGGCGAGCTCACCGCGATACCGGGTTTGCGCGCCGCCCATGCCTTGGCGAGGTAGGTCTTCATCGCCGCCTGCATCCGCGTGACGACCGATGCGCGGGTGTCGCCGGCCTGGAAGGCGTAGCTGTCGGGGAGGATCGAGCCTTCCGCCGGGACGGGCACGGTGCCGGTCAGACCGTCGGCCTTTATCAGCGCGTCGTGGACAAGGACCGAGGGATAGCCTTCGGGGACGACGACGAGGCGCTGGACGACCTTGCCGCCCTGCATCAGCTTGAGGATGTCGGACTGGCTGGTTTGCGGCGCGATGCGGTATTCGCCGGCCTTGATCGGATCGCCCGAGCCGAACACCCGCGCGTAAAGGCGAAAACGTCGGGCCGAGGGGATCGCGCCGGCCTTTTCGAGTTCGGTGGCAGCACCGGCCAGCGTGCTGCCTTCGCCGATCTGCACGGTCAGCGTGCGAGGGGCTGGGCCTGCGCCGCCCCAGCCCTGGACGATCAGGAACAGCGCGACAACTGCCGCCAGGCCTAAGACGAGTCCGAAACAGCCGACCTTGCGCATCACTACCTCTTGTTCTCCCGCGAAGGCGGGAGCCCAGTCTGGGCCCCCGCCTTCGCGGGGGAACAAACTTATTTAGCGGACCTTCGTCATCACCAGCGAGGCATTCGTGCCGCCGAAGCCGAACGAGTTGTTCAGTACCGCACGCACTTCACGCTTCTTCGCGACATGCGGGACGAGGTCGACGCCCACGCAGCTATCGCTCGGATTGTCGAGGTTCAGCGTCGGGGGCACGATCTGGTCGCGCAGCGCGAGGATGCAGAAGATGCTCTCGACCGCACCGGCACCGCCGAGCAGATGGCCGATCGCCGACTTGGTCGACGACATCGACAGACCCGAGATCGCATCGCCGAACAGGCGACGGACCGCACCGAGTTCCAGCTCGTCACCGAGTGGCGTCGAGGTGCCGTGCGCGTTGATGTAATCGATGTCCTCGAGCGCGAGGCCCGACTTCTTGATCGCCATCTGCATCGAGCGGAACGCGCCGTCGCCTTCGGGATGCGGTGCCGTCACGTGGTACGCGTCGCCCGACAGGCCGTAGCCGATCACCTCGGCATACATCTTCGCGCCGCGTGCCTTGGCGTGCTCGTACTCCTCGAGCACCAGCACACCGGCGCCCTCGCCCATCACGAAGCCGTCGCGATCCTTGTCGTAGGGACGCGAGGCCTTTTCGGGCGAATCGTTGAAGTTGGTCGACAGCGCGCGGGCCTGCGCGAACCCGGCGATGCCGAGCGGGCAGACGGTGCCCTCCGCGCCGCCCGCAAGCATCACGTCGGCGTCATCCATCGCGATCATCCGCGCGGCGTCGCCGATCGCATGCGCGCCGGTCGAGCAGGCGGTGACGACCGCGTGATTCGGACCGCGCAGGCCGTATTTGATGGAGACCTGGCCCGAGATCAGGTTGATCAGGCGACCATGGACGAAGTGCGGCGAGACGCGGCGCGGGCCCTTGGTGTGGAGCACGATCGATTCGCTTTCGATCCCCGGAAGCCCGCCGATGCCCGAGCCGATCGAGACGCCGGCACGCCAGCTCTCTTCCAGCGTCATCTCGGTCAACCCGGCGTCTTCCAGAGCCTGGCCGGCGGCGTCGATGCCGTAGATGATGAACGGATCGACCTGGCGCTGAACCTTGTGGTCGACGCGCTTGCCGGGGTCGAAGCCATATTCGTGGTCGGCGGGCTTCACCTCGCAGGCGATGCGGCACACCTGATCCGACGCGTCGAAGCGCGTGATCGGGCCCGCGCCCGACTTGCCGGCGAGGATATTCGCCCAGGCCGTTTCAACATCCGCCCCCAGGGGGGTGACCAGGCCTAGCCCGGTTACGACGACACGCCGCATGGCTTCAAACTCCGTCTGCTCTCAAAACGAAACGGCTCCCCGCCCTCTTTGCCCAAGGACGGGGAGCCGCTCAAATCACACCCTTCAGGGCAGGTCCAAAGGTTTGAACCCTAGACCCTGATCAGGCCTTGTGCTCGTCGATATAGGTGATCGCATCCTTGACGGTTGCGATCTTCTCGGCGGCATCATCGGGGATCTCGACACCGAATTCTTCCTCGAACGCCATGACGAGTTCGACGATGTCGAGGCTGTCTGCGCCCAGGTCGTCGATGAAGCTCGCGTCCTCGGTCACCTTGTCGGCTTCGACGCCGAGATGCTCGACGACGATCTTCTTCACGCGGTCAGCGGTCTCGCTCATGGTAGTTCCCTCTTCAAATCTGGGGGTTTTCGGTAATTCCTGAACGCACCTAGAACGCGGCAGTTCAGCGCGCAAGTTCAGATCATCGCCATCCCACCGTTCACGTGCACGGTTTGTCCCGTGACGTAGCCGGCTTCACGGCTTGCCAGATACACGATCGCCGCGCCGATGTCTGCGCCTTCGCCGAGGCGACCGGCCGGAATCCTGGTCGTCAGCGCGGTCTTCTGCGCCTCGGGCAGCGCGTCGGTCATCGGCGAGGTGATGAAGCCGGGCGCGACGCAGTTTACGGTAATGCCGCGGCTGGCGAGCTCCTGCGCCATCGATTTCGACATGCCGATCAGGCCGGCCTTCGACGCGGCGTAGTTGGCCTGGCCGGGATTGCCGGTGACGCCGACGATCGAGGTGACCGAGATCATCCGGCCGAAGCGCGCCTTCATCATCGGCTTGGCGGCGGCGCGCATGAGGCGGAACGCGGCTTCGAGATTGACGCGGATGACGCTGTCCCACTCGTCGTCCTTCATCCGCATCGCGAGATTGTCGCGGGTGACGCCGGCGTTGTTGACGAGGATGTCGAGCTTGCCGAGCTTCTCCACCGCCTGAGGCACGAGCGCGTCGACTGCGGCTGCGTCGGAGAGGTTGCAGGGGAGCGCGACGTGGTCGCCTTTCAGGGTGGCGCGGAAGGCTTCGAGCTTGTCGGCGTTGGAGCCGGATACGGCGAGGCGCGCACCTTGGGCGGCTAGGGCCTTGGCGATCTCGGACCCAATCCCGCCGGATGCCCCGGTGACGAGGGCGGTCATGCCTGTGAGGTCGAACATTTTAACTCCGATCTAGATTTGTTCGCGCAGAGGCGCGGAGGACGCAGAGGGGCGGTAGTTGTTGACGAGGCGGCGGACGCCTTCTTTTAGGGTTGCGCCACCGAAGTTGATAAGCAGCCCGACGGGCTGTTTGGTCAGTCTGAGATAGGTCAGCAATTGCTTGGCGTGGACGGGAAGGACGCACTCGACCGATTTGATCTCGACGACCAAACGGTCGTCAACAAGCAGATCGATCCGGAACGCTGCCTCGAAGCGCAAGCCTTCGAACTCGATATCGATCGATCGTTGCCGCGCCACAGTGTAGCCCATTGCAACCAATCGACCGGCAAGGACTGCTTCATAAACGCTTTCCAGTAGCCCTGGCCCAAGATCTCGATGCAGTCGCAGAGCGACATTCAGGACGTCGCCGCTAACCACATCGATATCTTTCATGGGCTCTGCGTCCTCTGCGCCTCTGCGCGAAAATCTACAGTACCTTAATCAACGCCTCGATGTCGTCCATCGTGATGACGCTGGTCGTCTCGACGTCGGGGGTGATGCGCTTGACCATCGGGCTGAGCACCTTGCCGCCGAATTCGACGAAGTGGCCGACGCCCGCCGTATGCATGGCCAGCACTGATTCGCGCCAGCGGACCATGCCGGTGACCTGTTGCACCAACAGGTGACGGATCGCGCCGGGGTCGGCGACGGCGACCGCGTCGACGTTGGCGAAGACCGGGACCAGCGGCGCGCGGAGGTCGGCGTCGAGGAGGGCGGCTTCCATCGCTTCGGCGGCGGGTTGCATGAGGGGGCAGTGGAAGGGGGCGGATACGGGGAGGAGCACTGCGCGCTTGGCGCCGAGGTCCTTGGCCAGCGCGATCGCCTTTTCGATGGCGAGGCGGTGGCCGGAGATGACGACCTGCGACGGGTCGTTGTCGTTGGCGACGGTGCAGATCAGGTCGGGACCGCCTTCCGCGAGAATCGCGTCGACTGCGGCGCCGGCGATCAGCTGCGCCTTTTCGAGGTCGGTGCCGAGCAACGCGGCCATCGCGCCCTCGCCTACCGGAACGGCGGCCTGCATTGCGCGGCCGCGGAGTTTCAGGAGGCGCGCGGTGGTCGACAGGTCGAGTGCCCCTGCTGCGCACAGGGCGGTATATTCGCCGAGGCTGTGGCCGGCTACGTAGTCGGCCTTGTCGGCGAGGCGGAGGCCGCCTTCCTTCTCGGCGACGCGCAAGGTGGCGATCGCGTTCGCCATGATCGCGGGCTGCGCGTTCTCGGTGAGGAGCAGGTCGTCGGCGGGCCCTTCGCTCATCAGGCGGAACAGATGCTGGCCGAGCGCCTCGTCGACTTCGGCGAAGACCTCGCGGGCGGTGGCACTGGCGTCGGCGAGCGCCTTGCCCATGCCGACAGACTGGCTCCCCTGGCCGGGGAAGATGAACGCGCGCATGACCTCTCCTCTGTGTTCGGTCTTCGTTTGAGCGCGGGGCCTATAAAGGTGCGGGCTGAGTTGCAACTGCGCGAACCTGAACGAAGCCCATGCGTTTGCGACAAATGGCGACCATTTCGCGCAGGCTGCGACATGCACCTGCGACAATCGGGTCCCAGATTAGTGATGACGCCGCACAACGGCGCCGTGTTTCAAACGGGAGATTACCCATGAAGAAGTTCATCCTCAGCGCGCTTGCCGCCACCCTCGTCGCCAGCCCGCTGCTCGCCGCCGCCCCGGCCGAAGCGCAGCAGCGCCGCGAAGTGACCACCGTGCGCCAGAACAACAACGGCCGCACCGTCGTCACCAGGAAGACCGTCGCCCGCCCGAACCAGTATCGCAACTGGCGCGCTGGTCAGCGCTTCGATCGCCGCTATGCGCAGAACTATCGCGTCATCACGACGTACCGGAACTACCGTCTCGCCGCCCCGCCGCGTGGCAGCCAGTGGGTCCGCTCGGGCAACGACGCGATCCTGATCAACGCCCGCGGCAATGTGGTCCAGGTTCGTGGCGGCGCGTTTCGCCGGTAACGCCCACACCAACCTTGCCTTTGCCGGGTAATCGGCTAAGGCCACTGCAACCGGGGTGAGAGATTCGCGTCTCTCGCCCCTGTTTGCATTCTAGACGACAGCCGGAGGGGTGCACGCATGGGGCGTGTATCAGCGATCGGCCAAGACGAAGGACAAGACATGGCTCTTTACGAGCACGTGTTCCTTGCGCGCCAGGATCTGGCACAAGCGCAGGTGGACGCACTGGCGGAAATCGCCACCAAGATCGTGAACGACAACGAAGGTCGGGTCGTAAAGACCGAGAACTGGGGCCTGCGTTCGCTGGCGTACAAGATCGCCAAGAACCGCAAGGCGCACTATGTCATGCTCGAGATCGATGCCCCGGGCAGCGTGATCGCAGAGCTGGAGCGCCAGACCCAGATCAACGAAGACATCATCCGTTACATGACGGTCAAGGTCGACACCCTCGAAGAGGGCCCAACCGTGATGATGCGCAAGCAGGATCGTGACCGCGAGCGTCGTGGCGACCGTGAAGGTGGCCGCGAGGGCCGTCCCGATCGTGGCGATCGTCCGGACCGTGGTCCCCGTCGTGACCGCGAAGAGGGAGCTGAATAATCATGGCACGTCCATTCTTCCGCCGCCGCAAGAGCTGCCCGTTCTCCGCCAAAGACGCTCCCCGGATCGACTATAAGGACGTCCGGTTGCTGCAGGGCTTCGTGTCCGAGCGTGGCAAGATCGTCCCGTCGCGTATCACTTCGGTGGCCGCAAAGAAGCAGCGCGAACTGGCCCAGGCCATCAAGCGTGCGCGTCATCTGGGCTTGCTGCCCTACATCGTTAAGTAAGGACACGCCCACATGGACGTCATTCTGCTTGAGCGCGTCGAAAAGCTTGGTGCTATCGGCGACGTGGTGAAGGTCAAGGACGGTTACGCGCGTAACTTCCTGCTTCCCAACAAGAAGGCGCTTCGTTCGAACGAAGCCAACCGCAAGGTGTTCGAGTCGAACCGTGCGAAGATCGAATCGGACAACGCATCGCGTCGCAGCGATGCCGAAGCCGAAGCGAAGACCTTCAACGACGCGACCGTGACCCTGATCCGTCAGGCGTCGAACACCGGTCAGCTCTACGGTTCGGTCGCGGTTCGCGATCTGGTCGATGCGCTGGTGGCCGACGGTCACAAGGTCGGCAAGTCGGCGATCGTGCTCGACAAGCCGATCAAGGCGATCGGTGTCTACACCGTGAAGGTTGCGTTGCATCCTGAAGTGTCGGTGGCCGTCAAGGTCAACGTCGCCCGCTCGCCTGAAGAGGCCGAGATGCAAGCTTCGGGCGTCGACGTGATGTCGTCGATGTTCGAGCGTGACGAGGCTGGCTTCGTCGAGGATTACGATCCGAACGCAGAGCCCGGCGCGACCGCCGAAGCTCCTCGCGACCAGAAGGAAGAGGCGCAGGGTTGATCCCTTCGCTGCCTTCTTGGCTTGCATAGAAAGGCCCGCCCGGAGTGATCCGGGCGGGCCTTTTCTTTTGTGCCTTTGAGACGGCGGTTAGGGGCAGGTTACGCAGGCGCCGATCATCGCGGCGAAGGGGATCAGGGCGCAGAGGACGGGGACTAGGGTTTTCATGACCTGGCGACTCTTTGGGGGTGTTGCCGGGTTAATGCGCGGGGTCGGGAAAGGTTTCCGGGAGGTGAACGAATTTTGTACCGATCGGTTTTCCGCGCGGCCTCTTCGTTTCTTCCCCAACCTCCCTCCGTCACCCCGGACCTGTTCCGGGGTCCACGGTTCAGCGATCTCTCGGGCTGCTGAATTCGCAAAACGGTGGATGCCGGAACGAGCCCGGCATGACGGAATGGTGCATGATGCCCGCCCCTAGCCGTTCCCCCGCGAAGGCGGGGGTCCAGGATAATGGAACGCAGCACTGCTTGATCCCGGGCTCCCGCCTTCGCGGGAAAACATTAAGTGGTGGCGTCTTCCGGCTTCTCGATCAGCGCAGGCCCCTCGCCTAGCGCTAGCGCGTCGACCGATGACACGTCCTCGAGATCACGCGCGCCGGTCTCGATGTTCAGGTCGCGGAACTTGCGGCCCGTCACCATCAGGCGGCCGTTGAACGAGTTGGTGAAGCCGTTGAAGTTCTTCACCGCACTGTTCAGACCGACGCCGACTTTGCGCAGGTCGTCCGCAACCTTGGCAAGGCGATCATGCATTTCCTTGCCGAGTTCGCCGATTTTCCGCGCTTCGTTGGCCAGCTTCTCTTGGCGCCAGACTGCGGCGACCGTGCGTGCGATCGCGATCAGGTTCGTAGGGGTCGCGAGCAGCACGCGTTTTTCGAAGGCGAAATCCCAGAGTGTCGGGTCGTGTTCGAGCGCCGCGGACAGGAAATGCTCGCCAGGGACGAACATGATGACATAGTCGGGCGTATCGGCGAACTGGCTCCAATAGGCCTTGTTGCCGAGGCCGTTGACGTGCGCGCGCATCGACGCCGCGTGGGCGGCTAGGCCGATGAGCCGTTCGGCGTCGTCGACTGCGCCGAACGCGTCCTGGTACGCGTTGAGCGAGACCTTCGCGTCGATCACCAGCGCCCGGCCACCGGGGACACGGATGATCGCGTCGGGGCGGAGGCGGGCGCCGTCGTCGCCTACCGCGACCGAGACTTCGGTCTGGAAATCGGTGTGTTCGCTGAGGCCGCAGGTTTCTAGGACGTTCTTCAACTGCTGCTCGCCCCAGCGGCCGCGCGACTTGGGGGCGTTGCGGAGCGAGTTGACGAGCTTGGCGGCTTCGGTCGAGACCTTTTCCTGGCCGAGGCGCATCTGTTCGATTTGCCCCTTGAGGTCGCCGAATGCGTCGCGGCGCTCGGCCTCGACCTTGGCGACGCCCTCTTCGTAGCGTTGCAGGCGGTCGCTTACCGGCTGGAGCATCGACTTGAGGTTGAGGCCGGCGGACTCTTCCGACTGGCGGAAGCGGGCGTCGGCGCGTTCGAGGAAGGTCTTCTGCGCGTCGCTGAGCAGCTTGTTGGCGACGTCGCCGAACTGCGCGGCCATGACGTCCTTGGCCTCGCGGAGTTCGAGCAGGCGCGCTTCGAACGCTTCGCCTTGGACCTTCAGCGTCGCGATTTCGGTGCGGGCGGCGTCGCGGTCGGCACGGATCGTCGCGAGGTCGAGGCGGAGGCGATCGGTGTCGGTGGCGCGCTCGGCGTTCTGCGCGCGGAGCGTGGCGAGGTCCTGCATCGCGGCGTTGCGTTCACGTTCGACCGCATCGCGCGCGGTGCGGATAATTTCGGCGTCGGCGACCTTGGTCTGCGCGACGGCGAGTTCGCTGGCGAGTGTGGCGGCTCGGCGGGAGGCCAGGAGCCAGCCGAGGAGGATGCCGGCGGCTAGCGCAAGGATGGCGATTATGGCGAACTCAGCCATTTTGCGTGGCTGGAGCGGGAGTGAAGTGCAGACGCTGGCGCAGCATTTTCGGGGGTGAGACTGCGCGCCGGGGCGCTTGGGTTCGGGGGGAGATTGGGGACGTCATGGGTGGAACATACGTCGAACGATTGATGTAGGACAATCGGAATATTCTGTTCTCCCGCGGAGGCGGGAGTCGAGGGTTATGGGCGGTGGCGCTTGTGGTTCTGGGCCCCCGCCTTCGCGGGGGAACTAGGAGGGGCGCTGCCACATCCTTGCGGAATAGCACCACCCCGGCGGAGGCCGGGGCCCAATTGGGAAGGTCGCAGTAACGAGGGACTGCGCTCAGTTGGCGACGTCCCCCAATTGGGCCCCGGCCTTCGCCGGGGTGGTGCCTAGCTAGGCGCGCGGGTGGCTGCACAATCGCATCACCCACGCCCCTCACCCTAGCTTGCGCTGCTTCGCCAGCTTCTTCAGCACCATGTCGCGCTTGAGGCGGCTGATGTGGTCGATGAACAGGACGCCGTCGAGATGGTCGATCTCATGCTGCATGCAGGTCGACAGCAGGCCGTCGAAATCCTCCTCATGCGCCGCACCGGTCTGGTCGAGCCACTTCACGCGGCAGCGCGCCGGACGTGCGACCTCGGCATATTGCTCGGGGATCGAGAGGCAGCCCTCGTTGTAGGTGGATACCTCGTCGCTGACCGACAGGATCTCGGCGTTGATGTACGCCTTGGGGTTCTTGATCGGCTTGTCGTCCTCGTCTTTCTCCTCCTGGAGATCGATCACGAGGACACGCTTCTGCACGCCGACCTGGGTCGCGGCCAAGCCTATGCCATTGAAGTCGTACATCGTCTCGATCATGTCGGCGACGAGCGTACGGATGGAGTCGTCGACCGTCTCCACGGGCTCGGCGACGAGGCGCAGGCGGGGATCGGGGACTTCGAGAACGGTCATGACGGTCATAGCGCGTCCGCTAAGGTACGCATGCCGGGTGCGTCAAGCCATTGGCCTTCTGGCCCTTAACGCCTGCGCCAGCGTGCCCTCGTCGAGATAGTCGAGTTCGCCGCCGACCGGCAGGCCGTGCGCAAGCTGCGTGACACGCACCGGGAAGCGTTCGATGCGCTCGGCGATGTAGTGCGCGGTGGTCTGGCCCTCGAGCGTGGCGTTCATCGCGAGGACGACTTCGTCGATGCCGCCGGCTTCGATGCGACGGACGAGGCTGTCGATGCTGAGGTCCTCGGGGCGTATGCCTTCGAGCGCGGACAGCCGCCCGCCGAGGACGTGGAAGCGACCGGGGAACAGGCGCGAGCGATCGAGGGCCCATAGATCGGCGACTTCCTCGACCACGCACAGCGAACGCTGATCGCGGCGCGGGTCGGCGCAGATCGCGCAGGGATTGGTGGTGTCGACGTTGCCGCAGGTCGAGCAGTTCTCCAGCCGCTCGTCGACCGCGGTCAGTGCCTCACGCAACGGGCCCAGCGCCGCGTCGCGCTTCTTGAGCAGATGCAGCACGGCGCGACGGGCGGACCGGGGGCCGAGGCCGGGGAGCCGGGCCAGCGCCTGCGTCAGCGCCTCGATCTCGGGGGATGCCATACCGGAACAGATAGGGGGTTGCGTCGCTCCCCGCCAGCGTGTTCGAGAGGGCCATGCGGATCATCTTCATGGGAACGCCGGACTTCGCGGTGCCGGTGCTGGAGGCCCTCGTCGCGGCGGGGCATGACGTGGTGGCGGCGTATTGCCAGCCGGCTCGGCCGGGTGGGCGGCGTGGGCGCGAGCTGGTGCCGTCGCCGGTGCAGGTTCGGGCAGAGGCACTCGGAATCGAGGTGCGGACGCCGGTGTCGTTCAAGGCGTCCTTGCCGGAGGGGCTGGAGCCTCGCGAGGCGTTTGCGGCTTTGAACGCGGATGTCGCGGTGGTGGCCGCGTATGGTCTTATTCTGCCGCGCGCGGTGCTGGAGGCGCCTCGGTTCGGGTGCCTCAACGTGCATGGGTCGCTGTTGCCGCGGTGGCGCGGGGCGGCGCCGGTGCAGCGGGCTATCCTCGCGGGTGATGCCGAGACGGGCGTCGGGATTATGCAGATGGAGGCGGGGCTGGATACCGGGCCGGTGCGGCTCGAGGGGCGGACGCCGATCGTTGGGAAAACTGCAGGGGAACTGACCGCCGAGCTGTCGGCAATGGGTGCTCGGCTGATGGTCGAGGTGTTGGGCGATCTCGACGCCTACCCTGCCCGGCCGCAGCCCGAGGACGGCGTCACCTATGCGGCGAAGATCGAGAAGGCCGAGGCGCGGATCGATTTCGAGCGGTCGGCAGTCGAGGTCGAGCGGCTGGTACGGGCGATGAACCCGGCGCCGGGGGCGTGGTTCGAGCATGCGGGCGAGCGGGTGAAGGTGCTGGCGGCGGACGTACTGCCGTTCACGTTTCTTGGGTGCGAGGGGCTGACGGTCAATGCCGAGCTGACGATCGGGTGCGGCGACGGGGCGATCCGGCCGACCTTGCTACAACGGGCGGGACGCGGCGTGACGTCGGCGACGGAATTACTGCGCGGGTTTGCGATCCCGTCGGGGACTCAGCTTTGACGCGGTTCGCGTTGACGGTGGAGTTCGACGGCCGGCCGTTCATGGGCTGGCAGCGGCAGAAGCACGGGCCGAGCGTGCAGGCGGCGCTGGAGGCGGCTGTGCTGAAGATGACCGGCGAGACCGCGTCGGTGCAGGCGGCGGGGCGGACCGATGCGGGCGTGCACGGAATGGCGATGCGCGCGCATGTCGATATCGCGAAGCCGCTCGCGGCGTTTCGGTTGATGGAGGGGCTGAATGCGCTGGTGAAGCCCGCGCCGCTGTCGGTGCTCGCGTGCGAAGTGGTTGACGACGATTGGCATGCGCGGTTTTCGTGTGTCGGGCGGTCGTACGAGTACCGGATCGTCAACCGGCGCGCGCCGTTGACGTTCGAGGCGGGGTTGGCTTGGCAGGTGCCTCAGCCGCTCGATGCCGGGGCTATGGCGGAGGCTGCGGGCGCGCTCGTTGGGCGGCACGACTTCACGACGTTCCGGTCGGCGCATTGCCAGGCTGACAGTCCGGTGCGGACTCTCGATCGGCTTGAGGTGGTGCGTGAGGGGGAGCGGATTTTCGTTTATGCGGCAGCGCGGTCGTTCCTGCATCACCAGGTGCGGTCGATGGTTGGGTGCCTTGCGCTGGTCGGGATGGGGCGCTGGGCGATTGGCGATGTCGCCAAGGCACTGGCGGCGAAGGATCGGGCGATGCTGGGGTTGAATGCGCCGCCCGATGGGTTGTTCTTCGTGAGTGCCGTCTACCCTTCTCCGTCATCCCGGACTTGATCCGGGACCCAGAGTTACGAAGCGCAACGCTCGTTACCCTGGGTCCTGACTTTCGTCAGGATGACGGTTGGGGAGTGTCGCGGACGAACTTGGCCGCGAGTTCGACGTGTGTCGACCAGCGGAACTGGCCGACCGGCTGGACCCAGTCGATCCGCCAGCCGGCATCGCACAGCTCCTTCGCATCACGCGCGAAGCTGGCCGGGTTGCACGAGACATAGACGATTACCGGCGTCTTGCATTCCGCCAGCGCGGTCGCCTGTTCGCGCGCGCCGGAGCGTGGCGGGTCGATCACTACCGCGTCGAAGCGGTCGAGTTCGGCGACAGTCAGCGGGCGGCGATAGAGATCGCGGTGCTCGGGGTAGACCGGACGCTGGGTGCGATGCGCGGCGGCTTTCAGCGAGCCTAGCGCGTCGCGGGCGCCTTCGGCTGCGTAGACCTTGGCCGGGATCGCGAGCGTGAAGGTGCCGAGGCCCGCGAACAGGTCTGCGACCGTCCCGGGCTTGCCGATCGCTTCGAGGACGGCGGCGGTGAGCGCGGCTTCGCCGTCGGGCGTGGCTTGGAGGAACGACGCGGGCGGGAGCGGTACGGGGACGCCGCCCAGCGTGATCGTGACCGAATCGGGTTCCCAGCGCGTCTCGGGGCCGAGGCCGTCGTCGAACGCGACGCGCGCGATGCCGTGGTCTTCGCAGAATTTGGTCAGCGCTTCGGCGGCGGCGAGGCCTTCGGGGGCGAACCCGGTGATCAGGATGTCCGCGCCCTGATCGGCGAGCGTCAGGTGGATGTCCGCGCGGCGGCGGAAGTTGAGGCGCTTGAGCAGCTGGCGCAAGGGCTGGACGAGCGCGAACAGGCGCGGATCGAGGATCCAGCATTCCTTGATGTCGACGATCGTGTGCGCCTTCTCGGCGGTGAAGCCGAGCGTGATCTTGCCGCCCTTGCCCTCTGCGTGGAGGGTCGCGCGGCGGCGGCTGCGTTCGGGGGAGATGTGCGGGGTGCGGATCGGCGCGGACAGGTCCTGGCCGTCGAGCGCGGAGGCGATGCGGTCGGTGACGAACTCGGCATAGGCCTGGTCGTCGAGATGCTGGAGCTGGCAGCCCCCGCAGGTCGGGAAATGCACGCAGGGGGGAGTCTGGTGGTGCGGGCCTGGGATCACGGTGCCGTCGGGCGCGAGCGTGTCGCCGGGCGCCGAGAAGGCAGCGTGGCGGCCGTCGGCGGTCATGCCGTCGCCGCGGGCTGCGACGCGGATGATCGTGTCGATATTCGATTCAGAGGTCATAACGATGCTCTGGCGGACCGAAGCGCTTCCGCCAAGTCGTCGGCGATGAACGCGGGCCCCAATCGGCGGGCAGCGTCACCGTGGAGCCACACTCCGGCGGCCGCGGCCTGCAGCGGTTCGAGCTTCGCGGCGAGCATCGCGCCGATCGCGCCGGCGAGGACGTCGCCTGTGCCGGCGGTGGAGAGCCAGTCGCTCGCATCCTGCGTGATGCGGACGCGGCCGTCGGGGGCGGCGATGACGGTGTCGGCGCCTTTGAAGACGACGACCGCGTTGGCGCGGACAGCTGCGTCTCGGGCTCGCGTGATCTTATCGGCCCCCTTGGAAGATGGGTCGGATTTGCCGAAGAGCGCGTCGAACTCGCCTGAATGCGGGGTGAGGATCACGGGGACCCTGAGCGCCTTGATCCGGTCAGGGTCGAGCAGGCGGAGGGCGTCGCCGTCGATGATCAGTGGGTGGTTTGAGGCCAGCGCCGCTTCGAGACGGGCCTTGGCGACATCGTCGCGGCCGAGGCCCGGGCCGATCACGAGCGCACCGATCCGGTCGTTGGCGAGGGCTTGGTCGGAGAATGGCGCGCGGACGAGCGCGTGCGGGGGGCCTTGGCTGTCGCCGAGCAGGGTTACGTAGCCGGCGCCGGCACGCATCGCGGCGAGCGCTGCGAGGTCGGACGCGCCTGACATGGTGCCGGCGATGATCGCGACCATGCCGCGGGTATATTTGTGCGAGTCCGGGCCGGGGGTCGGGAGGACCGGGGGTTTGAGGACTTCGGCTTCGCTAGTGGTTGGGACGCCGATGTCGAGGAGGCGAATATGGCCGCAATAGCGCGCGGCGGGTTGGAGGAGGTGCACGGGTTTCACTGCGCCGAGGGCTAAGGTGAGGTTGAAGACTGGCGGTTTGCTGAGTGCCTCCCCAGAGTCGGTCGCAAGGCCACTGGGAAGGTCGACGGCAATGCTGAGCTGCGCGGAGTTGGCGAGGAAATGGAGGCGCCCGACAACAGACTGTTCCCCCGCGGACGCGGGGGCCCAGAATAGACCGTTGAGTGAGCGCTCGGAACTTAGCTGGGCCCCCGCGTCCGCGGGGGAACTGATTACGGTGGGGGCGGGCTCGGAATCGAGCGGGCGGGTCAGGCCGGTGCCGAACAGCGCGTCCACCAGGATCGGAGCGGGCTTTGCCGCCGCCAGTGTCTCGACAGGGCCGGACCACCCTGCCCTCGCCGCCTTCGCCGCATCCGTCTTCGGCGCCGACAACGCCGCCACGCGGACCGACATCCCCATCTCCGCCAGCACCCGCGCCGCGACGTATCCGTCCCCGCCGTTGTTGCCGGGGCCGCAGACTATCAGGACTTCGTTCGTACCCGCCAACCGACGAACCGCGTGCGCAATCGCAGTGCCGGCGCGGTCCATCAGCGTTTCGACCGAGACGCCGGTGGCGATCACCGCGTGTTCCGCCGCGCGCATTTCGGCGGCGGTCAGGATCGCCTGGCCCTCGATGTGAATCATGATGGCTTGGTCACGCTCTTGACGGTGGCCGGGAGGCGGTAGCGAGCGTCGCCGATCGACACCTCGATACCGTTGCCCTCTATCAGGCCGACCTTGGCGACCTCCGCTCCGTCGGCCGCGACGACGCCGCGGCCGTCGTCGGTGACCAGGAGGCGGCGGAACGCGCCATCGGGGTGGCGGATCGTCAGGATTGGACCAGCCTCACCCTTGGCCTGTTCGATCGTGCAGACCGTTTCGAGCGCGGCGGTCCCGCGGGCGCAGGGGATGCGGAGGTCGCCGGGGGACTCCTTGGTCTGTTCGGCTGCGACCTGTGTGCTGGATGGCTTGCCTGGCCCGCATGCCGCGAGGGGGAGCGAAATGAGGGCTAGACCGAGAAGGCGGTTGAGCGTCTTACCGAAGTTGACGAACACCCTACCCCCCGTCATCCCAGCGAAAGCTGGGATCTCCCCGTTCGGGTCGCGGCGCGCGCCAAGCGGGAGACCCCAGCTTTCGCTGGGGTGACGGGTGGAGCGCGTGTCTCGTTTACCTACCCGCGTGGGCTCAGATATCCGCGTAGACATGGGTTTCGGCTGCGGCTCCAGGGTGCGTGACGGCACCCTTGTAGGCCGGGCCGACGGTCTTCGCATAGCGCCACAATGCGCCCGAGCCGTAATCGGTCTTGCGCGGAACCCAGGCCGCACGGCGCGCCGCCATCACGTCCTCGGGAACGTCGAGGTCGATCGTGCCCGCTTCGGCGTCGATGTGGATGATGTCGCCATTCTCGACCAGCGCGATCGGGCCGCCGTCCGCGGCTTCGGGGCCGACATGGCCGATGCAGAAGCCGCGGGTGCCGCCCGAGAAGCGGCCATCGGTGATCAACGCGACGCTCTCGCCCATGCCCAGGCCGTAGAGCGCGGCGGTGGTCGACAGCATTTCGCGCATGCCGGGGCCGCCTTTGGGGCCTTCGTAGCGGATGACGATGACTTCGCCTTCGTTGATCTCGCGGTTTTCGACGGCGGCGAAGGTGTCCTCCTCGCAATCGAACACGCGCGCCGGGCCGCTGAACTGGAGGCGGTGCATGCCCGCGACCTTCACGATCGCGCCGTCGGGAGCGAGGCTGCCGCGCAGGCCGACGACGCCGCCGGTGGGAGTCAGCGGGGTCTTGATGTCGTAGATGACCTTCTGATCGGGGTTCCACGTCACCTGGTCGATGTTTTCGCCGAGCGACTTGCCCGTCACCGTCAGGCAGTCACCGTTGAGGAAACCGCCCGCGAGCATCGTCTTCATCAGCATGTAGACGCCGCCGGCCTCGTACATGTCCTTCGCGACGTACTTACCACCGGGCTTGAGGTCGGCGATGTATGGCGTGGTCTTGAAGATCTCGGCGACGTCGAACAGGTCGAACTCGATGCCGGCTTCGGACGCCATCGCAGGGAGATGCAGCGCGGCGTTGGTCGAGCCGCCGGTCGCGGCGACGACGCGGGCGGCGTTGATGAACGCCTCGCGCGTGCAGATGTCGCGCGGACGGATATTGTCGGCGAGGCACTCCATGACCTGCGCGCCGGCAGCGACGGCGATCTGTTCGCGCGTGGTATAAGGAGCTGGCACCATGTTGCTGTTCGGGATCGACAAACCAATCGCCTCGGCGACGCAGGCCATCGTGTTGGCGGTATACTGACCGCCGCATGCGCCGTGGCCGGGACAGGCGACCTTCTCGAGCGCGTGGACTTCGGAGAGCGGGCACGCGCCGGCGGCGTATTTGCCGACGATCTCGAACACGTCGACGACGGTGACGTCGCGGTCCTGGTAGCGGCCGGGGAGGATCGAGCCGCCATAGACGAACACCGACGGGATGTTGAGGCGGAGCATCGCCATCATCATGCCGGGGAGCGACTTGTCGCAACCGGCGAACCCGACGAGCGCGTCGTAGCAATGGCCGCGGACCGAGAGTTCGACCGAGTCGGCGATGACTTCGCGGCTGACGAGGCTGGCCTTCATGCCCTGATGGCCCATCGCGATGCCGTCGGTGACGGTGATCGTGTTGAACCGGCGCGGCATGCCGCCGCCCTGGATGACGCCCGCCTGCGCGGCATCGGCCTGCGCATCGAGCGTGGTGTTGCAGGGCGCGGAGTTGTTGCCGGCCGAGGCGAGCGCGACGAACGGGCGCGCGATCTGCTCCTCGTCGAGGCCCATCGCATAGTAATAGCTGCGGTGCGGGGCGCGTTCGGGGCCGACGGAGACATGGCGGCTCGGCAGGCGTGATTTATCGAATGTGCGGGTCATGGCGAACGCCTATGTCGCGGGAGGGGGTATTTGCGCAAGAGAGTTGCGTCGAATTTTAGATGAGGAGGGTGATCCTCTCTTAGTCATCCTGACGAAAGTCAGGACCCAGGGTTACGAACGATACGCGGATTGGCTCTGGGTCCCGACTTTCGTCAGGATGACGGGGGAAGGCGGTTGTCGTCATCCTCCCCAAGCGGCCGACCCACGCCCGGCCCCTCCCCTCCAGGGATGGGAAGCAAAAACGGTAGCGTTCTCAGCGCGCCGCCACGATGATCAAAGGCCTTCGAGGGCCTTGGCCACGCCGTCCATCGTGAACGGCTTTTGCAAACGGGGACGGTCGCGGAATTCTGGCGCAACACCGTCGTCGCCGCCGCCGGTGGCGAAGACGAAGGGGACGCCCTTGGCTGCCAAGGCTTCGGCGACAGGGGTGCTCTTTTCGCCACCGCGAAGGTTCACGTCGAGGATCGCGCCGTCGACGCCACCCTCTTCGATCCGCTTCAACGCGTCCGCGACGGTGTCGACAGAGCCAGCCACGCCCTTGTCCAGTACCTCGAGAAAGTCCTCGAGCATCATGGCGATCAAGGGTTCGTCCTCGACGATAAGGATCTGCGGGGTAGCGTTCATACTCTGCGCATAGTCGGGATTGTTACGACTTGCCAACATCTTGTTCGAGTCAGCGCGCGGCCAGCACGTCTCGCGCTGCTTCGGCGAGTTCCTGCACCGAGAAAGGCTTTGGCAGGAACGCGACGTTGTCGAGATCTATGGACTTGCGCAACTGCTCCTCGGCATAGCCCGACATGAACAGGATCGGCAGATCGGGATATTTTTCGCGTGCATGGCGGACCATCGTCGGGCCGTCCATCTGCGGCATCACGACATCACTGATGAGCAGGTCCGGGCGCCCGTGTTTCTCGAGCACTTCCAGCGCGATCTCGCCGTTCTCCGCGGTGAGCACGGTATAGCCCTGCCGCGCGAGCGCACGTTCGGCGACCGCGCGGACCATGTCCTCGTCCTCGACCAGCAGGATCGTGCCGGTGCCCCACAGGTCGACCGGCTTCGGCGCGGGCTTCACGACCGCGGCGCGCGTCGCCGCCGGCGCCGAGTGAACCGGCAGGTACATGGTAAAGGTGGCGCCCTGCCCCAGCTTGCTGTCGGCGAAGATGTAGCCGCCGGATTGCTTGACGATGCCATAGACGGTGGACAGGCCGAGGCCTGTGCCCTTGCCGAATTCCTTGGTCGTGAAGAACGGCTCGAAGATCTTGGGCAGCACGTCGGGCGGGATGCCGGTGCCGGTGTCCTGGACGATCAGCGCGGTATAGTCGGCGACGGGCAGGATGTCGGACGCCATCGCGCGGACTTCGGACGCCGGCACCGCGCGCGTGGTGATCGTGAGCACGCCGCCGCCACGCGCGTTCGCCGAGACGATCGCGTCGCGCGCATTGACCGCGAGGTTGACGACGACCTGTTCCAGCTGGCCCGGGTCGGCGCGGACCGGGCCGAGATTGCGGCCGTGGGTCATGTCGAGGCGGACGTTCTCGCCCATCAGGCGCTTGAGGAGGTTCGATACCTCCGAGACAACGTCGGGAAGTTGGAGAATCTGAGGCCGGAGCGTCTGCTGACGCGAGAAGGCGAGCAGCTGGCGCGTCAGGCTGGCGGCGCGGTTCGAGTTGGTGCGGACCTGCTGGATGTCGTCGTAGTCGCTGTCACCGGGCGAGTGGCGCATCAGCATCAGGTCGCAGTGCCCGATGATAGCGGTCAGGATGTTGTTGAAATCATGCGCGACGCCGCCCGCGAGCTGACCGACCGCCTGCATCTTGGTAGCTTGCGCGACCTCGCGCTTGAGGCGGCTTTCCTCGCTATTGTCCTTGAGGCTGAGCAGCACGGCCGCGTCGCCGAGCCCGCGCGCGCCAGCGATGGTGAGCGCGACCGGCTCGTCGGGGTGATCCTTGAGGCGGACCGCCATGTCGGCGGAGTGGGTCGCGCCGTTGGCGAACTTGCGGATCGCGTCGGCGACCGCGGCCTTGTCCTCGCGGACGACCAGGTCGCCCGGATAGAGCGGCGGGGCGACCGCATTCACGCCGGCCGCGCGCAAGAACGAGTCGTTCATCTGCAGGAAGCGGCCATCGCGATCGACCAGCGCCATCCCGAACGGCATCATGCTGACCAGGCTGCGGACGTGCGCGGAGGCACTGGCGCCGAGTGCGGGCGCGTCCTCCTCGTCGTCGAGCAGCGCGACCAGCACGGGCGCATCGTCGCCTTCGAGGAACGGGATCTGGAGGACGCGGAGCGGCGTGCCTTCGAGGCCTTCGCGCTCGAACCGGACGAGGCCGCGGCTGTCGGTAATTAGGAAGCGGGCGAAGTCGCGGCCTTCGATCGGGTCGTATTCGTCGCCGCACGCACGCGCTCTCAGCACGCGGTTGGCGGAGCGGACGCGGCCGTCGGGGGACAGCAACGCGGCCATGATGCCGCTGCCGCCGAGCCGGTCTCCGGTCGGTCCGGTCAGCAGCGCGGCAAGCGTCTCGGCGAGGTCGTGCTCCTGCGCGGTGACGAAACGCCAGACGAGCATGTCGGCGTCGTCGCCGGCGCGGGCGATCTGCGCGGAGAGCTGGATGCCCTGCGTGTTGAGGCGTTCGACCTGCGCGGTGCCGTCGCGCCACGCGGAGCGGCCGGCGTCGGCGAGCGCGGCGATGCCGGCTTCGTCGAGCGGCAGGCCGGGGGGCGTCGGGAAGCCCGCGAACAACGCTTCGTACGCGTCGTTGGCGCAGACCAGGCGGCCGGCGCGGTCGGTGATGGCGATGGCGTCGGCGCCGGCTTCGGCGACGGTGCGGGTCAGGTCCCAGTCGACCGGGCGGGGCGCGTCCTTGGCGACCGGGTTGAGCAGGCGCCAGGCGATGAGCGCCCCGACGACGATGATGGCGGCCGCGAAGAAGCCGGCGGCGGCGATCCAGCTGCCGACGAGCAACAGCACGATCGCGGCGGCGGCAATCCCCGAGGCGATAGCGACGAGCGCGGCGTTACGGGCCGGGGTGGATAAAGCGAACGATGCCATCGGGGGAGTCATCCGCTCAAGCGGGGCTGGGCGTCAAGCGCGATGCTTGGTTTGAGATGTTCCGAGCGCTCGCGACGCTGTGCGTTAGAGGCGTCATTCCGGCGGAGGCCATCCTTCGCGCGAAACAAGTCAGCCACACGACACACGTCATCCCAGCGAAAGCTGGGATCTTCCTGTTAGGCGCGCGTCGCCCGCCTCGAGGGAGACCCCAGCTTTCGCTGGGGTGACGGTTAGTAGGCTGGCGTGGCGGTGATTAGGTTACGATATCCGCCACGCTGAGCGGCTTTTGCGCCCCGCCAGAACCCGCAAGCCGTTCCCCCGCGGAGGCGGGGGTCCAGGGTTGGAGCAGAAGCGCGCGTGTTCCTGGTCCCCTCGCTTTCGCGAGGGAACAGGGCTTAGGTGCGACCTCCGGGAAGCCCTTTACCAGATCCGGACGCGCTGCTCCGGGGTCAGATACAGCTTCTGCCCCGGCGTCGGCTTGTACGCCGCATACCAGGGGTCGAGGTTGCGCACGACCCACGCCCGCTGCTGCGAGGGCGAGTGCGGATCGGTCAGCAAGCGATTGCGCAGGTTCGCTTCACGGTAGTTGCGACGCCACACCTGCGCCCAGCCGAGATAGAAGCGCTGGTCGCCGGTGAACCCGTCGAGGACAGGCGCGGTCTTGCCGCCGAGCGCCGTGTGGTACGCGTCGTACGCGACCGTCAGGCCAGCGAGATCGGCGATATTCTCGCCCATCGTGAGTTGGCCCTTCACGTGCATGCCGGGGAGCGGCTCGTACGCGTCGTACTGCGCGCCGAGCTTGCCGGTGAGCGCGTTGAAGCCGGCGATGTCCTTGGCTGTCCACCAGTCGGTGAGCTGGCCCTTTGCGTCGTACTTCGAGCCCTGGTCATCGAAATGATGGCTCAGTTCGTGGCCGATCACCGCACCGATGCCGCCGTAATTGACCGCGTCGTCGGCCTTCGGATCGAAGAACGGCGGCTGCAGGATCGCGGCGGGGAAGACGATCTCGACCATGCCGAAATTGGCATAGGCGTTCACCGTCATCGGCGTCATGCCCCATTCCCAGCGCTGCAACGGCTTGCCGAGCTTGGAAATATTGTCCTGGTGCTGCCATTCGTTCGCGCGCCATTCGTTGCCGAACGCATCGCCGGACGTGATCGTCAGGCCGGAGAAATCCTTCCACTGGCTCGGATAGCCGATCTTCGGCGTGAACGCGGCGAGCTTGGCGTGCGCCTTGACCTTCGTCTCGGGCGCCATCCATTCGAGCTTGTCGATCCGACGGCCCATCGCGGCGAGCACGTTCTTGACGAGCTTGTCCGCCGCGGCCTTGGTCTCGGGCGGGAAATACTGCGCGACGTAGAGCTTGCTGACCTCGTCATCGAGCGCGCCCGAGGTGAACTGCACGCCCCGCTTCCAGCGCGCCTCCTGCTCGGGCGTGCCGCCGAGGACGGTGCCGTAGAACGCGAACTGCTCGGCGTCGAACGCCTTGGGCAGGACGTCGGCGTAACCGTCGAGCGAGCGCAGGATCAGCTGGTCCTTGAGCACGCCGATCGGCGCGGTCGAGACGAGCTTGGCGATGCCGGTGATCGCCGAGGGCTGTGCGACGATGACGGTCGGGACGGGCGTGCCGATGCCCTTGAAATAGGCGACGAAATCGAAGCCGGGCGCGCGCTTGGCGAGATCGGCGACGGTCATCTTGTTGTAGGTCTTGGTGGCATCGCGGCTGTCGACGCGGGTCCAGCTGACCTTCGCGATCTCGGTCTCGAACGCGAGCAAGGCGGTGGCGCGGGCCTCGGCATTGGGTTCGCCGGCGAGCGTCAGCATCTTGACGATGTGCGCGCGGTAGGCGTTGCGTGCCTCGACGAGCTTGGCGTCGGTGCTGAGGTAGTAATCGCGGTCGGGGAGGCCGAGGCCGGACTGGCCGAGCGAGAGCGCGTATTGCTCAGGGGACTTGTCGTCCTGGCCGACGCCGCCGCCGAACGGGCCGCGAATGCCGGCGCGGTCGGCTTCGGCGAGGAGGGCGGGATATTGCGCGCGGTCGGTCAGCGCGGCGATTGTCTTCAGCCACGGCCGGATCGGCGCGAGACCCTTGGCCTCGATCGTGCCGGTGTCGAGATAGGTCGCATAGGCGCGGCCGATCTTCGAGTTCGGGTCCTTCGCGGCGGTGTCGAGGATGCCGCGGGTACGTGTTTCGGACAGGTCGGAGAGGAGGTTGAACGAGCCGTAGTTCGACTTGTCGGCGGGGATCGGGTTGGTCTTCGCCCAATTGCCGTTGGCGAAGGTGTAGAAGTCGTCACCGGGCTGGACGGTCTTGTCCATGCCCTTCTCGTCGAAGCCGAACGTGCCGTATTGGGCGCCGGTCGAGGTGGCTGGAGCGGCTGGCGTTGGCTCAGCCGTTTGCGAGATGGCGGCGGTGACGCCGGTGATGGCGGTTGCGGCGAGCAGGCCGGCGACGATGAACGACTTCATGTTTCTCTCCAAACTTCGTCATCCTGACGAAAGTCAGGATCCAGAGCCGACAGCGGCGCGCGCGTGGCTCTGGATCCTGGGTCGAGCCCAGGATGACGGGGCTCTATGGGACGGCGTCAGTTACCAGATACGGACGCGATTGGCTGGGGCGAGGTAGCTCTTCTCACCCGGCTTGGCGCCGAACGCGGCATACCAAGGATCGAGGTTGCGGACCGTCAGGACGCGCTGATGGCCCGGCGAATGCGGGTCGGACAGGAGCGCCTGCTGGAGCGCCGCGTCGCGGAACTTGGTGCGCCAGACGCCCGCCCAGCCATAATAGAAGCGCTGATCGCCGGTGGTGCCGTCGATGATCGGTGCAGGCTTGCCGCCGAGCGACTTGTGGTACGCGTCGTAGGCCACCGTCAGGCCGGCAAGATCGGCGATGTTCTCGCCGAGCGTCAGGCCGCCCTGGATGTGCTGACCGGGCAGCGGTTCGTACGCGTCGTACTGCTTCACGAGCGCATCGGTGAACACCTTGAAGCGTGCGACGTCCTGCGGCGTCCACCAGTCGGTGAGCTTGCCGTTGAGGTCGTATTTGCGGCCCTGGTCGTCGAAGTGATGGCTGATCTCGTGGCCGATCACCGCGCCGATGCCGCCGTAATTGACCGCCGGGTCCGCCTTCGGATCGAAGAACGGGGGCTGGAGGATCGCGGCCGGGAAGACGACTTCGTTCATCGTCGGGTTGGCGTAGGCGTTGATCGTCATCGGCGTCATGAACCACTCAGCCCGATCGATCGGCTGGCCGAGCTTCTTGAGGTCGCGGTCGTATTCGAACGCATTGGCGCGCGCGACGTTACCGACGAGATCGCCGCGCTGGATCTGAAGCGCGGAATAATCGCGCCACTTGTCGGGATAGCCGATCTTCGGGGTGAAGGCGGCAAGCTTGGCGAGCGCCTTGGTCTTGGTCTCGGGCGCCATCCATTCGAGGTTCTTGAGACGCTCGCCCATCGCCGCGATGACGTTCTTGACGAGATCATCGGCCGCGGCCTTCGATGCGGGCGGGAAATACTTCGCCACATATTGCTGGCCGATCGCCTCGCCCATCGCGCCCGACACGGTCGACACGCCGCGCTTCCAGCGGACCTGCTGCTCGGGCGTGCCCGACAGCGTGGTGCCGTAGAAGGCGAAGTTGGTCTTGTCGAAATCGCTCGACAGATACGGCGCGTACGCGCGCAGTACCTTCAGCATCGCGTAATCCTGGAGGACGTTGATCGGCGTATCGGCGAACACCTTCGCCTCGCCGGTCAGCGCGCTCGGCTGTGCGACGAGGTAGAACGGACGGCCGGTGACGCCCATCGCGGTCATGTACTGCGTCCAAGGGAAGCCCGGTGCCTTCGCGGCGAAATCCGCGGCGGTCCATTTATTGTAGGTCTTGTCGGCGTCGCGGCTCTCGATCCGGGTCCAGTGCGCGGTCGCGAGGCCCTTCTCCATGTTGAAGACGGCGGCGGCGCGGGCGGCGGCGTTTGGTTCGCCGGCGAGCGTCAGCATCCGCGCGAGATACGCCTGGTACGCCGTGCGGATCGTGGCGAGCTTGGCATCGTCCTTGAGGTAATAGTCGCGGTCGGGGAGGCCGATGCCGCTCTGGCCGAGACCGACGACATAGGTGGTCGGGTCCTTGTCGTCCTGCTGCACGCCGACGCCGACCAGCCCGCCGACGCCCTGCCGCTGAAGCTTTGCGATCTCGGTGACGAGCGCGGTCTTGTCCTTGGTCGCCTTCAGCGCGGCGAGCATCGGCTTGACCGGGCCCGCGCCCTTAGCGTTGACGGCGGCCTCGTCCATGAAGCTGGTGTAGAACTCGCCGACCTTGTCACCCGGGGTCTTCGCGGCACCGTCGAGGATCGTGCGGGTGCGTTCGAGCGACAGGTCCTGGAGGACGTGGAACATCCCGTAGGACGAGCGGTCGGCCGGGATCGGCGTGGTCTTCACCCATCCGCCGTTCGCGTAATCAAAGAAGTCGGTGCCCGGCGTCACGCTGGTATCGCGGCCCGCCATGTCGAACCCGAAATCGCCGATCTGTGGCTTGTTCGCATCCTTGGGCGCGACCGGGCCTTTCGCGGCTTTGGCCAGCGCCGGCGACGGGGCAGCTTGGTTCGTCTGGGCGATGGCCGATGCGGCTGACGCGAGCAGGATCACGGTAACAATCGACTTACGCATCAAAAAACCTCGGGAAGGACTTCAGGATGCCGCGTGTTCTACGCCGATAGGACGGTCCGTCAATTCCAAGCGGTGTCAAATGTTACGAAATACTACGCCGCACGATTATCGTGCCGATGCCGCCACTTGCGCGCGATCCACAGCCGCCAGCCGAGCGCGCTGAGCGCATAGCCGCCGACCGAACAGACGACCGTGATGACCAGCAGGCCCAGCGCGGTGGCGGGCCCCGCCTGCATCAGCCACGGGATCCATTCGGTGCGCGCGGCGGCGTTGGCGACGGGCTGGCCGGGAACATGTTCGTCGAGCCGCAGCAGCGACGAGCCGATCCAATAGGCGGCGATCCAGAGCGGCGGCGTGGTCAGCGGATTGGTGATGAAGGTGGTCAGCGCCGCGGTCGGCACGTTAGCGCGAAACGGCAGCGCGAAGATTGCGGCTACCGGGGTCTGCGCAACCGGGATCAGGATGCCTGCGACCATGCCGAGCGCAACGCCGCGGGGAACCGATCGCCGTGTGAAGCGCCAGAGTTCGGGCGCGAGCACGCGGTGCGCGACCGGACGCAGCAGCCGGTTCCGCTCCATCGATTCGCGGGTCGGCAAGTTGCGACGCGACCACGCCGCGAGGCGCCCGAAGATACTGCCCGGCGCCTTCGACACAGGCTATCCGCGATCCCGCATGATCCGGCCCTGCTCGCGCTTCCAGTCCTGTTCCTTCACCGAATCGCGCTTGTCGTGGTTCTGCTTGCCCTTGGCGAGCGCCAGTTCGATCTTCGCGCGGCCCTTCGAATTGAAGTAGATCATCAGCGGTACGAGCGTCATGCCCTGGCGTGCGACCGCCCCGAACATCTTGTTGATCTCACGCTCGTGGAGCAGCAGTTTGCGCGGCCGCTTGGGCTCGTGGTTGAAGCGGTTGCCGTGGCTGAATTCGGGAATGTTCGAATTCACCAGGACGACGTTCTTGCCCTTCACCTCGGCATAGGCTTCGGCGATCGATCCCTCGCCGCCGCGCAGCGCCTTCACCTCGGTGCCGGTGAGCGCGATGCCCGCCTCGAACACCTGCTCGATATAATAGTCATACCGCGCGCGCCGGTTCTCGGCGACGATCTTGGTCTTCTCGAAGGTCGGGGGTTTGGGACGTGCCATGGGACGCGCGATGTAGGAGGTCGCGAGGCTTAGGGGAAGCGGGCGCGGTGTTTGCGCTTCCGTTTATTCCCCTGCGCGCCGTCATCCTGACGAAAGTCAGGACCCAGGATTACGGAGCGACGCCCTGCTTGGCTCTGGGTCCTGACTTTCGTCAGGATGACGGAGTGGGTTTCAGGCGAGACGCGCGTGCGCCACGGCCGCATCAACCGCCGCGCGTGACGCCTCACCGGCGGGGGTCATCGGCAGGCGCAGGGTCTCCGGGAAACCTGCCCGTACCTTAGTCATCGCGTATTTCACCGGCCCGGGCGAAGCGTCAGTGAACAGCGCCTCGTGGAGCGGGTAAAGCTGATCCTGATACGCCAGCGCCTTGACGAAATCGCCGGACTGACACGCCGCCTGGAACTCGGCGCAGAGCTTCGGCGCGACGTTGGCCGTCACCGAGATGCAGCCGGTGCCGCCCATGACGTTGAACGCCAGCGCCATGTCGTCATTGCCCGACAATTGGCAGAAGTCGGGACCACACGACGCGCGGTGCTGGGAAACGCGGGCGAGGACGCCGCTCGCATCCTTCACGCCGACGAACACGTCGGGGAACGCCTTCACGATCCGCGCGAGAGTCGCGGGCTGGATGTCGGTCACCGTCCGCGCTGGCACGTTGTAGAGGATGATCGGCAACGGCGTCGTCTGCGCGAGCGCTTCGAAATGACGGAAGATGCCCTCCTGCCCCGGCCGGTTGTAATAGGGCGGCACCATCAGCGCGGCGTCGGCGCCGGCTTCCTTCGCGGCGCGCAGGTTCGCGGACGCGACGCGCGTATCGTTCGAGCCTGCTCCGGCGATCACCGGCACGCGGCCTTTCGCCTGGTCGACGCAGACGCGGACGACGTGGAAATGCTCGTCATAGGACAAGGTCGCCGCCTCGCCGGTGGTGCCGCACGCGACGAGGCCCGACGAGCCCTCGGCGATCTGCCATTCGATGAAGTCGCGGTAAGCCGGTTCGTCGAAGCTGCCATCGGCGGCGAACGGCGTGACGAGCGCGGGAATCGATCCTGAAAACATGCGGTAGCCTGCGTCCATACTAGAAGAGAAGTCTGGCCTGTTGCGCCAAATACCGGGCGAAATCCGGATTTCGTTCAGGACAGATACGGGTTGGAGGCGTATGCTGTCCACATGGTAGCATCGATGTTGAAAACGAGCCTTCTTCTTGCAGTCGTCGCACAGACCGCTGTTTCCTCGGGCGCCATAGGAGATGGGGGTCAGCAAACGCTAGATCGATACAGCACGCAGTTGGCCAATATGGGGCCCAACGCGCAGCCGATGGCGACGGACGGCGCGATCGCCTCGACCATCGCACAGTGGCGGGCGTTGCAACAGACCGACGCGCTGCCGTTCGACAGTTATGCAGGCTTCCTGATGGCGCATCCGGGCTGGCCAAACGAGGTGGCAAACCGACGTGCGGCTGAGCGCAAGGCGGCGACGGGTTCGCCGACCAGCGTGGTCGCGTTCTTCCGCCGGTATCCGCCGCAATCGGCTTCGGGCGGGGTCGCCTATGCGCGCGCTTTGCAGGCAACCGGCGCGCGGGATCAGGCCTATGCCGCAGTCCGGACAGCATGGCGCAGCGCCGGGCTGACGCCGACCGACGAGGCGATGGTGACGTCGGGCTTCCCCGGTGCGCTGACGCCGGACGACCAGGACGCCCGGATGGATGCGCTGTTGTGGGCGGGTCAGACCGGCGCGGCGCAGCGACAGATCGTTTGGACCAGCGCTGCGCGACGGCCGATATTCCAGGCGCGGCTGGCGTTCCGGATGAATGCGCCGAACGCGTCGGATATCTCGGCCTCGACGCAGAGCCTGTATGCGAACGACGCGGGCTATGTCGCCGACCGGGCACAGTGGTTGCGCAATTCGGGGGCGAGCCCTTCGGCACGGGCGTGGCTGGCGCGGCCACGGTCGCTTGTGACGCGGCCGGGCAATGCGGCGGAATGGTACGAGGTGCTCGTCACCAACGCGAACGGCGCGGCGAACGACGGGCAGTATCAGGTCGCCTACGACATCGCGCGGCAGATCGACGACGCGTATCCGGTTGGTACCGACGTCTCGACGAAATCCTATGCCGAGCGCGACGAATACACCAATCTCGCGTGG
Organism: Sphingomonas faeni; assembly: GCF_023195535.1. GTDB lineage: Bacteria > Pseudomonadota > Alphaproteobacteria > Sphingomonadales > Sphingomonadaceae > Sphingomonas > Sphingomonas faeni_B. The sequence continues at coordinate 147,652 of NZ_JALPNF010000004.1, read as the reverse complement.
CTCGGCGGACGAGTGGCGATGAAGCAGCTCGGGCGGCCGGCGGATGCGATGACGCTGTTCGACCGGTACGCGCGCGGCTCGCGCTCGCCTCAGGTGCGGTCGAAGGGCTATTACTGGGCGGGCCGTGCGGCGGAGGCAGCCGGGTTGGCGCCTCAGGCGGCGGCATTCTACGGCCAGGCGGCAAGCTACCGCGATCAATATTACGGGCAGCTGGCGAACGAGCGGACCGGGCGCCCGCTGGTCGCACCGCCCTCGGTCGCTTCGGTGGCAGTCGATCCAGCCGCACGCGCCGCGTTCGAGCGGCGCGAGACGGTGCGCGCGGTCAAGTTCCTCGGGCAGATCGCCGACTGGCAGGACCAGACCGCGTTCGTCCGCCAGATCGCGGCGGATGCGACGACCGACACCGATCACCTGCTCGCCGCGGAACTGTCGAAGAGCATCAACCGGCCGGATCTGGGCGTAATGGTCGGGCGCAGCGCGCTGGCGAACGGGCTCAGCGATTACTCCGCGGTCGGCTTCCCGATGGTGTCGGTGCCGGCGGGGTATGAGAATAACTGGACGATCATCCACGCGATCTCGCGGCAGGAGAGCCAGTTCGATCGGGCGGCGGTGTCGCATGCAGGAGCTCGTGGGTTGATGCAGCTAATGCCGGCGACCGCGCGCGAGCAGTCGGGGAAGATCGGGCTGGCGTATAACCAGGCGGCGCTGACGACCGATCCGAACATGTCGATCATGCTGGGGTCGAGCTATTTTCAGCGCGTGTACGCCAATTACGGCAGTTATCCGTTGGCGGTGGCGGCGTATAATGCGGGCGGCGGCAACGTGAACAAATGGCTCCGCGCGAACGGCGACCCGCGGACCGGCTCGGTCGATATCATCGATTGGGTCGAGGCGATCCCGTACCAGGAGACGCGCAACTACGTACAGCGCGTGCTGGAGAATGCGGTGGTCTACGACCTGATGAACCCCGCGCGGGCGAAGAGCCGGGGGGCGGCGCGGCTGTCGTGGTATCTGGGGAAGAACCGGCCGGGCTGATCACTTAGTTGATCACTTAAGAGTGTTCCCCGCCCCAAATACTCGTCACCCCAGCGAACGCTGGGGTATCCCGGTTGTCGGTCGGACTGGAGCCGCGGGAGGCCCCAGCTTTCGCTGGGGTGACGGGCGTTGCTGCCGAGATGACAGATGTTGCTGTCGATGTGACGGGCGTTGTGGTCAAGAAGACGGTTGTTGCGGCTAGGGTGACCGATCTCGAGGCGGTATAGCCTCGCGCATGGATCGCCCGAACTACATCACCCCTACCGGTTACGCCGTACTCCGCACCGAATACGAGCAACTCCTGTCGACCGAGCGCCCCGCCTTGGTCGAGGTCATCTCCTGGGCCGCGGGCAATGGCGATCGCTCCGAGAACGGTGATTATATCTACGGCCGCAAGCGTCTGCGCGAGATCGACCGCCGGCTTGGCTGGCTGTCGAAGCAGATGAAGGCGGCCAAGGTCGTCGATCCCGCCCAGCAGGAGGACCGCTCGCGCGTGTGGTTCGGGGCCTGCGTGACGGTCGCGGACGAGGATGATGTCGAGCGCGTGCTGACGCTCATCGGTGACGACGAGACGGATGCGAGCAATGGGCGGATCGGCTGGAACTCGCCGTTCGCCCGCGCTCTTCGCGGTGCGGCGATCGGCGATGTGCGCCGGGTGGACCTGCCCGCCGGCGAACGCGAATATGAGGTGATCGCGATCGCGTATCCCTGACTTCACGATTCTCCCCCGCAAGGGGGAGGTGGCTGGCTCTTGCCAGACGGAGGGGGAGGCAGGCGAAACGGGCCGTTCCGTGTCCTCCCCCTCCGTCACCTGCGGTGCCACCTCCCCCTGGCGGGGGAGGATCGTGAGTTGCCCTCGCGAACGATCCGTTTCGATTTACGCGAATTGACCCAGCCCCGCGCCCGTGTGACGTTTCGCCAACGCAACGACACCCGAGGACGTCCGCCATGCCGATACCCGCCACCTGGTCCGCCCGCCTGCTCAGCGTCATGCGCATCGTCGTCGCGCTCGTGTTCTTCAGCCACGGCATCTCGAAGTTCTTCGGCCTGCCGCCTTTCCCGATGCCGATGAACCCGCTGCTCTACGTCGCTGGCGTACTCGAAGTCGTCGGCGGCGGCATGTTGATCATCGGCCTGTTCACGCGACCGGTGGCGTTCGTGCTGTCGGGCATGTCCGCGGTCGCCTATTTCCTAGCGCATCTCCCGCAAGGCCCCTTCCCGATCGCCAATGGCGGCGAGCCGGCGGTGCTCTACTCCTTCGTCTTCCTGTACCTCGCCGCAGCGGGTGGCGGCGCGTGGAGCGTGGACGCGGGGCGCGGGCGCGGCTAATCCTGCGCGCATGATCGATACCACAACGCGCAACGTCGCCCTCCTGATCGACGCGGACAACGCGTCCGCCGCCACGCTCGACCCGGTGCTGACCGTCCTTGCCGAACTCGGCACGGTCAACGTCCGGCGGGTCTATGGCAATTGGTCGAAGCCTGCGCTGAAGGCGTGGAGCGACATGTCGATCAAGCATGGCATCGAGCCGCAGCAGCAGTTCGACCTGACCAAGGGCAAGAACGCGACCGACATGAAGATGACGATCGACGCGATGGACCTGCTGTTCCGCGGGCGCATCGACGGCTTCGGCATCATGTCGTCGGACAGCGACTTCATGCCGCTCGCCACGCGCATCCGCCAAGATGGCATCCCGGTGTACGGCTTCGGCACCAGCCGCACGCCGGAGGGATTCCGCCAGGCGTGCACCCGGTTCATCGACGTCGGCGCGCTGAACGAGACGTCGCAGGCGATGCCCGCCCCGGCCCCCGCCGCCGTCGCTGGCGAGAAGGCAGCGGCGCCAGCGCCCGTCGCTCGGCCGAAGACCGCACAGCCGATCGACGAGCAGGTCATCAAGCTGCTGATCGATGCCTACAACGCCGTAAAGCGCGACGAGAAGGGCTATGCCAGCGTCGCCGAACTCGGTCAGCTCGCAGGCAACCGGTCGAGCTTCGACGCGCGCAACTACGGGTTCAATCGGCTGTCGGACCTGATCGAGACGATCCCGAACTTCCAGCATGAGCGCCGCGAAGGTGGCCGGTCGTTCGTCAAACGCCTGCGGTAATCTTCCCCCCTCCCTGGAAGGGAGGGGTCGGGGGTGGGTCGGCTTCCGTATCATCGAACGTCGGCGGCAAAGCTGCCCTACCTACCCCCAGCCCCTCCCTTTCAGGGAGGGGAGCGCGTTTCGCCTTAACCCGTCGGGTGCAACCGCCCGCCCGGCTCGCTCATGCCGTGCGCCTGTTCCTCGCTGTCGTCGGGAACCACCAGCGCGCCCTTTCGCCAGTTGCCATAGCGATAATACCACGCCGCGATCGCCAGCGTCGCAAGCGACCCCAGCGGGAAGCTCCACCACAACGCATCCGCCCCGAGCCACGGTTTCGCCAGCAACGCAAAGCCGATCCGCACCGGATACAGCGCAACGATCAGCGCGATCAGCGGCGCGATCACCGCCCCGTTCGCGCGGACCGTCGAGAACAGCACCATCGTCATGCCGAACAGGATGAAGTTCCAGCTCGCGATCAGCTGGATATGCCGCGCGATCGGCAGCGCGGGGCTATCGCTGCCGATGAACAGCGTCATCACCGGGCGGTCGAACAGGATCACCACGCCGACCATCGCGCCGGTCAGCGCCACGTTGAACAGCAGGCCGTACTTCGTGATGTCGCCCACCCGGTCCCAGCGGCCTGCGCCGATATTCTGCGCCGCCATCGAACTGACCGCAGCCCCGATCGCCAGCGCAGGCATCTGGATATAGGTCCACAACTGCTGCGACACCGCATAGGCCGCCGCGGTATCGACACCGAGTCGGTTGACCAGCCCGACCATCGCCAGCCCTGCGGTCGACATGACGAGCATCTGCGCGCCCATCGGCAGGCCCTTCCGCACGATCGTCCCGGCCAGCGCGCGCTCGGGGATCAGGTAGCGGAGTTCGTTGCCGCGCAGCCGCAGCGGCAAGTCGCGCTTGTAGATGTAGACGATCAACCCGAGCAGCGAGACGTGGCTTGCGATCAGCGTCGCCATCGCCGAGCCGGCAATGCCCATCTGCGGGAACGGGCCGATCCCGGCGATCAGCAACGGATTGAGACCGCTGTCCAGCAGCGCGCTGAGCAGCATGAACCAGAGCGGCGTCATCGAATCGCCGGTGCCGCGCAGGCCCATCATCAGCAGCACCATCATCATCGACGCGGGCAGCCCGAGGAAGATCACGCGCAGATAGGCAAGTGCAAGCGGCATCGCGTCGCCGGGTGTGGCGAGCAGATGCAGGATTTCGGGCGCGAACACCCAGCCGAGCGCGGCGATGATGATCGCCCCGCCCAGGACCAGGCCGACGGCGGAGCCGAACGCGCGGCGTGCGCCTTCGAGATCGTGGCGGCCGAAGCTCTGGCCGACCAGGATCGTCGCAGCCATGCCGAACCCGAACACCGCGCCGAAGGTGAGGAACATGATGATGTTGGCGTTCGAGGTGGCGGCGAGTGCGCCCTCGCCGAGATAGCGCCCGACCCAGATCGCGTTGATCGAGCCGTTGAGCGACTGGAGGATGTTCGAGCCAAGCGTCGGGAGCGCGAACGCCAGGAGTGTGCGGCCGATATGCCCGGTGGTGAGGTCGCGCTGGCCGGGTTTGCCGCGGGGACGACTAGGCGATCCCGCGTTGGAGGGCTCGCTTGGGACGGCGCCAAGCTGCCGGTCGGATTGCAGATCGCTCACACAGTCACTCCGTCATGCCGGACACGTTCCGGCATCCACCGATGTACGCGCGCGCCTTATCGGCGGTACGCCTAGCCGCGGAGTGAACGCCGGGACAAGCGGGTAGGTCCCCCGCTCCGAACTAAGCGCGCCTTGTCTCCCCCGCGAAGGCGGCGATCCAGACTGGGCTCCCGCCTTCGGGGGAGAACAATACGTAGGGCGTGGCATGGCCAGCACACACAATCCAACGTTCCACCCAAACCGTCACCCCAGCGAAAGCTGGGGTATCCCCGTTGTCGGGTAGCCGTTGCGTTTACTCACCGGGATACCCCAGCTTTAGCTGGGGTGACGGGCGGATGGACGAACGGACGAACGGACGAACGAACGAACGAACGAACGGACGAACGGACGGATGGCCGATTGGACGTACGGGCGGATGGTTGGTTAGCGCGGGGCGCTGTCCAACCACGCATTCCCCTCCCGCTTGCGGGAGGGGTCAGGGGGAGGGCGCGACGTACGTACTGGCGTCCGGCTTTTGACGCACGCCCCTCCCCCAACCCTCCCGCAGGCGGGAGGGGAGCAGGTCAGCCCAGGCGTCCCAATGCTGCGTGCAACCGCGCGGCTTCGGCGGCCTTGTCAGCATGGTCCGCCTTGGCCTTCTCGACCGCTTCGGGCTTGGCGCGTTCGACGAAGCTCGCATTTCCCAAGCGCCCCGACAGCGCATCGCGCTCCTTCTCCGCCGCCGCGATCGCCTTGGTCAGGCGGGCGCGTTCGGAGTCGAGGTCGATCACGCCTTCGAGCGGCAGGACGAACGTCGCTTCATCGACCACGATCTGCGCCGCGCCGCCGGTGGCTTCACCGTCCGCGTGCGTGACGCGGGCGAGACGGGCGAGCGCGGGTGCCTGGCGTTCGAGCCGCGCCAAAGTCGCCGCATTCGCATCGCGGACGTGAAGCGGCAAGCGCGCGCCCGGCGGCACGTTCAGTTCGTTGCGCGCGGTACGGATTTCCTGAACCAGCCGGATCAGCCAGTCGACCTCCTTGCTCGCTTCCGGATCGAGCGAGCGCGCATCCGCCATCGGCCACTGCGCGACGATCAGGTCGTGCTCGCGAGCGCCCATCGCGTGCCAGAGTTCCTCGGTGATGAACGGCATGAACGGGTGGAGCAGGACCAGGATCTGGTCGAGCACCCAGCCCGCGACCGCCTTCGATTCATCGTCGATGACACCGCGCTCGTCACCTACCATCTGCGGCTTGATCAGTTCGAGATACCAGTCGCAGAAGCGGCTCCACGCGAACTGGTAGATCGCATTGGCGGCGCCGTCGAAGCGGTAGTCGGCGAGCGCGAGGTCGACCGTCTGGACGGTCGCGATCGTCTCGGCGATGATCCACTTGTTGACGGCCAATTCCGCCCGCGGCGCCTCCAGCGTCGTGCTGGCGACGATGCCGTTGGCCTGCGCGAACCGGGCGGCGTTCCACAGCTTGGTCGCGAAGTTGCGATAGCCCTCGACGCGCTTCTCATCCATCTTGATGTCGCGCCCCTGGCTCTCCATCGCCGCCATGAAGAAGCGCAGCGCGTCGGCGCCGTACTGGTCGATCAGCCCGAGCGGATTGACGACGTTGCCCTTCGACTTCGACATCTTCGCGCCGTCTGCCGCTCGGACCAGGCCGTGGAGGTAGAGCGTGCGGAACGGCACGTCCTTCATGAAGTGCAGCCCCTGCATCATCATCCGCGCGTTCCAGAAGAACAGGATGTCGAAGCCGGAGATGAGCACGTCGTTCGGGTAGCGGCCGCCGAGTTGCTTCTGCTCCCTCTCCCCTGCGGGGAGAGGGTCGGGGTGAGGGGTCGTACCGGGCGTCGCGCTGCTTGGCTGCCCCTCACCCTGGCCCTCTCCCCGGAGGGGAGAGGGAACGGCACCCTCCTCAGGCCAGCCGAGCGTGGCGAAGGGCCAGAGCGCGCTGGAGAACCACGTGTCGAGCACATCGGGGTCGCGACGAATAGACGCCGTTACCGTGTCATGATTTACGTTGAGGCCGGCTTCATTTCCGATGATGACGGAGAAAGCCTTGCCACTTAGGTCCCAGTTTTCGCGGTAAAACTGTTCCGCCTCAGCAATCGCGTCCTCTTCGTTTTCAGCCACGAAGGTGGGCAGCGGCGAGGACGGACTACCGATGTCATCCGGCTTGAGCTTCGGAAAATCGGCTCCCCAAATTGGATATCCGAACCATGCCGGAATCCGGTGCCCCCACCAAAGCTGGCGAGACACGCACCAGGGCTGGATGTTCTCCATCCAGTTGAAGAACGTCTTCTCCCACGTCTTCGGGACGATATCGATCGCGCCGGTCCGCACCGCCTCGATCGCCGGCTGCGCGAGCGTCTTCGCGTCGACATACCATTGGTCGGTCAGCCACGGCTCGATCACCACGCCCGAGCGGTCGCCATACGGGGTCTGGATCGTGCGCGGCTCGGCGTCGTGCTCTTCGCCGTCCTTGTCGACGTGCGGGATCAGAAAGCCCTCTGCCTTCAACCGCGAGACGACGGCCTTCCGCGCCTCCGCCGTCGTCAGCCCGAGCAGGTCGTCTGGGATCAGCCCGTCCGACACCTGTACGACGCGCGCCTTCGCATCGAGCATGTTGAGCATCGTGCCCGCGGCCATTCCGGCGCGCTTGCCGACCTCGAAATCGTTGAAATCATGCCCCGGCGTGATCTTCACCGCGCCCGATCCGAGTTCGGGATCGGCATGGTCGTCGGCGATGATCGGGATCAGGCGTCCGGTGATCGGCAGCTTCACCTGCTTGCCGATCAGATGCGTGTAGCGTGCGTCCGACGCGTTCACCGCGACCGCCATGTCGGCGAGCATCGTCTCGGGCCGCGTCGTCGCCACCTCGATCAAGCCCGACCCGTCGGCGAGCGGATAGCGGAGGTGCCAGAAACTCCCCTTGATCTCGCGCGTCTCGACTTCGAGGTCGCTGATCGCGGTGCCGAGGCCCGGGTCCCAATTCACCAGGCGCTTGTCGCGGTACAGGAGCCCCTCCTTGTGGAGGTCGACAAACACCTTCAGGACGGCCTTCGAAAAGCCCTCGTCCATCGTGAAGCGTTCGTTCGCCCAGTCCATCGAGCAGCCAAGCCGGCGGAGCTGCTGCGTGATCTCGCCGCCGCTCTCTTCCTTCCACGCCCAGACCTTGGCGATGAAGTCCTCGCGCGAGAGGTCGGTGCGCTTCTGCGGCGGGGACATCGCGCCCATCTGGCGCTCGACCACCATCTGCGTCGCGATGCCCGCGTGATCGGTGCCGACCACCCATAACGCGTCCTTGCCCTTCAGACGGGCGTGGCGCGTCAGGATATCCTGCAGCGTGTTGTCGAGCGCATGGCCGATATGCAGGCTGCCCGTGACGTTGGGCGGCGGGTTGACGATCGTCCAGGGTTCCGCGTTCGGGCGGTCGGGGCGGAATTGGCCGCTGGCCTCCCAATGCGCGTACCAGCGCGATTCGATGGAGGCCGGGTCGAAGGTTTTGGGAAGCTCGCTCATGCCGAAAGCCTTAGCGAGCGTGTTCGGGCTAGGCCAGCGTCACGTCCGCGCGCCGGGCTTGTCGAGCACCGCGCGGATCCGCTCGTTGAGTTCGTTGCGCCGATACGGCTTGCGGATCAGTTCGAACGACCGGCTTCCCTCGTCGATCGCCTCGTCGGCAAACCCGGTCGTCAACAGCACGGCGGTGCGGGGATAATCGCGCCGTACCGACTGGGCCAAGGTGACGCCGTTCATCCCGCCGGGCATCAGGATGTCGGTGAACAGCAACGCGAAGTCCGAATTGCGCGCCAGCGTGTCGAGGGCTCCGCGCGCGCTGTTGACCAGCACGACGTCGTAACCGAGATCCTCCAGGATCGTGCGTCCGAGCTCGCCGACTTCCGCCTGATCCTCCACCATCAATACCCGCTCGGCCCCACCGGACCGCGGCGCGACGGGTGCCGAAGGCTTGCGCTCGACCGCGCCACTCGCACGCGGGAAATACAGCGAGAACTCCGCCCCGCCATTGTCGCCATTCCGCACGGTGGCGAGGCCCCCCGACTGGCGCATGAAGCCGTAGACCATGGCCAGCCCGAGCCCGGCGCCCTTACCCATTTCCTTGGTCGTGAAGAACGGTTCGAACAGCTTGTCGGCGGTGGCAAGGTCGATGCCCGGGCCGTCGTCGCAGACGCTGACGACGACATATTCGCCGGGTTCCAGCTTCGCGACGCTGGCGTCCTCGGGCAGCACTGTGTTGCGCGTCGCGATCGTGACCCTGCCGGTGCCGCCGGTCGCGTCGCGCGCGTTCGAAACGATGTTCAGCAGCGCCATCTCGGCCTGGACCGGATCGACACGGCAGTTCCACAGGTTAGCGGCCAAGTCGCGCTTGAGCGTGATGCCGGTGCCGATGCTGCGCTCCAGGATCGCACGGAAATCGCCGATCAGCTGGTTGAGGTTCATCAGCCGATCGCGCAATTCCTGCTTTCGCGCGAACGCGAGCAATTGCTGCGTCAGCGTGGCCGCGCGCGAGGCCGAGGTCGAGATCGCGTCGACCGCGCGTCGGGCAGAGCGATCGTTCGCGTCGATCCGCGCGTCGAGGATATCGGCATAGCCCTGGATGACCTGCAACAGATTGTTGAAATCATGCGCGATCCCGCCGGTCAGCTTGCCGACCGCCTCCATCTTCTGCGCCTCGTGGAGCGCTTCCTCGGCCTCGCGACGGCGCGAAATATCTAGCTGGCTGGCGAAGAAATAGCGCAGCTCGCCATTCTCGGCGAAGACCGGCGACACGAACAGCGCATTCCAGAACGTCGATCCGTTCTTGCGGTAGTTGAGCAGTTCGACCGCGACTTCCTCGCGCTTTTCGATCGCCGCCCGGACCTCGGCGACCGCAGCCCGGTCCGTCTCGGGGCCCTGGAGGAAGCGACAATTCTTGCCGAGGATCTCGTCCTGCGAATAGCCACTCATGAACGAGAACGCCTCGTTGCAGAAGATGATCGGGTTGTCGTCGCGGTGCGGGTCGGTCACGACCATCGGCATCCGCGTGGTCTGTACGGCGGCAAAAAAGATGTCGCTGCCCGCGTCGGCAGGCGCGATACGGTTGCTCGGCCTTCCCTCGACCGGAGCAAGGGTCGGGGCCTGCTGGGCTACCGGATTTTGCGTGCTCGGATCGGACATGGAAAGCGTAACCCCGGCGGAACCACACAGGTTCCCGCCGGGGCGACGCGAAGATTAAGGCTGCTGGTTCATGATCTTGGCGATTTCTCGCGCGACCATGTCCTCGACCATATGCGGCAGGTTCGCATCGATCCACTCGCGCAGCATCGGCCGCAGCATCTCGCGGACCAGCCCCTCGAGCGTACCGTCGCTGTTGGTGTCGGGTTTGATCATCATCCGCGTCAACGCTTCGAGCGGCGCGCGCGTTGCGGCGGCGGTTTCGCGCGACACGATCGACTCGGACGTCGCCTCCGCGGGCGGCGCCTGGACCTGTGCCTGCGGCTTGGCTGCGGCCTGACGCGGTTCCGGCGCGGCATCGACCGACGTCAGTACCGGGGATTTCGGCGTGCGGGGTGTACGGTCGACCATCGGCATCGGATCGCTCAATTCGAGAATTTCATCGTCGTCGATCTCGTCGTCGAGATACGCGGCGTCCCGATAGGCGGGCTCCTGATAACCCTGGGCAGGCTCGACCGATGCCGACACCGTCCGGGACGGACGGCGCGACCGGCCGGGCGTGTCGCCCTCTTCGGCGATGATGCGTTTGATCGACGAGAGGATTTCCTCCATCGACGGCTCGCCGTTCACGTCCCCCATCCGGACCATCCCAAACCCCGTAGCCGCGCACACCCCTATTGGCGGCTCGGCGCCGCCATACCTGTGGTTAAGGCGGGGTTCCTGTCAACCGGCGTATCGAGCAACGGGTCGCGTTGCGGCGCGACGCGGGCATCCTGTGCGGGCGATTGCGCGGTACTGGTGGCGACCGGCACCGGCTCGCCATCGCCGCCGAAATCCCAGATCTTGTGGCGGACGCGCTGATAATTGGCGACCGGATCGTACAGCACGCCGCCGTCGAGCCCGAGATCGCGCGCCTCGGCCTGCCCCATCGCCGCCAGCAACGCGAAGCCCGCGACATAGGCGTCGCGTCGAGCAGTGACGAGAGTCACCTGGCTGTTGAGCAATTCCTGCTCGGCGTTGAGGATGTCGAGGATGGTACGCGTGCCGACGCTGTTCTCGGCGCGGACGCCCTCGAGGCTCAGCTTGTTGGCGTTGACCGCGGTCTCGGACGACTGGATCACCTGTTCCGACGAACGCCAGACGGCGAAGGCGGATCGCGCCTGCGAGATCACGTTGCGTTCGGTCGCGGTGACGTTCTCGATCGCGCGGCTCTGGAACGCCTCGGCCTGGCGGACCTGCGCGGCGGGGCGGCCGCCCTGGAACAACGGCAGGGTCAGCGACAGCCCGGCCTGGACCGCCTTGTTCACGTTGGGAAACGTGTTGATGCTGCCGTCGGTCGTCGATGCCGAACCCAGATAGTTGGTGTAGCTTGCCCCGCCCACTGCACTGATCTGCGGCAGGCGGCTCGCGCGCGCGACACCGACATCATAACGGGTCGCATCGCGCTCCTTGGCGGCGGCGATCAGGACCGGGTTGTTCTCGATTGCGACGGTTACGGCCGAAGCAGGGCTGTCGGGCAGATGCGGCAGGGTCGGCGGCGTCTCGAGCGTCCCGGCTGGCGTGCCGACGTACCGGATGTAATTCTCGCGGCTGGAGATCAGCTGCGCCTCCGCCGACTGGAGCTGCGCACGGGCAAGCGCGAGCCGCGCTTCGGACTGGGCCACGTCGGTACGGGTGAGATCGCCGACCTGGAAGCGATCCCGGCTGGCTTGCAGGTTGACGTCGAGGACGCGGACGTTTTGCGTGTTGAGTCCAACGATCGCCTCGTCCCGGATCACATCCATGTACGCCGCGACGACGTTGGTGAAGAGATCGGCCTCGGTGCCGCGCAGCGTAGCGCGGCCCGCCTCGACGCGCGTTTTGGCGGCGGCGACCGAATTGCGGACCTGCCCGCCCTGATACAGCGGCACCGACACGTTGGCGCGCGCCACGGCCTGCCGGGGCAAAGCGATAAAGCTGTTCGCCGCGGTCACGACGAATTCGGTATAGTCGCCGGTCGCATTCGCCGATGGCAAACCGGCGGCGCGCGCGATCGGCACGTTCTCGTCGGTCGCGCGCAACGTCGCGCGCTGGCCGGTGATGATCGGGTTGGTGGTGTAGGCCTTGGCCAGCGCCTCGCGAAGCGTCTCCGCACTTGCTGGTGCAGCGATATAGATCAGCGCAACACTCGCAAGCAAGCGGCGGCAACGAGCGGTGCGCAACATCATAGGCTCAGAACCTGAAAGGCTTGGGGGTTTCGAAACCGGGGAGCACGACGCACTCGACATCGACGAACGCGACAAGCGCGAAGCCGCCATCGGTCTTACGTCCCGACGCCAGCCGGGTGAGCCCGCGCTCGGCGATGCCGGCGGTCACGCGACCATCCGGGCGGACCTGCGCGATCAGCGCGTCGGGCACCGACTCGACCGCGCCGTCGACGATCAGCACGTCATACGGTGCCCCGGCAGCGTGACCATCCTGCATCGGGCCCTCGACCAGTTCGACGTTGCCGACACCGGCAAGCGCAGTGCGCGCGATCGCCAGCAATGCGGGATCGCTTTCGACGGCGACGACCGACCCGACGATCTCGCTCAGTACCGCGGCGGTGTAGCCGGTGGCGGCGCCGATCAGCAGCACGCGGTCGGTCGCGGTCAGATACGCCTCGGTCAGCAGCCGGCCGGTCGCCATCGGCACGTTGACATGACGACCGCCACCGAGCGGGATAGCCGCGTCGCGATAGGCGATCGAGCGCACGCCCTCGGGCATGAACTGCTCGCGCGGCACCCGCGCCATCGCCGCAACGACACGCTGGTCGTTGACCGCGTTGGTCCGGAGCTGGCTCGCGACCATCGCGTGACGCATGGTCTCGAACGCCGAAGCGGGCGCCAAAATAGGGTTTTCGGTCTCGAGGCTCATCGTCGTCATAACCCATCCTGTCGCACAACTGTTTTAGTTGCGCAATACACTAGTTGTCGCGTCGATGTGTATCGCGCACCAGCGACCGCGCCAAGCCGGAGTTACGCTCAGCGGGTCCGAGATAGAACGATTTTGCGATGTAGACGCCCCGCCCGCCCGTGTGACACCGAAGATGTCGCGGGCGGGACGTCGAGGGCGCATGCGGAAGTCCACGGCACTACCTCTGCGCCGATTATTAGCAGCAAACGCCGCCCCCGTCGCCAAAAATGGGACATGGGTGGCTTTCGGACCATCGCAAAGCGGCTTGCCAACCTTCATTGTCCGTGCGCCGGACATCCTTCGCACGCTATCGGATCACGATAATTCGCGACATGCAGCACGTCACGGTTGACCGCGCGTACAAAACGAAGCATTTGCGCCGTCCGCATCGAGGCCCGATGGCGGAGTGGTGACGTAGAGGACTGCAAATCCTCGCACCCGGGTTCGATTCCCGGTCGGGCCTCCAACTTCTGCAGCGCCAGACTGCGGCATACCCGAGCAAATTGTACGATGGGCGTCATACGCCGACTGACCGCGGACGATTTCGGCGGTCATCGAGCAGGGTGTCGACGAGAAGACCGAAAACGGCTCGCTCGAGAAAAGGGAATATCTCGCGCGAGCCGCGGTCCAACGCCCGCGTGCGGTCTTGGGGACGCACGCTGGAGGTCGTGGTTTGCGACACGGGTCGCACCAGATCAAGCGTATAGTGTCATACTCAAGGTGACCGGGCCCATGCAGCCGGCATTGTCCGATTTCGGCACGTTGCGCCTTAGATCAAAGCGTCCAGCAATCCGATCAACGGACGATCAGCCGGTGGCATCGGCAAGGCATGCATCGCGCTGGGCCGCACCCATTGCAACGCCGTTGCCTCGAGCGCGCGCGGGACCCCCGTCCATTTCCGCGTGACGTATAATAAGAGCACGAGATGGCGATCCCCGAGGGGCGCGCTCGCAAAGGCCGCGGGGGCGAGACAGGCCTGCGGTACCGCAATGCCAAGCTCTTCTTCAAGCTCGCGGATCAGCGCGCCCTCTGGCGTCTCGCCGGGTTCGATCTTGCCGCCGGGAAACTCCCAAAGTCCCGCAAGCGACTTACCCTCGGGACGTTGTTGAAGGAGCACGCGCCCCTCCAGATCGACCAGCGCGGCGGCAACGACCGGCAGGAGCGACGATGTGGTCGAACGGAGACGATCGTTGGTCATTCCTTAATTCACCTCGGTTATACTGTTGCTTATGAAGGCTGTACTCTCCGTGGCGACGATCGCCGGTCGAACGCTCTCGCGTTTTTGGCGCAACACTCGAGGCGCGACCGCGATCGAATATGGCTTGATCCTGGCCTTTGTCGTGATCGCGATGATCGTCGGTCTGACCGCCTTGGCCAACTCGACCACGGGTATGTGGAACACCGTCGACACCAAGGTCAGGACCGCTCGCTGACCCTAAAAAAACCGGGCCAGCTTAAGCCTTTCTCAACGCACGGCTCGTAATTCTTGGTCTGCTGACCCGGCCTGTCCGGTCCAGCCGGGTGACACTGAAGCAATCCAACCATGGAGACCGGAATGAAGACGATTCGCAAGTTTTTCAAGAATTCCAAGGGCGCGACCGCAATCGAGTACGGCCTGATCGCCGCACTGATCGCCGTTGCCGCGATCGCTGCCATGCAGGGCCTGGGCAACAGCCTGAACAAGACGTTCAACAACGTCGCGACCCAGCTCAACAAGTAAGCGTACCGCGATTCACATCGCGGCCGATCAGGGCGGCTGGACTACGGTCCAGCCGCCCTTTTCATTGGGCATTCACCTCAGTCGCTGCAGCGCAACGCTTAGAGTCGGCCCATCTTCAAGAACTTGGCTTGGCGATCCTTGCGCAGGTCGGCCGGTGCAAGCATCACCAGATCGTCGAGCGCCGACGACAGCGCGTCGCCCAGCGCATCTATCGCCGCGACCCGGTCGCGATGCGCGCCACCCAGCGGTTCGGCGACGATGTCGTCGATGACGCCGAACGCCTTCAGGTCCTGTGCGGTGATCCGCATTGCTTCGGCCGCCTCGGGTGCCTTGTCCGCGGTGCGCCACAGGATCGAGGCGCAGCCTTCGGGGCTGATCACCGAATAGACCGCGTGCTCGAACATCAGCACGCGATTGCCTGCCGCGAGCGCCACCGCGCCGCCCGAGCCGCCCTCGCCGACGATCGCCGCGACGATCGGGACGCCCGCATTGAGGCAGGCTTCGGTCGAGCGGGCGATCGCTTCTGCTTGGCCGCGCTCTTCGGCCTGAATACCGGGAAACGCGCCGGAGGTATCGACCAGCGTGACGATCGGCAGGCCGAACCGGTTGGCGAGTTCGACCAGACGGATCGCCTTCCGGTAACCCTCCGGTTTGCCCATGCCGAAATTGTGGCGCAGGCGGCTCGCAGTGTCGTCGCCCTTCTCGTGGCCGAGCACCATGATTTTCCGCCCGCGAAAAGTCGCGAAGCCGCCGATGATCGCCTGGTCGTCGCCGAACGCGCGATCGCCCGCGAGCGGCACGAACTCGTCGAACAGCGCGGCGACGTAATCCTTAAAGTGCGGACGCTCGGGATGGCGCGCGACCTGCGTCTTCTGCCACGGGGTCAGCCGCGCGAAGGTGTCCTTCAGCAGCTTGTCGGACTTCGCCTGCAAGCGGGCAATGTCGGCGGCGAGGTCGACGCTGCCTTCGGCGGCGGTGTCGCGGAGTTCGTCGATCCGGCCCTGGAGTTCGGCGATCGGTTTCTCGAAGTCGAGGAAGCTTGGCATCAGCGGCGGTTACGGTGCGACGCCGTCCGCGTCAACGCGGCGCCCTGTTCGCGTCACCGCGGGGGCAGGTCTGCCAGCGGGTGCCGCGTGTTGACGAGCTCGACGAGGCGGCTCGAATCGACGTGCGTGTAGATCTCCGTGGTGGCGATATCGGCGTGGCCGAGCATCGATTGCAGCGCGCGCAGATCGGCGCCGCCCGCAAGCAGGTGCGTTGCGAAGGCATGGCGCAGGACGTGCGGGCTGACGCGATCAGGCGGGATGCCGGCCTCGGCGGCGAGCGCCTTGACGAGCTGATACAGGCGGATGCGTGAGAGATGCCCCTTGCCCGAGGGGAACAGCCACAGGCGATCCGTCGCGACATGGGTTCGCCACACCGCCACCGCCGCGCGCGCGCGATCGGAAATCGGGACGAGGCGCTCGCGCCCCCCCTTGCCGCGCAGGATCAGGAACGGACGATCGGGGTGAACCGCATTGCGCGGCAGGCTGACGAGTTCGGTCGCGCGCAGACCGGAGCCGTAGAGCAGCTCGAACAGCGCGGAGAGCCGCAGGTCGTTGGGGTCGAGCGGATCGCGCACGGCGCGCTCGGCGATCGCGGCGAACAATCGGTCGATATCGGCGTGGCTCAGCACTTTGGGCAAAGTGCGTGCGGTGCCGGGTCGCGGGAGTGCCTTGCCGGGATCGTCCGCGCGGTGACCTTCGTCGGCCAGGAACGCGAAGAAGCGGCGGAGCGAGGCGGACTTTCGCCCGACGGTGGAGCGGGACAACGCCGACCAGCCGCCGGCGAGCGTCGCAAGCGCATCCACATCCGCCTCGACCAACCGCCCTTCGAGCACCTGCGAAGCGAGCGTCAGGTCGCTGCGATACGCGGCGACGGTGTTGGCCGCCGCCCCCGCTTCCGCCGCCATCATCTCCAGAAACCGGTCGATCAGTGCGCGGTCGGTGGCGTGGGTCACGCCCGTGCGCCCGGCGTGATCACGCCCGCGCAATCGCCTCAGCGGCGATCATCCGCGCCTCGCCGTCGAGCCCGACCGCGCGCAAGGCGCCGACGATCCGGTACAGCGCCTCGGGCGGGATGCCCTTCCAGTCAGGCGCCTGCATACCGATCGCGGCGAGCACGACCACCGTCCCCGCCTGCCCGTCGCGCGCGGCCCGATCGAGCGCACGCGTCCAAGCATTGTCTGCACCGATGCGGACGCCAAGCGATTGCGCGGCACGTTCGATGTCGCCCGAGTTGAGACGTCCCAACCCTGCCAGCCCCGCGAACAACATGCGCTGCTTCAACGCCGAATCGCCTTCGCCGCCCGAATAGGAGGCGAGGTCGGCATAGCTCAGCCGGCGATACGCGTCGGGATCACTGAGCATGATCATCGCCCAGGCGTCACCGCCGGCCGGCACCGTGCCGAGCCAGCGCGCGGCGGTGCGATCGAGCCCGGCGGACAGCATCGACGCGACCAGATGATCCGCCTCGTCCTTCGCCAGGGCCGGGTTCATCCGCGCCGCCGCCCGCGCGGTCAGCACCAGGCGCGCATAGGGCGGCTGCGTGGCCGCGCCGCCCCACAACTGGCGGAGCGCATTCAGCCGGGCATCGGGACTGCGATCGGCATAAGCGGTCTGCAAATCGTTCGCGGTCGCCGCCGCCGCACTCTGCGCATCGTCGTCGTTGGCGGTCGCCGCATACAGGTCGACCAGCGCCGCGCTGGAGAGCACGCCCTGCCCCGCCGCAGCCTCCGCAGGTGCCAGCCGAGCATTGAGTGGGACCGAAGGTGACAGTGCCTGCCAGTATCGCACCTGCGGGCCGGCACTCGCATAAAGCTCGTCGGGCACCGCGACACCGGTCGCCATCGCCAAGCCGAACCGCCATGCGGTAAGCTGGTCGACGCCGTCCCATTCTATCGTCACCGCCTGTCGCCCCTGCGCACCGGCCCCGACGACCTTCTGCGAGAGCAGCATGTCGACGCCGCTCGCAACGTTGCGGCGCTTGGCGGTCGCAATCAGCGGCGTCGCCTGCGCAGGGTTACCCGACAGCCCCGCGCACATCGCCTGCGCCATCGTCCAGCCCCGCGCCGGCGCATAGCGCATCGCACCGGGAACGAGCGGGCAGAAACCCGCCGGATCGCCGGTCGCCAGCGAGGCATTCATCGCGACCTGGTACAGTTTCGGCGTATAATTGCCGGTGTCGACGCTCTGCGTGACCGCCCGCGCCGCGACCGATTCGCCCATCCGCAGCAAAAGCCACGCGCGTTCGGCGGCGAAGTCCGCGCCGTTGGTGCGACTCGGCGTATCGACGCGCGACACCAGCGCACGTCGCAACAGGATCGACATCCAGCGCGACGGCAGCGGCGCAGTCAACCGCCGCATCAGCGTCTCGACATACTGGCCGTCCACAGCGCCGAACGCATCTGTATCGAGCCCGCCTTCGCTCGCCAAAACCGGACCGACCGTCGCGAGCGAGCGACGCGCGGACTCCGGCATCTCGTACTGCGCTAGCACGGCCGGATCGATCACCGCCGGGGGTGCGACAGGCGGCACCAGGGGTGCGTCGCCCGGCGTCGTCGGCGGCAAAGGCTGGATCATCGCGCCCGGCTGTGCCGGTGCGGCGCTGGGCGGTGGGGTAGTCGGCTGCGATGGCCCCGTCGGGCGCGTTGGCTGCGTCCCCGCCGGAGTGGTCGGGCGCGGCGCAGGCGCGGGCGTCGGCTCGCCGAACCCCGGCGGCAGGATCGATTCAGGCCGGTCCTGCCCGATTGCGGGGGCAAGCGCGATCAAGGCGCCGACGGCAACGGCCGCCGTCAGGGATGCCTTAAGAGAGGTTCGCAAGCGTCACGGCCTTTTCGACGCGGCTCTGCGGACGCTCGGTGGCGCGCCCTGCCAGCAGGAACAGGCCGCCGACCACCACGACAAGAACGACGACGACCGAGACGATGAAACGGGACATGGCGGCGTAACCTTGTAGTGGACGGGGAAGCGGACAAAACAGGCGCCAAGAGCTTTTGCCCTCGCGCGGTGCCGCTGTATAGCGCCCCTCACGATGTTGCAAAGCCACAACCCCTCAGGCGGGCCCGCAGGCGGCCCCGCCCCAGCCCCGATCGATCGACCGATCGTGCTCGTCGGGCTGATGGGCGTCGGCAAGACTACCGTAGGCCGCCGGCTCGCGTTGCGCATGAACCTGCCATTCGTCGACGCCGACCACGAGATCGAGGCGGCCTCGGGCATGACCGTCGCCGAGATCTTCGCCAAATACGGCGAGGAGTATTTCCGTGACGGCGAACGCCGGGTGATCGCGCGGCTGATCGACGGCACGCCGAAAATCATCGCGACCGGTGGCGGGGCGTTCATCAACGATGACACGCGGGCGCTGATCTTACGCGACGCCATCTCCGTCTGGCTCAGTGCGCATCCCGACATCCTGGTCGAACGCGTCGGGCGGCGCGATACGCGACCGCTTCTCCGCAACCGCGATCCGGGCAAAGTGCTCGCCGAACTGGCGCGCGTGCGCAACCCGATCTACGCGCAGGCGCACATCCATATCGTCAGCAACAAGACGCCGCACGAAGCGACCGTCGCCGCAATCCTGAGAGCGCTTGGCCGATGAAGACCGTTACCGTTGAACTGGGTTCGCGGACCTATCCGATCCATATCGAAGCAGGGATTCTCGCGCGGGCCGGCGAATTTCTAGCGCCGCTCGCGAAGGGTCGGCGCGTAGCGATCGTCACCGACGAAAATTTGTCGCTGCATCTGGCGACGCTGCAGGCTTCGTTGAGCGCGGAGGGGATCGAGTCCGAGGCAATCGTCCTCGCGCCGGGCGAAGGCAGCAAGAGCTGGGCGACGCTGGAGATGCTGTGCGACCGGCTGCTCGAACTCGGCGTCGAGCGCGGCGATCATGTCGTGGCGCTCGGCGGCGGTGTGATGGGCGATCTCGTCGGGTTCGCCTGCTCGATCCTCAAGCGCGGCTGCAACTTCGTGCAGATCCCGACCAGCCTGCTCGCGCAGGTCGACAGCTCGGTGGGCGGCAAGACCGCGATCAACACGAAGGCTGGCAAGAACCTTATCGGCGCGTTCCACCAGCCGGTGATGGTGCTGATTGATCCGCAGGTGCTCGACACGCTGCCGATCCGCGAACTCCGCGCAGGCTATGCCGAGGTCGTGAAATACGGCCTGATCGACGACTTCGCGTTCTTCGAATGGTGCGAGGCGAATGGCGCCGCGTTGCTGGGCGGTGACATCGGCCTGCGCGAATATGCGATCGCCCACAGCGTTTCGGCCAAGGCGCGGATCGTCGCGGCGGACGAGCACGAGACCAACGGGACGCGCGCCCTGCTCAACCTCGGCCACACGTTCGGGCACGCGCTCGAGGCGGAGACCGGGTTCTCACAGGCGCTGAGCCACGGCGAAGGCGTAGCAGCGGGCTGTGCGCTGGCGTTCGGCTTCTCGGCCTCACAGGGCATCTGCTCGGGCCAGGACGCCGCGCGCGTGGCGGCACATTGGCGCGATGTCGGTCTTCCCGACGGGCTCGCCGCGGCGAAGATCGGCGCGAGCGGTGCGCGGCTCGTCGATCACATGCGCCACGACAAGAAGATGGCGGCGGGCACGCTGCCGTTCCTGCTCGCGCGCGGCATCGGCCAGACCTATCTCGACAAGACCGTCGACCTCACCGATGTCGAAACCTTCCTCGACGCGCAGCCCCGCTGATGCCCAACGGTATCGCCAAGCAGAATTTGCCGACCAAGATCTGCCCGGCGTGCGAGCGCCCCTTCACCTGGCGGAAGAAATGGGCGCGCGACTGGGACAGCGTGATCTATTGCTCGGACGCGTGCCGCAAGAAGCGGTGACGCGCGCCGGTCAGACCGCGTGGGCCGGATTGCCGACGTCGCTCCTGCGCCGGCCATAGGCAAAATACAGCGCCAGCCCCGCCGCGTTCCAGATCACGAACCGAACCAGCGTCGAGGTTGGCAAACTCGCCAGCAGATACAGGCAACCCAGCACCGTCACCGCACCGACCGCATAGGCCGCCGGGCAGCGGAACAGGCGCGGCAGTTGCGGCGCGGTCCGGCGCAGCACCATCAGGCACACGCCGACCGAGATGAACGCGATCAGCGTGCCCGCATTGGCGAGTTCGGCGATCTCGTCGAGCCGGAAGAAGCCCGCGACCGCGGCGATCGACAGCCCGGTCAGCAGCGTGATCAGCGTCGGCGACCCCGTCCGCTTGCTGATCTTGGCGAGACCGCGCGGTAGCAGCCCGTCGCGCGCCATCACGAAGAAGATTCGGCTCTGCCCGTACATCATCACCAGGATCACCGACGGCAGCGCGATCACTGCGGCCAGCGCGATGATCTGCGCCGCGAATGGCTGGCTCAACTGGCGCAGCACGAGCGCGAGCGGCTCGGGCGAATTGGCGAGCTGCGTGAACGGCAGCGCGCCGATCGCGCTGACCGCGACGGCCATGTAGATCACCGTGCAGACCAGCATCGAGCCGACGATGCCGATCGTCAGGTCGCGCTTGGGGTTCTTGGTCTCCTCCGCCGAGGTCGCGACCGCGTCGAAGCCGTAGAACGCGAAGAACACGATCGCCGCCGCCGCCATCACGCCGCGCTTATGCCCGCCAAGCTCGGTGGAGCCGAAGCCGTAGGGCATGAACGGATGGAGATTGTCGGCCTTGAACGCGGGCGCCGCGTAGACGACGAAAATCGTCAGCGCGACCAGCTTGATCAGCACCAGCACGATGTTCAGCGTCGCGCTCTGCCGCGTGCCGAGGATCAGCATCCCCATCACCGCCAGCGACACCAGTACCGCGGGCATGTTGACGAGCCCGCCGCCATGCGGCCCGACCAGCAAGGCGTGGGGCAAATGGATCCCCGCCGCCTCGATCCAGCCGACCAGATAGCCCGACCAGCCGACCGCGACGGTCGAGCACGCCAGCGAATATTCGAGGATCAGGCTCCACCCGACCACCCAGGCGATCCCCTCGCCCAGCGCCGTATAGCTGAAGGTATAGGCGCTGCCCGCTGCCGGGATCAGCGTCGCGAGTTCGGTATAGGCGAGCGCCGCGCACGCGCAGATCACGCCGCAGATCACGAACGCGAGGATCACGCCCGGCCCTGCCCGCTCGGCACCGACGCCGACCAAAGTATAGATCCCGGTGCCGACGATCGCGCCCACCCCGAGCGCGATCAGATGCGGCCAGCTCAGCGTCTTGGCGAGGCTGTGTTCGCGGCTATGGGCTGACGATTCGAACGATTTACGCGGTCCAAACATAGCCCATCCCCTGTGATCTCTAGTCGCGCGCTGTTGCGAACTGGAAGCGCAGATCGGTCAGCGTCGACTGAATATGGCTGTTCAGCAGCGTCAGCATGCGATCGTCGTCGCGCGCGAGCCACGCCTCGAGCATTTGCCGATGCTCGAGATGCGCACGATCCTCGCGTCCCGCCGGCCGCAGATGCGCGACGACGTAACGCTCGGCGAGGATCGCCAGCCGCTCGACCATCTGCGTGGTCAGCAGGCGACGGCCCGGCCGGACCAAAGCGGTGTGGAACACGCGGTTGCGGATCGCGACTTCGGCGAGCCGCTCGCTCGCCGCACTGTCGAGCTCCTCGAAGGCGAGGATCGCCGCATTACGGTCGTCGTCATTGGCGACGGTCGACGCATAGGCGGCCGCCTGCGGCTCGATCGCCAACCGTAGCGCGAAGATATCGTCCGCCTCGTCCGCCGACATCGGCTGGACCGAGTACCCCCGGTTCGCGTGGCTGGTCAGCAGGCCCTCCTGCTCCAGCCGCGCCAGCGCCTCGCGCAACGGGATCTTGCTGACGCCGAGTTCGGTCGCCAGCGCATCCTGGCGGATCGCGGTATGGCCGGCGAGCTTGCCGGTGACGATCTGCTCGCGGACGATCTCGAACACCTGCTCGGACAGGGTGCGGACGACGATGCTCATGGATGGACGGCTCCGAAAACGGGAAGACCGCACCAGCATAGCCGAAATGTCATGAAACTTGGAAACCGTTCCAGAAACGATCGTCGCGATCGATCCAGATTGTGTTGAACCCGGTCGCGATCGCCGATCCCTCGATCGACGGGATGATCGCCGGAGTGTCGCCAAGCGACGTTTCCGCCTCGACGCGGCCGATGAAGCGGCTGCCGATATAGCTCTCATGGACGAACCGGTCGCCGACCGCCAATCGCCCCTTGTCCGCCAGATGCGCGAGCCGTGCCGACGTGCCGGTGCCGCACGGGCTGCGGTCGATCGCCTTGTCGCCGTAGAACACAGCATTGCGCCCGTCGGCTCCGTCTCCACGGGGCACGTCCGCCCACAGCACATGACTGACACCACGGATCGTCTGGTCGAGCGGATGGACCGGCTCGAACTGCGCCCGCACCGCCTCGCGAACGCGGCCGCTAAGGGCGATGATCTCTGCGGCACCGAGGTCGTCGAGCCCGGTATAGCGCCCCTGCGGCTCGACGATCGCGTAGTAATTGCCGCCATAGGCGACGTCGATGCTGAGCGGACCGATACCCTCGATGTCCACCGCGATCCCGCGCGCCGCGACATAGGCCGGCACGTTGGTGATCCGTACCGAGGTCACTTTCGCGCCCTCGGTCTCGTACGCCACGTCGATCACGCCCGCAGGCACCTCGATCCGCAGCCGGCCCGGTGTGGCCGGCTGGATCAGCCCATGTTCGAGCCCGAACGTCACCATACCGATCGTGCCATGCCCGCACATCGGCAGGCATCCGCTCGTCTCGATGAACAGGATGCCGATATCAGTATCGTCGCGCGTCGGCGGGTAGAGGAACCCGCCGGACATCATGTCGTGGCCGCGCGGTTCGAAGCAAAGCCCGGTGCGGATCCAGTCGAACCGCGTCATGAAGTCCTGTCGCCGCTCCGACATCGACGCGCCCTTCAGCAGCGGCGCCCCGCCCGCGACGAGGCGGACCGGATTGCCGGCGGTGTGGCCGTCGATGCAGAAGAACGTGTGGCGCATCAGTTCGAGAGAGTCGGGCGCGTCGCCGCAGCCTTCTCGACCATCGCGATAACCTCGGCGCGACGTTCGCCGATCAGCGGATAGCGCGGCGGCAGGACGCGCTCGGAGCCGCGCCCCATGACCTGCTCGGCGAGCTTGATCGACTGCACCAGGTCATGCTCGGCATCGAGATGGAGCAGCGGCATGAACCAGCGATAGATCTCCATCGCCTTGGCATGATCGCCGCGCGCGAACGCGTTGACCAGCTCGACCGATTCCCGCGGAAACGCATTGGTGAGCCCGGAGACCCAGCCCTGCGCGCCCAGATACAGCCCCTCGAGCGCAACATCGTCGAGCCCGGCGAACAGCACGTAGCGATCCCCGAACGCGGTCTTCACGTCGGTGAAGCGCCGCGTGTCGGGAGCCGATTCCTTGACCGCGACGATATTGGCGACGTCGACCAGCGCAGCGAGCACGTCGTTGTCGATCAGCGTGCGATACGCTGGCGGGTTGTTATAGAGCATGATCGGCAGACCAACCGCGGTCGCCACGCCCTTGAAATGCGCGACCAGCTCGTGCGGCTTCGGCACATAGACCATCGGCGGCAGCAGCATCAGGCCATCCGCACCGACCTTCTCAGACGCCTGCGCATACCGTACTGCGCGGCGCGTGTCGTATTCGGAAACGCCGGTGATGACCGGCACGCGGCCGTCGACCGCCTCGACGATCGCGGTCAGTACCTCGACCTTTTCCTCATACTCGAACGAGTTGTTCTCGCCCACCGTGCCGAGCGCGATCACCCCGGTCACGCCGTCGCGGATCAGGTCGTCGACGACACGTTGCGTATCGGCGAGATCGACTGTCATATCCTCGCGGATCTGAGTCGTTACGGCCGGAAATACACCCTTCCACTCGACAGACATTCGGTATCGACCTTCCTGCGTTTCAATATATATACCGTATACGAAAACGATTGATGCGGTGCAACAGGAGAAATGGGTTGGAAACGGTCAAGCCCACGATCGGGATAGTCGGCGGCGGCGTGATCGGCTTGTGCTGCGCCGTCGCTCTGCTCGATCGCGGATATGGCGTGAGTGTGTTCGAACGCGACGCCGATTACAACGCCGCATCCTGGGGCAATGCCGGCCACATCGCGGTCGAACAGGTCGAACCGCTTGCGTCGCCAAGCGCACTTAAATCCGTGCCGGGTCGCCTGTTCAGCACGGGCGGGGCGCTCGGGCTGCCACTGTCGATGGCGCGACGCTGGCTGCCGTTTGCCGCGCGGCTGGTCGCGGCGTCGACGCCGGCGAGGTTCGCGGCGGGAACGGCTGCGCTGACGCCGTTGCTGGCTGGCGCGATGCCCGCGTGGCGCGATCTGGTCGCGACGATCGACGCACCGGATCTGTTGCGCGAGGAAGGCCATATCTTGGTCTGGGATTCGGCCGCGAGCGCACGGACCGGCCGGCAGCGCTGGTCTCGAACCGCGATCGGAACGGCGCGGATCGTCGATGCCGAGCCAGAACTGCTGCACCGGCTAGGCTTCCTGGCCGATCCGGTCGGTGGCGCGATCCGCTTCACCGGCAGCGGCCAGATCGCCGATCTCCGCCGCCTCGCGACGACACTCGAAGCCGCGATTGTGGCGCGGGGCGGGCGGATCGTCCGCGAGGGCGTGCACCTGATCGACGACGGCGGACGGATCGTCGTAGCCGGGCACGATGTCGACCACGTGCTGGTGACCGCCGGGGTCCGGTCCCGTGATCTGCTCGAACCGCTCGGCTACCGCGTGCCGATGATCGCCGAGCGCGGCTATCACATCCGCGCCCGCGCCGACGGCTGGCCCGCCGACCTGCCGCCGATCGTGTTCGAGGACTGTTCGATGATCGTCACGCGCTATGCCGAGTGCGTGCAGGCGGCGAGTTACGTCGAGCTCGGCGATCCCGACGGCCCGCCCGATCCGCGCAAATGGGAGCGGCTGGAACATCATGTCCGCACGCTCGGCCTGCCGATCGAGGGACCGTTCGAACGCTGGATGGGATCGCGCCCTACCCTGCCCGACTACCTCCCCGCGATCGGTCGCTCGACGCACCACGCAAATCTCGCTTATGCGTTCGGCCATCAACATCTCGGGCTCACGCTCGCGCCGGTGACCGCGACGCTCGTCGCGGCGATGTTGGCAGGAGAAACTCCGGCGGTGGCGCTCACGCCGTTCGACCTCGACCGTTTCGGCAAAAAAGGACCTCACGCATGACCATCGGCGGATCTTCGATAGCCGACGAACTGGCGACCATCGCACCTTGGGCAGACCGCGCGCCGCGCATCACGTCGGCGGAGCGTGCCGCGCGGCTCGACAAGGCGCGCGCGCTCACCGAGGCGGCCGGCGCCGACGCGCTTCTGATCGGCGCGGGCGCGAGCCTGCGCTATTTCGCGGGCATCCCGTGGGGGCCGACCGAGCGCCTCGTCGCGCTGCTGCTCCCCGTAAAGGGCCAGCCGATCCTGATCTGTCCACGCTTCGAACAGGGCTCGCTGGACGCGGCGGTCGAGATCGACGCCGACCTGCGCCTCTGGGAGGAGGACGAGAGTCCGTACGCGCTGGTCGCCGATGCCGTCGGCGGCAAGCTGCTACTCGAACCACAACTCCCTTACGGCATGGCGACCGGACTTGCCTCGACCGGTCTCGAACTTGGCGATGGCGCTTCGGTGATCGACGCGTGCCGCATGATCAAAAGCCCGGCGGAGATCGCGCTGCTCGCGCAAGCCAAGGCGATGACGCTCGACGTCCAGCGCCGCGCCGCGCGCATCATCCAGCCCGGCATCGCCGCCAGCACGGTGATCCGCTTCATCGACGAGGCGCACCGCGCAATCGGCTCCTCGGGCTCGTATTTCTGCGCCGTCCAGTTCGGCCGCGCGACTGCCTTCCCGCACGGCATCCCCGGCGACCAGCTGCTCGAGGAGGACCAGCTCGTGCTGATCGACACCGGCTGCCAGGTCGAGGGCTATCATTCCGACATCACGCGGACCTATGCGTTCGGCAACGTCGGCGACGAGGCCCGCGCGATCTGGGACATCGAACACGAGGCGCAAGCAGCCGCGTTCGCCGCGGTCCAGCCCGGAATCCCGTGCGAAGCGATCGACACCGCCGCCCGCGTCGTACTGGAGAAAGCCGGTCTCGGCCCCGACTACCGCCTCCCCGGCCTGCCGCACCGCACCGGCCACGGTATCGGCCTGTCGATCCACGAACCCGCCTATCTGGTCCGCGGCGACCGCACGCCATTGGCGCCGGGCATGTGCTTCTCGAACGAACCGATGATCGTCGTCCCCGACCGCTTCGGCATCCGGCTGGAGGATCATTTCCACGTCACCGAAACAGGCGCCGCCTGGTTTACCGAACCGCAGCCCTCCATCGACCGCCCGTTCGGCTAACGCAGGATACCCCGCTCTCCGTCATCCTGGGCTCGACCCAGGATCCAGAGCCACGCAAGCCAGCGTTCGTGGCTCTGGATCCCAGCTTTCGCTGGGATGACGGGGGGGTGACGGCGCGGTGACGATCGCCAGCCCGCCCTCACTCCTCGTCGGGATACGGCCCCTTGCCGCCTGCCGCGATCAACTGGTCGGTCCGCGCCTCGATCACCGGCACCGGTACCGATCCCATCTCCAGCATCGCATCGTGGAACGCGCGGATGTTGAACTTCGCGCCGAGCGTGTCCTGCGCCTTCTTCCGCGCGGTCTGGAACGCGATCTGGCCCATGTAATAGGACAGCGCCTGCCCCGGCCACGCGATGTAGCGATCGACCTCGGTCTCGATCTCGTGGTTCGATAGCGCGGTATTGTCGTGCAGATACTCCTGCGCCTGTTTCCGGCTCCAGCCCTTGGCATGGATGCCGGTGTCGACCACCAGCCGCGCCGCACGCCATGCCTGATAGCTCAGCATCCCGAACAGGTCGTACGGCGTCTCGTACATCCCCATGTCCTCGCCGAGCGTCTCGCAATACAGCGCCCAGCCCTCGCCATAGACCGACAGATACGTGTCACGCCGGAACGCCGGCAGGGTCTTGTTCTCGGACGCGAGCGGCATCTGGAATGCATGCCCCGGCGCGCTCTCGTGCAGCGTCAGCGCGACCTGCGAATAGAAGGGCCGCGACGGCAGGTCATAGGTGTTGACCAGATAAATGCCCGGCCCGCCGCGCCCGCCGGTATAGAACGGCGCGATGTCGGCCGGCACGGGCTTTATCGCGAACCGGCTGCGCGGCAGATGCCCGAACCACTGCGACGCCTTGCCGTCGAACGTCTTGGCGATCCACGCCGCGCGGTAGAGCAGTTCGTTCGGCGTCTTGGGATAGAATTGCGGATCGGTCCGCAGGTGGTTGAAGAATGCCTGCAGATCGCCCTGGAACTTCACGCTGCGCATCACGCCGTCCATACGCCCGCGAATCTTGGCGATCTCGGCGAGCCCGAGCGCGTGAATCTGCTCGGGCGTGATATCCTGCGTGGTGTATTCGCGGACTTTCGACAGATAATAGGCCTTGCCGTCGGGAAGGTCGTACGCCGCCAGCCCCTCGCGGGCATGCGGGATATACTCCGTGCGCAGGAACTTCAGCAGCGTCGCATAGGCCGGTGCGACCGACTGCGAGATCGCCGCCGTCCCCTCCGACCTGAGCGCAGCCTGATCGGCGGCGGGGATCGTCGACGGGAAGGTCTTGAACGGTTCGTAGAACGGCGAGTCCTGCGGCGTCTTCGCCTCCGCGACCTGCGCGACACCGTTGTCGCGCCCGGTCAGCGTCACCCGCGCCGGCGTGAACCCGCGCGCGAGCCCGGCGCGCATGTTGTCCGTCTGCTGGTCGAAATAGCGCGGGATCTGGCGCATCACAGCGATATAGTCGCGATAGTCCTTCACCGACTTGAAAGTGCCGCGCGCACTCTCCGCGACATCGCCCCAGAAGCTGGTGTCCGCAGTCAGCGGCTTCTCGTAATCGCGATAGCGTTGCTCGGCGAGCAAGGCGTCGATCTGCTGCGCATAGACCGCGTAGTTGATGCGGTTGGCGGGCGACAGGCTGGCCGGTGCGATCGCCGCGAGTTGCCGCGATACGTCGGTCCAGCGCGCGAGCCGCTCGGCCTGCGCTTTTGGGCCGACATCGGGCAACCGCGCCGCGGCGGTCGGATTGTCCTCGCCCTGCGCGAACTGAAGCTGCCGCCACGCATATTCCGACGTGTAGAGCGCCTTGAACCGCGCGTCCGCGGACATCGCAGCCGCCGCCTTCGGAGTTCTTGAAGGCGCCGCCCCAACAGCCGTCGAACCGAGCGCGAGCAACAGGATAAAAGCCTTCATCGTCATTCTCCTGGAACCAGCGCCATGATGTCGCGGTACAGGGCGGCGGGTATAACCACCCCCTCGGTCAGACTGCGCGCCCGCGCCGCATACCGCCGCTGCGACGGCAGCCGAGCGCCCTGCCCCTCGATCGCCGCGAACATCGCTTCCGCGCGCGCGAGGTGCTCGGCAACCGCATCGCCGAGGAACCCGGCAGGATCGATCGCGATGATCAACTCCCCACCAATCGGCGATCCGTCACGCGCGGCGTCGGCCTCCAGCGATTCCCGGCTGGTCATGTCACCGATCAGCGGCCCCGCGAGCAACTCGACCATAGCCGCCAGCGCCGATCCCTTATGCCCGCCGAACGTCCGCATCGCGCCGTTCAACACCGCCGCCGCGTCGGTCGTCGGCTGCCCGTCCGCATCATAGCCCCAGTCATCGGGAACAGGCTTCCCCGCGCGCCGATGCAGCTCGATCTCGCCGCGCGCGACCGCGCTGGTCGCGAAGTCGAACACGAAAGGATGCCCACTCGCCCGCGGCCAGCCGAACGCAATCGGATTGGTCCCGAACACGGGCAAGGTACCCCCCGCCGGTGCGACCCAGGCATGGCTCGGCGTGACCGCAAGCACGACCAGCCCGTCCTCCGCCAGCGCCTCGACCTCCGGCCACAATGCCGCAAAATGCACGACGTTGTTCAACGCCAGCGCAGCGATCCCATACGCCCGCGCCTTCTCCGCCAACCGTTGCCGTCCCCGCTCGAACGCGAGTTGCGCGAACCCGCCGCCGCCATCCACCCGCACGAGTGCGCGCGCCGGTTCGCTCACCACCGGTTCGGGATCGAGCGCGACGACACCCTTGGCGATGCTGTTCGCCGCGACCAGCAGCCGGTAGATGCCGTGGCTCGCACACCCGTCGCGCTCACCCGCGACCATCGTCTCCGCGACCGCCTCGGCATGCACACGCGACAGGCCCACCCCGAGCAGCACTGTCCGCGCGAGCCCCCGCACCTCGTCGAGTGTCATCCGCACGTCGTCGCTCACGCGGTCGTACCCGGCTTGGCGGTAACCATGCGCACCCCGAACACAGGCCCCGCGGACGAGCGGTCATGCGGCACGAACCGCACTTTCACGCTCGGCTTCCCCTTCGTCAGCCCGATCGGCAGTGGATAGTCGACATCGAAGAACTTGCCCGGCTGATCCGCCTCCAGATGCTGCGTCGCGACCTTCACATTATCGACCAGAATATCGAAATCGCGCGCGCGCTCGTCGCCCCAATAGGTCGCCTGCAATACCAGCAGTCCGGCGCGCGTCTTCATCGCGAACTCGAAATACCCGCCCGACCGCGCATCGCGCCCGTTCCGCCCGCGATAGCTGACCGGATAGGAGATCTCTGACGTCAGCGCATGATCACGCTCGGGCTGCATCTCGCCGAGATGCATCACGTCGACCGAGCGCACGGCGATATCCTTCAGCCGCGCCTGCTCGGTCAGGAACGCTGCCTCCTCGGTCTTCCACGCCGCCTCGCTGAAGCGCTTGAAATACACCGCGCTGCGCCGATCATGCTGGCTGTAGAACGGTACGAAATTCAGGTCCGCCGGACGGATGATCCCCTTTGTCGCATAGGTCGCGCGATCGGTTGGCGTGAACGCGGCAAGCAAATCCGCGCCGAC
Organism: Sphingomonas faeni; assembly: GCF_023195535.1. Classification (GTDB taxonomy): domain Bacteria; phylum Pseudomonadota; class Alphaproteobacteria; order Sphingomonadales; family Sphingomonadaceae; genus Sphingomonas; species Sphingomonas faeni_B. The sequence continues at coordinate 117,094 of NZ_JALPNF010000004.1, read as the reverse complement.
CATCGCCGGATCCGCCTGCTCCCATTTCGCCTCGGTCGGCCCGAGATCGGCGGCCATCACCAGCGGCCCGCGCAGCACCGCGACCGTGTCGACGTCGCCCGGTGCACTCTCCAGCCGCAGGTCGAGCGGCACGCTGATCGCGACGACATCGCCCGCCTTCCAGCGCCGCTCGACGATCGCATAGCCCTTCGCCAGCACCGGCTCGACCGCCTCACCGTTGACCGTCACCGTCGCACGCCCAGCAGCCCACCCCGGCACGCGCAACGCGATCGGAAAGCGCCCCGGCTTCCCCAGCTTGGTCAACGTCACCCGCGATTCCGGCTCGAACGGATAGCGCGTGTCGAGCGTCAGCACCGCACCCCTGGTTTGCCAGCGCGCCTCCGCCGGGATGTAGAGATTGACCAGCAGCGTGCCGTCGCCCTCCCAGAAGATCGCCTCGCCGTGCTTGGCATGGCTCTCCATCCCGCTGCCGACGCAGCACCAGAACGCATCGTCCTTCGCCGTCGAATACTCGCGGACCGAGCCCGTCATCAGCGGCGTCATATAGCTGAACCCCGCAGTCTTCGGGTTCTGCGCCGCCATCACGTGGTTCAGATGCGCGCGCTCGTAATAATCGAACAGCGCGCCGTCCGGCTGCCAACCGTACAGATGCTGCGTCAGCTTGAGCATGTTGTAGCTGTTGCAATGCTCGCACGTCTGCTCGGTGATGTGGTTCGCGATCGTATCGGGCCCGGAGAAATACTCGCGGTCGGCATTGCCGCCGATCACATAGCTGTGATGCTGCGTGACGGTTTTCCAGAAGAACCGCGCGGCGTTGGCAGGCGCGGGCTTGCCGTTCAGTTCGTGGATCCGCGCCAGCCCGACCAGTTTCGGCACCTGCGTATTAGCGTGAAAGTTGGCGAGCCTGTCCTCGCCCGCGACCATCGGATCAAGCATTTTCCGATCGTACAGCCGCTCCGCAACGTCGAGCCATTGCTTGTCGCCGGTCCGCGCCGATAGCTCGGCATAGCTCTCGTTCAACCCGCCATATTCGCAACCCAGCAAGGTCTGCATCTGCGCATCGTCGAGCGCCGCGAACACTTTGGCGAAATACGTCGCGAGGCCCGTCGCCACGGTCAGCGCCTGCGTGTTGCCCCACGCGCCATGCACGTCGAGCAGCCCCGCGAACACCTTGTGCACCGTATACAGCGGCGACCATGACCCGTTTAGATCGAACCCGCCCGACTTGATCTCGCCGCGCATCACTTCGGGGAAGATCTCCTCGCCGTCGACGATTCCGCCGTCCTTCCGCTTGCGCCCGAGCGCACCGACATAGCCCGTCCCGCGCTTCGCCTGCGCCCGCGCCAGTTCGGCAACGATATAATCCGCGCGAGTACGGCACTCCGCATCGCCGGTCTGCGCGTGCATCAGCACCAGCGCGGTCAGATAATGGCCGAGCGTATGCCCGGCGATCGTGTCGCTTTCCCATCCGCCATAGATTGGCGCCTTCGCGGGCAGCCCGGCATAGACCATGAAATTGTGCAGAAACCGGTCCGCGCTCAACCGCAGCAGGTACGTGCGATTGACCTCGACCGCGGTCGCATAGGCCGAGGGCAGCAACCGCACCGCCGACAACGGCAGCGGTTTCGTTCTGGCCGGCAGCGTGGCCGTCCCCCTGCCAAACGCCTGTTCGCCCACCGACAACAGCGCCACAGCCGTCGTCCCCATCAACACATCCCGGCGGTTTGCGAACATCTTTATCTCCATTCGGATATCGTATACTATACCTCCGACAGAGCAGCGCAAGTGACACTTTATCCTAACCTTTGACCCGAGCGAGCAACGCCATGACAGCCTTCCGCCTCCTGACGCTGCTCCTGGCAACGACCACGACGCTGCCCGGCGATGCGCAGACCAAGCCCGCCAAGCCCAGTTACCGCCCGATCGCGCAGACAGCGATTCGCACCCCCGCTTTCCGCCTCGCGCTCCGTAGCGATACGCAGACGCTCGCCCGCCTCTCGCCCGCCGCCGAGCCCGGCTTCGACTTCGTCCCCGGCGCCCGCGAGGCCGAGCGCGCGGGCGACGGCTATGTCCATATCGGCGACATCCACCTCCGCGTGCGGCCACCCGGCGGCGCATGGACCGACTTCGCCTCCGCGCAGCATCGCAAAGCCATCCGCCGCCTGCCCGCGACCGGCACCACGCTCGCCGCCGCCGACATCACCGCGTCGCTCGGTGCTGCCAGTCCCTTGCGCGTCGAGCGCCGCTGGATCGACGACCACGGCGTCCTCGCGCTCCGCTTCACGCTGACCAACACCACGAGCGCCCCCGTCGAGATCGGCGCACTCGGCCTGCCGATGGTGTTCGACAACATCATCACCGGCCGTAGCCTCGAACAGGCGCATGCGCAGGCGAGCTTCGTCGACCCCTATATCGGCCGTGACGCCGGCTACCTCCAGGTCACCCGCCTCAACGGTGCCGGCCCCGCGTTGCTGGTACTCCCCGAAAAAGGCGCCCCGCTCGAGGCCTACCGCCCGATCGTCGAAGCCGCCAAGGCGCCCAAGGGCGACATCTTCACCGACCGCAGCAAGCGCGGCCAGACCTCCGAAGGCTTCTACGACTGGACCGTCGCCAGCAAAGCCTTTGCCGAGAAGGAATGGGCCAAGGCTGGCGAACAGTGGAACACGCCGACCAGCTTCACGCTCGCCCCCGGCGCAGCGCGCACGATCGGCGTCCGCTTCGTCACCGCGCCGTCGATCGCCGCGATCGAGGACACGCTCGTTGCCAACCACCGCCCGGTCGCGGTCGGCATCCCCGGCTACGTCGTCCCGACCGATCAGGAAGCCGCGCTGTTCCTGAAGACCCCGCAGCCGATCGCCAAGATCGAAAGCCTGCCGGTCGGCGCACTCGTCGCAACCCCGACGGCGAGCGCGAAAGGCTGGGCGCGTTACACCGTCCGCAGCAAAGGCTGGGGCCGCGCGAGCCTGGCGATCACCTATGCCGACGGCAGCGTCCAGACGGTCAGCTATTACATCACCAAGCCGCTCGACCAGACGATGGCCGACCTCGGCCGCTTCTCCACGACGAACCAATGGTACGAGGACAAGGCCGACCCGTTCGGCCGCAACCCCGCGATCCTCACCTATGACCGCGAGGCGGGCAAGGTGGTTACGCAGGACCCGCGCGTCTGGATCTCCGGCATGAGCGACGAGGGCGGTGCCGGCAGCTGGGTCGCGGCTATATCGAAGCAGCTCGACAATCCCGACCCCGCCGAGATCGCCAAGCTGCAACGCCTCGTCGACGAGACGATCCAGGGCGACCTGCAAGTCCCCGACGGCCCACACGCCGGCGCGGTGCGGAAGAGCCTGTTCTACTACGACCCCGCCGCGCATCCCGGTTATTACGACCCGACCGTCGACTGGAAGACCTGGACCTCCTGGTCGAAGAAGGACGCGGGCGATCTCGGTCGCGCGTACAATTACCCGCACGTCGCGATCGGCCACTGGGTGCTGTACCGCGTCGCGCGCAACCACCCCGGCCTCGTCACCGCGCACCCGTGGCGCTGGTATCTCGACCACGCGTACCAGACGACTACCGCGATGATGCGCGACGCGCCCTATTACACGCAGTTCGGGCTGATGGAGGGCGACGTGTTCGTCGACATCCTGAAGGACCTGAAGCGCGAAGGCCTGACCGCGGAGGCGACCGAGATGGAGCGCCTGATGAAGCAGCGCGCCGATCACTGGCGGACGCTGCGCTATCCGTTCGGCAGCGAGATGGCGTGGGATTCGACGGGCCAGCCCGAGGTCTACGCCTGGATGCGCTATTTCGGCTATCAGCCTCAGGCCGACGTCACGCGGAAAGTGATCCTCGCCTACGATCCGACAATCCCGAGCTGGGGTTATAACGGCAATGCGCGCCGCTATTGGGACTTTCTCTACGGCGGCAAATACCCGCGGATCGAGCGCCAGCTGCATCACTACGGTTCGACGCTCAACGCCGTCCCGCTGTTCGATGCCTACCGCGCCGATCCGACCGACCTCCGGCTGTTGCGGATCGCATACGGCGGCATGATGGGCGGCATCACCAACATCGACCGCGACGGCTTCTCGTCGGCCGCGTTCCACTCCGCACCCGACATGATGCGGTGGGACCCGTATAGCGGCGACTACGGCATGGGCTTCTACGGCCACGCGATCACCGCCGCGAGCTATCTGGTCAACGACGCGACCTTCGGCTGGCTAGGCTTCGGCGGCAATGTCGATCAAGCGGCCGACGTGGTGAGCATCGCCCCGAAGGACGGCGCCCGCACCCGCCTGTTCATCGCACCCGCCGGATTATGGATCACGCTCGAAGCCGGGAAGATCGCGCGCGCGGCGTATGCGCCGGGGACCGGCGCGGTCACGCTGACGCTCGATGCGGCGACGAAGATCAATCCGACCGCACGTGTATTCGTAGAAACGACAACGAAGGCTGGCCGCCCGTACACCGCAAGGGGGGCGCAAATCGAACGCGGCGGCTACACCGTTCCGCTGGAATCGGCTCCGAGCGAGCTCACCCTGTCACCCAGTTGATCCTCCCCCATAGGGGGAGGTGGCTGGCGCTTGCCAGACGGAGGGGTATCGCGCTCTCGGTAGCGGGCCACCCCCCCGTCAGCCCAAGCGGGCTGCCACCTCCCCTCAAAGGGGAGGATTAAGCGACACCCCATTCCAATCCGGCACCGCCTCACCGCCAAGCTCCCGCACGAAGAACCCGAACTGCCGCCGCGCGACATAGTCGATCGGCCCGGTCGAGCGCCCGACGCTATGTTCGCCGCCCGGCACCACCAGCAGCTCGAAATCCTTCCCCGCCCGGATCAGCGCATCGGCCACCTGCATCGTCGAGGCCGGGTCGACATTGCTGTCCTGCTCACCGACGATCATCAGCAGTTTGCCCGTGAGTTGGGCGGCGTGATCGACCCCCGAGGCGGCGGCATAGCTCGCATCAACCGGCCAGCCGAGCCACTGTTCGTTCCAGCTGATCTTGTCCATCCGGTTGTCGTAGCACCCGGCATAGGCCACCCCGACCTTGTAGAAATCGCCGTGGAACAGCAGCGCGTTGAGCGTGCTCTGCCCACCCGCCGACGCGCCGTAGATCCCGACCCGGCCGATATCGTAGGACGGGTCCTTCGCCGCCATCGCGCGGTGCCACGCGATCCGGTCCGGAAAGCCCGAGTCCGCGAGGTTCTTCCACGCGACGTCCTGGAATGCCTTCGAGCGGTTGGCGGTCCCCATCCCGTCGATCTGCACGACGATGAAGCCGAGGTCTGCCTGCTCCTGCATGCCGATGACCTTGTCGCCGCCGGAATGGTACCCGAACGGCCAATATTGCTTGGGCACGAAACTGTCGTGCGGCCCCGCATAGATGTTCTCGATCACCGGATAGCGCTTGCTCGGATCGTAATCGTGCGGGCGGACGACGACGCCCCAGATGTCGGTCTTGCCATCGCGCCCCTTCGCGACGAACGCCTCGGGCGGCCTGAACCCCGCCGTGCGCAAGGCACTGTCGTCGCCCGTGGTGATCGTCGCGACCAGCGCACCGTCGCTCGACCGATGAAGTTCGCTGACGGTCGGCAGGTCGACGCGCGAATAGGTGTCGACATACAGCGTCCCGTCCGGCGAGAACCGCGTGTCGTGATCCGCCTTTGCGGGCGTCAGTGCGGTCAGGTGGCGCCCGTCGAAATCGATCCGGTAGACGTGGCGGAAATACGGGTCCTCGCCCGCATTCATACCGCTCGCCGAAAAGATGATCTGCCGCTTGGCATCGTCGACGGCGATGACGTCGCGCACCACCCAGTCGCCGGTCGTGATCCGGTTTTTCACGGCCCCGGTGCGACCGTCGATCAGGTACAGATGGTTCCAGCCATCGCGTTCCGACGCCCAGACGATCTCACGGCCATCCGCGCCGACCTCGTGCGCGTAGCGACGATCGGCATAGACGAACGTCTTCGCGTCCTCGGTGACCGCGGCATGCGCGACGCCCGTGTCGGCTTCGACCGCGATGACGCGCGCCTGCCCGAAACCGCGCCGGACATAGTCGAATGCCACGCTGCGCCCGTCGCTCCGCCAGCGCGGTGCGGAGAGTTGGTACGGGTTGGGGAAAAGCGCGTCGTCGATCACGGTTTGCCGCCGCATCGCGACGTCGAACAGCACCGGCCGTTCCTGGTCGATCGCATCGCCGGGCTTCGGGTAGAGCTGGCTTTGTAGCTTTGGCTGGAGCTGGTCGCGCGGCGACGACTCCACGCGGAGGACGCGCCGCTGATACCCCGGACGAACGCGGTAGATCATGATGTGGCGACTGTCGGGCGACCAGCGCAGCGTCTCGGGATCATAGAAGTCGCCCGCTGTGCCATCGACGCTGAGCGGCACGATCGTGGTGTCGCCGGTCTTGCGCACGACGAGGTTGTCGCCCTGTACGAACGCGGTCCAATTCCCATCGGGCGAAGCCTTCGGGCTGTTGTCCGCCGGCACCGCCATATCGCGCACCACGCCAAAGCCGCGCGGTCGGCTCCGATCGACGACCGCCTCGCAACGATAGACGACGATCCCGCACTGCCACCGCGTCTCGTCCAGCGAGAACGCGATCGCCTTGCCGTCCTCCATATAGTCGAACGCGGCAAACGGCAGGTGCATCGGATCGACCGTCTCGTGCCGTGCATCGCCTAACGCCGCCGCGAGCTTGGCCGCATCAAATGCGGGCGACTTGGCGAGCGTCTGCGCGTCGACCGCCTCGAACGCGAACCCACCCGCCACCGTCTTGCGATACGAGAAGCGCCGCCCGTCCGGTGTCCAGTGCGCCGGCCAAGCGACCTCCCGCGTCAGATCCTGCCAAGCCCGGCGCAGTCCGATCGATCGCCGGAACGCGGCTTCGTCGGGCGCGGCCTGCGCCGCCGCCGAAGCGCACAACAGGATCAGCGCGAGCGCCCGCGACGAACGACGTACAGTCATGGGATATCCTTGGTCAGACCGATGAGCGGCAGCATCGCCGGCGCGAGGCCGTCGCCACGCGCCTCCAGCCGGATCGGCCCGCCCTTCGCACCCGCCTGCACCAGCGCCATGCAGAGCCCGTTGAACGCGGAGCGCGACATTGCATGATCGGGCTCCAGACTCCGCGGATCGCCGTTGCCGACACCGAGCAGTTTCGCATCACCCGTCAGCGTGAACGACACGCGATTGGACGCGGTAGGCATTTCGCGCCGTTTCGCGTCGAGGATCGCCACGCGCACGACCGCGACCTCGCCCGGCGCCAGCTGCCGCCGGTCGCTCGACAGGCCGATCCATGCCGGCGCGCCGGTGGTCTCGCGCACCGCATGCATCACGCGCTTGCCGCCGCGATACCCGTGCGCCTCGATCCGCCCCGGGGCATACGCCACCTGCCATTCGAGATGCGTGTTCTTCACGACCGATTGCCGTCCGAGACTCCGTCCGTTCAGGACCAGCTCGACCGCGTCGCAATTGCTGTGCACCCACACCGAGACCGACTGGCCTTCGCGCCCGGCCCAGTTCCAGTGGGGGAACAGGTGCAGCACCGGCTCCCCGCTCCACCACGCGCGGTAGTAAAAGTAATTGTCCTTGGGGAAGCCGCAGAGGTCCATCTGGCCGAAGTTCGAGACGTTCTCGGGCCAGCGTTCGAACGGCGTAGGTTCGCCGCGATAGTCGAACCCGGTCCAGACGAACCCGCCGCTCAGGAATGGCCGCGCGTCGTAGAAGCTCCACCACGTCTCCGCGGTCGTCGCCCATTTGGGAAACTCGCGATCGTAGGCGGGCACGAAGCCCTGTTTGTCGTCGCGCGCATATTCGCCGCGGGTCATCACCGTGCTGCCCGTCTCGGTACCGATCATCGGCATGTCGGGATGCGCGGCGTGGTACGGATCGATCGCGTCGAGGTAATAATTGCACCCCATCACGTCGAGCACGCGCGACGCCCCCTCGCCGAACTTGCCGTTGAACGCCTCCGTCACCGACCGCGTCCCGTCGAGTTCGTACACTTTGCGCTTCATCGTCTCGGCGATCCGCGCGCCGGTCTCGCTGCCGCGGTGGATCTCCTCGTTGCCGATGCTCCACAGGATGATGCTCGGATGGTTGCGCCCTTGCCGCACCATCCGTTCGAGCTGCCCCAGCCCCTCGGCATTGCTCGACATCTGCCGCGTCTCGTCGATCATCAGGATGCCCATCCGGTCGCACGCGTCGAGGACCGCGGGCGACGGCGAATGATGCGTCGAGCGATAGGCGTTGCTGCCCATCGCCTTCAGCCGTTCGAGCCGCCAGACGTGCAGGCTGTCGGGCACCGCGAAGCCGACCCCGGCGTGATCCTGATGGTTGCAGGTGCCCTTGATCTTGACCGGCTTGCCGTTGAGGAAAAACCCGCGGTTCGCATCGAAGCGGATCGTGCGGATCCCGAAGCTGCACGTGTCGCGATCGACCACCACGCCGTCGACGAGGATCTCGCTGACCAAGGTATAAAGGTGCGGCGTCTCCAGCGACCAGAGCGCGGGCGCGGCGATGCGTGTCTCCTGCGCAGCCGTCACGGTACCCCAGGCCGGCAAGCCGAGCGGGTCCGCGAACAGCGCCGCGACCGTCTTCCCGTCCGGACCGATCACCGTCGATCGAACCCGCGCCTCACACGCACGGCCATCATTCGCAATCTCGGTCGCAACCCGGACCGTCGCGCCGCCGGCCTCGACGGAACAGCGCACGGTCGCACCCCAGCGCCGGACATGCGCGGGCGACGTCTTCACCAGTCGCACGTCGCGGTAGAGCCCCGCCCCCTCGTACGACCACGCCTCGCCCAAGCTCACGTCGCAGCGGATGACGAGCACATTATCCTCGCCCGGTTTGGCGAAGTCGGTCACGTCGATCTCGAACGGCGCGTAGCCGCTTTCGTTGGCGCCGACGACGAAGCCGTTGAGGATCACGATGCAATCGCGCGCCACCCCGTCGAACTGGAGCAACAACCGCCGCCCCGAATCCGCCTTCGCCAGCGGGATCACGCGCCGATACCAGCCGACGCTGGTCGCGGGCCACATCCGCCCAACCGGCTTGAACCCCTGGAACGATCCGGTGCGGTCCGCCTCGCTCCCCGCCGGTCCGAATTTCACAAACGGCAGGTCGACCGCCCAGTCGTGCGGCAGCGTCACTGACTCCCAAGCGCTATCGTCGAATTTCGCTTCGGCAACCGGCGTGCCGACATCGCCCGACTTGGCATAGGTGTCGTGCGAACGGCCGAAGCCGAAATCCTTCGCCGGATCGCTCGCGTGCCCCAGATGAAACCGCCACCCGGTCCCGAGCGAGACGATCTCGCGCGGGCCGACCGAGGGAGACGTCCCCGCCGCAGCGATCGGCATTGCGGGAACGATCGCAGCAAGCGCGGTCACGCCGCCCGTCTTCAAAACGTCGCGGCGGACCAAGCTCGTCATACCATTACCCCAGCGGTCACCGTCAGAAATTCACCGTGGCGCCAACGAACATCGTCCGCCCCAGCGTATCGTACACGCCGGGATAGGTATTGCCGTTACCGAACGACGACAGGATGCCGGCCGCGATCGCCGGTGGATCCTTGTCGAACAGGTTGTTGACGCCGGCGCGCAACTGGAGCCCCCGCCCGACTGCGACGGTACCGGCGAGATCAATGTAATTATAGGCCGAGATCTTCTTGTTAATGACGCTCGGCGTGCCGGCAAGGAAGCTGTTGTCGGACAGCGACGACAGCGTGACTGCATCGGTATGGCGCCACGACACCGATACCGATGCACCCTGCGGCATCTGCCAGGTCGTCCGCATCGCATGCCGCCATGTCGGGTTGGGCTGGCCGCAGGTATAGCCGTACAGCCCCCTGCAATCATAGCTGCCCAGACCTGCCAGCGGTTCGGCGGCCTGTTCGATCAGGCGCGTGCCGACCAGGTTGAGGTTGATCTTGCCGAACGCGCCGATGCCGAACGTGTAATCGGCAGTGATGTCGACGCCGGAGGTCGTCAGCGATCCGGTATTGTACGTCGTCGAGACGATATAGCCGTTGGTCCCGAAGATCGCGCCCGAGCGCGGATCGCGCGTAAACAGTCCGCAATAGAACGGATCGCCACCCGCGACGCACTGGCTGATCGCGAGCGATGGATCGACCGAGCTGATATAGTCCTTCACCTTCACGTGGAAATAATCGACGGTCAGCGTGAAGTTGCGCAGCATCCGCGGGGTCAGCACGATACCCGCCGTATAGGTATCCGCCTTTTCAGGCTTCAGCGCGACGTTCCCGCCAAACTGTGCCGAGCACGTATCCGACGGACATTCGATGATGTTGCCATATTGTGCCTGCGTCACCCCGGTCAGCCGGCACACGTCGAGCGATGCGGTCGGCGATGCGCCGGAGCACGGATCCTGCGCGGCGACGTTGCCGATCGATCGCGATCCGAACAGCTCGCCGATATTGGGCGCGCGGATCGCGCGGTTGTAGCTGAAGCGAAGACGCGCATCCTCGGACGGCGCCCAGCTCGCTTCACCCTTGTAGGTCCAGACATTGTATTTCGACTTCAGTCCGGTCGATTGCTGGTCGTTGCGATACGCCGAATAGCGAAGGCCGCCGTTGATGGTCAGCGCATGCGCGAACGGCAGGTTCTGCAGGATCGGAATTTCGATCTCGCCATACGCTTCGTTGACGGTGATGCGGCCGTCGGAGTCGGTCGCGCCGCCCTGTTCGGCCACCGCGTCCGCGGTGTAGTTCAGCGTCTCGCGGCGACGCTCGGCGCCGATCGCGATGTTGACGCCGCGCTTGGCCCAGGGGCTGGTGATGCCGAACGTGCCGAGGTCGCCGTTGACGTTCGCGGAGATCACCGTGAGCGCATTGCGCGACGCGGTGTTGCTCTCCGAAAACAGATAGGCGGCCTGCGTGTCGGTGATGGCGTTGGGCTGGAACACGTTGACCGGTATGCAGGCCGGATCGCTGCCGTCGATCACCGAACGACAGGTCGGTACGCCGTTGACGTTGACCACGTCGAGCGCGCGCTGCGCCTTCACGTTGTCGACGTTGTTCATGTACGTCTCGTTGAACTTCACCAACGAATGCAAATAGTTCACGTCGTATTGGAAACCGTGGCCGAGATCGCCGCGCACACCGGCGGAGTAGCGGTAATCCTGATGGCGAAGGTCGTCGCGTCGCGACTGCCCGTCGCCGAGCCGATAGCCGATCAGCGTGTCCTGCGTCGCCGATGTCCCGGCGCTCGCGCCGCACAACGACTGTTGTTGCGCCGCGCTCATCAGCGGGTTGTCGCACGGCACGGTGAAGCTCGTTCCCAGGAACAGCGCGGACGGCGCGACCTGCGAGAAGGTGTGGTCCTTCATGTACATGAAGCTGCCATAGACTTCGGCGATCGGCGCGATCTCGAACTTGGCGAATGCGCCGCCGATGTAGCGATCGTCGGACCGCTGGAGGTAGTTGGTCGGCGAGTAGTTATAGGCGTAGGCGGACGTGTAGGGCACCCAGGTCTGCGTGCCGTTCATGTTGTTGGTCAGCGTCTTGCCGGCATTGGGCCCACCGAGTGGGGCGAACGTGCCGTAGGGCGAGTTACTCGATCCGCCGCAGACCAGACCCGTGCCGGCATCGTCCGCCTGGTTCAGCGCGCAGGCCGATACGTCGCGGTTCGCCTGCAATACCGGATCGGTGTGACGATACCCGCCATAGACGGTGACGTTGCCGCGACCATCGGCGAAGTTCTTGCCGTACGCCGCGTTGATGTCCTGCTTGCCGCCATCGGCGACGCGGCGCGGCGCATTGGCATAGCCGCGCGTGTTGATGATATCGCGCACCGCGCCGTTGTCGTTGGTGTGCACGCCGAGCCCGGCCTGCACATCGATCCGCAACCCGTCGAGGTGATCCTTCAGCACGAAGTTGACCACGCCCGCCACAGCGTCGGACCCATACACCGCCGACGCGCCGCCGGTCACCACGTCGACCCGGTCGATCAGCGCGGAGGGCACGAAGTTCAGATCGATCGCCTGTTGCGGCAACAAACGCTGGCCGTTGAGCAGGATGAGCGTCCGATTGGAGCCGAGGTTGCGCAGATTGATGTTGGCCGTGCCGTCCGAGCCGTTCGAGACGTTCTCGTTAGCGTCGGCGGTGAACTGCGGCAGGCGGTTCAGCACGCTCTCGACGTTGACCGCGCCCTGATATTTGATCTCCTGGTCCGTCACCGACGTGATCGGACTGTTGCTCTGCAGATCGGGGCGGCGGATGCGCGTGCCGGTCACGACGATTACTTCATCGACGCTCGGCCCAGCGCTGACTCCATCGCTCGGCTCCGGCGCAGGCAAAACCTGCGCATAGGCGCTGGACGACAGCAGCATCGCGACCATGGCCCCGACGCCCGCCCGACCCCGTAGTTTCTTGACCAAATATGTCATGACTGCCCGCGTCCCTGTTTGGATGTTGCGCGCAGTCCATCACGTCACCGAAACTATGTCAAATATAATATACGATATCCTATATTCAAAGTCTGTTGCGGGCTGCGTCAGGCGTGATGATGTCCACGGCACGCCTCAATCGAAGGCGACCTGCGCGAATATCACGGGGTGCCGACTGCCAGACTTGTTCGGGTAAAGGATCAACCGGATTGATTCGGTTACGCTGACCTGCGTCGCTCCGGACGAACGCCAAGGTCCACGGCGCCGCATGCCAAAGGCGAACGCGCCTGCGGCACGATGCATAACCGCGCGAGGCTCCGATGCTTAGTCGAAGACCCGGCGTGAAGACGATACGCGAGACGGCGCGCTTCCGGCCAACCTGCGTGCGATCGACGGCAGTCTCAGTTCCGCTGCGTGCGCCTGCGCCAGGCTTTGCGCGGGGCGTGCGATCCTGCGTCGCAATAGTCGGTGGTAGTGGTCGTCGTGGTCACCATCGGCGCGGACTGGACCATGATGGTGGTCGAACCGGCCGGATAGACGCTGCCGCCGGTCGTCGTCACCGTCGTCATGCCGTCGGGCGAAACCCATGTGCCGCCCGGTGCTGCCGCATAGCCAGGCGGTTGCGGATAATCGCCCCCGTAGGATTCCTCCGGCGCATAATCCGGTTCGTAAGCCGGCGGTTCCGCATAGCCAGCGTAAGCTGGCGGCGGCGCATAGCCAGCGTAAGCCGGCGGCGGCGCATAGCCAGCGCCGTACCCTGCCCTCGGCGGCGGCGCGGGACGGCGCTGGTCCTCGGTCTTGTCGATCGCATAGCCTGCCGCCGCACCGACGCCCGCGCCGACCAGCGTACCGCCAAGGCGATTGCCGCGCCCAGCGATGACGTTGCCCGCGACACCGCCGGCGACCGCGCCGATCGCGGCACCACCGACCCCGGTGTCGCGCCGAGGCGCACCGCGGTCGTCGTAAGGTGGAGCGTAGCCGCGGTCGCCTGGGCCGGCATAGACCGAGTCGCTGGCCGCATAGTCGCGCGGGCTGATCGCGACGTACCCGTTCGAGTCGGAGCGATCCCAATCGATGTCGCTCGCCATGTCGTAGACCGATCCGCGCGAGTCGATCAGCACCGCGTCGTCGTAATAGCGCGCCCAGTTATAGCCCTGCGGCGGCTGCGAAAGGCCGTAGGTCGACCAGTCGCCGATGTAGAAGCGCGGTGCGTTCCAATAGGTCGGCACGGCCCAGCCGCGATGTGGGCGACGGTATCCCGCCCAGCCGCCGGGCGCGTTGGCACCACCCCACCAGCGCCCGCCGATCTTGCTGCCCCAACGCGGCTGGCGACGCGATGCAGCCTGCTGCGATTCGACCGGTCGAGAGGACGTGTGAACGATGGGCAGACGCGCGGCGATCGGTCCCGGCCGACGGGGATCTGCCATCGGTGCCTGCATCGTCGCGCCCGGCACGCCGTAGCTGGCGCCGGGGCGCTGCTGGGCCTGCGCTGCGCCGTCACCGGCGATGGCAAGCCCTGCGCTCGCGATCAAAAGGCTCCGCATGTCCGTCTCCCTGGTTCCGCCACCCGATCCCGCGCAAACGCCGGATGTCTTGACGGGTTGCTTACCAAAGCCGCAGGCGAGTCACCAGCAAGCGTACCGTCCCGAAACGGATCAGCGCTACAGCCGCTGGCCGAGCAGGGCTGCCAGCGCCTCGCAGCCTGCCGCGTCCTCCGCGTCGAACCGCGCCGGTTCGGGACTATCGAGATCGAGGACCGCGATCAGCGCACCGTCCTTCGTCACCGGCACGACCAGTTCGGAGCGGCTCGCGGCGTCGCAGGCGATGTGGCCGGGGAACGCGTGCACGTCCTCGACCAGTTGCGTCATCAGCGTGGCGGCGGCGGCACCGCAGACGCCCTTGCCGACTGGGATGCGAATGCAGGCGACCTTGCCCTGGAACGGCCCGAGCACGAGTTCGCCGCCCTGTGCCTCGGGGACGAGCCGGTAAAAGCCCGCCCAGTTCAAGTCGGGCAGATATTCCCACACCAACGCGGCAGCGTTCGCCATGTTGGCGATCGGATCGCGCTCGTCCGCGGTCAGCGCGTCGAGCGCGGCGAGAAGGTCGCGGTAGAGATCGGCCTTGCTGCCGGCTGAGATGTCGAACTGGTACATGGCGTCTTCCTTGGTCGGCTTCGCGCCGGATGATCGCGGAGATAGGGTTTGGGGAACTGGAAAACAGGGCTTGGGGGAATCGAGAGTGTTTGAGATCGAACACGACGCCTCCGACATCCAACCCACAATACCCAACGGTCACCCGCCCGTGACCATCCTCAACCACCTTCGTCACCCCAGCGAAAGCTGGGGTATCATCGAGGCGCGGGCGGCGCACACCACGGGGATACCCCAGCTTTCGCTGGGGTGACGGACTTGGGGTGACGGAGTTGGTGGGGGAGGACGAAACCGACGGGCTAACGACTTTGCCGATCTGACGAACTTGCCCGGGAATGACGAGCGTGGCTGAGAACAGCCCACCCCCCTCAATCGTCGCGGACCTTACCGCGCCCGGCCTTGACCCCACTCCGCACCTTCTTCGTGTCGACGCGTCGGGCCTTCGCCGCCTTGGACGGCTTGGTCGCGCGCCGCGCCTTGGGGACGATCGTCGCCTCCTTGATCAACGCCACCAGCCGTTCGCGGACTTCCTGGCGATTGAGCAGCTGCGACCGCGATCCCTCACTGCGGAGCACCAGTACGCCGTCGCGCGTCAGGCGCGAGCTCGCCAGCACCGCGATGCGGTTCTTTACCGCCAGCGGCAGGCCGGGCGACAGGCCGACGTCGAAGCGCAGGATCACCGCGCTGTCGGTGGTGTTGACGTGCTGGCCGCCGGGACCGCCCGAGCGCGTGGTGCTCTCGATCAGCTCGTTGTCGTCGATCGAGATCGACCGGGTGATTGGGATCGCGACCATCAGCCCCTCCCCTTGGCTCTCAGCCGTCGGTGGGGTCGGGCGTCGTCACCGCGTCGGCATTCGGTGCGCCCTCCGCGACCGGAGCAGCCTCGTCCGCGAACCCGGCCTTGGCGAACCGCTCGGGCAACGGCGCTTCGGCGAGCACGTCGGGCTTGCCCGGACGCGGCACGATCAGGCGCTGCGCATGGAGCATCATGCCCAGCCCGTCCGCCTTGCCGTAGACGCCGTCGCCGACCACCGGCGCGCCGAGACCGCTCGCGGCATGCACGCGGATCTGGTGCGTCCGCCCCGTCTCGGGCAAGAACTCGACCAGCGAGCGGCCGTCCTTGATCTCCAGCACGCGCCACTTGGTCCGCGACTTCTTGCCGTCCGGGTCCTCGACCATCCGCCAGCCGGTTTCAGCCGTGCTGACCTTGCCGAGCGCCATCTCGATCAGGCCGGACGTCCCCTCGACCACGCCGTCGAGCAGCGCGACGTAGCGCTTCGAGACGAGGCCCTGCTCGAACGCCTGCTGCAACCGGGCATGCGCCTTCGGATTGCGCGACAGCAGCAGACAGCCGCTCGTGTCGCGGTCCAGGCGGTGGACGGCTTTCGGCCAGCGCTGGAAGCCGAACTTCAGGCTTTCGAGATGATTTTCGAGGCTCAGCGAGCCATCGCGGGGCGGATCGACCGGCAACCCCGCGGGTTTGTCGATTACCAGGGCCTCGCCGTCGAGGAAGAGTACGCGTTCACCATGCATGCCGCCGCCCTTGCCATCATTAGCGCCTGCGTGCCAGAGCCGTCGCGATGTTGCACCGTATAGTTGCCCTTGTGCTGGTCCTGGCACCGACCGTCGCCGAGGCACAATTGTGCGAAGGCCAGAGCGCCGCGATCAGCGCCGATGGCCGTGCGTTCGGGCATCTTCCCTACGGCGATGCCGCGGAAACCGAACTCGTCACGCTGCCCTCGGACTATTCGGTGGGCAACCCGTGCGTCGTGCGCGCGGACATGCTGCCCGACCTGTTGCGCCTGTTCGCGGCGGCGCAGGGCGATCCGTCGGTCATGGGGCAGTTGAAGGCGCTGTCGTGCCAGCGCTCGATCGCCCGGCAGCGCGCGGTATTCTGTCGCGGCGGCGGCAGCGATCCCGCCGACCGCGCCATCTCGGTCGCGCCCCCCGGCTATAGCGAGCACTCGACCGGCTATGCGCTCGACTTCGCGGTCCGCCCGGCGAACGGATGCCCCGATGCGGAAGCGTGCATGGCGGCAACCCCCGCTGCACGCTGGCTGCTGCGGAACGCGCCGCGCTTCGGGTTCGAACAGAGCTTTCCCGGCAGCAACAAACAGCACGTTAAGTGGGAACCCTGGCATTGGCGCTGGGTCGGCCCGACCGCGGAAGCGCCGGGTGCCGCCAAGGCGCGCTTCGTGTTCGCGCGAGCCCGGTCGCTCTATCCGGCGAGCCCAGCGGTGCAGCCGCTCGTCGTGAAGATCATAGCGCAGCCACCGCTACCGACGCCGGCCGCGCCCCCGGCCATCACGAAAAAGAAGCGACGCCGCTAGCCCCGATCGTGGTGTTTCCCCCAATCAGTGCAGAACGAGGCTGCCGGCCGGCACTACGCCGTCCTGCAAGGCATGATCGTACAGCAGCTTCGTCTCCAGCTTTACCTGCTCCGACAGCCGGTTCATCATCGACTCGGCCTGGATTCCGAACAGCTTCCAGTCGCCCGGCTTGATCACCGGCAGCCAGCGACCGATGAACGCCTTCCAGTCCGAACGGAGGATATCGAGATCCTCTTCCATCATCGCAATCGTGTCCGCCGAGCAATGCGCCTCCATCGCGACCACGGTGCGATCGATCACTTCGTCCTCGACCTTGAGATGATCGGCCACCGAAACGGCCAGCTCGATCAGCTTGCGCGATGCTAAACCACTCTCGGCGCTAGACTTTTGCGAAAGTGCTGCGAGCCCTGCGCATTGATCCGCGATGCGTTCATGGTCGCTGATCAACCGCGCCCAATTTGCCCGGTCCTGGTCCGATACTGATATCATATCGCTCATTCCGCCCTCAACTGTACCGAACATACGATCGAACTCTCGTGAAGGATGCGCCTAATGCTATCGAGTATGTCCAATCTATAGTATTTCCGACAGTCTGAATGAGGGATATCGACCCACTGCGCGGTTTCGATCCGCGCTCGACCGGCAGGGGCTCCCGTTGACAAGACGCCGCCCCGCGCCTAGATCCGCTCTTCACCACTGCATCCGGGAAATGACATGCCGTCGCGCAGCGTGTCGATCGTATTGGATACCGAGGTTTCATACGCTGAGAGCCGCCGCACCTGATGCGCGCGGCCTTTTTGCGTGAACGTGCGTCCCGCTTGGGGGTTCCCAAGCACGAAATTACGACTGATCCGTCAGTTTTTATAGGGCGAAACAAAACCTATGGCTTCCAAGGCGATCGAACACGGCACTGCAAAGCGCCGTATCCGCAAGGTTTTCGGCAACATCCACGAAGTCGTGCAGATGCCGAACCTGATCGAAGTCCAGCGCGAGAGCTACGAGCAGTTCCTGCGCTCCGACAAGTCGATCGGCCATGTCTCGGGTCTCGAGAAGACGCTGCGCAGCGTATTCCCGATCCAGGATTTCGCCGGCACCGCCTATCTCGACTTCGACGATTACGTCCTTGAGCCGCCGAAGTTCGACGTCGAGGAATGCCGCCAGCGCGGGATCACCTATGCCGCACCGATGCGCGTCACGCTGCGCCTGACCGCATTCGAGGTCGATCCCGATACCGAGGCCAAGTCGGTCATCGATATCAAGGAGCAGGACGTGTACATGGGCGACATGCCGCTCATGACCGAGAACGGCACGTTCTTCATCAACGGCACCGAGCGCGTCATCGTCAGCCAGATGCACCGTTCGCCGGGCGTCCTGTTCGATCACGATCGCGGCAAGACGCACGCATCGGGCAAGTATCTGTTCGCTGCCCGCGTCATCCCGTATCGCGGCTCGTGGCTCGATTTCGAGTTCGACGCGAAGGACATCGTCAACGTCCGCATCGATCGCAAGCGCAAGCTGCCCGTCACCGCGCTGCTCTACGCGCTCGGCATGACGTCGGAAGAGATCCTCAACTATTTCTACAACCGCGTGACGTTCGTCCGCGGCCAGGGTGGCTGGATCGTTCCGTTCCAGGTCGAGAACTGGCGTGGCCAGAAGCCAATGTTCGACATCGTCGATGCGAAGACCGGCGAAGTCGTGTTCCCGAACGGCCAGAAGATCTCCCCACGCGCCGCGAACAAGGCGTTCAAGGACGGTCTCACCGACCTGCTGATCCCGACCGAGGAAATCTTCGGCCGCTATTCGGCGTACGACCTGATCGACGAGTCGACCGGCCGCATCTACATCGAAGCCGGTGACGAAGTGACCGCCGAGAATCTCGAACTGCTCGACCAGGCAGGAATCGAGCGTCTCGACCTGCTCGACATCGATCACGTCGCGACGGGTCCGTGGATCCGCAACACGCTCAAGGTCGACAAGGCCGAAGAGCGCGAGCAGGCGCTCAGCGACATCTACCGCGTGATGCGCCCCGGCGAGCCGCCGACGCTGGAGACGGCCGAGGCGCTGTTCTCGGGTCTGTTCTTCGATCCGGATCGCTACGACCTGTCGGCCGTCGGCCGCGTGAAGCTGAACATGCGTCTCGACCTCGACGTCGAGGATACCGTGACGACGCTGCGCACCGAGGACATTCTCGAGGTCATCAAGACGCTTGTGAACCTCAAGGACGGCAAGGGCGAAATCGACGATATCGACAACCTGGGTAATCGTCGTGTCCGCTCGGTCGGCGAGCTGCTCGAGAACCAGTACCGCGTCGGCCTGCTCCGCATGGAGCGCGCGGTGAAGGAGCGCATGTCGTCGGTCGACGTCTCGACGGTCATGCCGAACGACCTGATCAACGCGAAGCCTGCGGTTGCCGCTGTCCGCGAATTCTTCGGCTCGTCGCAGCTGTCGCAGTTCATGGATCAGACCAACCCGCTGTCGGAAGTCACCCACAAGCGTCGCGTGTCGGCACTTGGACCAGGTGGTCTGACGCGTGAGCGTGCCGGCTTCGAAGTCCGCGACGTTCATCCGACGCACTATGGCCGCATCTGCCCGATCGAGACGCCGGAAGGCCCGAACATCGGTCTGATCAACTCGCTCGCCAGCTTCTCGCGGGTGAACAAGTATGGCTTCATCGAGACTCCGTACCGCAAGGTCGTCGACCACAAGGTGACCGACGACGTCGTCTACCTGTCGGCGATGGAAGAGGCCAAGCACACGATCGCGCAGGCCAACGCCGAGCTCGATTCGTCGAACGGCTTCGTCGAGGAACTGGTGTCGTCGCGTCAGGCTGGCGAATTCCTGATGGCGCTGCCCGACAACATCACGTTGATGGACGTCAGCCCCAAGCAGCTCGTCTCGGTCGCCGCATCGCTCATTCCGTTCCTGGAAAACGATGACGCCAACCGCGCGCTGATGGGCTCGAACATGCAGCGTCAGGCGGTGCCGCTCGTCCAGGCCGAGGCGCCGTTCGTCGGCACCGGCATGGAAGAGACGGTCGCACGTGACTCTGGCGCAGCGATCTCGGCCAAGCGTGCGGGCATCGTCGACCAGGTCGACGCGGCGCGTATCGTGATCCGGGCGACCGGCGAGATCGATGCCGGCAAGTCGGGCGTCGACATCTACACGCTGATGAAGTTCCAGCGTTCGAACCAGTCGACCTGCATCAACCAGCGTCCGCTGGTGAAGGTGGGCGATGCGGTTCGTGCCGGCGACGTGCTCGCCGACGGCCCGTCGACCGAGTTCGGCGAGCTGGCGCTGGGTCGCAACAGCCTCGTCGCGTTCATGCCGTGGAACGGCTACAACTACGAGGATTCGATCCTGATCTCCGAGCGGATCGTGAAGGACGACGTGTTCACGTCGATCCATATCGACGAGTTCGAGGTGATGGCTCGCGATACGAAGCTCGGGCCTGAGGACATCACGCGCGACATCCCGAACGTCGGCGAGGAAGCGCTTCGCAACCTCGACGAGGCGGGCATCGTCTACATCGGTGCAGAGGTCGAGCCGGGCGATATTCTCGCCGGCAAGATCACGCCGAAGGGTGAATCGCCGATGACGCCGGAGGAGAAGCTTCTCCGTGCGATCTTCGGCGAGAAGGCCAGCGACGTGCGCGATACGTCGCTTCGCCTGCCGCCGGGCGTGTCGGGTACGGTCGTCGACGTTCGCGTCTTCAACCGTCACGGCATCGACAAGGACGAGCGTGCGATGGCGATCGAGCGCGAGGAGATCGAGCGTCTGAAGAAGGATTCGGACGACGAGCGTTCGATCCTGAACCGTGCGACCTGGTCGCGTCTTCGCGAGATGCTGCTCGACCAGACCGCCACCTCGGCGCCGAAGGGCGTCAAGAAGGGCGTCGTGATCGACATGGATCTCCTCGACAGCGTCGACCGCCACGAGTGGTGGAAGTTCGCGGTCGCCGACGACAAGGTCCAGAGCGATCTGGAAGCGGTCAAGATCCAGTATGACGATGCAGCCAAGCTGATCACGGACAAGTTCCACGATCGTCGCGAGAAGCTGGAGCGTGGTGACGAGCTGTCGCCAGGCGTGCTGAAGATGGTCAAGGTGTTCGTCGCGGTGAAGCGCAAGCTGCAGCCGGGCGACAAGATGGCCGGCCGTCACGGCAACAAGGGCGTCATCAGCCGCATCCTGCCGGCTGAGGACATGCCGTTCCTCGCCGACGGTACGCCGGTCGATATCGTGCTCAACCCGCTGGGCGTGCCGTCGCGCATGAACGTCGGGCAGATCTTCGAGACGCATCTGGGCTGGGCCGCACGCGGCCTGGGTCAGTCGATCACCGCGGCTCTGGAGACGTGGCGCGAAGAGAATCCGGACGCCAAGCCGGGTGCGATGCCCGAGGCGGTCCGCGATCGCCTCAAGACGGTGTACGGCGAGCAGTATCACGCCGAGATCGACGCCCGCACGGGCGACGAGATCGTCGAGCTGGCCAAGAACCTGAAGGGTGGCGTGCCGATGGCGACGCCGGTGTTCGATGGTGCCCGCGAAGCTGATGTGTCGGCGATGCTGGCGCTGGCGGGCCTCGACACGTCGGGTCAGTCGGACCTGTTCGACGGCCGCACCGGCGATCAGTTCGATCGCAAGGTGACGGTGGGCTACATCTACATGCTGAAGCTTCACCATCTGGTCGACGACAAGATCCACGCACGGTCGATCGGGCCGTACTCGCTGGTCACGCAGCAGCCGCTGGGTGGTAAGGCGCAGTTTGGTGGGCAGCGCTTCGGCGAGATGGAGGTCTGGGCACTCCAGGCCTACGGCGCGGCGTATACCTTGCAGGAAATGCTGACGGTGAAGTCCGATGACGTGGTCGGCCGCACCAAGGTCTACGAGGCGATCGTCAAGGGCGACGACACGTTCGAGGCCGGCATCCCGGAGAGCTTCAACGTGCTCGTCAAGGAAATGCGCTCGCTCGGCCTGAATGTGGACCTGAAGCAGTCGGAGCCCGGCTTCGACAGCGACGGCATCCAGATCGCGGCGGAGTAGTTCCTTTGCCCTCCCCTCCCGCTCGCGGGAGGGGACCGAGGGGTGGGCTCCCGGCCGGCAGCGAAGCGCGACGTCGATGCCGGGCGCCCACCCCCTCCCAGCCTGAAGAGGCTGGGCCCCTCCCCCTCCCGCAAGCGGTAGGGGGGAAGATTTTTCCTAAGGACAGCTCATGAACGAGATGACCCCCTTCGCCAATCCGGTCGCCAAGACCGAGACGTTCGACCAGATCCAGATCGGCATCGCGTCCCCGGACAAGATTCGTTCGTGGTCGTTCGGCGAGATCAAGAAGCCCGAGACCATCAACTATCGCACGTTCAAGCCCGAGCGTGACGGCCTGTTCTGCGCGCGCATCTTCGGTCCGATCAAGGACTACGAGTGCCTGTGCGGCAAGTACAAGCGGATGAAGTACAAGGGCATCGTCTGCGAGAAGTGCGGCGTCGAGGTTACCGTCTCGAAGGTCCGCCGCGAGCGGATGGGCCATATCGAGCTCGCCGCCCCGGTCGCGCACATCTGGTTCCTGAAGTCGCTGCCGTCGCGCATCGGCCTGCTGCTCGACATGCAGCTGAAGCAGCTCGAGCGCGTGCTCTACTTCGAGGCGTACATCGTCATCGAGCCGGGCCTGACCCCGCTCGAGAAGTACCAGCTGATGACCGAGGACGAGCTCCTCGACGCGCAGGACCAGTATGGCGAGGACGCGTTCTCGGCCGGTATCGGTGCCGAAGCGGTCCGCATCATGCTCGAATCGCTCGATCTCGTCGGTGAGCGTACCGCGCTGCTCGAAGAGCTCGCGGTCACCAAGTCCGAGCTGAAGCCCAAGAAGATCATCAAGCGCCTGAAGGTCGTCGAGAGCTTCATCGATTCGGGCAACCGCCCCGAGTGGATGATCCTCGAGGTCGTTCCGGTCATCCCGCCCGAGCTGCGCCCGCTGGTGCCGCTGGACGGTGGTCGTTTCGCGACGTCGGATCTGAACGATCTGTATCGTCGCGTGATCAACCGCAACAACCGCCTGAAGCGCCTGATGGAGCTCCGCGCACCGGACATCATCGTCCGCAACGAGAAGCGCATGCTTCAGGAGGCCGTCGACGCACTGTTCGACAATGGTCGCCGCGGTCGCACGATCACGGGCGCCAACAAGCGTCCGCTGAAGTCGCTGTCCGACATGCTGAAGGGCAAGCAGGGCCGCTTCCGCCAGAATCTGCTCGGCAAGCGCGTCGACTATTCGGGTCGTTCGGTCATCGTGACCGGTCCTGAGCTGAAGCTGCACCAGTGCGGCCTGCCGAAGAAGATGGCGCTCGAGCTGTTCAAGCCGTTCATCTACGCGCGTCTCGATGCGAAGGGTCTGTCGATGACCCTGAAGCAGGCGAAGAAGTGGGTCGAGAAGGAGCGCAAGGAAGTCTGGGATATCCTGGACGAGGTGATTCGCGAGCATCCGGTCATGCTGAACCGTGCGCCGACGCTTCACCGTCTCGGCATCCAGGCGTTTGAGCCGGTATTGATCGAGGGCAAGGCGATCCAGCTTCACCCGCTGGTCTGCTCCGCGTTCAACGCCGATTTCGACGGCGATCAGATGGCCGTGCACGTCCCGCTGAGCCTCGAGGCCCAGCTCGAAGCACGCGTCCTGATGATGTCGACGAACAACATACTGTCGCCGGCCAACGGCAAGCCGATCATCGTCCCGTCGCAGGACATGGTCCTCGGTCTCTATTATCTGTCGATGATGAAGGAGAACGAGCCGGGCCAGGGGATGCTGCTCGGTGACATGGCCGAAGTGCATCAGGCGCTGAACGCTCAGGCGGTCACGCTGCACACCAAGGTTATCAGCCGCGTTCCGCAGACCGACGAGAAGGGCAAGCAGTACCTCAAGCGGTACGAGACGACCCCGGGCCGCATGCTGCTGGGCGAGTGCCTGCCGCATAGCCACAAGGTGCCGTTCGACACCGTCAACCGCCTCCTCACCAAGAAGGACGTGGGCGACGTGATCGACGAGGTCTATCGTCACACCGGCCAGAAGGAGACCGTGCTGTTCGCCGACGCGATCATGTCACTCGGCTTCCGTCACGCGTTCCGCGCCGGCATCTCGTTCGGCAAGGACGACATGATCATTCCGGACGCCAAGGTTGGTCTGGTCGACGACACCAAGGCGCTCGTGAAGGACTTCGAGCAGCAGTATCAGGACGGTCTGATCACGCAGCAGGAGAAGTACAACAAGGTGATCGACGCCTGGAGCCGTTGCGGCGACCAGGTCGCGAACGCCATGATGGACGAGATCCGTGCGGTGAAGGTCGACGAGGAAACCGGCCGTGAAAAGCCGATCAACTCGATCTACATGATGGCCCACTCGGGTGCTCGTGGTTCGCAGGCGCAGATCAAGCAGCTTGCCGGTATGCGCGGCCTGATGGCCAAGCCGTCGGGCGAGATCATCGAAACGCCGATCATCTCGAACTTCAAGGAGGGCCTGACCGTCCTTGAGTACTTCAACTCGACCCACGGCGCTCGCAAGGGCCTCGCGGATACGGCGTTGAAGACCGCGAACTCGGGCTATCTGACGCGTCGTCTGGTCGACGTCTCGCAGGATTGCGTCATCATCGAACCGGATTGCGGTACGACCCGCGCGCTGGAGATGAAGGCCATTCTTCAGGGTGGTTCGACCATCGCATCGCTCGGCGAGCGCATCCTCGGTCGTACGACCGCGGAGGACATCGTCGATCCGAAGACCGGCAAGGTCGTCATCCCGTCGGGCACGCTGCTCGACGAGCCGATGATCACGACGATCGAAGGCCTCGGCACGCAGTCGTGCAAGATCCGCAGCCCGCTGGTCTGCGAGTCGAAGATCGGCGTCTGCGGCAAGTGCTACGGGCGCGATCTCGCCCGCGGTACGCCGGTCAACATCGGTGAAGCTGTCGGCGTCATCGCCGCACAGTCGATCGGTGAGCCGGGCACGCAGCTGACGATGCGTACGTTCCACATCGGTGGCGCGGCGCAGCTCAACGAAACGTCGAACCTCGAGGCGCATGCCGACGGTACGGTGCAGTTCCGCGATCTGCGTATCATCGTCGACCAGCGTGGCCGTCGCGTGGTGCTCAGCCGCTCGGGCGAAATCGCGATCGTCGACATGGACGGCCGCGAGCTCTCGGTCGATCGTATCCCCTACGGTGCGTACGTGCTGTTCGACGATGGTCACATCGTGTCGCGCGGCGACCGGATGGCCGAGTGGGATCCGTTCACCATGCCGGTGATCACGGAGAACCCGGGCACGATCAAGTATGTCGACCTGATCGAGGGCAAGACGCTCACCGAGCAGACCGACGAAGCCACGGGCATCGCCCAGCGCGTCGTGATCGAATATCGTGCTGCGACCAAGTCGAAGGAGGATCTGCGTCCGCGCATGACCCTGCTCGACGAGACGTCGGGCGAGACCGGTCGTTACATGCTGGCGATCGGCGCTACGTTGTCGGTCGAGGATGGCGCACAGGTATTCGGCGGCGACGTCGTGGCCCGCGTCAGCCGCGAGAGCGCCAAGACGCGCGACATCACCGGTGGTCTGCCGCGTGTTGCCGAGCTGTTCGAGGCGCGTATCCCCAAGGACTCGGCGATCATCGCCAAGATCTCGGGCCGCGTCGTGTTCGGCAAGGACTATAAGGCGAAGCGCAAGATCGGCATCCAGCCCGAGGATGGCGGCGACGTCGTCGAGTATCTGGTGCCGAAGTCGAAGGTGATCGACGTCCAGGAAGGCGATTACGTCAAGCGCGGCGACAACCTGATCGGCGGCTCGCCCGATCCGCACGACATCCTCGAGACGATGGGCATCGAACCCCTCGCCGAGTATCTTGTGTCGGAAATCCAGGAGGTCTATCGTCTCCAGGGCGTGAAGATCAACGACAAGCACATCGAGACGATCGTTCGTCAGATGCTGCAGAAGGTCGAGATCACCGACGGCGGCGACACCACGCTGCTGAAGGGCGAGCAGGTCGATCGCGAGGAAATGGACGCGACCAACGAGAAGCTCGAGAAGAAGCAGACCCGCGCACAGGGCAAGCCCATCCTGCTCGGCATCACCAAGGCGTCGCTGCAGACCCGCAGCTTCATCTCGGCGGCATCGTTCCAGGAGACCACCCGCGTCCTCACCGAGGCAGCGGTCCAGGGTAAGCAGGACATGCTGATGGGCCTGAAGGAGAACGTGATCGTCGGCCGGCTCATCCCGGCAGGCACCGGCGCAGGCCTCAACCGCCTGCGTGTCGTGGCCAACAGCCGCGACGCCGCGATGCGCGTCCAGCAGCGCAAGATGGCGGAGGTGTCGATCGTGGCACCGATGTCGGCTGCCGACGAGCATGCCGCCGAACTCGCGCGTAGCCCGCGTGATGCAGGCGGCGTCGGTGAGGATCCGCTCGCAGCGGTCGTCACCTCGGGCACCGGCACTGACGCGGATGCCGGCGAGTATCTGAACGCGCCCGAGTAATCGGGTTCGTCAGCGACTGGCACTAAAAGGCCGTCGTCCGGGACACCGGGCGGCGGCCTTTTTCGTTTGCGATGTTACCGGGTGGATCTGACATCCTCGCCCTTCCCATCCGGCAAGCGCTGGATCTTGCTCCTGCTACCCTGCGAATGAACTCTTGGTCATCAGGCCGCTGGCATGTTGCGGGGCGGGCGCGGGAAGGCTAGGCGAACGGCAGATGCGGTCGGCGTACCATCCTTCGTCGATCGAGACGCGCGTTTCCACGCGACGCCGCAGTGCCGCGTTCGTGCTGACGGTGATCGCGCACATCCTGATCATCCTGATGCTGGTGCGACTGGCCCCCTCGGCGGTCGTCAAGCCCGAGGAACGGAGCGAGCCGATCACGTTCCAGATCGCGCCCGATCAGAGCACCCCGACCCCAGCGAAGCGCACGCCGTCGCCGACCAAGCAGAAGCGCGCCAGCGGTGGTTCGCCGCCGCGGGCCGCACCGCGCGCCGAGTCCGCGCAGGCGCCCCCTGCCCCGCCGAAATCTCCACCCCCGCTACCGATCAAGATGCTGGGCGGGATGGAGATGTTCGACGCGGCCGACATCTCCAAGATGCCCGCGCATCCCGAAGACCAGCTTGCGGGCGGGGATGGGGGGAGCGGGTCGGGGAAAGGTCAGGACAGTGGTTCGGCCTATGGTCCTGGCGAGGGGCCGGGCGGGCAGCGGCTGTACAATGCCGAATGGTACCGCGAGCCCACCCATGCCGAGCTCGCCGAGTTCCTGCCCAACGGTGCGCCGCCGGGCGGCTGGGCGTTGATCGCATGCAAGACGATCGCGAATTACCAGGTCGAGAATTGCCGATCGCTCGGCGAATCCCCGATCGGGTCCGGACTCTCGCGGGCGATGCGGCAGAGCGCATGGCAGTTCCGCATCCGCCCGCCCCGCGTCGGCGGCAAGCCGATGATCGGCGCCTGGGTGAAGATCCGGATCGACTTCACGCAAGGCGGCGACAAGAAATAAGTGCGCGACACGGACCATCCCGCAGAAATATCCCCGCAACTATGGATATCCGCACCGACCCTGGGCATTTTCATCGCATGACGACCGATCCGAGCGACAAACCGCCCTCGCTTGCCCGTGCGACGCGGACGAGCGTGATGCTGAGCGCGGATATGTTTCGCGTCGACCGCGACGGGGCCAGCCAGCACCGCGTCACCAACATCTCGGAAACCGGCCTCTGCATCGCGCAGGCCGGTGACCTCGTGACGGGCACCGTCGTCGTCGTCGCGATCGGGTCGATCGCGCCAACCGCCGCCAATGTGGTGTGGGTCAGGAGCGGGCTGGCGGGGCTGGCCTTCCAGACGCCGATCGACGTCTCCGAAGCGCGCCGCCGGCGGGCCTCCGGCAGCACCTTGCGCCCGCCCGCCGCCGGCTGGCTCGCCGAACTCAACAACCCCTATAACAGCTGACCTACAGCGTCCGCGGCACCGTCACGAAACGCCCGCCTTCGACGCGGATCTCGTTGAACGCCGGCGGACTGCCACGCGTCCGCTTCGACAGGGTGCCCGCGCCGATCATCCGGATCGTTCGCCCTTCGCGTTCGATCGGAATGTCGAACGGATCGTGGACGTGCCCCGACAATACCGCATGCGCGCCCGCGTCCGCCAGCGCGGACAGCGCCGCGTCGCCGTGACGCGTCTTCGCGGTCCCGGTCGTGCCGCCTTCGATCAGCGGATGATGCGCGCCGATGAAGATCAGATTGCCCTTCGGCACGTCTGCGATCATCGCCAGCGCGCGCTTCAGCGATCCGGCGCTGACGCGCCCCTTCGACCAGTTCCACCGCCACTGCGCCCGCGCGGTCGTCTTCAGCGGCACCACCGTGACGCCGGGCAGCTCCAGCGGCCGCTCGATCATCTGCTCCACCGCGGCATAGCGCTGATAGGGCGCGAACAACCGCCGGAACGGGTCCCAATAATAGGGGATGTCGTGGTTGCCGACCTCCAGAGTCACCGGCACGCCGAGCGACTGGAGCCAGTCGCCCCCCTGCTGGAACTCGTCCTTGGTCGCACGCATGGTCAGGTCGCCGGTCATGATGACCGCGTCCGGCTTCTCCTCCGCCACGCGTTCGGAGAACCAGGCGATCGCCGCCGGATCCTCCGCACCGAAATGCACGTCGCTGACGTGGAACAGCTTCAGATTATGCCCCCCCAGCGTCATGTCAGGCGAGCTCGGACAGCTTTGCCGGCTGGTGCATCGGGCAGCCGTTGAACTTGCCGCGGAAGTCCGCCGACTGCTTGTACGTGTCCTTGCGCACGCGGTTCACGCCGCCGAGCGGCTGATGCGCGGTGATCCCATGCCAGATGCTGTACGACAGCGCGTCGTCGGTATGATCGGTGACGCCCTGTTCCCACGAAAGCTGTGCCGGCACGTCAAGCGTGGCAACCGTCACGAACGGGCTCTCCGCCTCGTCCCAGACCACCGACGCGTCCTCGATCGGCATCTTCTCGAGATCCGTGTTGAGCTGCACGCGGAACTCCCATTTGCCGCCATGCTCGACCAGCTCCTCGCGGACGACCTCGCGCAGTGCATTCGGGCGCGCGGTGATGTCGACCAGATCGCCGGTCAGGCGGGTCAGCTCAGGCGACACGGGGAACAGCGCGACCTTCGCGATATAGTCGCCGAAGCGGAACGGCGTCTGCGAATAATAGGTCTCGCCGAGCGGGTGGACGGGCTTGGCGCCGCCGAGCGTGGTCAGCGTCGCCGACTTGCCGCCGACCGCTTCGAGCGCGGACTCGACGACGCGGAAGGTGGCCGACATCGCCTTCTTCACGCCTTCGAACCGATCGGTCGTCTTTGCCAGCAGCTTCAGGTTCTTGGCGAAGGACTTGGGGTCCGCCGCGGAAAAGGCCGGGCCGTTGACCATGATGAAGTCCTGCGTCGTGTCGCCTTCCGATCCCGGCAGGCGTGCACCGTCGACGTCGAGGATTTTCAGCGCGAGACCGCGCGGGAGGCTGATACTGTCGTCGAGGATATCGCCGGCATTGGTCGAGATGCGGATGATCGCCTCATGCAGGCCCCGCGTCGCGAAGATACCCTGTGCGAGTTCGGGCGGAAGGCCATCGGCGACGGTAAAAGTGCCGCGCGCGATGCCGTGCGCCTTGGCATGGACCGACCGGACCGCATGGCCGTAATCTTGCGAAGTGGTCTCCAGGATCTCCTGGAACGAGTCCTTCATGCTCTGCAGCGTGTCCTGCTCGTCGGGCGCGATCGTTTCGACGGACGGATCGAACCGCACGGGGGTGGTGCTGGGCATTGGGGTATCTCCGGTTGGTGCCTAGCGGTAACCCGCTCGGTCGGCAGACGTTCCGGTTTCGTTGCCGCGACCGGCCGTTGCAAAGGATGCGCGCGCAGTCGATGTAGGCCGGCAAAAGGAGCCATCATGCACATTCCCACGATCACCGCCCCGACCGTCGCCATCGCCGGCTCGACCGATCGCTTCCCGGTTCGCCGGATCTTCTGCGTCGGCCAGAACTACGCCGATCATGCACGCGAGATGGGCTCCGACCCCGACCGGCAGGAGCCGTTCTTCTTCACCAAGCCCGCCGACGCGGTGGTGGAGAACGGCAGCGCGCTGACCTTCCCGCCGCAAACCGAAGACCTGCATCATGAGGTCGAACTGGTCGTCGCGCTTGGCGCAGGCGGCAAGGACGTCGCGGTCGCGGATGCGGCGGCGATGATTTTCGGCGCCGGCGTCGGCATCGACCTGACGCGGCGCGATCTGCAGGCGGCGGCGAAGAAGATCGGGCGGCCGTGGGATATGGCAAAGGGCTTCGATCGCTCCGCCCCGGTCGCGGCGCTCACGCCGGGCGTGCCCGCCGCCTCGGGCAGCATCGCGCTCACCATCGACGGCGAGACTCGCCAGTCGGGCGACCTGTCGATGATGATCTGGAGCGTCCCCGAAATCATCGCGACGCTGTCGACCTTCGTCGAGCTGGCGCCCGGCGACCTAATCTTCACCGGCACCCCCGCCGGGGTCGGGCCGATCCGTCGAGGACAAGCCGTGCGCGCGACCATCGACGGGTTCGAACCGCTCGAGGTGACATTCACCGCCTGATCGGCCATCGTCCCCGAATATAAGCGAATAAACGGGGGATTCATGGCTGACACGCGGGAATACGGCGAACGAGATTCGGGCGCGGATGGCTTTCTGAGCCGGGCGCGTACGGTTGCAGCGCCCGGCTTCAACCGCTGGCTCGTGCCGCCCTGCGCGCTCGCGATCCACCTGTGCATCGGCATGGCGTACGGGTTCAGCGTGTTCTGGCTGCCGCTGTCGCGTGCGATCGGGATTTCGGACCCGGTCGTCTGCCCCAACCTCTCGCTGATCGGCGCGCTGACCACGACGGCCTGCGACTGGCGCGTCAGCGATCTCGTCTGGACGTATACGTTGTTCTTCGTCGTGCTCGGCGCGTCGGCCGCGATCTGGGGCGGTTGGCTCGAGCGCGCCGGACCGCGCAAAGCCGGCGTCGTCGCCGCGTTCTGCTGGTGTGGCGGCATGGGCACCGCCGCGATCGGCGTGTCGATGCATCAGCTCTGGCTGATCTGGATCGGGTCTGGCGTGATCGGCGGGATCGGGCTGGGACTTGGCTATATCTCGCCGGTGTCGACGCTGATCAAATGGTTTCCCGATCGACGCGGGATGGCGACCGGCATGGCGATCATGGGCTTTGGTGGCGGCGCGATGATCGGCGGACCGCTCGCCGACCTGTTGATGAAGCATTTCGCCAGCCCCACAGGCGTCGGCGTCTGGCAGACGTTCCTGGTCCTCGCGAGCGTCTATTTCGTGTTCATGATGGCCGGCGCGATCGGCTACCGCGTTCCCGCCGAGGGTTGGGCGCCGGCGGGCTGGACCGCGCCGACTTCGGCCAAGGCCTCGATCAGCCGCTTCAACGTCGCGCTGTCGAACGCGCATCGCACGCCGCAATTCTGGCTCGTGTGGCTGGTGCTGTTCTTCAATGTCTCCGCCTCGATCGGGATCATCGGCATCGCCTCGCCGATGTTGCAGGAGCTGTTCGGCGGACGGCTGATCGATGCGCCGGGCGTGCTGTTCACCGCGTTCGACGACGACCAGAAAAAGGCGGCGGCGGCGGTCGGCGCAGGGTTCGTCGGCGCGATCAGCCTGTTCAACATCGGCGGACGGTTCTTCTGGGCGTGGCTGTCCGACCGGATCGGGCGCAAGCCGATGTTCGCGACCATCCTCGTCGCCGGCGCGCTGCTTTATGGTCTGGCGGCACCGGCACTGGCGGGCACGATGCTCGGCCTGTTCATCCTGGTCTTCTGCATCCTCGCCTCAATGTACGGCGGTGGGTTCGCGACCGCGCCGGCGTATCTCGCCGACCTGTTCGGGACGAAATATGTCGGTGCGATCCACGGGCGATTGCTGACCGCATGGTCGACCGCGGGCGTGGTCGGGCCATTGCTCGTCGCCAACATGCGTGACCGCGCGATCGCGGCGGGCGTACCCCGCAGCGATATCTATCCGCCGATCTTCTGGGTGCTGGCGGCGATGCTGGTCGCCGGGTTCGTCGCGAACCTGTTCGTCCGGCCGGTCGCGGCGAAGTTCCACATGCCCGCGGACGACAGGCCGATCGCGGTCGAGACGATGGCGGGCGGCGGGACGGTCGCGGCGGAAGGCGGCACCTCGCCGGTGATCGTCTTCGCGTGGCTGGCGGTCGGGCTGCCGATCCTCTGGGGGATCTACATGACGCTGTCGAAGGCGTTGATCCTGCTCAAGTAAAGCGCAACCCGATCGGTCGGCCATCGGTTGCTTCTGCTTACCCCAGACAGGAGCACCCCATGGCCGACCGGCTCACGATGCAGGATCCGCGCACGCAATATCCGCAGCCCCCCTTCCCGCAACAGCCGCAGGAAGCCCCGGGTATCGCGTCGAAGATGGACCCGAAGCCCGATCACGGCGAGACCAGCTACACCGGCTCGGGCAAGCTGGGCGGGCGGAAGGCACTCATCACCGGCGGCGACAGCGGCATCGGTCGCGCTGCTGCGATCGCCTATGCCCGCGAAGGTGCCGACGTCGCGATCGTCTATCTTCCCGCCGAGGAAGCCGATGCGAAGGAAGTCGTCGCGCTGATCGAGGCCGAGGGACGCAAGGCGCTCGCACTGCCCGGCGACGTGAAGGACGAGTCGTTCTGCCGTGCCGCGGTCCAGCAGACGGTCGATGCGTTCGGTGGTCTTGATGTGCTGGTGGTCAACGCCGGACGCCAGCAGACGCGGCCGACCGTCGCCGATATCTCGACCGACGATTTCGACCAGACGATGAAGAGCAACGTCTATGCGCTGCACTGGTTCGTGCAGGCCGCGGTGCCGCATCTGCCCGTCGGCGCGGCGGTGATCACGACCGCGTCGGTGCAGGGCTATGATCCGTCGGACAATCTGCTCGACTATGCGACCACCAAGGCGGCGATCGTCGCGTATACCAAGGGGCTCGCCAAGCAGCTGATCGAGAAGGGTATCCGCGCCAACGTCGTCGCGCCGGGCCCGTTCTGGACGGTGTTGCAGCCGAGCGGTGGCCAGCCGCAGGAGATGGTCGAGACGTTCGGGTCGAAGAGCCATTTCGGGCGTCCGGGCCAGCCGGTCGAGATCGCGCCGGTGTATGTCCTGCTCGCCTCGCAGGAGGGGAGCTATATCACGGGTGAGGTCTACGGCGTGACGGGCGGTGCGGGAGTAGCCTGACCGCAAATCCTCCCCCGCAAGGGGGAGGTGGCACCGCAGGTGACGGAGGGGGAGGAACACGCAACATCGGTTGCCCTTACCTCCCCCTCCGTCTGGCAAGTGCCAGCCACCTCCCCCTGGCGGGGGAGGATCGGTTCAAGAGCCGCTAGCTGCACATCGCTATTGCACATCGTTATCAAATCTGTACCTGTGTGCCGGTGACCATCCGCCAGCGCCTTTCCCTCGACATACCCGTGTTCCGCGCATGACCCGTGGCACGATCAAGGCTTGGTATCTCGTCCACAAATGGACGAGCCTGATCTGCACCGCGTTCCTGCTGATGCTGTGCGTGACCGGCCTGCCGTTGATCTTCGAGGAGGAGATCGACGGGTGGATCGACCCTCCCGCGCCGATGGCCACCTTGCCCGTCGGCACGCCGTCGCTCTCGCTCGACACCATTCTCGCGCGGGCGGCGAAGGCGGCTCCCGGCGAGATTCCGCTCTACATCAGCTTCGACGAAGAGCGGCCGATCGTCTACGTCACGACCGGGCCGACCCCCGACGCAGTGCCCGCGGCGATGCATTTCCACGCCTTCGATGCGCGTACCGGTGCAAAGATGCCGCCCTATGTACCAGGCGTGATGGCGTTCATCCTCGAACTGCACACCGACATGCTGCTCGGCTTCTGGGCGGAGATCTTCCTCGGCGTGATGGGCCTGCTGTTCTTCGCGGCGATCGTCTCGGGCGTCGTGCTCTACGCGCCGTTTATGGCCAAGCTCGACTTCGGCACGTTGCGGCGCGGACGCAGCAAGCGGCTCGGGTGGCTCGATCGCCACAATCTGCTCGGCATCGTCACGCTGGTGTGGGCGAGCGTCGTCGGCGTGACGGGGACGATCAACACCTTCGTCGTGCCGATCACCGCGATCTGGAAGGCGAATGGCCTTGCCGAGATCATCGCCAGCGAGACGCGTACGCCGCTCGGGTCCCAGCGCGCGTCGGTGCAGGCGGCGCTCGACGCGGTGCGGCGCGAGGCGCCCGAGATGGAACCGCAGTTCATCGCCTTCCCGGGCGTCGTCTTCAGCAGCACGCATCACTACGCCGTGTTCCTGAAGGGCGCGACGCCACTGACGTCGAAGCTGTTGCTGCCGGGCTTCGTCGATGCCGCGACCGGACGGCTCGACGCGGTCGTGCCGATGCCCTGGTACATGCAGGCGATGCTGCTCGCGCAGCCGCTGCATTTCGGGAATTACGGCGGGCTGGCGATGAAGATCGTCTGGGCGATCTTCGACATATTGACGATCATCGTGCTCGGCAGCGGGCTGTATCTTTGGCTGCGTCGTCGCGGCGGTCCGAGCGACCAGCGCGTCCGCGAAGTCGTGATGGCGGGAGAAATCGCATGAGCCACAAGACCAACCGCCAGATCTTCGCGATGCCGATTTTGCTGGGCGTGTCGACCGTCGCGGGGCTGGGTGCCGGGTTGATCGGCGACGGCGTCTGGGACGTCGGCGCGGGGCTCCTGCTCGCGCTGCCACTGGCGGTGACCGGCCGCTACTGGGTCCGCCAACCCGCCCCGCAATCGCGCCAGACCGAAGCCCCAAGGGTCGCGTCGATCGCCCGCTGAGCGAATCCTCCCCCGTCAGGGGGAGGTGGCGCCGAAGGCGACGGAGGGGGAGGACACGGAACGGCAGTTACACCTTACCTCCCCCTCCGTCAGGCAAGAGCCTGCCACCTCCCCCTTGCGGGGGAGGATCGTGAAACCTGCGCGGGGATGACGGTGTCTTTGCCGCGCGGTTTCGATGCTGCCTGGAACGGGAAATGGAGTCGGTTTTATCCGGCTCCATCCTAGTTACGTCGCTGGCGTAGCCTGCGGAGCCGGTGCCGTCGTCGGAGCCGCCACGCCTGCCGGAGCACCGACCGGTGCTGGCGCCGCACCGGCAGTCATCGGCGGCGGTGGCGGCGCCATGCCGGCTGGGGGCGGAGGCGCGCCCGGGCCACCCGGACCGCCGGGGCCACCAGGACCATCACGCCCCGGACCACCCGGACCACCCGGACCATGCGGCGGACCGCCGATCGGGCCGAGCGCCGTCACCTTGCCGCCCGCGCCGACCAGGAACGCGGCATGGACGAAGCCATTTTCGAACCGGCCCTGGATCGTCACCGGCTGGCCGGCGCTGACCAGAGTGCCGTCCTCGCCTTCACGCCCGAGGTCGACCAGCGCGCGGCCGGTGGGGTCGGCCATCACGAACTTGTTGCCGTAGATCTCGGCGACAGTGCCGCGGATCGTGACGATGCCGTCCGACCGGCCGTCCGCCTGGAGCGAACGGATCGCGACCGGCGTGGCAGGCGCCATCGTAACGCTCGGGCGGGTGGCGGCGACCGTGACGGCACCGGCGGCGCCGCCGACCGCGAGCAGGCCAGCCGCGGCGAGCGCCAGGCGGTTGCGGCGAAAATTAAAGCCTTTCGGGGGCAGCGGGTGGGCGGGATGCTCGGACATGATAGTCTTTCCTCTCATTGGTTGACGAATCACCGTCTAGGCGCGCGCTGCCGACGCCCGCTGAACCAAGCCGTTCAGATTCCGTTGGGGTCTCGGACATAGGGACGATCGCATGCGGGTATTATTGGTCGAGGACGATGCGGCGATCGCCGACGGGCTGGCGCGGGCCCTGCGCGCGGAGCATTTCGCGGTCGACGTCGCGAGCAACGGCGAAGACGGCGGGCATCTCGGCGCGACCGAACTCTACGACGCGGCGGTGCTCGACCTCGGCCTGCCCAAGCGCGACGGCTTGTCCGTGCTGCGCGACTGGCGTGCAGCGGGCCGCGATCTGCCCGTCCTGATCCTCACCGCGCGCGACGGCTGGTCGGAAAAGGTCGAGGGCTTCAAGGCCGGTGCCGATGATTACGTGGTCAAGCCGTTCCGCGTCGAGGAGGTGGTGATGCGACTCCGCGCGCTGGTCCGCCGCGCCGCCGGTCATGCCGCGGCGCGCGTGATTTG
This sequence comes from Sphingomonas faeni, assembly GCF_023195535.1. Taxonomy (GTDB): domain Bacteria; phylum Pseudomonadota; class Alphaproteobacteria; order Sphingomonadales; family Sphingomonadaceae; genus Sphingomonas; species Sphingomonas faeni_B. The sequence continues at coordinate 81,014 of NZ_JALPNF010000004.1, read as the reverse complement.
CGGTCCGCTCGCCTTCGATGCGCAACTCGGCACGTTCGAGCTCGATGGGCTGCCGTTGAAGCTCACCGCGTTCGAATGGCGGGTGCTGTCCGCGCTGATGCTCCGCCGCGAAGTGGTGATCGAACGCGCGGACCTGATCGAGCGGGTCTATGAGGGCGATGCCGACGTGGACTCGAACTCGATCGAGGTGATCATCGGCCGGTTGCGGCGGAAGATCGGCGCGCAGATGATCGAAACTGTGCGCGGCCGCGGGTACCGGCTGACGGCGGATGGGGCGTGATGGCCATAGCCTCCACCCCGGCGAAGGCCGGGGCCCAGTTGGGAGACGCTGTTAACGGAGCGTTGTCTGCCATTATAAAAGCCTTTCCAACTGGGCCCCGGCCTTCGCCGGGGTGGGGTTCAGTAGGTGGATGGCTACACTTGGAAGCACATCAGCGATGACCCGCCTCCGCCTCATTCCAAGATCGCTCTTCGGGCGAATGCTCGTCATCGCAGCCCTCTCAACCGGGTTCGCTCTCGTCTTCGCCGGGATCACGATCGGCAACGTGCTCGAGCGCTTCGTCATGCGCGGGCTCGACGAGCGGCTCGATGCGCAGGTCACGGTGCTGGCGCGCGCGGTGCGCCCCGACGCGACGCTCGACCGGACCCGCGCGGTCGACCTGCCGGAGTTCGGCGTGCCCGGATCAAACTGGTCGTGGCAGGTCGAAGGCCCCGCAGGTCGGGTCGACAGCGGCACGACCCGCCCCCTGCCCCCGATCACGCCCCCCGCTCCCAAGCCGGCGCCCCCGATCGACGCAGCGCCCCCAGCGCCGCGACCCGATCCTGAAGGACCACCTCGTCCTCCCGGCCCCGGCGGCCGCGAAGATCGTGCACTCCATGCCGGCGACACGCGCGACCGCAGTGGCGAACGCCTCCACTCTCGCACCCTGGACGTCACGACGCCGCGCGGCACCGTGACGATCACCGCGATCGGTCCCCGTCGGATCGTCGAGGAGCCATTGCGCGAGGCGATGATCCCGCTGCTCGGCTCGCTCGCACTGCTCGGCGTCGGGCTTGCGCTGGCGACGCTGCTCCAGCTCCGGTTCGGCCTGCGTCCGCTGCGCGATCTCCGCACGTCACTCGCCGCGGTCCGCGCCGGCACCGAACGCCACGTCCCCGACGACCAGCCCGGCGAGCTGCAACCGCTGGTCACCGAACTCAACGCGCTGATCGACCAGAACGCCGCCGGGCTCGCCCACGCCCGCCAGCATGTCGCCAACCTTGCCCACGGCCTGAAGACCCCGCTCGCCGCGCTATCGCTCAAGCTCGCCGAGGCGAACGCCGACGACGACGTCCGCGACATGGTCGACCAGATCGACCGCCGCGTTCGCCATCACCTCGGCCGTGCCCGCGCCGACGCGACCGGTGGCGCCCGCACCCGGACCCCGATCGCCCCCGCCGTCGACGATCTGGTCGCGGTGCTGCGCCGCATCCACGCCGAACGCCCGATCGCGCTCGACATCGCCATCCCTGCCGATCTCGCCGTCGCGATCGACCCGCAGGACCTGGACGAGATGATCGGCAACCTGCTCGACAACGCCTGGCGCCATGCGCGCGCGGCACTCGTGATCGGCGCCACGGCGATCGACAACCGTGTCGCGCTGGAGATTGCCGACGACGGCGAAGGCCTGGACGATCTGGCGATGGCACAGGCGATGCTGCCCGGCCGACGTCTCGACGAAAGCAGCGAAGGGCACGGTTTCGGCCTGTCGATCACCCGTGAGCTTGCCGAGCTGAACGGCGGGACGCTGACCCTCGGTCGATCGGCGTCGGGCGGGCTCGTCGCCCGCCTCGACCTGCCAGCCCGCCTCGACCTGCCAGCACGCGTCTGATGCGGCGATAGCAGGCGGCGTGCGTTCAGGTCGCAACACCTACTCGGAAGGATACAGCATGAAAGTCGGATTCATCGGTCTCGGCCAGATGGGTAGCGCGATGGCCGCCAACCTGGTGAAGGCAGGCCATGACGTGACCGTCTGGAACCGCACTCCCGACAAGGCGAAGCCGTTGGTGGATGCGGGCGCCAGGCTCGCCGAAACCCCGGCCGCCGCCGCGCAGGGCGACGTGGTCATGACGATGCTCGCGGATGACCGCGCGCTCGAGGCGATCGTCTATGGTCCGGACGGCATTCTCGATTGTCCGGCGCTCCACGTCTCGCACAGCACGATCGGTGTCGCACTCGCCGACCGTCTTGCGAACGACCGGCAAGCCTATGTCGCGGCACCCGTCTTCGGTCGCCCGCCCGCAGCGGAGGCGGGCAAATTGTTCGTCGTCGCCGCCGGGGCCGACGATCTGCTCGACCGATGCGCGCCCCTGTTCGAGGCGATCGGCCAGCGCGTGTTTCGAGTCGGCACCACGCCGTCGGCGGCCAATCTGGTCAAGCTCAGCGGCAATTTCATGATCATGGCCGCGGTCGAGGCGATGGCCGAGGCGATGACGCTGGCGGAAAAGGGTGGCGTCGATCGCGCGACGTTGCTCGAGGTCCTTACCGGCACGCTGTTCTCCGCGCCCGTCTACAAGACCTATGGCGACATGCTGGTTGCCGATGCGTTCAAGCCGGCCGGGTTTGCCGCCCCCCTGGGCCTGAAGGACATGAACTTGGTCGACGCCGCCGCCGGTGCCTCACGCACGCCGATGCCGCTGCTAGGGATCGTTCGCGACCATCTGCGCACCGCGATCGCGCTCGAGGGCGAGGATGTCGACTGGGCCGGCGCAGGACTCGCGGTGCGCCGTGCCGCCGGGCTCGACTGAGGCTACCAATAGCGACTGCCGGGCACGCCCTTGAACGGCCCGGCAAGATCGCGCGTGATCCACCCGCCGTAAAACCCACCGGGTTGCGGGACGACCTGCTCGCCGTCGACGGTGCACGAATCCAGTGGCGCCGCATAGAAGGCGAGGTAATCGCGCAACGCCGCGAAGGCGCGGGTCGGGGCGGGATAGCTCCAGGCGATATCGCGGAGCGTCTCGCCGTCGACCACGAGGTCGTAGTAGACCGCGTCGCCCTTCCATTCGCAGAACGACCGATGCGTCGATCGCTGCAACAGCGTCATCGCAACGTCGTCGGGGGGAATGTAATAGCTTGGCGGATGGCTGGTCTCGAGCGTCCGGACGCTCGCCCGCGTGTCGGCGACGATATAACCGCGGTGCTCGATCCGGATCGGCCGCGCGCACGGCTCGGCGATCGCCGGCCGCGGGAAGTCCCAGACACTGGTCTGGCCCGGCAACACCGGATCGCGCGCCATCGTCATTGCCCGGTAGCCTCACGCCGACGCAGCACACCCTGAAGCTTGGGCCTGACTCGCAGGAAGGCGACATAGGTGCGTTCGAGGAGTCGCAAGGCGACGGGGTTGCGCGCCGCGAGTCCCAGCGGCCTGAGGATCGGGATCGCCCGCCACATCGCGGCGAAGGCGGCCGCGCCCGACAGCAGTTCCCCGTTCTCGCGCGCATGGAATCGCGCCAACAACGCGCCCCGATCGATCGGGCACGACGCATCGTCGTCCGTCGCATCGACGAACTCGATGGCGCCGCGACGGTCGAGACGACGCATCAGCGCAATCTCGCGGCGGCACAGCGGGCAGTCGCCATCATGCCAGACGGTCAGCCGGTTCATGATCGCGACTCGTTGCGACGACCGATGCCCGCCGCCAGCACCGTGGCAAAGCCGAGCCAGGCGACGAACGGCACGCCCAGCCCCGCCGCCGGGCGATCGACCTTCGCTGCGGTCGCGACATAGGCGGCGCCCGTGACGACCATCGCCCCCGCCGCAACCGTGCTCGTATCCAGCGCGCGCTTGCGGAAGAACAATTCGGTCCAGCCGCCGATCATCGCGGTGTTCAACAGCCACAGCCCGACGGCAGCATTTCGACGCGGCTCGGCAGGCGCGCGCATCAGGCGATAGCCGCCGACCGCGAGCCCGGTTTCGAGCACCGGCCAGACCGCGCCGAAGACCGCATCGGGCGGTGTGAAGTCGGGTTTGTCGAGCCGTTTATACCAGCGCCGCGTCCTGGGGTGCGACGGGTCGGGCGCATTGCGCCGCCCAACGAGCGCGCTGGCACCGAGCACGCCGGCGACGATCAACGCCGCAATCGGCCGCGACAATCCGGTCCGCGACGGCCCGGTCCGCGACGGTCCGGTCCGCGGCAGATCGGCCGGCTGAAGATCCGACGGGTCGGCGTGGATCGGTGTGGAGGTCGGCATGCCTTGGTCCTTTTGGGGCATCGTGCCCGTGCTGCTACAGCGCTGTACGCGCGCGGACGTTCCGTGCGCGCATGACGCTTGAACTTCGCGATCGTGCCGGGTACGGACGCCGCACCGCGCCGCCACACGGCGCGTGTATGCGGGTGTAGCTCAATGGTAGAGCTTTTGCTTCCCAAGCAAGTGACGAGGGTTCGATTCCCTTCACCCGCTCCAGCCCGACCGGCGATGCCTTCCAACCTCCCCTCCGTGCGTATCTGCTCCAGTACCGACGCCTGATCCCCATGCCAGTTCGCCCCGTCGGCGGGCCAGCGAGATGGGGTATGAACGGCGGGCCAGATGTCTCGCTGGAAGCCAAATCTTTACGGTTGGCGTGCATCACGTTGGCATGTCTGTGTTTTCCCTGTCATCGCTATCCGCGCGGATCGGCTGGCTCGGCGCGAGCGTGTCGATCGCGATGCTTGCACTGGCGGTGTTGCTGATCGATGCGAGCGCGCGGATGAAGACGTCGCTCGACTGGGTCAGCCAGACCGAACAGCTTATCCAGAAGATCGACGAGACGATGGCCGACCTCCGCGAGGCGGAATCGGGCCAGCGCGGATTTCTCCTCACCCGCGACACGAGCTACGCGCGGAGTTTCGATTATCGCACGGTCGAGGCGACCAACGATACCGCCGCGCTGGTTGCCCTGACGCGCGACAATCCCGCGCAACACGACCGGGCTGTGGGGCTACAGCGGATCGCCGCGCGAAAGATCGCATCGCTCCGGATACCGCTGTCGCTCGGCCAAAGCGGGCATTTCGACGAGGCGATCGCGATCGTCGCCAATGGGCATGGCCGGGACCTGATGGACGATGTTGCGCGCCGTGCCGAGCGGCTACGGCAGTCCGAGCGCGACTTGTTGTCGGTGCGCCTCTACGCCGCGCAGCAACAGTCGAGCTGGAACCGGCAATTGCCGCTGATCGGCGGGCCCGCGATCATCGCGCTGCTCGCGATGGCGGTGACGCTGATCATTCGTGGCGTGCGACGGCCGACCCGGTCGATCCTGCACTCGATGCACGCGTTCGGCGACGGCGATCGCGACGCGCGCGTGACCGACACGATCGGCACGTCCGAATTCCGCGCCCTCGCCGAGGCCTATAACGAAATGGCCGACAGGCTGGCCGTCGCAGGATCGCTCCAATCGATCAGCGACGCCGATCTGCAGCGTGCCAATAGCGAGCTGCGGCGCAATGCAGACACGCTGCAGGCGCGCAGCGAGATGATCGAGCTGCTCGGCGGGATGTCGCACCGGATGCAGACGGCGCGCACGGATGGCGAGCTCGCCGCGGTCATCCAGTGTTTCGTGCCGCGTGTGCTCCCCGCGATACCAGGGGCGCTGTATGCGCATAATCATTCGCGCAACCTGTTGGTCAGGCTTGCGAGCTGGGGCGATCTGACTCTGACACAGGAGGCGTTTTCGCCCGAGCAATGCTGGGGATTGCGCCGCGGCCAGGGCCATTGCGTCGTCGCGCCCGGAACCGACGTCGTCTGCGCGCATGTCGACGATCCCTCGGCCGTCTATCACTGCGAACCGCTGCTCGCGGGCGGCGAGGTCATCGGCCTGCTGTATCTGGAAGGCGTGGTCGAGGCCGAGAGCCGGTTCCGTCTTGCGGTGCTCACCGAGAACATCGCCTCCGCGCTGCTCAACCACCAGTTGCAACGCGGCTTGCGCGAACAGACCATCCGCGACCCCCTGACCGCGCTGTTCAATCGGCGGTATATGGAAGAAGCCCTGGCGATCGAAATCGCGCGGGCATCGCGTACCGGCGAGCCGCTGGGACTGGCGATGTGCGACATCGATCACTTCAAACGGTTCAACGACGAGCTCGGCCACGATGCCGGCGTCGTCGTGCTGCGCGCGGTGGCAACCGAGATGACCCGGCATTTCCGGGATGGCGACGTGGTCTGCCGCTATGGCGGTGAGGAGTTCACGATCATCGCACCCGGAGCGATGCTGCCGGCCTTGGTCGAACGGGTCGAACGCCTGCGCATGGCCGTCGCCGAAACCTCGGTCCGGCACGGCGATCGCTCGCTCGGCGCCATTCGGATGTCGTTCGGGATCGCCGCCTGGTATCCCGAGATGGAGCGCAACGGGTCGACCCTGATCCAGCTCGCGGACAACGCCCTGTACCGCGCCAAGCGTGGCGGGCGCGATCGGGTGGTGGTCGCCGATCAACCGCCAACCCTGTCGATCGCGGCGGAGTGACGCGATCGACAGCGGCCCGTCAGCGGAGTTTCAGCGCCTTTCGCACCGCGTCCCAGCTGACATATTTGAAGTTCTGCGTGGCTGGGGCGTTGTCGCCGTCCTGCGCTACCAGCAACCCGCGCGGGTAGGCCGGGCCGAAATCGCCGAGCATCAGGTCGATGCCGTCGGTGTCGCTGGTCCCGTCGATCGCGCCGCCGCCGATCCGGAAGCGACCGGCATAGGTGACGCCCGGCAGGCGGTAGAGCGTGTAGGCGTTGTCGCCCTGGCTCGACACGACGAGATAGCCGCCGGTCCTACCCGACGGTGCGAGCGCGAGGCCCTCGGCGTCGGCGACCAGCGTCTTGCCGTCGACCTTGGCGATCGGCGTTGCGGTCACCGGTGCGGAGGGGTCGGCGTCGAAGCGCCAGAGGCCGACATCCTCTTCCGCGACGTAAAGCTGACCGGTGCGATCGTCGACGACGCAGCCTTCCGACTGGGTGCCGAGCTTCATCGAGCGGACCGTCGTGACCTTGGGCGATGCACCCGACAGGTCGATCGCGACCTGGTCGATGCGGCCATCCTTCAGCACGACGAAGCCGAACAGCGCCTTATCGCTGGCACGCGTCCAGAGGCACATGCCGTACGCCTCGCCCGCGCCGACCGGGAAGCGGCCGAGCGGGACGAGCTTTGCCGCCGCCGTGTCGAGCGTGAAGAGCGAGACATGCGCGGTCGCCACATCGGCGCGGTCGCTGGCGGCGGCGATCACTCGCCCGCCGAGATCGCGCAGGTCGACGTTGTTGAGGCGTGCGGCGGGCGTGAAGCTCAGCCGCTTGCCCGTCAGGCTGTAGACGTGGATGCCTGCTTTCTTGTCGGTGCCGATGACGAGGCTCTTCGCTGGATCGCTCGCGTTGCGCCAGATCGCCGGGTCATCGGCGGCATCGGCGGCGGTGTCGACCGGATCGGTCTCCGCGGCCGCAGCGACCATCGGTGCCTCGACCGCGACCGGGGCCGAGGTCGTCGCGCAGCCCGCCAGCAACAGCGCCGCAAAGGAAAGTGCGCGCATCAGAACGTCACCCGCACGCCGCCGGTGTAGCGCCGCCCGAACGTCTCATGCTCGATCGTGTACGCCGACGTCCCGACATAGCGGCGGCCCGGACCATTCAGCAGGTTAGCGAAATCGGCGTAGATCTCAAAATTGCCGTTGATCGCGTAGCGGAGCGATGCGTCCAGTTCATTGTCCTTGGCCCAGTAGAAATCGCCGCCATCGACGCCGCGGACGGTGTCGCCGACCTTCGCAACCGAGCCGATCGCGTCGAGCCATGCCGAGCGGTTCTGGTACGAGACGCGCGCGGAGAAGCCGTATTTCTCGTAATAGCCGATCAGATTGTAGATCGCGTCCGACGCGCCGGGCAGCGGCACTTTCCGCGACGGGATATCAGCCGTGCCTGGCGTATCCGCGCGGCTCTTGTTGATCGTCGCGTTGAGCTGGATGCCGAAGCCGCCCATCCAGTCCGGCAGGCCGAGATCGGCGGTGAACGGGTCGAGCTGTTGCTGGATCGCGCCCTCGATCCCCATGATATAGCCCTTGCCGCCGTTCAGCACGGTCGAGAACTGATATTGCGAACGATCGCTGCCGCCGCTGTTGAGGATATTGCTGCCGAAGGTCTGCACCGAATCGAACAGGACGTTGGTGACGTCCTTGTAATAGGCGCCGATCGACAGGAAGCCGCGCGGCATCGTGTAATATTCGACATAGGCGTCGACCCCCTTGGCCTTTTCCGGCTTCGCGTCGGGGTTGCCGCCGGACACGGTCAGGTTCGCGTCGTTGTAGGTCAGGTTGGGACGCAGCTGATCGTAATCGGGCCGCGCGGCGCCGGTGTTGAACGACAGGCGCGCCTTCATCCGATCGTTGACGTCCCAGTTCAGATGGAGGCTCGGATAGACCAGCGTCTGGCTCGACTTCGCCTCGACCGGCGTCGCGCCGCTGGTCGCCGCGTCGATCGAGAAGGCCCGCGCGTCGTTGCGGATATGCTCGACGCGGGCGCCGCCGACGATGCTGCCCCAGTTGGTCGTCGTGGTGGCCATCGCATAGGCCGAATAGACCCGCTCGCCGACCTCGTAGAAATTGGCGTCGACCGGCGCGTAGTTGGCGACGCTCTTTGCTTGGTCGACCAGCCCGAGCACCTTGTCGCGGTCGAAATACTGGAAGGTGTAGCCGAGCGGGATCTTGCCCTGGAACCCGCCGGGCTTGGCGATCGCGGCATAGTTGGTGGAGATGCCCGCAGCGGCGAACTGCGCCGCGCTGCTGATGTCGAGCAGATCCTCGTTCGCGGTCTTGGTGCGGTCGTCATAGCGGACGCCGGCGGTGAACACCGTCTGCGCCCCGAACAGCGACGCCTCGCGGCTGACGTCGAGCTTGGCGGTATAGGCCTCGGTCACGTCCTTTGCCTTCAGCGAGCGCAGGCGGGTCAGCGACGTCGGGAAATCCTCGATCGCGGTCACCTGTGCGCCGCGCGAGAACGTCCCGTCGGCGTTGCGGATCGTGCGGAACAGCTGGACCTTGGCGAGCTGCGGATCGGTCAGGTCGTAGCCCACGGTGAGCCGATTGGTGGCGTTCGCGAAGCTGGGGCTTTCGTAGTTCAGCTGTGCCGGCTGCGTTCGGTCGTCGATCGAGCGCGTGAAGTTACCGCGCCATGCGACCTTCCACTCGCCGAGTTCGTGATCGCCGCCGACCGTGTTGGTAAAGACCGACTGCTTGTATTTGCGCACCGTGAAGTTCGCGTTGAGATCGACGCCGTAGACGGTGCCGAGCAAGGGCGTGTTGCCGGTGCAGATGTCGGCATAGCCCGTGGTGCCCGACGCAGGCCGTGCGTTGACGGTGCAGGGGGCGCTGCCGGTCGGCGCACGCGACTGCTGATCGTCGAGATCGAAGATGTAGTTGTTACGCTGCTCGTCGTCCGCGAACGCCGAGTAGATCGTCTCCGCGAACAGCTTGTGGCCGGGCGCCGGGCGCCAGTCGAGCCGGGTCGAGAGCGAGTAGTTCTTGCGCGTCAGGCGATACAGCTTGTTCTCGGTCTCGCGCGCCCAGTTGCGCGTCTGATAGCCGGGCCGCTTGTCTTCCTTGACCGCCTCGAAATCGGTCTCGAAATTGTCGGTGACCATGCCGCGACGATACAGGCTCGCGGACGAGACGATGCCGAACTCGCCGATGCCGGTGTCGATCCGGTCGGAGACGACGAGCGAGCCCTCATATTCGGTCTTCTTGCCCAGCTCTACATGGCCGAGGCCACCCTTGGCCTGCACCTTCATGCCGGGATAATCGAACGCCGAGCGGGTGATGATGTCGACATTGCCGGCGATCGTCTCGCCGGTCATGTCGGGGGTGACGGCCTTGCGCACGACGATCTGCGAGGCGATCGCCGACGGGATCGAGTCGAAGCGGGCGTCGCGACCTTCGGGGCTAACGACGTTGATGCCGTCGATCGACAGCGTGGTCCAGTTGATCGGGGCGCCGCGCAACGTGATGTAGCGCGCCTGGCCCTGGTCGCGCTGGACGCCGACGCCGGGGAGGCGGCTGACCGCCTGTGCGACGTTCTGATCGGGCAGGCGACCGATCGAATCCGAAGCGATGACCGAGACGAGCGACGGGCTGGTGCGCTGGATCTGGAGTGCGGCGGCTTCGGATTCCGCGATCGGGCGCGAGCCCGAGACGACGATCTCGGCCCCCTCGCCTGCGCCCGCATCCGTGCCGACGACCGCGGTCATCGCGACGTCGAGCGTGACCGGGGCATCGGCGACGGTCACGGTCCGGCGCGCATCGGGGAAGCCGACATAGCGGATCACGAGTTCGTGCGTGCCGGCGGGAACGCCCACCAGCGAGAAGCGTCCGGTGCGATCGACCACGGTCGACAGGTCGAGTGCGGGGATCGAGACCGAGGCACCATCGAGATACTCGCCGCTGCCCGCCTGCGACACGGTGCCGGTGATCGCCCCAGGCGCGCGCGGCGCGCCGACCGGTGTCGCTGCGTCGGGACGCGCATGGGCGCTCGCAACGGTCAGCGGGCTCAGCGCACAGCCGGCGAGCAGCGCATGCGCGACGACGCGACCGCGAACGCGGTTCGACAGGTTCGATTTCATGGTATTCCCCCGGATGGTCCCGACTTCTTCAGCCGGCTTGGGAGGCGCGGTAGCGGTCGCGCATGGCAGCGCCGTTACGTCAGCATGACAGCACGGTGACAGCGGCTTCGGCGGCTATCCCATCGTACGATCGCGCGAACGATTCCACATCGAACCAGCATTGAAAGCGCCGGACACGCGATGGCTATAATCGTTAGCGGACGTCCACGACCGCGCCGCCTGTCGCGCCCAGGGCGCGAAGGCGCAAAGAGGCCAGAAGAATGGGTTCACGCGGAGACGCGGAGACACGGAGGTGCTGAATACGGGACCAACGGCCCCCCTCAGCATCGACGGCCGAAATGTGACGCGACGGTCGTACCGCTCGGGACACCTCCGCGTCTCCGCGTGAACAAACCTTCTTCGCGCCTTCGCGTGAATAACCGCTCCTGCGCTAACGCGCGGGTTACGGCAGCAGCAACGTGCTACCCGAAGTCGCCCCGCTCTCGATCGCGCGATGCGCTTCGACGGCATCTTCGAGCGGGAAGGTCTGGCCGATCTCGGGAGTGATCGCGCCGTTCTCGATCATCGCGAACAGGCGCGCGATGCCCGCTTTCCGCTCGTCCGGCGTCACGTAATAGTCGAACAAGGTCGGACGGGTCACGAACAGCGACCCTTTGCGCGCGAGGATGCCGAGGTTGACGCCGTCGACCACGCCGCCGGCATTACCGTAGCTCACGATCAGGCCGCATCGCGCGGCGCTGTCGAGCGATGCATTCCAGGTCGCGCCGCCGACGCCGTCGAGGATGATCGGCACGCCCTCGCCGTCGGTGATTGCGCGGACCCGGGTCGCGATGTCCTCGGACTTGTGGAGGATGACGTGGTCGGCGCCGGCTTTGCGGGTGCGTGCGGCCTTGTCCTCGCTGCCGACGCTGGCAATGACGGTGGCGCCGATTGCTTTCAGCCAACCGACGAGGATGTGGCCGACGCCGCCCGCCGCCGCGTGAACGAGCACGGTCTGGCCCGCCTGCACCTTCGCGCAGCGTTCGACCAGGAACTCGGCGGTGCAGCCCTTGAGCAGCATCGCGGCGGCGGTGCGGTCGTCGAGCGTGTCCGGCAGCTTGAAAAGGTCCTGCGCGGCGACGTTGCGCTCGGTCGCATAGGCGCCGCGCGATGGGCCGAAGGTCCCGACGCGGTCGCCGGGCGCGAAGTCGGTGACGCCTTCGCCGACCGCCATCACGACGCCCGCCGCCTCGCTGCCGAGACCCGAGGGCAGGTCGATCGGGTACACGCCGCCGCGGTGATAGGTGTCGATGAAGTTCAGCCCGACCGCGGTGTTGCGCATCCAGACCTCGCCCTTGGCCGGCGGCGGCAGCGTCACGTCGCGCCACTGGATCACCTCGGGGCCGCCGGCCTTCTCGATGAATGCCACTCTCGCCATGCCGGTCTCCTGATCGATTTCCGGGTTACCCTACGGCATACGTTTCGGGTTGCAACCGATCTCCGCCGAGCCCAAACCTTTGCGAGACAAGATGCGGAGAGGCACGATGAAAAGCTATTTGAAGCAGTATATCGACGGCGCGTGGGTCGAGAGCGAAGGCGGCACCGTCTATCAGGTGATCGACCCGTCGACCGAACAGCCGTGTACGGAAATCACGCTCGGCACCGCAGCCGATGTCGACAAGGCCGTGGCCGCGGCCCGTTCGGCGTTCGAGAGCTGGAGCCAGACCAGCGTGCAGGAGCGGCTTGACGTGCTCGGCCGGATCATGACCGAATACAAGGCGCGGATGCCCGATCTGGCCAAGGCGATGTCGCAGGAAATGGGCGCACCGATGGCGCTGGCGTCGATGGCGCAGGCGCCCACCGGGCTCGCGCATTTCTCGGCGACCGCGAAGGCGCTGGCGGCGTTCGAATTCTCGGAAGTCATCGGCAAGGCGACCGTCGTGCACGAGCCGCTCGGTGTCGTCGCGATGATCACGCCGTGGAACTGGCCGCTCAACCAGATCTGCGCGAAGGTCGCCCCGGCGCTCGCGGCGGGCGACACGATGATCTTGAAACCGTCCGAGGAGGCACCGTCGTGCGCGGTGATCCTGGCGGAGATCATGGATGCGGCGGGCGTGCCGGCGGGCGTGTTCAACCTCGTCAACGGCGACGGTCCGGGCGTCGGCGCAGCGCTGTGCGCGCACCGCGACGTCGACATGGTGAGCTTCACCGGCTCGACGCGCGCGGGAATTGCGGTGGCGCTGGCGGCGGCACCGACGGTCAAGCGCGTCCATCAGGAGCTTGGCGGCAAGGCCGCGAACCTCGTGCTGGAGGGCTCCGATCTCGCGACCGTGCTGCCGCCGACGGTCGCAGGCGTGCTCGCCAATTCGGGGCAGAGCTGCATCGCGCCGACCCGCCTGCTGGTGCATGCAAGCCAGGTTGCGGAGGCTACCGCGATTGTAAAGTCGATGATGGAGCAGACCAAGGTCGGCGATCCAGCCGAAATGGGCCAGCATATCGGCCCGGTCGTCAACAAGGCGCAGTTCGACAAGATCCAGGGGCTGATCCAGTCGGCGATCGACGAAGGCGCGACCCTGGTGACGGGCGGCGTCGGGCGGCCGAACGGACGCAATGCGGGCTTCTACATCCAGCCGACGCTGTTCACCGACGTGCGGCCGGACATGCGGATCGCGCAGGAGGAGACGTTCGGGCCGGTCGCTACGATCACGGCGTACAACGACCAGGACGAAGGCATCCGCATCGCCAATGCGACCGAATATGGGCTGTCGGCGACGATCTCGGGCGACCCGACGGCGGCGGCAAAGGTCGCGCCCAGGTTGCGCGCGGGGCTGGTGACGATCAACTCGTGGAGCCCTGATATCGGCGCGCCGTTCGGTGGCTACAAGCAGTCCGGTAACGGCCGCGAGAACGGGCGCTATGGGCTGACGGACTTCATGGAGGTGAAGACGATCACCGGCCTGCAGGGTGACGTGCGCGAAGGTAAACCAGCCGAATCAGGCGCGTAACTCCCTTTCTCGGAGGGAAGCGGAATCTTCTTCTGATCCTCCCCCGCCAGGGGGAGGTGGCGCCGTAGGCGACGGAGGGGGAGGATACGGAACGAGGGTTTGCCCTTTCCTCCCCCTCCGTCTGGCAAGAGCCAGCCACCTCCCCCTGGCGGGGGAGGATCGTTAGGTCCCGTTCAATGCATCGGCCAGACCGCGACGATCAGCGGCGTGCCGACCAGCAGCACCAGCAGCGACAGCGGTGCGCCCAGTCTCGCGTAATCGCCGAACTTGTACCCCCCCGGCCCCATCACCAGCGTGTTGCACTGGTGCCCGATCGGCGTCAGGAAATCGCACCCCGCCCCGACCGCGGTCGCCATCAGGAACGCCTCGGGCCGGAACCCGAGATCGCCCGCGAAGGTCGCCGCGATCGGCGCCATCACCAGCACGGTCGCGGCGTTGTTGAGGAACGGCGTTACGGCCATCGCCGCCGCCAGGATCAGCGCAACCGCGCCCCAGGGCGGCAAGGTCGCCGCGGTCGAAGACAGCCACGTCGCGATCACCTCCGACGCGCCGGTGGTACGCAGCGAATCGCTGACCGGAATCAGCGCGCCGAGCATGATCAGGATCGGCCATTCGACATGGTCGTACGCCTCGCGCACCGGCAGCACGCCGGTCGCCATGATCAGCCCCGCCGCGGCGAAGAACGCGACCGCCACCGGCACGAACCCCAATGCGGTCGCGCTCATCGCCACCGCGAGGATGGCGATCGGCAGCCAGCTCCGCTTCGACACGCCGAGCCGCATCTCGCGCTGCGCCAGCGGCAGACAGCCGAGATCGCGCAGCTTGCTGGGCAATTGTTCGAGCGGGCCCTGCAGCACCAGCACGTCGCCGGCCCGCAATTCGGTGTTGGCGAGGCGCCGCGAGAGATGCTCGCCCTGCCGCGAGATCGCGATCAGATTGACGCCGTAGCGGGCCTGCAACGCGAGCCTCGCCGCGGTTCGACCGACGAGTGGCGAATCCTGCGCGATCACCGCCTCGATCACGCCGACCTCGTCATCGTCGTCCTCGTCGGCCTTTTCGCGGTCCTCGCCTTCCAGCTTCAGCCGGTCGCGCGCGATTACCCGTTCGAGCGCATCGGGCTCTCCGCCGAGGATCAGCGTGTCGCCGGCGCGCAGATGCGTGTGGTCTTGCGGCGCGCTGCGCATCCCGGCGCGCAGGATCCGGGTGATCGTCACCTCGCGGTCGTGGCGGTCGAGGAACGCATCGACGGTCTCGTCGACCGCGGGCGAGCCGTCGGGGATCATCGCCTCGGTCACATACCCCTTGATGTCGAGCGCCTCGCCCATCGTCGGCGCGGCACGGCGATCGCGCGGCAGCAGCCGGTACGCGAACCGGAGGTAGATCAGCCCCATCAGCGTCAGCCCGAGCCCGACCGGCGCATAGTCGAACATCCCGAACGGATGCCCGGTCATCTGCTCGCGCACGCGGCTGACGATGATGTTCGGCGACGTCCCGACCAGCGTGATGAGCCCGCCGAGCAGCGATGCCGACGCCATCGGCATGAGGAAGACCGAGGGCGAGGTGTCGTTCTTCTTCGCCATCTGGAACGCGGCGGGCATCAGCATCGCCAGCGCGCCGATGTTCTTGACCAGCGCGGAGGCGAACCCGACCGACGCGGTCAGCAGCAGCAATTGCGAACGGACCCGCGTCACCCGCTTGGCGAACTTGGCGAGCGCGCGTTCGATGATGCCCGAGCGCTGCACCGCCGCCGAGATCACCAGCGCCGAGCCGACGATGATGACGATATCGTCGGAGAAGCCCTTGAACGCATCCTTCGGGCTGACGATGCCGAGCGCGATGCTGGCGAGCAGTGCGAGGATCGCGGTGACGTCGTAGCGGAACCTGCCCCAGACGAAGAGCGCCATCATCCCGAACAGCGTGGCGATCGAAAGATATTGGGGAACGGTCATCGGGTCTCCGCATGTGGACCCATGATAAGCGCGGGCTCGCGGCGGTTGTTCCGCGCGCGAGCCCGAACCTTAGTCGAGGTTAGGACGAAGCCAGCGTTCCGCGGTCTTGAGGTCGGCGCCACGGCGAGCGGCATAATCCTCGAGCTGGTCGCGGCCGACGCGGGCGACGCCGAAATACTCGGCCTGCGGGTGGCCGAAATAGAAGCCCGAAACGGCCGCGGTCGGGAACATCGCGAAGCTCTCGGTCAGTTCGAGCCCGGTCGCGGCCGGCGCATCGAGCAGGTCGAACAGGATCGGCTTCAGGCTGTGGTCCGGGCAGGCGGGATAGCCCGGCGCCGGACGGATACCGCGATACTGTTCCTTGATCATCGCCTCGTTGGTGAGCTGCTCGCCCTCGGCATAGCCCCACAGGTCGGTGCGGACGTGCTTGTGCAGCCGTTCGGCGAACGCTTCGGCGAAGCGGTCGGCGAGCGCCTTCAGCAGGATGTCGTTGTAATCGTCATTGTCCGCCTTGAAGCGCGCGATGTGGTCGTCGATCCCGTGGATGCCGACCGCGAAGCCGCCGAACCAGTCGTCCTGCGTGTCGACGAAATCGGCGAGACACATGTTCGCGCGGCCCTCGCGCTTGGCGATCTGCTGGCGGAGCATGGGTAATCTATATTCCTCCCCGGCACGGGGAGGGGGACCATCCGCAGGATGGTGGAGGGGGGCCTCCGCGAGCGGGACGCTGTGTTGCACGCCCCCTCCACCGCTGCGCGGTCCCCCTCCCCGTGCCGGGGAGGATACAAGTACATCATCCCCTTCGCGCCGCGCCGGCCACAGCCCCGCAACCCCGCGCGGCGTCAGCCACTTCTCGGCGACGATCGTATCGAGCATCGCCTGCGCGTCCGCATATAGCGCGCTCGCGCTCTCGCCGACCACCTCGTCGGTCAGGATCGCCGGGAAATTCCCCGCCAGCTCCCACGCACGGAAGAACGGCGTCCAGTCGATATAGTCGCGCAGGTCGGACAGGTCCCAGTCCGAAAACACATGCACGCCAGGCTTCGCCGGCGCGGGCGGCTTGAGCGAAAAGTCCGCCACGAACTTGCGCTCCCGCGCGGTCGCCAGCGGCAGCAATTCGCTCTGCCCCTTGTTCGCGCGCGAGATCCGCACCGCTTCGTATTCGTCCGCGGTCTTCGTCACGAACTCGTCGCGGATCGTGTCCGACACCAAGGTCGACGCCACACCCACGGCCCGGCTCGCATCGAGCACATGCACCACCGGCCCGTCATACGCCGGCGCGATCCTGAGCGCGGTGTGGACCTTCGACGTCGTCGCGCCGCCGATCAGCAGCGGCATCGTCATCCCCGCCCGCTTCATCTCCTCGGCCACCGTTACCATCTCGTCGAGCGAGGGCGTGATCAGCCCGCTCAGCCCGATCATATCCGCATCGTTCTCGTTCGCGGCCTCCAGGATCTTCGACCACGGCACCATCACGCCGAGATCGACCACGTCGAAGCCGTTGCACTGCAGCACCACGCCGACGATGTTCTTGCCGATGTCATGCACGTCGCCCTTGACGGTCGCCATGATGATCTTGCCCTTGCCGCGCGCGCCGGGCTCCTTCGCCGCCTCGATATACGGCAGCAGATGCGCCACCGCCTTCTTCATCACGCGCGCCGATTTCACGACCTGCGGCAGGAACATTTTCCCGGAGCCGAACAGGTCGCCGACGACATTCATGCCGTCCATCAGCGGGCCTTCGATGACCTCGATTGGGCGGCCGCCCGCATCGGCGATGATCTGGCGCGCTTCCTCGGTATCCTCGACGACGTGGAGGTCGATGCCCTTGACCAGGGCATATTCGAGCCGCTTGTTCACCCCCAGCGAGCGCCATTCCGCCGCCGCCTTCTCCGCGACCACGTCGGTACCGCGATAGCGTTCGGCGAGCGCCACCAGCCGGTCGCCGGCCTCGGGATCGGTGTTGAGCACGACGTCCTCGACCGCCTTGCGCAGCTCGGGATCGATGTCGTCGTAGATGTCGAGCTGGCCGGCGTTGACGATCGCCATGTCCATGCCCGCGGGGATCGCATAATACAGGAACACGCTGTGCATCGCGCGACGGACCGGTTCGTTGCCGCGGAACGAGAAGCTGAAGTTCGACAGCCCGCCCGAGATATGGACATGCGGGCAGCGCGCCTTGATCTCCTTGCACGCCTTGATGAAGTCGACGCCGTAGTTGTTGTGCTCCTCGATCCCCGTCGCGACCGCGAACACGTTGGGATCGAAGATGATGTCCTCGGGCGGGAAGCCGATCCCGACGAGCAGCTTGTACGCGCGCTCGCAGATCTCGACCTTGCGGTCCTTGGTGTCCGCCTGCCCGACCTCGTCGAACGCCATCACGACCACCGCCGCGCCGTACGCCATGCACTTCTTGGCCTGCGCCAGGAACTGCTCCTCGCCTTCCTTCATGCTGATCGAATTGACGATCGGCTTGCCGCTGACGCACTTCAGCCCGGCCTCGATCACGCTCCATTTCGAGCTGTCGACCATGAACGGGATGCGCGCGATGTCGGGCTCGGCGGCGATCAGCTTGAGGAACGTCGTCATCGCGTGATGCGCGTCGAGCAACCCCTCGTCCATGTTGACATCGAGCACCTGCGCACCGCTCTCGACCTGCTGGCGCGCGACCTCGACCGCGGCGGGGTAATCGCCCGCCATGATCAGCTTCTTGAAACGCGCCGAGCCGGTGACGTTGGTGCGCTCGCCGATGTTGACGAAGGAGGAGGAGGAAGTCGTGGTCGTGGTCATCGCAATCCAAATTCCGTCACCCCAGCGGAAGCTGGGGTATCGTGGTGACAGGTCACTCCCTCACCACCGGGAGATCCCAGCTTTCGCTGGGATGACGTCAAATCTTAGGTCAGGCCGCCATCGTGAACGGTTCGAGGCCGGCGAGCTTGGTCCGCACCTCCGGCCGCGCAACCGCCCGTGGTTCAAGCCCGCGAACACCATCGGCCATCGCCTTGATATGCGCCGGCGTCGACCCGCAGCAGCCGCCGAGCACGTTGACCTGCTTGGCCACCGCCCACTCGCCGACCAGCCCAGCCGTCGTCTCCGGCTGCTCGTCATACTCGCCGAGTTCGTTGGGCAAGCCCGCGTTCGGATAGATCATGATCAACGTATCCGCGATCGCCGACAGCGTCTTCACATGCGGGCGCAGTTGCTCCGCCCCGAACGAGCAGTTGAGCCCGATCGTGATCGGCTTGGCATGCCGCACCGCGTGCCAGAACGCCTCGACGGTATGCCCGGACAGGTTACGCCCGCTGAGATCGGTCAGCGTCATCGACATCATGATCGGCACGTCGCGCCCCAGAGCCTCACCCGCCTCGATCGCCGCCATGATGCCGGCCTTGGCGTTGAGCGTATCGAACACCGTCTCGATCAGGATGAAGTCGACGCCGACCCCCTCGCCACCTTCGAGCAGCGCGTCGATCTGCTCGCGGTACACGCCCTTGAGGTAATCGAAGTCGATCTCGCGATAGCCGGGATCGTTGACGTCTGGCGACAACGACAGCGTCTTGTTGGTCGGCCCGATCGCGCCCGCCACGAACCGCGGGCGGCCGTCCTTCGCCTCGTATTCGGTGGCGAGCGCACGCGCGATCCGCGCGGACTCGACGTTGATCTCGCGCACCAGATGCTCGGCACCGTAATCGGCCTGCGAAATGACGTTCGCGCTGAACGTGTTGGTCGAGACGATGTCCGACCCGGCCTCCAGATATTCGCGCGTGATCGTCTCGGGCACTTCCGGCTTGGTGATCGCCAGGATGTCGTTGTTGCCCTTCTGGTCGTGGCTCAGGCCAAGCGATCCCGCATAGGCAGCCTCGTCGAGCTTCCAGTTCTGGATCTCGGTGCCGAACGCGCCATCGGTGATCAGGATGCGCTTGGCGGCTTCCGCGTTGAATCGTTCACGTGGTGTCATCGTACCTATCCCCGTCATCCCAGCGAAAGCTGGGATCTCGTGCCGCGAGGGCACGCTGTATTACCGTGAGACCCCAGCTTTCGCTGGGGTAACGGATTGTTCGTCAGGCCGCGGCGACCTTTGTCGCAGGTTTCGCGCGCACACCGAGCATGTGGCAGATCGCGTACGCCAGCTCCGCGCGGTTGAGCGTGTAGAAGTGGAAGTCCTTCACGCCCCCCGCATAGAGCCGCCGGCACATCTCGGCCGCGATCGTCGCCGCCACGAGCTGCCGCGCCGAAGGATGATCGTCGAGCCCCTCGAACAACCGGTCCATCCATGCCGGGATCTCGGCCCCGCACAGTCCCGCGAACTTCCGCGTCTGCGCAACGTTCGACACCGGCAGGATACCCGGCAGGATCTGCGCGGTGATCCCTGCGGCTGCAACCCGGTCGCGAAACCGGAAATACGCTTCGGGCGAGAAGAAGAACTGCGTGATCGCGCGGCTCGCACCGGCATCGATCTTGCGCTTCAGATTGTCGATATCCGCGTCGTGACCGCCCGATTCAGGATGGCATTCCGGATACGCCGCGACCGAAATCTCGAACGGGTGCAGCTTCCGCAACCCAGCAACCAAGGCCGCGGCATTCTCATACCCGCCCGGATGCGCCTGATATGGCTGGCCGAGCGTCGGCATGTCGCCACGCAACGCGACGATGTGGCGCACGCCTGCTGCCCAATATTCCTCGGCAACCTGGTCGATCTCGGCCTTGGTCGCCTCGACGCAGGTCAGGTGCGCCGCCGCGTTCATCGACGTCTCGCGCTGGATCCGCGCGACGGTCGCATGCGTCCGCTCGCGCGTCGATCCGCCCGCGCCGTAGGTGACCGACACGAAATCGGGGCCGAGCGGCTCCAGCGTGCGGATCGCCTCCCAGAGCTGCGCATCCATCTTGTCGCTTTTCGGCGGGAAGAATTCGAAGCTGATACCGACGTCGCCCGCCAGATCCGCGAACAGCGGTTCCTCGAGCGCGCGGCGCGCTTCGGTCGGGTTGGGGGCCAATTGGGAAATCGAAGAATTCGTCATGCCGCCTTCACCTCACGCAAGCTCGCGCCGATCTTTCGGCCGAGCCATAGTTTCACCGTCAACTCACCGCCCTCGAGCGTCTCCACGCGCGCCGTCTGCAAGCCCGCCGCCTCGAACCACGCCGCCATCTGATCGTCCGCGAAGCCGAGCCGCGTATGCGCATCGCGCACCCGCAATTCCTCGCGGTCGTGGCTGGCGAAATCGGCGATCAGCAAGCGACCGCCTGGCGCCAGTACCCGCGCGGCCTCGCTCACCGCAGCGCCCGGCTGCTGCGCGAAATGCAGCACATGGTGCAGGATAGCGACGTCCGCCGCCGCATCCGCCATCGGCAGCGCGTACAAATCCGCCTGCCGCAATTCCGCGTGGGTCATGTCGTGCAGCTTGGCGCGCGCCAGCCGCAGCATTTCCGAACTGCGATCGATCCCGAGCGCGACCGTAGCCCGCCCGCCGAACAGTTCGAGCATCCGCCCGGTGCCGGTCCCGATGTCGATCAGCGTCCCGATCGGCGCGTCACCCAGTACCGCGGCCATCGCCGTCTCGACCTCGCTGTCGGCGACATGCAGCGACCGGATCGCGTCCCACTCGTCGGCATGCCCCTCGAACCACGCCGCCGCCGAGGCCGCCCGGTCGGCGCGCACCGCGGCCAGACGCGCCGCATCCGCGACCGCCCAATGGTCCGGCTCGGCCTTTGCCCAGGCATCGAGCGCCGCCGCGACCGGCTCGACCGAAGCGGGCCTGCCCAGTGCCACGAACACCCAGCTGCCCTCCTTGCGACGCTCCGCTAGCCCGGCATCGCACAGGATCTTCACGTGGCGGGAGACACGCGGCTGGCTCTGCCCGAGCACCTGCGCGAGTTCGCCGACCGACAGCTCCATCCGCCGCAACAAAGCGAGCATCCGCAGCCGGGTCGCGTCCGCCAGTGCACGGAATATTTCGAGCGCCATCGTCATGACAGGTCATATAAAGATTTCTTTATATGAGGTCAACGCGGGCGTAAGCGTCTGCGACTTATCGCATCGTGTGCGATCGTGACGGATCGGAAACGCTCGACCGGCGTTCGATTGCGCTATGGGCCAGACGTTTGCTGGTCCACAAGGCGATGCCCGTCCGGGCCGAAGCCAATTTACGGGAGTAGATAGTATGAAGAAGTTCCTGATCCCCGCCCTGGCGCTCACCGCCGGTCTCGCCGCCTGCAGCAACAACGCGCAGGACCAGACCGCACAGGCCGCCAACGCGATCGCCGCCGACGCCAGCGCGACCACGGCCAACGCCGTCGACGACGTCAGCGCTGCCAGCGACCGCGCCCTCGGTTCGGCCGAGCGCTCGCTCGACAACGCCGGTGCGAAGCTCGACAACGCCACCGACAATCTCGACGTCAAGGCCGACCGCGCGGGTGACCGCATCGAAGCCGGTGCCGACCGCGCAGGCGCCTCGATCAGCAACGGTGCCGACCGCGCCGCCGACGCCACCGGCAACGCGCTGACCCGCGCCGGCAACGCAATCAAGGACTAAGCCTTGCCAAGGCGCCCCCACCTCCCCGTCATCCCAGCGGACGCTGGGACCTCCCGGTTAGGCTCACGACGACCTACACGGAGAGATACCAGCTTTCGCTGGCATGACGGTGTGATGGTGGGGGCGCTGTTTGCTGTTTCCACCCTCGCGGCCTGCTCACCGGCCAGCGAACCCGGCGCCGTCACCGCCGACGAAGCGCACCAGTTGAACGAAGCCGCCGCGATGCTCGATGCTAACAGCGTCGACCTGAACGCGATCGCTGCCGCTCCTGGCGATACAGAGCTACCCTCGAATCCCGAACTACTCTCGAATCCCGAACTACCCTCAAATCCCGAACTACCCTCGAATCAAAGCGATCAGACTCGATGACCCTTCGCCGCCTCGGCTCGACCGATCTGAAGATCGCCCCCCTCGTCCTCGGCGGCAACGTGTTCGGCTGGACCGCCGACCGCGCCGCCAGCTTCGCCGTGCTCGACGCGTTCGTCGCCGGTGGCGGCACGATGATCGACACTGCAGACGTGTATTCGGCGTGGGTCGACGGCCACAAGGGCGGCGAATCCGAGTCGATGATCGGCGAATGGCTGAAGGCCAGCGGCAAGCGCAACGACGTGCTGATCGCGACCAAGGTCGGCATGCTCCCCGGCGAAGGCGGCGAGAAGCTAGCCCCCGCGCGCATCGCCGCGGCCGCCGAAGCCTCGCTCAAGCGTCTCGGCACCGATCGCATCGATCTGTATTACGCACACCAGGACGACGACTCGCAGACGCAGGACGCCGTCCTCGAAGCGTTCGGTAAGCTGGTCGATGCGGGGAAAGTCCGCGTGATCGGCGCATCGAACTTCCACGCCGCCCGCCTCAAGTCCGCGGTCGAGGCCGCGAAAACGTCGGACCTGCCGCGCTATCATGTGCTTCAGCCCGAATATAACCTCGTCAGCAGGACCAAGTTCGAAGGCGAATTGCAGGATTACTGCGTCACCGAGAATATCGGCGTGCTGCCCTATTACGGCCTCGCCTCGGGCTTCCTGACCGGCAAATATCGCACCAAGGACGATCTCGGCCAGAGCGTCCGCGGCGGCCGCATGGGCGAACTGCTCGAGGGCAAGGGCAAGGCCGTGCTCGACGCGATGGACGCGGTCGTCGAAGCCACCGGGGCCACCCACGCGCAGGTCGCACTCGCCTGGCTGATCGCGCAGCCCGGCGTGACGGCACCGATCGCCAGCGCCACGAGCATGAAACAGATCGAGGACCTGCTGCCAGCGATGACGCTGGACCTGACCAAGGACCAGCTCGACGCCCTCACCGAAGCCGGCGCCTGACCCCACGATCCTCCCCCGCAAGGGGGAGGTGGCTGGCACTTGCCAGACGGAGGGGGAGGCAGGCGAAACGTCTGGCCCGTATCCTCCCCCTCCGTCACCTTCGGTGCCACCTCCCCCTTGCGGGGGAGGATTAGGACCGGGCGGCGGATCCTATTACGACCCCCAAGGGCTCGCCGTCTTCGGCACCGACACACCCGGCGTCTTCGCGGAAACGCCATCCAGCCCGGCCAGCGGCAACGCATCCGCCACATTCCCGCTCGCGACCGGCACCGACACCAATATCGCGATATCCGCCGCCGTCTCCGGATCGGTCAGCCGGTGGACGACATCGCGCACCGTCGCCACCTCCCAACCATCGTCATACGCGATTGCGATCTTGTGACCGACCGCCGGCAGCGCATCGAACGCGTAATCCTCCTGCCGATCTGCCGCAGCCCAGCTCGCGCCCATGAAAATCCGAACCAGCATCCGCGTACCTTCTCGTTTAGATCCGGCACCGCTCGGAGTGCCGGTTCGTTATTTAGCCAGCCCAAGTTGTTGCAGCATGAACGCCTGCCACTCGGAATTCTGGCGATAGCGCTCGAACCGGCCGGACTTGCCGCCATGCCCCGCCTCCATGTTCACCCGGAACAGCAGCGGGTTCGTGTCGGTCTTCAGTTCGCGGAGCTTGGCGACCCATTTGGTCGGCTCGTAATATTGGACCTGGCTGTCCCATAGCCCGGTGCCGACATACAGCGCCGGATACGCCTTCGCCTTGACGTTGTCGTACGGCGAATAGCTCAGCATGTAATCGTACGACGCCTTCTGCGCGGGGTTGCCCCATTCGTCATATTCGAACGTCGTCAGCGGGATGGACGCGTCGAGCATCGTCGTGACGACATCGACGAACGGCACCTGCGCGATGATCAGCTTGTAATCCGTCGGCGCCATGTTCGCGACGCCGCCCATCAGCAGCCCGCCCGCGCTGCCGCCCATCGCCGCGACGCGGTCCTTGGCGGCGTATTTCTGCGCGACGAGATAGCGGGTGACGTCGATGAAGTCGGTGAAGCTGTTCTTCTTGTTGAGCAGATGCCCGTCGTCATACCAGCCGCGGCCCATCTCCTGCCCGCCGCGGATATGCGCGATCGCGT
The DNA here is from genome assembly GCF_023195535.1 of Sphingomonas faeni. GTDB lineage: Bacteria > Pseudomonadota > Alphaproteobacteria > Sphingomonadales > Sphingomonadaceae > Sphingomonas > Sphingomonas faeni_B. The sequence continues at coordinate 56,514 of NZ_JALPNF010000004.1, read as the reverse complement.
AGACGACGCCGCGGTCGAGCAGGCCGATCCGGCCCGGGTCGACGGCGGGGTCGCTCGATATCCCATAGCTGCCATAGGCGTATTGGAAGAGCGGCGCGGTGCCGTCGCGCTTGGTGCCCTTGGCGTAGACCAGCGACACGGGAATCCGCGTGCCGTCTCGCGCGGGTGCCCAGACGCGTTCGGTGACGTATTTTGCGGGGTCGTAGCCCGGCACCGGCGCGACCTTCAGCACGCGCCGCTCGCCGGTCTTCGCGTTGACCTCGTAGGTCGTCGTCGGCGTGACGAGCGATCCATAGGTGTAGCGAACCCAAGGCGTCGCCGTCTCCTCATTGACGTCCAGCGACATCCGATAGGCAGGTTCGTCGGCGGTCACCGCTGTCGACTTGCCCGCATCGCTCAGCACCCGGATCATCCGGTTGCCGCCCTCGCGCTGGTCGATCGCGACGAACCCGTCGAACGGCTTGAACCCCTCGATGAAGACGGTGTCACTGGCGGGCGTGAGGTCGCGCCAAGCCGCCGTGCCCTTGGCCAGATCGGCGTCGGCAACGGTGACGAGCTTGTAGTTCTTCGCGTCCTTGTTGGTGCGGACGATCCAGCGATTACCGATATGATCCGCGCTATAGCGAAACTCGCGTGCCCGCGGTGCGACGATCGTGAAATTCGTCGGTGCAGCGGCCGGTGCGCAGCGTTGCTCGTCGCTGACCGTGCTGCCGACGCCAATGCAGACGAACTTGTCGTCGGACGTGCGCGAGACCTCCATCGAATAGGTGTCGTCCTTTTCTTCGTACAGCAACCGGTCGCTGGCGACGGGCGTGCCGAGGACGTGTGCCTTCACGCGGTAGCCGCGGAGCGTGACCGGGTCCTTCTCGACGTACAGCAACGTCTTGTTGTCGTCCGCCCAGACGACGTTCGGCTCGATGTTCGAGAGCGTGTCGGCGATCGTCGCGCCGGTCGTAAGGTCCTTCACCTTGAGCACATATTGCCGTCGCCCGACGGTGTCCTCGGCCCAGGCGACGCGGGCGTTGTCGGGGCTTACCGCCCAGTCGCTCAGCGCGAAGAAGCTGTGGCCCTTCGCCATCGCCGGCTCGTCGAACAGCGTTTCGGCGGGCGTGGTGCGGCTTCCCTTGCGGCGCTCGAGGATCGGGTAATCCGCGCCGGTCTGGAACCGCGAACCGTAATAATAGCCGTTCTTCGCATACGGCACCGAACTGTCGTCCTGCTTGATATGCGAAACGGTCTCTTCATACAGCTTGGCCTGAAGCGGCTTCAGCGACGCGAGTTGCGCATCGGCATAGGCGTTCTCCGCGGCGAGATAGGCGAGCATCTCGGGGTTCTTCCGCGTGTCGTCGCGCAGCCAGTAATAATCGTCCTCACGCGCGCCGTTGGGCGACGTCACCTGGAACGGCTTCTTCGCAACGCGCGGAGGCTGGACCTGCGCGACCGCCGCGGTCGAGACCAGCGCCACGCCGGCAAGCATCATGTACCGTATCGTCATTGTGCTGCTCCCTGCGCCGTTGCTGCTGCCGGCTTCCGATATCGATCGAACCAGGCAATGATCGCCGATGCCTTGGCCGCGGATTGTGACGGGCGGGCGGCGAGGCCACCGTGGCTCGCGCCCGGCACCTTCACCAGCGCTGTAGGGACGCCGCGGATCTGGAGCGCCGCATAATATTGCTCGGATTCGCTGACCGGCGTTCGGTAGTCGTCGCCCCCGACCACGACCAATGTCGGTGTCTTGACGTTGCCGACGATGCTCAGGGGCGAGCGGTTCCAATAGCTCATCGGATCCTCCCACGGCAGCTTGGTGAACCAGTAGCGCGAGGTGAACAGCGTGTTGTCCATCGTCAGCGCCTCGCTGATCCAGTTGATCACCGGCTTCTGCGTCGCGGCGGCCTTGAACCGGTCGGTCTTGCCGACGATCCACGCGGTCAACAGCCCGCCGCCCGATCCGCCGGTCACGAACAGATTGTCGGGATCGGCCGTGCCCTCCGCGATCGCCGCGTCGACCGAGGCGATCAGGTCGTCGTAATCGGCCGCCGGATAGGTCTTGTCGATCAGGTTCGCGAACTCGGCCCCGTAGGAGGTCGAACCGCGCGGGTTGGTCCACAGCACCGCATAGCCAGCCGCGGCGTAGAGCTGCATGTCGGTCGCGAAACCGGGGCCGTAAGCGGCGTTCGGACCGCCGTGGATCTCGAGGATCAGCGGCACGCGCTGCCCTGCGACACGGCCCGGCGGGGTGGCGAGCCATGCGTCGATCGGGCGACCATCGGGCGCGGTCACCGCGATCTTCCGGACCTGCGCGAGCGCCTTCGATCCGGTCAGCACGGCGTTGAGCGTCGTCAGCCGCCGCGGCTTACCGCCGGCCAGCACCCAGACGTCGGCAGGCGCGCTCGCATCGCCGCCGGTATAGGCGATCGTCCCGCCCTTCGAGACGGAGAACTCGCCGCCGGTATAGGGCCGGTCGAGCCCGCCGCCCGCGACATTGTCGATCAGCGGCGTGACGCGACCGTCGACGCCAATGCGCGCGACGCGGCGCTGGCCGTGGTCGTCATAGCTCGCATACAGGCTACGGCCATCGGCGGACCACACCGCGTCCTCGATTCCGCGGTCGAGTGTGGCGGTCAGCGAGCGGGGCGAGGCGGCATCGCGGTCGCCGACATAGAGTTGCGTGTTCTCATAGCTGCGGCGCTTGTCGTCGAAGCCGAGCCACGCGATCTTCGAGCCATCTGGCGACACGCGCGGCTGCGCATCGGGACCGTCACGCGTCGTCAGCGTCCGCAGCGTGCCGCTGGTGGCATCGACCGCGATCACGTCGGAGTTCATCACCTGCCGATCGGCGGCGGGCCCACGGATCGCCGCGAACACGATGCTGCGGCCGTCGGGCGTCCATGAAAGCGGGCCGCCATCGTCGAACTTGCCGTAGGTAAGCTGCCGAGCCGCGCCGCCGTCCGCGCCCACTACGAACAGATGGTCGTAGCCCGGCTTCACATAGCCCGGCCCGTCGTTGCGGTAGTTGACCCGGTCGATGATCGTCAGCGGCTCGGCCCATTTCGCGCCCTCGGGCTTGGGCGGCTGCGTGCCGAGCTTGGTCCCCTCGCCCGCTACCGTCGCGATATAGGCGAGCTTCGTCCCGTCCGGCGACCAGGCGAGCGCCTGCGGATCGCCGGGGAAGCTCGTCACGCGCGCGCTCTGCGCACCGCCGATCCAGCGGACGAACAGCTGCGATCCTTCGCCGTCGCGCGCGGCATAGGCGATCCTTGCCCCGTCCGGCGACCAGCGCGGGCTGCTGCCGTCGGTCGCGAACGGGGTCTGGCGACCACTCGCGACGTCGATCAGCCAGAGCGACGATTGCATCCTGTCGGTCATCACGTCGCCGGTGCGGCGGACATAGACGATCGTCTTGCCGTCCGGGCTGATCTGCGGATCGGCGGCGATCGTCAGGCCGAACAGGTCGCTCCCGGTGAAGCTGCGCGTCGGGCCATCGGTCATCGGCGCGGGTGTCGGCGCGGCCGGCTGTTGCTGGGCAGAGGCCGGCGTCGCCGCGAGCAGGAGTATAGCTAGGGTCAAGCGCAACGGGCGGCTCCTTCGAATGAACCGCGTTACGATGACACATTATTACGTGGAGGCAAGCGGTACGAACGTCACCGGCAAACCGTCCTTCGGGCGCGGGATCGGGAAGACCTGCCACGCATCGCCGCTGCCCGCCGCCGCCTCGATCCGGTAGCGCGTGAGCAGGTGCGCTATCAGCAGCCGCATCTGCATCGTCGCGAAATGCAGCCCGATGCACATGTGCGCGCCGCCGCCGAACGGCACCCACGCGAACCGGTGGCGGCCCTTCGATGCTTCGGGCGTGAAACGGAGCGGATCGAACCGCTCGGGATCGGGCCAATATTCGGCCATGTGATGCGTAAAGGTGATGCCGACGCCGACGCTGGTCCCCGCCGGAATGTCATACCCGCCGAAACTGAAAGCCTTCAGTGCTCGACGCGGGATTGACGGGACGGGTGGCATCATCCGCAGCGATTCCTTGAACGCATATTCGGTGAGGATCAGGCGATCGAGTTGCTCGGTCAGCGGCACGGCGGGGTCGAGCGCGGCAACTTCTTCGCGCAACCGCTCCTGCCAGTCCGGGTTGCGCGCGAGCAGCATGACCAAGCTGGTCGCTGACGAGGTGATCGTATCGTGCGCCGCCATCATGAGGAAATTCATATGGTCGGCGATCGCCAGCGCGGTCAGCGGCGCGCCGTCGTCATCGGTCGCGCGGCAGAATTGCGAGAAGAAATCCTGGCCGTTGCCGGTGCGTCGCGCGGGGATCTCGCGCTCGAAGAAGTCGATCAGATAGGCGCGTGCCTTGACGCCCTTACGCATCTGCGTGCCGGGCAGCGGACGGCGGATCGGCGCGACGCTAGCCTGCACCTCGTCGACGAACGCCTGGTTGATCCGGTCCGCCTCCGCACCCAGCGGCACGCCGAGGAAGCTGGTCGCGGCGAGATCGAGCGTGAGTTTCTTGACCGCGTCGTAGAATCGTAGCGTCTGGCTACCCCAGGCCCCGACAGCCGCCACTATCCCTGCATCGAGTTCCGCCGCATAATGCCGCATCGGCTCGGGCTTGAACGCCACCGACAAGGCTTTGCGGTCGGCGCGATGCTTGTCGAAATCCATCAGCATCAGGCCGCGCGGGAACAGCAAATTGAGGATCGGTCCCCAGCCCTGTTCGGACGAAAAGATCTTATCGCGGTCGAACAGGATCAGCTCGTTCGCGTCGGGGCCGAGCAGCATCAGGCCGGTCCCGCCGAGCGCGGTGTTGCGATAGACCGGCCCGAACCGCGCCACCATGCCGCGCGAAAACCCGATCGGATCGGCGAGCATCTTGAAGGTGTTGCCGAACAGCGGAAGGCCGTCGTCGCCGGGAATATGATCGAGCGCGCCCTTGGGCTGGCGTGGCAACCAATGCGGGCTGGCGTTCTGCAACAGCGCTTCAGTCATCGTCGGATCCCCGTGCGACATGCCGGCTTGGCAAGCTGCGAATACGAGCATAACTAATGTTCTGCAACCGGGGCGCGGATCCCGGGGCTTTGACAGGAGAGATGCATGGACCTCGCAAACAGTGCTGCCGTGGTGACCGGCGGCGCGTCGGGATTGGGCGCGGCGACCGCGCGCGCGCTGGCCGCCAAGGGGGTGAAGGTGGCGATCTTCGACCTTCAGGCGGACAAGGGCGAAGCGCTGGCGGCGGAGATCGGCGGGGTGTTCTGCAAGGTCGATGTGACATCCGACGACAGCGTCGATGCGGGGTTCGCGGCGGCACGCGCGGCGCATGGGCAAGAGCGGATCCTGGTCAATTGCGCAGGGACCGGCAATGCGGCGAAGACGGCAGGGCGATCGAAGCAGGACGGTTCGATCAAGCACTTCCCGCTCGATGCGTTCGACCGGATCATCCAGATCAACCTGGTCGGCACGTTCCGCTGTCTCGCCAAGTCGGCGGCGGGGATGCTGACGCTGGAACCCGGCGAGGACGGCGAGCGCGGCGCGATCGTCAACACGGCGAGTGCTGCGGCCGAGGATGGCCAGATGGGGCAAGCCGCGTATTCTGCGTCGAAGGCGGGGGTAGTCGGGATGACCCTGCCGATCGCGCGGGATTTGATGAGCGAGGGGATACGGGTGAACACGATCCTGCCGGGTATCTTCGACACGCCGCTGCTCGCCGCCGCGCCGCAGCAGGTCCGCGATGCGCTGGCGGCGTCGGTGCCGTTTCCCAAGCGCTTGGGGCGGCCGGAGGAGTTTGCGGCACTCGCGCTGACGATGATCGAATGCGGGTATTTCAACGGCGAGGACGTGCGGCTCGATGGCGCGATCCGGATGGCGCCTCGGTGATCTAATCCGCCCTCACCTTTCCCACGGCGATGAGTGAGGATGGGGCCGGCTAGGCGGTCAAGTTCTTGTCCTCCCCCGCCAGGGGGAGGTGGCTGGCCCTTGCCAGACGGAGGGGGAGGAAAAGGAAACGCCTGTTCCGTGTCCTCCCCCTCCGTCACCTGCGGTGCCACCTCCCCCTGGCGGGGGAGGATACAAATACCGACCGTGCTAGGCCGCGCGCGCCAATTGCCGCCCCTTGATCATGTCCGCCGCCTTCTCCGCGATCATGATCGTCGGCGCGTTGGTGTTCGAGCCGATCAGCGTCGGCATCACCGAGGCGTCCACCACCCGCAGGCCCTCCAACCCGCGCACCGCGAGCGTCGCGTCGACCACCGCCATGGTGTCGTCAGCCGTGCCCATCTTGCAGGTGCCGACCGGGTGGTAGATCGTCTCCGCGGTCCGTCGGACCCAGGCGTCGATCTCGTCGTCAGTCCGCACATCCTCACCCGGCGACAATTCCCCGGCGCGGTACGGATCGAGCGCCGCCTGCCGCGCGACGTGGCGGCCTATGCCGACGCATGCGCGCATGACGCGGCGATCCTCCGCGGTCGCGAGGTAGTTCGCGACGATCACCGGATCGGCGAACGGATCGGCTGAGCGTAGTCCGATCCGCCCCCGGCTTTCCGGCCGCAACTGGCAGAGGTGCAGCGTGAAGCCGTCCTCGGTCGCCTTCACCTTGCCGTGATCCTGCATGATCGCCAGCACCGCGTGGATCTGCACGTCCGGTCGCGACAGACCTTCGCGCGATGACACGAACGCGCCCGCCTCGAGGAACTGCTGCCGCCCCGCGCCCTTGCCGCGCAACAGGTAATTCAGCCCGACGCCGATCATGCCGACGCCCTTGGTCATCGCGTATCCGGTGCGCAGCCCGCGCGATTTCCAGTTCATCACGACGTCGAGATGATCCTGTAAATTCTCGCCGACGCCGGGCAGCGCATGCACCACGCCCACACCGGCCGCGGTCAGTCGATCCGGATCGCCGATCCCCGACAACTGGAGGATGTGCGGCGATTGCACCGCTCCCGCGCACAACAGCACCTCGCGCGTCGCCGTCACCGATTCCACCCGCGCGCCCTTGTCGAGCACATAGTCGACACCAACCGCCCGCCCCTTGTCGATCCGAATCCGCGTCGTCCGCGCGCCCGTCACGCAGGTCAGGTTACGCCGCGACAACACCGGCCGAAGATACGCTGCCGCAGTGCTCCAGCGCTTCCCATCGGCCACCGTCAGGTCGTACCGGCCAAAGCCCTCCTGACTCGCGCCGTTGAAATCCTCGGTGACCGGATAGCCCGCCTGCCGCCCCGCCTCGACCAGCGCGTCGTAGAACGGGCTGTCCGACTCCCCGCCCGAGATCGTCAGCGGGCCCGCGCCACCGTGCAAGGGGCACTCGCCGCGATGATGCCCTTCGAGCCGCTTGAAATACGGCAGCACGTCATCGAACGACCAGCCCGGCAGCCCCATCTGCCGCCACTCGTCGTAATCCTGCGGATGACCCCGCGTGTAGATCATGCCGTTGATCGACGAGCTCCCGCCCAGCCCCTTGCCGCGCGGCCACCACAGGCGACGGTTGTCGAGATGCGGCTCGGGCTCGGTCGAAAAGCCCCAGTTGCTCGCATTCTTGCTCTTGATGAGTTCGCCGACCCCCGCGGGCATCCGCACCAGCACGCCGTCGTTGCGTCCACCCGCCTCGAGCAGCAGCACCGACACGTCCGGATCCTCGGTCAGGCGCGCGGCGAGCACGCAGCCGGCCGAGCCCGCGCCGATAATTACGTAGTCATACGTCTGCATGCCCGCATCCTCCTCATAACGCTCCGCTTTTTTACGGAGTCGCCTTATCTCGATACGCTAGCGCTCGCACAGCAGCGTAAGCAACCCGTTCCGCAGCACGCCGCGATCGAGCCCTTCGACCGGATGCACCTCGCTCAAGCCCACTGCCAGCAGCGCATAGCCGCGGATCCCCGCCTCGACGGAATCGAATCCGTGCGCGGTTAGTTGCTCGACCAGGAACGCCATCACTTTGTCGTCATGCTCGCGGATCGCCGCCGCCGCGCGCGCATCGCTCTTCGCCCAGGCGCGCATCGCCAGCGCGAGCTGCGACATGTCGTGATCGCGGACATGCTCGGCGAACGCGCGGATCCGCTCGACCGGCGCGAGGTCCGATGCGGTCAGCGACGCCAGCAACGGATCGATCTGCGCCTCCGCAAAATACGATGCGAGCGCCGCGTGATAGCCGTCGAAATCCTTGAAATGGTGATAGAAACTGCCGGTCGACGCCCCCGCCGCCTGCGCGAGGCTGCGGAGTTTCAGCGCGCGAAGACCACCGCTCTTTAGCAACGCCTGCCCGATCTCCAGCCAGTCGCGCGGCGCCAGATCCGCGCGGGGTGCAACGGCGTGTTCAATCGATACCGTGCTTGACAAGCCACTCTCCATAACGAATGTTACGTCGGAACGAAGCCGGACGCAATCCGGCATCAGGCACCACGACCGCACCAAAGCGGCGGGTGTAACAGGAGAGAGAGTGTGGCCGAGGCATTGATCATCGACGCCGTCCGTACCCCGCGCGGGATCGGCAAGACGGGCAAGGGCGCGCTCGCGCACATGCACCCGCAACATCTCGCCGCGACCGTTCTCAAGGCAATTGCCGAGCGAAACAAGCTCGATACCGCCGATGTCGACGACATCATCTGGTCGACCTCGACGCAGCGTGGCGAGCAAAGCGGCGATCTCGGGCGGATGGCCGCGCTCGATGCGGGCTATGACGTCAAGGCGAGCGGGACGACGCTCGACCGGTTCTGCGGCGGCGGGATCACCGCGGTGAACTTCGCGGCGGCGCAGATCATGAGCGGGATGGAAGACCTCGTCATCGCCGGCGGGACCGAGATGATGTCGCTCACCACGACGATGATGCAGGACGACATGGCGGCGGGCAAGCGGCCGCTCGGGATCGGCTCGGGCAACGCCAGGCTCGACGCCGCGCATCCGCAGTCGAACCAGGGCATCTGCGCCGATGCGATCGCCAGCATCGAGGGGATCGACCGCGAAACGCTCGAAGCGCTCGGGCTCGAAAGCCAGCGCCGCGCCGCGGTGGCGATCGCCGAAGGGCGGTTCGATCGCAGCCTCGTCCCCGTCACCGATGCCACCGGCGCATTGGTGCTGGAGAAAGACGAATATCCGCGCCCCGACACCACCGCCGAGGGCCTCGCCGCACTGCGCCCCTCGTTCGCCGGGATCGCCGACGTGCCGCTCGACGACAAGGGCACCACGTATCGGAAGCAGATCAACCGCCGCTATCCCGACGTCGATATCAAGCACGTCCATCACGCCGGCAATTCCTCCGGTGTAGTCGATGGCGCCGCCGCGATCCTGCTCGCCAGCGCTGAGTACGCCGCCAAGCACGGGCTGAAACCCCGTGCGCGGATCGTCGCGATGGCGAACATGGGCGACGATCCGACGCTGATGCTCAACGCCCCCGTCCCCGCGGCGCGGAAGGTGCTGGCGAAGGCCGGGCTGACGGTCGACGACATCGACCTGTGGGAGATCAACGAGGCGTTCGCCGTGGTCGCCGAGAAGTTCATCCGCGACCTGAAGCTCGACCGCGACAAGGTGAACGTCAATGGCGGCTCGATCGCGCTGGGCCATCCGATCGGCGCGACCGGCGCGATCCTGATCGGCACGATCCTGGACGAGCTCGAACGCCGCGACCTGAAGCGCGGGCTCGTGACGATGTGCGCGGGCGGCGGGATGGCGCCGGCGATCATCATCGAGCGCGTCTGATGCACCCCGTCGCGCACGCGCTGACGACGCCCGACAAACCCGCCTACATCATGGCGGCGACGGGTGAGACGGTGACGTATCGCGAACTCGACGTCCGCGCGAACGAGGGCGCGCATCTGCTCCGCTCGCTCGGCCTGAAGCGCGGCGACGGCATTGCGGTGCTGATGGACAATTCGCCGCGCTATCTGGAGGTGATGTGGGCGGCCGAGCGGACCGGCGTCTATTGCACCTGCCTCTCCTCGAAACTGACCGCGAGCGAGGCGGCGTACATCATCCGCGACGGCGATTGCCGTGTGCTGATCGTGAGCAAGGGATGCGCGGAGGTCGCAGCGGCGCTGGTACCGATGCTCGACGACGTCCGGCGGTACGTCGTCGACGGCGCGATCGACGGGTACGCGTCTTACGAAGCCGCGCGCGACGCGAAGCCGGCCACGCCGATTGCCGACCCTTCACCCGGCGGCATCCTGCTCTATTCGTCGGGCACCACCGGCAAGCCCAAGGGCGTCAAGCACGCACTGTCGGAAGAGCCGTTCGGGACCAACGTCTCGCCGCTCGTGATGCTCGGCAAGGGACTGTACGGGTTCACGCCCGAGATGGTCTATCTCTCGCCCGCGCCGCTCTATCACGCCGCGCCGTTGCGCTGGTCGATGGCGGTGCACCAGGTCGGCGGCACCGTCGTCGTGATGGAGCATTTCGACCCCGAAGCCGCGCTCGCCGCCATCGAACGGTTCCACGTCACGCATGCGCAATGGGTGCCGACGCACTTCATCCGCCTGCTCAAACTGCCGACCGAAGTCCGCGCCCGCTACGACGTATCGTCGCTGAAAGCGGTGTGGCACGCCGCAGCCCCCTGCCCGCTCCCGGTCAAGCAGGCGATGATCGACTGGTGGGGCCCGATCATCGGCGAATATTACGCCGGCACCGAAGGCAACGGGTTCTGCGCAATCTCCAGCACGGAGTGGCTGACGCACAAGGGCTCGGTCGGCCGCAACCTGACCGCGCAGACGATGATCTGCGACGAGGATGGCAACGCGTTGCCACCGCGTGCGGAAGGCGACGTCTATTTCGCGGGCGGCGGCGGGTTCGAATATCACAACGATCCCGCCAAGACCGCGGAAGCCGCCAACGCACATGGCTGGACGACGCTCGGCGACGTCGGGTGGCTCGACGAGGAGGGCTATCTCTACCTCACCGACCGCAAGAGCTTCATGATCATCTCGGGCGGCGTGAACATCTATCCCGCCGAGATCGAGAATTTGCTCGTCACGCACCCGAAGGTCGCCGACGTCGCGGTGATCGGCGCGCCGGACGACGAGATGGGTGAGCAGGTGGTGGCGATAATCTGCCCCGCCGACCCAACCGAAGACCGCACGCAACTGGCGGCCGAGCTCAGCGCTTTCGCCCGCGCGAACCTCAGCCATGTGAAAGCGCCGCGCCGGATCGACTTCCGCGAGACGCTGCCGCGGCACGAGACGGGGAAACTCTACAAGCGCCTGCTCCGCGACGAATATTGGGCGCATTCGAAGGAGTCCGCATGAACTTCGATTATTCCGACGACCAGAAATTCCTCAAGGACGAAGCACGCAAGTTCCTCGGCGCGCATTGCGGCAGCGACCGCGTCCGCGCAGTTCTCGACGATCCCGCCAAAGCCTATGACGCGACGCTCTGGAAAGCGGTGGCCGCGCAAGGCTGGCTCGGCGCGGCGATCCCCGAGGAGTTCGGCGGGCTAGGCCTCGGCCATATCGAACTTTGCGCGATTGCCGAGGAACTGGGGCGAGCCTGCGCGCCGATCCCGTTCGCCTCGACCGTCTATTTCGTCGCCGAAGCGCTGATGCTCTACGGCAGCGACACCCAGAAAGTCCGATGGTTGCCGAGGATCGCGGCGGGCGACGTCATTGGCGCGTTCGCGACGTCGGAAGGTGCCGGCCCGGTCACCGCACGCTCGGTCCGCACCACCGTCTCCGGCGGCACACTTACCGGCGAGAAGATCCCCGTCACCGACGGCGACGTCGCCGACCTGATCGTCGTCCTCGCGCGCGACGGCCTCTACCTAGTCGAGCAGGGCGCGGGCGTTACCACAGAAGTCCTCGAAACCCTCGACCCGACCCGCAGCGCCGCTCGCCTCACCTTCACCGACGCGCCTTGCGAAAGGCTCGGCACCGACGACGGCATCGCCGCGATGCAGGCGGTGTTCGATCGCGCGGCCGTCCTCCTCGCATTCGAACAACTGGGCGGCGCGGATTGCTGTCTCGATATGGCAAAGGGCTATGCGCTCGATCGCTACGCGTTCGGCCGCCAGATCGGCGGGTACCAGGCGATCAAGCACAAGCTCGCCGACATGTACGTCAAGAACGAACTCGCGCGCTCGAACGCCTATTACGGCGCGTGGGCGCTCAATGCAGGCGCCGCCGAACTGCCGCTCGCCGCCGCCACCGCGCGCGTTGCCGCGTCCGACGCCTATTGGTTCGCGTCGAAGGAGAACATCCAGACGCATGGCGGAATGGGCTTCACCTGGGAGTCCGACTGCCACCTCCATTACCGCCGCTCGCGCCAGCTCGCGCTCGTCGCCGGCAGCCCCGCCGCGTGGCGCGAACGCCTCGTCGGCCAACTCGAAATGCGCAACGCCGCCTAGCTGGGCCGCCTGAAAGGACGATCATGGACTTCAAGGACAGCGACGCCGAAGCCACCTATCGCGCCGCCGCGCGCGCGTGGCTCGACGCGAACATCGCCGAGCACGACGCCGGCCACTACCCCGACGACATGGCCAAGGCGAAGGCTTGGCAGGCGCGTAAGGCGGCGGGCGGATACGCCTGCATCACCTGGCCGCAGGAATGGGGCGGCGGCGGTGGCACGCCGATCGAAAGCGTGATCTTCGGCCAGGAAGAGGCGAAACACGCGGTCGATGGCAGCTATTTCACGATCGGGCTCGGGATGTGCGTGCCGACCGTGATGGCCTATGCCGACGACGCGACCAAGCACCGCTTCGTCAGCCCCGCGGTGCGCGGCGACGAGATCTGGTCGCAGCTCTTCTCCGAACCCGCCGGCGGCTCCGACGTCGCCGCGATCCGCACGCGCGCGGTGCGAGACGGCGACGACTGGGTGATCAACGGCCAGAAGGTCTGGACCTCGGGCGCGCATTACAGCGACTATGGCATCGTCCTCGTCCGCACCAACCCCGACGTCCCCAAGCATCAGGGCCTGACGATGTTCTGGCTCGACCTGAAGGCGCCCGGGATCGAGATCCGCCCGATCCACCAGATGTCCGGCGGTTCGAGTTTCAACGAAGTGTGGTTCGAGGACGTCCGCATCTCCGACGCGCAACGCCTCGGGCCGGTCGACGGCGGCTGGAAAGTCGCGCTGTTCACGCTGATGAACGAGCGTCTCGCGATCGGCACGAGCGGCGGCGTCGGCCCCGAGGATATCCTCGCCTTCGCCGCCCAGGCCAACGGCGCAGACGGCCCGCTGCTGAAAGACGCCGCGTTTCGCCAGACGCTCGCCGACTGGTGGGTGCAATCTGAGGGCCTGCGCAACACCCGGATGCGGACGATCACCGCACTGTCGAAAGGTCAAGTGCCCGGCCCCGAAAGCTCGATCGGCAAGATCGTCGCCGCCAACCAGTTGCAGGCGATCGGCAACACCGCGGTCGAGGCAGGCGATCAATACGGCATCATCGCCGACCCCGCGCTGACCCCGCTGAAGGGCGCCTTCCACGCCGCGACGATGTGGGCCCCCGGCCTGCGCATCGCCGGCGGCACCGACGAAATCCTCAAGAACATCATCGCCGAACGCGTCCTCGGCCTCCCCGGCGAAATCCGGGTGGACAAGGATCAGGCGTTCCGGGATCTGCCGGTTGGGGCGTGATAATTGCTGCCGACATCCTGAAGCAGACAGATATTCAAACGTGTAGCCTGTGAAGCACGTAAATTATGGCTTTGTAAGCCCGTTTCAGCTGGGGTGGAGGCGAGATGGCTAATATCTTGGCATGGTTGGAAACTCACCAGGGCTTATCAGGGTGGGCACAATTCGCCGGCGCTACACTGGCGCTCGTGATAACCTATTTCACAGCGTTCGCGCCGCATTGGCAAAGGCGACGGCAGCTCAAAAATTCGGCTGGCCGGCTTTTGCAAAATGGATACGAGGTTCTTGAAAGCTATCACCGAACATCCGCCAATTTCTTGCCCACAACGATATCAATACGCGCGGCAGGCCTGACCATGACAAGCGTCGCCAGTGAGATAGACCGCTTTCCAATTTTTGAACTGACCGACCAGGGGCCAAGGTCGATAGCTCGGCATCTGGTAGCGGTAGGTGGATTACTCAAATTAGTGAATCTGGCAATCGAGCCCATAGCCACTGATCTACTTGATCGAGATGGAACTGTTGAAGACCAGGAGATCATCAGAACGTTGGTTTATGATCAGCTTAAAATGGTCGAGGCGATCATCACAGGGAAGGAACTCAAGCGGCCGGAATGGCCAATCCAATCCTAACGACTCACAAGGATGCCCGATGAGCAGTCTGCAAACGATCCTAACCGCCCAACGCGAAGCGTTCATGGCGGAGATGCCGGTTACCAAGGCCGTCCGCCTAGACCGCCTCAAGCGTACCGCGGCGATGGTGCGGGATAACGCGGCGCGGTTCTGCGACGCCGTGTCGGAGGATTTCGGGCACCGCAGCCGTGAGCAGACGATGATGACCGATATCGGTGCGTCGCTCGCGCCGATCGCCCATGCCGCAAAACATCTCGACCGCTGGATGAAGCGCGACCGCCGCCCGGTCCAGTTTCCGCTCGGCCTGCTCGGCGCGAAGGCGTGGGTCGAGTATCAGCCCAAGGGCGTGATCGGCATCATCGCGCCGTGGAATTTCCCCGTGAACCTGCTGATCGCGCCGCTTGCGGGGGTGTTCGCCGCGGGCAACCGCGCGATGGCGAAGACGAGCGAATACACCCCCGCCACCGCCGCGCTGTTCGAGGAACTCGCCGCCCGCTATTTCGCGCAGGACGAACTCGCGATCGTCTCCGGCGATGCGGAGGTCGGCAAGGCGTTCTCCGCGCTCCCGTTTGATCACCTCATCTTCACCGGCGCGACTGCGATCGGCCGCCACATCCTCCACGCCGCCGCCGACAACCTGACGCCGGTCACGCTCGAACTCGGCGGCAAGTCGCCGGTCATCCTTGGCGCGTCGGCGGATATCGCGCGCGCGACCGAACGCGTCACGCTGGGCAAGATGATGAACGCGGGGCAGATCTGTCTCGCGCCCGACTATATGCTCGTGCCCTCGGCGGACGAAGCCAAGGTGGTCGATGGCATCAAGGCCGCGGCCAGCGCGATGTACCCCACCCTGCTCGCCAACGCCGACTACACCTCGGTGGTCAACGATCGCCACCACCAGCGCCTCACCGACTGGATCGCCGACGCCCGCGCGAAGGGCGCCACGGTCGAGGTCGTGAACCCCGCCGACGAGGATTTCGGCGCCGCCAATTCGCGGAAAATGCCGCTGCACATCGTCCGCGACGCGACCGACGACATGATCGTCATGCAGGAAGAGATCTTCGGCCCGGTCCTGCCGATCCGCCGCTACGACGGCATCGACGACGCGATCGCGCAGGTGAATCGCCGCGACCGCCCGCTCGGACTCTATTATTTCGGCAGTGACGAGGCCGAGCGCCGCCGCGTGCTCGACCGCACGATCTCGGGCGGCGTGACGCTCGACGACGTGATCTTCCACGTCTCGATGGAGGACCTCCCCTTCGGCGGGAGCGGACCGTCCGGCATGGGCGCGTATCACGGCATCGACGGCTTCCGCACGTTCAGCCACGCGCGTGCCGTCTTCAAGCAATCGAAGCTCGATGTCGCCAAGCTCGCCGGGCTCAAACCCCCGTACGGCGCGGCGGCGGCCAAGACGATCGCCCGCATGATCCGCTGAAGGCCTAGTCGACCGCGCGCAGTTTCGGCCGCCCCGCCGGCGACTGCCGCAACAATTCGTCGACCCGCGCGGCCAGATCGACCTGGCGAAACGGCTTGGCGAGCCGGGGGATGTCGTCGGGCACGTCTTCTCCCGCCGCCGCATACCCGGTCACGAGCAGAGCCGGCATGCGGATACCCGACGATCGCAGCTCGCCGATCAACTGGCCGCCGGTCATTCCCGGCATCAGGTAATCGCTGACCAGAATGTCGGCGTCGACGCCCGATCGGATCGCCGATAGCGCCTGGCTGGCCGATGCCATCTCGACGACGACATAGCCGATGTCACGCAGCATGTCGGCAGTTGCCGCACGAACGAGATCCTCGTCGTCGACCAGCAGCACTTTTGCGCCGCGCCGGGCCTGGACCGGTTCCGGTGAACTCTCGATCGTGTCGACCGGCGCCTCCTCGGTCGCGGGAAGCCATAACTCCACGGCGGTTCCCGCGCCCGGCTCGCTCGTCAGGCGAAGCGTGCCGCCCGATTGCGCGGCCAGGCCATGGACCATCGACAGCCCAAGTCCGGTGCCCTTGCCGACACCCTTGGTCGAGAAGAACGGTTCGGTCGCACGCGCCAGCGTCGCACGATCCATCCCGGTCCCGGTGTCCGCCGCGGTCAGACGGATATAGCTTCCCGCGGCCAGACCGATCAGGTTGCGATCGTCGACCACCGACTGGCTGACCGACAGCGTCAGGCGCCCGCCGCCCGGCATCGCGTCGCGCGCGTTGATCGCCAGGTTGAGCAACGCGAGTTCGAGCTGGTTCGGATCGACCCGCGCCGACGACAGATGGCGTGGCACTTCGAGCACGACGGTGATCGATGGCCCCAGCGAGCGCCGGATCAGGTCGACCAACCCGTCGATCAGCGCGCCGATATCGACCGCACGCGGCTGCAATGCCTGCCGCCGCGCGAACGCCAGCAAGCGCTGCGTCAGCGTCGCGGCACGCTCGGCGGCCTGCAACGCGCCCCCGATCATCCGCTGCGTCCGCTCGTCGTCCTTGTGTCGCCGCCGCATCAGGTCGAGGCTGCCGACGATCGGGGTCAGCAGATTGTTGAAGTCGTGCGCGACGCCGCCGGTCAGCTGGCCGATCGCATCCATCTTCTGCGCCTGGGCGAGTTGCGCATCGGCTTCCTTGCGATCGGTCACGTCGGAAACCACGCCGGACATCCGCACGGCTGCGCCCTCCGCATCGTGGAGCACGCGCCCCTTGAGGACGATCCAGCGCTTGACGCCATCCGCCGCGGCGATGCTGCATTCGAGATCGAGCGTCCCGGTCTGCCACGACTCTTCCAGCGTACGTTTCACCGCTGCGCGCTGCTTCGGATCGACCTGGTTCAGAAACGCTTCGAGGTTCCACACCGCCACCCCGTTCGGATAGCCGAAGATGTCGTCATGACGCTGCGTCCGGCGCGTCTCGCCGGTCTTCAGGTCGAAGTCCCAGCTGCCCATCCCGGCCGCCTCGAGCGCGATCTCCAGGCTCTCGCGCGCCGACCGCAATTCGGCGGTGCGATCCTCGACCGCGCGCTCCAGCGTCACCGCGACATCGCGTAGTTCGTATTGCCGGCCTCGCGCCGTCAACGCCGACCGGATCGCACCGAGCATCGCCTCCGCATGCAGGGGCCGTTCGAGCAGCACGACGTTGCCGAGATCGCTGAGCCGTTGCGTCGCGTGCAACGTCCGCGGTGTCTTGGTGCCGTTCGTCAGCACGACGAACGGGATGTCCGCCCAGCTCGGTTGCGCGGCGATCCACTCGGTCAGCGCGGTCGAATCCTCGGCCGTCAGCGCCTCCTCGGTGAGCAGCACCGCGCCGGCCGCAACCTTCAGCTCCCGGAGCAGCACCGCCTGATCCTCGCAGATCTTCGAAACGATCGAATTCCTGTCGAGCAGGTCCGCCGCGATCGCCGCATCGCGCCCGCGTGGCGCGAGAATGAGGACGCGGTCCTCCATGTCAGAGAGTGGTGCTCTCGGTCCCGTTCCGGCTGGCCATGAGTGTCGTTCCTTCACCGGAGAATGTCGGCACGCCGGTCAGGACGCCCTGGAAATGCCGCAGCGGTTCACCAACGTGCAGCCCGCTACCACCGATCTGAAACTCCCGGATCGTCCTTTCGTGCCGTGCGGTACGCGTCTTGATCACCGAAATCGCCTGCCGCACTTCGCCATGTGCTTCGAAATAGCGCAGCTGGACGATCGTATCGGACAGATAGCTCAGGTCGACATCGGACCGGACGTCCCCGGTGATCCCGTGCAGCCCGAGGATCAGCAGGCTGACGATGCCCTTCTGGCCGAGATAGGTCAGCATCTCGTGCATCTGCAGGATCAGGAACTGCTCGTTCGGCATCGCTTGCAGGTATGCGTTCAGGCTGTCGATCACGACGACCTTGGCACCGTGCACCTCGACCGCCGCGCGCACCGCGTTCGAGAATTCCCCCGGCGACATTTCGGCAGGGTCGATCGCGCGCAACAGCAATTGCCCGCTGTCGACGAACGGCGCCATGTCCATGCCCAGCGCGGCACTTCGCTTGAGCAACGTCGGCAGCCGCTCGTCGAACAGGAAATAGGCCGCGCGCTCGCCGCGCTTCAGCGCTGCGATCATGCTCTGCACTGATGCGGTGGTCTTGCCGACGCCCGCCGGGCCGGTCAGCAGCGTGGCCGTGCCGGGAATGAGCCCGCCGCCGAGCAAAGCGTCGAGTTCGTTCGACCCGGTCGACATCGCCTCGTCGGAATAGGGATCGCCATGCTCCGACGCGACCAGCCGGGGATAGACGCACAGCCCGCCACGCTCGATCTCGAAGTCGTGATAGCCGCCGCGGTACCGCACGCCGCGCATCTTGACGACGTGCAGCCGACGCCGTTGCGCACCGAACCCGGACAGCGTCTGCTCGAGCGACACCACGCCGTGGGCGATGCTGTGCAACTGGAGATCGCTGCCGCTGCCGCTCTTGTCGTCGAGAAACAGCACGGTGCAATCGCGTGTCGAGAAAAAGTGCTTCAGCGCTAGGATCTGGCGACGATAGCGGATCGGGCTCTGCGCGAGCAGGCGAAGTTCGGACAGGCTGTCGATGACGACGCGGGATGGCCGGATCTCGTCGACCTTCGCCATCACGGCGCGGATCGTCTCGCCGAGTTCGACCTCGCTCGGGTGCAGTAACGTCTGTTCGTGATCTTCGCTGAAGCCGTCAGCGGGGACCATCTCGAACAGGACCAGCGGATCGAGCGACCAGCCATGCGTCTTGGCTACCGCGCGCAGTTCCACCTCGGTTTCGGCGAGCGTGATGTACAGGCCGATCTCGCCGCCCGCCAATCCGGCAAGCAGGAAACCCAGTCCCAGCGTGGTCTTGCCGGTGCCGGGCGTGCCCTCCACCAGATACATCCGGTCCGGGGTAAGCCCCCCGTTGAGAATATCGTCGAGCCCTTCGATCCCTGTCCGTGCCAATGTCGGCAGGTCGTCGTCTTGTGCCAATTGGCACTCCTTCCTATCGCCCGGCGCGCCAGTATCGGGCGCCAAGACCGGATTCACATAGGATATTCCGCCGTATTCGCAAAGGCGTACGACATTTGCGACGCGGCCGATCCTGATATGCCCCGCGCGTCTAGGCCGGCCGACCCAGGAACACGATGCCCGGCACGGACCGGGTCTCGCCGGTCGGCGTCAGACGGCCATCGCCGGCCACCCGGAATACCGCCAGCGTCCCAGACCGCTCGTTGCCCACGACCAGCCGCCGCTCGTCGTCGAGCAGCACGAAGACGCGCGGCCAGTGCCCACCGCTGGGACTATGCTGGAGCAAGGTCGGGGTGCCCGCGGCATCGAGCGCGAACACCGCGATGCTGTCGTGTCCGCGGTTCGAGACGTACATCCGCCGACCCGCGCGATCGATCGCGATGTGCGCGGCCTGCGACGCGCCGGCATGGCCCTTGGGCAAGGTCGAGATGCTGTACCGCGTCACGAAACGCCCGTCCGTGCGCGCGTCGAGCGTATACAGCGCGTTCGACAGTTCGCAGACGACATAGGCCAGCGCCAGTCGTGGATGCCGCGCCATGTGTCGCGGTCCTGCCCCCGCCGGCGCCTGCCATGCGACCAGCGGTGCCGCCACGGTCCGCGCCCGTGGATCGAACCGATAGGCGAAGATCGCGTCGGCACCTAGATCGACTGCGTGCAGCCAGCGCCGGTCGGGACTGAACCCGACCCAATGCGCGTGCGGTGCCTCCTGCCGGTCATGATTCCGGCCGCGACCGCTGTCGGTTTGCGCGCCGATCTCGACATCGGCATGGCGGAACACCCCGGCGGGTGTGGGCAGGCCCGTGCGGCGGTCGAGCTGGTAGAACGCGACGCTGCCGCTCGAATAATTCGCCACCGCGAGACAGGCGGATCCTTGATCGAGCGCGAGATGGCACGGGTCGGCGCCGCCGGTCGACACCGTCGCGCGGCGAGCCCAGCCGGCCGCATAGACCGACAGTTCGCCCTGCGCCTGTTCGCGGACCAGATACCAGCTGCCGCCGGGACCACCGCCGATCCCGAACGACGCGTCGACGATGTCGCCGACCGGCGTACCGATCTGCCACCGATCGGCCGCACCGGTGATCGGATACAGCCCCTTGCCACCTTCGCGCGCATAGGTGCCCGCCAGCAACGCCGGCATGCGGCCTGCGGTCCCGGCTTTTGCCGCCGCCGCTCCCGCTGCGATCGGCAAGGCGAGGGTCGTGCCCATCGCACCGAGCCCCATCGTGCCTAGCATCGTCCGTCGCGTCATTCCGTCGGTCATCCGGCCCTCCACCTTCCCGCATCCTCTTCGTGCGTTCCGTCAGTATCGGTCAACCCTGCAGACAGGGCACGCCATGAATTAACCATAAGGACTCGATGTGGCGGCCTCGTAAGATAGGAAATCCGGCGCCGGCTATAATCCAGTGGAGCGACAGTCCCGATCGGATATTGGCATGAGCGAGTTTGGTTCAAATTGGACGTTTCGATGTCTTGATGAAGACCCGGTCGGGCATCCTGCCATTGAACAGGTGGCTGCGAGGATTTTGCCATCACTTGGGGCGCATTATTATGAGCGCACGTGATCCGCCGATGGTCGCTTTGCGCCACCACCGAACGGCTTGACCGCTGGCGCTACCGGGGCCAGATCCTTCACAATATTGGAAAAATTGAACGCCTCGGGGGCGCGACTCATCAAGCGTATCGTCACCGTATTTGCGACACTTCACTGTCTGGCCTTCATCGATCGCACCATGATCGCGGGAGCGCTGCCGTTGATGCGTCTGGATGTTGCGATGAGCGACGCCCAGGCGGGTTGGATAGTCGGGACCGCATTCGCGATACCGTATGGAATTACCGCGCTCACGCTGGCGGCAGTCCTCCGTGGGCGACAGGCATCGATCGGCTGGTTGATAGGCGGCGTGGTCGTCTGGACCACAGCGACGCTCGTGACCGGCACTGCACAGTCGAGCGCCACACTGACGGTGGCGCGCGCCGGGCTCGGGATCGGTCAGGCCATGTTCGTGCCAGTCGCGATCGCCTGGCTCGTCGACACAGCCGGCACTAACGATCGAGCGCGTGCACTTTCCCTCTTTACCAGCGGATCGACGATCGGGCGAAGCACGGCATTGTTGACGGTCGGCGCCTTGCTGTCGGCATTGGCGGTCATGGCGCGCGACGCCCCCGGAAGCCTGCTTGGCGATGTCGCACAGTGGCGATGGCTCTTCGTGATCACGGCTCTGCCTAATATCATCATGCTTCCACTGCTCGTCAGTATTCGAACGCCGACACGCGACGCGCTGGCCGCCCGTGCCGCCGATCGCCCTGATCCAGATCCGCCGCGCGGTCCGCGGGACGCTTCAGTGTCTACCGAGGTCCATTGGTGGACATTTGCGCTGTTTTTGGCAGCGGCGATCATGCCCATTCTTTTGATCCAGGCGATGGGCGCCTGGCTGCCGACCCTGTTTGTGCGCGATCGCGGCCTGCAGCCCGCTCAGGCGGCAATCCTTCTGGGCGCGATCACATTGTTTGCTGCACCCGCGGGTCAGCTTGCGGCCGGCTGGCTCATGACCCGTTATGCGTCGTGGCATGGTCACATCCCGGCGATCATCCTGGCCGGGCTAGCCACGGCGTTGTTGCCGCTGGCGGGGCTGATCTGGGCTCCCGGGCTGACTGGCGCGGTTATCGGCGTCGCGCTGACAAACCTCATCTTGGGGATCGCGTCGTTCTGCGGACTGTTCGGCGTCCAGTTGCTAAGTCCGGCCGCGACGCGCGTTACCGTCAACGGCATTTTCCTTGCCCTCGTCACGCTCTTCGGTGTCGGGGTCGGACCGCTGCTGACAGGCGTATTGGCCACGATCGCCGGCACTGGCACGGCCGGTACCAGTATCGCTACCGGTGCCACCGGCGGGGCGCTCGGAACCGCATTGTTCGCGACCGGCGTCATCGCCAGCGGCGTCTGCGGCCTCGCGGCGGTGGCGGTGCGGCACCGCTATCGCCAGCAGTACGCGGCATGACGAGTCACGAAACGCCCGAACGGGTCGCGTTCGACAGCGAAGCGTTGCCGCAGGACCAGCGAATGGATCGCTACCGCGCGCTGTATGCAATCGGCGCCGATGTTACGCAGGTCGGCCCGAATCCGCGTGCGGCATTCGAGGCATGGCGGCTGGATCGAGCACTGCTCTACAACCGACGGCTCAACGATATCAGCCATAGTCGGGGCGAACAGCGCGTGGGCCGCGATGGGTTCACGCACTGGACGGTCACTCTGGTGTTCGAAGGTCTGTTGCAGATCGACCTCGGCGATGGCGTCCGCAATATCAACGCCGGCGAGATCGTCCTGATCGATGTCAGCCGAGCGACGCGCAACATGATGCGCGATGCGCGGATCGCGACGCTTGCGATCGCCGAGGACCGGATCGAGGAAACCGTAGGGCCGATCGGCGGTCTTCATGGCCTGGTGCTCGCAGCCGACCACTGCCGCCTTTACGCCGATTTCGTCCGGTCGCTGTTGTCGAACCTGCCGATGATGAAGACCTCGTCGTTACCGGCGGCGACGTCCGCCCTGTGCACGCTGTTGAAGGTCGCTCTCGAAGCGCATGGCCTGCACGACGCGGTCGTCGAAGCGGGCCGCGACGGGCGGCGGCTCGGCCAGCTTCGCATGTTGATCGATGGGCGGCTGGGCGATCCTGGTTTCGATGCCGAGACGGCGATTGCGGAAAGCGGCGTCTCGCGCGCAACGCTCTACCGATTGCTGCGACCACAACAGGGGATTGCAGCCTTCATTCTCGCACGTCGGCTGGAACAGGTTCGACGTGCGCTCTCGAAGCCCGCCGAACGACGGTCATTCGCGGAGATCGCGCTCGATGCGGGTTTCGTCACGGAAAGCCATGCCAGCCGTGCGTTTCTGGCCCGATACGGGCTGCGTCCCGGTGGCTATCGGTCGGCGATCGCAACCGCGATTGCGGAAACGGACCCGATCGAGCAGATCCGGTTGTGGCAGCAGGAACTACGCTGAAGGCCGGCTACCGCTAGGTCCTCGCGCTCCATGCGAGCCACAACCATCCGCCGATCAGCAGCGCGCCACCGATCGGCGTGATCGGGCCGAGCCAGCGCCCGCCGCCCATCGCCAAGCCGTAGAGCGATCCCGCGAACAGCGCCCCGCCGACGACGAACAGCCACGCTGGTCCGCGCGCCTCCATCCGGATCGCGACCAGCGCCGCGACGACGTGCACCAGCTGGTATTGCGCACCGGTTTTCAGCCAATCAGCCGCCGGCCCGCTCGCGCCGTGTGCTCCGAACGCCCCCGCCGCGACCGCGATCGCGCCCGACAAGGCGGCAAGTATAGCGATAATCATGACGGGATCATGTCGCGTCGTTCCCCCATGGAAAGCGTTCGGCGGTCTCGGCCCGCGCCGCGCGCATGTCGCCAGAATCGATCTGGAGCTGCAACCGCTCCTTGTCTCGCGCGCGGTACATGTCCTCGGCACGATCGATGTCCGCGCTGGCGACGCCCAACCCGTCCATCGCCAGCCGCGCCATCTTCACCGCCGATTCCAGCACTTCGCGGACGACATACGAGGCCGACGTGTTCTTCAGCTTGACCAGTGCGCGGCGGTCGAACGCACGGACATAGATCGCGGCATTCGGGAACGCCTCGTGCACGCCCTCGATCGTGTCGGGCTCGAGTTGATCACCGTCCATGCAGAAACAGATCAGCTCGGCCTCCGCCGCGCCCGCCTGTCGCAACAGGTCGAGCCGCGTGCCGTCGCCGTAATAGACCTTGGCGCCGAACTCGCCGGCGATGTCGATCATCTCGATATCCGTATCGATCAGCGTCACCGGAATATCCTGCGTCAATAGCATCTGGCCGACGGTCTGCCCGAACCGGCCATAGCCGACGATGATCGCGTTCGAGCCGTCGGTCTTGGGCCCGTCGCGCTCCTGGTCCTTGGCGAGCGGCTCGGTCCGGAAGCGCTTGGTGATCCCCATCAGGAACGGCGTGGTCGCCATCGATAGCGTGATGATCGCGCCGAACAGGCTCGCCGCCTGTGGTTCGATCAGCAGCCCCGCCTGCGCCTGCGCGAACAGCACGAAGCCGAACTCGCCGCCCTGGCTCAGCAGCAGGCCAAGCGCGAACGCCTGCCGCCAGGTCATCTTGAACGCCATGCCGATCAGCATGATCACGCTCGTCTTGGTCAGGATCAGCGCCGCGGCCATCGCCATCACGAAGACCGGGCGCTCGGCGATCGCGTTCAGGTCGAGCACCATGCCGACCGCGAGGAAGAACAGCCCGAGCAGGATCGAACGGAACGGCTCGACATCAGCCTCCAGTTCGTGCCGATACGGGCTGTCCGCGAGCATTACGCCGGCGATGAACGCGCCGAGCGCGGTCGAAAGCCCGAGCCATTCCATGATGGCGGCGCTGGCGATGACGGTGAACAGCCCGGCGAAGACGAACATCTCGCGCTCGCCGAGATTGCCGATCAGGCGGAAGAACGGGCGGAGCAGGAAGCGCCCGGCGATGATCAAGCCACCGACCGCGAGCACCGTGTAGATCGCCAGCAGCCACCCCGGCGGCGCGTTGGCGTCGGCCGGATTGCGGCTCATCGCTGCGACGATCGTGATCAAGGGCACGATCGAGAGGTCTTGGAACAGCAGGATCGAGAAGGCGCGTTCACCGAACGGCGTCCGCATCCGGCCCGACGAGCGCAGCATCGGCAGCACCTGCGCGGTCGACGACAAGGCGAGCGGGAGGCCGAGCGCGAGTGCGGCGGGCAGCGAGAACTTCGCGCCGATCCACACGATCGCGGTGATCGCCAGCCCGCAGACCACGACCTGCAACAGCCCCAGCCCGAAGATTTCCTCTTTCATCCGCCACAGCCGCGACGGATTGAGTTCGAGCCCGACGATGAACAACAGCAGCGTGATGCCGAGTTCGGCGAACCCGAGCTTCGACTCCGCATCGCCGACCAGCCCGAGGACATGCGGCCCGACGACCGCGCCCGCGACGAGATAGCCCAGCGTGGCACCCAGCCCGAGCCGCCGGAACAGCAGCACGAACATGAGGCCGAACCCGAGCAGTACGACACCGTCCCGCAACAGCGACGGCGACGCCTCGGCCATCAGACTTTCGCCTTTGCAGCGGTATCGGCGGCCTCGGCCGCGGCTTCGAATGCGAGCCGGATCGAGGGGTGACGCGCGGTGTAGTCGAGCGCGGGGGTGAATATATCCATTCCCGGCCAATCGGGCGCATCGCCCTCGCGCGCAAGCCATGCGGTCAACGCATCGCGGGTCGCGGCGAGTTCGGCGGGGGTGCGGCCGAGGATATTCGCCGCGAGCAACGACGACGATGCCTGGCCGAGCGCGCAGGCGCGGACCAGCAGGCCGACCTCGCTGACCCGCCCAGCATCGTCCACCGCGACGTCGATCGTCACCCGGCTCCCGCAGATCGGCGAGCGTTTCTCGGCGGTCGCCATCGGCTCGGGAAGGCGTTCGTGATGCGGGATCGTGGCTGCGAGGCGCAGGATCTCGGCATTGTAGAGGGGAGCGCTCATGACTTCGGCTCGCTTGCGTTATCGGATCTGGAAGGCGGGGTGGTTGCGCCGAAGACGGGTTTGCCACGACGGCGGCGGTCGACGAAATCGGCGATGCTCGCGCTGGTCGCGTTGAGCAGCGGATAGGTGCGCGACGTCGTCATCCAGCCGGGCCGGCGCGAGGCTCCGCCGCCCATCGTGTCGATGACCAGCGTCGCGAGCAGGAAGACGAGGCTGGCGAGAATCAGGCCCTTCAGCGCGCCGAACCCGAAGCCAAGCGCACGGTCGACCGGGCCGAGGATCGAGGTCCGCGTCCGCGCGCCGATCGCGTTGGCGACCAGCCGCCCACCGATATAGGTGACGCCGGTGATGATCGCGAACGCGAGCACCGCAGCACCGCCGACCGTGCCGACAACCGGCGATAGCGCGGCGGCGAGCGGGATGTGGAACAGCTTCAACATCGCCACCATCGCCACCCAGGCGAACATCGACAGCACTTCGGTCACGAACCCGCGGACCAGCCCCAGCACCGCGGACCCGGCGACGGCGATCAGGACGACGATGTCTAGGGCAGTGAGGTTCATGCGCTCTGGAATAGGGACGCAGGGGCCGAACCGCTAGTGCATGCTGCGACCGACGCGTCCTAGCGGTTCAAGCCGAACACGCCGTAGCGTTCGCGCCATGCAGCGACTTCGTCCTGCAAATGCGGAGGTGCAGCCTCTCCGGAGAGGACGAAGCGGGCGACGTCGGTGTCGGGATGCATCAGCATTTTCTTCGACCCGTCGCTGAACCAGACCGGGACCAGCTGGTCGCACACGCTGTCGAGCACGGTCGCCGCCATGCCGTTCGCGATCGCGTCGCTGCCGGCGAGCACGCGGACGTTGATCGATACGCCTTCCAGGCAATTCTGCGGTTTGTTGACGAAATTGAGCGAGACGAGAAGCCCGGACCGGTCGGGCCGTGCTTCGTCGGGCAAGCTCGCGACCCGTCGCCAGGCGCAGAACCAGGTTCGGCAGATGCGCGGGCGGACGGCATGGATGCCGCAGCCCTGTTCGCAGAGGTGGATACACGGCGTGCCAGCGGGTTTAGCGAACTCGGGCGTATCGACGGTCAGTTCGGTGCAGCACGCGGTGCAATCGCCGCAGCTCCGATCGGGCAGGATCGGCCCCAGCAGCGTGGTTTCCAGATCGGCTTGGGGCTGCATCTGCGCGCGCGGGTCCGTCGGGGTCGGGGTGTCACGCCGATCCACGGTTCAATTCCCTTCGGAATCCACCGTGAAGACCATCGGCTTGCCGCGCGACATCGGCTCCCACCCCGCGGCCAACGCCGCCCGCACGCCGCGAGCGATCGTCGCGTCGTCGATCTGGAGCCGCCCGCGCGGCAAGCCCTTCAACAGGCGTTTCGGCGCGGGGAACTCGAGCAGGGCTTCGCGTTTGGCATCGTCCTGCAACAGCGAGATCGTCATGCCCTTCCAGCCCTCGGCATCCGTGTGCTGCGGCTCGCGCTGGAGGTGCCAGTCGTATCGGGTGCCGTCGACCTCGACGGTACCGGTGTTGCTTCGCGTGTTCGCCATAAGGGTGGCCATAGCATAGCTGTCGCGAGAGGCCATGCGCTCGCCGCGTGACCGTACCTGCCGCGACGATGATGTTGCTGTGTGCGGTTCGATCGACTGATGACCGACAACGGCCATCACCACCCCACCCCGGCGAAGGCCGGGGCCCAGTTGGAAAGGTCGTGGTATTAAGCGCAGCGGTCGCCAGCAACGTCCCCCAACTGGGCCCCGGCCTCCGCCGGGGTGGGGCTTCATCTAGTGGGTATCAGTGCCAAACTTGTCCACGATGACGCGGTACGCTGATGGGAACGCAGCCCCCCCGATCGGACCTACCCGCACGGTCCAGCACAATCACCACCGTTGCCTTGTTCTCCCGCGAAGGCGGGAGCCCAGTCTGGATCCCCGCCTTCGCGGGGAAACAAGCTACCTTCTAGTGTTCGTTATCCCCGCCCCATCATGTGATCGACGAACGACGCCAGCGTCTTGAACCCCGAGAGTTTCATCCCGCTCTTCTCTCCCGTCATCGACGCGGGCACGAGTGCACGTTCGAAGCCGAGCTTGCTCGCCTCCTTCAACCGCAGCGGACCATGCGCGACCGGCCGGATCTCGCCCGACAGCGCGACCTCGCCGAATGCCACCGCATCGACCGGCACCGGCCGCTCCGACATCGCCGAGATCAGCGCCGCCGCCACCGCGAGGTCCGCCGCAGGGTCCTGGACGCGGTAGCCGCCCGCGATGTTGAGATACACTTCGGCATTGGAGAAGCTCAGCCCGCACCGCGCTTCCAGCACCGCGAGGATCATCGCGAGCCTACCAGAATCCCAGCCGACCACTGCGCGCCTCGGTGTCGCACCGGACGCCAGCCGAACGGTAAGCGCCTGAATCTCGACCAACACCGGCCGCGTGCCTTCGAGCGCTGGGAACACCGTCGCACCGGTCATCGCATCGTCGCGGTGCGTCAGGAACAGCGACGACGGGTTGCCGACCTCCGCCAGTCCCTCGGTCTGCATCGAGAACACGCCGATCTCGTCGGTGCCGCCGAAGCGGTTCTTGATCGCGCGGAGGATGCGGTATTGGTGGCTGCGTTCGCCCTCGAACGAGAGCACCGTGTCGACCATGTGCTCCAGCACGCGCGGTCCCGCGATCGAGCCGTCCTTCGTCACGTGCCCGACCAGCACCACCGCGGTGCCGCGCTCCTTGGCGAACCGGATCAGCTCCTGCGCCGACGCCCGCACCTGGCTGACCGTCCCCGGAGCGCCCTCGATCAGGTCGGAGTGCATCGTCTGGATCGAATCGATCACCAGCATCGCGGGTGGCTTGGTCTGCAACGTCGTCAGGATGTCGCGCGTCGACGTTGCCGCCGCCAACTGCACCGGCGCGTTGCCAAGGCCCAGCCTTCGCGCACGCAACCGGACCTGATCCGCGGCCTCCTCGCCCGAGACGTACGCGACCGACTGCCCCGCCAGCGCCATCTTCGCCGCCGCCTGCAACAACAGCGTCGACTTGCCGATCCCGGGATCGCCGCCGATCAGCGTCGCCGAACCCTCGACGAAGCCGCCCCCCAGCGCACGGTCGAGTTCGGCGATCCCGGTCGCCATCCGGTCGGGCAGCTTGATCTCCGCATCGAGCCCGACCAGCTGGATCGCGCGGCCGCCGGTCTGGAGATTATGCTTCGAATGGAACGGCGTGGCGGCGGTGTTCGCCTCCTCGACCAGCGTATTCCACTCGTTGCAGTCGGCGCATTGCCCCGCCCAGCGGTGCGACACCGATCCGCAGGACTGACACACATAACGCTTCTGGGGTTTCGCCATGTCGCCGGTGTACGAGAACGATACGGGAACATCAATGGCCGGCATACGACCTATGTTGCGGATTTAGTGGCGCTTGACGGCGCACCGCGTTATCCGCGCGACGATGCACGCCACCGACCTGCGCATCGCCCTGTTCAGCGGCAACTATAATTACGTTCGCGATGGCGCAAACCAGGCGCTGAACTTGCTCGTCGGCCATCTGTTGTCGAAGGGCGCGACGGTGCGTGTCTATTCGCCGACCAACGCCAAGCCTGCCTTCCCGCCGACCGGCGATCTGGTCGCGGTGCCATCGCTGCCGTTGCCGGCGGGGCGCGGCGAATACAAGATGGCGCGCGGGTTGCCCGCCGCGATCCGTCGCGACCTCGATGCGTTTGCGCCGAACATCGTCCACGTGTCAGCGCCCGATTTCCTGGGGCATCGCGCGATCAGCTATGGGCGCCGCAACGGCATCGCCACGGTGGCGTCGCTGCACACGCGGTTCGAGACGTATTTCCGCTATTACCGGATGGCGTTCTTCGAGCCGATCATGGTGAAGATCCTGACGCGATTCTACAACCGCGTCGACGAAGTGCTGGTGCCGGGGCGCGGCATGGCCGAAATCGTCCGCAGCTGGGGCGTGACGACGCCGACCGCAATCTGGTCGCGCGGCGTAAACCACGACCGCTTCACGCCGACGCGCCGCGATCTCGACTGGCGGCGCGCGCGCGGGATTGCGGACGGCGAGGTAGCGGTCGGGTTTCTCGGGCGGCTAGTGAAGGAGAAGGGGCTCGACGTCTTCGCCGACGTGATCCGGACGCTGGAGCAGCGCGGCGTGCCGCACAAGGTGCTGGTGATCGGCGAGGGACCCGCGCGCGACTGGTTTGCCGCCCGCGTGCCGGGCGCGGTGTTCGCGGGGTTCCAGTCGGGCGACGATCTCGGTCGCGCGGTCGCGTCGATGGACGTGTTCTTCAACCCGAGCGTGACCGAGACGTTCGGCAACGTGACGCTGGAGGCGATGGCGGCGGGTGTGCCGGTGGTCGCCGCACGCGCGTCGGGGGCGGTCGGTTTGGTCGACGATGGGGTGACCGGGTTCCTCGTGCTGCCGACCGACATCGGCGGGTACGCCGACGCGATCGGGCGGATCGTTTCCGAGCCGGGGCTGCGGGAGAGGATGGGCTGGGCCGGGCATGACAAGGCGGCCGGGTATCTGTGGGATACGATCAACCAGACGGTGCTCGATACGTATCTCGAGGTGATGGCGCGGCGGGGCGGCTAAGTTGTCTGCCACGTGTACCTTTCGAATTCACCTTCCCCCCGCCCCCTCCCCGTCACCCCAGCGAAAGCTGGGGTATCCCTGTTGGCGGGCGCCGCGACCCGAATGGGGAGAACCCAGCTTTCGCTGGGATGACGTCGGGGGGGGGCGGGAGCGCGGGTTAGAAAAGAGGCCCTAAACAGTCACCCAATCAAACGTCAGCGGCGCCTCGCGGAACGCGAAGCGGTCGAGGTGGCTAGACACCACGCCGCGCATCCGCTCGACGTCCTCGCTCTCCGGCACGGTCAGCGCAACGTCGAGCGTCTCGATGTCCGCGCGCATCTCCAGCACCGCGCCGTTCGGGAAGGCGATGCGGCCCTCTTCTTCCGAGAAGGTGACCTCCATCTTGTGGCTCCAATGCTTGGCCAGTTGCTGGAGATACTTGCTCGCCGAATGCGTCGGCACGCGTGCGACCGAGACGCTCACTTGAGGCGCTCGATCTTCTGGGCGGCCTCGTCGAGCAGCGCCGCGACGTCGTGCAGCGTGTCCTCGTTGACGTCTTCGCGCATCAGCCGATGCTGGAGCACCTGCCGAAGATTGCCCATCGCCCGCCGGATCGGCGCGCCATCGGTCCGCTCGGACTCCGCCCCGACCGCGGCCAGCCGCGCGAACAAGCCGTCGACCACGGCCGCATTCTCGGCCAGATGCGCGCGGCCCTCGTCGCTCGCCGCAAAGCGCTTCTTCGCGCCTTCCGACTGCTGCTCCTCGATCAGCCCCATTTCGTCGAGCATGCTGAGCGTCGGGTAGACGACGCCTGGGCTCGGCGCATAGCCACCCCCGGTCAGCCCCTCGATCTCGCGGATCAGGTCGTAGCCGTGACGCGGTGCGTCCGCGATCAGCTTCAGCATGACGAGCTTCAGCTCGCCGCCGTCGAACAGCCGTCGCCGACCACCCGGGCCGCCGCGATGGCCGTGGCGCCCGTGACCTTCGTGCCCAGGCCGACCACGGCCTTCACCGTCACCACGAGGGCTGCCAGTCCAAGCTCCATATCCCATACCAAAACGCATTTGAGTGTTCTCCGATATATCTTCATCAATGATCGACGATATATCGCAGACTGTTTCTGGTTCAAGATGCCCGTCAAAGATTCGTCACCCCGGACCAGTTCCGAGGTCCACCGTCCAGCAAACTCGCCATCGATGATCGTGCGGGAGATGGATGCCGGAACGAGCCCGGCATGACGGAGTGTGGGTGGCAACGGATGGGCAAACCCGGCCCCCGCCCCTATCTTCCGCGCATGGCTGATCTCTTCGCGGGCTTCGAACCCGCCGCTCCTACCGAAACGCATCCCGAAAACGCACCGCTCGCCGACCGCCTGCGTCCGCGTACGCTCAGCGAGGTGGTCGGGCAGGATCACATCACCGGCCCCGAAGGCGCGATCGGTAGGATGGTGTCGGCCGGACGGCTGTCATCGATCATCCTCTGGGGGCCCCCAGGCACCGGCAAGACCACCATCGCACGGTTGCTAGCCGACGCCGTCGACCTGCGGTTCGTCGCGATCTCGGCGGTGTTCTCCGGCGTCGCCGACCTCAAGAAATCCTTCGCCGAAGCACGCGAGCACGCCAAGATCGGCAAGCGCACCTTGTTGTTCGTGGACGAGATTCACCGCTTCAACCGCGCGCAACAGGACGGCTTCCTCCCCTATGTCGAGGACGGCACCGTCACGCTCGTCGGCGCGACCACCGAGAACCCCTCGTTCGAACTCAACGCCGCGTTGCTCAGCCGCGCGCAGGTGCTGATCCTCGAACGCCTCGGCCGCGGCGCGCTCGAACAGCTGCTCGACCGCGCGGAGACGGAGATGGAGCGCCCCCTCCCCCTCACCCCGCCCGCCAAGGATGCGCTGATCGCCAGCGCCGATGGCGACGGCCGCTTCCTGCTCAACCAGGCGGAGACTTTGTTCTCGGTCAACCTGCCTGAGCCGCTCGATCCGGCGGGGCTGTCGAACTTCCTGCAACGTCGCGTCGCGGTGTACGACAAGGATCGCGAGGGGCATTACAACCTCATCTCCGCGCTCCACAAATCGATCCGAGGGTCGGATCCGCAGGCCGCGCTCTATTACTTGGCGCGGATGCTGACCGCGGGCGAGGAACCGCTGTTCCTGCTCCGCCGCCTGACGCGTGCCGCGGTCGAGGATATCGGCCTCGCCGACCCGCAGGCGCTGGTCCAGTGCATCGCCGCCAAGGACACCTATGATTTCCTCGGCAGCCCCGAAGGCGAACTCGCGATCGCGCAGGCCTGCGTCTATCTCGCCACCGCGCCCAAATCGAACGCGGTCTACAAGGCGCAGAAGGCGGCCTGGAAATCGGCGCGCGAGACCGGATCGCTGATGCCGCCCGCGTCGATCCGCAACGCGCCGACCAAGCTCATGCGCGATATCGGTTACGGCAAAGGCTACGCGTACGATCACGATACCGAGGATGCGTTCTCCGGCTCGGATTACTGGCCCGACGAGATGAGCCCACAGAGCTTCTACACGCCGACCGAACGCGGCTTCGAGAAGCGGCTGTCGGAGCGGCTTGCGTATTGGGACGGCCTGCGCGCAGAGAAGAATGGCTGAGACGCGCTTCACGCGGTTTGCAGCGATCGACTGGTCCGGCGCGCAGGGGCATCGCCACAAGGGCATCGCCGTCGCGATCTGCGAAAACGGCGACGCCGCGCCGAAACTGGTCGCGCCACCGGGAGCGTCGGCTTGGTCGCGCGACGATGTCCTCGACTGGTTGCTCGACCAAGCCACGCCGATGCTGATCGGCCTCGACCTTTCCCCCGCCTTCCCGTTCGTCGATCTGGACGGCTACTTCCCCGGCGCCCCCGAAAGCCCCCCAGACGCCCGCGCGCTCTGGGCGATGGTCGACGAAGCCTCCGCCGCCGACCCGCACCTCGCCGTCTCGAGCCTGCTCACCGATCCCGAACTCCGCCGCCACTTCCGCCAGCACCGCGATTGCGGAGACCTGTTCCCCGGCGGCGCAGGCCGGATGCGCGTCTGCGAGCACGGCCAGCGCGCGATGGGTTTCTCGCCGACAAGCTGCTTCAACCTCGTCGGTGCGGCGCAGGTCGGCAAGTCTAGCCTCACCGGCATGCGCGTGTTGCACCGCCTCGCCGGCCGCGTCCCCGTCTGGCCGTTCGATCCGCGGCCCTCGGAAGGACCAGCGATCGTCGAAATCTATACTACGATCGCCGCGCGCGCCGCGGGTATCCGCAAGGGCCTCAGCAAGATGCGCGATGCGGGCGCGCTCGATACCGCGCTGGAGGTGCTCGGCAGCGCGCCCCATGATCCTCTGGCCCGCTATGACGATCACGCCACCGACGCGATCCTGACCGCCGCTTGGCTCCGTACGGCAGCGCATCGCCCGGACCTCTGGACACCAGCCGCGATGACACCGCATATAGCGCAAACCGAGGGCTGGACCTTCGGCGTGTCTTGAAGCATTGGGCGGTTACGCCTGACACGCACCGGGCCGGTTTAGCTCAGTTGGTAGAGCGCCAGTTTTGTAAACTGGATGTCGCGGGTTCGATTCCTGCAACCGGCACCACCTTTTCGGCACCACCTTTTCAAATCCTATCGGCACACGCCTGCTCGCTTGCCGGGACCGTCCGATCGTCCTACGACCCGATGACAAGACCAATCTGATACCGGGAGCAAGAGATGGCGCGACGTACCGGAGAAATCGGCGCCGCCGTGTCGCTGGTGGCACTACTCGCAGCGCTGGCGACGGCGCAACCGAGCCAAGCCGCCAGCTATCCTGCGATACGCCCTGCGATCTTCCCGACGCCCGCCACGATGACGCTGACGACGGGCACGATAGCCTTGGGCACGTCGGTCGTACTCGTCACTGCACCGGGCGCCGACCCCGATACCGTTGCGCTCGTTCGCACCATCCTGAAATCGGCGGGGGTGGAGACGATCGCATCCGCACGGCGCCTGCCCGCTGTCCCCGACCGCGTTCACATCGTTCTGGGCCTTGGTAGCGACGACATCGTCCGCCACGCGCTCGACCGCAGCAAAACCACGCTCGACACACATGCCGAGGGCTACACCATCGCCACGGTAGCAGCCGGCGCGACCGGCGCGGGTATCGTCACGCTCGCGGGGCACGACGCCGACGGCCTGTTCCACGCGGTCCAGACGTTCCGCCAGCTCGCCCGGCGCCCCACCCTGCCCGCGCTGGTGATCCAGGATTACCCCGCAATGCCGATCCGCGGCACGATCGAGGGCTTTT
Source organism: Sphingomonas faeni (assembly GCF_023195535.1). Classification (GTDB taxonomy): domain Bacteria; phylum Pseudomonadota; class Alphaproteobacteria; order Sphingomonadales; family Sphingomonadaceae; genus Sphingomonas; species Sphingomonas faeni_B. The sequence continues at coordinate 21,986 of NZ_JALPNF010000004.1, read as the reverse complement.
ACGGCGCGCCCTGGTCGATGGCGGATCGCACCAAGCATCTCGACTTCCTCGCCACGGTGAAGGCGAACACGTATGTCTACAGCCCGAAGGACGATCCGTACGCGCGCGATCGGTGGCGCGAGGCCTATCCCGCCGCGACGCTGTCGGCGCTCGGCACGCTGGCCAAGACCGCGCGGCGCAACCATGTCGACTTCGTCTACGCGGTCTCGCCCGGGCCGTCGGTCTGCTTCTCCGACCCCGCCGACGTGCAGGCGCTGGAACGCAAGTTCGACGCGTTGCGGGCGATCGGCGTCGGCAGCTTCTACGTCGCGCTCGACGACATCGAATACACCAAATGGAATTGCGAGCTCGACAAGACGACCTTCGGCCCGTCGGGCGCAGAAGCCGCCGGCGTCGCACAGGCGCAATTGCTCAACGCGGTGCAGGCCAGCCTGAGCGCCAAGGATCCGGGCGCGCGCGCGCTGATCATGGTGCCGACCGAATATTACGACGCGAAGGAAACCCCGTACAAGGCGGCGCTGCGCAAGCATCTCGATCCGCGGATTGTCGTCCAGTGGACCGGCACCGACGTCGTCCCCCCCGCCATCTCGATCCCCGACGCCAAGGCGGCGACCAAGGCGTTCGGCCGCAAGACGCTGTTATGGGACAATTATCCGGTCAACGATTACGCACAGACCACCGGCCGGCTGCTGATGGCGCCCTATGCGCGGCGCGAGGCCGGGCTGTCGGGCGAGCTGACCGGCATCCTGTCGAACCCGATGAATCAGGAGGCCCCGAGCCGCCCGGCGGTGACCGGCGTCGCCGCGTTCGGCTGGAACGACACGGCCTATGATGCCGAGCGGACCTGGCATTTCTCCGCGCGGGAACTGGCGGGCGGCGATGAACGCGCGACCGCGGCTTTGCTCACCTTCTTCGATACGCAACACATGGCGCCGACCTTTGGCAGCCAGCCCTGGCAGGAGCAGGCACCGCGGCTCAAGGCGACGCTCGATGCGGTGCGGGAAGCACTAGCGGATGGCGATGCGGCAGCGCGGCAGCGGGCGATCGCGGACCTGACCGCGCGTGCCGACGCAATCGCCAACGCGCCCGACATCATCCGCTCCGGGACGATCGACCCCGGCTTCGCGGCGCAGGCGCGGCCTTGGCTCGACGCGATGCAGCGCTGGGGCCGCGCGCTCCAATTGACGGCCGCCGGGCTCGGCGCCGCCGATAGCGGCAGCACTGCCGCCGCACGCTATTTCGCCGAGGCGCGAACACTGGCGCGCGAGGCGGCTGCGATCACGACGATCCCCGGCGCGACCCGGTTCGATGGTCCGATCAAAATCGCGGACGGCGTGCTCGACGCCTTCGTCAGCGACGCGCCGACCCTGATTGCCGCCGCGCCGGCAATTGAGGCCGACGGCGCGGTACCGGTGCGATCCGATGGCCCCGAATGACCGGTCTTCAGCCGAGGCTCGCTGGCTGACGCTGACCCGCGACATCCTGCCGACAGCGGCGCCGACGCGTGGCTGGCCGGTCCGCGCCGATCATTGCTTCCAGCGTATCTTCCTCGACAACGCCTGCGGCGGCGTCTGGTACGACTTCATACCCGATCGCCCCGCCTATGCGCGCGCCGACCGCGTGGTGCTCGATCGCGCTATCGCGCTCGCCGAAGCGAGCTTGGCGGGCGAACTGGATCTGGCCGTACTCAATCGGCAATCGCTGGCGTGGCGAAGGGTCCGCGCGGCACGCAAATGACGCCCGTCACCCGCAGCAGCGTTTGGACTTCTTCCCCGATCCGCATGGACAGGGATCGTTCCGTCCTGCCTTGACCGGCGCTGCGCCGGCCGTTGGCAACGGAGCGGCGGCAGCTGCCCGCAATCGGGACGCATGGAGCTGGAGGACACTCGTCGCGAGATCGGCCGGTGCCTGGTCCTCGCGTTCGTTGATCTCCACGCTGTCCAGCGCGCTTTCGTTGCGCGCGATCGCGATCAACACCGACAGACGCGCGAGACCGTCGACCGCCTCGGCGTCGTCGCCAGCCGCCACCGCGTCCCAGCTTTCGGGCCGCAAGGCCATCGCTTCGGCGAACCCGTCGATCCACAATTCCCAAAGGATGTCGCCGGTCCGCTCGTCCACGTCGAAGATCGGACGCAGCTTTCCCCGCTCCAGGTCGCGGGCGATCTCGGTGTATCGTGCCATGACGGCATCGACGAACCATTGCACGTCGAGCGGATCCTCGAACGGCGCGATGCCGTCCTCATCGAGCCCCCATATGCTCTGTAGCCATTCGCCTTGCTCGATACGCTCGGGTCCGACCAGCAGCCCGGTGAGAAACCCGTCGAGCTCGGTCAGCAGCATCGGCTCTTCGAGCGGCAGGTCAGCCAGCGCATCGTCGAGACGACGGAGTCGGGACGGGCGCGGCTTCATGCGCCCAGGCACCGTGTCGTCGTCATCACAGGCTCAAATTCCGTTTCGTCATTTCGGCTGCGGCCATCGCGGTCAGCGGCGCGCGCGTTGCTCGAGCGAAGATATCCGCCAGATCGAGCAGGTCCTCGTCGTTCAAGGCGGTGATCGACGCCTCGATTTCCGCCAGGCACAGGACCGCCCGGTCATGCTCGATCATGCGTCGCTTGATACGGGATTTCAACATTGTCAGGCCGATAGCAGGAGGATGGAAAGACAGACGCGGACACAATCAGCTTTGGGGCCAGTTTTGGGGCGCGCGCCGGTGGCTGTTACGCCCCTTTAGGAGACCTTCGCTTGGTCTGCTTGGCGGTGTTCGCGCGCTCTTCGGCGCCCAGCCGCTGCCAACGATCGAATCGGGCACGCGTGAGATGTCCCGCTGCGATCCCGGCCTGAACCGCGCACCCGGGTTCGACGCTATGCGAACAGTTGGAAAAACGACACTCCTCCGCAGCCGCGACAAAATCGTCGAAGATCTCCGCGATCCCGGTGGCCGCGTCGGCCAACTGCAATTCGCGCATGCCCGGCGTATCGAGCAGCCACCCTCCCTGCGCCAGCCGGTGCATCTCGCGCACCGTCGTGGTGTGGCGACCGGTGGAGTCGTTCGCACGAATGGCCTGGGTCGCGATGCTGTCCGAGCCGCGTAGTGAGTTGACCAGCGTCGACTTGCCGACCCCGGACGAGCCGAGGAACGCGACGGTCTGGCCGGGGCCGCACCAGTCCGCGAGGCCGGTGACGGCGTGTGGATCACGCCCATTGACGATCTCGACCCGCAGGCCGGGCTCGATCGCTCGCGCCGCCGCGACGTAAACGTCCGGTGTGTCGGTCAGGTCCGCCTTGGTCAGCACGACCACCGGGGTAACCCCCACGTCGTGCGCCAGCACTAGATAGCGCTCGAGCCGCGCGACGCTGAAGTCTTCGTTGCACGAGGCGACGAGGAATACCGTATCGACGTTCGCGGCAATCATCTGCTCGCGACGCGGATCGCCCGGCGCGCGACGCTTGAACAGGTTCTTGCGGTGAAGCACGCGGATCGGCAACCCGGTCGACGTCTCGATCAGCACCCAGTCGCCGACTGTCGGATGATCGTCGGTCGGCTGCGCCCCCGCGATATAGGGCGTCACGAGCTGCCGGCCGCCGGCTCCCGCAACGGCGATCTGACCACGATGGACCGACATCACCCGGACGGGATGACGGTCGCGTAGGTCCTCGTCCGACAGCTGGGCGCTGAAATGGTCATCCCAGCCAAGATCTTCCAATGTCTCGTCGGTCGGCATCATAGGGGCAGCGGCATCTTTCTTCACGACCGTCCGGCGGTCATCGCCGGTCTGGATCGCCGATATGGTGATCGCTCCGCGGTATGGCACGCTCGCGTCCGTGAAGCGACCGTGCAGGACACGTCGTCGTTAGGGCAGCGGGCCAGCGAACGAACGACGCCCGGTTGACCGATCCGGTTCACTGGTAGTGCGTGACCTTCTCGAAGCCGTCATTGACCTTCACCATCCGCATCACCTTCTTCACATAGCTGCGGACATGGCGGTCGAAGCGCGTGTCGTTATAGACGCCGCGCCAGATATAGTCGTCCCGCTCCAGCAGCGTGCGGAGGATGTTGGATACCGCCTCCTGCGTATCCAACGATACCTTGGCCTTCAGTATAAGCGAGCAGACCATCTCCTCGGCGCTTGCCTTGTCGCAATCGTCCTGAAGCTCCCGCCCGCCGCGCTCCGCGACGACCTGATCCGCGCGTGCCGCAACGACCCGGCTTTCCAGCCATTTGCGGGCCACCGCCCCGTCCCAGGTCTTTACGATCTTGTCCGCCACACACTTCTCGCATTTTCTCGCACGCGACGAAGGCCTGCCGACGTTTCCCGGCCGGCCGCAGTGATCACGCCTGCCGACCGCCGCCGATACCACCGACGCTCGGCCAGGTACACCGCGCCTTGGTAGGGCCGGAGTTGAGCTCGCGTGCCGATTGACCTAAGTCTGGCGCGCTACCCGAACGCATCTGCATCATGCGGTGACGGCTCCGGGGCGAATTGGGAGAGGTGCCGCATGGACCAGCAACCAACGCACCGGTTTGTGCCGGACGGGTCGATCGGGCGCATCATGATGGCGAGGGCGATCCGATGATCCTGCTGATACTTGCCGCGCAAGCCGCCACGCTGGGCGCGACCAATTACAGCGTCAGTGCACCGATGCCCGTGCCCAAAGGCCGCCCGAGCTTTGCCGACGAGTTCGACGGCAAGGCGATCGACCAGACGAAATGGCGCTTCGACGTGTCGCGCAATGCTGAGGGCTGGTACAATAACGAACGCCAATATTACGCCAAGGACCGTGCCGAGAATGCGCGGATCGAAAAGGGCGCGCTGGTGATCGAGGCGCGGCGCGAGACGCTGTCGAAGGCGCGCTTCGCCGATTGGGGCGGTCAGGCATATACCTCGGCCAAGCTCGTCTCGCGCACCCCGCGCGGGTATGGCTTTTACGAGGTCCGCGCGAAACTGCCGTGCGGGCGTGGCAGCTGGCCGGCGATCTGGCTGCTGCCGTCGGGCGGAAAATGGCCAGATGAAGGCGAGATCGACATCATGGAGATGGTCGGCTGGGATGCAAACGTCGTCCATGCCACGCTCCACACGGCGGCATTCAATCACACCAAGGGCACGCAACGCGGCGCGCAGACCCGGATCGCCACCGCCTGCACGGCATATCACCGCTATCAGCTCGACTGGCGCGCAGATGCGATCACGATCGGTGTCGATGGCCGCGCGATCATGCGCGTCGCCAACGACCAGCCCGGCGGCAAGGCGGCGTGGCCCTTCACGCGCCCCTACGACCTGATCCTCAACCTAGCGGTGGGCGGCGACTGGGGTGGGCAGAAGGGGATCGACGACGCGGCGTTCCCCCAGCGCATGGCCGTCGATTACGTCCGATACTGGCGGCGCTGACCAGAGGCACCTCTACCGCAAGCTTCGACATTGCGTGGGACAAGGCAGGACGGTTCAACGAACGTCTCGATATGACGTCCACGCGCTGACGGATCGCGTCCCGTCGCTTGTCCAGGCAAGAGCGTCAGTCGGCGTGCTCGGTATAGCGGAAATACCCGAAATCGGCGGGATGACCGGATCCGGCCATGTCCTGGCACGCCATTCCGACGAACCCGCCGGTGAAATTCGGCAATCCGGACAGCGTCGCTTCGTCCGAGAGGACGCTGGCATCGAAAATGTCCTCCAGCCAGCACCAGTCGGCCGAACCGACCGATCGATACCCGAAGCGCAGGCGCTCGTGATCGACATCGGCGCACAGCTCGATCGGCCCAGGCGCGATATCGATGGGGCGCGTCACGATGCTGCGCCCTTCCCCCTCGGGCAGCATCGACAAGACCTGGATCTGGCGCTCGCCCTGATCGCCCGCGGTGACATGCAAGTAATGGAACTTGGTGCTGTTGTAATAGCAGACGAGGCCGGCCGCCTGCTGGAAATGGCGCGGTTCGAAATCGAGCGACGTCTCGGCGCGGTATCGAAACGCCTGCTGGCGACGCGCGACCAGGGCCTGTTCGAACAGACTGCCGATCGTTTCCCGCCCGAACAGGCGAAGATAGCCGGCGCGGTCGGTCAGGCTGAACAACCGCTCGGGATACGGCGTCCGCAACCACTGCAACGCCGCCGGCAGCACGGCGCCGTCGAACGTGTCGCGCACGTCCATCGGCGCCTCGGGTGCATCGTCCGCAAACGCCGCGTCGTCGTCGAGCGTATGGAGCCAATTGTCTTCGCCCCACTGCATCGGCCGCAACGCGGTTTCGCGTCCCAGCACGCACCGGTCGCTCCCGGGCAGCGGCCTGCCGCAGAGAAACGCCAGCCACGTCTTGCCGTCCGGCGTATCGACGAGGTCGCCGTGACCGGTCCGTTGCAGCGGCGCCGACGGCGTGTGCCGCGCCGTCAGCACCGGGCCATGCGGCGATGCCTCGTACGGGCCGAACAGCGACCGCGAGCGCGCCATCACCACCGCATGCTCGCGCCCGGTCCCGCCCTCGGCGACCAGCAGGTGATACCATCCATCGCGCTTGTAGAGGTGAGGCCCCTCGGTAAAGCCGAGCGACGTTCCTTCGAAGATCATGCGACGGTCTCCGAGCAGGCGACCACCCGCCAGGTCGATCTCCTGTACGACGATCCCGGCGAAGCGACGGCGGTCCGGCCGGTGATCCCACAGCATGTTGAGCAGCCAGCTGCGGCCGTCATCGTCATGGAACAGCGCCGGATCGAACCCGCTGCTGTTCAGGTGGATCGGATCGGTCCAGTCGCCGTCGATCCTGTCGCAGGACACGATGTAATTGTGGAAATCACGCAGCGACGCGCCGCGCGCGCCGTCGACGGTCGTGCGGCCATAGCGCTTCACGTCGGTGAAGATCAGGTGGAACCGGCCGTCGCTATAACTGAGATCCGGTGCCCATACGCCGCAGGAATCGGGGTTGCCGCGCATGTCGAGCTGGCTCGGCCGGCGTAGCGGGCACGCGACCAGCGTCCAGTTCACCAGATCGCGGCTGTGATGGATCCGCACGCCGGGAAACCATTCGAAGGTCGACGTGGCGATATAATAATCCTCGCCGACCCGCACGATCGAGGGATCGGGATGGAAGCCGCGCAGGATAGGATTGGAAACGGTCATGCCGGCTTTCGTATCAGGGTCCAGAGGAGCGCGGCTCCGACGAGGTCGAGCAGGCCGAGCAGGATGAAGAATGGCTGATAGCCGACCTGATCGACCAGCATGCCGAGCGTCAGCGTGAAGATCAGCACGCCGAGATTGGCGGCGGTGCCCGATATCCCGGTAGCGGTCGCGACCTGATCCTGCGGGAACAGATCGGAGCACAGGGTGATGACGGTGACCGACAGCGTCTGGTGCGCGAAACCGCCCAGGCACAACAGCGCGATCGCCGCGACCGGGCTGGTGACGCTGCCGACGAACATCATCCCCATCATCAGCACCGCGCCCAGCGTGAAGGCGCAACGACGCGCGTCGATCAGATGGATCCCGCGGCGCTGGAGGAACGCCACCACCGCCGGGCCGAACAGACAACCGAGATCCGCCGCAAGAAACGGCAGCCACGCGAACAGCGCGATCTGGCCGAGATCGAAGTGGCGCGCCTGCACCAGGTACAGCGGCATCCACAACGACAGCATGCCCCACACCGGGTCCGCGAGGAACCGCGCCGCCGCGATCGCCCAAAGATTGCGCCGCCGCAACAGCTCGCCGAGCGGCGGCCGGCGACGCTGCTTGACCAGCGACGCCTCCTGCCCCTCGATGATCAGCGCGCGCTCGCCGTCCGACAGCGCACGGTGCCGCGACGGCGGGGCGTACCAGAGCAGCCACGCGACGACCCATGCCAGCCCGAGCCCGCCCGCGACGAAGAACGCCGCCCGCCAGCTGTGGTTGAACACCGCCCAGGCGACCAGCGGCGGCGCGAAGACAGCACCGAACGACGCCCCAATCTGATAGATACCGCCCGCGACCCCGCGCTCGCGCGCTGGGAACCACTCCGCGACCAGCTTCATCCCGGCCGGCTGCGCCGATCCCTCGACCAGCCCCAGCGCGCCGCGCAAGCCGGCAAAGCCGACCCAGCCGCTCGCCAGGCCGTGGCCGAGCGTGATGACCGACCAGACCGCGACGAACAGCGTGAACCCGATCTTCAGGCCGATCACGTCGAGCAGATACCCAGCGACCGGCTGGAACATGATGCCGAACTGAAACGCACCGGTGATCCACGAATATTGCGCCGACGAGATATGCTGTTCGGCCATGATCGCCGGTGCGGCCACGCCCAGGATGCTTCGCGTCAGATAGTTGATGACCATCGCGCCGACGAACAGGGCGATGATCGTCCAGCGAATATAGGGAAACCGCTTCATTCTGCCCCCTCCCCCGGTAACGTTATCATGGTGTCCGTAGGCGGACCGCGTAGGGTCGGGCAAGTCGCCGCGGCGATAAACTTCGCCAATCCGCCGCCCGTCAACGGTCCGCTCCGGACGTCATGCCCGCGCCGACCACGGCCGCACCGCCGATATCCGCCATTGACGATCCCCTGCATGCCGAGGCACGTCGGGCGGTGAAGGCCGCGGGGTGCTTGCCGGCGGGAACGTAGAGAGACACGTGAGCCCCAATACCCGGCGCCCCCGCGGCGTGACCGTCATCGATGTCGCGAAATACGCCGGCGTGTCGCCGATGACCGTGTCGCGCGTCATCAATGCCGACCCCGGCGTCCGCGACAGCACCCGCGTGCGGGTCACCGATGCGATCCGTACGCTGAACTACACGCCGAACCTCGTCGCGCGCAGCCTGGTCACCTCGCGCGAGGTCCGGATCGGCGTGATCTATTCCAACCCCAGCGCCGCCTTCATGAGCGACCTGCTGGCGGGCGTATTCGAGGAAGCGTCGGCGCGCGCCGCGCAGCTGATCCTGCTCAGGGGCGATAACGGAAAGCCACCGACGCAGGCGGCGATCGAAGGGCTGATCGCGTCCGGCGTGGGCGGGATCATCCTGGCGCCGCCGCTGGGCGAATCCGATGTCGTCCGCACCATATTGGCAGCGGCCAACCTGCCGATCGCGGTCGTCGGGGCGGTCGCGCCGGATGCGATCTGCGTCAGCATCGACAATCGCCGCGCCGCCTATGACATGACCCGTCACCTGATCGGCTTGGGCCACCGGAAGCTGGGCTTCATCCTCGGCAACCCCGATCAGTCGGCAAGCCGCGAGCGGCTCGCGGGCTTCGAGATGGCGGTGGAGGAGGATGGCGCGCTGGAGACGCAGGTCGTGCGCGGCGATTTCAGCTACGCCTCCGGCTTGGTCGCGGGTGAGGAACTGCTCGACCAGCCGACACCCCCGACCGCGGTGTTCGCCAGCAACGACGACATGGCCGCTGCGGTCGTATCGGTGGCACATCGCCGGCATCTCGACGTACCCGGCGACCTGACGGTGACCGGGTTCGACGACAGCACCGCTGCAGTCACGCTCTGGCCGCCGCTGACGACGATCCACCAGCCGGTCCGCGCGCTCGCCGCCGAGGCGCTGCAACGGCTGATACAGGCGATGCGCTCGGGTGTGCGGACACCGCAGTCGCATATTCTCGATCACCGGCTGATCGAACGCGAGTCGACCGCAGGCCCGCGCCGACCGGCCCCAGGCGTGTAGATCACGAGCATAGGGGCCATCAGCGGAGAGGAACGGAGACGCCGGCGTCGGTCTGCGCCACCGGCACCATCGTACCATCGGCGTTATAGCGCAGATGCTCGACGGTAACCGCGCGACGACCGATCGCTCCGTTCATGTCGCCGATCGCCAGCGTCGCGTTGTGCAGGAACAGGTACCAGTTCTTCTTGAACTCGACGATTCCCGGATGGATCGTGAAGCTGTACTTCCCCGATCCCGTCAGTTCGCCGCGATAGGTCCACGGCCCGGCCAGCGACGGCGCAGTGGAATAGGACACATGCTCGTCACGCTGCGTGCGCCGGTCAAGCGAGGCATAGGTCAGGTAATAGAGCTTGCCCCGCTTGTGCAGCCACGGCCCTTCCTCGAAATGCGGCGGGGTGATCTCGCGGATCGGCCCGTCGATCTCGATCATGTTGGGCTTCAGCTTGGCGATATAGCATTGCCGGTTGCCCCACGCGATCCAGGTCGTGCCGTCCTCGTCGGTCAGCACGGTGGGATCGATATCCTCCCAGCTGTGCGTTCCCTTCGGCGTCATCTGGTTGGTGATCAGCGCCGATCCCTTCGCATCGACGAACGGGCCGGTCGGCGTATCCGACACGGCGACCGCGATCGCCTTGCCGGGATGCGTATCGTCATGCTCGACCGCGGCGTAGAACCAGTATTTGCCGTTCTTCCTGATCGCCTGCGACGCCCAGGCATCCTTCTTGGCCCATTTGAAATCGCTGAACTTCATGATCGGGCCGTGATCGGTCCACGTCTTCATGTCGGTGGTCGAATAGACCAGCCATTCACGCATGTTGAACATCTCGTCGCGCTGCGCCTCGTCGTGCCCGACATAGAGGTACAACCGATCGCCCACGACCAGCGGCGCCGGATCGGCGGTGAATTTGTCGCGGATGATCGGGTTAGCGCCAGCCCGCGGCACCGGCTTTTCAGCCGGTGCCGCGACGACCGGAGCGCCGACGACCAGCAGGGCCATCGCCATTCGGAAACCGGGCATTCGGAAGTTGGTCATATCGTATCTCCAGCGGTGCATCGGAGCTGGCCGCATCAGAACTGGTACCGGACGCCGACGCGGTAGGTCCGGCCATAGACGTCGTACAGCGCCGGGTTGACGAAGAACGGCGACCGCGAAGGATCGCGGTCGAACAGGTTGTCGACCTTGAAATAGCCGGTCACCTGATCGGTCACATTATACGTACCGCCGACGTCCATGTAGAATGCGCCGGGAATGGAGTTCTTGTCGATAGTCGGGCGATTGTTGGTCGATACCGGGCAGTTGCCGGGGGCGCACTGGACATATTGATGGCCGAGCACGCCGTCGCTGAACCAGCGTTCCTGGAGCAGCAGCGAGAAGTCGTCATTGGCATAGGTCTGCACCGCCAGCCATTTCCAGTCGGGCGTGTTGCCGATGTTGACGCCCGCCGTATCGTTGGGGATCGTTCCCGGCAGGCCGGTGTCGGTGACGAACTTTCGGATGTGGGTGGCGAGCCCGCGAAGCGTGAAGCTGCCCGGCAGGCCGAGCGGCCGCTGCCAGCGATAGCTCGCCTCGAAATCGAAGCCGTTGGTGTCGATCGACGCCAGGTTGAACGCCTGGACATTGATGAAGTTCGGCCCGTTGGTGTTGTTCAGGTTGAACGCGCCGCAGCTGTCCGGAAGGATGTTCTGGAAGCACAGGTTGACGATATCGGCGGCGCCGAGGCTCGAGACCAGGTCCTTGATCTTGAGTTGGTAATAATCGACCGACAGGCTGAGGCCGGGAACCAGCGACGATCCGGAAAACGCGATGCCGACGGTCGAGTTACGCGCGATTTCCGGCGTCAGGCTGGTGTTCCCGATCGTGTTCTGGATGGCGAGCACGTTGACGTTGCGGAACGGGTCGAAGAACCCCGGCAGCGTCGTCGTGACCGGCGCGGCGAACAGCTCGGACAAATTCGGTGCGCGGACGTCGCGCGACGTTACGCCGCGGAGGCGGAAACCATCGATCGGCAAATCCCAGGTGCCGCCGATCTTCCAGGTCCAGACGGTGCCGGAGGTGCTGTAATCGGTGACGCGGACCGCACCGTTGACGTTCGCGCGGCCCAGCCCGTCGGAGTCCAGGATGGGCACGTTGGTCTCGACGAACGCTTCCTTGACGCTGTAGGCGCCGCGGCCGTTCTTGTAGTTGCCGGCGTACCAGTTGTTGCCGCCGGTCAGCAGCGTCGGATCGAACGGATACGCCGCGTTGTTCGGCGTATTGTCGATGCCTGCACCATAGGCGTCGGCGGTCACTTCGTAGAATTCGTGACGGAATTCGCCACCGAAGGCGAACGACACCGGCCCGGCCCACAGGCTGAACGGCGAGCCCGAGAAGTTCACGCTGATGACGTCCTGCGTCTGCCGCGTCCGCTGGCGCGGGCCGTTGTCGGGCATGATGTAGCTCAGCGCACCCTGCGACGGGTTGCCGCCGAAGATGTTGAGGGGCTGGCACCCGTTGGCGCGCGCGACCGGGTTGGCGCAGACGATCGCCCCGTTCAGCGTGGTCGCATTGATCGCCTGGTTGAAGCGGTTGGACAGCAGGACGTTGTTGACGTCGATGTTCGAATAGTTCGTCCCGTGCTCGTAATACATGTCGTAGGTCCAGTTCGACCCCGCGACCAGCTGGCGCCCCTTCGCGCCCGCGACGAAGCGATACTGGCGCCGATCAGTGTAGACCTGCGTATTGCCGAGCGCCGCGTTGCTGGTGCCGTACTGGAAATTGGTGATACCCGCCGTGGCGCAGGCGGCCTGGACCAAGGTGGGGACGAACGGGTTGGCGCACTGGATGGTCAGGTTCGGGCGATTCTGCCCGCCGACCGGCTGGTTGCTGGTTTTCACCTGGCCGATGTTCGCGCTGACGTAGATCTCGTTATCGGGCGCCCAGTCGAACCCAATCCGGCCATAGCTGTTGACGCGCTGGATCCGCGACTGGAGCGAGCGCCCGGCATCGACATTGCCGGACAGATCGCCGCCGATGCAGAAGCCGGGGTAACAGCCGTTGACGTTGCCGGCCGCGTCGCGGGCCGGCGTGCCGTTCGAGCCATATTGGAACTGAAACGGCTGGCCGGACTGGTCGAACGCGGTGCCCTGCAGCGGCCCCGCAGTGATCAGCCCGTACTTCGTATAATTATACGGCTGCGCGTTATCCAGGAACAGATATTGCGGCGACCCGTCGTTCAGCACGTTGCGGTTGATCAGGGTCGACTGCCGGAACCAGTCGCGACCATTGGCCAACTCGGTGCCGAAATCGCCGCCGCCGATGCCGGCGTCATGCGAATATTCCGTGCTGGCGACGATATGCAGGCGATCCTCGAGATAGTTCGTGCCGGCCGCCAGCTGGAGCAGCACCTGCTCGTTGTCGCCGTAGGTGGTGATGCCGCCCTGGATATTGCCCTTCACGCCCTTGAACCGCGTATCGGTGATGAAGTTGACGACGCCGCCGACCGCGTCGGAGCCATAGGATGCGGAGGCACCGCCGTTGACGACGTCGACGCGCTTGATCAGCAATTGGGGGAACAGGCTGATGTCGGGGACGCCGGTGACGTTGGCCCCTACCACGCGCTGGCCGTCGAGCAGGGTCAGCGTGCGGATCGCGCCGACGCCGCGCAACGAGAACGAGCTCAACCCCTGCTGGCCGCTCGAGGTGCTGAACGTGCCGGTGCTGGTTCCGGTCGAGCCCTGCAGCGACGGCAATTGCGCGATCGTCGCGAAGACGTTCGGCTGCGCATTGGCGGCGATCGATCCTGCATCGATGACGGTGGTCGGCGTCGGTGCGGTGAAACCGCTGGCCGTGATGCGCGACCCGGTGACGACGATGTCCTGCGCCGTTGCGACCTCGGGCTCGCTGGCGGTGGGTGCAGGTGCCGGGGCGGCGGTGGTCTGATCCGCCGTTGAGGGCTGGGCGACGGGCGCTTCGGCCGGTGCCGTTTGCGCGGGCATGGCTTGAGCGGGCCCGGCCTCGGCGGGCCTGGTCTGGGCGACCGGCGCAGTTTCAGTCTGGGTCTGAGTTTGGGCGGGTGCCACTTGGGCGATGGCGGGCGATGTCACTGCACAGGCCGCGATGATGGCCATGCTTGCTGTCCCAGATCGGAAGCCTGCAATCCTGCGCATGTTCGACGTAATCATATCCATCGTCCTCTCCCTGGTCCCGATTTTCTAAAACCGGTAACGTTACCATTGGACGGTCATCAATTTTCGCGGGAATGTCAATACTCGGACAAGATTGATGCCGAGCGTGGTTTTGGGGCGCGGTGCGCCAAGGCGATCGTCGCAAAGGTCCGTGGGGTCAGCGCGTCGGCACTCGCTCCCAAGCGAGGTGTCGCGGCAGTATTCGCTCGGGTCGGCTGGGTGCGCCCGAACCGCTATTCCGCTCGACGTGGCGAAGTGCAGGGCGGTGTGATTGCCGGGGCGATGGTCGGGGGGACGGTGCCGAGGAGCTTAGCGACGGCGCTAGCGTTTGCCTCGTTCTTCGCGATACTCCTGCAGCGTCTCTTTCACGTCGCGCCGGTCTTCGCGCGAGACGGGCTCGGGCCGCGTGTTCATGGATGCGGCACCTGCCAGGCAGAGTTCGGAGCGAACCGGAAGATGGTCGGAGCCGACATCCTCGAGCACCTCGAGAGAGCGAACTTCGAACTGCGGCGTGACGAACATGTGATCGAGCGGCCAGCCCAGCAGCGGCATCTGGGCCGGAAACGTCGCAAAGGTGCCGCGGCCGATCCGCGCGTCGAGATAGCCGCCGACGCGCTTGAACAATTGCGACGTGTGCGACCAGGCCACGTCGTTGAAGTCGCCGATCGCCAGGACCGGCTGCCTAGCGGCTGCGGCGCGCCGTGCGGCGATCGCGATCTCGGCGTCACGCGCCTCGGTGTCCTGCCCCGGCAAAGGCGGCCTCGGGTGAAGCGCAATCACCCGAAAGGGATCCCGAGCGGTCAGTTCGGCATGGACCGAGGGCGTATCCTTCTCGGCGATCGTCTCGATCCGTCCGTCGCGCATCGGCAGGCGGGTGGCAAAGATAATGCCATAGGTATTGCCGATCGGCCTCTCGAGCCTGTGGGGATAGCTTGCAAGCTGCTTCGCCAGCGCTTGCGCCCATCGTCGGTCGGTCTCCATGAGCAGCAATATATCGGGCCGGACGCGATCGATCAGACGCGCCGTCCGCGCATAATCGCGGTTGGATTCGAGTACATTCAACGACAGCACGCTGAAGCACCGGCCTTGCGATACGCGGGTTTTGTCAGCGAACGCGATCTCCTGCTCGGCGAACGGCGTGTACGGGAAAATCCGATAGAGCTGCCAGGCGGCGGCGATGGCGCATGCCAGCGCGATCCACCGGCCGGCCTGTCGGTCACGCCATAAAGCGACGGCCCCAGCCAGTAAAAGCGCCACCAGGATCTGCGCCCGCGGAAAGTCCCATATACGGATCCACCACGCGTTCGACTCGACGATGCTGAGGCCGGTGACGACGATCAAAATGCCCGCGAGGAGCCTGATGCTGAGGGTGCCGAGGTTCATCCGCTTCGGCCTAATAGAAGCCAGCTCGAAGACCAAGTACGCGTCCATCACCACCACGCTACCGCATGGCGGGGCTGTGCGCCGAGGTCTGCGCCCATCTGGAGCACGGCGTCGGCAAGCCCCCCCGGCCTGCCCAGGCGACCGAGCCGCTCGAGATCGACGTATTCCTGGTTTTCAGCGATTGCGCCTCTGCAACCTGCCAAAGCTGTCGAACTGGACGGAGAATCAAAATGACATAATTTTCACGTTTGCCGTGGCACGAAGCAGCGCCCGCGCGTTGTCGCCGTTCCTCAGCGAACGGGATATCATGCCGAAAACATTGACTATTATCGGCATGGGCGCTTGTGGCGTCGCTGCATTCGCCGAAGCTGTCACCCGGTTATGCTATGATCCAGGCGACGGGTGGAGAATCCATCTGGTCGAGCGCGACGATGAACTTGCGCGCGGACTGGCGTTCGGCACGGAGCAGCCCGGCCATCTTCTGAACACGGAATCCCGTCTCATGGGGCTCTACGACCGCGAGCCCGGTCATTTCAGAATCTGGCTGGAGGCGCGACGCGCGGCCTCGGGCACGCCGCTCGATCCCGGTGGCGTCGAATACCCGCAACGCCGCGAATACCGCGTCTACATGCAGGAGGTTCTCGACAATGCGCTCCAGCAGGCGCGCACCGCCGGCATCGATGTCCAAGTCCACCGCGAGGAAGCAATCGCCATCGAGGGCGATCACGCTGCGGCGACGGTTCGGTTCGCGAACGGGTCGACGATCGCCACCGACGTCGTCCTTCTGACGATCGGCACGCCCGATCCTGATCGGTTCGGCAATCTGAACGGTACGCCCGGCTATTTCGACTCCCCCTACCCCGCCCACCGCATGACCGAGGAAATCGACCGGGATCAGTCCGTCGTCGTCCTCGGCAGCGGCCTCAGTGCCATCGACGCTGTCATGACACTGCTCGACGATGGGCACCGCGGCCACATCCACCTCGTATCGAAAGAGGGGATGCTGCCACGCGTCGAAATTCCCGCCCCCGAAACAGGCTATGACCGCCAGCACCTCACGCTGGAAAACGTCCATCGCCTCATTCGCGAGCGGGGCAGCGCATTCTCGGTAGTGGATCTGTTCCGCCTCTTTCGTCTGGAGGCCGAAACCGCCGCGGGACGTGCGATCGATTGGCAGGCGGAGGATCGCTACGACGGGGACGCCGAGGCCGCCTTGCTGCGCGATATCGCCGCGGCGGAGTCCGGAGACGAACCGTTCCAGCGCATCCTCACCGCCACGCGTCATGACTCGACGGCGATATGGAACCTGTTGCGCCCCGCCGACCAGAAACGGTTCGGGCAATGGCTGGCACCGCATTTCGCTGCGGCGCGCTTCGTCACGCCGATGGTGAACGCGCGGCGCTTGGCCGATGCGATGACGCGGGGACTGCTCAGCGTACGCGGTCGGATCCATGAAACCGTTGCCAGCGAGACCGGTACGGGCTTCACGGTCCGGTTCGAGAATGGCGATAAGCTCGACGTACCGATCGTCGTCAACGCCACCGGACAAGCCACCGCACTGGACGAGATGAAGGAGACGCTGGTCAAGGATCTGCTCGCGAAGGACTGGCTGCAGCCGCATCCGGTCGGTGGGGCCATCGCGCACCGGGCGACGTGTCGGATCATATCCGCCACGCGCGATGCACCACGGCTCTACGCGCTAGGCCAATTGCTGAACGGCGAGTTGCGCGACACCAACGCGGTCTGGTTCAATGTCGAGTGCGCCGGTCGTGCGGTCGACGATATCCTGCGCCAGTAATGAGCGCGATCGGCAACATCGCGGCGGCACTCCTGCCGCTTTACGGCGTGATCCTGTTAGCATGGGCTGTCGGTTCCCGCGTTCCCTGGGCAGCGAGGCTGTGTTCGAGGGCACTCGTCTTCGGCCTCATCCCGTTGCTGGTCATCGACAAGGTGCTCGGCGCGGACGTGCAGCAGCTGTTGGTGATCCCACCGCTGATGTTCGTGGTCTCGGCACTGATGAGCATCCCTGCATACCGGTTGGCCAAGCGTCTCGGCGACGACTTCGATCCCAAACTGCTGTCGGCGTCCTTCTCGTTCTTCAACGTTGCGTTCTTCGGGGTGCCCGTCAGCCAGGCCTTGTTCGGCGAGATCGGCGTATCGACGGTGATCTGCGCGTATATCGGCAGTGCGCTGTACGGCAACACGATCGGGTATTTCCTCATCGCGCGTACCAAGGAAGGTACGCGCAAGGCCGCTACCAAGGCGTTGCGGGTGCCACTCGTGTATGTGGTCATCGGCTCGCTCTTGGCAAAGTGGGGCGGCGTCACGATGCCTGAAGCGGCAGCGCCTATCGTCTCGATCGCCGGCACTCTGGTGTCGGTCCTCGGCATGGCGGTGATCGGCCTCAACCTTGCCGAAACCGGCCGCGACGACTGGCGGCCGACGCTGATGACGCGCATCCTCGCGGTCAGGCAGGTCGCCGGGGTGATACTGCTCGGCGCCGCGCTCGCACTCGAAGCCGCCTTCGTCGGTGTATTGAGCCCACGCGACCGCGTGATCGTCGGGCTCGTCGCCCTGTTCCCGATCGCCAGCAACGTGACCCTGTTCGCGACCCTCCTCGACACGAACCGCAAAGCGGCGGCGATCCTTGTCGCGCTGTCGAGCGCCGTATCCCTTGTCCTCGTGCTGCTGGTCGTGGGCGTCTTTCACTCGGCCATGCCAACGGGGTAATCACGGTCCCCCTCTGCTCTCCCCGCTTTCAGCGGATGGCAGCGACGCGAAAACTCACGACGCACGCAGCTCGGGAACAGGCACGATCGCGATCTCGACGATGCCTTGCAGCGCATCACGGCTCGGTCACGCGGTTGCTTCATGGCGGAGGGAACCGATGTGTATCGACCGAACGGCCCACCCAAACCTAGTTTTTGCGATTGCTTCGCAGTAGCCCTATCGCTAGAGCTCCTGAGACACGCCGGGGGGCGTGATGATCTCGGAGGTAGTTATGAGACTGAACCTGTTCGCGGGACTGATGGTTGGCGTCGCTTCGCCGGCGCTTGTCGCCAACGCTCACGCGGCAAGGCCGATCGGCCTGGTCGATGACGCACCCGGCGACACGCTCGATCCACAACGCTCCGACGACATCATCGTCACCGGATCTAAGAGCAGCAAGGCCGACGACAAGCAGAGCGCGTCCCCCACCGGCTTGGCGCTGTCCCTGCGCGAGACGCCCCAATCGATCACCATCATCGACCGCGAGCGGATCGACGACTTCGCGATCACCAACGCGAACGACTTGCTGACGCAGACGGTGGGTATCAACGTCGAACGTACCGAGACCGACCGTACCGAATATAATTCGCGCGGCTTCGACATCACCAATTTCCAGATCGACGGCATCGGCCTGCCGCTGTTCTTCAACATCCAGACCGGCGACCTCGACACCGTGCTGTTCGAGCGGGTCGAGGCGGTGCGCGGCGCCAACGCGATCATGACCGGCGTCGGCAATCCCTCCGCGACGATCAACTATCTGCGCAAGCGCCCGACCGCCGAATTCCACGCGAACGCATCGGCGTTCCTCGGATCGTTCGACCAGCGCCGGCTCGAAGCCGACGTGTCCGGCCCGATCACGCAGGACGGCACGTTGCGCGTACGTGCGATCGCCGCGCATGAAGAGCGTGACAGCTATCTCGACTATAATCGCGTCAACCGCGACGTCTATGCAGGGCTCGTTTCGTGGGACGTGCTGCCGTCGTTAACCGCAACCGCGGGCTATATGCGGCAGGACAACAGGTCCGACGGCGTGCTCTGGGGCGCGCTCCCGCTGGTCTACAGCGACGGCAGCCGGATCGATTACGCGCGTTCGGCCTCGACCTCGGCCGACTGGACCTATTGGAACGTGCTCGACCAGACCGTATTCGGCGAACTGGCGCTGAAGCTCGGCGGCGACTGGTCGGTGCGCGGCGTGTATACCTACCGCAACTGGCAGGAACGGGCCAAGATCCTCTACGCCTTCGGCACGCCCGACCCGACCACCGGGCAGGGCATTCTCGGCCAGACCGGGATCTATCCGTCGCAAAACAAGCAATACATGGCGGATAGTTATGCGTCCGGCAGCGTCGACCTGTTCGGCCGTCGCCACCAGCTCGCGTTCGGCTTTTCCAACGGCATCTCGAACGGCAGGCAATATGGGGCGTTGTCGGCCAGCTTTGTCGATTACGGTGACATCCGCCAGCTCGCCGGCCTTCGTGCGGCCGAGCCAGGCTATCCGGACGTCCAGATCCAGGCAGATACCCGCGACCGGCTTACGCGCGCTTATGGATCGATGCAGGTCAATCTGGCCGATCGCCTGAAGGCGGTGGTCGGCGGGACCGCGATCTGGCTCAAGAGCTCGGGCTATTCTTACGGCGTCGACCAGGCACGGAACAACAAGAAGCTCAGCCCCTATGCCGGCCTGTTGTTCGACCTGACCTCGAACCTGACGCTGTACGCAAGCTACACCGACATCTTCAACCCGCAGAGCGAGGTCGATGCCACCAACCGTCGACTCGATCCCGCCAAGGGCACGAGCATCGAAGGCGGCGTGAAGGGCGAATGGCTTGGCGGGCGCCTCTATGGCGCCGCGTCGATCTTCCAGGCCAAGCAGAAGGGCCTTGCCGAGTTTGCCGGGCAATTCGACGCGAACAATCCCGCGGGCCAGATCGGCACCAGCTACTATGTCGGTCGCGACACCATCTCGAAGGGCTTCGAGGTCGAGGTCGCGGGCCACGTGTCGGAGCGTTGGCTGGTATCGAGCGGCTTCACGCATCTGACGCTCGAGAGCGACGACGGCAAGGCGGCACGGCTGTTCGTCCCGCGCGACACCTTCAAGCTGGCGGCGACCTACACGATCGAGGATCTGCGCGACCTGAAGCTGGGCGGTCAGTTCCGTTACCAAAGCCGGATCAGCGCGCCGAGCGGGATCCTCGACGCGGCGGGCGACGATATTGCGATCCGCCAGAACGGCTATGCGACGCTCGACCTGCTGGGCAGCATCCGCGTCGTCGACCGGCTGCGCGCAAGCCTGAACGTCCGCAACGTCACCAACACCAGGTATCTCGGCACGCTGAAATACGCATCGGGATTCTATGCCGCGCCGCGCAGCGTCATCGCCACGCTCCGCTTCGAGTATTGAGGGGAGGTCCGCCGCCGAGCCGGGTTGCGGGGAGCGTAGAGCGTTCAAGCCTGAGCGGTGAAGGCGGCGGCAAAGGCCGGGCGAGAGCGTGGTCTTGCGGGGGCCTTATGTCTCGCGCAGCGGCGTCCACGCCGGGCCCGTGCAAACGCCAAGTGCCCGTTCGCGCCACGCCTAAGCGTATGCAGCGAAGATCCGCACCCGTTTCGTTTCAAGCTGCCGCATTTGTGGCGCATGTCGCGCCTGCCACGATCTCCTGGCCAAGGGCCTTTGATGCGGCCTGTATCGTGTGGAGCGTCACTGACGACGAACCCGGCGGCGGAGGTGGTCGCGAAGGTATCGGAGCTGCTGGCCCGGGCCAGAAACGACGACGCCGCCCGTGAGGGCGGCGATTATCGTTGTGGGTTGGTTGCGGGGAGCCGCACCAGCCTAGCCCGACATTCGCTATCTGTTCCAGTTTAGTTCCAGTGGTTTCGAACCGCATGCGCCGTTCCATAATTGATTTAAATGCGGCGAATGGCTCAATAGCGGACGCTCGCGATTTCTTTTGCGCTTCCCAACCTCTGTCGCTCGTTCATATCCCAAGTACATTTCGGGGCGGGCAGGTTTGAAAATTTGCTGACGGGAATTATTCGATCAGATGACTGCTCAGGTCCGCTTTATCGGCCGAGCTTGCGGCGCGCTTCCTTGATCTCTGAAGGCGTGAACAGAGGCTGCCACTGTGGATCCAACACAAGTGCCTCGACTGACAGGTCAGGCCTACCCAGCGCGAACAACTTTGTCAGTCCCTTCGATGGTGGACCAGGCCGGAGTAGCTCACGCGCTGTCGCCAACCCTCCATCCTTCTGCAGCATTTCGAGGAAACGAATAGGGCGATAGCCGAGCGTCGTCGCCTGATCGTAAATCGATCGCATCGCTTGGTTGAATGCTTTAGGATCCGGCAGAGTCCCCAGCGGTGCCGCCGCGTCGAGCATCTGTATGACCTCGCCAATCGGGACCAGCGTATTCGCTGCACCCTTGCCGAATTTTTGAAGCAGAACCCGCGCCATTGTTTCCAAGCGCTTCTTATCGGTCGGAGCGAGCGCAAGAGGCGGCATCGCCGGCAGCAGCATCCGAGGATGTTTGCGCACATAGGTTAGAGTCGCGCTCTCGATCTTCGGGTCGCCAAGGTACCAGTATCCGGTCAGCGCGGGTATCTTTCCAGAAAGATCGAGATCGATCAGCCATTCGGACGCCTGAAGCTGCCCCTTCCAGCCCTGATAATAATCGTAATTCGAGAGCGCGGGCTGAAGTGTCACCTGCGCCTCTGCTTCAGTCTGACCTTTCTCGTCGATGTCTTCGCTCCATATCGCCAAGCGGACCCGCTCCCAAACGTCCCGATTCGGACTTGCACGATAAGCTTCGAAGAGATCGTTGGTCATCCGCGTGCCGGTGCCGGACGCCTCGCGTCGCTCAGCCCACAGGACTTTCGCACGCTTAAGATGGTGCGGCTCGATGACGTAGCCGTTTTCGAACCGGCGATCGTGACGTGACCCCCGTTTTTTCCTCCAGTTGGAGCTAGAGTCCGACCCCGGAAAGGGACGGACAGATGAAGCGGAAGCAGTTTTCGGAAGAGCAGATCATCGGCATCCTGAAGGAGGCCGAGGCTGGT
>NZ_JALPNF010000042.1 GCF_023195535.1 Sphingomonas faeni | reverse complement strand
TTTTGACCTGACGATGGGTCATTTTCCCGTAGCAATTTGGGGTAGCAGATGCTCTCTGGGGACCGTTTTGTGGACGATCCCCGAGAGATTTCAAGCACTTGAGGAGTGCTGGTGCCCGGAAGAGGACCGTAGCAGGGCTGGTGCTTAGGGTCGTCGGTCGACTTTTCCCCGTCCTCTGCGGGCGGTTCGAGTCCCGGAAGAGGACCCACGTCGGTCGAGTGCATTTGAGCGGGCG
>NZ_JALPNF010000041.1 GCF_023195535.1 Sphingomonas faeni | reverse complement strand
CCGAGGCTCTCGACCGGTTTTTCAAAGCCAAAGAGGCAGGACAGAGGATCATCACTCTCGATCTCGACGCCATTGAGGAAGCCATCTTCACCGGTGATGGCCCGGCATACCGCCTCGTTGACGCAATAGCGTCTGTCAAAGAGCATGAAGGCTGGGACGGTATGCGTGGAGCGCCACGGTTGGTGCTCGCCCTGCTGCAAATTCTCACGGAAGTTGGGCAGACGAACTCACCATCTGCCGTCTGACAACCAGCCT
>NZ_JALPNF010000040.1 GCF_023195535.1 Sphingomonas faeni | reverse complement strand
CTTCCATCGCTTGAGCGATAGTACCATTGGCGCAGTCGGGTTTCACGGCCGAGTTCGGAATGGGATCGGGTGGGACACCGACGCTATAGCCACCAGGCAATGGAGCCGGTGCGACATGCGTCACTGAATATCTGGGTCCCTCGGGTTCCGCCTTGCGGCGAAGCCTGAGGGTTTTAAAATCGATACCGTGCATGGTTGTGTTGTATTTGTGACCAATCCCTCGACGGCGAGGGGATTGGCAATCTGGCGTCGTCT
>NZ_JALPNF010000003.1 GCF_023195535.1 Sphingomonas faeni | reverse complement strand
ACCAGCCTCGGCCTCCTTCAGGATGCCGATGATCTGCTCTTCCGAAAACTGCTTCCGCTTCATCTGTCCGTCCCTTTCCGGGGTCGGACTCTAGCTCCAACTGGAGGAAAAAACGGGGGTCACGTCATGGGTCCCCGCGTTTGCGGGGAAACAGGCTTTTTTGCTGGTCCTCGACGCTGCCTAGACCTCCAAGTTCTCGCGGCTTTTCATCAGTGGCTGGATGCGGGTGCCGAATGCCTCCACGCCCTCGAGAAAATCGTCGAAGGTCAGCAACACGCCGCCGGTGTTGGGGACCGCGGCCATCTCGTCGAGCATGCGCGCGACGCTTTCGTACGAGCCTACCAATGTCCCCATATTGATGTTCACCGCACCTTCGGGGGCGGCGAGTTGGCGGACGTTGGTGTCCTTGTTGTGCGTGTCCTTCGCGCCCTGGTCCATCAGCCAGGTGATCGCGTCGACGTCGACGCCGGCGTTGTAGTGCTGCCATTTCGCCATCGCCTCTTCGTCGGTTTCGGCGGCGATGATCATGATCAGGACGAAGATCTGCACGTCGCGGCCCGTCTTCGCGGTCGCAACGGCTAGGCGTTCGTTGTTGAACGCAAAGGCGGTCGGGGTATTGACGCCCTTGCCAAGGCAGAAGGCATAGTCCGCCCATTTGGCCGAGAACGCCAAGCCGTCGTCGGACGATCCAGCGCAGATGATCTTCATGTCGCCGGTCGGCTTGGGCCAGACGCGGCAGTCGGTCATCTGGTAATAGTCGCCCTTGAAATCGGATGTCCCCTCCTCCCACAGCTCGCGGAGGATATGGGCGTATTCGTCGAGCATCGTGTAGCGATTGCGGAAATGCTCGTCGCCGGGCCACATCCCCATCTGCGTGTATTCGGGCGGCTGCCAGCCGGTGATGAGGTTCAGCCCGAACCGACCGTGGCTAATCGAATCGATCGTGTTGCACATTCGCGCGGCGTAGGCGGGCGGGACGAGAAGCGTCGCGCAGGTCGCGTAGATCTTGATGCGCTCGGTGACGGCGGCGAGCCCGGCCATCAGCGTGAAGCTTTCCAGCCCGTAATCCCAGAACTCGGTCTTGCCGCCGAACCCGCGCAGCTTGATCATCGACAGCAGGAAGTCGAGGCCGTGCTTCTCCGCCGCCTGCGCGATCGCCTTGTTGAGATCGAAGCTCGGTTTGTACTGCGGCGCGTTCTCGCTGATCAGCCAGCCATTGTTGTTGATGGGCACGAAGACGCCGACCTGCATTTTATGCCCCCTATTCGCCGTCGAGCCAGTCGAGCAGCCACATGTTGAAATGCTCCGCGCGCGTCACGTTGCAGGCGTGCGCCCCCGCCGCCATCCGGGCAAGCTGCGCGCCGGGGATGCCCGCGGCAAGCTTTTCGGACGCGGACGGCGGCACCAGCATGTCGTCGTCAGAGGCGACCAGCAGCGTCGGCACGCGGATCTCGTCGAGTCGACCGGCGATGTTGAACCGCCGGACCGCGGCCACGCGACGCTGGATCATTTCCGCGCCGGGGAAATGCGCGAGCATGTCCTCTTCCTCGTCCTGGAGCCGGTCGTGGTGGTCGGAAATCCATTGCGGCGGGTAGAGGAACAGCGGTTGCGCGTGGAGATATGTGCGGGGGCCGCTGTCGCTCAGCAACGCGAGCCGCGTGTCGAAGCAGCGCGCGGTGTGCGGGTCGAGCTTGGCCCAGCCGTTGATGACGACAAGGCGGTCGAGGCGTTCGGGCGCGGCCAAGGCGAGCGCGAGGCCGATATGGCCGCCGAGTGCGTGGCCTATGAAGGTGCAGCTTTGGAGGCCGATCGCGTCCATGAGCGCGACGACGTCGGCGGCCATCGCGTCGACGGTGAGGTCGCCGGGGACTTGGCGCTCGGAGCGGCCGGTGCCGCGGTGATCGTAGGTGATGACGCGGTGGCTGGCTCCGAGGGCGGCGAGGTTGGGCTGCCAGTAGCTGCCGGAGCCGCCGAGGCCGCTCGACAACAGGATCGCGGGGCCTCCGGGCTGGCCGTGCTCTTCCCAGTGGATGCCGCCCGCGATTGCCATCAGGCGAGGTGGGCGATGCTGGCGATCTCGACGAGGCACTCGGGCTTCACGAGTTCGGTCTTGATGCAGTAGCGCGCGGGCTTGGGGCCGGGGAAATACTCGGCGTACACGCTGTTGAAGGCGGCGTAGTCCGCGAGGTCTTTCAGGAAGATGTGGTTGAAGGCGACATCGGCCAGCGTTGCGCCGGCGGCTTCGAGTGTGGTCTTGATGGTGTCGAGTACTGCCCGCGTCTGCGCGGCGGCGTCGCCGGGGTGGAGGACGATGCCGCCTTCGCCCAGTGCCAGCACGCCCGAGACGTAGACCGTGTTGCCGGCTTTCGCGGCGGCGGAATAGGGCGCGATCGGGGTGGGGAACTGGGGTGGGTTGATGGCTTCGAACGGCATTGTCATCCTTTCAGGTCATCACCGTTCCCCCGCGAAAGCGGGGGTCCAGGGTCGCAGGCATCCTCGTTCGTGATCCTGGGCCCCCGCGTTCGCGAGGGAACAGAAGGATGCCGGTCACTTCGGCAACTGCCCGAACGAACCGCAGAAATCGCGGACCGTGCTGACCCAGCCGAAGAACTTCTCGACATTATAGACGGTCGCCGACTGCATCTCGGGCGGGCCGAGATGGTGCGTCGCGTCCTCCAGCATCACGCCGAAATATTCGAGGTGGAAGCCGTCGCGCAGCGTGCTCTCGACGCAGACGTTGGTGGCGATGCCGACGAAGACGATGTTGCGGATGCCTCGACTGCGCAGGATGCTGTCGAGCTGCGAATTGAAGAACGCGCTGTAGCGGGTTTTGTGAACACGGATGTCGCCAGGTTGCGGTTTCAGCGCGTCGACGATCTCGTAGTCCCAGCCGCCGCGGGCGAGGAACTGGCCGTGGAGTTCGGGGCGAGCGCGCATCGTCTTGAGCGCGTTGGACTTGTGCCAGTTGGGCGAGCCAGGGCCGCCGGCCTCGACATAGTCGGGGTCCCAGCCGTTCTGGAGGAACACGACCGGCATTTTTGCTGCGCGGGCGGTGTCGAGGACCTTGGCGATCTGGGCGATCGTGGCAGCCGAGCCGGCGATGTCAAAGCCGGCCGTGTCGACGTAGCCGCCGGGGGAGGCGTAGGCGTTCTGCATGTCGATCACCACGACCGCGGTTTCGGCAGGGTCGAGGCGCAGCGCTTCCGGCCGTGCGGGCAGCGTGACGGCGTTGGCCTCGTTCGCGCCGGTTCGGATGATCGGTGGGGCCGCTGTCATGTGCACAAGCTGCCGGATCGTAGGAATTGTGCAAGTGCGAAATGAATTGGCGTGTTGGGTAAGGGTCCAGATCCCTTTCGCGGCAGAAACCTTGTTTCCCCGGCGAAGGCGGGGATCCAGACTGGGCTCCCGCCTTCGCGGGAGAACAAGGGGCGTGGGCCGTTGGGCATTTCACGAATCGATGGGAAATGCGCTCCGTTGTTGCGTGGCGCGCTTCCCCCCTGGAAGGGAGGGGTTGGGGGTGGGTCGGGTTCCGCATGCTCGGACGTTCGGGCTCAGGCGGGCCGACCCACCCCCGGCCCCTCCCTTCCAGGGAGGGGGGAAGTAAGACGATGGGGACGTCAGGCGGCGGCTAGTTCGAAATCTTTGAAACGTTCTCGCAGGGCCGTCTTCAGCAGCTTGCCCGTGGCGGTGTGGGGCAGGTCTTCGACGAAGACGATCGCGTCGGGGAGCCACCATTTGGCGACGTGCTTCGCGAGGTGCTCGCGGATCGCGGCCTCACTCACGTCGCTGCAGGGCTTGCGGACGACCAGCAGCAGCGGGCGCTCGTCCCATTTCGGGTGATGCACGCCGATCGCCGCCGCCTCCGCGACGCCCGGACAACCGACCGCGGCGTTCTCCAGGTCGACTGAGCTGATCCATTCGCCGCCGGACTTGATGACGTCCTTCGAGCGATCGGTGATCTGCATCGTGCCGTCGGCGTGGAGCATCGCGACGTCGCCAGTGTCGAACCAGCCTTCCGCGTCGACCGCATCCTCGTCGGCGCCGAAATAGCGTTGGACGACCCAGGGGCCTCTCACCTGCAACCGGCCGGCGATCGAGCCGTCGCGGGGCAGGACCACGCCTTCGTCGTCGATGATGCGAAGTTCGATACCGAAGGGGACGCTACCTTGCTTGCCGACTAGGTCGAGCTTTTCGTCGTGCGTCATGTCGTCCCAGTGTGGCGGGGCGAAGCCGGCGGTGCCGATCGGCGAGGTCTCGGTCATGCCCCAAAGGTGCTTGACCGTGGCGCCCATGCCCATGATCCGCTCGATCATCGCGCGGGGGGCTGCCGAGCCGCCGATCGTCACCTGCTTGAGGTGGCGCGGGGCGTCGCCGGTCGCGTCCATGTGGCCGAACATTGCCAGCCAGACGGTCGGCACACCGGCGGAGTGCGTGACCTTCTCGTCGTTCATCAGGCGGCATAGCACGGCGGGATCGTTGACCGCGGAATAGACGACCTTCGCCCCCGACAGCGCGCAGGCGAACGGGAGGCCCCATGCGGCGGCGTGGAACATCGGCACGACCGGCAGCACGACCGCGTTGGGCGAGAGATCGAACACCCAGGGCGCGACTTCGGCCATTGCGTGGATCATCGTCGAGCGGTGCGTGTAGAGGACGCCCTTCGGATTGCCGGTGGTGCCGCTGGTGTAGCAGAGCATGCACGGGTCGCGCTCGGGGCCTTCGACCCACTCGTAATCGCCGTCCTCGGCGTCGAGTATCGCCTGGAAACCGTCAGGGCCGAGATCGTCTAAGCAGATGTAATGGCGGATGCTGGTCCACTGGCCGCGGAGGCGATCGACGAGCGGCTGGAACGCCTTGTCGTAGAGCATCACGCGGTCTTCGGCGTGGTTGGCGATGTAGACGAGCTGTTCGTCGAACAGCCGCGGGTTGATCGTGTGGATCACGCCGCCCATGCCGATCGTGCCGTACCAGGCGACGAGGTGATGCGCGTGGTTCATCGCCAGCGTCGCGACCCGGTCGCCGGGGGCTACGCCGAGCTTTTCGAGCGCCTGTGCGAGTTTGCGGGCGTCGCGGGAGATGCCGGCCCAGTCGGTGCGCGTCTCGCGGCCATCGGCCCAGTAGCTGACGAGTTCCCTTGCGCCGTGTTCGCGTGCCGCGTGGTCGATCAGGCGGGGAACACGAAGCTCGAAATCCTGCATTCCACCCAACATTCTCGCTCTCCCAAGCTGCTATCCGACCAGAGCGAGCCTCGTTTCCGAGGTCTTCATCTCCACCTTGGCGACACCGTGCAACGACTCGATGTGCTCGACAAGCTCTCCGTCGAGCAGGAAGTCGCGGCCGAGCAGGATGCAGACCTCGCCTTCGGGCATTGGCGCGCGGACTCGCACCTCGCCGCGGGCGCCGCGATGTTCGGCGAGCAGCGAGGCGAGGCCGGCGAACGCAGCCATGTCGGAGATCGTCACGACCACTTGGAAGCGGGCGAGGTTGGCGAGGCCTTCGAACGGCTGGATGCGCTTGATGCTGACGCGCGGGGTGTCCTCGCCGGGTTTGCGATCGAGCTCGACGGTGATCAGGCCGCAGCCGCCGGCCTTGGCCGCCTCTTCGAGGTCGCGCGAGACCTGTTCGTCGAAGCAGGTCGCCATGAACTGACCGCTGGCGTCGGAGCATTGCGCCATCATGAAGCGCTTTCCGCGGGCCGACGTGCGGTAGCGGGCGTCCTCGACCAGCACGGCCATCGTCGCGCCGGCGCGGCTGCCGTCGTCGGGGATGTTGAGCTCGGACAGCGCGGTGTAGGCGCGAGCGCCGTGGCTGTTGGCGATGTGGCGGTGGCGATCGACCGGGTGCGCGGAGAAATAGAAGCCGAACGCCTCCTTTTCCTGGTCCATGCGCTGGCTGAGCGTCCAGCGGACCGAGGGGGGGAGCTTGATCGCGTCGCCGGCGGGCTCGGCGTCACCGAAGAGACCGCCCTGCCCGCTGGTCTTCTGTTCGTGCGTGCGCGCGGCGATCGCTAGGATCGTTTCGGCGGTGGCGTGGATGCCGGCGCGGTTGGGCTCGAACGAGTCGAACGCGCCGGCGGCGGCGAGCGTCTCGAGCTGGCGCTTGTTGAGCAGGCGCGGGTCGACTCGCTTGGCGAGATCGTCGAGGCCGGCGAACGGGCCGTTCTGGACGCGCTCGACGATGAGCTTCTCCATTGCGCCTTCGCCTACCGATTTGAGCGCCCCGAGCGCGTAGCGGACGGCCAATTCGCCATCCTTCTCCTCGACGTCGAACTCGGCCTGGCTCGCGTTGATGCAGGGCGGCAGCGCCGTGATACCCAGGCGGCGCATGTCGTCGGTGAAGATCGCGAGCTTGTCGGTCTGGTGGAGGTCGTAGCACATCGAGGCGGCGAAGAATTCGTGCGGGTGGTGCGCCTTCAGCCACGCGGTCTGGTAGGCGAGCAGCGCGTAGGCGGCGGCGTGGCTCTTGTTGAAACCATAGCCGGCGAACTTGTCGATCAAGTCGAACAGCGCGTTCGCCTCGGCTTTCTTGATGCCGTTGACCGTGAGACAGCCCTCGACGAAGCCCGCGCGCTGCGCGTCCATCTCGGCCTTAACCTTCTTGCCCATCGCGCGGCGCAGCAGATCGGCGCCGCCTAGCGAGAAGCCCGCCAGCACCTGCGCGGCCTGCATGACCTGCTCCTGATAAACGAATATCCCGTAGGTCTCCGACAGGATCGGTTCGAGCAGCGGGTGCGGATAGTCGATCGCCTCGGTGCCGTTCTTGCGGCGGCCGAACGACGGGATGTTGTCCATCGGGCCCGGTCGATAGAGCGACACGAGCGCGATGATGTCGCCGAAATTGGACGGACGCACCGCGGACAGCGTGCGGCGCATGCCTTCCGACTCGAGCTGGAACACGCCGACCGTGTCGCCCTTTTGCAGAAGCGCGTAGACGCCCGCGTCGTCCCATTCGAGCGCGTCGAGATCGACGACGATGCCGCGCTTGGCGAGCAGCTGCACCGCCTTCTGGAGCACCGACAGCGTCTTCAGCCCGAGAAAATCGAACTTCACCAGGCCCGCACCCTCGACATATTTCATGTCAAACTGGGTAACAGGCATGTCGGACCGTGGGTCGCGATACAGCGGGACGAGCTGCGCCAAGGGCCGATCGCCGATCACCACGCCGGCGGCGTGCGTCGAGGAATGGCGCGGCAGGCCTTCCAGCTTCATCGCCAGATCGAGCAGCTTCCGCACGCCATTGTCGTTGGCGTATTCCTTGGCCAGCTCGCCGACGCCGTTGAGTGCTCGCTCCAGCGTCCAGGGGTCGGTCGGGTGGTTGGGGACGAGTTTCGCGAGACGATCGATCTGGCCATAGCTCATCTGCAGCACGCGGCCGGTGTCCTTGAGCACCGCGCGTGCCTTCAGTTTCCCGAAGGTAATGATCTGCGCGACCTGATCGCGGCCGTATTTCTCCTGGACGTAGCGGATCACCTCGACGCGGCGGGTTTCGCAGAAATCGATGTCGAAATCGGGCATCGACACGCGTTCCGGGTTGAGGAAGCGTTCGAACAGCAGACCGAGCTTGATCGGATCGAGATCGGTGATCGTCAGCGACCAGGCGACGACCGAGCCTGCGCCCGAGCCGCGGCCCGGACCGACGGGGATGTCGTGATCCTTCGCCCATTTGATGAAGTCGGCGACGATCAGGAAATAACCAGGGAAGCCCATCTGGACGATCACGTCGACCTCGAACGCGAGGCGCTTGCGGTATACCTCGCGCCAACCGTCCTCGCCTTCGCCGTGGAGTTCGGTGATGCGGGCGAGACGCGCTTCGAGGCCGGCTTCGGCGTCGTCGCGGAGGAGCTTGGCCTCGCCCTCGATATCGCCGGCGAGGCTGGGGAGGATCGGTTTGCGGTACGGCGCCATCACCGCGCAGCGCTGTGCTACGACGAGCGTGTTGGCGATCGCCTCGGGCAGGTCGGAGAACATCTCGTGCATCATCGGCGCGGGCTTCATCCAGGCTTCGGGGCAGCTGCGGATGCGGTCCTCGGTTTCGACATAGGTCGAATGCGCGATGCAGAGCATGGCGTCGTGCGCGTCGCCGAATGCACTCTCGGTGAAGCAGCACGGGTTGGTCGCGACCAGCGGCAGGTTGCGCTCATAGGCGATGTCGATGAGGTCGTTCTCGGCCGCCATTTCGGTGGCGTCGTTGCGGCGGGAGAGCTCGATGTAGAGGCGGTCGCCGAACAGGCTCTGGAGGCGATCGAGATAGGCGCGGGCGCGATCGGGCTGGCCTTCCGCGAACAGCCGGGCGAGACCGCCCTCGCCGCCGGCTGTCAGCGCGATCAGGCCGTCGGTATGGCGTTCGAGGGCTGCGAAATCGACGTGCGCGGGCATTTCGATCGGGCGGTCGAGATGCGCCATCGAGACTAATGCGCAGAGGTTGTCGTAGCCCGTCATGTTCTGCGCGTAGAGCGCGATCCAGTCGAACTGCGTCGCGACGCTGTCGGGCATGTCGGGGCGACCGACGCCGAGCATCACGCCGATGATCGGCTGCACGCCGTCCTTCTTGGCCGCGTCCGAATAGGCCATCGCCGCGTAGAGCCCGTTGCGATCGGTAAGGGCCGCGGCGGGAAACCCCAGCGCGCGGGCCTGCTTGGCGATCGCCTTGGGATCGATGGCGCCGTCGAGCATGGTGTAGCAGGAGAAAACGCGGAGGGGGACGTAACCGGAATGCATCGACCGGAGGTAGGCGCTGCCGCGTGATTCGACCAGCCGGGATGAGTCCGATCGGAACCCCGGACACGACGAGCCGTTGCGGCGGGGACTTCTGGGAGCTTTATTTATGACGGATCCACGCGGGCGCTTTGCCGAGACTGAAACCACGGCTGCAGGGACGCCTCGCGCGGGCGCTGGTTGGGGGTGGATCCTGGCATATGGCGTGTTGTCGGTGGTGCTGGGGGTGATGGCGTTCGCGTTGCCGTTTTCCGCGACTTATGCTGCGACGCTGGTGATCGGGGCGTTTCTGATTGCGGCGGGGATCGTGTCGATCGTGTCGGGGTTTGCCGGCAAGGGGCATGAGGGGCGCGGCTATGCGATCGGGTTCGGGCTGGTGTCGCTGGTGATCGGGCTGATCATGGCGTTCGAGCCGGCGACGGGGGCTATTTCGCTGACGTTGCTGATTGCGGTTTGGCTGGGTGTGCGTGGTGCGTTGGAGATCGGGCTTGGGGCGCGGTTTCGTCGGGGCAAGGGGCTGATGATTGCACTTGGCTTGGTGAACATCGTGCTGGCGGTGATCGTGCTGGCGACGCTGCCATGGTCGGCGCTGACGTTGCCGGGGTATGTTTTGGGGATCAGCTTCTTGTTTGGTGGGGTTACGTCGGTTGCTTCGGCGCTGGCGCACAAGAAGGGCGCGCCGGCTTTTTCGGTGATCGCGTAATTGGTCTCCCGCGAAGGCGGGAGTCCAGTCTGGGCCCCCGCCTTCGCGGGGGAACCAGCTTGCTCTTGGTATCCGCAGCCGGCCCCATACTACACCACCCCGGCGGAGGCCGGGGTCCAACTGGAGAGGTTGTAGTAACGGAGCGCAGCGGACTTCACTGCTGTCTCCCAATTGGGCCCCGGCCTTCGCCGGGGTGGGGGCAGATCGTTACAGCAGCTTCTCGATATCCTTGCGGATATCCTCGGGTTTGGTCGTTGGCGCGTAGCGATCCACAACAGCCCCATCCCGCCCGACGAGGAATTTGGTGAAGTTCCACTTGATCGCCTTCGACCCCAGCACGCCCGGCGCGTCGGATTTCAGGCGCTCGAACAGCGGGTCCGCCCCTGCCCCGTTGACGTCGATCTTCGCAAACACCGGGAACGTCACGTCGTACGTCAGCGTGCAGAAATTCGCGATCTCCGCCGCATCGCCCGGCTCCTGCCCGCCGAACTGGTTGCACGGGAACGCCAGCACCTCGAACCCGCGCTCGGCATAGATGCGGTGGAGCGCTTCGAGGCCTTCATATTGCGGCGTGAAGCCGCATTTCGACGCGGTGTTGACGATCAGCAGCACCTTGCCGCGATACGGCTCCAGCGACGCCGCGCTGCCGTCGGCGGTCTTCACGGTGAAGTCGGTGATCGCGGTCATGGGCGGGTCCTCAAGTCAGGCGGGCAGTCAGACGGGGTGTCGGGCCAGCAGATACGCAAGGTTCTGACGCACGCCCGGCCATTCGTGGCGGAGGATGCTGTAGACCACCGTGTCGCGCAAGCGGCCGTCGGCCATGACCTGGTGTCCGCGCAACATGCCATCGCGCTTTGCGCCGAGTCGTTCGATCGCGCGCTGCGAATTCTTGTTGAGCGAGTCGGTGCGGATCTGGGCGCATTCGCAGCCTAGCGAATCGAAGGCGTGGTTCAGCAGCATCAGCTTCGCTTCGGTGTTGACGCCGGTGCGCTGAACGGCCTTGGCATAGAAAGTGCCGCCGATCTCGAGCCGCTTGTTACTCTCGTTCATCCGCATGAACCGCGTGGTGCCGACGACCGTCCCGTCGGCGACCACCGCGAACAGCCGCGCGCGCCCGAAATCCTGTTCGCGCATCGCGGCGGCAAGCCAGCGGTCGGGCGCCTTCATCATCGACACGTTGGCGTAGAATGTGTCCCAAAGGTTGTCCGCCGACGCCGCCGCGACCAGCGCGTCCATGTCGTCGGCGACCAGCGGGCGGAGCGTGACGTGACGCCCGGTGAGCGTCGGCGTCTCGCCCCAAGTCATGCCAGCCGCCCCTCGTGCAGCCGCAGCACGCGGTCCATGCGAGCCGCGAGCCGCTCGTTGTGCGTCGCGACGACCGCCGCGGTGCCCTGTTCGCGGACCAGCCGGATGAACTCGGCGAAGACGATGTCGGCGGTGTGTTCGTCGAGGTTGCCGGTCGGCTCGTCTGCCAGCACCAAAGCCGGCTTGTTGGCGAGCGCGCGGGCGACTGCGACGCGCTGTTGCTCGCCGCCGGAGAGCTGGCTCGGGCGATGCGTAAGGCGGTGGCCGAGGCCGAGCTGGGTCAGCAATTCCGCCGCCCGCCGGTCCGCCTCGGCCCGCGTCGCGCCGTGGACGAGCTGCGGGAGGACGACGTTCTCGGTCGCGTTGAAGTCGGGCAGCAGGTGATGGAACTGGTAGACGAAGCCCAAGCTATCGCGGCGCACCACGGTGCGCTCATGCGCGTTCAGCTTGGCCGCTTCGGTGCCGGCGATCCTGATCGATCCCTGGAAGCCGCCTTCGAGCAGCCCGACGGCTTGCAACAGCGTCGACTTACCCGAGCCCGAGGGCCCGAGCAGCGCGACGATCTCGCCCGGTGCGATCGCGAGGTCGACGCCGCGCAGCACGTCGATGGTCGCGCCACCTTGCGTGAAGCTCTTGGTCAGTCCGCTGGTCTGGAGGACGTAATCGTCGAACTTCTCGATCTGGCGATCGATTTTGAGGCCTTCATTCATAACGCAGCACCTGCACGGGGTCGGTACTCGCCGCTTTCCAGGCCGGATAGAGCGTCGCGAGGAAGCTGAAGACGAGCGCCATCAGCGCGATCACGATGATCTCGACGGGGTCGGTCTTCGACGGGAGTTCGGTCAGATAGCGGATCGACGGATCCCATAAATTCTGGCCGGTGACGAGCTGGACGAAGTTCACGACCCCCTGCCGGTAGAACAGGAAGATGAAGCCGAGCCCCAGCCCCGCCAGCGTTCCCAGCGCACCGATCGTAGTGCCGACGACGATGAAGATCCGCATCATCGAGCCGCGCGTCGCGCCCATCGTGCGCAGGATCGCGATGTCGCGCGTCTTGGCGCGGACCAGCATGATCAGCGACGACAGGATGTTGAACACCGCGACCAGGATGATGATCGACAGCACGGTAAACATCGCGACGCGTTCGACCGCAAGCGCCTCGAACAGCTGCGCGTTCATCATCCGCCAGTCCTGGATGACGGCGCGCCCGCCGACCTTGTCCGCCAGCGGCTTGAGAATTTCACCGACCCGGTCCGGATCGACCGTATTGACCTCAACGATCCCGGCCGCGTCGCCCATCAGAAGGAGCGTCTGCGCATCCTCGATCGGCATGATGATATAAGCTTTATCATAGTCGTAGACGCCGATCTCGAAGATCGCGCCGACGGTATAGCTGACAATCCGCGGGACCGTGCCGAACGGGGTCGTTTGCCCCTGCGGACTGAACAGCGAGATATCCGAGCCGACCTGCGCGCCGAGCGACTCTGCCAACCGTGATCCGATCGCGATCCTTCCACTGCCCGCCGTGATCGACTGGAGCGATCCCATCAGCACCTTTTCGCGAATCGTCGAGTTGCGGCGGATGTCGTCGACGCGCATCCCGCGCACCATCACCGCCTCGGCGCGGCCGTTATAGGTGGCGGCGAGCGGCTGTTCGATCAACGGCACCGCGCTAGTCACGCCGGGGGTCGCCCGCGCCTGGGCGACGATCTCGCGCCAATCGGGCAGACGGCCGCCGACGCCCTGCACCACTGCATGACCGTTGAGCCCGACGATCTTATCGAACAGTTCGGCGCGGAAGCCGTTCATGACGCTCATCACGATGACGAGCGCGGCGACGCCGAGCATGACCGCGACCAGGCTGATCGAGGCGACGAGAAAGATGAACGCCTCCCCTTTGCCCGGCAACAGATAGCGACGGGCTATCATCCGTTCGTAGCGGGACAGGATCATGGGCAGCCGGGTTCGATCGTTAGGGAAACTATGCTCAGGCTCTAGGACGCGTCCCCGTGCGAGGCAACACATGCGAGACAGCCGCGCAAAGCAGCGCGAGCGTGGGGAAGCGAGCCGGAACGCGAGCCGGGATCGCGGCGTCATGGGCATGATCTTGCCCGATGGTTAGATTGGTATGTTGCGTAATCGCCACAGGGCTTATCCAATCGTGCCGCCAGACGCGCAAATACCGTGACAAAGCCCGCTCATATAACTAGCAAAAACCTTGCTGAGACACAGGCAACGGCCGTGGTTCGGGGACTGCTTTTACGCCGCACCAAAGGTGCTGAGCGAAAGCGCCAAAATGGGGGCTGACGAGCGATCGTCACGCAGGCGCCCGGGTCGGCAACGGCCCGGGCGTTTGCTTGTCCGGCTCGGTTCTTCCGACATTCTATGCTTTGGCTACACTATCCGGCGCGAGAGGTTGCAACTACCAAGTCACTCCGTTGCCTACCGCCAGTGACCGAACTCAAATAAAATCGCGCCTTGGAGCTCTGAAATCTGACAGTCGTACCGGCGACGCGATCGGGAGACGCGTGCAGGATCGACTGTCCAAGGCATAGTTCGATACACGCGCAATCGCGGCCGGGGACGGCCGCGCCCAAGGGGCAGTTTATATAGCGATGTCAGAAATAAATGGCGGAGAGGGTGTCCGCCTAACCTACGGCATCGGACGTTTGCTAACGGCCCTGCATGCCTCGGGAAACATGGGATTCTACGCCGCCATCGTTTGTGGCCGTTTGCCGATGTTTGTTGACAGCCCCACTGCGAAGTGTGCATATCAGTGGGTATGGAAACAGCGACCACCACCCGCCGAAAAGCTCCAGCCACCGTCCTAGAGGTGAACGCGATGCGCGAGCCCGGTCGGTATTCTGTTGGCGATGGTCTGTTGCTGGTCGTGAACACAGGCGGTTCGCGTTCATGGCTTGCCCGAGTTCGTGACGGCAACGGACGGCGCCGGGACATTGGCCTTGGTCGCTATCCCGAAGTCACGTTGAAGGAGGCGCGCGATCGCGCTGCCGGCCACCGTAAGATCGTCCGCGACGGGCTCGATCCGGTCGCCGAGAAGCGCAAGGCGAAACAGACGACGCCGACCTTCAAGGAGGCAGCGACCAGCGCGCACGACGAGCGCAAGGCCGGCTACAAGAATGAGAAGCACGCAGCTCAGTGGCTATCGACGCTTAAGGATTACGCGTTCCCGGCATTCGGCGCGCTACCTGTCGACCAAGTCACCGGCCCGATGATCGTTACGGCCATGAAGAAGATATGGCTTTCCAAGCCGGAGACGGCACGGCGGACCCTCCAGCGGATCGGCACGGTCATTTCCTGGGCGACCGCACACGGCTTCCGCGAGCATGACGCACCGATGCAGGCTATCCGGATGGGCCTGCCGCCACAGCCGCACGGTCAGAAAGGCCACGCTGCTATCCCGTACAAGGATGCCGCCGCCTTTGTGAGCGAGCTGCGCGCAGCCCAAGAGACGAACGGGCGCAATGCGCTCCTGTTCCTAATCCTAACCGCGGCGCGCTCGGGCGAGGCCCGCGGCGCACGTTGGGACGAGATCGATCTAGATGCCGCGACGTGGACCGTTCCAGCCGAGCGGATCAAGATGGCGCGTGAGCATGTGGTGCCGCTGTCCGCCTCTGCCCTAGCGCTGGTGAAGCGGTTGCACGCGGTCCGTAGTTCGGAGTTCGTATTCGCCTCCTATACCGGCAAGCAGATCACCGACGCGGCACTGTCAAAGGTGATGCGCGACATGGGCAGCACGGACACGGTGCACGGCTGGCGATCGGCGTTCCGCGACTGGGGAGCAGAAGAAACCAACTTCCCGAGTGAGGTCCTGGAAAAGGCACTTGCTCACCAGATCGCGAACGCTGTCGAGCGGGCGTACCGTCGCGGCGATCTACTCGACAAGCGCCGGCAGCTCATGGACGCTTGGGCCGCGTATCTTGACCAGCGCGCGGTAGGAAACGTCGTGCCGCTCAAGACTGCGGTGGCGTAGTGGGACAGGATGGCCCGAAACTCTCCGCCAGCGGTCAGGATCGTGCGAGATTCCTTGCCCAGTATGGCTGGCACGATCGGGACAACCCTGGGCGACCCGGGCGGCCGCGGAAACCGGCAAGCCTGATCGCTATGGATGGCCGTAAGAGCAAGCGTACGATCAATCGGCAATTCAAGGCGGCGCGCGCCCTTGCCGAGCTAGGTGCGGGTCCCGGCGACTTGGTGCCGACTTCGTTATCGAGCGCGGCTGAGCAAAGCGCATTATTGAAGCTTCCGAGCAGAGAGGCGGCAACGCTGATCCTCGCAGCGAAGCGAGGGAAACAGGTTTCAGCTAAGAGGCGGCTGCGGGCGATCACTACGCCCGAGGCTGTGACCCACCGCGAGGTCGCCGCGCTCATACAGCTTTTCAATCGGAGCGGCATCGCTGCCCGTACCAAGTTTCAGGAATTGCTGCTGGCTAGCGTCACGCAGCGCACGACCTCTTCGCCATAGCGGCGGGAGCGGCCCGACGCACACCCCTGGCAGGGTGACGTCGAGCCTGATCACCAACGGCTGTTCTAGGAGCCACTGATGACTAAGACCCCCTTACGGGCGATCCTCGCTCGCGAGAATACCCGCGTAAACACTACCAGCCGGTTAATTCCCGGAATGGTTCATGCCTTCTCCCTCGATCGGGAGGGCTGACATGCAGCATTTCAGGAGCAACCCGCCGTCGCGCCAGATCGCGCCACGCCCCCTTTACGTCCCGAGCCTTACGACAGTCGGCGCATCCATGTCCGCCGCTGAGGCACATTCCCCAAAGAGCGGCCCGAGCGCCAAAGGCTTACCGCAGCTGCGGCGGCTCGAAGCATTCATGGCGGTTCGCCCTGTCGCGCCGTCCGCGCTTGGCCGGATGGTTGCGAAGGACCCGCGCTTGGTGTTCGATCTGCGCAACGGCACATCGCCACGCGACGGACTGGCGGACAAGATCACCGCGTTTTTCAAGATCGTTGAGTTCACGGAGGCGCGCAATGCTTGAGCTTCGTATCTTGAACGGTGCGCAGGCACTGCCGCTATTCGACCTCCCCTCCCTATTGGGGCGCAAACGAGCAGCGAAGGAGGTTGGCGACCAGATCGAGTCCCTAATTGCCTTCATGGATACACTGGGGGGAGATCCCGACCTTGAAGACGGCGGGGACGACGAACCCTGTGGCGACGCCAACGACCTGTCCTATCCAGAGTGGCACACCCGGAGCCGCAAGACGACCAGCGCCGGCTACGAGATGTCAGAGACGGCCTATACGACCGAGGACGACGAAGACAGCGACCCGGCCGAGGACGACGACGCCGATACGTGCGGTGCAGGTGAAGACCATATCGCGGGGCAGGAAGACCTTCTGCTTTCGATTGGCCGATACTGGGATACTCAGACGATAGCCGACATCGACCGAGAGCCGAGTTCGTGGCCCGAAAACATCCGCCAGCCGTCAGACATGGGCAGTCACGGCTTCGAGGATGATGAAGCGCGCTTGTGCGGCAATTTCGCAATGGACGTGGAGGCCGGCACGTTCGCCGCGAACGATCGATGACCGACTGGAACGCTGCCACGTGGCGCGCATCGTTCCTGGCAGTCGGAGGCACCCTGACCTTGCACGACGGAGAGCTGATCGCAGGCTGGCGACTCGACAATCCCGAGCAGGACCGAGCCGCGGCCGACGTGTTCCGGGAGATCTACGACAACCCGGCTCGGTTCGCGATCGTTCGCAAAATGGTCGAGGCGGTCGACAGGATCTATCCGAACGCCGACGCCTTCGATGCAACGGCATGGCTCCGAAGCTTGGCGGCGATCGGCGGGGGCTACGCGCTCGGTGCCGGCCGCTTATGGCTGATAGTCCACGAATGCGACTGGATAGCGCTGGGGGACGTCATGCGGCCACTTATTGGGCATCCTGAACGTGTCGAGGCCGTCCGCGCCACCGTTGCAGCGCTCCAGCTCCACGAAGCGGAGGCTCCTAGCTGATGTGGTTCGTGTTCGCGCGGCGGTGCATTTGGCCGCCACATCGCTGGCCTAAAGAACGATTAGAGAACGGAAAATCGGAGGCCTAGGCTAGCGCAACGTTGGCTATTTGTTCGCCGCCTCGTACACCATGTCTGGTATCGCATACTGGCTGGCGGTGTTCGCCGGCCTTTGATGTTTTAGGTTTCTGCCGCGCTCTATGGGCGATGGTAATCGGTGCAGGGTTCTCCAGCGCCGTGGACGGTCGGAAGGGTTCAGCTTCCTAGGGCACGCGCCCTTCCGACCGCCTCTCCCCCATCAACACGAACGGCTGTTCACGGCCGAACGTATCACTGCGGAAAGGCACTTTTGATGCCCAGGCGTAGCCATACCCCTATCGGCGGGGCTCTTACAACGACGTTCGCTACCGACCTCGACTTGGAGATCCGCGAACGATTCCGTTCTAGATCGTCCTCAAGCGCGCCGGCGATCTGTTCCATGTCGGCTGCGACTGCTGCCAGCGCACACAGTTGCGGACTGGTGATCCGCCATCGGGGCCCAACTTTTCGGCGGTTTCTCGCGGCTTTCGCCTCGCGTGTCGGCATCAGCCCCACCACCGTCCCCAACTGACGCGCCGCGTTCGCACGCCGATACGTCGCGCTGACGGTGGTAAACGCCCCGCACGCGCCCCGGTATTTGTGCAAACGCAGACAAACCGAAGGCACCGCAATGGAACCTGTCACCGTATCAATCGCAGACGCCTGCAAGGCTACCGGCCTCGGGCGTAACTCGATTTACAATCTCATCAATGGTGGGACGCTTAGCACGGTCAAGATCGGCCGGCGCCAGCTCGTGCACGTCGAGAGCATCAAGAAGCTCGTCGGTGCAGCATGAGTAATGCCCCAAACGAAAAAGCCCCGCACCGGATCAGGGTGCAGGGCCAATTTCATCTTGGGTGTGGAGACCGTCGACGGCCTTTGTTTTACGCAAAGCTCCGCGAACGCGCAAGCGCGGTGTCGGAATGAGCGCCGATCGAAAGGACTCGTGGAAGTCCTACCTCGGCGTTTTTGCGGAGCAGGCTGGCAACCTTCCCGAGGGATGGGCGGACACGTTCTGGATCGCGGCGCTGGTCGACTTAGCGAAGACCCTCAATGCCGCACAATCGGTGCTTACAGACGAACAAAAGAGTGCGCTTGTCGCCGTTGGCGCGTGCATCGTTCGGCAGCTTGAGAAAGAGGCCGAAGCTCGGGACCTTGCTGCTAC
Source organism: Sphingomonas faeni (assembly GCF_023195535.1). GTDB lineage: Bacteria > Pseudomonadota > Alphaproteobacteria > Sphingomonadales > Sphingomonadaceae > Sphingomonas > Sphingomonas faeni_B. The sequence goes on along the minus strand of NZ_JALPNF010000003.1, from coordinate 539,969 downwards.
GATGATCGCGCGGGCGCGAGGGGGCACGGCATGACCGCCGTTCTACATCGCCTTGGCAGGCCACCCGTTCGAGCGCTTGTGATCAAGCAGGTCCCGCGTGGGCAGTGGTGCCTGGAATGGTTCGGTGCCAAGCCTGAAGGCAAAGTCGCGTCTATGGCAATGGGGCCGTGCGCGATGCCCTACGCTTCCGCGGAATCGCTCGCGATGCGCGTCCACCGGGCTAGCGGTATGCCGCTGGTCTATAAGCTTGAGGGTCAACCATACCGGCCACTAAACCTTACCGGCGCTCAGCAACGGCCTGGGCAGGTTTACGGGCGCGAGGTTCGCTGATGGCTTCGGTAGCGGAGAACATCACCCGGCATTATCGCGGCGAATGGCACGGCAGCTATGGGCTGTTCCCGACGCCTGGGCATAGTTCGAAGGATCGGGGAATGAAGGTGATGGACGGCGCCACTGGCGACGTCGTCATATCATCGTTCAACGGCGGTGACTGGCGCGAGATCAAGGATGAGTGCCGCAAGGCCGGGTTGCTGCCCGATCGCGAGCGCAGCGCAGACCATCCCGCTTGGCGTGATGTCGCGCGGTACGAATACGCGGACGCCAATGGCGCGGTGCTGTACCGGACCGTCCGGCGTGAGAAGCCCGGTGAGGCCAAGCGGTTCGTGGCGCAACGCCTTGAGGGCACCGCCTGGATGACCGGACTCGAGAAAGTCGAGCGCGTGCCATACCGCCTGCCCGAGTTGCTTGCAGCCGATCCGGACCAGGTTGTCTATTTCGTCGAGGGCGAACGGAAAGCTGACAAGCTGGTCGAAATGGGCTTCGTTGCCACTGCGATCGCGTTCGGGTGCAAGGGCTGGCGAGACGACTACGTTTCGTACCTTGCCGGCCGCAAGGTCGCGGTGCTGCCCGATAATGACGATGTAGGCCGCGTATTCGCCGACCAGGTAGCCGCCGCGGTGCGCTCCGCTGGGGGCGTGGCCGCTATCGTCGAGCTTCCCGGCCTGCCTCCCAAGGGCGACGTAATCGACTGGGTAAAGGCGAAGTGCAGCATGGGGGCTGGCGGTTCGGCGTTCGACCTGCGGGCACTAACCGACATCGCTTTCAACCCTGTCGTCGAGACGTTCGACATTGCCGACCTGACGGCCTGGGCGAACACTACGCCAACGCCCAAAGCCTTCGTCATGCCCGGCTTCATCCCGAAGGATGACGTGGTGATCATCACCGGCGACGGCGGCACGAACAAGTCCACCCTCGCCCTCCAGATTAGCGCCTGCGCAGCCGCGGGGAAGCCGTTCCTGGGTGTCGACGTGGTAGCGAGCCCCGCGCTCTACATCACGGCTGAGGACGACAATCGAGAGAACCATTGGCGCCTTGCCAAGATCGCGACGACGATCGGCACGACGTTGCAGGCCCTCGCTGGCCGGCTGCATGTCGTCAGCCTTCGCGGCCGGCTGAACAACGAGCTGGCGACGTTCGAAGATGGTGGCAAGCTCCGGGTGGCGACGGCGTACAAGCTGCTGCGGTCAACGATTGAGAAGACAGGCGCCAAGCTAGTGACGCTCGACAACGTGGCGCACTTGTTCCCCGGCAACGAGAACGACCGCGGGCAAGTCACGGCGTTTATCAATCTGCTGTATCAGCTATGCGGCGACTTCGGTGTGACGATCCTGCTGATCGCGCACCGGAACAAGGCAGGCGATACCTATTCGGGCAGCACGGCTTGGCTCAATGCAGTCCGGTCGCAAGTGCTTATGGAGCGCTCGGAAGACGACGCGGACGTGCGCCGCATATCGCTGGGCAAGGCCAACTATGCGCGCGCTGGGGAGGAAATGTCCTGTCGGTGGCATGACTTCGCGCTGGTGCGTGACGCGGATCTGTCGCCGGATATGCGGGCCCAGATCGCAGAGGTCGCAGCGACCAATTCGGCAAATCAGGCCTTCCTCGACTGTCTCGCGGCTGCGGTGAAGCAGGGTCTTCACGTCTCCGCCAATGTCAGCCCGAGCTATGCCCCCAGCCGGTTCGAGGGAATGCCAGAGGCTAAGGGGATGAAAAAGGACAAGCTCGCGCTCGCGATGAAGCGCCTGCTGTCGATCGGCAAAGTCGAACAGATCGAGGTTTACGACACGACAAAGGGGCGTTCATCCGGACGCTTGCAAACGACCCCCAACGCCACCCCCGAACGCTTCCCACAGACGTTCCCGAACGACCCCGAACTGCCTTCCCAAACCACCCCCCCCACATACGGTTATATAAATATACCGGACGCGGCACTTGGGGTGCCCGCGCCCTCCCATGAAGAAGCAGCCGAGCAGCCAAAGGGTAGGCCCCGCGGTAAGCAGATCCTTGCCCCCGGTGAGACTGGCAACGAGCCGGTTCCGGGGTTCGAGGACTTCGGGTGATGCTTAGGTGCGCGGCCGATAATCCGGGGTTTTTACGGGGCGCGAACCTGACGGCGGTAAGCGCACTTTACCGCCACGAGAATAACCGTCGCATGGTCGCCCCCTCGCTCCCTACGCCCGAACTAGCCGCGCAGTATGACGACTGGCTCGACACCTTCCGAAGCCATTCGACGGCGCGCGATGCGGCGAACTGGGCAATGGGCGACCTGATCGCGGACGCCCGGTGCAAGGGGATCGGGGCGACGACAACCGAGATGGCCGGGGTGTTGGACATTGCGCGGGTGAAGCTGAGCAACAGTGTTCGCATCGCCACTGCATTCCCACCAGGCAAGCGTGACGATCGGCTATCGTTCGAGGTGCACGCGCAACTTTCCTGCCTGCCCGACGAAACTCGGTTCGAGACGCTGGCGACCGCGGTTGCGGAAGGCTGGGGCGAGCGTAAGGCGAAAGCGGCGGCAGTCGCCTACCGGCAGGAGCGCGCCGGGTTCGTTGACGAAGATCGGGAAACGACGCTGGCTGTCCACATCATGCGAGCTTGGAACCGCGGCACGCCGGAAGCCCGCGAGTATTTCAACGAGCTGCGCCAGATCGCCGGTCTTGGCATCATTGATGAGGACGCCTGACACCGTGCGTAAGGCTCAGTCGACCAAGATTGCCGAACCGATCCCAGTTGAGTTTGAACGGGTATTCGTCGAGCTGGGTTGGGAGCGCGCCAATCGCATATTCGGGAAGCGCGCGACGACGCGCTACTTCACGGCGTTGGGCGCCGATCGCCTTCGCGCGGCACGAATAGATTATAGCAACTCTGTCTGACCTAGATTCTCGAATCTCAAGCCCATTGGTTCAACGCGATGAAAATGAGCTTTTTCGAAGTTCTCGGAAGACTCGGACACCTCGAAAGCAAAACGCTGAGCTTTGTCTGATTCAGATATAAAAGCCCCGCTAATAAAAACCACCATCTCGATCACGCTCCTCTCCAGGAGGCCCGAAAGCATAACAGTATCTGAACGCAATACCACCGGCTCTGCTGTCGAGGGTATAGGCTTAAAGCATGAGCTGCCTAGATAAATACTGCTTTGGGAATCTTTAGGTCGCCAAGTGAATGCTAGCTTTTCAACCACACAACCGGTCCCGCCAACATTTGCGCAGACAATATCGTAGGTAAGCCACAACGCCTCAATCTTGAAGTTTGCTAGGCTGATGACAACTACCGGGCGGGCGGCGCTCTGATATGCGACGTTGGACTGCTTTGTACCTTCCGCCGCCTGTCGGGCATACCAAGCGGCCGCGATCGCTGCTATCATCGTCAGCGCGCCCAGAGACAAACTCAAGGCCGCTATCCGGGTTTGCTCGAATGCTGAAACCGCGCTGGCGCTGGCAGCATCGGCCGCACGACGAGCCTCCAAGATACTATTCGACTGATCTCGCTGTTTTTGTTCGGCGTCGAGACAGTCGGCAGCACGACGTTCGATACGGCTAGGAATTTTAAGCCGCCGAATGACTTCCGCCTGACATCTTTGTCCACCTGGCCGGAAGCGTGCGACCTCCTGTTTGAAAGCGTTGTCCGGAGTTAGTTTTGGGGCTTGTGGATAAATGACCCATGTCGATGCGATGAGCAAGACGCTGCCTAGCAAAGCCGCCAGAACGTACCAAAGCACTCTTTGCATCAATGAGTTCGACCCCTGCGGCTTGCCCGCAAACAGCTTGTTTCCGATCGGGCCTGAGAAGTCTATACTGGCCTGACAGAGCAGACGCCGAGTTCCGAGTTGGACAAACCGACTGCGGGCGGACATGGCCTCCGCCGAACTGCCGAGAGCATTCCCTCAGATTTGACGGTAACCCCACCACGTTGCACCAACATGGCAGTGACCGTCCAAATCTGAATGACCGATGACGGCGGTAACCGCTGGTCTTACCTACCGATAGCTCCTGATCATTGGCCTGCGATCGACGCTGGCACCAGGAGACGACAATGCCCTATCGCCGCGTTTCAGATGGCACAATGGTCGCAGATAGCGAGGCCCTAGACGCTTCGGGCGCGCTGCGATCCGGTTACGCCGCCAGCATGGCGAGCGCCTGGATGGGGCCGGGGGATTACATCGGCTTCGACGTAATGATGACCGACACCGGCAAGACCGTCCGGAGCCGCAATTTCTGCGATACGGCGAACCCTGGCGCAGTGTCCCTTACCGACGCCGAGCGGACGTTTGCAGACAGTGGCGCCGGCCGCTCTGAGATCGCGCACGCCCGCTATGTTCACGACCTTTCGCAGAGCCACTTGGGCGCCAATGCGCAGCCTTGGAGCGAAGCGATCGAAGCGCAAACCGTTCGTAAGTTGACCGGTAACCATGCGCGCACCGCCGCGACGTTGGCGGACCAGACGCATCAGGCCGCGGCCCTCAGAATTGAGGCGGATGCCGCACACAAACGAATGTCAGACGACTTGCACAACGGCTGGCGCAAGTAACCGGCCGCGCTTCGGCGCCGCCAATGGGAGACGAAACATGCCTAAACCGACCGACGAACGTATTGGCGCCGCACTTGCGCAGGGCGCGCGCCTAACCGACGTCAATATTCTAATCGCAGATATGCAGGCTGAGATCGCGGAAGCGACCGCTGAGGCCGCGCGCCTAGACGCGGTTTCGATCGCGGTAGAGACCGCCGAGGCGGACGCTGACGACGCCGCAGACGAGGCAGCTAAGCAGCGGCGGCGGGCAACCCGGATGACCGCCAAGCTAGAGCTACTTCACGCCCGCGTGACGGAGCTTGAGGATTCGAACCGCCGCAAGCTCGCGGAAACCGCCTACGCTGGGGCGATGCAGCGGCGAGATGATCTAGCCGCCGACATTCGGAAGCAATGGCCTGAACTAACTGCGAGCATGATCGCGCTCTTTACGCGGATCCAAGAATCCGACGCCGAGTGCCGTAAGCTGGGCAGTTGCTACGGCAAGCCCGCGCTAATCAGTGCCGAGGCGGTTGCGCGGGGTTGCTCCAACATCTTTGTTGTGCCGGTCGGCGGATGTGGTGGTCAGCACGTACCGAGGCTGACTGATACTAGGCTGACGTGCTTGGAAGCGTCGGATTCCTTCGCGGTAACCTACGGCATATGGCCCCCTCGGGACATGATGCATGGTTAGATTTCCAGAGATACCGGGTGCTCTCCGCCCGGTAGCCGCGGTCGGAGGGTGGGTTGGTGGTCACCTCACCTGCCCGATCGCGGCAAACTTCCTCACCAGCGCGCCCATGACGGCAGCGCGGTCTATCGAAAGCACCAGCCATGAACACTGATCTGACGCTCGACTTCGCTGGTGGCAAGTTCCGCTTCCACTTGAATGATCAGCAGATGTGGAACCTCGAGCGAGGCCTTGGCGGGCCACAGTCATTGCCTCAGCCGCCGCTACTGATCGGTCCCGCCTACGCCCGGTTACTGCGCGGCCGGTTCATCCGCGACGGCGAGGAAATTGCCTCGCCTGCCCACGCCGAGTTTTCCGCGGTCGAGCTAAGCCAGATCATCCGCGCCGGACTTATCGGCGGCGGCGGCGGCGACGTTGGCGACGAGCACATCTCGTGGGACGAGTACGACGTCGACAGCTACATGCGTTGCTATGTCAGCCCTATGCCGCTGGTCGAGCGCTGGGAACTGGCGTTGGCTATCATGGGGGCGGCGGTCGAGGGTATCACCCCGCCTGCTAGCGATGGCTGATAACGAAGCCTCCGCCGACCGCCTCGCAAACGGCACGTTCGCGCCTGGCAACCCGGGGAAGGCAAAGGGCACGCGCTGGCGCCAGTCGCGCGCGGCCGAGCTGTTGCTCGAGGGTGAGTCCGAAGCGCTAACCCGCAAGGCGATCGACCTTGCCAAGGCGGGCGATACCACCGCCCTCCGCCTTTGCCTGGAACGGCTGGTGCCGGTGCGGAAAGACCGGACGATTGAGTTCGAGTTGCCCAACGTAACCACCGCCTCCGATCACCCTGTCGCGCTGGGGGCTATCCTTGCCGGGGTGGCGACAGGCGAGATCACACCAGCAGAGGCGCAGGCTCTATCGGCCGTGCTGGAGCAACACCGTCGTGCGCTGGAAACCGCCGACATCGACGAACGCCTACGGGCAATCGAGGAGCGCCAAAATGGTTAGTCGCACCGAACGTCTTTCCCGGCTGGAGGCACCGAAGCGCGCCGACGCCCTACTAGCTCGCCAGATCACGAACGACCGCGCCGAGTTCGACGTCTTCACCGCAGCAGCTCGAGCGGCCGGGGAGAGTGACGACGACCAGGAGCGCGCATGGGTAGCAACCCGGCAGATGCTCGTGCGCTACCCCGGATGCGCTGTCGCCTTCGCTGGCATGACGATGACGGATTTGATGGCATGATCGTGCCGACAGCTATCGAGCGCATTGCCGCCGCCTATCCACCGGAAGCTGCGCATACACTTGCTGCCGATCGGGAACGCTACTTCACGGCTGAGCAGCTGGCCGCGTGGGAGCTTCGCTTTGCGGGCCATCGTGTCCCGAAACCAGGCGCCCCCAAATCTGGGGCCGCCGCATGAAAAGCGATTGGGCGAAGCGCCTAGCTGCGGTCGAGGCACACCAGATCCAGAAGAACCGCCGGTTTTTCGTCGTGCTGCCTTGGGATCTGGAGCCCGACGCGACGGAAGATGACATGGTCTGTTATTACCGGATCGTCGCGCCCAACGGCGAATATGGCGGCGTGCCTGTCGAATACGAACGTACTGGCGTCCACCCGTCGCAGGACCATCCCGGCTCGCGCAATCGGGAGCTCTATTACGGCGAGCATCCCGCCGCCTGCGAGCCATCAACGGAGGGCGCAGCGTGAACGCCAAGCTACTCGCGCGCCTGGAGCGCGCCGAAGTCCAGTTCCCGCCGATCGTACACCACTGGGATATGAGCGGCCTTACCGAACGAGAGTTAGAGATCCTGGAATCCCTGCCCGCGACCGAGGCAGAGTTGTGCGCTGTTATCTACGCACCGGACTATGACTTTATCGGCCTAGCGCTGATCGTCCGCCGGTTGCAGCGCGGGCAATAATGGCGTTGGTGGATACCCCGTCCGCCTAAACTTCGTGCTTTCATGCGGGAAACGGGCGTTTGTAGCACCAAGCAGCGACCAACCCCACCGCACGACCAACCGCTTCCTTCACGGCGGTAAAGCTGGCCAGCTTTTACCGACACCTGTCGGGGATGCCGAAGACCGCCCCCAAGCCACAGCCGGATAGCGTGCCGGTTACATTCGACGCCCCTTGGACGTGGTGTACGCCACTGGCGACTGTCGAGTTCCAAGCCGGAGTGCCCGTCACCCTCGACGCCCTCGCGCGGTACGGCGACATCCATTCGGCCGCTGCGGCGCAGGCGAGCCATGATGGGCCGTAAGTTTAGCGATAAGCTTCGGACATTGGCCGCAGCGATCAAGCGCGATGTGGCCAAGGAAATGTACGCCGCTGCGGACATCGTCGCGACGGAAGCACATATTTCAATAACGACAGGGTCAGTTGGCGGCAAGAATCATGTCGCCTCTCAACCTGGCGAGGCGCCGAACTCTGACACCCAAGTCCTTAACCGCGGCATTCATGTTCTCCAGCTTGCGCCATTGCATGTCCAGGTCGTTTCAACTGCACCTTACTCAGTCGACTTAGAATATGGGACAAGTAAGATGGCGGCTCGACCTTTCATGCGCCCCGCCGCTGACAAGTCTAGCGACAAAGTTGATAAGATGCTGCGCAACGCTGCCTTCCGCGCCGCCCGTCGACATTTCAAGGATTAAGCTATGGGCTCTCTCTCCGTTGCCGAGATCGCTGTCGATCTTCGCGCCAAATATGACAAACTGGATCGCGAGCTTGGGACCGCGAGCAGCCGTGTAGACCGAAGCCTGAGTGCAATGGAGCAGCGTGGCAGCGCTTTCGCGTCTAAGTTCTCCGGGGCTTTGGGCGCGGTTAGCGCCGGCCTCCTAGTTGCGCAGCTTAGTAAGATCGCGGACACGTCTAAGCAGCTCGACGCGCAGCTTCGGTTAGCCACGAACGGTTTCGGTTCGTTCAACAAGGCGCAGGACGATACCAGGAAGATCGCGGCTAGCACGCGATCGTCATTAGAAGCCACGACGGCGCTGTACGGCAACTTCGCGCGCGCCTCGCAGCAAACCGGACGATCGCAGGCCGACGCTGCCCGCGCGACTGAGACATTCTCGAAGGCCCTCAAGATCGGCGGGGCGGACGCCAACGCCGCGGCATCGGCAACCCTCCAGTTTGGGCAGGCGCTTGCGTCTGGCGCGCTACGCGGCGACGAATTTAACAGCATCGCCGAAGCCTCCCCGCGCATCGTCAAGCTAATCGCGGATTCGATGGGCGTAACGCAGGGCGCGGTTCGCAAGCTAGCGGCAGAGGGGAAGCTTACCAGCGACGTTCTATTTCGCGCTCTCACTGATCCAAAGTTCACGGCCTCTATCGATAGCGACTTCAAACAGCTTCCCTCAACGTTTGGCGAGGCGATGCAGCAAATCGAAAATGCGGCTGTCATCACCTTCGGCGCGTTTGACAAAGGGGGCCAGTTCTCTAACGCGATCGTCAATATCCTAGCCGATGGCACTACGTCATTCGCTGGCCTTGAGGATCTAGCGCGCGACTTTGGCGTTGAGACACGCGCGATATTCGACGGCTTGGGGAACGTATTCGATCCGTTGACTAATGGCGCCGACTTCGCGTTTGACAACATCATCGTCAAAACCCGCAGCGTCAAAGAGCAGATCGAAAGCCTGCTAGGCAGTTTCGACCGCGTGGGTACGGCGGGGGCTAACTTTGCCAACTTCCTCAACGCACCTGGAAACTACCTCCGAAGTTTCACCGGAGGGCAGCAAGTTACAGTCGCGCCGCCGTCGCTTCGCAGCAACTTCCGTGTGGCAAGCGCACGCAGCGCAGAGCAGGCACAAGCGCGCCGCGTCGAGTCACAGCTTGCCGATCGCTTCCCCGGCACCAATCGTGACGGCTCGCTAAACCTGACTGGCAACCGGCAAGCGCCGGCCGTTGTGCGGGCACCGTCTGCCGGCGGGGGAAGGCCAAGCGCAGCACGCCGGACGAGCGCGCCTAAGTCGCCACTCAATGAGGATGCGTTCACCCGGCAGGAAGCGCAGCTTAACGACCGCATCCTTCGCGCCCGTGGCGATGAAGCTGACACGGCCGAGCAGCGCGCCGCCGTAGAGGTTGCTCGCATTGAAGCGCAGCGCGTCAAGAATGATGACCTGATCAAGGGCGATAAGCGGATTACGGACGTTCAGCGGATACGGCTTACCGCTTTGACCGATCTAGCCGCGGCGACCGAGAAAGCGGCAGTCATTCGCGAGCGCGACGTTGCGATCGAGCAGCGTGCATCGGCCGCGATCCGTCGTTCGGCGCAATCGGCGGAGGCGGGCAACCGTAATGAGCAAGACACGCTTCGTTCGCGCCTCGACCTCGCCAAGACGGCGAACGAGCGCAAAGAGATCGAGCTTCGCCTATTGGCGCTCGCGCAGCAGCAGGAACGGGCCGACCAGGAGCAGCTAATTGCCGATCGTCGCCGGGTGCTTGCGGACAAGAACACAGGTCCCGATGCGCGAGCAACCGCAACCGCCGACATTGGCGATGCGGAGCGTCGGCTGGGTACGTTGAAGCAGACGCAACCGAACGAGCGGGCGGCAGTCGAGCAGCGCTATGCGTCGCGCGGGCAGCAGTACGCAGACGGCTTCAATGCGGATCGTCTGAAAGAGGATATTCAGGGCATCGAGATTAACGGCCTCGAGTCTTTGAACGATGGCCTGGCGGACGCAATCACCGGGGCGAAGTCGCTTGGTGACGTGTTCCACGACGTCGCCGGCGGCATCGTCCGCGACCTTTTGCGCATCGCAATCCAGCAAGCCATCATCAAGCCGATCGCCAATTCCTTGTTCGGCGCTGGCGCTTCTGGCGGGGGCGGCGGAGGATTCGCGTCAATCATCGGTTCAATCGGTACGGCGCTGGCGGGCGGCGGCTCAAGCTCTGGCCTGCCTCGCCTCGCCAATGGAGGCCAGATCCGCGCAGGCGGGATGGGTGGCGTTGATAAAAACGTGCTGAGCGTCAACGGCGTACCTCGCGCGATGATCGGAGCGCACGAGCGGCTGAGCGTCGCCAACCCGAACCTGTCGAGCATCAACACGAATGCGAGGGCAGCTCGACCTTCACAGCATGTGACGAACCACTATTCGATTAGCGTCGACGCAAAGAACTCAGTCAATCCAACTGGGTTCGCGCGCGAGTTGTCGAGCGTCATTCTAGCAGAGGCTGCAAGGATGGACGGGAGGACTTACAAGAACGCGGTTCGAGATACACCCGGTCATATGGCCTCTTACGAGCGGCTTAAGTCGTGACGGAGTTGGTTGTGGTTCAATCCGCCCGACGCAGTACCGCGCGCTCAAAGCCGGCCGACTTCCGTGCAGTCTACATCGCGATCGGCTGGGGCGGCATCGAGGCGCATTACGGTACGAATTGGCGCGTCGTGAAGCGCTGGATAGACGAGGAAGGGCGAGAGGAACTGATCGCAGCTCGCGCCGTCGCGGTAGACAGGCAGCGCCGCCGCGCGCGGTTCCGGCAATACGTCCTGCAGAACCGGCCCGAGGGCGCCGGCCTTATCGCTTAAGCGCTGCAACCTCGCGATCGATGACGGCCACAAAAGCGGCCATCTCATTGCCCGGTAGGCCTTCGTCTATGTTCGTGCCCGACTGCCCGAAGATGCGATACTTGATCCCGAACAGCGGTGTCGCAGGATTGAAGGCTTTCGCCGCCGCGCGCAGCACCTCGACCTTTATAGGGAACACGACGTCGGCATAGTGCGTGCAGCCGTAGCGGGAGCATGAGACGTCGCTAGACACCTGGGAGACGGAGGCTTCCTCGATGCCATCGGGGGCTTCGTAAGTCGCCCGAGAGAACGTGTCGAAGCCCCGACCGCCGTAGGTCATGGAGTGATAGACTTGCGCCGACACCGCGCCAGTCTTTCGGTTAATGAAGGCGCGCAGGAAGCTGTTCTCGGAGGTGGTGCTGGCGAGCAGGCCCTTGCTGGTGATCGCTGTCACGTCTCGCGTGCTAATCGTGATTTGCGGATCCAAGCTATCGCCGGTGACCGCGATCAAACCGACCAGCTCAGCCGGAGGACGCGCGAGCAGGGCCAGCGTTCGCTGTTCGGACTTGGACTGCGCAGCCGCAATCGCTGGTGACATGATCGACAACGCAATCGCAGCACTCGCCGCCCAACCTACTCGTGACATTCCCGCCCCCAGAATAATTCAGGCAAGGCTAGGCGCGGACGATTCGCTTATCAACTGAACAGCGGCGGCGTTTTTGCCGTGTTGGGTGGCCAGTGGGGCCGATATTCTAGGGTTACCTAAGCAGCTGTTTTAGCACGCTAAATCTAGGTAAATGGCGGAGAGGGTGGGATTCGAACCCACGGTACCCTCGCGGGTACGCCGCATTTCGAGTGCGGTACATTCGACCACTCTGCCACCTCTCCGCAGGTCATCCAAAACACTGCGAACAGCGCCTCCGATCGGTCGAAGGGGCGCCTCTAATGAACTGCCCCTGGGGACGCAAGCGGATTTCGAGCTTGCGGGCACTGTCCGGCGCGTTTTCCTTGTGCGGCGCAAAACAGACCCTAAATTGGCCGATATGCCCCGACACGACAGTATCGCTCACCACATCACGAGCCCGCTTATCCCCGCCGAGGTGGTCGCGCCGCCGATCTCGCACGCGAATTTCTCGATCGGCGACGTCGTGCGGCACCGGCTGTTCGATTTCCGCGGGGTGATCTTCGATGTGGATCCCGTCTTCGCGAACAGCGACGAATGGTATGCCGCGATTCCCGAGGACATCCGTCCGCGCAAGGATCAGCCCTTCTACCATCTGCTCGCCGAGAACATGGAGTCGAGCTACGTCGCCTATGTCAGCCAGCAGAACCTGGTGCCCGACGACAGCGATGAGCCGGTCGATCATCCGGCGATCTCGGGGTTGTTCAGCGACTATGCGGATGGCCGGTACGCGCTGCGGCAGGTTCACCGGCACTGAGGCGAATCGCGCCGTCGTCTAAAGACGCTTGTTCTTCCGCGAAGGTGGGAGTCCAGTCCGGGTCCCCGCCTTCGCGGAGAAACAATCTTGCGACGGTGCGGTAGACGACACCATACTCTCCATCTTTACCACCCTCCCGCGCCCCTTCGCGGTTGACAACTCTGCCCCCCTCCCTTAGCTGCCCGGCTTCTCCCGGCGGACCTTGCGTTCGTGGGGCACATGTATTTGGAAAGTGACAAGGGCCATGTTCGCAGTCGTGCGCACGGGCGGCAAGCAGTATCGCGTCGCCGCCGGAGATAAGATCGTCATCGAGAAGATCGAGGGCGATGCAGGTGCGTCGGTGACGCTGGGTGACGTTCTGCTGGCGGGCGATGGCTCGGAGCTGCGGTCCGTCGAGGGCTTCGTCGTCGCTGCAGAGATCATCGCGCAGGCGAAGGCGGACAAGGTCATCGTCTTCAAGAAGCGTCGTCGTCATAACTATCGTCGCAAGAACGGCCATCGCCAGCAGCACACGATCCTGAAGATCGTCAGCGTTGGTGGCCAGACCGCCAAGAGCAACGAGGGCGACACCGCCCCGGCCGCTCAGGCATAAGGAGTAGCTTCAGATGGCACATAAGAAAGCAGGCGGCTCTTCGCGCAACGGTCGCGATTCGGCCGGTCGTCGTCTCGGCGTAAAGAAGTTCGGTGGCCAGGCGTGCGTCGCCGGCAACATCCTCGTGCGTCAGCGCGGGACGAAGTTCTACCCGGGCACGAACGTCGGTATTGGTACCGACCATACGCTGTTCGCGTTGGTCGATGGCCGCGTCGTGTTCAGCCAGGGCAAACTCGGGCGCAAATTCTGCTCGGTCGAGCTGGCAGCGAACGACACGGCAGAGATGCCGGTAGCAGCCGAATAACATCGGGTAACCATCCGGGTTGCCCACCAGGGTGACCCGGGTCGCGAAAGCGAACCTGAACAAGGGAGACGGGTCACCCCGGCTCCCTTTTTTATTGCTCCCTCCACGCGGCTGTCGCGGTCCCGTCATCCCGACGTGGCATGCGCGCAGCCAATGACGCGATAGGAGAGAGCCGTGTTCGCGCGCACCAAGAGACTGACGTTACGGCCGGGTTGGCCGGAGGATGCGCCTGCTTTGGCGCGGGCGATCGGCCACCAGTCGGTGGTCGCCAAGCTGGCGCGAGCGCCCTGGCCGTATGCGCTGGGCGACGCCGAGGCGTTTCTGGCGCAGCCGCGTGGGCCGCACGACCCACATTTCATGATCGAGACAATGGAAGCGGGCGCGCCGCGACTCGTCGGCGGGATCGGTATCCGCGCGGCGGATGCGGGGCATGAGCTCGGCTATTGGCTGGCGCCGGACGCCTGGGGTCGCGGCTATGCGACCGAGGCTGGCGAGGCGGTGGTGGCGATCGCCCGGCATGCGCTGGGCCTGCGGCGGCTGGATGCGTTTCATTTCGTCGACAACCCGGCGTCGGGGCGCGTGCTGGCGAAGCTCGGGTTTCGACCGACCGGGCGGGTCGAGCCGCGGACATCGCGTGGGCGGGGTGGCGAGGCGCCGGCGGTGATGTTCGAGCTGGATCTGGATGACGACCGATGTGCGCCGATGCCTTTGGCGGCGTGATTTAGACCGCCGTTTCCTGAGCACTTACCACCGCCCCGGCGAAGGCCGGGGCCCAATTGGAAAGGTTGCAGTAACGGAGCGATGTCCCTCGTTAGCACCGTCTCCGAATTGGGCTCCAGCCTCCGCCGGGGTGGATTGATGTCAGTTGGCAGCCTGCGAGTCATGTTCCACAAAGCTCCGTCATCCTGACGAAAGTCAGGATCGAGGGTAACGGGTGCAGTCGCTAATGGCTCTGGATCCTGACTTTCGTCAGGATGACGGGAAAAGGCTCAGGCCACCGCCGCCACCCGCTTAGCCACCGGCAGCACCGCCGCCTCATACTCGCTCTCCGCCAGCCCGATCAGCGCGCGGTCGTCATGCTTCCACGGATGGAACCCCGGCAGGAAATAGGCCGCCCACACACCCGCGACTTTTCGCGCCATCCCCGGATTGCCGAACGCGTACCACGCCATCCGCGCCCACACGCGCGGCCCGGTCAGTCCGTCCTGCCGCAGTAGTTCCGCCATTCCGCGCGCACGCCCGGTGAAGAAGCGCCACGTCGTGATCAGCATCACCTTCGACTTGATCCGCCACCGCAGCAACCGCGGCCAGTCGCGAGTCGCGTGCAGCCAGGTGTCGTAGGCGACGCCCTTGTGCTCGATCTCCTCGGCTGCGTGCCACAGCCACAACGCCGCCGCCTGCTCGTCGCCACCGGCCAGATGCTTCGGGTTGGCGATCAGTTCGTGCGCCAGCATCGCGGTGAAATGCTCGAGCGCAGTCGTCGCGGCGAGGCTGGCGATCTCGGGCTTGTCCTTGGTGATCGCCAACTGCGCATCGACATCGGCCATCAGCGGCGCGACGTCATAGCCCTGGTCGGTGACGTGGCGGTTGAAGGCGACATGCTCGCGGGTGTGGATCACCTCCTGCTTGATGAAGGCGTTGATCTCGGCGTGCAGCTTCGGCGGCGTGCCCTCGCGAAACTTCCGGACGCTATCGACGAAATAGCCCTCGCCCTTGGGAAACGTCACCGACAACGCGTTGTAGAACGCGGTCGCGATCGGATCGTCGTTCAGCCACCAGCGGCGAATCGCGGCGCCACGACCGAAGCGGCGGTCGCGCGGGGTGATCGTCAGATCGGCAGGCGTGGTTGCTTTCGCCACGGAAACCTCCAAACAGGAGTGAACACTCGTTACTTACATTGATGTAAATAGGTTTCCCGGTCTGTGACGTCAACACCGCGCAAGCGCCTCTCCCCTACCGAATCGCGTGAAGCTGCCGTCGAGGCTGCGCGTGCACTGCTCGTCGAGAGCGGGCCCAGCGCGGTCACGTTGAAGGCGGTCGCGGGCCGGATCGGGCGGACGCATGCCAATCTGCTTCACCATTTCGGCTCGGCGGAGGCGCTGCATACTGCGCTGATCACGCGGATGGCGGCGGACATCGTCGGCACGATCGGTGCCGCGGTGCTGCGCGTGCGGGCCGGCGAGCTGGACCCACGCGAAGTCGTCGAGATGACCTTCGATGCGTTCGGCAAGGGCGGCGCGGGGGCGCTGGCGAGCTGGATGATCCTGTCGGGGAATACCGATGCGCTCGACCCGATTCTCACCGCGATCCACGATCTGGTCGACGAGCTCGCGGAAGGCGACATGCCCGGCGACCAGCCGATCCAGGAACAGACGTTAACGCTGGTGCTGATGGCGCTCGGCGATGCACTGATGGGGGCGCCGATGGCGCGCGCGCTGGGATTGCCGGTCGGCAAGGCACGCGAACTGGCGCTCGACGCGCTGCTCGCCAGCAAGGACGCTGCCACCCCTCCCCGCTGCTGACACGCTCGGATCGGGGGCGAATCGCGAGCCGAATCGCAGAGGGTAGAAATTTTTGCCCATTTCGCTATGGGGCGGCGATGCATTTTCTAGACCAAGCCAAGATCTACGTACGTTCGGGTGAGGGCGGCCCCGGTGCCGTCAGCTTCCGCCGCGAGAAATATATCGAATATGGCGGCCCCGACGGCGGCAATGGCGGCAAGGGCGGCGACATCGTGTTCGAATGCATCGCCGGCCTGAACACGCTGATCGACTTCCGCTACACGCAGCATTTCCGCGCGCCCCGCGGCTCGGGTGGATCGGGCTCGAACCGCACCGGCGCGGGCGGCAAGGACCTCGTCATCCGCGTTCCGCTCGGCACGCAGGTGCTGTCGGAGGACAAGGAAGAGGTGCTGATCGACTTCACCGAGGTCGGCCAGCGCGAAGTGCTGTTCCGTGGCGGCGACGGCGGGCGCGGCAATGCGAGCTACAAGACGTCGACAAACCGCACCCCGCGCCAGCACGGCACCGGCTGGCCGTTCGGCGAGGCGTGGGTCTGGCTGCGGCTGAAGCTGCTCGCCGACGCGGGCTTGGTGGGCTTGCCGAATGCGGGCAAGTCGACCTTCATCAACCAAGTGACGAACGCGCAGGCCAAGGTCGGCGAATACGCCTTCACGACGACGCGGCCGCAGCTGGGCGTGGTGCGCCACAAGCAGCGCGAGTTCGTGGTCGCGGATATTCCGGGGCTGATCCAGGGTGCGGCCGAGGGTGCGGGGATCGGCGACCGGTTCCTCGGGCATATCGAGCGCTGCCGGGTGCTGCTACATCTGGTCGATGCGAACGACCGTGACGTGGCCGAATCGTACCGGATCGTGCGCGACGAGCTGGAGAATTACGGCGAGGGACTCACCGACAAGAAGGTGATCGTCGCGCTGAACAAGATCGACATGCTCGACCCGGAGCTGATCGCGGCGCTGTCGGCGGAACTGGCCGAAGCCAGTGGTGCCGAGGTGATGGCGATTTCGGGCGCGAGCGGCGCTGGGATCGAGGCGGTGCTGGACCAGCTGATCGAGGCGATCGGGCCTGCTCCGGGCGCGGCGAAGGAACTGGAAGAAGGCGAAGTGCCGGTCGCATGGTCGCCGCTCTGACGTCTTGCTTAGCCCTCTCCCCTGCGGGGAGAGGGTTGGGTGAGGGGCTGTTCCGGGCGATGTGCTGCTCGGCCGCCCCTCACCCCGGCCCTCTCCCCGAAGGAGAGAGGGAGCAGTGATGTTTCCGCCTTCGTCTTGTACGCGGCTGATCGTTAAGATCGGGTCGGCGTTGCTGGTCGATCCTGACGGAAGCGTTCGGCGGGACTGGCTTACGGGCCTTGTGGCCGACATTGCTGCTCGGACTGGTGAAGGCCAGCAAGTCGCGATCGTGTCATCCGGCGCGATCGCGCTCGGCGCTCGGCGTCTAGGTCTCCCCAAGGGCGGCCGGGCGAGTCTCGAAGACGCGCAAGCCGCAGCCGCCACGGGGCAGATCGCACTCAGCCAGGTCTGGGCCGAACTGCTCGCCGCGCAGGGGCTGAACGCGGCGCAGATGCTGGTCACGCTCGACGACCTCGAAGACCGCCGCCGCTATCTCAACGCCGCCGCGACTCTCAACCGGCTGTTGTCGCTCAAGGTCATCCCCGTCATCAACGAAAACGACAGCGTCGCTACCGAGGAGATCCGGTTCGGCGACAATGATCGTCTCGCCGCACGCGTCGCGCAGGCGGCCGGCGCGCAGGGTGTGATCCTGCTGTCCGATGTCGACGGGCTCTACACCGCGAACCCGCATGCCGATCCGTCCGCAACTCATATCGCCAGCGTCCCGCGCATCGACGCGGTCGCGGGGATGGCGGACGACGGGTCCGGCTCGGGGATGGGCTCGGGCGGGATGGCCTCGAAGATCGCCGCCGCGCGGATCGCGACCGGTGCCGGCATCCCACTATCAATCGCGTCGGGGCGGATCGAGCATCCACTCTCCACCCCTGCCCGCCACACGATCTTCACTGCCGAACGGACTGCATCTGCGCGGAAGGCTTGGCTGGCGGGCGGACTGACCGCGAAGGGTGCGATCCATGTCGATGCGGGGGCTGCGGCGGCGCTCGGCCAGGGGCGGAGTTTGCTTGCTACCGGGGCGACTCGGATTGAGGGCGGCTTCACGCGCGGGGATCTCGTGACGATCGAGGGGCCTGCCGGGACGGTCGCGCGGGGGCTCGCGGAGTATGACGCGGCGGAAACTGCGCGGCTGCTCGGACGGCATAGCGAAGAGCATGCGGCGATCCTTGGCTACGCGCCCCGGTCTGCGCTGGTGCACCGGAATCACTTGGCGCTCCTATGACTAGCGTCGCGGTGTTTACCTCTGGAGCGCTGTCATGATCCTGGCCATCACCGGCGGCACCGGGTTCGTCGGCAGCCACCTGATCGACCATGCGCTGGAGACCGGGCACATTGTCCGTGCGCTCGCCCGGAAGCCCCAGGCCAAGCGTATCGGCGTGACCTGGATCGAAGGCGCGCTCGATCGCCCCAAGAGCCTCGCGACCTTGGTCGAAGGCGCGGACGTGGTGATTCACGTCGCCGGTGTCGTCAACGCCCCCGACCGGGCCGGCTTCGGCAAGGGCAATATCGCCGGCACCGAAGGCATCCTCCAGGCGACGCGGGCGGCGGGCATCCGCCGTTTCGTCCACGTCTCCTCGCTCGCCGCGCGCGAGCCGACGCTGTCGAATTATGGCTGGTCGAAGGCGGAGGCGGAAACGCGCGTCCAGACATCGGGGCTGGACTGGACGATCGTCCGCCCGCCCGCGATCTTCGGCCCGCGCGATCACGAGCTGCTCGACGTCTTCAAGGCGGCACGGTCCGGCTATGTGCCGATGCCCCCGGCCGGCACGCGCGTCTCGTTGCTCTATGTCGAGGACCTGACCGCGCTGCTGCTCGCGCTCGCCGATAGTGCCGATGCGCCGTCGATCATGGAGCCCGACGACGGCGTACCGAACGGTTGGGACAATCGCGACTTCGCACGAGCGATCGGCGCTGCGGTGAACGGGGCGGTGGGCAAGTCGGTCAAGGTTTTCTCGACACCGCGCGCGCTTCTTAAACTGGCATCCGCCGCCGACAGGCTTATCCGCCGCCGCAAGGCCAAGCTGACACGCGACCGGGTCAGCTATTTTTGTCATCCCGACTGGGTCTCGCACAAGCCGCCGCTGGCTGCGCTCTGGACGCCTTCGGTCCCGACCCCACAGGCGCTTGCGCAAACCGCGGCGTGGTATCGCGCCGCCGGGCTGCTATAGCGCCGAAAAGCCGCCGCAATTTCCTGTCAGGGATGTGTGCGACACCGAAGGGAATAGCATGAGCGACCGTCAGCAGATCTACGACACCGTCACCGCGCAGATCGAGCCGTTCAACAAGAAGGGCGTCGCGCTCAGCGATGCGACCACGTTCCAGGGTGACCTGGAGTGGGACAGCCTGACCGTCATGGATTTCGTCGCCGCGATCGAGGACGAATTCGACATCATCATCACGATGAACATGCAGGCCGAGATCGAGACGGTCGGCCAGCTGGTCGATGCGGTCGCGAAGTTGAAGGCCGCCTAACACTACCCTCCCCCGTTCGCCCTGAGCGAAGTCGAAGGGTGCCCCGTGAGGCGAGGCTTCGACTTCGCTCAGCCCGAACGGGGTGGGGGGAAAAGACGACACATTCCAACCTCGTGGAATCTAACATGACCGAAGCCGCCACCACCGCCCACGCCCTCCCCGTCGACGCTCCCGAGGTCGCGCCCGAACGCGATCTCATGTCGAAATTCGAAGCGCTCATCGCCGAACGCGAGGCGCTGATCGCCAGTGGCGTGCGCAATCCGTTCGCGATCGTGATGGACGAGGTGAAGTCGCCCACCCAGGCGGTGATCCGCGGCAAGGACACGATCCTGCTCGGCACCTACAACTACATGGGCATGACCTTCGACCCCGACGTGATCCAGGCGGGCAAGGACGCGCTCGACGCGTTCGGGTCGGGCACCAACGGCAGCCGCATGCTCAACGGCACGTTCCACGATCATGTCGACGTCGAACAGGCGTTGCGCGACTTCTACGACATGACCGGCGCGATCGTGTTCTCGACCGGGTACATGGCCAATCTCGGAATCATCTCGACGCTCGCCGGCAAGGGCGAATACGTCATCCTCGACGCCGACAGCCACGCCTCGATCTACGACGGCTGCAAGCAGGGCAACGCCGAGATCGTCCGCTTCCGCCACAACGACGTGACCGATCTCGACAAGCGCCTCGGTCGCCTGCCGAAGGAGGCCGGCAAGCTGGTGGTGCTCGAAGGCGTTTATTCGATGCTCGGCGACATCGCCCCGCTGAAGGAGATGGTCGCGGTCGCCAAGAAGCATGGCTGCATGGTGCTGGTCGACGAGGCGCATTCGATGGGGTTCTTCGGCCCCAACGGGCGCGGCGTGTACGAGGAGATGGGGCTTACCGACGAGGTCGATTTCGTCGTGGGGACGTTCTCGAAGTCGGTCGGCACGGTCGGCGGGTTCGTCGTGTCGAACCACCCGAAGTTCGAAATGGTGCGGTTCGCCTGCCGTCCGTACATCTTCACCGCCTCGCTGCCGCCGTCGGTGGTCGCCACCGCCGCGACGTCGATCCGCAAACTGATGACCGCACACGACAAGCGCGCACAGCTCTGGAAGAATGCGCGCCGGCTGCACGGCGGGCTGAAGGCGATGGGGTTCAAGCTCGGCACGGAAACGTCGGATTCGGCGATCATCGCGGTGATCCTGACCGACCAGCAACAGGCGATCGCGATCTGGCAGTCGCTGCTGGAGGGCGGGCTGTACGTGAACATGGCGCGCCCGCCCGCGACGCCTGCGGGGACGTTCCTGCTGCGGTGCTCGCTGTGCGCGGAGCATACCGACGAGCAGGTCACGACGATTTTGGAAATGTTCGAAGCGGCTGGACGTGCGGTTGGGGTGATCGGCTGACCCGCTAACGATCAGGAGGTAAGTCTCGTACTGAAACCTCGTCATCCTGACGAAAGTCAGGACCCAGGGTCACGAACGCCGCGATGCTTGGCTCTGGGTCCTGACTTTCGTCAGGATGACGGCGTCTTTGGGTCGATGCGTGCGCCAGAAAAGCCAATCCCCCCAAAAAATCGAAATCATTGCGCGACTGCGACGGCGCGCTAGGGTGCGTGCGTGATGCGAAGCGAGGCCCAGACCGCGGCCCTGGGGGGCGGAGCGACCTGGCGGACCGTCACGCTGGTCGTGATGGGGCTGCTCGGCGCGATGGTGCTTGTCGCCCTCATCGTGACGCTCGGCAACGCCAACCGCCAGCGCGACCGCGCACTCGAACTGCAGGCGCACAGCTACGACGTGATGATTCTGGCGCGCACGCTGTCGGGAACGATCGCGCGGTCGGAGGCGTCGCTCGGGCGGTACGTGATCAGCGGCGACAAGCAGCTCGGCCAGTTGTATTTCGACGAATGGCTGCTGGCGGGCACGCAAATCGACCGGCTCGACCGCATCACCAACGACAATCCCGAACAGCAACCGCGGATCGACCGCCTGCGCGCCGCTTATGATGCGCGCGGGCGAGAGCTGTCGATGACCGCGCTCAACACGAGCTACGGCAAGAACGGGCAAGCGCTCGCGCGCTATTACCAGGCGCGGAAAGCACCGACGCTCATCGAGATCAACACGACGCTCGACACGCTGATCGCCGGCGAGCGCGCGCTGCTCGATCAGCGGACGGCGGCGGCGATGGGGTCGGTCGAGCGGTCCAGCTGGGTCGCGGGCGTGCTCGCGATATTCGGCGTACTGATCGTGCTGGGCGCGATCCTGCTGGGCTGGTTCACGATCCGCGCGGTCGGCGAGCGTGCCTCCGCGCTCGCCGACGCCGAACTGGAACGCAAGCGGGCCGACGAGCTGACCGCCGCCGTCGCAGCCGCCACCGCGGAACTGCGCGTGCAGGAGGCCAAGCTGCGTCAAATCCAGAAAATGGAAGCGGTCGGCCAGCTCACCGGTGGGATCGCGCACGACTTCAACAACATGCTGGCGGTAGTGCTGGGCGGGCTGGAGCTTGCCCGGCGCAGCGTCGCCGCCGATCCGATGACGGCGCGTCGGCACATCGACAGCGCCACCGAAGGCGCAAACCGCGCTGCTGCGCTCACCCGCCGCCTCCTCGCCTTCAGCCGCGAGGATTCGCTGAAGCCCGAGCCGATCGACGCCGCCGCGCTGGTCGCGGGCATGTCCGACCTGCTCGACCGGACGCTGGGCGATGCGATCACATTGGTGGCGCGAGACGAAGCTGCAGGCTGTTGCGTGCGCGCCGATCGTGTCCAACTGGAGAACGCGGTCCTCAACCTCGCGGTCAACGCGCGCGATGCGATGAACGGCCGAGGCACGCTGACGATCGTTACCGGCGCAACCACGCTGGCGGCGGAACAGGTCGGGCGGTGCGCGGCGGGCGATTACGTGACGATCATGGTTGCGGACGATGGCTGCGGCATGACACCCGACGTCGCCGAGCGCGTATTCGAGCCGTTCTTCACAACCAAGGAAGTCGGCAAGGGCACCGGGCTCGGCCTCAGCCAGATCTTTGCGCTCGTCCAGCAGTTGCAGGGCGAGGTCGGGATCGTCTCGGCGCCAAATGAAGGGACTGCGGTCACGCTCTATTTGCCGCGCGTCGTCGACGTCATGGCCGCCCCCACGCCCGCGCTGCCGACCGAGGTCGTACCCGCCGTACCGGCGCCCCCCGCGATGCTCGATATCCTCGTCGTCGAGGATGATCCGCGCGTCCTGACCGCGACGATCGGCGCGCTGGAGGAGATCGGCCACCGCGCAATTCCCTGCGACGACCCGCTCGCCGCACCCGCCCTTCTGGCGGCGAACCCGGCGATCGGGCTGATCATCTCCGACGTGCTGATGCCGCGCCAGACCGGCCCCGAAATGATCGCCGCGCTCTCCCCGCTCTATCCGCACATCGCCGTGCTGTTCGTCACCGGCTTTGCGGGCGAGGTGAACGTCGCGCAGTTCGGTGGCCACGACGTGCTGCGCAAACCCTTCACGTTGAACGGTCTGGAGCGCGCCGTGGCGACGGCAATCGCAGCGGATCGCACCAACTCCACGGCCACCGCTCAGCGCGATCCGGTCGCCGCGGAATGATCGTTCACTGATGCGGCGATAGGGGATGACGCTTCGCCCCTGCCCCTCTATACCCGCGCGACCCAGCAGACCGAGCCCAACCCGCGCATGAAATCCATCGACCGCTACATGGCCCGGCTGATCGCGGTGCCGCTGTTCTCGACGCTGCTGATCGCCGTCATGCTGTTTGTGCTCGATCGCATGCTCGGGCTGTTCAATTTCGTCGCGACGCAGGGCGGTCCGATCAGCGTCGTGTGGCGAATGCTCGCCAATCTGCTGCCCGAATATCTCGGGCTCGGCATTCCGATCGGGCTGATGCTCGGCATCCTGCTCGCGTTCCGCCGGCTTTCGACTTCGTCCGAGCTGGACGTGCTGCGCGGTGTCGGCATGAGCTACAACCGGCTGCTGCGCGTGCCATACATGTACACGATCGCGCTGGCGCTGCTGAACCTGGCGATCGTCGGCTACGTCCAGCCGATCGCCCGCTATTATTACGAGGGGTTGCGGTTCGAGTTGCGCACCGGTGCGCTCGGCGCGTCGATCAAGGTCGGCGAGTTCACCAATCTCGGCCAGCGGATGACGCTGCGGATCGAGGAGAGCAAGGACAAGGGCCGCGAACTGTCGGGCATCTTCGTCCATGCGTCGACCCAGACTGGCGATTGGCTGGGCGTCACCGCGGAGAAGGGCAAGTTTCTGGCGACCGACGATCCCAACGTCATCACCTTCCGGCTCGCGAACGGCACGCTCGTCCACAACAAGCCCGAGTTCAAGACACCCCGCGTTTTGACCTTCACCAGCCACGATCTGCCGATCAACCTGCCCAAGTTCGAGAGTTTTCGTGTCCGTGGCGGGCGTAATCTCGAATATACGCTGCCTGAGCTGGCCAAGCAGGGTCAGCGCGGCGCGACGCTGGAGCAACGCGACGGCAGCCGATCGGAGTTCCACTTCCGCCTTGCCGAGGTCGCGACGATGTTCCTGTTGCCGCTGCTCGCGCTCGCGCTCGGGGTGCCGCCCAAGCGATCCTCGTCCGCGCTCGGGGTGTTCCTGTCGATCGTGATGATCGTCACCTATCACAAGGTGAACCAATATGCCGCGGACGTCGGCGAACTCGGCCGGATCGACCCGATCATCGCGCTGTGGGTGCCGTTCACGATCTTCGCCGGGCTGATCCTGTGGATGTACTACACCATCGCCTACGTCCCCGGCGGGCAACCGATCGGCGCGCTCGAACGCGTCTTCTCGAAGACGTTCAAGGCCATCACCAAGCGCATTCCGGGCTTCCGGCCTAAGTCGCAGACGAGCAAGACCGCATGAAAACCGTCAGCTTCTTCCCGTCGCGCACGGTCGCGATCTACATGGGGCGGATGTTCCTGGTGCGGACGTTCGCCGTACTGGCCGCGCTCGTCCTGGTGCTCCAGGCGCTCGACCTGCTGAGCGAGTCGGGCGACATTCTCGCTTTTCCCGGCAATGGCGACGCGCAGATCTGGCAATATGTCGCTCTGCGCGTGCCGCAGATCGTGTCGCGGTTCCTGCCCTTCTCGGTGCTGCTGGGAACGATCCTGACGCTGATCACGATGAACCAGAATAGCGAGATCGTCGCGCTGAAGGGCTCGGGGCTCTCCGCGCATCAGGTGCTCGCGCCGCTGCTGGTGGCGAGCCTCGGCGTGGCGGTGATCAGTTTCGTGTTCAACGACCGGGTCGTGGCGCGCTCGACCGCGACACTGAACCAGTGGCAGAAGGTGAATTACGGCAAGCTGCCGATCGATCGCGGCGACCGCGCGAACGTGTGGGTGCGCGACGGCGACGATTTGATCGAGGTCGCGCAGATCCGCGGGCGCGGCGATGCGACCCGGCTTGGCGGGATCACGCTGTACGATCGGACCGGCGGCAACCTCGTTGCCATCCTGCGCGCCGATCACGGCAAGCTCGCGCCCGGTGGCGGCTGGCTGATCGGGCCGGCGACGCGGTTCGACGTAGCGCGCGGTTCGGTCACCAATCTCGGCTCGGTGGTGATCGCGAAGGACGTGCGACCGGATCAGTTCACGCTGGCGAGCGTCGATGCGGACGGGCTGTCATTCGGTGCGCTGAAGGCGGCCATCGGCGACCTGTCCGACGCGGGGCGGCCGACCAAGGCGCTCGAGGGGTCGTTGTGGCACAAGCTGTCGGGGCCGCTGTCGTCGGTGCTGATGCCGTTGCTCGGCGCGGTCGCGGCGTTCGGCATCGCCCGATCCGGCAAGCTGTTCGTGCGCGCGGTGATCGGTATGGGGCTGGGGTTCGCGTTCTTCGTCGCGGATAATTTCGCGTTGGCGATGGGCAATCTTGGGGCTTATCCGCCGTTTCTCGCCGCTTGGGCGCCGTTCCTGCTGTTCTTCCTGATCGGCGAAGCTGTGCTGATCCGGTCCGAGGAATGACCGGACGGCATCCTGCTAGTCCTTGTTCTCCCGTGAAGGCGGGAGCCCAGTCTGGGTCCCCGCCTTCGCGGGGAAACAAGCTTAGATCAGCGGCGCACCATCGTGCTGCGGGCGATCTTGCTCACCAGCCCCGGCAACCCCGGATAGCTCGCCTTGTGATACGGCGACATCGCGTCCAGCTCGGCCGAAATCCGGCGATGCGCCTCGCCCAGCGCATGATAGGGCAGCCCCGGCAGCAGGTGATGCAGCGCGTGGTAGCGCAGTCCGACCGGCGCCCACAGCGCGGGCAGCAACGCCGGCGGCGGCACGTTGACCGTGTCGAGATACTGCGCCGTCACCGTCATCGGCTCGCCGTCATTCTCCCAAAGATGCGCGACGAGGGTGCGGACCTGATTGAGCACCGCGAACGCAGAGGCGACGCCCAGGATCGTCAGGAACGCACGCAGCGGCAGCACGCCCGTCACCGTGATCGCGATCAGCGTGATCGCCCACAGGCTCGCCGCAACCTCGAGGCGGTTCCAATAGGCCTTCGCCTCACCCTCGGGCGCACGACGGCGGAATTGCGGGTTGATCGCCAGCGCCGAATAGCGCTCGACGACCATCGTCCGCAGCTTCGGCGAGAGCAGCGAAAGCGGTGACAGGATCGCGAACCGGATGATCAGCGCGATCGGCGCCAGAGCCGACACGACGATGAACAGCGGCAACGTCCACGGCTTCATCAGCGCCAGCGGCAGATATTCGGGATCCTCAACCGTGCCATAGCGCGTCTTGGCGTGATGGAGGTTGTGCACCCCCTCATACATGAATGACGGCGTCAGCATCGGCACGCCGACGAGAATGTTCCAGCCGAGCCGGAAGTTCGGTACCGAGGCATGCTTCATGTGGCTGACTTCGTGGATGAAGCTCAGCCCGCGGTACAGCCCGAGCACCGACGCGATCGCGGCGATCACCGCCACCGCCGTCGAGTCGCTCGTCGCCGCCACGAACAGCGCGCCATAGCCCAGCACCATCGACGCGATAAGGTCGCCCCAATACACCGCCGGCCGTGGCTTCACGAGATCGCGCGTCAGGTCCGCCGCAGCGCGCAGCATCGGCTTGTCGTCGGCGATACGCACAACACCCGCACCGGGTGTTGCTGGGGCTGGAGCGGCCGTGCCGCGAGCGAGGCTGAGCGAGGTATCCATGGGCATGTCCATTGCCCGAAGATAGTGGCCGCAGCGTGGCATTTACAGGTTGCGCGCTTGTCTCGGCGCGAGGAAACCCGATCACTCTGACCGGCTGCCGCGATGACGCACGTGTCACTCGCCTTTACGCCGGACGCTGGCTAGACACGCGCGACTGCGTTTTCGGGAACGACACATGGCTAAGCTTACGATCCGTCCGGTCGAGACGAAGAAGGACCGGAAAATCTTCATCGATCTCCCGTTCCGACTTTACGCCGACGATCCCAACTGGGTGCCGCCGCTGAAGTCCGAGGCGCTCGGGCTGATCACGCCCGACAAGAACGGCTGGTTCAGCCATGCCAAGGCGCAATTGTTCCTCGCCGAGGAGGACGGCCGGGTCGTCGGCCGCATCTCCGCGCACATCGATACGCTCGCGCTGACGATGCCGCCCGAGCAGGGCTTCGGTCCCGGCGTCGGCCAATGGGGGCTGATGGAAGCCGAACGGCAGGACATCTTCCAGGCGCTGCTCGCCCGCGCCGAGGACTGGCTGCGTGAGCAAGGCATGACGCGCGTGCTCGGGCCGATCAGCATGTCGATCTGGGAGGAGCCGGGGCTGCTGATCGACGGTTACGATCATCCGCCGACGATCATGATGGGCCACGCCAAGCGCGAATATCGCGGCTGGATCGAATGGGCGCAGTATCGCCCGGTCAAGCGGCTGATGACCTACGAGGTCGACGTCACGAAGCAATTCCCACCGATCGTCCAGCGGATCATCAAGTCGGGCGAGAAGAACCCGCGGATCACCGTCCGCAACGTCGACAAGACCAAGTTCGAGGAAGAGGCGGCGATCATCCTGTCTATCCTCAACGACGCGTGGCGCGACAATTGGGGGTTCGTGCCCTTGACCCCTCCGGAGATCAAGGACGTTGGCGTCAAGCTGAAGCCGATCGTCTTCAACGACCTGATCCGGATCGCCGAGCTGGACGGCAAGCCGGTCGCGTTCATGATCACGCTTCCCGACCTGAACGAGGCGATCAAGCCGCTGAACGGCAGCCTGCTCCCGTTCGGCTGGGCGAAACTGTTGTGGTGGCTGCGCAAGCCCAAGGTGCGGACGGTGCGCGTGCCGCTGATGGGCGTGGTGAAGGAGTTGCAGGCGTCGCGGATGGCGAGCCAGCTGGCCTTCATGATGATCGAATATATCCGCCGTGCGTCGGTCGAGCATTATGATGCGAAGCGCGCGGAAATCGGCTGGATTCTGGACGACAACCAGGGGATGCGGTCGATCGCGGAGACGATCGAGAGCCGGGTTAACAAGGTGTACCAGGTGTACGAGCGGCCGCTCTAGGGGGCCAAGGCCGCTGAACGTCGCAGCGAGGGAAAGGCCGCTAAAGGTTGTCATCCTGACGAAAGTCAGGACCCAGAGCCCAACAGAGCAGCATTCTGAACCCTGGGTCCTGACTTTCGTCAGGATGACGGGAGGCGTCAGTATGACGCAGGGCGCGCGGCCCTACTCCCGCTTCCCCCTGCCGAACGGCATCTTCAGCGTCACCGCGCCCCCCTGCCCGCTCGCACCGGGCAGTTCGGTACGAATGGCGTGGACATTGCCCGTTCCTCCCCCCGGCAGCCGAAACGACAGCGGATCGCCGCGCGCAGGCTGGACGGGCTCGGCCAGTTTGGCGACGCGCTGATCGGTCGGCCGCGCGCAGACGACGATCTCGCCATCGGGATCAGCCTGTACCGGACACGCCATCGTCGCCCGCGGCGCGCGCTTGCGCAGTTCCGGCGGGAGCGGCGGCCCGGCTATCGCTTGCAGCAGGAGCAAGCCGACCAGCATCTAGAACCTCCGCGATAACCCGGCATACACCCGCGCGTCGGGCGTATCGTGGTTCAGCCCGGCCGCGCCGAACATGTCGAACTGGAGATCATCGTTCGCCATCCACGCCAGCGAGAGCGCGGCGAGCGCCTGCGTCGCATGCTTCTCCGGATCGTTGTCGCGCAACGCCTGTAATTCGCCGGTCAGCGTAACGGTCTTGGCGACCTCGACCGACAGGCCGGCTGTCGAGCTATACGCGAGATGCCGACCATTGCCGTCCTGGTCGACCGCCGCATCGATCTCCGGCGTCAGGTCGAGCGATACCGAATCCGACAGTTCGTAGGTCAACGGCACGAGAAACCCCGCGCCCCAGTCGCCCGCGTCGATCGACGACCGCCCGACCGGCAGCGTCACGAACGGCAGCACCGATACCGACAGGTCCGAGCCGTCCGGGTGGTGGAGGTTCGCCTTCATCCCGAGCGAAACATCGCCGACCCCGTTCACCGAATCGATCCCGCTCGGGTCGCGAATCCGGTCATGCCCGAACGGCGTCCAGCCGATCCGCGCCTCGATCGTGTCGCTGACGCCGACGCGGACTAGCGTGTCGCCAAACAGGATGCTGTCCTCGCGCGAGCGCGGCTGGTCGTCGCGCGTCCAGTCGGCCAGCGACGTCTCGACCGAAATGCGCCCCGGTGCGATCGTGCAGGCAGGCGTATCGAGACCCGGCCGATCCGGGCAGTATTCGCGCTCCTGCGCCGATGCCGTACCCGAGAAGCCAACACTCGCAACCAAAACACCCGCCAGCGCGACGCGGATTAGGCGCGTCAACGCAACCGGACCCAGGTCGGCGCGTGGTCGCTGGCTTTTTCGCGGCCGCGATAGGCCTTGTCGACGCCGGCATCGATCATCCGGTCGGCGGCCTGCGGGCTGAGCAGCAGGTGATCGATCCGGAACCCTGCGTCGCGCTGCCATGCGCCGGCCTGGTAATCCCAGAACGTCCAGACGCCACCCTTGGGGAATTGCGTGCGGAGCGCATCGGTCCAGCCTTGTGCGACGAGCGCACGGTAATGCTCACGGCTTTCGGGCTGCATCAGCGCATCATCCTGCATCGCGCGGATCGAGTAGGTGTCGTCGTCGTTGGCGATGACGTTGTAGTCGCCCGCGAGGATCGCCGGCTTTTCCTCGGCCAGCAGCACGCGCGCACGGTCGGCGAGGCGGTCCATCCAACGCAGTTTATAGTCGAACTTCGGGCCCGGCTGCGGATTGCCGTTGGGGAGATACAGCGCGGCCACGATCAGGCCGTCGATTTCCGCCTCGATGTAGCGGCTGTGCTCGTCCTCGGGTTCGCCTTCCAAGCCGCGCTGGCGGACGACGGGCGTGCCGCTCTTTGCGAGGATCGCGACGCCGTTCCACGCCTTCTGGCCGTGCCAGACTGCGCCGTAGCCGACCGCTTCTATGTCCGCGATCGGGAAGGTGTCGTCGCTCGACTTGAGTTCCTGAAGACAGACGATGTCGGGTTGTTCTTCGACGAGATACTCGATCAGCCGCGGCAACCGCGCTTTGATGCCGTTGACGTTGTACGTGACGATTTTCATGGGGCGGATCAGACCGAGAAGCTGGAGCCGCAGCCGCAACCCGATGCGGCGTTGGGATTCTCGACCTTGAACGCGGCGCCAGCGAGCGACTCGACGTAATCGACCGCACACCCGCGGACGAGATCGATGCTGACGCTGTCGACGACGAGCTTCACGCCGTCATGCTCGGCGATGACGTCATCGGATTCGACTGAGTCGGCGAACCCGAATTTATACTGGAACCCGGAACAGCCACCGCCATCGACCGAGAGCCGGAGGATGGCCGGCTTCCCCTGTTTGACGGCGATCGCCGCGACGCGCGCCGCAGCGGAGGGGGTGAGGATGATGTCGGGAGCCAGCGTTGCCATCGCTTGGAGATAGGGGGTTGGGGGAGCGGCGGCAACCTTGGGGTTAGCGTCCGGAAGGTTCCGAGATCGGCATCCGTGGCTCGCCCGTAGGACCGGCGCTGCTGCCTGGGCGTAGGATCGGCACCGGTGCCTTACCGTAGGACCGGCGCCGCCGCCTCGCCCGTCATCCCAGCGAAAGCTGGGCTCTCATTCTGATGGTCCGTCCCCGTGGTGGGATATCCCAGCTTCCGCTGGGATGACGGTACGGGCGGTAATGGGGTGGCCGGATATCGATAATCCGTCCCCGTGGGTCGAGGTCCCGGCTTTTGCCGGGATGAAGGGGGTGCGGCCTACATTAGCGCTTACGCTTGCGTCCGCATCAGTCCTGCGCGGCGGGGCCGCCGGTGGAGACGGGGATCGCTTTGACCGAGCGGTCCTGTGCGGCGAGCAGATAATCCGCGGTCGTCAGGAACGGGATCGGGTTGACGGCGTGGCCGTCGATACGGACTTCATAGTGAAGATGCGGGCCGGTCGAACGCCCGGTCGAGCCCATCAGCGCGATAAGCTGGCCGCGGGTCACGCGCGTGTTGTCGGCGACCAGGATCTTGGAAAGGTGGCCGTAGCGGGTGGCGATACCCTTGCCGTGGCTCAGCTCGACCAGATTGCCGTAGCCGCCCTGACGACCGGCGTGCGCGACGACGCCGTCGGCGGTGGCATAGATCGGCGTGCCGACCGGGCCGGGGATATCGACGCCGGCATGCATCGCCGCGGTACCGCGGAACGGATCCGAGCGGATCCCGAAATTGCTGGTGAACGAAAGCGAGTGGACCGGCTGGACCGACGGGATCGCGATAACGCCTTGCTGGGTGGCATCGAGCTTCTTCCAGGTCTGGAACAGCGTGCGGAACTGCGCGTCGGCGCGGAGATCGGCGGTGGCTTCCTCGGTGTTGGCGGCGATCATCGGACCACCGGTCGCGGCTTGGACGCCGTGCGCCTGGCTTGCGACTGTCTTGGCGGGCCCCCCGGCCTGCGCTGCTGCGGTCGAAGCGAACCCGGCGACGCCCATCGTCGCAGCGATCGCATATTGCCCGATCGAAGAGAATTTACGCACCGCGAACACAGCCTTGAGGCGTGTCACGATGGCTGCAGTGGTAAAATCGACCATTGGTCCCCGACAAAAAAATGCAGGGCCGTTCGCCCAAGGCGGACGGCTCCGAAACTCTGTCCTGACTCGCAGCCCCTCCGCGCACCAGACAGGTGGAGTTAGGCCGGATACCGCCGCGACGGGCAAGAGCGAGGCGCCGTTCGCGCGCCGGAGCGGCAGACTGATACGGCGAGTTGATGGAATCGCCCGCCTCGCGCAGGGAACGATCGCGGAACGCGGCCGACGGCCGACGGAATATCTTCGAATCTCCGCCCTTTACTGCCCGCAGTTCAGAGCGCCTTTGCGGCCGCCAGCACCGCGTCGGCATGGCCCGGAACGCGGACCTTGCGCCACGCTTTCACCAGCGTGCCATCGGCGCCGAACAGAAACGTCGCGCGCTCGATCCCCATGTATTTCTTGCCATACATCGCCTTCTCGACCCAGACGCCGAACGCCTCGCAGGCAACGCCGTCGACATCGCTGGCGAGTTGCACGGTAAGCGAATGCTTGGCGGCAAATTTCGCGTGGGAGGCGGGCGTGTCCTTCGAGATGCCGACGACCTTCACCCCCGCCGCGTCGAACGCATCGGCGAGCGCGGAAAAGTCCTTTGCCTCGGTGGTGCAGCCCGAGGTGTCGTCCTTCGGGTAGAAATACACCACGAGCGGCGCGCCGAGGCTCGCCAGCGACACGGCTGCCTCGTTGCCCGCATCGTCAACCGTGACCGTCACGTCCGGAATCTTCGACCCTTCATCCATCCTGCTCTCCCGTCACTTGCGCCCAGAACCGGCGGACTTCCTGCCGCGTCGATTCGAGCGTGGCAACCACCGCCGGCCAATCCGCGACCCCGATCGCGCGCGCGATCAGCTCTTCCGTCGCATGCCCCGGCGGCGCGGCATCGGGCGCGACGAGGCGGAGCGTGACCAGCAACCGGGTCAGCACGTCATGCGCGGCGCGCAACGTGGGCGGGACGAGGCCTTCGGTCGCCAGCCGATCGATCGCGGTACCGAGATTGGGGTCGAAGCCGGCGCGGTTGACGAGTTGGACAACATGCACTGCGAACTCCAGGTCGACGAGGCCGCCGGGGAGGAGCTTGGCATCGAGCGGTCCCTTGGGCGGCTTGTGCGCCGCCATGTCCGCACGCATCGACTTCGCCTCGGCGACCACGTCGCGGGTCGGGCGATCGCCTTCGAGCACGCCGCGCACGATGTCAGTCACCGCGGCGCGCGCGTCCGGCGACCCGAACACCGGCCGCGCCCGGGTGAGCGCCATATGCTCCCACGTCCATGCATCCTCGCGCTGGTAGCGGGCGAAACTGTCGAGCGTGACGACCAGCGGCCCCTGCCCACCCGACGGTCGCAACCGCGTGTCGATCTGATAGAGCGGGCCCGCCGCCGTCGCGACCGACAGCGCCGCCGTCACGCGCTGCGCGAGGCGGTTGTAGTACAGGGTCGCGCCGAGCGGCTTCGGGCCATCCGACTCTGCCGCGAAGTCGCCCGTAAACAGATAGATCAGGTCGAGATCGGACGCGTGCGTGAGCATCGCGCCGCCCATCCGCCCGAGCGCGAGGATGACGAGTTCGCTGCCTGGTACGATCCCATGCACCTTGGCGAACTCGTCGATCGTCGCGCGCGAGAGCACGCCGATCGCCGCCTCCGCGACCCGCGCGTAGCCGGCGGCGACGTGCAGCGGATCGGACGCGCCTGCGACGATCTGCGCCCCGAGCGCGAACCGCAGTTCGCCGACCACCCGGCGGACATGATCGAGCCGCGCCTGGTAGTCGCCCCCGACCTCGCCCGCGCGCATCGCCGCCTCCAGCGCCGCGATATCGCCAACCGGCTCGAACGCGGTCGCGTCGATCAGCCCGTCGAGCAGATCCGGGCGCCGACCGAGATCGTCGGCAAGCGTCGGCGCATGGCTGAGGATGGCGGCAAGCAACGTCGCCAGCCCCGGTCGCGCCTCCAGCAGGCGGAAGATGTTGATCGCGCTCGGCAGGCGTTCGAGTAGCGCATCTAGCCTGAGCAACGCCGCCTGCGGCACCGGCGCGGTCGCGAACGCCGTGACGAGCGTCGGCAGCACCGCCTCCAGCGCCTCGCGCGCTGCAGGGCTGCGCAACGCCGGATAGGCCCCGCCCCGCCACGCCTCGATCCGGCGGCGCGCAGGCTCGGGCTCGTCGAACCCGGCAGCGGCGAGATCGGCCTCCAGCGTCACCGCGTCATGCGAGAACGCAGGGCGCGCGGTGTCGTCGAGCGCGTCGTAGATCCGGCCGGTCGCCGCCACCCGCGGGGCGAGCAACGCCAGCAGCGCGCCGGCATCTTCCAATCCGTGCAGCTTGGCCACGCGGTCGAGCGCCTCCCCGGTCGGCAGCGCGTGCGTCTGGCGGTCGTCGATCATCTGCACGCGGTGCTCGATCGTCCGCAGCAGCGTGTAGCCGTCGATCAGCGCCCGCGACTCGTCGGTGCCGATCCAGCCCGCGTCCGCCAGTCGCGCGAGCGCATCGCGGGTCGCCGGCGCGCGGACGCTGCGATCGCGTCCGCCGTGGATCAACTGGTGGATCTGCGCGAAGAATTCCGCCTCGCGTATCCCACCCCGCCCGCGCTTCAGGTCGTAGCCGGGACCGAACGCCTGCCCCTGCGAATGGTGATCGCGGATCCGTGCGGAAATTCCGCGTATCTCACCGATCGCGCCGAAATCGAGTGCCCGCCGCCAGACGAATGGCCGGATCGCATCGAGAAACCGCTGGCCCAGCGCGAGATCGCCAGCCGCCGCCCGCGCGCGGATAAACGCGGCGCGCTCCCACGGCAAAGCCTGCGCCTCGTAATAGCCGATCGCCGCCTCGACCGGCAGCACGATCGGCGTGATTTCGGGCGAGGGTCGCAAGCGCAGGTCGACGCGCAGGACATAGCCGTCGCCATCGCGCGCCTGGAGCAGTTCGACGACGCGCCTGCCGATCCGCACGGCCGCCTGCTCGGGCTCCTCGCGCGGCTTCACTGGCAGGGTCGCGGGATCGAACAGCAGGATCGGATCGATATCGGACGAATAATTGAGCTCGCCGCTGCCCTGCTTGCCGAGCGCGATCGCGGTGAAGCCGAGCGGCTCCGCGCCGGGCGTCCGCTCCTCGATCGCGGCCCGGATCGCGGTATCAAGCGCATGGTCGGCAAACCGGGTCAGCGCACCGGTGACCGCGGTCAGGTCGAGCACGCCCGCA
Organism: Sphingomonas faeni; assembly: GCF_023195535.1. Classification (GTDB taxonomy): domain Bacteria; phylum Pseudomonadota; class Alphaproteobacteria; order Sphingomonadales; family Sphingomonadaceae; genus Sphingomonas; species Sphingomonas faeni_B. The sequence continues at coordinate 505,288 of NZ_JALPNF010000003.1, read as the reverse complement.
AGATCGCCGATCGCGACATTCAATGCCATCGCGCGCCGTTCGAGCCTGAGCCGTTTGGCAACCGCCATGTCGGGCGTCGCACTGGATGCGCCAAGATCGAGCCGCCCTTCGGCAAGCGCACGGGCAAGTACCGGCTCGCGGTCGAGAATCATCGCGAGGAAAGGAGACCAAAGTCGCGCCCGGTCGAGCGCGTCGTTTATCGCGTGTTCAGTATTCGTGCTGCTCATCGCGCAACACTACAGAATTCAGTCCATACTTTACACGACAAAGCAACAAATAATCGACTTAGCCGTTATTGCCAGCATGACCTATTCGTTCCTTACCATCAGCCGCGAAGCCGAAGGCCAGCACGTTGTCCGCCGGCCGAGACCGACCGACGTCATCGGCACTTCGTTGCGCGATGCGTTCGGGCCTCAGCCGAGGCTGCCGGAAGATATGGAACGATTACTGCGGTCGCTCGACGGTGCAAAAATTCGACACCACTGAGACCCCAACCATCTTAATCTTCGGACCGAGAATCAGCGCCCGCGGCTAAGATGCTCGACATCGCCCATGATCGAATCCAGGGCTGTCTTACTTGTATCAGTCTCATGATCGCGTCGCGACGGCAGCGAGCCATCGGTCAAGATCGTTTCGAGTGCCACACGACCTCGAGCGACGCGGCTCTTGATCGTCCCGACCGCAACGTTGCAGATTTCAGCCGCCTCCTCGTAGGCAAAACCACCCGCCCCGACCAGGATCAGCGCCTCGCGCTGTGGTTGCGGCAGATGCATCAGCGCACGCTGCATGTCACCAAGCTCGACATGTCGATCCTGGCTCGCCGGCGCCGCAAGGATGCGATCAGCGACAAGATCGTCCCATTCGCCCTTGAACCGCGCGCGACGCATCTGCGACAGATACAGGTTGCGCAGGATGATGAAGGTCCATGCCCGCATGTTGGTGCCAGCCTGAAACCGCAAACGCGCAGCCCAAGCCTTCAGCAGGGTTTCCTGGACCAGATCATCGGCGAGATCGCGGCTGCCTGACAGCGATCGGCCGAACGCACGCAAATGGGGAATGACCTGCGCGAGTTGAACCTTGAACTCGGCATCCGACAGAGAGACGTGCTCCACCGGCGCGACGACTTCGTCGATATCGTCCTCGTCATCGGTATGTGGAGCAGGCTGTACCATGAAAATCCTGTCAGTTTCGGTCACGTGTTTTCGGGCACGTCACCGTAAGCACTTTTCACCAAGCGGAGCCCGGTGACGGCGAACATAGGCGTTCACGACCGCAATGCCAGCCGTGCAGTCCTAACTTATGTCAGCGGAAAACACTTATGTCAGCGGAAAACGAGAAAGCCGAATATCGCGATGACCAGCACCAGCGAAATGCCCAAGATGTATCGCGTCATGTGCGGCGTCGAGCCGGCGCGAGCATCTTCGGTTTTAATGTGGATACGTTCGTTCGGGTCAGCCATGTCGAGTAAACCCCCGAAAACCGTTTTGGGTCCGCAACCATTTACGGAAGCGGACCCAAGATGCAGCGATATCGCCGCCCAATCAAGCGGTTGGAAAAAGTTGACGACGAACCGTGTCCGTTAGGCCGTCGGCACGGTCGCCTGGTCGAAGAACAATGCCTGACTGATCGCAGCCTTCACGGTCGAACGCTGGAAAGGCTTGGTGATCAGGAACGTCGGCTCGGGACGCTCGCCGGTCAACAACCGCTCGGGGAACGCGGTAATGAAGATCACCGGAACCTCGAACTCGGCCAGGATGTCCTTGACCGCGTCGATGCCCGAACTGTCGTCGGCCAGCTGGATGTCGGCGAGCACGAGGCCCGGCCGCGTTTCCATCGCCAGCGCAACCGCTTCGTCGCGGGTAACGGCGACCCCGGTCACGTCGTGCCCGAGATCGCGAACGATGGTTTCGATGTCCATCGCGATGATTGGCTCGTCCTCGATGATCAGGACCTTCGCACGCGTCTGGTTCTCGATTTCCGACAATGCGTCGGCGACCAGGTCGTCGACCTCGCTCGTATCGACTTCGATCAGGTACGCGGCGTCCTCGGGCGTGAAGCCCTCCATCGCGGTCAGCAACAGGGCCTGGCGCGACAAAGGCGTCATGCGGGCTAGACGCGCCCGGGCGACGGCCTCGTTACCACCGGAGTCCTGGACGCTTTCGTCCGCGACTTCATCGAAATTGGCCGAGTTCCAGATGACCTGGAACATCCGATACAGGCCGAGACGCGGGTCTACGTCGCGCGGGAATTCTTCCGGTGCGGCGACGATCGCTTCCAGGGTCGCGCGCACATATTTATCGCCATGCATCTGGCTGCCGGTCAGGGCCCGGCCATAGCGCCGCAAAAAGGGAAGGTGCGGTGCGAGTTGCTGTCCTAAAGACATGGGTAACGAATACTCCCTGATCCTGTGCGGCCCCTCATGTGTCGGGCGGCTCGTGTCATTGCAATGGCGGTGGCCGAAAAACCACATCTTCGCCCTATGCGTCGGCAAGACATATGCGCTGACAAACTACGGAGATGCGATTTTCGCTTAAACGTGGAACTATCGAGACCGTGTTTGGTTTCACCGACATATTCGGCGACTCCGCAGCTGGCCCGACGTCCGTCGTGGCGGGTATGCACATCGCCCTTTTGTGACATGGTATGCCAGATGATCAGGTTCGCGTCGTGCAGGGGGAAGTTTTGAGTTTGGGCCACGACACGCAGAATACAGTGCCAGTCACAAAGCCCGTAAAGGGGCCGGACAAGGATCAGCAAATGGGCTCGGCTCTGCGTTCGGTTTATCAGAAAACCGTTGATGAAGCGATTCCGGACGACCTGCTGGACCTTCTCGGCAAGCTCGACTGAGGGCGGGCCGCATGGCCTCGCCCCCCGACCCCGATCGCGTTCAGCCGTCTCCCCTAGAAGCCGGTGACCAATCTGGTCTTCACCGTGAAACGCGCCTGATCTCGGCAATGGGGCGCCTACCGACCGGCGCGAAGTTGTTTCTGATCCTGAGTGCAGCCCTGCTGCCCTTGGCGCTGATCGCCGTGTTCGCGACGTTTCAAACTACTCGACTTGCCGACACGGAAGCGCGGGCTCGCCTCCGGGTAACGGCCAACGAGAGCGCCCGCGCTCTTGCCATCGAGCTGGTCGGCGACATGACGGCGCTCCGGGTCGCGGTCAATGCTCTGGGCAACGATCCGGCAGACGCCCCGAGTTGCGCCCGCGCCCAAGGCGTGTTCGCTCAGCAATCGTCGGCCGGGACGCGTTTCGTCATCACCGAGCGTGACGGAACCGTGCTGTGCGGCACGCCGATCCCCATGCCGGCTGCGCTGCGCAGCGACGACATGCCGATCACCGCAGACATTATTCCTGACCGCGGCCTGGTGCTGGCGATCTCGGGCCCAGGCGGTAACACATTCGCCCGCGCCTATTTCCCGCAGCCCTTTCTCCAGAAGATCGGTCGTCCATCGAGCGCGGCACTGACTTTCAGCAGTGCGCTCGTGCTCGACGAAGATGCGCTGGCGCTCGAGACCATTCCGGACGAGAAGCCCCTCGATCGCATGGAGACGATGCGAACCGACCTCGGGGTTGCGGGGATCGCCTTGCGCACGAGCATTCGCAGTGCTCCGGTAACATCGTCGCTGGTGGTCGCGATGCTGCTGCCGTTGCTGATGTGGATTGCGGCGGCCAGCATTGCATGGTTCGTGGTCGATCGTCTGTTGATCCGGCCTCTTCGCCGCCTGCGGGGTGCGGTCGCAGCGTTCACGCCGGGCGAAGCGCTCGATCTCGGTGCGGTGCGGACCTTGCCCGCCCAGGAAATCCGCGAGCTTGGCGATACGTTTCAGGCCATCAGCCAGACTGTGGCGCTGCACGAAGCAGGATTGGCCGAAGGGCTCGTGCGCCAAACCAAGCTGACCCGCGAAGTCCATCACCGGGTCAAGAACAACCTGCAAGTCATTTCCAGTCTCATCAATTTTCATGCCCGCAGCGCCCCGAGCGAAGACGCAACCGCGGCCTATTCATCGATCCAGCGCCGCGTCGACGCGCTGGCGGTCGTGCACCGCAACCACTTCGCCGAGCTGGAGGAAAATCGCGGGCTGAACCTGCGCACCATGATCGGCGAGCTCTCTGCGAATATTCGCGCGACTGCATCCGATCGGTCGCATGGGCTTGGCATCACGCTCGATATCGATCCGTATCTGGTCAACCAGGACGTCGCGGTGGCGATCGCGTTCCTGGCGACCGAAACGATCGAGCTCGCAATGTCCTGCGATCCTGCGGCGCAAATCCGAATCGTCGTCAAGCCCGCCGATGTCCCCGAGCGGGCATTGCTTCGCGTGGTCTCGCGCGCGCTGGTGGAAAGCGACGCCCTGCGTGAGGCCGCAGCGCGATATGGTCGCGTCATGGAGGGGCTGTCGCGGCAGTTGCGCTCTCCCCTTCACCACGACCCCTTGATCGGGGCGTATGAAATCGCATTTGCCATCAAAGGCCGCGACTGATTAAAAGTCGACACCGCACAGTTAACGGTTGTTAGCCTTAGATTTTTTTCGGATAATCGTCTCAAGCGCGGAACACTTCGGCGCGGTCGCCGTTCAGTAAATCGGACAGCGACTTTATGCCCCCCCGCTCTCGCTGTCCAAGTCATAGGCCCGGACGCATCACCCTCCCCCCCCGGTGATGTGGCCGGGCCTTTAAACTTAGGCGCCGGTCGCCGGGTCCAAGCTCTTGGAATATCGCAAAAACGGAGCGGCCGGTCGGAACGAATTCCGATCCCGAACATTCCAGCCGGGGTGGCATTCGTGCCCTTCTAGGAGGATTATTATGCGTAAGTTGGTTGGATTGGTCGTCGTCGCAGGCGCGCTCATGGTTTCGGCATGCAACACGGTCGAGGGTGCGGGCAAGGACGTCGCATCGGCAGGCAGGACCGTCGCGCAGACCGCAGACGGCGCCAAGTAAGCTCTTGCGCTTTTGATAACGGAACGGGGCCCGGTGCACATGCACCGGGCCCCGTTTCCATGTAAGCCTTCTGCGCTCTTAACTCTCGACGATATCGGTGGAGTCGCCCTCGATCGCCTTGGCTTTCGCCCGGCTTCGCTCGGTGAACCAGATCCCGATCAGCGCGAGCTCATACAGGATGACCAACGGGATCGCGAGCAGCAACTGGGAGCCAATGTCCGGCGGCGTCAGCACCGCGGCGATCGCGAACGCGGCGACGATAGCGTAACGCCGCGCGCCGATCAGCTGTTTCCGCGTGACGATGCCTGCCCGTTCCAGCAGCATCAGCAGGACCGGCAGCAGGAACGAGATCCCGAAGCCGAACAGGAACTGCATGGTGAACGACAGATAATTGCCGATCGCCGGCAGCGCCTCGCGGTGGATACCGCCGACCATGCCGTCAAACCCGAGCAGGAAGTGCAGCGCCATCGGAATTGCGATGTAATAGGCCATCGATGCGCCGGTCAGGAACAGCACCGGCGTCGCGAGGATGAACGGCAGCAGCGCGCGCTTCTCCTTCTTATAGAGGCCGGGCGCGACGAACTGCCACAGCTGGTTCGCGATCACGGGGAAGGACAGCATCATCGCCGCGAAGAACGCCACCTTGATCTGGACGAAGAACGCCTCGAAGATTTCGGTATAGATCACCTTGTTCTGCCCCGCCGCGAGCAGCGGATGGACCAGGAAGCCGAAGATATCCTCGGCGAAATACATCGCGATCCCGAACGTCACGATCAGTGCGGCAATGCAATATAGCAACCGCCGCCGGAGCTCGATCAGATGGTCGAGCAACGGCGCCCGGCTTGCGTCGATCTCGCTCATGCTCTGCCTTCGGCGTTATGTTGGGCGATCACGGCGGGTTCGCTCATGACGGCGCCACGTCGGACTTGCCGGTCTTGTCTTCGCGGGCGGGAGCCGTCGAAGCTGGCGTATCCGGGGGGGTGTGGGACAGATCCGAACCACTATGGCCGATCGGCGGCTGCTCCGGATCGGCCGGCGCCGGCGTCGACGATACCGTCGGCGGAGCGGCGGCGACCACCGGCTTCTCGACCATCACCGGTTCGTCCGTATGATCGCCCGCCGCATGATCCCCGCCCGCATCATTTCCGCCCGCATCATTTCCGTCCGCATGATCCGCAGACCTATAATCGCGGCGGTACTCGTCGGTCTCCGGCGAATGCACGACCTGCGCGGTATCGGTCGCGCCGTCCGAACCCGTCTGGGGATGCTCGCGCATGATGCGTTCGTTTTCCGACGCCCAGCGCTTTTCCATCTCCTCGAGTTCGGCCTCGCGCACCATCGAATCGAAACCCGAACGGAATTGCCGCGCGACGCCGCGCGCCTTGCCGACCCAATAGCCGACCACGCGCATTGCCTTGGGCAAATCCTTCGGACCGATCACGACGAGCGCGACGAATGCCACGAGCAGGAACTCGGAGGGCGCGATATCGAACATTCAGCCGCGCCTATCTAGGGTCTTCAACTCTGCCAACTTCAAGCACGATCGCTTCAGGCAGGACGGTCGTCGCGGACGCGATTGCCGTCGCGATCGAACGCGGGATCGGCAGACTTCTGCGCTTCGATCCGTGCCGATGGCTTTGCCGGCGTCTCGTCGTCGTTCTCCGACATGCCTTTCTTGAAGTTCTTCACACCCTTGGCGACGTCACCCATCAGGCTGGAAAAGCGACCGCCGCCAAGAAGGAGGATCGCGACGACCGCGAGGACGAGCAAGTGAATCGGGCTAAAACCGCCCATGGCCATTCTCCTGAAAACTGAACCCTATCTAAGGCTCATCCCGCCTCAATGCCAGAGATTGCGCCATCCCCCCGCCATCTTCGCTATCTTCGAGCCGATCGAAGGCGAGATCGACCGGATCGAGCAGCCCGGCGGCGCGCAGATCGTCGATCCCCGGCAGGTGGCGGCGGCTCGCCAGCCCGAAATGAAAGAGGAATTCGGGGCTGGTCGCGAACATCAGCGGCCGCCCCGGCACTTCGCGCCGCCCCGAAGGCTTGACCCAGCCCGCCTCCATCAGAACGTCGAGCGTCCCCTTCGAAATCTGCACCCCGCGAATCGCCTCGATTTCCGCGCGCGTGACCGGCTCGTGATAGGCGATGATCGCCAGCGTCTCGATGCCAGCGCGACTGAGTTTGCGCGGCTCCTCGCGGTCGCGGCGCAGCATGTGCGCCATGTCCGCCGCGGTCTGGAACTGCCACCGATCGCCCCGCCGGACGATGCCGATCCCCCGCCCGGCATAGTCCGCGGCGAGCCGATCCAGTGCCGCACGGACATCGCCCGCCCCGACATGCGCGCGGATCGCGTCGATCGTCAGCGGGGTCTCGGCCGCGAACAGCACCGCCTCGACCGCCCGCACGAAATCATCCGGCGGCATCACGCGCGCGCTCTCAGATAGAGTGGCGCGAACGGCGAGGCCTGGCGCAGGTCGATCTTACCCTGCCGCGCGAGTTCGAGTGCCGCGACGAAGCTCGACGCCAGCGCCGATCGCCGCAACCGCTCTCCAGCTTCGGGAAGGAAACTCTCGATCGCGCTCCAGTCGATCCGTTCGCCGACGAGAATCGACACGCGCTCCAGCGCCGCCTCCAGCGTCATCACCTCGCGGTCGGCGACGACATGCATCACCGGCCGCGTGCGTGCCGAAATCCGGCCATAGGCGGCGATCAGGTCGAAGATCTCCGCCTGCCATGCCGCTTTCCGCACCGTCCGCAGCCCCTCGGGCGCGCCTCGCGCGAACACGTCGCGCCCGGTCCGATCGCGCGCCATCAGCCGCGCGCCGGCCTCGCGCATCGCGCTCAACCGTTCGAGCCGAAGCTGCAACCGCAGCGCGAGTTCCTCGGGATCCGGCTCGGCGAGCGGATCGCGCGGCAACAGCAAGGCGGACTTCAGATACGCCAGCCACGCCGCCATCACGAGATAGTCCGCCGCCAGTTCCAGCTTCAGCGCGCGCGCGGAATCGACGTAGGCGAGATACTGCTCGACCAGCGCAAGGATCGAAATCTTGCGCAGATCGACCTTCTGCCCGCGCGCAAGCGACAACAGCAGATCGAGGGGCCCCTCCCACCCGTCCAGATCCAGCGTCAATTGTGCGTCGCTCATGACGCCGAGATACAGGATTGCACGCGGTTCGGCATCCGTGAAAGGATGGGCTGGCGATGGACTCAGGCCACTCGCTTGTGTCCAGTGAGCATCCGGTACCGCGACCTATTCCGCATCGGAATTCTGCATAGCCGTGCAGCCCGGTTTTTCCGCCGTTTTCGGATCGAGGCGAAAATTGTGAATTTTGCATCAGGGCCCGAGAGATTGGTAGTCACCTGACATTGGCTTACACAGATAATCGCGTCCGGTTGCAGTTGGATGTTAGGCCGTTTTCGGTAGAATTTTGCCTGCCTTGGAGAGTTTCGTGCGAAACCTGCTCTTGCTAACGCTGATTGCGCTCTGCCTTGCTGAGTGTACCGCACCGCAGCCAGTAGACGGTTTGACCAGAGACCGGCTTACCAACCACTACTGGGGCTTACGACGGTTCCTTGGCAACAAGGTTGCTCATGCGGAACCCGAAGCGGCGAGCCTCCGCTTCCGTCCGAACGGACAGATCGACGGCACCGCGAGTTGCAATAGCATTGGCGGTAGCCGTCTAAATTGGTCGGCTACCACGGTGGGTAACGCAGGCAGCTTCTCACACAACAACGCGCAGCCGATGATCCAAACAGCGGTAGGCTGCGGTGATCGCCGCAGTGTCGTCGTGGCAAACGATTTTTGGCAGCGAATGGACGCGGCTGAGGCGTGGTCACTACAGGACGGACGGCTCCAGATCACCTTCTCTGATGGGGGCACGGCGGAACTGGTATCCATTACCAATCCTCTCCTTGGGCGCGGGTCCGAAAGCGGGCGCAAGACCTCGAACAATTTCGACCACAAGTAGGCGGCTAGCTACAGGCCACTTGCGCAAATGCTTGATGCAAAACTTTTGATTTTTGCATCAAGCATCAATGCCCGCATGTTTTCTATCAGGCTCGCTCCAACAGCGCGTCCCGCGTGGCTATCAAGTTAGCGAAGTCGCCCTTGGTTTGTCTGACCGATGCCATCGCCCGATCGAGCCGCCCCCGCGACGCGCCGGAAATTTCACCCAGGCGACCGGCGATTTCGATCATCTCGTCCATGCGGGCCCAGCAGTCGAGGACGAGGTCGCAACCGGCTTCGATCGCGCCCGCCGCCTTGTCGCCGGCGGTGCCCGACAGCGCCTTCATGTCGATGTCGTCGGTCATCAGCAGGCCTTCGAAGCCGATCCGTTCGCGGATGATCCGTTCGATCACGATCGGCGACAGCGTCGCGGGGCGGTCGGCGTCCCACGCCTCGAACACGATATGCGACGTCATGCCCATCGGCGCCTGGTTGAGCGTGCGGAAGGGTTCGATGTCGATTTCCAGCTCGGCGTCGGTCGCGGTGACGGTCGGGAGGTGGTGGTGCGTGTCGAGCTTGGCGCGGCCGTGGCCCGGCATGTGCTTGACGATGCCAACGACGCCGCCCTCGGCCAGCCCCTCCAGCGTCGCCCGGCCGAGCGCCGCCACCCGCATCGGGTCGGAGCCGAACGTGCGACAGGACACCGCATCGGTCGTATCGGGTTGCGCCACGTCGAGCAGCGGCGCGCAATCGACGGTTATCCCGACCTCGCTGAGCATCACGCCCAGCGCCTGGCCATTCGCACGCGCCGCCTGGATCGCGGTCATTGGGGCGCGTTCATAGGCTGCATCGAACACCGGGCCCGCTGGGAATGCCGGCCATTCGGGGGGGCCCATCCGCGCGACGCGGCCGCCTTCCTGATCGATCAGGATCGCCAGGTCGTCGCGGCCGGCCAGTTCGCGGAGCGAGTCCGTCAGCGCCCTTACCTGCGTACGATCGACGATGTTGCGCTTGAATAGGATGTAGCCGGCAGGCTCGCACTCGGCGAAGAACGCGCGTTCCTGGGGCGTGAGGACGGGGCCGGACAGGCCGAAGATGACGGGCTTCATGCACTCTTCCTAACGAGACCGGCGCGCGCGATCATTCAATAATCCTTCGACACGCGCACGTTCGCGCTCTGGCGGCCGAGCGTCGAGATGCTCGACAACAGCGATAGCCAGCGGGTGACCTGGAACTCGACCTGCGTGGCGGAATAGCCCTGCCCGTCGGTGACGATTTCCGCATACAGCCGCCGCGTGACGTATTTGCCGGCCGCGATCGACGTCCCCTGCCCGGTCTGCGGGTCCGCCGGCAGGATGCGCAGGCGATCGAGACCGGCCGCGCGGCGCACCGCGTTGATCGGGTTCAGACCGCTGCCGCCGCCCTGCAACGCCGCGACCGCCGCCGCCAGCTGCAACGCTTCGGGCGCGGACAGGTTGGTGATCGAGGTGCCGAACAACAGCCGCGAGAGCAGTTCGTCCTCGGGCAGCGCGGGCGTGCTCGTGAAACCGATTTCGGGTTTCAGCGCATAGCCGGTGACGCGGATCGACGCGCTGAGCCCGGTCGAATCCGCGTTTGCCTCGATATCGAGCGCCGGGTTGGCGGGCACGCCGCCGTCGAACCGGATCACGCCGCGCGCGAGTTCGAACTGGCGGCCGGCGAACTCGTAATCGCCGCGGACCAGCGTCGCGCGACCGGTGATCGCCGGGTTATCGGGCGCGCCCGCGATCTGGAGGTTGGCAGACCATTCGCTGGTCAGCCCGAGCCCGCTGACCATCACCTGGCTGGGGGCGCGCGCCTTGATCGCCAGCGTCCAGGGCGTGGTGCGTTTCGCGGTCTCTTCCCCGCCCTCGGGCAGGTTGATCTCGCGGATGTTGAGCTGCGGCACCGCGCTGGCGGCGGTCGCCTGGCCGAGACGGTAGCGGCTCTTGTCGAGCAGGACGTCGCCCGCGATCGTGCCGCCTGAGCCGTTAGACTTGAACGTCAGCGGCCCGGAGACGGTGGCGCCGATGTCGTCGCGGTTGATCATCACCGCCTTGTCGGCCTGCAGCGTCAGATCGAGGCCGATCCCGGCGGCGGCGGCGAATTCGAACTGGCCGGTGCCGGTGACGCGCCCGCCCTTGCCCGCGTCCGCGCCGAACCGGTCGATCACGAGCCGCGAGCCGCCGAAGCGGCCGGTCGCCTGGACGTTGGTGAGGACGGTGCCGGTGGTCGCGCTCTCGATCCGCGCGCCGTTCGCCTGGACGACGCCGCGCAAGGTCGGGTTGGCGAGCGTGCCGACGACGTCCGCGCCGATCGCGACCGGGCCCGAAAGGTCGAACAGCTCGACCCCGGTGAGCCGCCACAGCGTGTCAGCGGGCCCGCTGTACCGAAGCTGCCCGAACAGCCGGGCGTTGCTGATGCGCGACGCGAGGTCGCCCCCTCCAGCATTGGGCCCGAGCGGTGCAAGCTGGGCCTGCGCGCGCCCGATCGTCTTGCCGCCCGAGGCGATCACCGCGCGCAGGCCGAGCTTGTCGGGCGACAACACCGCCGCGACGCCGACGTCGATCGGTCGCGACGACAGGACGAGGCCGGCGCGGGCGAGGCCGCGGATCGTGAGGTCGGCCTTGCCGGTCGGCGCGGCGCCGTTCGTCGTGGCGAAGTTGAAACGCCCCGATGCCGAACCGCTCAGGCCGAGCCCCGGATAGCCGATGTCGAGCAAGGCAAGCGGCATCCGCGTCAGGCTGGCATCGATCGCGGTGCTGGTCGCGGTGAAGAGCCCGCCGACCTGCGCCTCACCGCCGCCGAAGCTGAGCTTGGTCGGGGCGAGGTGCCAGCCGTCTTCGGCCTGGGTGACGACGGCGGGGGTGAGCAGTTTCAGGGGGCGACCGTCGAGCGTCCCTTGCGCGGAGATCGCGTAGCTGTTCGCGGTGACCTGCGTAACGCTCTGGATATCGAACGCGCGCCCGCGGGAGCCGGCGATCGACGCCTTGATCGTGCCGATGCCACCGCGCAGGGAGGCGGAGCCGTTGAACCGCGCGAGGCTGAGCGCACCGCGACGCAGGCCGAGCCCGGTCGCGGTCGCCTCGATCGAGGTGCCGGCGGGATCGAGCAACGTGACGAAATCGAGCTTGCCCTGGCGAAGTGCAACGGTGTCGAGCGTCGCGGCTTTTACAGCGAGATGGCCTTCGATGCGCTGGATCTGTCCAACCGGACGGAACAGGAGTTCACCCGAGATACCGCCGCCCGCGACCGCGAGCGCACCGTTGAAGCCGCCATCGACGACCGCGATATTGCCGCTCGCTTTGGTGCCAGCGACGTTCAACGCGGCGATCGCGATCGTCGCGCCCTTGCCCGGCGGCAACAGGATCGCGCCGTTGGTCGTGAACGGCCCGAGCCGCGAGCCGCCCGCCGCGGTGAACGCGAACCCCTGCGCCGTCGGATCGAGATGCGCGCGGACGTTCGACAGGCCGAGCGTCGCATTCGGGCTCGCGAAGACGAGATCGAGCGTCGGCTTCTCGATCTGCCCGTCGAGTTTCAGCGTCACCGGGCCATAGGTCTGCTGGCGTCCGCCGCCCTCGAAATGGAAGGTCCCATCCCGACGCCGGTAACCGTTGCCGGTCAGCCGAATCTGCGGCGCGGTCAGCACCAGATTGGTGAAGTGCAGCACGCCATCGGTGGTACGTTCGAGGTTGGTCGTGATCCTCGGCAATCCGCCCGCGAGGCTGCGGAAGAACGCGTTGTCGAGCCGCACCATCTGCGCGCTGCCCTGCCCGATCACGCGCATCCCCTTGCGGTTCGGGCCGGGGACGACGCGCAAGGTCGACTTCACGTCGACGATGCCGAGCCCGGGGATCAGATAGCGCCCGAGCCCGCCATTGATGCCGACCTCGAACTGCCCGTTGCGCAGGTCGACCGCCAGATTGATGCTGCCGGTGAGCTTGTCGGACCGCAGCCTCAGCGCGTCGCCGGACAGCAGCGTCGGGGTCACGCGGAGGAGCCCGTCGACCGACAGGTTGCGCAGGATCCCGCCCGCGACCGTGCCGACGCCGGTGACGCGGGCGGCGGTGAAGCGGATCGGCACGGTCACCGGCGCGGCGGAAAGCCGCCCCTTGCCGGCGGCGTGTGCATTCTCGAACCCGGTCTGGTCGAACGCGAACCGGCTGGCGTCGATCCGGTAGTCGAACGCCGCGGTCGCGAACGGCCCGTCGAGGATCGCGCGCAGTTCGACCATGTTGCCCGTCATATTGGCGAACAGCGCGGGCGGACGCAGCAGCCGCGCCTTGATCCGCACGTCGCGGTACGCGTTGGCGCCGAGATCGATGATGCCGGTCGTGTCCACCGCCAGCGCCGGCGTGCGCAACGAGAGTTGCCCGTCCAGCCGGCGGTCGGCGAACCCTGCACTGCCGTTGACGAGCACGCGCGGCGCGGTCAGCTTTTGCAGGCGGCCCTTGAGCAGCGACGACGGCGCGAGCGTGCCCGACAGCGTATGACGCCCGGCAACCTGCGCCAGCGCGAGATCGACCACCCGCGTCGTCCCGATCATGCCGTTGGCGCGGCCGTTCCACTTCGCCCAGCTGCCGTCGCCGGTCACCGCCAGCGCGACCGGCCCCTTCGCCTTGACCATCCGCGCGAGCACGCCGCCCGCGGCCCCCTTCGCGGCGACGTCGATGTCGAAGCGGTCGCGCGCCGGCTCCGCGTCGATCCGGAGCGTCAGGTCGTCGCTGCCGGCAACGCGCGCCTTCAGGTCGACCAGCGCGCGCCCCGAACGAATATCGGCACGTCCGTCGAGTCGCGCAATCCGCTGCGTCCCCAGCACGCGCTTCGCGAGCGTCAGCCGCCCGACCGACAATTGGCCGATCCGGATATCGAAGTCGGGCAGGATAGATCCGCGGGTCTTCGACGGCCGGGTTCGCGGCGTGTGCGTCAGGATCGCGCGATCGACGATCAGCCGCCGGATCTCCAGCCGGTTCAAGAACCAGTCGAACGGCGACCAGTCCAGCCGGACGTTCGGCGCCTGGAAGACAAGCCCCTCCAGATCGTACACGCGCAGATCGATCAGCCGCGTTTCGCCGTACAGCGACCCGTCGATCCGCCCGACCGTGAAGCGCAGCCCGTTCGCGGTCCGGATCGCGGCGATCCGGTCCGCGACGAAACGATGCCCGATCCCCGTGTCGACGATCAGCAACGCCGTGCCGAGGATCACCAGCAGCGCCATGACTGCACTGACAATCCAGCGCCACCACGCGATCCGGCGCTTTGGAAGGGTCGCTTCCTCGCTCAAAACGCCTGCCCCAGCGACACGTACACCGCGATCCGGCTATCGCCCGGCTGTGGGTTGATCGGCGTGCCGACGTCGAGGCGGATCGGCCCGAAGTTCGAATAATAGCGCACGCCGATCCCGGTGCCGTATTGCAGCCCGGTGAATTTCGGCAGCGGCGAGGTATAGATGTTGCCCGCGTCGAGGAACGGGACGATGCCGAAATTGCCGAACGCCTTCACACGAGCTTCTATCGAAAATTCGGTCAGGCTGCGGCCGCCGATCGGGTCGTTGTTGGGATCGCGCGGGCCGATCGACTGATAGCCGTAGCCGCGCACCGACGCGCCGCCACCGGCATAGAACCGCCGCGACGGCGCCACCTGATCGCGCGGCGCACCGACGATAGTGCCGAGCCGGGTCCGCGCCGCAAGCACCACGCTGCCGCCGATCGGCTGGTACACGCTGCCGTCGAACTGCGTCCGCGTGTAGCCGAACACCGACCCCTGCAACGACACTTCGGGGCTGAGCCGCCCGCCAAGCCGAAAGCCCTTGGTCGGGTTCAGCAGGTCGTCGGAGCCGTCATAGTTGAGACTGGTCGGCAGCGCGCCGATGAAGAACGTCCGCCGCCGCGGATCGCCGGTCGACACGATCACGTCGCGCTCGTCCGACGCGATCAGCTCGGCGCCCAGCGACCACGTCCAGGTCTTCTGGAAGAAGATGTTGGTCTGGCGCTCCAGCGTGCCCGCGAGCGTGAAGGTCTTCGCATCATAGGCATCGCGGTTGGTGTGCACCGCGGAGGCCTGCAGCGTCAGCACGCGGTCGCGCGCCTGGAAATTGTTGCGCCGGAACACGATCGAGCCGAGCTGCTCCTGCGTCCCCAGCACGCTGCGCAACGTCAGCGCGCCCTCGGGCGGGAACAGGTTGCGGTGCGTCCAGCTGATTTCCGCCCGCGCACCCTCGCCGGTGCCATAGCCGAGTTCGCCCGCGATGGTATGCGGCGGCGCCCGATCGAGCTTCACCGCGACATCGACGGTGTCGGGCGTCGTGCCCTGCACCGGCTTGATGTCGACCGCGGAGACCAGGCTGGTCTGGATCAGCGCGCGGCGGAGATCGTCGATCTTGGCCGCGTCATACGCATCGCCCGGCGAAAAGCGCGCAATCTCCGCGACATGATCGGCATCGAACACCCGGTTGCCGGGCAGCGCGACGATCTGCCCGAACTTGCGCGCGCCGCCGGGCTGCACCGACAGGTCGAGCGTCGCGGTGCGCGTGGCATGATCGACGACGATCGCCGGATCGCCGACCTTGGCGAACGGAAAGCCCTCGCGGCCGATCTGCGTGGTGAGCTTGGCCTGACCCGCAACGATCGCATCGGAATTGACCGGATCCTCGGGCTTCACGCCGAACGCGGTGACGAGGCCCGGCGCCTTGTCGCCCGCCGCGGCGATGCCGTCGATCGTCACGCCCTTGAACCGGTAGAGCGTGCCGGGCGCCACCGACAGCACGACCATCGGCTTCGCGCTGGGCTCTATGCGCGTCACGATATTGGAGTCGTAATAGCCCTCCGCGCGCAGCAGGCTGTTCAAAAGGTCGGCGTCCTCGCGGGCGCGACGATCAAGTTGCGCGGCGTTGGCGGACTGCCCGTCGTTCGCGTCCAGCGTCGAAAGCTGTGCGAATCGCTGGCGGAGAAGGCCGGCGTCGATCGCATCGATTCCGTCGATCCGCCAAGCATAGCGGGTTTCGGCGTTGGCATCGGTTGCGGCTATCGCGGTCGCGGGATCGTCCGGCCGGACGGCGAGATCAGGCCACGCGACGCCGATATCGGGAAGCGGGGCGAGCGGCGAGTTGGGATCGAGCGACATCGGCGTGTCGGGCGTCTGACCGACAGGCGCCTGCCCGAGCGCCCCCAGTGCCGGCACCTGAACTGGCGTCGGTACGGGCGCCGGAGTCTGTGCCACGGCACCGGAGATCGTCAGAACGAAAAAGGCGGCGGCCGGCCCGGCTCGCCCGACGCGGGACACCATCACCGGCTCCTAGCCGGGCTTGTCGTTGCGGAACAGTATGTAGCGCCGTATTTCCGCCACGTTTCGTCCGGGGGCCGCGGGCAGCTACGGCGGCGGCGGCAAGGCTGGCATCGCGGCGCGTCGCGTGGCAGGACGAGGCATGGCCGACCCTAATTCCCGCGACCCCGTTTCCCGCGATACCGCCCCTCCGCACAAGGATCCGAGCGCCGCGGGCGGGTTTCTCGTCGCGCTGGGGATGCTGGGCGGCGCGGGCGTCGGCTTTGCGATCGGGCAGGTGACGCCCGGGTTTCTGATCGGGACCGGGGTCGGGGTCGTGGCGGCGGTGTTGGTGTGGCTGCGCGATCGGCGTTGAGCGTGGGAGTCCTTCTGGGCTCGCGACGTGACGGCTAAAACTGACCCATCTTCGCCGGCCAGCCCCCCGTTCGTCCTGAGTAGCGGTCGAGTAGCTGCAACGCAGCGTATCGAGACGGCGTATCGAAGGACAGGTTGGTACGCGGAACCCATGCTTCGATACGCGCCCTCGATACGCTCCTAACGGAGCTACTCGGTCGCTACTCAGCACGAACGGAAGAGGGGTTACGAATAGGGAGTACGGAAGGGGGTTGAAGCCTCTCGCTACCGCGGTTCGCGCATCTGCCAGACGACACGGCCGATCACCGTGATCCGTCCGTCCGGCACCGGCCCCGCGGCCGGATTGTCGCTCGTCGCCACCAACGTGCCGCCGGTCAGCGCGACTCGCTTCACCATCACCGCGTCGTCGATCCGGATCACGTAGACGCCGCCCTTTGCGCGCGGTGTCCGGCTGGCGGTGTCCACCACGATATGATCGCCGTTGAACAGCCCTGGCTCCATCGAGCTGCCGCGTACGCGGATGATCGCCGCCTGCCCGTCCTTCAATCCAAGCCGGCGCGCGAGACCCGGATCGAGCGTGTCGGTGCCAAGCGCGATCTCGCCATCGACCAGCGCGCCGGGGCCTGCCGATGCGACGACGTTGAGCTTCGGGACGCGGAACTCCGCCGCGTGCTCCGGCGGTGCGCCGAGGATGGCCTCGCTGACCCCGAGATAATCCGACAGCAACCGCCGATCGCGTTCGCCGAGCAGCTTGGGCGATCCGCGGCGGACATATTGTTGAAGATACGCCGGGTTGCGCCCGAGCATCGCCGATAGCGCCGCCAGACTGTCGCCGCGCGCCGCCGCGAGCGTCGCCAACGCGCGTCGCGGATCGGGATCGGGTGCGATTTTGGCCACCGACCGACCGTAACGTAGGAAATTTCCTAGACAAGTAGGATTTGTCGGAACAGATCAAGAACATTGGCCAAGGACTCGGGCCAGGACTCGGGAGGAGCGACGATGACCGTTCTCGTGAAGATCGATCGATATCTGCGGCAGACCGGCATGCCGATGACGAAGTTCGGGCGGCTGGCGGTCGGCGATCCGCGGCTGGTCCATGACCTGCGTCGCGGTCGCCAGCCGCGCGAACCGATGGTGGCGCGAATCGAGTCGTTCATCGCGGCGAACCGGTCGTGAGGATGGACGCGCTGCGCGGCCCGGATGCCGGCACACTGCTGATCCGCGCGCTGCGGAGCCAGGCGATGACAGCGAGCGTGACCATGCACGTCGAGTCGATCGCCTGCACGCCGTGGGCCAGCGCGACGTTCGTCGGGACGCAGCACCGGCTGACGATCGTCGCCGATCCCGTACCCGGTCTTCGAGAGTGGATCGATCAACTGCCCGAGGCGGGGTTTGCGATCCGTGGCCATATCGTCGCGGATCTGTCCGTCGATCGGGTCGAAGCGATCGACGGACGGACACATGCAACGGTCGCCATACTGACGCTGCTCGACGCCTAAACCGTTCGCGGCTTGGCCGTGGGGGGTGGACTTTCGCGCCGCGAGACACGAAGTCGGCGGTCAACGAAGGAGATGACGATGGCCGGCATGGGCAAGTTCGACTGGGCGGATCCGTTTTTGCTGGACGACCAATTGAGCGAAGACGAACGCATGATCCGTGACAGCGCGAAGGCCTATGCCGACGACAAGCTGGCACCGCGGATCATCGACGCGTTCCAGCACGAGCATACCGATCCCGCGATTTTCCGCGAGATGGGCGAACTCGGATTGCTCGGGCCGACCATTCCCGAGGAATATGGCGGCGTCGGTGCGTCCTATGTCGCCTATGGGTTGGTCGCGCGCGAGGTGGAGCGGATCGACTCAGGGTATCGCTCGATGATGTCGGTGCAGTCGAGCCTGGTGATGTACCCGATCAACGCGTTCGGCTCCGAGGCGCAGAAGCGCAAGTTCCTGCCCAAGCTTGCGAGCGGCGAATGGATCGGCTGCTTCGGCCTGACCGAACCCGATGCCGGCTCCGATCCGGGCAGCATGACGACGCGGGCGAAGAAGACCGCGAACGGCTATGTGATCTCGGGCGCGAAGACGTGGATTTCCAATTCGCCGATCGCCGACGTGTTCGTGATCTGGGCGAAGTCCGACGAGCATGGCGACGCCATCCGCGGTTTTATCCTGGAGCGCGGCATGAAGGGGCTGGAGACGCCCAAGATCGAGGGCAAGCTGAGCTTGCGCGCGTCGATCACCGGCATGATCATGATGGACGAGGTCGAGGTCGGCGACGACGCGTTGCTGCCCGACGTGCAGGGCTTGAAGGGGCCGTTCGGCTGCCTCAACCGCGCGCGCTACGGGATTTCGTGGGGCGCACTCGGCGCGGCGGAGTTCTGTTTCCACGCGGCGCGGCAATACGGCCTCGATCGCAACCAGTTCGGGACGCCACTCGCCGGACGTCAGCTGTACCAGAAGAAACTCGCCGACATGGAGACCGAGATCGCACTCGGGTTGCAGGCGTCGCTGCGGGTCGGACGACTGATGGACGAGGGCCGGTTCGCGCCGGAGATGGTCTCGATCGTCAAGCGCAACAACGTCGGCAAGGCACTCGATATCGCGCGGATGTCTCGCGACATGCACGGCGGCAACGGGATTTCGGGCGAGTATCAG
Organism: Sphingomonas faeni; assembly: GCF_023195535.1. Lineage (GTDB taxonomy): Bacteria > Pseudomonadota > Alphaproteobacteria > Sphingomonadales > Sphingomonadaceae > Sphingomonas > Sphingomonas faeni_B. The sequence goes on along the minus strand of NZ_JALPNF010000003.1, from coordinate 486,089 downwards.
GTGATGCGTCACATGATGAACCTCGAGACGGTCAACACGTACGAGGGGGCACATGACGTACACGCGCTGATCTTGGGGCGCGCGATCACGGGTATCGCGGCGTTTTGACATCCCCCGTCACCCCAGCGAAAGCTGGGGTCTCCCTCCGCAAGGGCACGCTCCATTACCGGGAGATCCCAGCTTTCGCTGGGATGACGAACTTGGGTGACGCGTTGATAAAGATGGGTGATGGGATGAGACCGTGGTGAAAGACACCCCCCTCACCAGCCTCAAAGTCGTCGAACTCGCGCGCATTCTCGCCGGGCCCTGGGCGGGGCAAGTCCTCGCCGATCTCGGCGCCGACGTCATCAAGGTCGAGAGCCCTGCCGGCGACGACACCCGCACTTGGGGCCCGCCGTTCATCGACAACCCCGACGGCAGCCGCGACGCCGCGTATTTCCACGCCGCCAACCGGGGCAAGCGGTCGGTCGTGGCCGACTTCACCACCCCCGAAGGCCAAGCCGTCGTCCGTGACCTGATCGCCGACGCCGACGTCGTGATCGAGAATTTCAAGGTCGGCGGGCTCGCCAAATACGGGCTCGACTACACCACGCTTGCCGCGATCAACCCGCGGCTCGTCTATTGCTCGATCACCGGGTTCGGGCAGGACGGGCCTTATGCCCCCCGCGCGGGCTACGACTTCATCGTCCAGGGCATGAGCGGAATCATGGACCTGACCGGCGAGCCTGATGGCGCACCGCAGAAGATCGGCGTCGCGTTCGCCGACATCATGACCGGACTGTATGCGGTGATCGCGATCCAGGCGGCGCTGGCGATGCGCGAGCGCACAGACCGGGGTCAGCACATCGACATGGCGCTGTTCGATACGATGACCGGGGTGCTGGCGAACCAGGCGATGAACTGGTTCGCGAGCGGCGTGTCGCCAACGCGGGTCGGGAATGCGCATATGAATGTGTGCCCGTATGCAGTGTTTCCGTGCCTTGATGGGTGGTTCATCCTCGCGGTTGGCAATGACGGGCAGTTCCGGCGGTTCTGCGACGCGATGGGCTCGCCCGAGATGCGCGACGATCCGCGGTTCGCGACGAATGCCGGGCGGCTGGCGTTCAAGGACGTCCTGTTCGCGGGGATCGAGGCGGCAACGTCTCGGGTGGCGAAGCTCGAGTTGCTTGCGCGGCTCGAGGCGGTCGGGGTGCCGGCAGGGCCGATCAATACGGTCGCGCAGGCGTTCGATGATCCACAGGTTGTCGCGCGGGGGATGGCGATCGATGTGGCTCGGCCCGATGGGTCGTTGGTGCCGGGGCTACGTACGCCGATCCGGTTTTCGGAGGCTGAGCTTGCGACTGGTCGGGCCGCGCCGATGCTAGGGTCGTCCGAGTAGGCCGGCGCTCCTCCCTACAACCACCCCCACACCATCGTCACCCCAGCGAACGCTGGGGTCTCATGCGGCAAAGCGCGCGGCTCGAACCGGGAGACCCCAGCTTTCGCTGGGGTGACGGACGTTGCGGGGGTGACGGACGTTTCTCGGGTTGCGGCTAGGGTTGGCGGCGAATGGTGCCAAGGTGACGGATGGGGCGGTTCAGGCCGAAGAGTTCAGGCCGCGACCTCTGTCACCGGCTTCCGGGCGTACAACCCGTACGCCAGGATCAGCGCATAGCAGATCGCCGGGAGCAGCAACGCGAAGTGCAGGCTGCCCGACGTGTCCGCCAGCATCCCCGTCAGATACGGGATGATCGCGCCGCCGACGATCGCCGTGGCGATCACGCCCGAGCCTTCCGCCGCGCGCTTGCCGAGACCTTCCGACGCGAGGCTGAAGATCGTCGGGAACATCACCGCGTTCATCAGGCCGATCGCCAGCAGCGCCCAGCCCGACAAAGCGCCCTCGGTGTTCGCCGAGATCAGAATCAGTGCCAGCGTCCCCGTCGCGACGCCCGCGAGAACCTTGCCCGGCGACACCTTGTTCAGCACGTACGCACCGATGAACCGGCCGACCAGCGCGCCGCCCCAGTAGAACGGCACGTGCTTGCCCGCCGCGACGTCGCTCAGGCCCATCACGCTCGGCTGCATCAGGTAATTGACGATCAGCGAGCCGACCGCGACTTCGGCGCCGACGTACAGGAAGATGCACGCCGTTCCCATCGCGAAGCGCGGGCGCTTGAGCAGCGTGAACGCGTGCAAGATGCTGCCGGTCTGCTCCTGCTCCTCGTTGAGCCGGTTACGGCGGGTCCACACGACCGCGGCGACGATCAGCAGCGCGATCGCGAGACCGATATAGGTGTGCACGACCGTCCGCGACGACTCCGTCCGGTACGCGTCGAGCGCGGCGCCGGTGAGCGTCGAGGAGTCGACCGTCGCCAGCCCGCCGAGGATCAGCGCGGAGCCGACATACGGGAAGATGGTGGTGCCGAGCGAGTTGAACGCCTGTGCAAACGTGAGGCGGCTCGAGGCGGACTTGGGATGGCCCAGCGCGGAGATCAGTGGGTTGGCGACGACCTGCACGACGGTGATGCCCGCGCCGAGCACGAACAGCGCGAACAGGAACATGCCGAAGCTCGCCTGGCCTGCGGCCGGGATGAACAACAGGCAGCCCGCGGTCATCGTCACGAGGCCGATCGACGCGGTCCGCATGTAACCGGCCTTGCGCACGATCGCCGCGGCGGGGATCGAGAACAGCGCATAGGCGAGGAAGAACGCCGACTGGACCAGCATCGCGGTCGCATGGTCGAGCGTGAAGAGCTCCTTCATCTTCGGGATGATGATGTCGTTCAGCGAGGTGATGCCGCCGAAGATGAAGAACAGCGCGAACACGAACACGCGCAGGTCGGGCGCGTCGTAGCCATGGCTGGCATCGCCGCCGGCTGCCCCATCCTGACGGGGTGTGGATTTGGTATCGACGTGCATCGTGTTGCGCCCTCTCGCGGTATTATGCGCGCGACATAAGCCGGGGCGCCGCTGCGTGGCAATGGCGCGCGGGAATGCTGCTTGGTGCGATCCGCGCGGACCGGCTAGGACGGCGACCATGAGCCGCTTCACCGTCAACAACGAGCCGATCGAATACAAGCTAGACAACGAGACGCCGCTGCTGTGGGCGTTGCGCGACGCGTCGAACCTGACAGGCACGAAATATGGCTGCGGTACGGGGCATTGCGGCGCGTGCACGGTGGACATCGACGGGCGCGCAGTGCGCAGTTGCCGCGTACCGATCGGGTCGATCGAGGGCGCCTACGTCACCACCATCGAAGGTCTGTCGCGCGAGCGCAATCATCCGGTGCAACTGGCCTTCATCGCGGAGGCGGTGCCGCAATGTGGGTTCTGCATTCCGGGGATGGTGATGGCCGCCGCCGCGCTGCTGAAACGCAACGCGGACCCGAGCGAGGCGCTGATCCGCGAGCAGATCACCAATCTGTGCCGGTGCGGGGTCTATCCGCGCGTGGTCGAGGCGGTGCAGCGCGCCGGGCGGGCGATGCGCGGGGAAGAGGTGATTCCGGCGGGGCCGCGGCCGGGGATCGATCCTGCGGATTCAGCGCGATTGGTGCCTGCTCTGGTCCCCCCGCCGGCGCGGTAGAGCGCGCGCGCAAAACCAAGCATGGTCTCCCGCGAAGGCGGGAGTCCAGACTGAGCTGCCGCCTTCGCGGGAGAAACTGGGCTGCCGCCTTCGCGGGAGAAACTGGGCTGCCGCCTTCGCGGGAGAACTGGGAGGGCGATCTTGTGCGCGTGACTCGATCGCTTGCACGGTTAGCCGCCGCGATCGCTGCATCACCCCGGCGGAGGCCGGGGCCCAGTTGGAACGTCCAGCGTGATAGATCGCAGTACGTCGTTACACGCCATCCCCAACTGGGCCCCGGCCTTCGCCGGGGTGGTCGTTATTTACGGTAAGCTCCGCGGCGCATTGGCGGCGAAGTATTGTTGGTATAAAACTACAAAATTCACCCCCAAACCTGTCTAATCACTGACGAACCCATTCAGCGTCCCCACACGCCGCACCGTCTAGACCGCGCCCATCATAGGAGTCGGCTTGTGCGCCGGCAGTCGAGGACCACCGCGATGACGGGCAAGTTTCTAAAACTCTTGATGGCGGCGTCGGCGTTGGTGCCGGCGACGTTCATGGCAAGCACCGCCAGCGCACAACAGGTCGAGCAGGACCGTGGCGATCGCGGCCCCCGCGATGACCAGCGTCAGGAGCGCGCGCCACGCGCCGACCGCGGGGATCGCGGGGATCGCGGGGATCGTGGTCCGCGCCAGAACGGCCAGGCGTTCCAGCAACAGCGTCCCGCCGCCCCCGATCAGCCCCAGCGTCCGCAACGCGCCGACCTGGACACGCGCGCTCAAATCCGCGGAGACCGTCCTGACTTGAACGGCCAGGACCGGCCCGGCCAGCAGACCGGCCAGAACCGCGGCGACTGGAATCGTGGCGACTTGAGTCGCGGCGACTTGAATCGCGGCGACTTGAATCGTGGCGACTTGAGTCGCGGTCAGGGTCGCCCCGGTTTCGTCCCCGGCAGCGATCGCGGCAACCAGCAGGCGGATCGCGGCCAGTTCGATCGTAACGATCGCCAGCGCGATTGGCGGAATGATGGCCGCACCGGCGACCGAGGCGACTGGCGTGGTGACCGCGACGGTTACCAGAGCCGCCAGCCCAACCGTGCGTACGGCGCCGCGCCTGGCTATGGCCGCGGCGGCGACGAAAGGGGCCGCTACGATCAGGGCGGATACAACCAGGGCCGCTTCAACCAGGGCCGCTTCAACCAGGGCGGCGCGTGGAACCGTGGCTGGCGCAACGACAACCGCTACGCCTGGAGCAACTACCGCGCGTCGAACCGCGGCGCTTACCGCCTCCCGCGCTATTATGCGCCGAGCGGCTGGGGATCGGGCTATCGTCGCTTCGGAGTCGGCTTCTCGCTGAACAGCATTCTCTACAACCAGAATTACTGGATCCAGGACCCGTACACCTATCGCCTGCCCGAGGCGTACGGCCCGTATCGCTGGGTGCGCTATTACAACGACGCGTTGCTGGTCGATCTCGACAACGGCCGCGTGGTCGACACGGTGTACGACATCTTCTGGTAAGCGCCCGCCTACCCGTCACGCAGTAACAGGGGAGAGCCCCGTGGTGACAGACGTCGCCGCGGGGCTCTTGCGTTTCCCCCTCTTGCCTTTCGGGGCCAGTTCGCCAAATCCTGCGGCGTGGGTATCTTTTCAAAAGCCAAGAAGGTCGATCCGGCCATGGCACTCCGCCAGGCCGCCGGATCGCAGGTCGCCGCCCGGCTCAACGCCAATCCCGCGGTGCAGCGCATCGCGATGGACACGGTGCAGTTCTATTACCAGTCCGACTTCCTCGATCCCAAGACCTGCAAGCAGCTGATCGCGATGATCGATTCGAAACGGCGGCCGTCGACCTTGCTGTCCGATCGCCCGAACAGCAGCTTCCGCACCTCGGAGAGCTGCGACATGGATCGCTGGTCCCCCGAGGTGCAGCCGACCGACGAGGCGATCGCCACGCTGCTCGGCATCGACCTCCTCCACGGCGAGACGATGCAGGGCCAGCGCTACGCCCCCGGCCAGCAATTCCGCGCGCATCACGATTATTTCCACGAGTCCGAAAGCTATTGGGCCAAGATGCAGGAGCAGGGCGGGCAGCGTACCTGGACCGCGATGGTGTTCCTCAACGACGTCCCCGAGGGCGGCGCGACGTGGTTCCCGCAGGCCGGCATCAAGATCGCCCCGAAACGCGGCATGCTGCTGGCGTGGAACAACATGAACCCGGACGGGACGCCGAACGGGCTGACGCTGCACGAAGGCATGCCGGTGATGGAGGGCGTGAAGTATATCGTGACGAAGTGGTTCCGCGAGCGGCCTTGGATCAAGTGAGGCCGGGGCGAGCTGCAGCCTTGCGGGGACGAGGCCTCCCCGCCTGCTCTGGCGTCATTCCAGCGGAAGCGGGAACCCATAAAGGTTAGCCTCGGCGATCTGACCGCAACCGCGGCGTATAGGGATCCCCGCCTGCGCGGGGATGACGAAGTTGGAGGCGGTTTCCCCTATTTCCCTACTGCGTCGTTCCCTGTCCATCACCGTTCGTCCTGAGTAGCCGTCGAGTAGTCACCGAAGGCGGCGTATCGAGACGGCGTATCGAAGGACAGGTTGGCGCGCGGAACCCATGCTTCGATACGCACCCTCGATACGCTTCTGCGAAGCTACTCGGTCGCTACTCAGCACGAACCGGTGCGGGGGGCGGGAGCGTCTTCTCCTTCCACCGCCCCCCACCAACAAGCCCCCTCTCCACCCCCTTCACGTCATCCTGACGAAAGTCAGGATCCAGAGCCATGAACGCCCACCCCCATAATCCTGGATCCTGACTTTCGTCAGGATGACGGTGCGAGCGCTCGCCCAATGCACGGTCCGCTCGACAATCCCCCCGCAGCCACTACGTCCGAGACATGACAGTTCTCGGCGTAACCTCCTCCATCCTCGGCCAACCCTGGCGCTGGCGCGCGCTCGCCGCAGACGGCCGGGACGGTTTCACTGGCGACGACCTCGTTACCCAGCTCCTGCTCGCCCGAGGCTGCCCGCGCGACGTGCTCGATGCGCACCGCACCCCCTCGATCCGCGCGTTCATGCCCGACCCGTCGATCTTCCGCGACATGGACCGTGCCGCCGAGCGCCTTGCCGACGCCGTCCAGGCGCAGGAACAGGTTGCGATCTTCGGCGATTACGACGTCGACGGCGCCACCTCCGCCGCGCTCATGGTCCTGGTCCTGCGCGACCTGGGGATCGAAGCGCGCCCCTACATCCCCGACCGCCTGCTCGAAGGTTACGGCCCCTCGGGCGAAGCGCTGGTCCGCCTCGCCGGCGAAGGCGCCACCCTGATCGTCACGGTCGACTGCGGCGCGCAGGCGTTCGACGCGCTCGACGCAGCTCGCGACGCGAAGGTCGACGTGATCGTCATCGACCACCACAAATGCTCGACCGCGCTCCCGCACGCGTTGGCGCTGGTAAACCCCAACCGCCTCGACGAGACCGAAGGCGCCGCGCACGGCCACCTCGCCGCGGTCGGCATGTGCTTCCTCGCCGCCGCCGCGCTCGTCCGAAGCTTACGCATCCGCGGCTTCTTCAAGGACCGTGCCGAGCCCAAGCTGATCGACCTGCTCGACATCGTCGCACTCGGCACCGTCGCCGACGTCGCTCAGCTCCGCGGCCTCAACCGCGCGTTCGTGTCGCAGGGCCTGAAAGTCATGGGCGCGCGCAAGAACATCGGCGTCGCCGCGCTGATCGAGGCCTCGCGCCTGACCCGCAACCCGACCTGCACCGACCTCGGCTTCGCGCTAGGGCCCCGCATCAACGCCGGCGGCCGCGTCGGTCGCGCCGATCTCGGTGTCCGTCTGCTCACTACGCAGGACCCCGACGAAGCGCGCGCGATCGCCACCGAACTCGACCGCCTCAACGAGGAACGTCGCGCGATCGAGACTGCCGTCCAAGAGGCCGCCGACCTCCTCTCGAGCCGCGACCGCGCCGTCGCGGTGGTCGCGGGTCATGGCTGGCACCCCGGCGTGATCGGCATCGTCGCCGGCCGCCTCAAGGAGAAGCTCGGCCGCCCGGCGATCGTCATCGCGATCGACGAGAACGGCATCGGCAAGGGTTCCGGCCGCTCGATCCCCGGCGTCGATCTCGGCGCCGCGGTGATGGCCGCGCGCGAACACGGCCTGCTGGTTGCGGGTGGAGGCCATGCGATGGCCGCCGGCCTGACAATCGACGCCGCCGCGATTCCCGCCTTCACCGACTTCCTCGAAGAGCGCCTCGCCGCCGCCGTCGAGCGCTCCAACGGCGACCGCGCGCTCCTGCTCGACGCAGTCCTCGCGGCGGGCGGCGTCAACCCCAGCCTCGTCGAATCGATGGAAGCCGGTGGCCCGTACGGCATGGGCTGGCCAGCTCCCCGCGTCGCGATGGGCCCGGTCCGCATCATCAAGGCGGACATCGTCGGCAACGGCCACGTCCGCACGATCGTGGCGGGCGATGACGGCCGCAGCATCAAGGCGATGGCCTTCCGCGCCGCCGAGAGCGCGCTGGGCCAGGCGCTGCTGGGCGCCGCCCCCCACCGCAAGCTCTGGCTGGCGGGCCGCGCGAAGATCGACGACTGGTCCTCGCGCCCGTCGGCCGAGCTTCATGTCGAGGATGCGGCATGGGCGGACTAAATTGTTGCACCGAAACGCTTGACGCCCCGCCCCCTTCCCCTTAGTCGGCCTCCACCACGCAGGCCCCTTCGTCTAGCGGTTAGGACGCGGCCCTTTCACGGCTGAAGCACGGGTTCGATTCCCGTAGGGGTCACCATAATCTGCCAAAGCGTCAGATTCGATGGTCGGCCTCTAACAACTTAGCCCATTTCCGGACTTCTTGAGCGCGGGCACGGCTTGCCAATCCCCTGGTCTAGACACGTCGGACTAGGCGCGCCGAGGTGATGGGCCAGGACACGGGATGGTTGGAGCCGAATCGCGATGACGCGGTCTTGGCTAACGCAGCCCTTCGCGTACGACGTGTCACAGCGATGCAGACGAGCGGGCCGGTAAAGCCCGGCCTCGGTTATCATCTCTTCGGGCCGATACGGCTGTCACACAAAACGATATGGTGAGGTCATTATGATGTCAGACCAGCATCATGCTATTTTCCCGGCAATACGCGTGGGCCTCATCGGATACGGGTTTTCCGGCAAGACCTTCCATGCGCCCTTGATCATGGCCGAACCCGACCTCGTCCTGACGGCGATCGCGTCGAGCGACGCGGCAAAGGTCCGTGCAGATTTTGCAGAGATCGTCATTCATGCCGATCCGCAGTCGCTGATCGCCGCTGCCGACATCGACCTGGTCGTCATCGCGACACCCAACGACACGCATGCGCCGCTTGCCCGTGCGGCGATAGCGGCAGGCAAGCATGTCGTCGTCGACAAGCCCTTTACGCTGAATCTCGACGAAGCACGCGACCTGGTCGCGTTGGCGGCGCAGCGCGACGTACTGCTTTCGGTGTTTCACAACCGGCGCTGGGACAGCGATTTCCTGACGATCCGCGCGGCGATCGAAGAGGGCGTCATCGGCGAAGTCACGCATTTCGAATCGCATTTCGATCGCTACCGCCCTTTGGTCCGCGATCGCTGGCGGGAAAATGCCGGCGTCGGCAGCGGCGTCTGGTTCGATCTCGGGCCGCATCTGGTCGATCAAGCGCTTCAGCTTTTCGGGCTGCCGGACCGGATACGAGGATCGCTCTCGGGACAGCGCGTCGGCGCCGTGACCGACGACTGGGCGCACGCGGTCCTCGATTACGGCGACCGTCGGGTCGTGCTGCAGGCGATCATGCTGGCGGCCGGCGGTACCCAGCGCTTCACCGTCCATGGTACCGCCGGCAGCATCACGAAACGGCTTGCAGACCGTCAGGAGGAACAACTGATTGCCGGTATGCGTCCCGGTGCGCCGCACTGGGGCGAGGATCCCGATCCGCTGATGATCTACGACGCGGCCGACGTTCACGTGCGTCCAGCGTTGGCGGGCGACCAACGCGCCTATTACGACGGTATCGCCGCTGCACTGTCGGGCCGCGGCCCAAACCCGGTCGAACCGATCGAGGCGCTCGCGTGCATGGCTGTCGTCGAGGCCGTCCGAATATCCGCGTCATCGGGGACGACCGTCGCAGTCCCGCTTGCCGACGCTGAGCGAGAGGCCGCTGAACTGGCTTTGGGAGCCTTCAAAACGCGCGCGTCCACCAGACCGGCCACGATCCGGCGCGCGTAAACACGCGGCGATCACAGCGCGGTCCGTCGTGATCGCACCCGGTGCAATCATCCGCCGAGCCACTCGCTACGGCGCCTCCCCATCCCGCTCCAATATCCTGCACGCCTGTTTCAGATGCGGCGCGTCGACCATCCGGCCGTCGACCTGCAACGCACCCGCCTCCGGCTGCGCGGCGAACGCAGCGACGATCGCGCGCGCATGTGCGATCTGCGCCGCATCGGGCGTAAACGCGGCGTTGATGGTCGCCACCTGCGCCGGGTGGATCGCCATCATGCCCGTGAAACCATCGCGCGCCGCGCGCTTCGCATACGCCTCCAGCCCCGCCACGTCGCGAAACGCCGGATACACCGTCTCGATCGCCGGTACCCCCGCCGCATGCGCGCCGAACAGCGCCAGCGACCGCACCATTTCGTAAGGCGCGGTATAGCGACCGTCGTCCTCGCGCGAGGTTGCCGCACCGATCGCGGCGGGCAGGTCCTCCGCCCCCCAGGTCAGCCCGGCGAGCGCCACGCCGCACGCCGCATAGCTGCTGAGCTGGAAGATCGCCGCGGGAGTCTCGGTCGCGATCGGCAGGATCGGCGCGTCGATCCCCGCCGCCGCCAGCCGCTTGGCGAGCAAGCGAACACTCGCCGCCCCTTCCGCCTTGGGCAACACGACCGCATCCGGTGTCAGGCCGTATAGTGCCGACAGGTCCTCACGGCTCAGGTCGGTATCAAGCGGGTTGATCCGGACGAAGACCGCGACGTTGCCGCGCTCCGTGCGCAACCGCCCCGCGACCGCCGCCCGTGCGGCGTCCTTTGCCGAAGCCGCCACCGAATCCTCGAGGTCGAGGATCAGCGCGTCGGCGCCACTGGCCGCGGCCTTGTCGAACCGTTCAGGCCGATCGCCCGGCACGAACAGCAGCGATCGCAACCTCATGCCGGCGACCTGTTGATCAGCGCGCTGCGCAGGCACTGGCAGACGATCTCGTCGCGCTGGTTGAGCAGGCGGTGCGCGAACGTGACGATCCCCGCATCGGGTCGCGACCGGCTTTCCTTCAGCGCATGCACCTCGGTCTCGGCGCGCAACGTGTCGCCGATGAACACCGGCTTCGGCATCACGAGCTTGTCGTAGCCGAGGTTCGCGACCAGCGTGCCGAGCGTCGTGTCCCCCACCGACAGCCCCACCATCAGCGCGAACGTGAAGGTGCCGTTGACCAGGATCTGCCCGAACTCGCTCGCGCGCGCCGCCTCGGCGTCGAGATGCAGTGGCTGCGGGTTGTGCGTCATCACCGTGAACAGCAGATTGTCGGTCTCGGTCACGGTGCGACGGATCTCGTGGACGATCGTGTCGCCGACCGTCCAATTGTCGTAGAAACGCCCGGCCATCATTCGCTCCCTTTATCGATGCGCGCGAGCATCGTGCCTTCGGATACCTGCGCGCCTTCGGTTACCTTCAGTTCGGCGACGACGCCATCGAACGGCGCGAGCAACGCCTGCTCCATCTTCATCGCCTCCAGCACCAGCATCCGCTGGCCCTTGGTCACCGCCTGCCCGGCCTCGACCAGCACCGCGATGACGCGGCCCGGCATGGGCGCCAGGATCGCGCCGTCGCCCTCGCCCGCCCCGGCGATGTGGTCGGCACGGCGCGGACCGAACGGCCACGCCTCGCCGTCGAGGTACAGGACGCCGTCCGCGACGACCGCCGCCGACGCCTGGTCGCCGGTGACGAGATACGGCTTGCCCGCGACCTCGACTGCGACCTGCGAGGACGGCGCGGCATTGGTGCGAAACCCGCGCAGGCTGGTCCAGGGATCACCGGTCACTGTAGGAAGGATCGCCGCCGCCGCCGCCGCCAGTACGGCCGGCGAAGGCTCTGCCGCCGGGATCAGCGCATCGGCATGACGCTCGATGAACCCGGTATCGACCCGCCCCGCGACGAAATCGGAATGCGCCGCGGCACGCGCGAGGAAGGCGGCGTTGGTCCTGACCGGCCAAACCTGCGTACCGCGCGCCGCCGCCGCCAGCTTGCCCGCTACTTCGCCGCGCGTCGCACCGTGGACGATCAGCTTGGCGATCATCGGGTCATAATAGGGCGTGACCTCGCCGCCTTCCTCGACGCCGCTGTCGATGCGGACGCCGTCCGGAAAGCGCAGCCGATCGAGTGGGCCGGTCGACGGCAGGAACCCCGTGCTCGGGTTCTCGGCATAGAGCCGCGCTTCCATCGCCCAGCCGGTGATCGACAGTTCGTCCTGTCGCTTCGGCAGAGGTTCGCCGCTCGCGACGCGCAACTGCCACTCGACCAGATCCTGCCCGGTGATCGCCTCGGTCACCGGGTGCTCGACCTGGAGCCGGGTGTTCATCTCCATGAACCAGATCCGGTCGGCACGCAGGCCGTCCGATCCGTCGGCGATGAACTCGATCGTTCCGGCGCCGACATAGTCGACTGCGCGCGCCGCCTTCACGGCCGCCTCGCAGACCGCGGCCCGCGTCGCGTCGTCCATGCCGGGTGCGGGCGCTTCCTCGATCACCTTCTGATGGCGGCGTTGCAGCGAACAGTCGCGCTCGAACAAATGGACCGCGCCGCCGTGCGTATCGCCGAACACCTGCACCTCGATATGCCGCGGCGAGAGGATGTATTTCTCGATCAGCACCTGCGTGTTGCCGAACGACGACGCGGCCTCCCGCTTGCAGCTCTCCAGCATCTCGGCGAAGTCGGCCGCGGCATCGACCTTGCGCATGCCCTTGCCACCGCCGCCCGCCACCGCCTTGATGAGGACCGGATAGCCGATCGCTTCGGCTTCGGACTGCAATCGCTCGGGCGTCTGGTCCGCGCCGAGATAACCCGGCGTGACGGGCACGCCCGCAGCGATCATCCGTTCCTTGGCGGCGTCCTTCAGCCCCATCGCGCGGATCGCGGCGGGCGGCGCGCCGACCCAGACGAGACCCGCGGCGAGCACGCTCTCGGCGAACTCGGCATTCTCCGACAAGAAGCCGTAGCCGGGGTGGATCGCCTCTGCGCCGGTCGTGCGCGCCGCCTCCAGCAGGCGGTCCTGCCGCAGATAGCTGTCGGTAGCCGCCGCGGTACCGATGCATACCGCTTCGTCGGCCTCGCGGACGAACGGCATGCCGGCATCGACGTCGGAATGCACCGCGATGGTGCGGATGCCGAGCCGCCGTGCGGTGCGGATGATGCGGCGGGCGATCTCGCCGCGATTGGCGATAAGGAGACTCTGGATCATGCTTAGCTTTCCAGTCGCAAGGCGATAGCGTCGGTGCCACGTTCGGCGACCGCGTCCAGGATGACGGTGACGATGCGATCGAACCGCGCGCCGATCGTCGCGCGCGCCGCTGCGGCGTTGACGATGTGCAGGCGGATCGGCGGCGCGACGACTGCTACGAGCAGGTCGAACAGTGCGTCGAGACTGCCGCCATACCACTCAACGCCCGATGCCTCGCGGATCAGCGTATGGAAGGCGGCTTCGTCGGCGATCGAGGCACCTTCGATGGTCAGGTCCATGCCCATCACATCCGGAACAGGCCGAACTGTGCGCGCTCGGGGATCGGCGCGTTCAGCGTGGCGGAAAGGGCTAGGCCAAGGACGTCGCGGGTCTGCGCGGGATCGATGATCCCGTCGTCCCACAGCCGCGCGGTGGCGTAATAGGGATTGCCCTCGTCCTCGTATTTCTGGCGGACCGGCGCCTTGAAGGCCTCTGCCTGCTCCGGCGTCCAGCTGTCCGCATCGCGGTGGACGGTCGCCAGCACGCTGGCCGCCTGCTCGCCGCCCATCACCGAGATCCGCGCATTGGGCCAGGTGAACAGGAAACGCGGGGCAAACGCACGCCCGCACATCCCGTAATTGCCCGCGCCGAAGCTGCCGCCGATCAGCACGGTGATCTTGGGCACCGACGCGGTCGCCACCGCGGTCACCAGCTTGGCGCCGTTCTTGGCGATCCCCTCCGCCTCGTATTTGCCGCCGACCATGAATCCCGAGATGTTCTGGAGGAACAGCAGCGGCACGCGGCGCTGGCAGGCGAGTTCGATGAAATGCGCGCCCTTCAGAGCGGATTCGGAAAACAGCACGCCGTTATTGGCGAGGATCGCAACCGGCATGCCCCAGATCTTGGCGAACCCGCAGACCAACGTGGTGCCGTACAACGCCTTGAACTCGTGGAACTCCGAGCCGTCGACGATCCGCGCGATCACCTCGCGCACGTCATACGGTGCGCGAACGTCCTGTGGCACGATGCCGTACAGCTCCGCCGGATCGTATTTGGGTGCGCGCGGGGTGGCGATCTCGATGTCGACGGACTTCGGACGGTTCAGCGTCGCGACGATATCGCGGACGATCAGCAGCGCGTGCTCGTCATTCTCCGCGACATGATCGACCACGCCCGACTTGCGGCCATGCGTTTCCGCGCCGCCCAGTTCCTCGGCGGAGATCACCTCGCCCGTCGCCGCCTTCACCAGCGGCGGGCCGGCGAGGAAGATCGTCCCCTGGTTGCGGACGATCACGCTCTCGTCCGACATCGCCGGCACATAGGCGCCGCCCGCGGTGCAGCTTCCCATCACGCACGCGATCTGCGCGATGCCCTCCGCGGACATCTGCGCCTGGTTGAAGAAGATGCGGCCGAAGTGATCGCGATCGGGAAACACCTCTGCCTGATGCGGCAAATTGGCGCCCCCGCTATCGACCAGATAGATGCACGGCAGCCGGTTCTCGCGCGCGATCTCCTGCGCGCGAAGATGCTTCTTCACGGTCATCGGGTAATAGGCGCCGCCTTTCACCGTGGCGTCGTTCGCGACGATCATGCATTCGCGCCCCGACACGCGACCGATCCCGGCGATCATCCCCGCACCGGGCGCGCCGTCGTCGTACATGCCGTTCGACGCCAGCGCGCCGACCTCAAGGAACGGCGAACCCGGATCGAGCAACCGCTCGACGCGGTCGCGTGGCAGCAGCTTTCCCCGCGACACGTGCCGCGCACGATGCTGTTCCGACCCACCCAAGGCGGTCTTCGCGATGGTCGCGCGCAGCGTCTCCGCTAGTGCCCGGTTATGCGCCGCGTCCGCCTGGAACGCTTCGGACGTCGCATCGACCTGTGTCGTGAGCGTCGGCATTACTGGGCCTTAGGCGCGTCGTGACCGATCAGCTCGCGCCCGACCAGCATCCGGCGGACCTCGTTCGTCCCCGCACCGATATCGAGCAGCTTGGCGTCGCGCCAATAGCGCTCGACCGGCCAGTCCTTGGTATAGCCCGCCCCGCCCAGCGCCTGGATCGCCTCGTTCGCGACCTTCACCGCGTTCTCGGACGCCAGCAAGATGCAGCCCGCGGCATCGAACCGAGTCGTCTGACCCGCGTCGCACGCCTTGGCGACCGCATAGACGTACGCGCGCGACGAATTGAGCGCGACGTACATGTCCGCGATCTTCGCCTGCATCAGCTGGAACTCGCCGATCGGCCGCCCGAACTGCTTGCGCTCGCGCACATAGGGCAGCACCACGTCGAGACAGGCCTGCATGATCCCGAGCTGGATGCCCGACAGCACCACGCGCTCGTAATCGAGCCCCGACATCAGCACGCCGACGCCGCCGTTGAGCGGCCCCATCACTTGGCTCTCCGCCACGAAGCAATCGTCGAACACGAGTTCGGCGGTCGGCGACCCACGCATCCCGACCTTGTCGATCTTCTGCCCGATCGAGAAGCCGGCGAAATCCTTCTCGATCAGGAACGCGGTGATGCCTTTCGATCCGGCGTCGGGTATCGTCTTGGCGTACACGACCAGCGTGTCGGCATAGGTCGCGTTGGTGATCCAGAACTTGGTGCCGTTCAGCCGCCAGCCGCCATCGACCTTGTCCGCGCGCAGCTTCATCGACACGACGTCCGAGCCCGCACCCGCTTCCGACATGGCAAGGCTGCCGACATGCTCGCCGGAGATGAGCTTGGGCAGGTATTTCGCCTTCTGCTCAGGCGTCCCCCAGCGGCGGATCTGATTGACGCACAGGTTCGAATGCGCGCCATAGCTGAGCCCGACCGATGCGGACGACCGGCTGATCTCCTCGCACGCGATCAGATGCTCGAGATAGCCGAGCCCCAGGCCGCCATCAGCCTCCTCGACGGTGATGCCATGGAGCCCGAGCGCGCCCATTTCCGGCCATAGCTCGCGGGGAAAACTGTCCTCGGCATCGATGCGCGCCGCGATTGGCTCGATCCGGTCGAGTGCGAACCGCCGCGTGGTGTCGCGGATCATGTCGGCCATCTCGCCGAGCCCGAAATTCAGGTCTGCCATCATCATCTCCTGTCGATCTTTTGCCGACTATCTACGGGATTGCCCGATCGCTGGAAAATTGAAAGATCGCGATCAACGCTATAGATAATGTCTATGATCGATCGCTATCATCTGCGGTATTTCCTATCCGTCATCGATACCGGCAATTTCTCGCGCGCGGCGGCGGCCTGCAACGTGTCGCAGCCTACTTTGTCGGTCGGGATCGCCAAGCTCGAAACCGCGCTGGGCCACCCGCTGTTCAACCGCACAAACCGACGCGTCGCGCTGACCGATGCCGGCGCGCGGCTGGTCTCCCATGCCCGCACGATCGAGGCGACCTTCGCCGCTGCCGAACGCGAGGTGATCGGCACGCCGACCCAGCAGACGCTGCGGCTCGGCGTGCTGGCGACGACGCCGCGCCGCTGGATCGAGGATTTCCTGCGCGAACACCGGTCGCGCGGCGCCGGCAGCCAGATCGAGATCGTCGAGGGCAAGGAGCGCGACCTGCGCGAGCGGCTTGCGCGCGGCCGGATCGACGTCGCCTTGATGCTGCTCCGCGATGGCGACGATTACGCCAGCCAGCGGCTCTTCACCGAAGGCTACAGCCTTGCGCTAGGCGTGTCGCACCCGCTCGCGGGTCGCGACGTGATCCGCGCGGAGGAACTCGGCAACGATCCGATGATCGTCCGTCGCCACTGCGAACTGCTGCCCGAGACCAGCCGCTTCTTTACGACGCGGGGCGTGCGCCCGGTGTTCGCATCGCGCACGACCAGCGACGACAAGGCGCTGAGCTATGTCCGCGCCGGCCTGGGTGTCACCGTGATGCCGGACTGTTTCAGCGAGCCCGGAATCGTCCACGCACACCTCGAAGGATTCGACTTCACCCGCGATATCGGTCTCGTCTTCGCACCGCATGCCGACCCGCACGAGCTTGCCCAATCGCCGACGCTCGCCGCGCTGGTCGCGGCGATACATCCCGACGAGGTCTCCTGATGCCACCGCGTGCAGCTCGAGGCCGACGACCCGCTGCTCGCGATGCTCGCCTCCCACGACGTTCGTCCGTCCAGAGCCCCTCCCCTCCGAATACTGCGCAAACGTCACCGTTGGAGCGCATTTCCAAAGGTGAAGCCCTTGGGGATCAGGCCGTGCCTTTGTCCTTTGTTTCGGGCATGGCCAGCGCATACAGGCCCAACCCCAGTGCCGCGATGGTCGCCAGCGTCAGGAAACTGGCGGTGTAGCCGGCCCAGACGATGATAGCGCCGGCAAGCGTCGCCGACAGCGCCGCCCCCAGCCCCTGCGCGCTCGCCACCGCACCCTGGCTGACGTTGAAGCGGCCGGTGCCCTTGGTCAGGTCGGCGATCACGACCGGGAACAGCGCGCCGAAAATGCCTGCGCCAATGCCGTCCATCGCCTGCACGCCGACCAGCCACCACGGATCGTCCGACACGGTGTAGAGGGCGCCACGCGCGGCGAGGAACGCGAAGGCGACCAGGAACAACGGCTTGGTCCCCCAGCGCTCGGTGTTGCGACCGACGACGATCGCGACCGGCACCATCACCAGCTGCGCTGCGACGATGCATGCGGCGGTGAGCGAGGTCGCCAGATCCTTGCCGACGGTGCGCGCCAGAAGCTGGCTGACCGAGGTCAGCATCGCCGCGTTGGCGAGGTGGAACAGGAACGCAGCGAGCGCGAAGATCATCAACGGCTTGTTTTCCAGCAGCGTCTTCCAGCCGCTCGGCTGCTCACAATCGGAGGCGTCGTCGTCCGCGGCGGCCTCGTCCGGTTCGCAATCGAGCCCGCGCGCGACCGCGTTGTCGATGTCGTCGTTCTTGATCCGCGAGGCGCTCACGATGCTCGCGACGGTCAGCCCGCCCATCAACCAGAACACCACGACCGGGCCGAACTTCCAGGCCAGCACGCCGGCCACCGCCGCCGAGACCGCGTTGCCCGCGTGATTGAACGCTTCGTTGCGGCCGACTCGCTTGGCGAACAGCTTGGGTCCGGCCAGTCCAAGCGTGATCGCCGAGATCGCGGGCGCGAACACCGCGCCGGCGATAGCCGCGACCGACTGCGTGACGGCAACCGCGGTAAAGCCGGTGACGATCGGCAGCGAGATACTGCTGAGCGTGACGAGCAACGCGGCGATCATCACGATCCGCGGCTTGTTCCTGGCGCGGTCGATCAGGCTGCCCGCGGGGGTCTGCGAGATCAGCCCGACGATCCCGGCGATCGTCAGGATCGCACCGACGGTCGCCTCGTTCCAGCCATGCGCCGGCCCTCGCACCGCGATCAGATAGATCGCCAGATACGGTCCAAGACCGTCGCGGACATCGGCCAGGAAAAAGTTGAGCGCGTCGAGCGTGCGCGTCGGGATGTTTCCCGACTGTCTCCCTCCACCGGCGATTTTGGGCGCGCTGTCCGCGATTATGGCCATCAGGAGTCCCTATACGTCGCTATTCGTCGAGCGCTAAAGAGCTGGCCAGCGGCAAAGTTTCCAGCACCGGGGAATATATATACGATCGGGTTTTTCCCAATGATCTCCAAGGTTAAACCGAAACTGAACGAGCGGGTTCAGGATGAAATCATGAAAGAAATGTCACGGAACGAAGCGCCTATCCTTGCGCTTGGCTGCGAACGATCGAAACGACTTGGAATAAACTATAATGGCAGGATGCCTGACGTGGATTCACTCTAGCGACCGGCATATCGACGAAGCCGATGGGTACGACAGGCTGTCACGATTTGGTGCGCCCTCAGCCGTTGTGCAAAAGCACAGGGACCAGCCGTCAGAGCGCGGCATCGACGGTGCGCAGCGGGGCCTCGACAAGAATGGGCTCGACCGGTGATCCGTGTCACGAACTCGCGGGCTCCAGTGACGGCGCAGCGTAAATTTTCGGACGGGACAGCCGCGACGTGACTCAACCCGACATAGCGGCCCGATACGCGATCTGGGCGGTCTGTTTCATCGCGACGTTCGGCGTGATTGCTCGGCCGTTCAAGCTGCCTGAAGCGGTGTGGGCGGTGACCGGGGCGCTCGTGCTCGTCGTGTTCGGCCTGTTGCCGATCGGCGAAGCGTGGGCCGCGGTATTGAAGGGCAGCGACGTCTATCTCTTCCTGATCGGCATGATGCTGCTGTCGGAAGTCGCGCGGGCGGAAGGGGTGTTCGACTGGGTCGCGGTGCAGGCCGTCCGGATGGCGAGAGGATCGACCAACCGATTGTTCGCGCTCGTGTTCGGTGTCGGCATCGTCGTGACAATTTTCCTGTCGAACGACGCGACCGCCGTCGTGCTGACCCCGGCGGTGTATGCCGCCGCGAAGAAGGCGAAGGCGGATCCGCTGCCGATGCTGTTCGCCTGCGCGCTGATCGCCAATGCGGCCAGCTTCGTGCTGCCGATCTCGAACCCTGCCAACCTCGTGCTTTACGGTGGCCAGATGCCGACGCTCGGCGCGTGGATGGCGTCGTTCGCGCTGCCGTCGGTGATGGCGATCGGCGTGACGTTCCTGATGTTGCGCTGGGTCGAGCGCGAGCGGCTGGGCGGCACGTGCGAAACCGACGTGACGGCGATGACGCTGCCGCGTGGCGGGATCGTCGCGCTCGGCGGGATCGTCGTGACCGCGGTGCTCCTCATCGTCGCATCGGCGCGCGGCTATGATCTGGGCCTGCCGACGTGCCTGGCGGGTATCGCGACAACTGCGGCGATCTGCATCGGTGGTCGCAAGTCGCCGGTCTCGACGGTGCGGTCGGTATCGTGGGCGGTCCTGCCGCTGGTCGCCGGACTGTTCGTGCTGGTCGAGGCGCTGGCGAGCACCGGCGTCATCGCGATGCTCGCCCGGTGGTTGGCCGCCGGGGCCGCCAATTCGCCCGCAGCAACAGCCGGGATTGCGGGGACGATCCTCGCCTTCGGGTCGAACCTGATGAACAACCTGCCCGCCGGGCTGATTGCAAGCACGACGCTGGGTCAGGCGCATGTTCCGCAGATCGTCACCGACGGGCTGTTGATCGGCGTCGACCTGGGGCCGAACCTGTCGATCACCGGCTCGCTGGCGACGATCCTGTGGCTCACCGCAATCCGTCGCGAGGGCGAGGATGTCGGGTTCTGGCGCTTCCTGAAGGTCGGGGCGGTGGTCATGCCGCCAGCCCTGTTCGCCGCGCTCGGGATGCGGTTGCTGATCGGCTGACCCTCCGCACGCGAAACGACGCGGGCGTTGCCACCCGCGTCGTGTGTCGGATCAGGCGCTAAGCTTGGCCGCCGTCTCGGCGATGCGCTTGCCCTGATAGCGCGCGCCGTCGAGCTCGTCCTTGCTCGGCTGGCGGCTGCCGTCGCCATCCGACAGCGTCGTCGCGCCATAGGGCGAGCCGCCCTTGACCGCGTCGACGCCCATTTGCCCCTGGAAGCCATAGTCGAGCCCGACGATCGTCAGCCCGTGATGCATCAGGTTGGTGATGATCGAGAACAACGTCGTTTCCTGGCCGCCATGCTGGCTCGCGGTCGAGGTGAAGGCGCCGCCGACCTTGCCGATCAACGCGCCGGAGAACCACTGGCCGCCGGTCGTGTCCCAGAACTGCGCCATCTGCGCGGGCATCCGGCCGAAGCGGGTCGGTGCGCCGACGATGATCGCGTCATACTGCTCCAACGCGGCGGGGCCTTCGATCTCTGCATGCCCGCTGTCGGTCTTGAAATGCGCGGCTTCGATCACCGACTGCGGTGCGGTTTCGGCGACGCGGCGGATGTCCACCTCGGCACCACCGGCGCGCGCGCCTTCGGCAACGGCGTCCGCCATCTGCTCGATATGGCCGTAGGACGAGTAATACAGCACGAGAACCTTGGTCATCTGTCAGTCTCCTGGAAAGTCCGTCACCCCAGCGGACGCTGGGGTCTTTATGGGGCGGGTGCGGCGGCTCGAACCGAGATACCCCAGCTTTCGCTGGGGTGACGGTAAAGGTCGCCGCGGGACGCTTACTCCGAGTCTACCAGAACGATCTCGGCGTCATCCTGTGCCGTGATCGTCACCGTCTGGCCGCCCAGCAGCGCCGCTCCGTCGCGCGCGCCAAAGGCTTCGTCGCCGATCGTGATCGCGCCCGTCGCGGGCACCAGATACACGTGGCGGCCGTCGTCTATCGCATAGTCGACGCTATCCCCGGCCTTCAGCGTAGCGGCCAACACCCGGGCATTCGCGCGGATCGGCAATGCATCGACGTCACCCTCGAACCCACTCGCAAGCGTTACGAACTGCCCGGAGCGCTCGCCCTTCGGGAACGGCTTGGCACCCCAGCTCGGCGAACCGCCCTTGCGCGACGGCTCGATCCAGATCTGGAAGATCGTCGTCGTCTCGGGCTCGAGGTTATACTCGGCATGGCGGACGCCGGTGCCTGCGCTCATCACCTGGACGTCGCCGGCCTCGGTACGCCCTTTGTTGCCGAGCGAGTCCTGGTGGGTGATCGCGCCGCTGCGGACATAGGTGATAATCTCCATGTCCTGATGCGGGTGCGGCGGGAAGCCCGAATTCGCGGCGATCTGGTCGTCGTTCCACACCCGGATCGCGCCCCAGCCCATCCGCGCGGGGTCATAGTAGCTGGCGAACGAGAAATGGTGCCGCGCGTTCAGCCAGCCGTGATCGGCATGGCCCAGGCTTTCGAAGGAGCGGCGTTCAACTTTACTCAAGGTCGTGGTCGTCATGACATGTCTCCACTGGTTGACGCCAAGATAAGCGCGTGGATCAAGACGTAAATAGAAACGCTGGAAACCGATCGTTTCGCTGCTAGCGTACCGGCTGTAAGTAATCCTCCACGCAAGGGGGAGAATACAATGAAGGAGCTCCCCTTATGCGCCTGCCCGATCTCGAAGCCTGGGCGATCTTCGCGAGCGTCGTCGAGCATCGCTCGTTCAGCGCCGCTGCCGACGCGATCGGACTGAGCAAGGCGACCGTGTCGAAGGCGATTACGCGGCTCGAGGCGCATCTCGGCCAGTCGCTGTTCCACCGCACCTCGCGCCGTCTCGCCCTCACCGAGGCTGGTAAACCTCTTGCCGAGCATGCCGGCCGTATCCTCGCCGAGGCCCGGCTTGCCGAAGAGTCCGCCAACGATGCCGCGAGTGCGCCCACCGGTCGTGTCCGCCTTGCTGCGCCGATGAGCTTCGGGATCAAGAACGTCGCACCGCTGCTCGCCGAATTCCTCGCCGCACATCCGGGAATAGAGGTCGATCTGCATCTGTCCGATGCGCGTGTCGATATCGTCGCCGAAGGGTTCGACATCGCACTCCGTATCGCCGAGTTGCCCGACAGCTCACTCCGCGCGCGCCGGCTCTGCACGATCCAGGCGCATCTCGTTGCGGCGCCGCGATATCTCGAGGCCAACGGCACGCCGACGCATCCCGCGCAACTCGGCGAGCACAAGCTGTTCGGCTATTCCAACGTCGTCGGGCCCTGGCGCTTTCAGGGTCCCGGCGGCGCGGAGGTTTCGGTTCGCGCGGAAGGGCCGCTGACCGCCAATAGCGGAGAGGCGATCGTACCGGCGTTGGTCGCCGGGCTCGGCATCGCGCGGCTGCCCGATTTCATTATCGATGCGTACCTGGCGACCGGGGCGCTCACGACGATCCTGCCAGAATGGGCCCCCGCCCCGATCGGGCTGCATCTTCTGACCCCGCCCAGCCCATTACGCCCTGCCCGTGTCGAGGCGCTGATCGAATTCCTGACGAGGCGGCTCCGGGACCCGCTCTGAAGGCGGCATAATAGCCCTTGGGTGCGGGGTAGCAGGATTCGTCCCGGTCCAGGCTCGCCCTGACGCGCGGAAGACCCAGACGCGACCCGATTCGGCATCCTTCTGCAGAGACACTCCGTTCCTGTTGCCGCTTTCAATCCGCGTCGACGCCCTGCGTCGGCATTGCGCGCAACCGCCAGCGATCGAGATTTTTCTTGCCCATCATCGTTACCGCAGCCGACTATGAACGGCTGGCCGACGCGGAGCTTTATGCTGCCGCCACTGCCGATACTTTGGCACAGCGCCGAACGCATCTCGACCAGGCTTCAGTATATGCGACGCTCAGCGAGACGATTCGCAATGATCTCGCCCGGCGAGACGACCGCTGACGGCAAATTGATTGCGCACGCCGCACTATAATGCGGTGCAAACCGAGGGGCTCGATCACGCGGCCATGAGCCTTAGCTCGAAATTAACCTTTTGCCTTCAGATGTTGTGTGGTTAATAAATCTAAGTCGAGCTGCAGACATGGGGTGTCGGGCGGTCTCGCGACAAGGGGACGACGCATGCGGGTTCTGCTGATCGAGGACGAGCCGACCACGGCGAAGGCTATCGAGCTGATGCTGACGACCGAAGGGTTCAACGTCTACATCACCGATCTCGGGGAAGAAGGCCTCGATCTGGGCAAGCTGTATGACTACGACATCATCCTGCTCGATCTGAACCTGCCCGACATGCATGGCTACGACGTGCTCAAGCGGCTCCGGGTCGCGCGGGTATCGACGCCGGTGCTGATCCTGTCGGGCGTGAACGAAATGGACTCGAAGGTGCGGAGCTTCGGTTTCGGCGCCGACGACTATGTTACCAAGCCGTTCCACCGCGAGGAACTGGTCGCACGCATCCACGCCGTGGTCCGTCGCTCCAAGGGTCACAGCCAGTCGGTCATCCGGACCGGCAAGCTGGCCGTGAACCTCGACGCGAAGACGGTCGAGGTCGGTGGCAGCCGCGTGCATCTGACGGGCAAGGAATATGCGATGCTGGAGCTGTTGTCGCTCCGCAAGGGCACCACGCTCACCAAGGAAATGTTCCTCAACCATCTTTATGGCGGGATGGACGAGCCCGAACTGAAGATCATCGACGTGTTCATCTGCAAGCTGCGGAAGAAGCTCAGCCTGGCATGCGATGGCGAGAATTACATCGAGACCGTCTGGGGTCGCGGCTATGTGCTGCGCGAGCCCGACGAAGCGCTCGAAACCCAGGTCGCGTAACTCCCCCGTATTCGGGAGCGCTAGAGGCCGCGGTACCGGGGGGTATCGCGGCCTTTCCTGTGTGCCCCGTCATCCTGACGAAAGTCAGGATCCAGGGCAATCAAGCGGTGTGTTCGGAACCCTGGGTCCTGACTTTCGTCAGGATGACGGGTGCGGGCGGGGCTGACCTACTTCTTCCGCCGCAACCGGCGGAACAGGCCGCGCTTGCTGAACGTCTCGAACATCTCCTGCGGGCCTTCCGGGTCGAGCACCTCGTTGTCGGCGAGCCATTCCTCGACCGAGGTCAGGTCCGGCACCTCGTAAGGCTGCAACGTCTTGCCCTCGCCGCGCAGCCGCTCGATCGTCTTGATCAGCGAGCCGGTCTCCGAGATCAGGTCGCTCACCACCTGCGGCTCGACGCCGAGATGCTCCGCGATCAGGCCGTCGCGGATCGCGACGATCCCTTTCGACGTCGCCGCATCGGTCGCACGGATCGCCAGGTCGCATTCGGTGTCGAGTCGCAACGAACGGTTGTTCACGTTCGATGAGCCGAGCCGGAACACCTCCTCGTCGGCGATCAGGATCTTGGCATGGCAATAGATCGCCTCGCCGCCCGCAGTGAACGGATGATACATCCGCAGCCGGTTATACGTGTCGCGCCGGTGCAGCGCCTCCATCAGCCGCGCACGCGCGGTATCCATCGCGATCGGCTCCAACCACCCCTGCGCAGTAGTCGGGTTGATGATGACGATCTCGGGACCGTTCGCCTCGTCTAGTCGCTTCGCGACCGCCTCGGCGATCTTGCGCGACGCGAAATACTGGCTCTCGATGTACAAATGCTTCTTGGCGCGCGCGATCTGGCCGAGGAACAACGCCTCGCTCTCGTACACCGGCTCCTGGTCGGACATTTCGGGCTCGCTGCGTGCGATCGCCACGTCGACGTCACGGAAATCGACCTCGAGCCCCTCGGGCCAGAATTTGCTGCCGGGTTCGCCCGTCTCCATCTTCATCCCGCCTGCGAGATGCCAGCGGCGGCGGAACAACTCGCCCAGCGCATGTGCGACGGGGCCCTGCACGGCACTAATGGCGTCGTGCCACGGCTTGTAGGGCTTGCCCGAGGGCTGGATGCGGTGCGGTTCGTCGTCGCGGTGGTCGCGCGTGTCCCAGCGGTCGCCGGTCATGTCGATGCCGCCGCAGAATGCCAGCGCATCGTCGATGATCACGATCTTCTGGTGATGCGACGCGGCGGTCGGGTGATGCCCGTCGAGCTTGGTGTGGATGCGCTTGTGCTTCATCCATTTCATCATCGTGAAGACCGTCGAGCCGCGGAACAGCGACTTGATCGCGCCGGTATCCCAGCGCAGCACGAACACCTCGAGTTCCGGCTCACGCTCGACCAGCCATAGCATGAATTCGCCGAGTTTCTTCGGCTCGCCGGGGCGATCGACGCCGGGTTCGAGTTCGATGCGAGCGTCGAAATCCCAGCCGATCAACAGGATGCGGCGCTTGGCCCCCATCATGGCGACGCGTGCGGTGCGGAAATACTTCTCCGCATCGACGATCACCGCCATCTGTTCGGCGCGTTCGACCCGCCAGCATTCCGTCCCGACCTGCATTCGCGTCCCTTCGTTGCCCGTCGGCAGTACCCGCGGCCGCGCGATTGGTTGCGGATGCACCCTGTATCGCCGCCCTCCGCGCGCCTATCTAACGCGCTGATGCTTCCTCCTACCCAGCCTCCCGCCCAGCGCAAGGTGATCCATGTCGACATGGATGCCTTCTATGCCTCGGTCGAGCAGCGCGACGATCCCTCGCTCAGGGGCAGGCCGGTGGCGGTCGGCGGATCGCGCGCACGCGGCGTGGTGGCGGCGGCGAGCTACGAGGCGCGGGCGTTCGGGGTGCGCAGCGCGATGCCGTCGGTCACCGCGATCCGGCGCTGCCCCGACCTGGTGTTCGTGCCGCCGCGCTTCGACGTGTACCGCGAAGTGTCCGACCGGATCCGCGCGATCTTCGCCGACTATACCGACCTGATCGAGCCGCTGTCGCTCGACGAAGCCTATCTCGACGTCACCGAGGATATTCGCGGCCTCGGCACGGCGGCGGCGATCGCGGAGGAAATCCGCGCCAGGATCAAGGCGGATACCGGCCTCACAGCGTCCGCCGGAGTAAGCTACAACAAGTTCATCGCCAAGCTCGCCTCGGACCAGAACAAGCCCGACGGGATCTGCATCATTACGCCGAAGCGTGGCGCAGCGTTCGTCCAGTCTTTGCCGGTCAAGCGCTTCCACGGCGTCGGGCCGGTGACCGCGCAGAAGATGGAACGGCTCGGCATCCTCACCGGAGCGGACCTGTTCGCGCAGAGCCTTGCCTTCCTCCAGGCGCATTTCGGCAGCTATGCCGAGTATCTCTACAGGGCGGCGCGCGGGATCGACGATCGTCCGGTGCGGGTCAATCGCGCGGCGAAATCGGTCGGGGCGGAGCGGACGTTCGAGACGAACCTGACCACTGCCGAGGACTTGCGTGCTGCCCTGCAGCGGGTGGCGGATGCGGCATGGGTCCGGATCGAACGACACGGCACGCGCGGGCGGACGATCACGTTGAAACTCCGCCATGCCGATTTCCGCACGATCACGCGCGCCCGGTCGTCGCTGTCGGCGGTGACCGATAAGGCGGCATTCCTGGACGCCGGGCTGGACCTGCTGATGGCACAACTGCCGGTGCCCGATGGTGTGCGACTGCTTGGCCTGACATTGTCGGGAATCATGGGCGACGAGGACGAGGTTCAGCCGAGCCTGCTGTGACGCGTGATTTTTTAGGCCGCTTTCGACTGCGCCCTATCGCCTGCGTCGAGCGTCAGAATCGCGACGGCGCCGAGCCCCGGCCCGTCGCTCTCGAGCCGCAAAGTGCCTTTCATGGCGGCCATGGAATTGGCGCACCAGTGTAGCCCCAGTCCGCCCGACTTGTGCGCACGCGTCGAAAAGCCCCGTTGGAACAGCATTGCAGCAGCTTGAGGTGAGAAACCCTCGCCATCGTCGCGGACGGCGATCGTAACCCGGCCATTCGCCTCGGTGATCGTCGCGACGATCGATCCACTTCCAGTCCCGCGCGCGGCGATCGATTCGACCGCGTTACCGAAAATATTGGCGATCACCTGGCTGAGGATGACCCGGCTCGCCATGACCGGGCTCGGGCCGGCCGGAAAGCTGAACGCAATCGAGGCGCCCAGCGAATATCGCACGATCGTCGCGTTGCGGGCGATGATGTCGCTCACATCGCACAGCTCCAGCGCGGGGCGTTCGTGCGCCGCTTTCTGTTGCTGACCGATGATCTCCAGGACGTCCGCCATTGCCTCGCGTCCGACTATCAACTCACGGCGCCTGGCTTCGCGGTCGGCGCTTTCGGCCTCGATCGCGGCCGCGACGAGCGCGGCGAGCTTGCCGCGACGCGCAGCGGGTATGTCGCCCCGAGCGAGTTCGGCGATCGCGCGGTCTAGCGTCGCCCGATCGATTGCGGCGGACTGCACGATGCCCTGGCTCAGGATCGTGCTGATTGGGTTCAGCGCGTTGCTGACGTTGTGCATGACCGCGACCGCGCTTTCACTCCGCCCCAGATCGAACGACTGCACTTCGATCTGTTCGCGCAGATCCTTCAGCTGTCGCAGCATCGCATTGAAACTCCGTCCGAGCGAGCCGACTTCGTCGCGCCGCCCGTCCTCGTCGAGCAAGGCCAGCGATCCCGACAGGCGAACCCGCTGCATATGGCTCTCGACACGGTGGAGCGGTCGCAGAACGAGCCTCTCGATCAATCGTCTGAGCACCAACAGCACCAGCAACAGCACCATGGTCGAGCCGGCGACTGCGAAGATCAGCATGTGCCGGCCCAGCAGCGAAACATCGCGGGGCACGCTGAAGCGGGCGTCGGCAACCGCATGACCGTCGGCACCGATCAACGGCACTGCAATCGTCACCTTCGACGATTCGCGAGTCACGGCCGCGACATCGCCGCGGGGCATGATATCGATCCGCGCACCGGCTTGGAGCAGCGTCGACAGATGCGGCGCGGTGATGACCCGCGCCATCAACACGTAGCCACGCGGACGTCCTCTGCCGTCCGGACGACGAACGCGTGCGACACCGATCGCAGCAACCGAGTTGCCGATCCGTGCATAAAACCGCCCCGAGCTGCGCGGCCCCAGCGCGGTAGCAAGATCGGTACGCGCAATCATCGCCCTCAGCCTCTGGCGCTGGACCTTGGCACGCGGTTCGCCGGCCGCATCTTGCCAGCCCGCGATCACGGTACGACCCAGCGGACTGATATACGCCATGCCGTCGACCCCTATATTGCGCATCGCGACGGGCAAGAAGCGCGAGTGATCGAAACCCTCGTTCGCATCGGCCATGTCGACATAACTGTCGGTCCAGTCGCCATAGTCGCGCACCGCACTTTCGACCTTGGCGGCATAATCGGACAAGGCGACTCGGGCGCGCGCGACATGCCCCGCGATCGCCTTGTCCTCGAGCTTGGTGAAGCTCGGCGTGATGACGCTCGCGAGCAACAGCGTGATTGCGATCGTCGCGATCAGTCCGACCGCGGTCATGATCATCACCAGCTTCCCGCCGAGCGACGACCGGGTCCGCGTCCGTCCGAACTGTCGACCTAGAAGAGGCGGCAGCCGACCCATCGCGGCAGAAGGCATCAGCTACGGATTCCAAACGTCTGGCGAATCTTGTGGTCGTCGTTCGACACGTCGTCCTTGCCCGTCAGCGTACCCGACAGCGCCATCGTCAGCGCGAGATCGGCGGTGACCGGACGGGAGAAGAAATACCCTTGCAGATAGCTCACCCCGGCTAGGCGCAGCGCCTGGACCTGCGCCTCGGTCTCCACGCCTTCCGCGACCACGCCCAGGCCGAGCGCACGCCCCAGATGGATGATCGAATGGACGATCGCCGCGCTTTCGCGCTCGCGGCCCATGCCGTCGATGAACGACTTGTCGATCTTGAGGCAATCGAGCGCGAACTTGCGGATATTGTAGAGGCTGGAATAGCCCGTGCCGAAATCGTCGAGCGCGATCCGGAAGCCCATCTGCCGCAGTTTGTAGAGCGTTTCGGCCGCGCGCTCGGCATCGTCGAAGATCGCGGTCTCGGTGATTTCGATCTGGAGACGCGCGGGGGCGATGCCTGCGCGCTGGACGCTCTCCATGATGTGCCCGACGAAATTGTGGCGGCGAAACTGGCGCGGCGAAAAGTTGACCGAGACATATTGCCCCGGCCATTGCTTCAGCACCTCGAGCGCCTCGCGCAGGACCCAGTCGCCGAGCTCGTGGATCAGGTTCGATTCCTCCGCGATCGGGATGAACGTCGCCGGGCTCATCAGCCCATATTCCTGCGTGTTCCACCGCACCAGCGCCTCGAATCCGACCACGTCGATCGCGTCGCGGGAAACGATCGGCTGATAGACGAGGCTGAGTTCGCCCCTTGCGATCGCCTGGCTCAAGCCGCCCTCGACGCGGCGACGGAAACGGATACCCTCGTCCATGCCCTCGTCGAACAACCGGACGATGCCTCGTCCGCCGCGCTTCGCATCGTTCAGGGCAAGGTCGGAGCGGCGCATGACATCGACCGGATCGCGGCCCTGACCGCCGGCCGTCACGACCAGCCCGGCGGACGCACCGCCCTGCACCGAATTGCCGAACACCTGAAGGCTGACCGAGCATGCCGCGACGATCAGGTCGCAGGCCATCACCGCAGCCTCCTCGCCCGACGTTTCGAACAGGATGCCGAACTCGTCTCCACCAAGCCGCGCGACGATCGCACCATCGGGTGTCGCGCGGTTGAGGATTGCGCAGATTTCACGGATCAGCGCGTCGCCTGCAAGATGCCCAAGCGTGTCGTTGACCAGCTTGAACCGATCGAGATCGATCATCACGGTCGCGAACAGGCCGTCGGCACGCGTCCGTGCGGAAAGCGCTCGCAGGAAGGCGAGCCGGTTGGGTGCGTCGGTCAGCGAATCATGCGTTGCCAGATGCAGCGCCCGGCTTTCGTTCGCGGCCAGCTCGGCAGCCTGTTCTTCGAGTTGCACCACCTGTGCCGCCAGCAGGTCGCGCGCGGCAGCCAGATCGCGATCGTTCCGCCAGCGCTGTGCGAGCGCCGTCGCGGTCTGCAGGATCTCGGCGACTTCGAAAGGCTTGGCGATGTAGAAGATCTTGTCGGCCGGCCCCGCAACCTTGCTGATTTCGACCGGCGAGAAGTCCGAGAAGCCGGTGACGATGACGAGGTTGATATCGGGATCGAGCGCACGAATCCGCTTTGCGGTTTCGCGGCCATCGATTCCCGGCGGCATCCGGATGTCGATGAACGCGACCGCGAACGGATCGCCCTCAGCCAGCGCCTGCTCGACCGCGACCACGGCGTCGAGCCCTTGGTCGCAATGCGCCAGCGCGAACGCCGGCGCATTTTCGACGGTATGGAGCGCTTCGTTGCCGAACAGCTCGCCCACCATTGCGTCCAGCGCCATGCCGCGGCTCGATCGCGGACCGGCGAAACTCCGCCGGTAGCTGTCGTGCATCGGCGACTCGTCGTCCACGATCAGAATGCGCATCGATAACCGCTCCTCGCGAGGCAGGACCGGAGCCGTCCGGCGATAGCCTACCTGCCTCCCGTCCTTGTGATGATGCGGTAACGAAAGGTGGTTAAGACGCCGTGAACGACGTTTCCAGTTGATGCCCGAGCGCCTGTCCGCCGAGAACGATCGCCCCCAAAGGCCCGGCATTGTTGCCGAGAGCGGGCGGCACGATGAACGTCTCGGTCAACGCCACCTCGGGCAGCGTGATGTACCCGCCCAGACTGCGCGTCATTGCCGCCCGAACGCGCGGAAACAGGTGCGACGCGCCCATCACGCCGCCGCCCATCACGATCCGTCGCGGAATACCGGTCAGCACGAGCGTGTGGCAAAGCTGACCCAGCGCGTCGGCGACGCCGTCCCAGACCGGATGCTCGGCCGGGGCTTCGTCAGCCGGGAAGCCGATCCGCGCGGCGATCGCCGGCCCCGCGACGAGTCCCTCGATGCAGGCGCCGTGGAACGGGCAATTGCCGATCCAGTCGTCACCGTGAAATCGCGCGGGACGAATATGGCCAAGCTCGGAATGCGTCAGCCCGTCGACCGGGCGGTTGTTCGCGATCATGCCGGCGCCGACGCCGGTGCCGACCGTGACATAGGCGATATCCGGCAGGCCCTTTGCCGCCCCCCAAAACGCCTCGGCGAGCGCGGCGCCGACGACGTCGCTGTGGAAACCGGTGGGCACGCCGTAGCGTCGCTGCAACCGTCCGGCGATGTCGGTTCCCGCCCAGCCCGGCTTGGGCGTTGTCGTGATATGGCCGTAGTCGTGCGAGTGGCGATCGATCGACACCGGCCCGAAACTGGCGATGCCGATCGCCACGAACCCGCTCCAGCGATCCAGCACCGCCTCGATCGCGGTCAGCGTCTCGTCGGGCCGCGTGGTCGGGATACGCACGGTTTCCTCGATCCGGTCGGGCCCGCGCGCAAGAATGCAAATGCATTTTGTCCCGCCGAGTTCGATCCCTGCGACCAGAGGTGCTTCCGTCATCCTGAACTCCCAACGCGTTGCTGGCGCCCGCTTCCTTCGCTGGAGCCCTCCCGTCAAGAGCGGGCCGGCCGTGCGATCACGGTGAACGAGGATTTCATCCGCTGTCGATCCGCCCGGTCATGCGTTATGCCTGTCGAGTTCAACCGAACAGACAGGAATCTCCCATGGCAAAGAAGCCCGCAAAACCGGCGAAGGCGAACACCAACGTATCGGTCGAAGCGCAGCCGCAGTACAAGGTCGAGTATCGCGAAATCCAGGCCTTCGGCACGCTCAAGCGTTTGCCGATCGCGCTCGAGGACAACGCACGCGCGCAGAGCGTGGCGACGCTGAACCAGGTTCTCGCGGACACGATGACGATCCGCGACATGTACAAGAAGCATCACTGGCAGATGTCGGGTGCGACATTCTATCAACTGCACCTCCTGCTCGACAAGCATTACGAGGAGCAGGCCGCGCTCGTCGATCTCGTCGCGGAGCGTATCATGGCGCTCGGCGGCATCTCGATCGCGATGGCGCACGACGTTGCCGAGATGACGACGATCCCCCGCCCGCCCAAGGGTCGCGAGGACGTTCCGACCCAGCTCGCCCGCCTGCTCGAGGCGCACGAGATCATCCTGCGCCAGGCTCACGAGGGTGCGCAGGCAGCCGATGAGTCGGGCGACGACGGCACCAACGACCTGCTGGTGAGCAACATCGTCCGCACCCACGAGCCGCAGGTCTGGTTCCTGGCCGAGCATCTCGCCGCGACCGAACTGGTCCGCGAGGACAAGTAAGGTGATGTTGCAATCCTCCCCCGTCAGGGGGAGGTGGCAGGCACTTGCCTGACGGAGGGGGAGGAAAGGAGTCACGGCTGTTGCGTGGTCCTCCCCCTCCGTCGCCTCCAGCGCCACCTCCCCCTGGCGGGGGAGGATTGAACCTGCTCGCGGTGTCCCGCTATTCGACGGTCACGCTTTTCGCCAGGTTCCGCGGCTGGTCGACGTCCGTGCCCTTCAGTACCGCGACGTGATACGCCAGCAACTGCACCGGCACCGCATAGACCAAAGGCGCGATCAGTGGGTGGACCTTGGGCATGGTGATCGTCGCCATGCAGCCTTCGCCGGCCGCCTGGATACCGTCGTAGTCCGAGATCAGCACGACCTTGCCGCCGCG
The DNA here is from genome assembly GCF_023195535.1 of Sphingomonas faeni. Classification (GTDB taxonomy): domain Bacteria; phylum Pseudomonadota; class Alphaproteobacteria; order Sphingomonadales; family Sphingomonadaceae; genus Sphingomonas; species Sphingomonas faeni_B. The sequence goes on along the minus strand of NZ_JALPNF010000003.1, from coordinate 453,382 downwards.
CGCCATGACTTCCTGCATGTTGCTGACGGTCTTGTCGAACAGCGGACCGGAGGGCGCGATGACGATGACGGGGACATGCTCGTCGATCAGCGCGATCGGGCCGTGTTTCATCTCGCCGGCGGCATAGCCTTCGGCGTGAATATAGCTGATTTCCTTCAGCTTCAGCGCACCTTCCAGCGCCAGCGGGTAATCCGTTCCGCGCCCGAGATACAGCACGTCGCGGGCGCCGGCGATGTTATGCGCCATCGCTTCGATCGCTTCGTCATACGCCAGCGCACCGTTGAGCGCCGCCGGCGCCTCGGCGAGGTGGCGGACGATCTCGCGCTCCTGATCCTTCGCCACCAAACCCTTCGCACGTGCCAGATTGGCGGCCAGCGCGGCGAGTACGGCAAGCTGACAGGTGAACGCCTTGGTCGAGGCCACGCCGATTTCCGGTCCGGCATGCGTCGGCAGCAGCAGGTCCGCCTCGCGCGCCATGGAGCTGGTCGGGACGTTGACGACGACCGCGATCTTCTGCCCCTCGGCCTTGGCATGGCGTAGCGCCGCCAGCGTGTCCGCAGTCTCGCCCGACTGCGAGATGAAGAGCGCGAGGCCGCCCTCTTCCATTACCGGCGCACGGTAGCGGAACTCGGACGCGACATCGAGGTCGACGGGGACGCGCGCGAACTGCTCGAACCAGTATTTCGCGACCATGCCCGCGTAAAAGCTGGTGCCGCAGGCGACAATCGTCACGCGCTTGATGCTCGACAGGTCGAACTCCGGGATCGGCAGCGAGACCTCGCCCTCCATCCGCTTCAGATACGACCGAAGGGTCTGCGCAACCACGATCGGCTGCTCGTAGATCTCCTTGAGCATGTAATGCTTGTGGTTGCCCTTCGAGATCAGGTCGCCGGTGACGCCCGAGATCGTGATCGCACGCTCGACGGGTGCGTTGTCGCGATCGTAGACCTGTGCGCCGTCGCGGGTCAGCACGACCCAGTCGCCCTCGTCGAGATAGGCGATCCGCTGTGTCAGCGGCGCCAGCGCGAGTGCGTCCGAGCCGAGGTACATTTCGCCCTCGCCGTGCCCGACGACCAGCGGCGAGCCAAGCCGCGCGCCGATCAGCAGATCCGGATGCTGGCGGAACAGGATCGCCAGCGCGAACGCACCGTGCAGCCGCGGCAGGATCTCTCGTACGGCGGACACCGGGTCCATCCCTGCCTCGATCTTCTCGCTGACCAGATGCGCGACGACTTCGGTGTCGGTCTCGCTGGTGAACGTACGTCCGCGCGCGATCAACTCGTCGCGCAGTGGCTTGAAGTTTTCGATGATGCCGTTGTGGACCACGGCGACCTCGCCGGTGGCGTGCGGATGCGCGTTGTTGGTGGTCGGGCCGCCGTGCGTCGCCCAGCGGGTATGGGCGATCCCGGTCTTGCCCGGCAGCGGATGCGCGGCGAGTTCGTTCGCGAGGTTGACGAGCTTTCCCGACGCACGCCGCCGCTCGATCGCGCCGTCATGATCGGTGGCGATGCCAGCCGAGTCATACCCGCGATATTCGAGCCGCTTCAGGCCGTCGAGCAACCGGCCCGCGACGTCTTCGCCGCTCAGAATTCCAACGATACCACACATAACGCCTGTCCGTTCTCGTTCAGTCGACCGAGAGGAGCTGTTCGCCCCGCTCGATGACAACATGGGTCTGATAATAATATTTGCCGGTCGGGCGGCCGTCGTAGGTAAAGTTGATCCGTACCCGGCGGGCTTCGCCGTCGACATGGATCGTCCGCCCCTGCAACGCGGTGTCGACGGGGGTACCGAGCCGGCTTTCGAGCTGCGCCTGCGCGATCGGCCGAACCTCGAGCGAGAGGTTGCGCGGGTCGCGGTAGTCGCTTTCCGAATTGAGATAAAGGCTCGATCCCTGTCGTCCCGACGCACGCACCGTCATGACAAAGACGCCCGGATACGCACCGGGGGCCAGCGCCGCTGCCCGCTCGATCGCGACCATCGGCACTACCGCATCGCGCGAATTCTGAGGCGTGGCGCAACCAGCCAACGCTGCGAGTACCGCCAGTGCAACGATCCTCATGCCCGCTTCCTGGCAAGCATTCTCTCACGGAAACGCGCCGCCCAGCCGGGTTTGGCGATCTGTTCGGGGCGGACCAGCGCGAGCGCGTCGGCCTCGACATCGGCGGTCACCACCGAGCCGGCCGCGACGATCGCACCCGCGCCGATATTCACGGGCGCGACCAGTGCCGAGTTCGAGCCTATGAATGCGCCTTCGCCGACGACCGTGCGGTATTTGAAATAGCCGTCGTAATTGCAGGTAATCGTGCCCGCGCCGATGTTCGCGCCGGCCCCGATGTCCGCATCCCCGATATAGGTGAGGTGGCTGACCTTCGCGCCTTCGCCGATCACGGCCTTCTTCACCTCGACGAAATTGCCGACCTTGGCATCGGCGTGCAGATCCGCGCCGGGGCGCAGCCGTGCGAACGGCCCGACGGTCGCGCCCTTGCCGATCGTCGCGCCCTCGACATGGCTGAAGGCATGGATCGTCGCGCCGTCCGCGACGTGCACGCCGGCGCCGAACACGACGTTCGGCTCGACCACCACGTCGCGTCCCAGCACCGTGTCGTGGGCGAACCAGACCGTGTCGGGCGCGATCAGCGTGACGCCGTCGGCCATCGCCTGCGCGCGGCGCATCGCCTGCCACGCCGCTTCGACGCCCGCGAGCTCGCCACGACTATTGACGCCGGCCACCTCGTCCGCGCCGGTCTCGATCACCGCCGACGATCGGCCTGCAGCACCCGCGAGCCCGACGATGTCGGTAAGGTAATATTCGCCTGCCGCATTGTCGTTGCCGAGCCGGTCGAGCAGTGCGAACAGGTCAGCGGACCGCACCGCCATCAGCCCGGAGTTGCACAGCGTCACCGCGCGCTCCGCCTCCGACGCGTCCTTATACTCGACGATCCGGTCCATCCGGCCCGCAGCGTCGGCGATGACGCGGCCATAGGCACCTGGATTTGCGGGACGAAAGCCGAGCACGACGACGGCGGGCGAATCGTCGCCGCGCAGGCGGGCGATCATCCGCTGCATCGTCGCGGCGGTGACCAGCGGCACGTCGCCGTAGAGGATCAGCACGTCGCCCTCGAACCCGGCCAACGCCGCACGCGCTTGCGCGACCGCATGCCCGGTGCCGAGTTGCTCGGCCTGGAGCGCGGTGGCGATGCCGAGCGGCGCGACCGCCGCCTCGACCTGTTCGCGCCCTGCACCGGTCACCACGACCGTCTTCGCCGGGCGCAACGCAGCGGTGCTGGCGACGAGGTGCAACAGCATCGGCCGCCCCGCGATCGGGTGGAGCACCTTGTGCAGATCCGATTTCATTCGCGTGCCCTTGCCCGCGGCAAGGATCACGACCGCAACGGAATGGCCGGAAATCGGTTGGTCGGAAGAATGCGTCGTCATAGGATTTCCGCTGCCACGAAAGCCTTGCCAATTCTATACCGTGGCTGGCAGGCCCTGCCGCAATGACGCATTTTTTATTTGAAACCGTGGGTTTCGACCTCGACGGGACGTTGCTCGACACCAGTGGCGACCTCGCGGCGGCGGTCAACCATGCGCTGACGTCGGCCGGTCGGTCGCCGCTGACCGTCGAGCAGGTCAAGCCGATGATCGGCGGTGGTGCGCGGCATATGCTGAAGCAAGGCCTGACCGCGACCGGCGGGTATGAAGAGGCCATGCTGGACGAACTCCACGCCACGCTGCTCGCCTATTACGAAGCGAATATCTGCGTGCTGACCACGCCGTATCCGGGGGTGATCGACGCGCTGGACGCGCTGGCGGCGCGCGGTGTGACGCTTGGCATCGTCACCAACAAGATCGAGCGGTTCGCGCGGACCGTGCTGGCCGCGTTGAACCTGACCGACCGGTTCGCATGCATTCTGGGTGGCGATACGATGGCGGAATCGAAGCCGTCGCCGATGCCGATCCACGAGATGATACGGCAGTGCGGCGGGGGACGTGCTGCGTTCGTCGGCGATTCGATCTTCGACATCCAGGCGGGGCAGGCGGCGGGCGTTCCGACGATCGCATGCAGCTTCGGCTTCCTGATGCAGCCCGTCGGGGAATTGGGCGCGGATGCGGTGATCGACAATTTCGGCGAATTGATCCCGACGCTCGAAAGGGTCGGCGCATGAACCGGACCGTCCTTACGCGGGTCGCGCTGGTGCTGGCCGTGGTATTCGCCGTGACGATGGCGCTGCTGCCGAAGCCGCCGCATGTGCCGATCGATCAGTTCGGCGACAAGTTCGAGCATATGCTCGCGTTCGCGACGTTGGCGCTGCTGGCCGCGCTGTCCTATCCGACCGCGCGGCTGTTCCGGATCGGCGAGCGACTCTCGTTCCTCGGCGCGCTGATCGAGGTGCTGCAGTCGATCCCGTCGCTCCACCGCGATTGCGACATCCGCGACTGGATCGCCGATACGGTGGCGATAACGATCGTTTTGCTGATCGTCTGGATCGTCCGGCGCGGTCGGGGCGCGCGACTGCCCTAGGACTTGCGCCACTTCGTCCAGAGGTGCCGTGCGAGCATCGCCGGCGGCATCCGCAGCCAGTGCGAGCGGACGTAGAATGCCAGCCGCGTGACCGGCCGGATCGGCCTGCCCCAGCCATCGCGCGCGGTGATACGGCGGATGTAGAGACGATCGGTGCCGCTTGCCTTGCGGTCGCCGAACAGCGTGTCGACCAGGCGTAGCGACCGGGTCATTTCGCGCGACAGACCGTGTCGCTGCGCCTCGGCATCGAGCCCGTCGGTACCGAACTCGTCGATCAGGCAGCGGATATCCCACAGGTTGCGGAGGCCGCCGGCAAGGTCGCCGTCGGCGAACAGGTGGGCCGCCGCATGGACCAGCATGCCGTTGGGGGAGAGCGTTCGCAGGCCGCTCTCGAGCGCCACGCTGTCGTCGATCAACGCCCCCGCATCGGGCGTGACCCGGGTGGTCAGCGGCAGGATCGTATGATGGACATCGATCATCCGGTCGCGCTCGCGGTGGATCAACGGCGGGAGTTCGTGCATCCAGCGCCGGTAATAGGCGTCGTCATACGGGTCCGGCTTCACCCACTCCCAGCCCGCCGCGAGCAATGCCGCCTCGACCGCGTCGATCGCTGCGCGCGGCACCAGTATGTCCAGATCGCCGATCGACCGCCCCTGCCCCGCCGACAGTCCCGCCGCGACGAACGCGGTGCCCTTGAGCAGCACGGGCTGACATCCGATCGCGGCCAATGCCCGCCGGGCCATCTCCGCCTCCCACAACGCAGCGCGGCGGCCGTGCTCCGCGGCGGCGCGCGCATCCGCGAGGATCGCTTTCGCCGCATCCGGCATCGGCAAGCCGTCGACGCGCAGGGCAAGCGTACCGATCAACTGCTCCGCCCGCGCCATGGCCAGCAACGCCGTCCAACCGGCGGCATCGAGCCCGACCACGCTGCCCGGATCGGCGAGCGCGCGCGCGAGTAGCCGAGCATCGTTCACAGCGCCGACCATAACGCCTCGACCTGGTCGATCGCACTTGCCCCATCCGGATAGTCGACCGCGACCGAGGGGACGTCCGCGATCAGCCCCGTCAGCGCGCGAAACCCGGCCTCGCCGAGCGCCACGTAATTGGTCGAAGCCTGCGTCATCCGCACGAACGCTTCGGCGGGCGGCACCGGTCGCGTCTCCGCTTCGAACCCATAGCGCGGAAACAGCAGCAGCGCGGGCGTGGCTGGCATATCCATCAGCGCGATCGCCCGCGCATCGGGCACCATGTGGCGAATGTCGCCCTTCGGCGTTGCCGGAAGCAGCGGCCCCATCCGCGCATCCGGCCATGCCGCCTCGGCCGCGGCAATGGCGTCGTTCTTCAGGCTGATCAACCGTGGAAAGGCGTGGATCAGCCCGGTCGCGGGATCGAGCAACGCGAACTCGTCGCCCATGAACCGCCAGCCCTTCGCCGCGAGCAAGGTCGCCAGCGTCGACTTGCCCGCCCCGGAAATCCCGGTCATCAACAGCGCCCGTCCATCGCGCTCGACCGCGGACGCATGCAGCAACAGATAGCGCCGCGCGCCGAGCGCCATTTGCAGGTTCATCGCCATCTCGGCGGCGAGCAGCCCTTGCCGCAACGGCAAAGGCGCCGCCTCGGGCAGCATATAGTCGCCGCCGATCTCGACGGAGGGGCGGATAAACCGCCGCCATGGCCGCCGCGCGAACAGGCGCACGGTGAAGTCGGGTATGCCGTCATGCGGCTGGGGGTAATCGCGGTAGAGGGTCTCGAGCGCAGCGATCGGCGCGCGCCAGTCGGAGCCGATGCGGAAGCCGACCGGGCCGATGCGGACGGAGAAGGCGTGCTTCATGCGCGCTCGACGAGCCCCGCATCGACCAGTTCGTCGAGCCGGGCCGCCAGCGCCTCGCGTGTGCCGTCATCCAGATCATAGTCCCGGCCGAGCCGCGCCAGCAACGCATCCAGCGACGATGCCCCCTCCCCCAGCACCGCCAAAATCTGCGGTGCGGGTTCGGCCAGCAGGTGGGTGATCCCCGATGCGCGGTGATAGGCTGCGGTGAACGCGTCGAGCGGAGCGATCAGCAGGCTGCCGTCGGGCGCCGCTCGAAAGATCGGCTCGGGCACGGCCTCAGCCGCGCGGCATTTGCAACGATGCGAAGCAGGTGAAGCCGCCCTGGCCGCGCTGCAACCGGCGGATGTATTTGACATAGGCACGACTGCGCTCGGATTCGGTGCCGGGCAGCGTGCTGCCGCTGGCCATGGCGCGCTTGACGTCTTCGCCCTTGAACGGACGCGATGACGGCGGAAATGCACCCCGGGTCCGCGCCGGCACGACCTTGCCATCCGCATCGATATAGCTGCCCGCCCGACCTGGATCGGGGACCGGAATCTCGCAGTTCAATACCGAGCCGGCGGTCTGGGCCAGCGCAGGACGGATCGAGACGACCGCCCCCGCCGTCACCGCACCCAGAGCCAGCACGCGTCGACGCGTCGGTACACCCGCATCGGCGCCTACGCTTGCATCGGGGTCCTTGTCAGGCAGCCCCTGGGTTAGTCGCGTGTCGTCCATGATGCCCCTACTAGACGACAGCCCTTTCACAATCCTGAAGCGCTGACAATATCGCCGCATCAAAGCTTGCGGGAGCGTACCGGAGTAGGACGATCCGGCAGGCTGGCCCGGTATCCGATTACGTATCGCGCCGGTAGCGCCGAGCATCCTCATTCACGACGGCATACCGGTTTGCGGCGCGCCGCTGTATGGCGCAGTGGGTGGGCGCCGATTCCGTCCCAGGAGACCGCAATGCTTTCCGGATTTGGCCTGCGTACGTTTTGGGCGATCATCGTCGTCGTCGTCGCGGCGGTGGCGGTGTTCGTTATCACGCGCGACGTGCAGGGCGCGATCGTCGCGCTGGTCGGCGGGATTGCGGCGGCGCTGGTCGCGGCGGGAACCGGCGACGAGACCCCTGCCCCGACCGATACGACCACCGCGACATCCTCCATGCTCGACGATGTGCTCGATGCGATCGTCGCTCCCGTCATGCTGGTCCAGGACGGGCGGGTCACGCTCGCCAACCGCGCCGCACGGACGTTGCTCGGCACGCATATCCTCGGCGAGGACGCCCGCGTCGCGATCCGCCATCCCGCGGCCGCCGAGCGACTCGGCACGCCGGGACCGATCGATGGCGAGCGGCCGATCGAGCTGGTCGGGCTCGGCACGCGCGACCAGCGCTGGGAGATGCGGCTCGGCGAGGCGTCGGACGGCCAGCGGATCGTCCACCTCGTCGACCAGACCGGCAATTACGCCGCCGAGCGGATGCGGATCGATTTCGTCGCCAACGCCAGCCACGAACTGCGCACGCCGCTCGCCTCGATCCTCGGCTTCATCGAGACGCTGCGCGAGGAGGCGGGCGAGGATGCCGAGGTCCGTGCGCGCTTCCTCAAGGTGATGGACGACGAGGCGCGGCGGATGCAGCGGCTGGTCGAGGATCTGATCTCGCTGAGCCGGATCGAGGCGGAGAAGTTCCGCTTGCCCGACAGCGCGGTCGACCTGGCACAATTGGTGGCGGACGTCTGTGCGGAGGTGGCCGATGCGGCAGGCGACCGCGGCCTCGACTTGGTCGCCACGCTCGACCCGCGTCTTGCCCCCGTATCCGGCGACCGCGCGCAATTATCGCAGATGCTGCACAACCTGATCGGCAACGCGATGAAATACGGGCGCGCGGGCACGCCGGTGTCGATCGACCTGAAGCGCGACGATCTGAACATGATCCGCCTGTCGATCCGCGACGAGGGCGACGGGATCGCCGCGGTGCATATCCCGCGGCTGACCGAACGCTTCTACCGTGCCGACGCCGGGCGCAGTCGCTCACTGGGCGGGACGGGTCTCGGGCTCGCGATCGTCAAGCATATCGTCGAGCGCCATCGCGGACGGCTCGACATCGCCAGCCAGGTCGGCGTCGGCACGACGGTTTCGGTCCTTCTGCCGCCAAGCGGATTCGCGCCAAAAGGCGGTGTCATAAAAGGGTAACTCAACTGTCACACAGGATCGTCTTAGCGCCGCTATGGGCGGTGGATGACGGGAATTCGGGTGCAACGGCTTGCTCTTACAGGACTGATGGTGGTGGCGTCGGGCGCGCTGGCGGCGTGCGTCGATCAGGCGAACGGCGGCGGTGCCGGCTCGCGTGACCAGATCACCGCGGTCGGATCGTCGACGGTCTATCCGTTCACGACGATGATCGCCGAGCAGCTCGTCGCCAACGATCCCGATGCGAAGGCACCGGTGATCGAATCGACCGGCACCGGCGCCGGGATGAAGCTGTTCTGCGCCGGGATCGGCGCGGCGCATCCCGATATCGAGGATGCCTCGCGCCGGATGAAGGCGAGCGAATACAAGAGCTGTGTCGAGAACGGTGTCCACGACATCCTCGAAATCCAGGTCGGGATCGACGGTATCGCCTTTGCCGAGGCGAAGAACGGCCCCAAGATGCAATTGACGCCGACCGATCTCTATAAGGCGCTGGCGGCAAATCCGGGCGGTAAGACCAACACCGCGCGTGTCTGGCGCGACGTGAACCCGGCGCTGCCCGCGGTGCCGATCCAGGTCTACGGCCCGCCGGCGACCAGCGGGACGCGCGATGCGCTCGCTGAGCTGATCCTCACCAAGGGCTGCGAGGAGAGCGATCCGGCTGCGAAGCCGCTCGCGAAGTCGGATCCGGATGCGCACAAGGCGCTCTGCACGCGGGTCCGCGAGGACGGGGTGTATGTCGATGCGGGCGAGAACGACAATCTGATCGTCCAGAAACTCCAGTCCAACCCGAATGCGATCGGCGTGTTCGGCTACAGCTATCTCGAAGAGAATAAGGACGACGTGAACGGCGTGTCGATCTCGGGCGTCGCGCCGACCTATGCGTCGATCGCGGACAATGCGTATCCGGGGTCCCGGCCGCTCTATATCTATGTGAAGAAGGCGCACCTGACCGCGATCCCGGGCTTGCGGAACCTGCTGAAGCTGTACGCCGCGAACTGGGGCGTGACGGGGCCGCTGGTGAAGCGCGGACTGATCGCGGCACCGGCGGCGGTGCAGGCGCGCTCGGCGGCGATTATCGCGAATGAGACGGTGCTCGATCCGGCGGTGCTGTCGTGATGCGCTTTTCGTCCAACCGCATGCCCGTCCTGGTTCCCCCGCGAACGCGGGGACCCAGGAGCCAAGCTCGATATCGGAACTTAGCCGGCCCCCCGCGTCCGCGGGGAAACCGGCGTTTGGCGATGCGGGCTGAGCATTTCACCACCACCCCGGCGAAGGCCGGGGCCCAATTGGGCAACGCCCCGTTGGCTGATGCCACGCGCCATTACCTCGACCTTCCCAATTGGGCCCCGGCCTCCGCCGGGGTGGTACTTATGGACGGGCGAGAACTATAATGTCCGCCATCGCGCTCCTCTTCCTCGTCGCTGGCCTCGGCCTCATCGGCTGGCTCACCGCACGCGTCCGCGCCACCCGCTTCCGCGCGGGCAGCACCGCACGGTTCAGTTCGCTCCCCGCGCATCACGGCTGGTACGTCGCGCTGTGGACTGCGATCCCGCCGCTCGTCTTCCTCGTAATCTGGTCGGTGACGTCGCCCGCGCTCGTCACCGATGCGGTCCTCGCAACGCCGGCGGCGATCCAGCTTCCCCCACCCGGCTTCGACCGCGCCTCGATCCTGTCCGAAGCGCGCAGCCTGGCCGAAGGGCAGAGCTTCGGAGCCTTCCACGGCCTCGCGCAAACGCTCGCGCCCTCCTACGCCGCGGCGCAATCACGCTACGACTGGATCGCCACCGCACTCGCGCTGCTGCTCGCCTTCGCCGGCGGCGCGTTCGCGTTCACTCGCGTCAAACCCGGGTTCGGCGCGCGGACGCAGATCGAGCGGGTCGTCATGCTCGCGCTGCTCGGCGCGTCGCTGATCGCGATCCTGACCACGGTCGGCATCGTCGCGTCGCTGCTGTACGAATCGGTGCGGTTCTTTTCGGTCGTGCCGATCACCGACTTCCTGTTCGGCACGCATTGGAGCCCGCAGGTGATCGACGCGCGCGATCCGGGCGCGTCGCTCGGCGCGGTGCCGCTGTTCTGGGGGACGTTCTTCATCGGCGCGGTAATCGCGATGATCGTCGCCATTCCCTTCGGGCTGATGAGCGCGATCTACCTCACGCAATACGCCAAGCCGACCACGCGCAAGTGGATGAAGCCGATCCTCGAGATGCTCGCGGGCGTGCCGACCGTCGTCTACGGCTATTTCGCCGCGCTGACCGTCGCGCCGGCAGTGCGCGATCTCGCCGTGTCGATCGGGATCAGTTGGGCATCGTCGGAAAGCGCGCTCGCCGCGGGGCTCGTGATGGGCATCATGATCATCCCGTTCGTCTCGTCGATGGCGGACGATTCGATCGCCGCCGTCCCCTCGTCGATGCGCGACGGCAGCCTCGCGATGGGCGCGACCTCGTCCGAGACGATCCGCCGCGTGCTGCTGCCGGCCGCCCTGCCCGGTGTCGTCGGCGGCGTGCTGCTGGCCGTGTCGCGCGCGATCGGCGAGACGATGATCGTCGTCATGGCCGCAAGCGGAGTCGCGACGCTGACGCTCAACCCGTTCGCCAGCACCACCACCGTCACCAAGCAGATCGTCGACCTGCTGACCGGCGAGGCGGAGTTCGACAGCCCCAAGACGCTCGCCGCGTTCGCTCTGGGCTTGACGCTGTTCGTCGTCACGCTGCTCCTCAACATCGTCGCGCTCCGCGTCGTCAAACGGTACCGCGAAGCCTATGACTGACACGCTCGTTCCCTCATTGCCGACCAGCGGCGCGGAGCCGGTGCGTCGCGTGCCGACCGACTGGACGACGCAGGCGATGCAGTCGCGCATCCGCCGCCGTTACGCGTCCGAGCGTCGCTTCCGCTTCGCCGGGCTCGCCGCGGTGTGGATGTCCGCCGCCTTCCTCGCCTTCCTGCTGGTCTCGATGCTGAGCCAGGGCGCGAGCGGGTTTGTCGAGACGCGCGTTGCGCTGCCGGTCGATCTCGCCGCCGCAAAGCTCCCGATCTCGCCGTCGCGCTTGGTCGGACGCGGGGCCGATCTCGCGCTTGCCGGCGCCGGCCTCGAAGGCACGGTCCTCGCCGCCGCCAGTACCGCCTACGGCAAGGACGGTGCGAACCTGTTGTCCGACGGCGCCTGGGCGGTGGTGCGCGACGCGATCAAGGCGGACCCGTCGCTGCTCCAGCGCCGGGCCGTGTTCGAGGTCCCCGTGTCGAGCCCGATCGACGTCGCCGCCAAGGGCGTCGGCACGAACGAAGCCGAAGCGATCTATGCGCGCCTTACCGCACGCGGCGTGCTGTCGCGCGGGTTCAACACCGGCTTTCTGACCTCGGCCGATTCGACCGACGCCACCCGCGTCGGTATCTGGGGCGCGTTCAAGGGATCCTTGCTGACGATGGCGGTCACGCTGCTGCTCGCCTTCCCGATCGGCGTGCTGTCGGCGCTGTATCTCGAGGAATATGCGCCGAAGAACCGCTGGACCGACCTGATCGAGGTGTCGATCAACAACCTCGCCGCGGTCCCCTCGATCATCTTCGGGCTGCTCGGGCTCGCGGTCTTCCTCGGCACGTTCGGGATGCCACGATCCGCGCCGATCGTCGGCGGGCTCACGCTCGCGCTGATGACGATGCCGGTGATCGTGATTGCGGGGCGCAACGCGATCAAGGCCGTCCCGCCGTCGATCCGCGATGCCGCGCTCGGCGTCGGCGCATCGCCGGTGCAGGTCGTGTTCCACCACGTATTGCCGCTTGCGCTGCCCGGCATCCTCACCGGCACGATCATCGGCATGGCACGTGCGCTCGGCGAGACCGCGCCGCTGCTGATGATTGGCATGCGCGCCTTTATCGCCGCGCCGCCGTCGGGCCTGAACGATCCCGCGACCGTTCTGCCCGTCCAGATCTTCCTCTGGTCCGATCAGGTCAGCCGCGGCTTCGTCGAAAAGACGTCGGCGGCGATCATCGTCCTGCTCGTCTTCCTGCTCGCGATGAACGGCGTCGCGATCTACCTCCGCAACCGATTCGAGACCCGCTGGTGATGACCAAGAACCTCAAGATGACCGCGCGCAACGTGTCCGTCGCGTACGGCAGCAAGCTGGCGATCGACAACGTCTCGATCGACGTCGACCAGGACGAGGTGGTGGCGTTCATCGGCCCGTCGGGCTGCGGCAAGTCGACCTTCTTGCGCACGCTCAACCGCATGAACGACACCGTCGCCAGCGCCCGCGTCACCGGCGAGATCAAGCTCGATGGTCAGGATATCTATTCGCCCGACATGGACGTGGTGCAGCTCCGTGCCCGCGTCGGTATGGTGTTCCAGAAGCCGAACCCGTTCCCGAAATCGATCTACGAGAACGTCGCCTATGGCCCACGCATTCACGGTCTGGCCGGCGCGAAGGCGGACCTCGACCGGATCGTCGAGAAGTCGCTGCGCCGCGCCGGCTTGTGGGACGAGGTCAAGGATCGCCTCTCGGACAGCGGCACGGCCTTGTCGGGCGGCCAGCAACAGCGGCTCTGCATCGCCCGCGCGATCGCGGTCGATCCCGAGGTCATCCTGATGGACGAGCCGTGCTCGGCACTCGATCCGATCGCGACCGCGAAGATCGAGGAACTGATCCACGAACTGCGCGGCCGCTACGCGATGGTGATCGTCACGCACAACATGCAGCAGGCCGCGCGAGTCAGTCAGAAGACCGCGTTCTTCCACCTCGGCACGCTGGTCGAATACGGCAACACCTCGGACATCTTCACCAATCCCCGCGAAGAGCGGACCAAGGATTACATCACCGGCCGTTACGGCTGAGTCGGGAAACGACCATGAACACGCATACGGTCAAGGCCTTCGACAACGACATCGGCGAGCTCCGCGGGTTGATCTCGCAGATGGGCGGGCTCGCCGAGGACGCGATCGACAAGGCGATGCTGGCGCTGCAACGCAACGACATCGCGCTCGCCGAACAGGTCCGCGCCGCCGACAAGCAGATCGACGTGATCGAGGCGGAGGTCGAGCGCCTCGCGGTCCGGATCATCGCCTTGCGCGCACCGATGGCGGTCGACCTGCGCGAAGTCGTCGCTGCGCTGAAGATCGCCGGCGTCGTCGAGCGGATCGGCGATTACGCCAAGAACATCGCCAAGCGCGTGCCGATGATCGAGAGCGAACACCGGATCGAGCCGATCTCGATTCTGCCCGCGATGGGCCGGATGGCGAGCGAGATGGTCCACGACGTGCTCGACGCATTTGCCGCGCGCGACGCGGAAGAGGCAGTGCGGGTGGTCGAAAGCGACGCCGCGCTCGACGATTTCTACGACAGCATCTTTCGCACGCTCGTCACCTACATGGTCGAGAATCCGAAGACGATCAGCCAGGTCGCGCATCTGCTGTTCGTCGCGAAGAACCTCGAGCGGATCGGCGACCACGCCACCAACGTCGCCGAGATGGTCTATTTCGCCGCGACCGGTACGCAGATGGTCGACCGTGAACGCGGCATCAAGCAGGAGCAGGCATAATGGCACGCGCGAAAATGCTGCTGGTCGAGGACGATGCCGCCCTCGCCGAATTGCTGGTCTGGCATTTCAAGCGCGAGGATTTCGAGATCGCGCATACCCCCGATGGCGAGGAAGCCTTGCTGCTCGCCAAGGAGAAGGTGCCCGACATCGTCCTGCTCGACTGGATGGTCGAGGGGTTGTCGGGGATCGAGGTCTGCCGTCGCCTGCGCCGCGCGCCCGAGACGCAGAACGTGCCGATCATCATGCTCACCGCGCGCGGTGAGGAAGAGGATCGTGTGCGGGGGCTGGAGACCGGCGCCGACGATTACGTGACCAAGCCGTTCTCACCGCGCGAGCTGGTCGCCCGCGTCGGTGCGGTGTTGCGCCGAGTCCGCCCTGCCCTCGCGGGCGAAGCACTCAGCTATGCCGACATCGAGATGGATACCGTCGGCCACAAGGTCCGTCGCTCGGGCGAAGTCGTATCGCTCGGACCGACCGAGTTCCGCCTGTTGAAGCATTTTCTCGAGCATCCCGGCTGGGTGTTCTCGCGCGAACGGCTGCTCGATGCCGTGTGGGGTCACGACAGTGATATCGAAAGCCGCACGGTCGACGTCCACATCCGGCGGCTGCGGAAAGCCATCAACGTCGGCGAACGTCCGGACATCATTCGTACCGTCCGGTCGGCCGGCTATTCGCTCGATACGGGCGGCTAAGGACACTGTCCCGCTCTGGGTCTAGCGGTGGGGCGAATGGAATCGGATGCGAAACGAAGGACCTATGCGCGACTTAGTGCGTTCAGACGTCGCGCTACCAAAATGGTGCACCCATTTAGGAGATTCGTATGAAGACCATTCTTCTCGCCGCCGCCGCTCTTCTCGCGTCGCCCGTGATCGCCCAGACGACCCCGCCGGCCGATCCCGCCGCGCAGACCGCACCGGTCGATCCCGCGATGCAGACGGCACCTGCAGACCAGGCCGCACCGGCCGATCCGGCGATGGCAGCCCCTGCCGATCCTGCGATGGCCGATCCCGCGATGGCCGCTCCAGCCGCACCGATGGCAGCACCCGCACCCGCTGGTGGCGTGACGTTCGGTCAGCCGACCGTTACCCCGCCGACGCCGGCACCGGCCGAGTATCCGGTGTGCTCGAAGACGGTCAAGGACGGCTGCCGCAACCGCGGCGGCAAGTAAGCCCTTCGCGCAGGCGGTAGTGATCCTGCCGCTTGCGTAGACGGCTTTACGTTCTAGGAAAGGCGCTCCAATCATAAGAGAGGGGCGCCTTTTTCCATGTCTATCAGCTTTGAAAATCGAGTCGCGATCGTCACCGGCGCAGGCGGCGGTCTCGGTCGCGAATACGCACTCGAACTCGCCCGCCGCGGCGCCAAGGTGGTCGTCAACGATCTCGGCGCGTCGCGCGACGGCACCGGCCATTCGGATGCCGCGCTGAAGGTCGTCGAGGAGATCGAGGCGGCCGGCGGCGAGGCGATGTCGAACGGCGGCAGCGTCACCGACTACGACCAGATGGTCGAGATGGTTGCCAGAGCGTCCGAGAAATGGGGCGGCGTCCACATCCTGATCAACAACGCCGGCGTGCTGCGCGACAAGAGCTTCGCCAAGATGGAGCCCGCCGACTTCAAGTTCGTCGTCGACGTCCACCTCAATGGCTCGGCGAACGCCACCAAGGCGGTGTGGGACACGATGCGCGCGCAGAATTACGGCCGGATCCTGATGACCGCGTCGTCGACGGGCCTGTACGGCAATTTCGGCCAGGCGAACTACGGTGCAGCCAAGCTCGGGCTGGCCGGGCTGACCAAGACGCTCGCGATCGAGGGCGCGAAGACCAACATCAAGGTGAACACGATCGCCCCCACCGCGGGCACGCGGATGACGCAGGACATCTTCCCCGAAGAGGCGTTCAAGGCCTTCTCCCCCGACAAGGTGGCGCCAGCGGCCGTGTTCCTCGTGTCCGAAGACGCGCCGACCAACATGATCGTCGGCGCAGGCGCCGGCGTGTTCCAGGCGGCGTACGTGACGCTGACCCAGGGCAAGCTGCTGACCGGCGACGACCTGTCGGTGGAGGGTGTCGCGGCGAACTGGGACGCGATCATCGATCGTACCGGCGAGATCGTACCGCAGTCGGGTTCCGAACAGTCGATGACCATCCTGGGCAAGCTGCAGGGACGATGACCTCCGCAACTCGGGGAACGCGCGGTCCAAGCGAGCCCCGACTTCGGTTCGGGGACGTGAATGATCCCGTGCGGTTCACGACTCGTCAAGGGATCAGCCGAACCAGGTCGTCTCGATAGCGGCTATAAAACACGGCATTATTCAGCCCGGCATCAAGGTCGGGGCCTTTTGGTTCCGTCGTGATAGTGGAGCGACGGCGTTCTTGCTCGTCCGTACGTCGCTCCACCCGTCACGTTTATCTCTACTCATAGAGTCATGATGCGGTACGCCCGGCGATCACTGCGGACCGGACCCGCGCAACGGCGCTACGGCCTCCTTGCCGAATTTCATGATCATCTCGCCGATCTCGCGGGCCTGGCTCATGCTGCGCCGGCTCTGCTCGCGGAGATATTCGCTCTGGATCTTCATGACCTGCGTCAAATCCTTCGCACTGGCCGCCTCGCGCATCGCGGCAAACGCCTCACGGGCATTCTGCTCGGCCTGGTCGATCATGGTCTTGCCGATCGTCGCGCCGCCCTCGGCAATCTTGCCGCCCGACTCTTTCATGGCCTCCCCGGCTCGCTTGGCCGGATCGATGATCTTCTCGGAAAAAGTATCGCGCGCTTGCTCTGCACCGGCGCGCATCGTGTCGGCCGCGTCCTTGGCGACGCCCGCGGCGCGATCGGTCGCCGCCTTGTTCTTTGCAGCGCCTTCGTCGATCGCGCTTTTGAGGTTCTCGGCCATGCTATCGCTCCTGTGTAAATGAAGGATAATGATGCGCCTTCAACCGGCGCCGCACAATTTGGTTGCGCGTTTCCGGTCAACCCCACCAGCCGGCTGCCGCGTCCGGGCGCCACCGCACTAAACCGGATTGACCGGTATTTTTACAAGTCACGCCCGTTCGCTTGCATGCCCCCCTGTTTATCCCAATAGGGATGCGGGATTTCGAAGGACGTCAATATGCGCATTACGATGATCGGTTCAGGCTATGTCGGTCTTGTCTCGGGCGCCTGTTTTTCGGATTTCGGGCATGACGTGATCTGCGTCGACAAAGACCAGTCGAAGATCGACGCGCTGCATGCCGGTCGCATGCCCATCTTCGAGCCAGGCCTAGATCAGCTCGTCGCGTCCAACGTCGCGGCAGGACGGCTGACCTTCACCACCGATCTCGCCAGCGCTGTCGCCGGCGCCGATGCGATCTTCATCGGCGTTGGCACGCCCTCGCGCCGCGGCGATGGCCACGCCGATCTCAGCTATGTGTTCGCCGCGACCGAGGAGATCGCCGCCGCCGTTACCGGCCCGACCGTGGTCGTGACCAAGTCGACCGTCCCCGTCGGCACCGGCGACCGGGTCGAGGCGATCCTGCGGGAGAAGCGTCCCGACATCGACGTCGCGGTCGTGTCCAACCCCGAATTCCTCCGCGAAGGCGCCGCGATCGGCGACTTCAAGCGTCCCGACCGGATCGTCATCGGCACCGAGGACGAGCGCGCCAAGCAGGTGATGCGCGACGTCTACCGTCCGCTGTACCTGAACGAGTCGCCGATCCTGTTCGTAAGTCGCCGTACGTCCGAGTTGATCAAATACGCGGCGAACGCGTTCCTCGCGACCAAGATCACCTTCATCAACGAGATCGCGGACCTGTGCGAGGCGGTCGGCGCCGACGTGCAGGACGTGTCGCGCGGGATTGGTCTCGACAACCGCATCGGCAAGAAGTTCCTGCATGCAGGACCGGGTTATGGCGGCTCGTGCTTCCCCAAGGACACGCTGGCGCTGCTCAAGACCGCCGAGGATTACCAGACACCGGTCCATATCGTCGAAGCGGTCGTGAAGGTGAACGACAGCCGCAAGCGCGCGATGGGGCGCAAAGTGCTGGCGGCGCTCGGTGAAAACCCGCGGGGGAAGACGGTTGCGCTTCTCGGCCTGACGTTCAAGCCCAACACCGACGACATGCGCGACGCGCCCAGCCTTGCGATCGCCACCGCGCTGGCGGATGCGGGCGTGAAGGTGCGCGCGCACGATCCCGAGGGCATGGAACCGGCCAAGGCGCTGCTACCCGATCTGGCGTATTGCACCGACGCCTACGACGCGGCCGAAGGCGCCGATGCCGTGGTGATCGTAACCGAATGGGACGCATACCGTGCGCTTGACCTCGCACGGTTGAGGGGGCTGCTCGCGGCACCGGTGATGGTCGACCTCCGCAACGTCTACCAGCGCGCCGACGTCGAACAGGCCGGATTCGCGTACACTGCAGTAGGCCGCTGAGCAGAGCGCAACGGCGACACTGGGCCGCACCATTTGCACCACCCCGGCGAAGGCCGGGGCCCAGTTGGAAAGATGGTCGCAACGGGGCGCCGCCCTCGATTGGCAAAACGCCCCAGATGGACCCCGGCCTTCGCCGGGGAGGCGCTTGGTTCGAACGATAAATGCGGGGCCATCGCCCGCAATTGACGGTGCCTCAATATGCCAGCGCGCACCCGTCGGCACGCATCTCGCTCGCGGCTGCGTAAACCCGCGTGGACCCGTCCATCCGGTGCTCGACGCTTTCGTAGCGGCCGAACCCGCCATCGGGATCGCCGATCGTCCAGCCGATCTCCGCCAGCCTTTGCCGCGTCGCGAGCGGCACGCCGGTCTCGAGCCGCAACAGCCCGGTTGGGCCCATTCCAGGCGAGTCCTCGCCCATCGATTGCGACGACCCCTCGTGATGCCAGCGTGGCGAATCGCCCGCCGACTGTATCTCCAGCCCATAGTCGACGCGGTTGACGATGATCTGCGTCTGCCCCTGAGGCTGCATGTCGCCGCCCATGACGCCGAAACTCATCCACGGATCGCTTCCGCGCGTCGCGAAGCCGGGTATGATCGTCTGGAACGGCCGCTTGCCCGGCGCATAGATGTTGGGGTGGCCGTCCTTCAGGCTGAACAGCTGGCCGCGATCCTGGAACATGAATCCAAGACCGTCCGCGACCAGTCCCGATCCCATGCCGCGGAAATTGGACTGGATCATCGACACCATCATGCCGTCCTTGTCGGCACAGCTGAAATAGGTGGTATCGCCGCGGCTGGGCGCCTGGCCCGGATAGACCGGCGTCAGGATACGGTCCGGCCGGATCAGTTTCGCGCGCTCGGCCGCGTATTGCTTCGAGATCAGCCATTCGACCGGCTGCTTGGCAAAGTTCGGATCCGCGTAATATCGCGCACGATCCTCATAGGCCAAGCGCTTAGCCTCCGCCTGGAGATGGATCGACAGCGCCGATTGGAACCCAGCACCCTTCAGGTCGAAGCGTTCGAGGATGTTGAGCATCTGCAAGGTCGCCAGCCCCTGCGTGTTCGCGCCGAGCGCGTGCACCGTCGTCCCGCGATAGTCGGTCTGGCTGGGCTCGATCCATTCGGAACGATGCGCGGCGAGATCCTCGTACCGAAGCCAACCGCCGATCCGCTTGAAGTACCGGTCGACGGTCCGCGCCACGTCACCCTGGTAGAAGGCATCGCGCCCACCCGCCGCGATCGCACGATAGGTCCGCGCGAGATCCGGGTTGCGGAATACCTGTCCCAGCGCAGGCCCCCTGCCGTCCGCGAGGCCGTAGGTGCGCAGTGCGTTGGCGACTTCCTCCAGGCCGTTGCCCGGACGCTTGAACGCGGCGAGGCTGCGGCGGATGTAATAGGCGACGATGTCAGGCACCGGCGCGCCGGCCTCGGCATGCGCGATCGCCGGCTGGAACAGGTCCGCCCAAGGCAGCTTGCCGTAGCGCTGGTGCATCGTCCACCAGGCGTCGACCGTGCCCGGCACCGACACGCTGATCGCACCCAACGCCGGCAGTGCGCCGTTCTTCGCGCGCGCCCGCACCGTATCGAGGCTGAGGCCCCGCGGGCTCTTGCCCGAACCGGCGAGCCCGACGACCTTCTTCAGCTTGGGGTCCCAGATCATCGCATAGGCATCGCCGCCGATTCCGCTCGACGTGGGTTCCAGAAACCCGAGGCACGCGTTGATCGCGATCGCCGCATCGACCGCCGAACCACCGCGCTTGAGGATGTCGATCCCCGCCTGCGTCGCCAGCGGATGCGCCGTACCCGCCGCGCCGTTCAGACCGTAAGCCGCGGTGCGCGAGGCGAAGCTCGCGCCGACCGGGCGGTCGCCCGCGTGCACGTCGGGCCTGATGAAACGGTCCAGCCCGGTCTCCCACGTCGGCGGCAACGGTGCTGCGGCAGCGGTGGTGGCGGGCTGTGGCGCACCGCCCTGCCCTGGTCCCTGAGCGCCCTGTGCGCCGGGTGTGCCGCGCGTCGCGCCGGTCTGGGCCTGCGCCATGTTGGGCAAGAACGCAGTGGCGGGCAGGGCCGCGATGAAGGTACGACGACGCATGATGGGCTCCCCTTGTACGGCGGCATGATTGCGCGACAGGCGATAAACGGCAAGCCCGCTGCTCCCCGATCGGTTTCTGACCGCCCGCTACGCGCAGAACTCGGGGGCAACTCACTGGACCTTTTGCGCTTTTACCCTATATACCGAACGGTATGAATAGGCTTTGCACGCTCACCGCCCCCAAGGGCCGCCCCCGCGAGTTCGATCTCGACGAAGCGCTGGCGGGTGCGTTGCGCGTGTTCTGGCGCAACGGCTACGAAGGCGCGTCGATGGCCGAATTGACCGCGGAGATGGGGATCACCAAGCCCAGCCTCTACGCGGCGTTCGGCAACAAGGAAGCGCTGTTCCACAAGGCGCTCGACCTCTACGAGCGCGAGAAGCTCGCCTACATGACCTCCGCGTTGGAAGCGCCGACCGCGCGCGCCGTAGCGGAAAGGCTTCTCCGTGGGGCATTGCAGATGCAGATGAGCACCTGCGATCCCAAGGGATGCCTGAGTGTCATCAGCAGCGTCGCGTGCAGTGCGGAAGCCGAGCCGATCAAGGCCGAGGTCGCCAAGCGTCGCGCGTCGTCCGAGGCCGCGTTGATGAAGCGCTTCGACGAGGCCAAGGCTGCGGGCGAGTTCCCCGACGGTCTCGAATCGCATGCCTTGATGCGGTACCTGTTCGCGATCATGCAGGGGCTGTCGATCCAGGCCGGTTCTGGCGCGACCTGCACCGAGCTCAACCAGCTCGTCGAGACCAGCCTGTCGGTGTGGCCGACCAAGTAAGCCGGTCGGTCCGCCGACATAAAAGTCACGCTTCGTTACGGTCGCGATAAAAAATACCGGCCGGTACAAAAGTCTGTTGACTAGATGAACCCCAGGTTTATATACCGACTGGTATCGAAGCTCTCTCCTACTTCGGAGGGGGCAACCGGGGACACAAACCCATGACCACGGTTCAAACCTAACACCGGACGGCTTCGGCCGACCGGACTCTCGAAAATTCAAGCGGGCAAGCGCGGCACGAGGATGTGCCGGCAACGACCGCGCACGCCTTGCGACCAGCTGACGTCGGTGGATCGTCCACCGACGAAGGCCAGCGCTTGCCCGAAAAATCAAAAGGGGGACAATCCCATGGCTTATCTCGACCTCGACAACATGTTCGCTTCGCCCGTCACCAGCCGCACGCAGGCTGTAGCAGCCCCCGCCCCGACCGGCTTTTCCGCGCTCGAATGGAGCGTCATCGCGCTCGCCAAGCGCGACACGTTGCGCAGCCTGTCCGGCCCGAGCCGTATCTCGCGGGCGATGGGCAGCCTGTTCGGCCTGAGCACCGCGTCGCGGCTCGCCGACCCCCGGCTTGAGGCGTTGCGCCGGATGGCGGTGTACGCCTGGCGCCGCGGCTTCGCGTTGCCGATGGCCGAGATCCAGAACTTCCTCGCTGCCGGCTTTGCCGAGGCACAGATCGAAACGCTCGTCGAGAGCGTCACCGGCATGCGCGTCGGCGCCCAGCAGAAGCGGAGCATCGCAGCGTGAACCAACTTACCACGATCACGGCCGCGAACGATGCCGACGTCGCATCGTCGCCGCCCACCGACCGTCATCGACGGCCCGCATGGCAGCGCGGCGCGATGGTGCTCGTGCCGATCGCGTTGCTCGGCGCAGTCAGCGTGAAGATGTTCGATCACCCCGACGCGGCGATGGCGGCACCCCCGCCCGCCTCCGTCACGGTAGCCTCGCCGCTGGTGCGACAGGTCAGCGAATGGGACGATTACGTCGGTCGGTTCGCGCCGAGCCGCACGGTCGAGATTCGTCCGCGCGTCGCCGGCGAAGTCACCGGCATCCACTTCCGCGACGGCGAAATCGTCAGCAAGGGCCAGTTGCTCTTCACGATCGATTCTCGGCCGTTCGCCGCGGCCCTCGCCGAGGCGCATGCCAACGTCGCGAGCGCTAAAAGCGCGTTGTCACTGGCCCGGACCGACCTCGGTCGCGCGCAGCGACTTGTGGCCGATGAGGCAGTCTCGGCCGGCGAAGTCGACGCCCTCCGCGGTAAACTCGAAGCAGCCCAGGCCGCGCTCGCCGCGGCGCAGGCCCGTGAACGCGCCCGCGCTTTGGACGTCGGCTTCACGCAGGTTCGCGCACCGATCGGCGGTCGTATTTCCGATCGCCGTGTCGATGCCGGCAACCAAGTCGCGGGCGGCGAAGGCACCGGCGGGACGGTGCTGACGACGATCAACGCGCTCGACCCGATCTACTTCACGTTCGACGGCTCCGAGGCGCTGTACCTCAAGACGCAGCGTGCACGTCAGCCCGGCGCGACGCCGGCAGCGGTCGAGATCCAGTTGCAGGACGAGACCGAACATCGGTGGAAGGGCAAGCTCGACTTTACCGACAACGGCCTCGACCAGCGCTCGGGCACGATCCGTGGCCGCGCGGTGCTCGCCAACCCGGGGTATTTCCTGACGCCGGGGATGTTCGGCAACATGCGCCTCGCGAGTGCGGGCACGCGGCAGGCGCTGCTGGTGCCCGACGATGCGGTGCAGACCGATCAGGCGCGGAAGGTTGTGCTGACGATCGATGCGAAGAACGTCGTAAGCCAGAAGCCGGTCGAGCTTGGGCCGGTGGTCGATGGCCTGCGGATCGTGCGCTCGGGGATCGGGCCGAACGACCGGATCATCATCCAGGGCACGCAGATGGCGATGCCCGGCGCGACCGTCGCGCCGAAGGTCGGCCGGATTTTGGTGGCCTCGGGTACGACGGCGCCAGCCTCCGTCCAGCCCATCTCGGGTGAAGCCACGCTCGCGCAATAGGCGTCCACCCCGGCGAAGGCCGGGGCCCAATTGGGATAGCGTTTCGACTTATCACTGCGGTTCGTCCAATTGGGCCCCGGCCTCCGCCGGGGTGGTGTTGGCGCGCGTCCGTCGCTCTTCTTTCGAGGACACAAACCATGCGCTTCTCGCGCTTCTTCATCACCCGGCCGATCTTCGCGGGCGTGATCGCGGTGATCATCACGATCGTCGGCGCGATCGCCTACATGACGCTGCCGGTGTCGCAATATCCCGACATCGTCCCCCCCACCGTCACCGTCAGCGCGACCTATCCCGGCGCCTCCGCCGAGACGGTCGCCGAAACCGTCGCCGCGCCGATCGAGCAAGAAATCAACGGCGTCGACAACATGCTCTACCAGTCGTCGCAATCGACCGGCGACGGCAAGGTGACGATCACCGTCACCTTCAAGATCGGCACCGACCTCGACGCCGCGCAGGTGCTCGTCCAGAACCGCGTCGCCGTCGCCGTCCCTCGTTTGCCCGAAGACGTTCAGCGCCTCGGCGTGGTGACGCGGAAGACTTCGCCCGACTTCCTGATGGTGGTGAACCTCGTCTCGCCCGACAACTCGCTCGATCGCGGCTATATCTCCAACTACGCGCTGACCCAGGTCCGCGATCGCCTCAGCCGCATCGACGGCGTCGGCGACGTGCAGCTGTTCGGCGCGCGCGATTATTCGATGCGCGTCTGGATCGACCCCGGTCGCGCCGCCGCACTCGACCTCACCGCCGGCGAGATCGTCGCCGCCCTGCGCGCGCAGAACGTCCAGGTCGCCGCGGGCACGCTCGGGCAGCCGCCCTATGACAAGGGCAACAGCGCCTTCCAGCTCAACGTCGAGACGCAAGGGCGCCTCACCGATCCCAAGCAGTTCGCCGACGTCGTCATCCGCACCGACGCACAAGGCCGCCAAGTCCGCGTCTCGGACGTCGCGCGCGTCGAACTCGGCGCGCAGGATTACGGCGCCAACACCTATCTCAGCGGCAAGCCCACGGTCATCGCCGCGGTCTTCCAGCGTCCCGGCTCGAACGCACTCGGCGCGGCGCAGGCCGTCACCGCCGAGATGGAGAGCATGTCGAAGCGCTTCCCCAAGGGCCTCGAATACAAGGTCATCTACAACCCGACCGAATTCATCGCGCAGTCGATCGACGCGGTGAAGCACACGTTGTTCGAGGCGATGATCCTCGTCGTGCTCGTCATCCTCGTCTTCCTGCAGAAATGGCGCGCGGCGATCATCCCGATCGTGGCGATCCCGGTCTCGCTGATCGGCACCTTCGCGGTGCTCGCGGCCGCCGGATACAGCCTCAACAACCTGTCGCTGTTCGGGCTCGTCCTCGCGATCGGCATCGTCGTCGATGATGCGATCGTCGTGGTCGAGAATGTCGAGCGCAACCTCGAACACGGGCTCTCCCCACTGGAGGCAGCGCGTACGTCGATGGACGAAGTGTCGGGCGCGCTCGTCGCGATCGTGCTCGTGCTGTGCGCGGTGTTCATCCCGACCGTGTTCCTCACCGGGCTGTCGGGCGCGTTCTACCGCCAGTTCGCAGTGACAATCTCGACCGCGACGATCATCTCGCTGCTGATCTCGTTGACGCTGTCGCCAGCGCTCGCCGCGATGCTCCTCAAGCCGACCGCCCCCGCTGATTCCGGCAACCGCCTGACCCGTACCGTGCGCCGCGCCGGCGATGCCTTCAACCGCGGGTTCGAGCGGATGAGCGACAGCTATGCCCGCCTCACCGCGCGCCTAGTCACCGCGCCGCGCCGGATGATGGTCGCCTATGCCGCGCTGATCGCGGTCACCGTGGGCGTGTTCATGGTCACCCCGTCGGGCTTCGTCCCCGCGCAGGACCAGGGCTATTTCCTGACCGTCATCCAGCTTCCGCCCGGCTCGTCGGTCGAGCGCACTGATGCCGTCATGCAGAAGGTTGCCAAGCGCATCCTGCCGCTCGCCGGCGTCAAGGGCGCGGTCATGCTGGCCGGTTTCGACGGCCCCTCACAGACACTCGCCCCCAACTCGGCCGCCGCCTACATCCCGCTCAAGAGCTTCGAGGAACGCAAGAAGCTCGGCGTCACATTGGCCAGCATCATGGCCGAATCGCAGAAGGCGACCGGCGACATCACCGAAGCGCGCCTGCTGATCGTCCCGCCGCCGTTGATCCCGGGCATCGGCTCGGCCGGCGGGTACCGCCTGATGGTGCAGGACCAGGGTGGCCACGGTTACGCCGACCTCGGCAAGACAAGCTACGCGCTGATCGGCCAGGCGAACCAGACCAAGGGTCTCGCGCAGGTCTACACCTTCTTCGACACCGCCACGCCGCGCATCTTCGCCGACGTCGACCGCGCCAAGGCCAATCTCCTCGGCGTTCCCCCCGAGCGCGTTTTCGAGGCGTTGCAGGTCTATCTCGGCTCGGCCTTCGTCAACGACTTCAACCTGCTCGGCCGCACCTACCGCGTCACCGCGCAGGCCGACGCGCCGTTCCGCAACACCACCGCGGATATCGCCAACCTCAAGACGCGCTCCAACTCGGGCCAGATGGTCCCGGTCGGTTCGGTCTCGACCTTCAAGGACAAGACCGGCCCGTACCGCGTCGTCCGCTACAACCTCTTCCCCGCGGTCGAGGTCGATGGCGACACCGCCAAGGGCTATTCGTCCGGCCAGTCGCTGGTCGCGATGGAGAAGCTCGCCGATGCGTCGCTGCCCGCCGGCTACGCGCATGAATGGACCGGCATCGCCTATCAGCAGAAAGCCGCCGGCAGCACCGCCGCGCTCGTCTTCGGCATGGCGGTGGTGTTCGTCTTCCTCGTGCTCGCCGCGCAATATGAGAGCCTGACGTTGCCACTCGCGATCATTCTGATCGTGCCGATGTGCCTGTTGGCCGCGATGACCGGCGTGAACCTGCGAGGTATGGACAACAACGTCCTCACGCAGATCGGCCTGGTCGTGCTGATTGCCTTGGCGGCGAAGAACGCGATCCTCGTGGTCGAGTTCGCCAAGCAGGCCGAGGAACAGGACGGCCTCACCCCGGTCGAGGCGGCGGTCCGCGCGGCGAAGGACCGGTTGCGGCCGATCCTGATGACGAGCTTCGCGTTCATCCTCGGCGCGGTGCCGCTGGTGATCGCGACCGGGGCCGGTGCGGAACTCCGCCAGGCGCTCGGCACCGCGGTGTTCTTCGGGATGATCGGCGTGACCGGGTTCGGTCTGCTCTTCACCCCCACCTTCTATGTCGTCGCGCGAGCGCTGGCGATGCGGTTCGAACGCCGCCGGCCTGCCCCCGCCGCGACCCTTCAGCCAGCCGAATAGGACCAGCATCATGAAGTCCGCCCTCCTCGCGAGCCTCTCGGCGCTGACGCTCCCCGACTATGTCGCGCCGATCACCCCACCCAAGGCGGCGGCATCGTTCGTCACCGCGAATGCTGCCACCGTCACGACCGCGCCGGATAACGATTGGTGGCGGATGTACCGCGACCCGGTCCTCGACGGCCTCGTCGCGGACGCATTGGCCACGAACACCGACCTCCGCGTCGCCGTCGCTCGCCTCGACAGCGCCCGCGCCTCGCTGCGCGGCACGAAGACCGACCGCGAGCCGCAAGTAAACGCCGGCGCGAGTGGCAATTACGCGCGCACCTCGCAACTCCAGAACCTCCCCGGTTTCGACCGCCAGCGCGCTACCTATGATGTCGGGCTCGACGTCAGCTACGAGGTCGATCTCGCCGGCCGAGTCCGCCGCAACGTCGAGGCCGCGCGCGGCGACGTCGGTGCGGCGCAGGCCGATGCCGACGCGGTCCGGGTCTCGATCGTCGCGGCCACCACCCGCGCTTATGTCGACGCAGCCTCGTCCGCCGAACGCCTCGCAGTCGCCAAGCGGATCGTCGAGCTGCTCGACAAGTCGAACACGCTGACCGGCAAGCGCGTCGACGCCGGTCGCGCAGCCCGCCTCGATCAGGTCCGGATCGCCGCCCTGCGTGACCAACGCGCCGCCAACATCCCGCAGATCGAAGCCGAGCGCCAAGCCGCGCTCTTCCGCCTCGCCACGCTTACCGGTCGCACCCCGCAGGACCTGCCCGCGACAGCCGGTGCCCGCACCACCACGCCGCGCCTCGACCAGCCGATCCCGATCGGCGACGGCGCGACGTTGCTAGCCCGCCGACCCGACGTCCACGCCGCCGAACGCCGCCTCGCCGCGGCCACCGCCCGTATCGGCGTCCAGACCTCGCAACTCTATCCGCAAATCTCGCTTGGCGGTTCGATCGGCTCGACCGCGCTCAGCGTCGGCGACATCTTCACCGGCGGCCCGATCCGCTGGCTGCTCGGCCCGCTGCTGAACTGGTCGCTCAACCAGTCCGCCGCCCGTGCCCGCATAGCGGGCGCCGAAGCCGACACCCGCGGTGCACTCGCCAATTTCGACGGCAGCGTCCTCACCGCACTCGAGGAAACCGAGACCGCGCTCTCGAACTACGCCCGCGAACTGGACAGGCGCACGCAGCTCCAGTCCGCGCACGACAACGCCGCCACCGCCGCCCGCATCACCCGCGCCCGCCAGCGCGAAGGCCAGATCGACTTCCTCGACGTCCTCGACGCCGAACGCACGCTGGCGGATACCGACACGGACCTCGCCGCGGCGGACGCGCGTATCGCCGGCGCCCAAGTCGACCTCTTCCGCGCGCTAGGCGGCGGCTGGCAGACGCGGACGTAACCTTCACGATCCTCCCCCGCCAGGGGGAGGTGGCAGGCGCTTGCCTGACGGAGGGGGCGGTAAGCGACCCATTCGTTCCGTGTCCTCCCCCTCCGTCGCCTGTGGCGCCACCTCCCCCTGGCGGGGGAGGATCGTGACGTCCTTTTCCTACAACCCGATCTGCAAGCTCGCGCGCAGCGACAGCGCCACGCGGCCCTGCTGCTGCTCGGCGCCAAACTCGCCGCCGAGCCGGAACACCGAACTCCCGCCGACCGCGCGCAGCTTGCCGACCCAACCGCTAGTCCGCTCTTCCGGCGTCAGTGTGAACGACTGCTCGCCCTCGAATGCCGCCGTCGTCGCGCCGAGCCCGCCGCCGACGAGTTCGCGCCGGCCGCCTTCCGCCTCGACCCTGAACCAGCCCTGGTCCGGGCTCGTGCCCCCGAAGTTCAGCCCCAGCGCCGTGCTCGCCGTCACCGCCAGCTCGTCGCTGCTGCGCGACTGGACCACGAGGTCGATAGCCTTGCCACCGCCGGTCTCGCTGTAACCGTCCTCCTTCAGCTTGTAATAATCGATGGCCAAGACCGGCCGGAACACGAAGATGCCCTTGCCGCCGTCCCACGAGACGCCGCCCGATGCGGAATAGAGCGTGCCGTTCCAATCGCCGTTCGTGGTCCGATCGACCGCTTCGCTACCGATCGCACCGCTGAAATCACGCGAGCCGTCGAACTTGATCGTGGCACCCGAGACGCGCGCATTGGCCTGCAGACCGCCCCAATGCCCGCGCCAATATCCGGCCAGCTCATACTGGTTCGATCGCACTTCGTTGTTGGTGCCATCATCGGCATCCTGCCCGTTCAGATACGCGAGCGAGGTGCCGAAATTGCCGACGCCGGTCTTGTATTCCGCACCAGCCGAAACGCCCCAGCCGCTGATGTCGTAGCCCGCGGTATCGGCGACGCTTTTCGACGTGCCCCATGCGACCTGCGTTACCCAATAGCCCCACTTCCCCTCGTCCTTGAACGGGCCATGCGGGTCGGCGAGGACGCGGGCGGTCGCGCGCGAGCCCATCGTGACCGCCTCGAATGTGCCGCCGGCATGATCGGGCAGCATCTGGCGGACCGAGCCGCGGAATGCGTCGCCATCGGTGATGTTGAGAAACGCCCCGCCGATCTTCGCGTCGTTGCCGAGCGCCTTGTAGATCGCGTCATAGGCCGACGCCTGCGAGCGGTTGAGCCCGAGTTCGGTCGACGATTTGCGCGCGACGTCGACCGCAAGCTCGTTGCCCGTGGCGGTTGCGATGCTGCCCTTGTAGAGGAACGGGAGCAGAGTCGTGGTCGCGGTGAGGTTTGCGGCACCCGTCAGCGTTCCGGCGCGCAGGACGGTGTAGCGCCCCTCGGCATCGACGACGCTGGTGAGCTTCAGCGCGAGCGTCGAATCCTTGTCGAAGGCTGCAGTGCCCGCGACCTGGATGGCCGTGCTGGTGCCACCAGCCTTGTCGAGCGTCACCGCGAGCACGCCGCCCCCGGCGACCGAGAGCGAGGCGATCGACGCGGCGTTGGTGATGTCGAGCGTGCCGCCGGCCACCGCGACCGCGAGCCCTTGCGCGTTGGCGAGCGTACCCGAGAAGCGCGAGGTGCCGCCGAGCGTCAGCGTGTCGGTACCGCCACCGAAGTCCGCCGCACCGACGAACACCGACGTCCCAGCCAGCGTCAGCGCGTCGTTGCCCGCGCCGAACACCGCGCCGCCGGTGAAGTTCGCGTCGCCCGATAGGGCCAGGCGGTTGTTGCCGCTCCCGAACCGCGCAGTGCCGGTGACGGTGCCGTCGGCGACGTCGAACAGGTCGTTGCCGGTGCCGAAGCGCACGTCGCCGACCATCCCGGGTGCGGCGATGCCGGTCGCGACCGCGGTCTGGCGGACGATCGTGCCGGTCGTGTTCGCCGAGAGGTCGATCGCGACGTTGCGCTCGGAGGTGGCGAGCGCGCCCGATGCGCCGATACTGCCGCTATTCTCGATTAGCGTGACGGTGCCCGACCGGTCGAGGATGCCGATCGCGGTGCCGTCGGCGGCCTGCGCGGTCGCCTTGATCGTGCCGCTGTTGCGGACCGTCGCGACCGAGGCACCGGTGTCGATCAGCACCGCCGTCGAGCGCGATGCCGCCGTGCCGCCGCCGGCTGCCGAGATCGTGCCGGCATTGCGGATTTCGGGGGTCGACGCACCGCTACCGAGCTTCAACCCCGTCGCGCTCGCGCCGTTTGCCGCCGCCGCGACGGTGCCGTTGATGCCGATCCCGCCGGCGATCGTCACCGCGCCACCAAGCCCGCCGATCGCCAGGCCGTTACCCTCGACGCCACCATAGACGCCGCTACCCGCGATGCCGCCGTCGACGATCAAGCCGAAGCCGGTTCCCGTCCCCGCGACCGCGCCGATCGCGACCGCACGCGTCGCCGAGCCGATCTGCACCGCCGGCGCCGCGCCATAGGAGGTGATCGCCGCCGAGCCTTCGGTGGCGTCGGGCAGGCCGTCCTTGTCTTCGTCGGTATCGGTGGTGCTCGCGTCCTTCGGCGGCACCGCGAAGATGATCCCGCCCGAGACGTCGCTGGCGACGACCAGCGCCGATCCGCCCTGCAACAGGTCGTCGGCTTCGAGCTTCGACGGATCGGCGGGGGCCGTCACGTAGCGATAGCCGGTCGAGCCCAGCGCGCCCTGGACGACCAGCGCACCCGTGATGTTACCATCGACGCGTGCAGCCACCGCGCCCTGCCCGATCGCCGCTATGGTGCCCGCGAGCCGGACGTTGCCGGTCACGTCCGCGATCCGCACGCCGGTCGAGCGATCGCCGGTGACCGAGGTCTGCCCGTCATGCGTGAACGCGCCGGTCAGCGGCCCGCCCAGCCAGATGCCCGCGGAATCGTTGCCCTTCACCGTGATCGCGCCGCTGTTGACGATCGCGCCCGTGTAGGCGCCCGCGGTGCGGATGCCGGTGCGTCCGGTGCCCGCCGCGAACGGCCCGTCGAGGTCGCCGTCCTTGTCGGTATCGGTCGCGACATAGCTTTCATCGACGATGATCTTACCCGCCGCCGCGTTGGTGATGCCGCCGCCAGTGCCTGCGTTGGCGAGGATGCCGGTCGATCCGTCGGCGTTGGTGACCTGGATCGTACCTTCGTTGGTGACAGAATTGACGCTGTCGACCGTGACCGCGGTGCCGCTGGTCGGCGTCACCGAACCCGCCGCGGCGATGCGGATGTTGTCGGGTGCGCCCGCCTTGGTCGTCGAGGTCCGCACCGCATCGGTCCGCTTGGTGTCGATCACGGTCTGCGCCTGCAGCGGCGACGTGATCGCGAACAGGCAGGTGGTGGTCAGCAGGAGACGACGCATACGGAACCCTTTTCGATGTGTTTTCGAAAAGAGGACGGAGGCGGGGCTCGCGAACCTTGAACCGCGCGCTATTATCCCGTGGCACCAGGACCCCGGCGGCGCGTTGTCGGCTCGATAATTTCAGGGAAACGCCAGCATGATCACTACCATCGCCGAACTCGACCGCATCCGCGACGACAGCAAGCGGCTCGTCACGACGCGCTCGATGATGTCGGCGGGGGCTGCGGTCGTGCCGATCCCCGGCGCGGATATCGTCGCGGACATCGGCCTTCTCACCAAGCTGCTGCCCGAAATCAGCAAGCGCTTCGGCCTCGATCACGACCAGGTACAAAAGCTCGAGCCGCAGATCGCGCAGCAGGCGCTGGTGATGGCGTCGAGCCTCGGCAACACGATGATCGGCCGGATGGTGACCAAGCGCATCGTCGTCGCCCTGCTCCGCCGCGTCGGCGCGCGCGTCGCGGTGGGATCGATGGCGAAATTCATCCCCTTCGCGGGCTCGGCGGTGGCCGCGACGATCAGCTTCGGCGCGATGAAGCTGGTCGGTAATTCGCATGTCGAGGATTGCTACAAAACCGCGCTGGCGCTGCTCCCCGCCGACCAGCGCGCGCTAGCAAAGGGCTGAAGCCGTTAATCCTCCCCCGCCAGGGGGAGGTGGATCGCGTAGCGAGACGGAGGGGGAGGACACGCAACGGATGTGATTGTTACCTCCCCCTCCGTCTGGCAAGGGACAGCCAGCTCCTCCTGGCGGGGAAGGATTGCAGCGTCAGAACGCCGCGTCCAAACCTATCCGCACCGTCCGCGGTCGCTGCGGCGTAATCTGCCCGCTCCCGACCTGGAACGGCGTCCCCAACGCGAACCGGTTGCCGACGCTATCCGTCAAATTCGTCACCCCGAGCGTCACCCCCAACGAAGCCCGCCCAACCCGCGCCGTCAGCGCCGTATCCAGATAATCCCCCTGCTCCTCGCCGAGCACAGGCCCGACCCCGAGCCGCGACCGCCCGACATAGCGCGCCCATCCATATACCCGCAGTTCCAGATCCCGCCCGACATCCCGCCGGTAATCCGCCCCAAGCCGCCCTGCATAGCGCGCGATGTTTGGCACCTGGCTCATCCGCGCGAGCGCCACGAACAGCGCCGGGCTGGGCTCGGTCACGCGGCTGTCGTTATAGGTGAAGCCAGCGTCGAGCGTCAGCCCGGCGACCGGCTTCCATCCCCCCGCCGCGCTGAACGTCCAGATCCGCCCGTCGCCGATATTGGCGGTGCTCGGCAGGCCGGTCGCGTCGGTGAAGTCAGCCTGGATATCCTGCCAGATCGTGTGCGACACGCTCGCCGACAGATACGCGCTGTCGATTCCCGCAAGCCCATAGCGCACGCCGCTCTCCAGCGTCCGCACGCGATCATTCTCGAACCGCCGCACGAAATCGCTCTCGATCGCCAGCCCGCCCGGGCGGAATCCCTGCTGATACCGTCCGTACAGCGACACCTTCGGCAGCGCCGCAGCGATCAGCGAGGCGGACGGCAGCACGCTCGTCTCGATCCGGTCCGCCGTCACGCGTGCGCGGGCAAGCGCGACCGTCTCCAGCCGCGCCGGTGCGATGTCCTCGCCGGTGCCTGCCAGCGAGGCGCGCGTGACTCGGGCGCCAGCGGTCGCGATCAGTCCGCGCACCAGTTGCACGCTCCCCTCGCCGTACAGCGTCGCCTCGTCGATGCTGTTGGTCACGCCCGTCACCGGCGCCAGCGCATCGACCGGCCCGAGCGACCGCGACAGCCGCGTCCGGTTTTGCGTGAAACTGCCACCGACCACCCAGCCGAACCCGTTCCGCATCGGCCGCCAGACCCGCGTCTCGTTCGCGATCATCGACGTCGCGTTGCGCTGTGCGAACACGCGGGCTTCGCCTTCGGGCAGCGTCGCGTCGTACCGCTCGGTCAGCGCCTGGCCGACGATCCCGGTCGAGGACTTGACCTTCAGCCCGCCGATCGCGCCCGACACGACCACCTGCCCCATCGTGTAATCCGCCGAGAAGCCCTGCACGATCGCGCTCGACCGGGTCAGCGGTGGCGCGTCGCGATCGGCATATTGGCTGTCGTCGCCCTTGGTCCATTGCCCGATCCCGCCAAGATCGACGGTCCACCCATTCCCCGCATCGAGCCTCAGCATCGCGCGCCCGCCGCCGATCCGCGTCCGGTTCACGTCGCGCCGGTCGAGCACCGGATTGTCGATATACCCGCCCTCGCTGACGCCGTAGCCGACGACGCGCAGCGCCACCCGCTCGCCGAGCGGCACGTTCAGCGTCACGCCCAAATCAGCACCCGGATCGCCGTGCCACGTGGCCGACAGACCGCCCGCGATCGACGCCGACACCGCGCCCAGCTCCGGCGCATTCGGCACGGTGCGGATGATCCCGCCGAGCGACCCTGCGCCGTACAGCGTCCCCTGGGGCCCTTCGAGCACCTCGACCGACGCGATATCGTACAGCCGCAGATCGGGATCGGGCGCGTTGTAGCTCAGCCGCAGGTCCCCGAAATATTGCCCCACCGTGGTCTGGGTCGGCCCAGTGAAACTGGAATCGGCGATCCCGCGAATGAACAGCTTGTTGCGCCCGGCGCCGAGATGCGTCGAGGACACGCTTGCCAGCCGCGCAAGGATCGCCTCGGTCCCGCCCGCGCCGCCGAGCGCGAGATCGACCCCGTCGAGCAACGCCACCTGCCCCGCAAAATCGCGCAACCGCACGTCGCGCTTGCTGCCGGTGACGACGATATCCGCGCCCTGGACCACCGGTGCCGGCACGGGCACGATCTTAGGCCGTTTCAACCGGACTATCGCGACATGCGGCGCGCGCGCAACGAGCCGCCATCCCAACGGTCCTGCGGCTGCAACGTCGGCGTTTGCCGCGACTGCCAGCCGGTCGAGCGCCTCGCGCGCGCTCATCCGCCCACGCACTGCCGGCACACGCCGCGCCCACAGCCCCGGATCGCCGATGACGATGCTCGTCCCCGACTGCCGCCCGAGCGCCAGCACCGCATCGCCGAGCCGCCCTGCCGGCAGGTCGACCGCCCCCTGCCCCGCCTGCGCGGGAGCGGCGACGGCGAGCGCCGCGACGACCAGACATCCGCGCATCCTCACGAGCGCGAGGACATCACCCAGTGACCGCCACGCTTGCGGATCGCCACCCCCAGCAACGGCGCGGCCAGCCTCGGATCGCCCACCAGCTTGGCGGTGGCGATGCTGCCGCTGAACGGCCGCTTCGCCACGGTCGGGTCGGCGCGCAGGTCGACGCCGAGCGCGCGCGACAGATCGTCCGCCACCTCCGCCAGCGTCGCGCCTTCATAGGCCAGCACGCTGTCGCGCCACGATCCGACGCTGGCGACATCGACCGCCGTCACGATCGCCTTGCCGTCGCGCACGAGCAGCCCCTGCCCCTTCACGAGCCGGATGCCATCGCGTCCCGGGTTATAGTCGACTGCGCCCTCCGACACCGCGACGTGGGTCTCGCCACGCGCGTACTTGACGTCGAACGCGGTCCCGACATCGACCAGTCGCGCGCCGCCGACGCTCACCTCGAACGGATCGCTATCGTCGTGCCGGACCACGAACATCGCCTCGCCGCGCTCCAGCGTCGCGATCCGCGGGTCGTCGCGATCGAGCATCAGCCGTGTCTCACCACCCATCGCGATGCTGCTCCCGTCAGCGAGCTGCACCGTCCGCATGGCGCCGGCCGCGGTCTCGACCGCATAGGGGTGCGCGCGCGTTTCGAGCGCCTCATAGCCGACGAACAGCGCCAGCGACGCCGCGATCGCGCCGCCCGTCCAGACCGGCCAACGCCGCTTCGGCATCGGCACGACGACCGGTGCCGCCGCCTCGGCCGGCACGGCCGCCGCCATCTCCTCGATATCCGCCGACATCGCATGAT
This sequence comes from Sphingomonas faeni, assembly GCF_023195535.1. Taxonomy (GTDB): domain Bacteria; phylum Pseudomonadota; class Alphaproteobacteria; order Sphingomonadales; family Sphingomonadaceae; genus Sphingomonas; species Sphingomonas faeni_B. The sequence continues at coordinate 418,068 of NZ_JALPNF010000003.1, read as the reverse complement.
ACGCCGTCGCATGACGCGGGTCCGCCTCCAGCCAGGCGTGGAACGCCGGCCAGTCGTCGAACGCGTCGCTGCCGGTCTGGACGACCCAGTCCAGCGCTTGCGCGTCGATATCGTCATGCTCCGCCATCATGGCCTCCTATACGCGATGACGGAGACGATCCGGTACGACCTTGAAAACTCAAGTCTCGTCATAGCGCCGCTTTGCATCGATCATCGCACGATACGCTTTCCGCAGGTCGCCCTCGACGGTGCTGAGGCTCACCCCGAACTCCGTCGCGACCGTCCGCTGCTCGACCCCGTCGATCCTGTGCCGTCGAAATATCCCGGCCGCGCGCGTCCCGACCGACTGCAATGCCGCCTCCGCCAACGCCGCCTGCTCACGCGCGATCACGACGCGCTCGGCGGACGGCTCCTCGGACCGATCGAGCGACGCGCCGCCGGTCGCCTCGGTCCATTCCCGATCCCGCTTCTCCGCCTGACGCACCGCGCGGTGGCGGTCGAGCATCAGGTTGTTCGCCATCCGGTACAGATACGACAGCGGCGACGCGATCGGCCCGGTCGGTGCCGATTGTATCCGCATCCACAGCTCGTGCAGCAGATCCTCGGCCGCATCGCCCGCACCGAGCGACCGGAGAAACCGCAGCAGCGTGTCGCGGTTCGCGAGGAAAACGGCCTCAAGGCCCGAGGAGTCCATGTTCCGCCCGTGTCGATAGGCCGCCGATCGGCGCGCCACGGCGCCGGGTTCGCGGGGAGACCTACAGCGCTTGCCCCCCCCGCACAATCGGAACGCGGTCGGAACGGAATCGCGTCCGCCGGGTCAGGCCCGGCTGCTGATCGAGGATGGAACTACGTCTTCCGCGATCCGCACGATACCAGGCGATACTCGGGATGATCGCCCTGTACCGCTGCCAGATGCGAATCCGTCCCCGCCAACCGGCCATGCAACGACGGTCGCAGATGCACGAAGGCGAAACGCGCCAGCATTCCCTCGTCGAGGTCGGTCCGGGGAAAAACCGGCGACTGCGCGCGCCGATTATCGCTGCCCGCCGCTGCATCCGGGTATTTCCCTACTTCTGCGCGCCGCGGTTGGCGGTATCCAGACGGAGATGGCATCCGTTCCCCTTCCCTCTGCCGATCATGTTGCCGATGGCGACGTGCAGGCGCCGTCGCGCGCCGATTGCGCGTCGTGGCTGCCACGCGACCGCGAATGGCTGTTGCTGGCAGGGTATGGCGTAGCGTTTCTCGCGTTGCACCGGCTGGCGATCCTGTGGAGCGGGACAGGCTATTATTCTCTCTGGTTTCCAGCCGCCGGGGTGCGTCTCGCCCTGTTCTGGCGGTTTGGCGCGCGCCTGGCGCCGACTGCGGCGCTCACCGAGATCGCCGTCCAGTGCCTGACCGGAATCGTCGTCTTCACCCAACCCGAATGGCCGCGCGCCATATTCGGCGTCGCCAGCCCCGTATTGGCGTATGGCATCGCGGTCTCGGTGGTGCGCCGGGTCGCCGATGGTGCCACCGGCAGCCTGGCGACCGCGCCGATGCCGCTCGGGCTCGCCTCCGTCCTTGCCCCGCTGACCGCGGTTGCGTTCGCATTGCCATGGTCGATCATCCGGCCCGACCTCACCAACGTCGCCAGCGTCCGCGACGTCATCGCGTCGCTGACCGGGTTCGCGGTCGGCGACATGCTCGGCGTCCTGCTGATTGCCCCGCCGCTGTTGTGGATCGCCGATCTGTCGAGCGGTCGGACGGTCATGCCGGCGATGTTTCCGTCGCGCCGGCACATCGCCGAGGCCATCCTCGTGCTCGGCCTGTCGCTGGCGCTGGTGGCGACGCTCGCGACGATCGGCCTCGGGCTGCCCGCGACCCCGGTGCTGCTCGCGATCGCCTGGATCGGGCTGCGCTTCGGACGGGCCGCGGCGTGGGCGGCGATCGTTGTCACCGCGATCCTCGTGCTGCCCGAGACGACCGGCGCGGTCCCGGTCGACCAGCGGCTCGCGCTTCACATGAGTCTCGCTGCGGTCACCGTGGTGGGCTATCTCGCGGGAAGCTTCGCCGACGCCGAAGCGCGGGCGCTCGCCGCCGTGGCGCGGCGCGACCGGATGCTGTTCCAGGCCGAACGCCTGAAGACGCTGCGCGCGATGTCGGTCGCGGTGATCCACGAGATCAGCCAGCCGCTGTCCACGCTCGCGATCGAAGCGCGTCATCTGGTCGAGATCAGTGCCCGCGCCGATCCCGAGATCGCCGAAACCGCGCGACTTATCGAGCGCAAGACCGCGACGTTGTCGACGCTGGTCCGCCGCCTGCGTCGGTTCGGCGGTCGTGCGGTCGACGAGCCCTCGCTATTGCCGGTCGCGACGCTGCTCGACACGGTCACGGCGCTGGCCAGACCCGAGGCGAGCGTGGCGGGCGTCGCGATCCGTATCGCCCCCGTCGATCCCGAATGGACGGTGATGGCGCAGGAGATCGAGATCGCGCAGGCGCTCGTCAATCTGGTCCGCAATGCCGTGCAGGCGACCGACGATGGCGTGGTCGAGATCGCCGTGACGCGCCGCGACGACCGGATTGCGATTGCGGTCGTCAACCATTGCACCGATCACCCCCTCGTCCATGAGGGCATGGGCGTCGGCTCCCTGGTGGCGAAGGCGATCGTCGAAGCGCATGGCGGCACGCTGTCCCGCGCCGATCGCGGACTGGCGCGGATCGCGCATGTCGTGACCCTTCCGCTTGCCGAAACGCCGATCGGGTATGTCGCATGACGCTGACTTTATGCAGTCCCGCAACGGTGTACGTGCTCGACGACGACGACGATCTCGGCGCCAGCGTTGCTCGCCTGCTGATGCGGCACGGTCACGTCGCACAGGCGTTCGTCGACCCGATCGCGTTGCTGCGCGATTATCCGCGCACCCCTGCCGCCTGCATCATCTCCGACGTGATGATGGGCGACATGGACGGCTTCGCCTTTGCCGATGCCGTGCGGGAACTCGATCCCGACGTCGCGCTGGTCTTCATGACCGCATGGCCCACTACCGCCAACGCGGTCGACAGCGTGCGACGCTATGGCGGACTCGACTACCTCGAAAAGCCGATCGACGAGGACCGCTTGCTGACCGCGGTTGCCGAAGGGGTCGCGTGGTCGAACGGTCGCCGGTTGCTGACACGACGTACCGCGTTGCTGACGACGCGGGAACGCCAGGTGTTCGACATGCTGGTACGCGGCCATAGCAACAAGGCGATTGCGGGCGCGCTGGGGCTCAGCATCAAGACGATCGAAAACCACCGTGCGGCGATCGTTACCAAGACCGGTACCAATGGGCTCGCGCAATTGATCGCGCTCGTCTCATGAACGGTCGCGCGGCTGCAAGCGCTCCCCAATCATCCAGCCAAGGGACGGAAAGGGCGCGCTTTCTTTTGCCGCAACCATGTCTCCATGTCTCAAAGTTGAGCGCTGTGGACATTTCGCGGTTGTACAATCTGGATCAAGTGTCGGCCTTGGCAGGGGGTCGTCGACGGTCGTCGCGCGCACCCGGAAGTGGGATGTGACGATGCTGGTTTTTCCAATGCGCTCGACCAAAAGCGTCGATGGGCTGCTGATCTCGGGACCATCGGTAGAGGGCCAGCTACGATCGCGGATCGACGCGCTCGGCACCATGCGTCCCCGGTCCGCGGGCGCCTTCGAGATTTCGCGCCTGCCGGGGACCGCTCGAGTCCTGGTGATCCCCGAAGGCACCCGGGTCTCCGCGCGGATTCGCAATCGCTATTACGATCGGCTGCCCGATGTCGCCATCGTCGGCCCCTCGAGCCAACCGGTCACCTTGCAGATCAATGGCACGGCGCCGGTCGAAATCCCGTTGAGTCCGCTAGACTGGTCGCGGTTGACGGCCGTCGTGGCAGCGACGATGTCCGATCGGATCGTCGGCGCGCGCGATCTTGGCATTACCTGCCTCGACGACGTGGCTGATTTCGATATGGCCAGCGCGGACGGAACCAGTTCGGACGTGCTCGACTCGGATCTCGCCGACTCGTACGTGGCCGACCCACATGTCGCGGACCTTGCCGCCAGGGCGATCGCGCGGCTTGCCGAAGCGGTGGTCGCGCGCGACATGACGTCGCTCGATGTCGCGACCACCACGCTGATCGCAGAACTGATGGCGCTGATCGACGCCGGTAGCGTCGACGATGCCGCGACTGCCGCCAGTCAATTGGCGACGACTCCGCATAATCTTCGCCGTATCGCACTGCGCTGGTTCGGTTTTCCACCCAAGACGCTGTTGATGCGCCGCCGTTTCATTGCCGCGCTCGAACGGTTTCAGGAGACCGGGATGGATTTTGCTACGATCACGAACTTTGGTTATTTCGATGCGTCGCACTTTCTCCGCGACGCCAACCGCTTTTTAGGGACCACGCCCCGGCGCTATCTTCGCCGCATCGACAAATAATTTCTTGCAAAACCTGGATCTAGTCGAAATGTCTAGGGATAATCCGGCAGTGTGATAATCTAATCTAGATCAAGTCTTACAGATTAGGAAATGAGCATGAGTCATGAACGATCAGATCGTTTGACCACTGCCGAGGCTTGGCAACAGCGGGCGGACTACCACCGCAACCGTGCCGCGCAGGAAAAACTACTTGCCGAGCGTTCGAAGACCGAAGCGGGTCGCGCCGCGCATCGCCTTCTCGGCGACCGGCATCTTCAGATGATGACGTCGGCTGAACATGTCATGGCGATGACCGACCCCGAAATGCCGCAGAGCTCATCCTTGCAGATGACAGGCTGGCTCATGCGGCAATGCTATAGCGATCAATCCTAACGAAGGGTCGGCGTAGCGTCCGCATCGACCGTTCCTAGGTTGATCCCGTCGTAAAGCGCTAGCAACGCCGTTACTTCCTCGACCACCGTCTCTTGTTCGGCCCGCCACCGCGTCGTCGCGTCGTGCTGCGGGATGCCACCTTGTCCGTCATGCAGCGTAAAGCCCTGATCGATCAGCCATATCGCATCTGCCGCCCGGGCGCGCTGACGCCGCAGGTGATAGACCCATTGCTCGATGATTCCCGATGGAACCAGCCTGTCCAGATCGCCCATTCGCAAACCGGTACGGCAAGCGCCACGGCAATGCCAGAGTGCAACCGATCAATCCGCACTCGCCGAGAATCGCACGGGATCCGCGCGCGCATCATGGTCTCGCCGCGGTACTCGGTGATCGAGCATTCCTCTTTTTGTAACGCCCCCGCCGCCCAAACACGCCGACGACGCTTTGCGTGCGGCACGCAGATCGTTAGAGCGCGCGGCGATGAACGACCCTTCCATTATCCGCCGCCTTTATGGCCGACGCCAAGGCCACAAGCTTCGCCTCGGCCAGGCCGCGCTTGTCGAGGAAACGCTTGCGGACCTTTCGGTACCCGACGAGGGTCCCCTCGACGCCGCGACGCTGTTCGGTGATACCGACGGCAATGGCCGTTCCCTCCATGTCGAAATCGGCTTCGGCGCGGGCGAGCATCTTGCCGCCCAGGCTGCGGCCAATCCCGATATCGGGTTCATCGGCTGCGAGCCGTTTCTCAACGGCGTGGTCGGCGCGCTCTCCCATATCCGCGACGGGGCGCTGACCAACGTTCGGCTGTATATGGGCGATGCCCTCGAAGTCATCGAGCGCTTGCCCGATGCCAGCCTCGACCGTCTCTACCTTTTGCACCCCGATCCCTGGCGCAAGGCGCGCCATGCCAAGCGGCGCATGGTCAATCACGGACCGCTCGATACGATCGCCGCCAAGCTGAAGCCCGGCGCGGAGTTCCGGCTCGGCACCGACGACCCGACCTATTGCCGCTGGTCGATGATGATCATGAATGCGCGCCGCGATTTCGTCTGGCAGGCCGAAACCCCACACGACTTCCTAACCCGCCCCGACGACTGGCCCGAGACGCGCTACGAACGCAAGGCGCGGCGGCAGGGTCACGAGGTCTGGTACTTCCGGTACATCCGGACCTGACGGCGGGCGGTTTTCAGCGACGATCCAAAGCTTTCGGGCCATCTCGTCGGTGGACGGTGATTGTCCGGCGTGAGGCTTCTCGCTTACAAGGGCTCCAACGAGGCGCATCGGCTACCAGTGCGCCCAGGGAGAGACAATGGCTCGTCAGCTCGAACGATTCCCGAACCTCGTCTCGATGTTCTTCGCGCGCGCCGCGGAGAGAGGCGACGCGCCGTTTCTCTGGACCAAGGCGAGCGGCGCCTGGGTCGCCACCAGCTGGGCCGACGCGGCGCGGCAGGTCGCGAGCCTCGCCACCGCGCTCACCGCGATCGGCCTGAAGCGCGGCGACCGCGTCATGCTGGTCAGCGAGAACCGCCCCGAATGGTGCCTGAGCGACCTCGCGATCATGGCGGCGGGGTGCATCACCGTGCCGACCTACGTTACCAACACCGAACGCGATCACCTCCACATCATCGAGAATGCGGGTGCCTGCGCGATCATCGTGTCGACCGCCAAGCTCGCCAGGACGTTGCTCCCCGCGGTGGTGCGCTCGAACCAGGCGCAGACCGTCATCGGTCTCGAGGACATCAAGGTCCCCGCCGGAATCGATTTCCACAACTGGCACGCTTTGATCGCCGCGCACCAGACCGCCCCCGAAACCGCCGCCGCCCGCGCCGACTTCGCGCGCGAAGACCTCGCCTGCATCATCTACACCTCGGGCACCGGCGGCGCCCCGCGCGGCGTGATGCAGCACCACGGCGCGATCCTCCACAATTGCGCAGGGTGCGCGAACGTGATCTCGGAGGATTTCGGCTGGGACGACGAGGTATTCCTGTCGTTCCTGCCTTTGAGCCATGCCTACGAACACACCGGTGGCCAGCATTTCCCGATCTCGCTCGGCGGCCAGATCTATTACGCGGAAAGCCTCGAAAAGCTCGCCGCCAACATCGAGGAGACGCGCCCGACGATCATGTTCGTCGTCCCCCGCCTGTTCGAGGTCCTCCGCACGCGCATCTCGAAGACGATCGAGAAACAGGGCGGTGCCTCCGCCTACCTCCTCGCCCGTGCGCTCGAGATCGGCGGCAAGCGCTACGCCGGCCGCCTCCGCCTGATCGACCGCCCGATGCAGGCCGCCGTCGCCACCCTCTTCAAGCCGAAGATCTCGAAGAAGTTCGGTGGCCGGTTAAAGGCGATGATCTCGGGCGGTGCACCGCTCAATCCCGAAGTCGGCCTGTTCTTCGAGTCGCTCGGGCTGACGTTTCTGCAAGGCTATGGCCAGACCGAAGCCGCCCCCGTCATCTCCTGCAACCGCCCCAAGGCCGGCGTCCGCATGGACTCGGTCGGCCCTGCGCTCAAGGACACCGAGGTGCGGATCGCGGAGGACGGCGAGATCCTGGTGCGCGGCGAACTCGTCATGCACGGCTATTGGCGCAACGACGCCGAGACCGCGAAAGTCCTGAAGGACGGCTGGCTGCACACCGGCGACATCGGCGAGATCGACGATCGCGGCCGGATCCGCATCACCGACCGCAAGAAAGACCTGATCATCAACGACAAGGGCGAGAACGTCGCCCCGCAAAAGGTCGAGGGGATGCTGACGCTCCAGCCCGAGATCGTCCAGGCGATGATCGTCGGCGATCGGCGGCCGTACATGGTCGCGCTGGTCGTGCCCGATCCGGAGTGGACGCAGGAATGGTGCGCCGCCAACGGCGACGCGTGCAGCTTCGCGCGGCTGGCGGAGAATAGCGAGTTCCGCACGGCCCTGGGCGCGGCGATCGAACGCGTGAACAAGGATTTGACGGTAACCGAACGCATCCGCCGCTTCGTGCTGGCGGATGGCCCGTTCACGATCGAGAACGAGCAGCTGACGCCGAGTTTGAAGATCCGCCGGCATGTGTTGCGGCAGGTCTACGGCGAAAGGTTGGACGGCTTGTATAAACCCTAAAACCTAAGCCCTCTCCCCTCCGGGGAGAGGGAGGGGCCCGCCCGTGCTTGCGGGTGGGAGCGTGAGGGGCGTGAGGCTCGGGCGATCATCCCAAAGCCCCTCACCCTTCCGTCGCCAAGCGGCTCCTCCTTCCCTCTCCGCTGCAGGGAGAGGGGCAAACCTCACTTCTTCGCCGCGTCCGGCACGACCGCCATCGTCCAGTCCTTTTCCGGCCGCAGATACTTCGCCGCCGTCGCCTGCAACTCCACGGGCGTCGTCGCGACCAGATCCGAAGCGATCCGCTGCGTCGCCGCGATCCGCCGCGGGTCGAACGTCGCGCCCCCCAGCTGCTGCAACCAGAACTGGTTCCCGGTCGAGGCGCGCAGGATATACTGCCCCATCGGCTTCTTGATCCGGTCCAACTCGTCCGCGGCGATTGGCGTCGACACCAGCTCGGCCGCGATCTGCCGCGCGATCTGGAAGAAGAACGACACCTTCTCCGGCGCGACCTGCCCGATCGCGACCATGCGGCCGCCGGTGTTCATCCCGACCGGCCACTGGCTCGACACGTTCGGGCTGTAGCTCGCCCCTGCCGCCTGCCGCAGCCGCTCGAACAGACGATCGCTGAACACTTGCGCCAGCACGTCCAGGCGCCGCGCCTCGACGATGTTGTCGATCCCACCGCCGGTCGGCCAGGCGATCACCGCCGCCGCCTGGTTCTCCGGGCCGGTATGCGCACGCATCACCGGCGTCGTATTATGCGCCGGAAAACCGACCGGAGCACCGACCGTAGACACCGCCGTCCGCGGCTTCATCGCCCCGAACGACTTGGCGACTGCGGCAATCGCCTCGTCCGCCTTCACGTCGCCGAAGATCGAGACTTCGATCGGTCCGGTCTTCAGGATCGGCTCCCAGAACGCACGGAAGTCCTTCGCGTTGAGCGCCTCGACGGTCTCCTTCGACGGCGTCCCCCAGCGCGGATCACCGGCCCGCAACAGACCTTCGAGATCGCGCGACAACACGCCATCGGGCGACGAATCATACCCCGCAAACCCGGCCAGCGCCGCCACTCGCGCACGCGCCACCGGCGCCGGATCCCAGGCCGGGAAGGCGAGCTTGGCCGCCATCAGCCGCAACTGATCCGAATAATCCGCCGGCGAGGTGATCGCGCCGAGCGTGAACGCGTCGTCGTCGATCCCGAAGTCGAGGCCGATCCGCCGCCCCGCGGTCAACTGGTCGAGATCGCCCTGGTCGAGCTTGCCGATGCCGCCCGCAACCAGCGCGAGATCGCCCGCCCAGGCCGGCGTCGGCCGGTTCGACGGGATCGCGGTATAGCCGCCACCGAACCGCACGCGCACGTAAACGCGCCCGGTCTCGCCCGCGTTGGGGAACAGCAGCACGCGCGTCCCGTTCGCGAAATTCACCTGCTCCATGTCGAACGCGGTGATCTTTTCGCGGCTCGCGACCGTCCCCGGCTTGCCGAGCGACGGCAGGTTCGAGAAATCGACCGACGCCTGCGCGCGACGCTTGCCCGCAAGCCCCGAGACGTCCGCCTTCAACGCGGTCGCCAGCTTGTTCGCAGCACCGGCATCGGGCGTCTGCGTATTCACGAGCGCCCGCGTCGCGGTGCCCTCGAAGATCGCCTTGCTCGAGGCGAGCAGCGTGGCGGGCGTGAACATCCCCTTCGCCTTGGCGTCCTGCAAAATCTTGTAGGACGTCTCGGGCCCCGCCACCGTCTCGCGGATGTCGAGCGCGCCGACCATGTCGTCGGCCTGCTTCGAGCCGGCCTCGACCTTCGCGGTCTCGACGCTGGTCCGCATGATCGTGTCGAAATCGGCATATTCGCGGTCGACCTCGGCCTGGCTCGGCGGGTTGGTCTGCGCGTCGGCGATCACCGCGCGCACGTCCTTCAACGCCGCTTCCCAGTCCGTGCCGATCGGCACGATGTTGACGCTGGTCAGGTTCGCCGAGCGCGACACGTCGTCGATCGACACGCTCGCCTGAAGGAAACTCCCGCCCGCACGCGCCCGCGTTTCCAGACGCCGGCTGATCAGCCGGGTGGCCAGCACGTCGACCAGCCGCTTCTGGTTCATGATCGCGGTGTCGTCCTTATACTCCCACGGACGGACCACGCCGAGCGTGACCACTGCCGGAATCGCAGGCTCGGCGACCGTCGCGGAGACCGGCGCCTTCGGGTCAGGCTTGCCGAAATCGGGCGCGGGCACGACCGGGTCGGTGCGCTTCCAGTCGGCAAAGTTCTTGACGATCAACCGCCCGAACAGCGCCGGATCCATGTCGCCCGAGATGATGACGACGGTGTTCTCCGGCCGATACCAGCGATCGTGAAACGCCTTTACCGTGGCGCCGGTGGCGGCCTCCAGCGTGTTGATGTTGCCGATCGGCGAGCGATCCGCGAGCGGCTGTCCGGCGAAGAACGTCGCGCGGATCGCATCGCCGAACCGCACCTGCGGCCCCGGCTGCTCGCGCTGTTCGGCCAGCACGATCGGGCGCTCGGCGGCGACCGACGCGTCGGTGATCGTCGGCTTTTCCATCATGCCGGCCATGATCTTCAGGCTCTCGTCGAGCCCCGCCTGCGTGGCCGAGGGAAGATCGAGCTTGAACGTCGTCGAGGTCGGCGTGGTCTGTGCGTTGGTATCCGACCCGAAGGTCGCCCCGAACCGCTGCCACACGCGCTTCGCCTCGCCGTCCGGCACATATTCGGACCCGCGGAACGAGAGATGCTCGATGAAATGCGCAAAGCCGCGTTCGCTGTCGGTTTCGTTCAGCGAGCCCGCATCGATCCGCACGCGTACCGAGACCTGGCCCGGCGGCACGCCGTTCTTGCGCACCGCGAACCGCATGCCATTGGGCAGCGTCCCGAACTTCCACTCCGGGTCCCGCGTGAGGTCGCTGCCCTTGTAGAGCCACGCGGTCGTATCGATCCCGGTCAGCTCGGGCAGCGTCGGCGCTTCTTTAGCGGGTGTGGAGGCGGCCTGCTGACTTGCCATCTGGCCGCTCGCCGGGATAGCGAGGCCGAGCAGGACGGGTAGCAGGACGGGAGCGCGATACAGGCGCGATAAGGATACCATGGCGCATCTCTAGCGTCCCCGCGCGCGCATCGCCAGCGTCGCACCATGGGTGGGGGTCGCGGCTGCCATCATTTCGTCCAACACCCGCGGTATATCGTGTTCAAACAAAGGGATCGGCGCCGTGACGCGTCGGGATGCAGGATAGAGATGACGGTCGAAGCGGAACTGGGGCAGTCTTCATTGTGGCGAGATTCGGGCGAGCCGGCCGTACGCCGCAGCACCCGCATGCCTGATCTCGCGCGCGTGCCCGATCTGAACGTCATCTCCGGCGCACCCAGGCCCGGCGCGCCGATGGTCGCCGAAGCCAACCGCCCTTTGATCATCCGCATCGGCAAGCATTTACGCGGCGTATTCGACCGGATGATCGCCTCGTCCTCGCTGGTCGCGAACGATCCGGTGCTCGACGTCCGCGATTTCGCCTGGACCGCGGTGCTGCGCGAGAACTGGGCCGCGATCCGCGACGAGGCCGTACATGTCGCGCTCAAAGGCGAGGCGTCGCCCAGCCTCGCGACGATCTCGCCCGATCATCGCTCGATCGCCGAGGTCGACAAATGGCGATCGTTCTTCCTCTACGGCTACGGCTATCCGATCGAGGAGAGCCTCGCCCGCTGCCCTCATACGGCGGCGGCAGTCGCGCGCATCCCTGGTCTCAACAGCGCGTTCTTCTCGATCCTCGCGCCCGGCACGCACATCCCCGAGCATCGCGGCGTGACCAAGGGGCTCATCACCTGCCACCTCGGCCTGATCGTGCCGCGCGACGGCGACGTCCGGATGCGCGTCCACGACCGCGTCGTGCGCTGGGCCGAAGGCGAGACCTTGGTGTTCGACGACACCTACAACCATGAGGTGTGGAACGACACGAACGGCACGCGAGTCGTCCTGCTGATCCAGTTCGAACGCCCCCTGCGCAACCCCGGCAAGTGGATCGCCGACCTGTTCCTCGGCATCGTCCGCCGCTCCGCCTTCGTCCAGGACGCGGTCCGCAACATCGGCAGCTGGAACGCCGCGGTGAAGGCGATGGACGTCTGAGTTTATCCAATCAATGATCCAATAATCAGTCGCCATAGCCAAGTCCGTCACCCCAGCGAAAGCTGGGGTATCCCGGTTCGGGCCACCCGCGTCCCAGCGGGAGACCCCAGCTTTCGCTGGGGTGACGGACTTTAGTGGTGAGGACGTTCGGATCTTCTCTAAGTTAAGCCCCCCGCCCCTCACCCCCCGAAAGAAACCGTTTCCCGTTCCGCGCTTGATCCACCGCGCTCGTCGGGCCACATGCGGTGCATGCTCATCGAAACGGAATCAACCCCGAACCCCTCGACGTTGAAGTTCCTGCCGGGACGCGCCGTCATGGACGCCGGCACGCGCGACTTCGCCACCCCCGAGGAGGCCGAGACCAGTCCGCTGGCCGAGGCGATCTTCAATCTCGGCGACGTGACCGGCGTGTTCTTCGGCCGCGATTTCGTGTCGGTGACCGCCGCGCCGGGCGTCGCCTGGTCGGACCTGAAGCCCGACGTGCTCGCGATCCTGCTCGATCATTTCTCCGCCGCGATGCCGCTGTTCAAGCCTGCACGCGCCGGTTTCTCGGTCCCGTCCGACGAGCCCGCTCTGTCGGACGACCCGGCCGATGCCGAAATCGTCGCGCAGATCCGCGAACTGATCGACACGCGCGTCCGCCCGGCGGTGGCGAACGACGGTGGCGACATCGTCTATCGCGGCTTCGACAAGGGCAAGGTGTTCCTCCAGCTCCAGGGTGCCTGCGCCGGCTGCCCGTCGTCGAGCGCGACGCTTAAGAACGGCATCGAGCAGCTCCTCAAATACTACGTCCCCGAAGTCACCGAAGTGCGAGCCGTCTGATGCGCCAGAAACTCGACGATAGCGTTCTCGACACCGTCTTCCGCGACGCACGCACCTATAACGGCTACACCGACGAGCCCGTCGCCGAGAGCGAATTGCACGCGATCTGGGACCTGATGAAGTGGGGCCCGACCTCCGCCAACCAGCTGCCAGCGCGCCTGATCTGGTGCGTCAGCGACGAATCGAAACAGAAGCTTGCCGATGCGTGCAGCGCGCAGAACAAGCCGAAGATCCTGAACGCCCCCGTCTCGGTGATCATTGGCATGGACACCAATTTCCACGAACACCTCCCCGAGTTGTTCCCGCACGCCGATGCGAAGTCGTGGTTCGACGGCAACGCCGAACTGCGCGAGGCCTCGGCGTTTCGCAACTCGTCGTTGCAGGGTGCGTATTTCATCATCGCCGCGCGGATGCTCGGACTCGATACCGGGCCGATGTCGGGCTTCGACGCGGGCAAGGTCGACGCGGCGTTCTTTCACGACACGCCGGCGGTGCGGACGAATTTCATCTCGACGCTCGGCCACGGCGATCCCGCGACGATCTACGCCCGCTCGCCGCGTCCCGACTTCGCGAAGTTCAACACGATAGCCTGAACGCGCTAGCCGACTGCGCTAGCCAAATACCGTCACCCCAGCGAAAGCTGGGGTATCCCGGTTCTGGCCACGGCCTTCGCCAACCGGGAGACCCCAGCGTTCGCTGGGGTGACGGACGTTGGGATGTGACGGAATACACAATGCGCACCTTAGTCATCGAAACATCCACCACAGCCTGCTCGGTCGCCCTCCTCGAGTCCGGCGCCGTCATCGCCCGCGCGCACGACGTCGTCGGCCGCGGCCATGCCGAGCGCCTTATCCCGATGATCGCCGAGCTCCCCAACGGTGGTCGCGCCGACCGCATCATCGTCGACTGCGGCCCTGGCAGCTTCACCGGCGTCCGCGTCGGTATCGCCGCCGCCCGCGGGCTTGCGCTCGGCTGGGGTGCGAAGATCGCCGGTTTCTCCTCCCTCCCCCTCGTCGCCGCCGCCGCTTTCGCCGACCGCTTAACCGACGATATTGCGGTCGTGATGGAAGGGGGCCATGGCGAAGTCTTCATGCAAGCCTTCGCCACCGATCTGTCGCCGCGATCCGACATGGTATCGCTGAAGCCCGCCGCCGCGCTCGCCGCGCTGACAGGACGGCGCGCAGTCGGCAACGGCGTCCGCTGGCTCGCCGCGCTCGACGACACGATCGACCTGACCGAGGCGCTCCCCGACGCAGCCTCCGCGATCCTGCTCCCCGAGACGCTGAGTGCACTCGCTCCAAGCCCGATCTACGGCCGCGCCCCCGACGCCAAGCCCTCGGTCCCGAAATAATGGCCACCCGCCAAGTCGCGACCCGCGCGGTCTCGCTCCGCACCGGCGACGCCCGCGATCTCGCGATCGTCGACGCGCTGATGACCGAGGCGTTCGACCCGCGCTACGGCGAGGCGTGGACGCGCAGCCAATGCCTTGGCGTGCTCGCGCTCACCGGCGTCCACCTCACGCTTGCGTTCGTCGACGAGTTCCCGGCGGGTTTCACCATGACCCGCACCGTCGCCGACGAAGCCGAGCTGCTGCTGATCGCGGTGGCCCCCGACTATCGTCGCCGCGGCGTCGGCACCGCGCTGATCCGTGCGGCGATCGCCGAATGCTCGGTCGGCGCCATCGCGAAACTCCACCTCGAAGTCCGTGCGGGCAACGAGGCCGTCAAGATGTACGGCGCGCACGGCTTCACCAAGGTCGGCGAACGTCGTGCCTATTACCGCGGCAAGACCGGCGTCGCGTATGACGCCCACACATATTCGCGAGTTATCACCGGTTAAGGCTTATTGCGAGTCACTATCCCTTTTCGCAACAGCGCGAACGTCCTACATGGGGTGCAACGAGGGAATGACACATGCCGCGCAAGATCGATCTGGAAGCACTCTGCAACGAGAAAGGCCTGCGCATCACCGAGCAGCGCCGCGTCATCGCGCGCGTGTTGTCCGAGGCGGATGACCATCCCGACGTCGAGAAGGTCTATGAGCGCGCATCGCAGATCGACCCCGGCATCTCGATCGCGACGGTGTACCGCACGGTCCGGCTATTCGAGGAAGCCGGCATCCTCGACCGCCATGATTTCGGCGACGGTCGTGCGCGCTACGAGCCCGCGCCCGAAGCGCATCACGATCACCTGATCGACGTCGAGAGCGGCAAGGTGATCGAATTCGTCGATCCCGAACTCGAGCAGTTGCAGAAGGCGATCGCGGAGAAGCTCGGCTTCCGACTGGTCGATCACCGCATGGAACTCTACGGCGTCGCGCTCACCCGCAAGGACTGACGCGATCGGCCGGATCCGCTTTGGCGCGCGGCTGGCGGCGTTGCTGCTTGCGCTGATCGTCGCGCTGCCGTTGCATGGCGCATGGCGACTGTTCGGGCGGAAGTCGCCCTGGCCACCACGCTTCCTGGGGCTGGTCGCGCGGATTGTCGGCGCTCGAGCCCGCGTCGAGGGCGCCCCGCTCCAACACGACGTCGTCTTCGTCTCGAACCACCTGAGCTGGATCGACATCCTGCTCCTCTCCGGCGCGACCGGCAGCGCGTTCGTTGCGAAATCGGAACTCCGCGCTGCCCCGCTGGTCGGCTGGCTCTGCACGCTGAACCGCACAATCTTCGTCAGCCGCGCCGACCGCATGGCCGTAAACGCGCAAATCGCCCAGATCCGCGACGCGCTGGCGGCAGACTGGCCCGTCACCCTCTTCCCCGAAGGTACGACCGGAGACGGCGTTACCCTGCTCCCCTTCAAGGCCGCGTTGCTGGCCGCGCTCGACCCGCCCCCGCCGGGCGTAAAAGTCCAACCCGTCCGCATCGACTATGGCACGGCGACGAGCGAACTCGCCTGGGTCGGCGACGAGCCCGGCCAGCACCACGCCGCCCGCGTATTGCAACGAAAGGGCAGCTTCGTAGCAACGCTGCACTTCGCCGAACCCTTCGACCCCGCAGAGTATGGCGACCGAAAAGCCATAGCCGCCGAAGCAAGGCGCCGCATGGAAGCGCCGTAGCTCAAACAAAGAGTGTTCCCCCGCGAAGGCGGGGGCCCAGTCTGGACTCCCGCCTTCGCGGGAGAACAAGGAAGGGAAGCTCCTACCAACCCCAACACAAAACCCTACCCCGGCAAAACCCCACCCCGGCGAAGGCCGGGGCCCAATTGGAGGACGGTGCTAACGGAAGACGGCGCTCCGTTACTGCGACCTTTCCAATTGGACCCCGGCCTCCGCCGGGGCGGTGCTCCAGCAGCGCTACTCCAACGATGCTCGAATGGGCGCCCTAACAACGCCCCCTCCCCCCACACGCGGAAATTTGGTACGACCCCGCCCATGTCCCCTCCCAAAACCTTCCACGTAAAATCCTTCGGCTGCCAGATGAACGTCTACGACGGCGAGCGCATGGCCGAACTGATGGCCGCCCAGGGCCTCACCCAAGCAGACGCAGTCGACGCCGACGTCGTCGTCCTCAACACCTGCCACATCCGCGAACGCGCCACCGAAAAGGTCTATTCCGACATCGGCCGCCTCCGGAAGGACCAGCGTAAAAAGTCCGGCAAGACCCCAATGATCGCCGTCGCCGGCTGCGTCGCCCAAGCCGAGGGCGAGGAAATCTTCACCCGCGCCAAGGTCGACATTGTCGTCGGCCCGCAAGCCTATCACAACCTCCCCGACCTCGTCGCGAAGGCCGCCGCCGGCACGCCCTCGCTCGACACCGACATGCCGCTGCTGTCGAAGTTCGGCGCGCTCCCCGCCCGCCGGAAGGTCGCTCCCTCGGCGTTCCTGACCGTGCAGGAAGGCTGCGACAAATTCTGCACCTATTGCGTCGTACCCTACACGAGAGGTGCGGAGATCAGCCGGCCGTTCGCCGCCATCGTCGACGAAGCGAAGGCGCTGGTCGACGCCGGCGCGCGCGAGATCACGCTGCTCGGCCAGAACGTCAACGCCTGGTCCGAGAACGCCAATACTCCAGAGGGCCGCGGCCTACACGACCTGATCCGCGACCTCGACCGCATCCCCGGCCTCGCGCGCATCCGCTACACCACCAGCCACCCCAACGACATGACGCAGGGCCTGATCGACGCGCACCGCGACATCGAGAGCCTGATGCCGTTCCTCCATCTCCCCGTGCAGGCCGGCAGCGACCGAGTCCTGAAGGCGATGAACCGCAGCCACACCCGCGACTCCTACCTCCGCCTGCTCGACCGAGTCCGCGAAGTCCGCCCAGACATCGCGCTGTCCGGCGACTTCATCGTCGGCTTCCCCGGCGAGACCGACGCCGAGTTCGAGGACACGCTGAGCCTCGTCGACGCGGTCGGCTATGCGCAGGCGTACAGCTTCAAATACAGCCCCCGCCCCGGCACGCCTGCGGCGTCGATCGTCGAACAGGTCCCGGAATCGGTGATGGACGAACGCCTGCAACGCCTCCAGGCCGCGCTCAACCGCGACCAGCACGCCTTCAACGCCGCCACCGTCGGCCGCACTTGCACCGTCCTGCTCGAACGCACGGGCAAACTCCCCGGCCAGTTGATCGGCAAGTCCCCCTGGCTGCAGTCGGTCCACCTGCTCGGCAACCACGCGATCGGCGACCTGGTAGAGGTGACGCTCGCGGCAGCCGGCCCCAATTCCCTGACCGGCATCGAACGCATCGCCGAAGCCGCCTGACCCCGCTTGCGATCCTCCCCCGCAAGGGGGAGGTGGCAGGCACTTGCCTGACGAAGGGGAGGTAAGGTGTCACCGCTGTTTCGCGTGCCTCCCCCTCCGTCGCCTACGGCGCCACCTCCCCCTGGCGGGGGAGGATCGTGAGGAGCGCATTCAAGGCATGGCGGCAACACTCACGAGCCATCAAGCACCCCCCCCGCGATTTCGCTGTCCTACTCCCCGATCGCCTGTCACACTCGCCGCCGATGCAGCTTCGCCTACGCGACTTGAATCATCTCTCGGCCAGCGCTCCGGCGCGGCTTGAACGCGTCGCCCGCGATGCTCATCTCCGGTTCGACGACACCGCGATCGCACTGTGCGTTGGCCTAACCCGGCCTAACCTTCTTTTGCAAAAGCCCTTCTTTTCCAAGCCTGTCCCTGAAAGGACCGTATGAGCCGTAAACCCGTTCCCGCCCAGTCCGGTGACCGCGCCCGTGTCGAGCTGCTGTTCGACAAGCCCCAATTGCTCGTCCGACTCTTCGGCCAGTACGACCAGAACCTGGTAGCGCTTGAGAATCGCCTCGGCGTCTACATCACCGCACGAGGGAACAAGATCGGCCTGGAGGGCACCGCCGAACAGGTCGCCAAGGCGCGCGACGTGCTCCACGATCTCTACGCCCGCATCCAGCGCGGGGAGGACGTCGATACCGGCTTGGTCGATGCGTCGATCGCGATGGCCGACGAGCCCGTGCTCGAAGGCATTATCCGCGCCGATGCCGGCGGCGGCGGCGCCCCCCCGATCATGATCCGGACGCGTAAGAAGACGATCGTCCCGCGTACCCCCGCGCAGGCGCACTACATGCGCGAACTCGCCAACAACGACATGATCTTCGCACTCGGGCCGGCAGGGACGGGCAAGACCTACGTGGCCGTCGCGCAGGCGGTGCAGCAGCTCATCACCGGCAGCGTCCAGCGCCTGATCCTCTCGCGCCCCGCGGTCGAAGCCGGCGAACGTCTCGGCTTCCTCCCCGGCGACATGAAGGAGAAGGTCGATCCCTATCTCCGCCCGCTCTACGACGCGCTATACGACTGCCTCCCCGCGGAACAGGTCGAACGTCGCATCGCCAGCGGGGAGATCGAGGTCGCGCCGATCGCCTTCATGCGCGGCCGCACGCTGGCCGACGCCTTCGTCATCCTCGACGAAGCGCAGAACACCACCCCTGCGCAGATGAAGATGTTCCTGACGCGCTTCGGCCAGAACAGCCGCATGGTGATCTGCGGCGATCCCAAGCAGGTCGACATCCCCGGCGGCGTGGCGGCCTCGGGCCTGGCGGACGCCGTCACCCGGCTGGAGGGAGTGGAAAGCATCTCGATGTGCCGCTTCACCGTCGGCGACGTCGTCCGCCACCCGATCGTCGGCCGCGTCGTCGCCGCCTACGAAGGAACCGATGCTTGATGGTGGGGATATCCTGGAGTACATCTTCAGGATATCCCCGGAGTCGGACGATGGCATCGCTCTATATCAAGAACGCGGATACCGCGGATCTCGCACGTGAGGTGGCGGGCTTGCTCGGCACCAGCAAGACAGCAGCGGTCCACGACGCTCTCCTGCACCGCAAGCGTATGCTCGAGATGGAGAAGCGCGCGAGTATCCATGATCGGTTCGCGGCTTGGCGAGCGGCTCACCCGCTAGGCGAACCGACGGGGTTGGAAGCGGACAAGGCCTTCTACGATTCGCTCAACGACGAAGACGACGATTGATCGCGTTCCTGGACGCATCCGCAATGGTCGCGATCATGACGGGCGAGCCGGAAGCCTTCTCTCTCGAGAAGCGATACGGTCAGGCTGACGCGGTACTGTGCTCGGCGATGTCGCTATGGGAAACGGTCCGCGCAATAGCACGCAAGCGCAAGGTTCCCGTTGCCGTCGCGCACGCCGAAGTCGAGACGTTCATAGTCGACTTCGCACTCCGCCTTGTCCCGATCGGCGAGATCGAAACCCGGGAGGCCATCATGGCCCATGAACGCTACGGCAAAGGGAACCACCCCGCCAAGCTCAACATGGGCGATTGCTTCGCCTATGCCTGCGCAAAGACCAGTGGTGCGGAACTTCTCTACAAGGGTAATGATTTCGCCCAAACCGATCTCGCCTGAAGGACCTGCATGCTCGAAATCGCGCTCTCTTCCGATGCCCCCTGGCCTGAGCAGGACTGGGACGCGCTCGCCCTGCGCGCAGCGACCGCGGCCATCGAGCGGACTCCACATGGCGAGTTGCTGACCAGCGCCGCAACCGTCGAAATCTCGATCCGGCTCGCATCCGACGAAGAGGTCCACACGCTCAACAAACAGTACCGCCAGAAGGACAAGCCGACCAACGTCCTGTCCTTCCCGATGGTCCAGGCGGACCTGTTAGAGACGATCACCCAGAACTCCGACGACGGCGAGGTGCTGCTAGGCGACATCATCCTCGCGCACGGCGTCTGCGTGGCGGAAGCCGCCGAGCGCGGCATTTCTGTCGAGGATCATGCCATGCATCTGATGGTGCACGGCACGCTGCATCTGCTAGGCTATGACCATATCGACGACGACGAGGCCGAGGGTATGGAGCAGATCGAGCGTGATGCGCTCGCCGCGCTCGGCCTTCACGACCCTTATCTGATAAAAGAGGACTGACGACCACGATGGCCGATGGCCCCAATGCCGGTAACGGCGATAGTAGCGACAGTATCTGGCGCGGGCTCAAGGGCCTGATCTTCGGTAGCCAGGACGAATCTCTCCGCGACCAGCTCGAGGATGCGATCGATCGGCACGAAGGCGATCCCGCGCCCGACGCCAAGGGCGATCTCACGCCGCTAGAGCGCCAGATGGTCCGCAACCTGCTCCACTTCAGCGAGCGCGACGCCGGCGACGTCGGCGTGCCGCGCGCGGATATCATCGCGGTCGAGGAGGACACGCCGTTCGCGGATCTGGTTAAGCTGTTCGCCGAGGCTGGGCACAGCCGCCTGCCGGTATATCGCGACAACCTCGATACGATCATCGGCATGGTCCACATCAAGGACGTCTTCAACATCCTCGCGACCGGCGCCGAGCATCCCGCGTCGATCGCCGGGCTGATCCGCGAGCCGCTCTACGCGCCCATGTCGCGCGGGGCGCTTGATCTGCTCGCCGACATGCGGCAGAAGCATGTCCACCTGACGATCGTGCTCGACGAATATTCGGGCACGGAGGGCCTCGTCACGTTCGAGGACCTGATCGAGGAAATCGTCGGCGATATCGAGGACGAGCATGACGATGCGCCGCAGGTGTTGATGACGCCGATCGAAGGCGGTGCCTGGGATGTCGACGCGCGCGCCGAGCTGGAGGACGCCGCAGAACTGATCGACGCGCGACTGGCGGAGGTCGATGGCGATATCGACACGCTGGGCGGCTTGGCGGCGCTGCTCGCGGGCCATGTGCCGCAGGTCGGCGAATGCGTCGATCACCCCAGCGGCTGGAAGCTCGAAGTCATCGACGCCGACGAACGCCGCATCAACCGCCTCCGCCTGCATCCTCCGGTGGTGGCGATCGAGGACGACGACTGAGTTTTGACGTTTGAGGATAACTGACGGCCTTTAATGTTCCCCGTAATCCCGCCCCCCTTGCCGCAAACCCGCCCCTCTTCCTCATTCCGTATCGTCCCGTCATCCCAGCGAAAGCTGGGATATCATCGTATAGGCCACGTCGCCCGCAAAAACGGGGAGACCCCAGCTTTCGCTGGGGCGACGGGGCTTGGCGGGGGCGGCGGGGTTGTCTGGGCGACGGGGTTGTCTGGGCGGCGGGGTTGTCTGGGCGGCGGGGTTGTCTGGGCGGCGGGGTTGTCTGGGCGGCGGGGTTGTCTGGGCGACGGGCTTGGCTGGGTGCTGGGGTTGAAAGGCGGCAGAGTTGGCCGGACGACGGGGTTTGGCGAGAACGGTCCGTTGAAGATGGGCACCGCGCCCCCGTCAGCCGCTCCACCGCAGATATCACCCAACCGATCACTGCCGACGACGCAATCTATTTCCCCAATCAGTCCGCTGATGGCATATCGTCTCCAACTGAAAATGCGCCCGATTGGAGATGGTATGACCACCGAAGCAACCACCGCAGCCCCCGCTGCC
Source organism: Sphingomonas faeni (assembly GCF_023195535.1). GTDB lineage: Bacteria > Pseudomonadota > Alphaproteobacteria > Sphingomonadales > Sphingomonadaceae > Sphingomonas > Sphingomonas faeni_B. The sequence continues at coordinate 396,435 of NZ_JALPNF010000003.1, read as the reverse complement.
GGACAATGCCCGATGCATGGCGGCTCGACCCACCAGGCCACCAACGAGCCCGGCAAGATGGATGGCCCCGCCGTCCTGTTCGAGATGACCAACCGCACCTGGTGGCCAAACCAGCTCAACGTCTCGGTCCTCCACCAGAATCCGCCGGCCGGAGATCCGATGGGCGACGACTTCGACTATGCCGAGGCGTTCAAGTCCCTCGATCTTGCCGCGGTGAAGGCCGACATCGTCGCGCTGATGACCGACTCGCAGGAGTGGTGGCCAGCCGATTTCGGGCATTACGGTCCGCTCTTCATCCGCATGGCGTGGCACGCTGCGGGCACCTACCGCATCGGTGACGGCCGTGGTGGCGCAGGCGCGGGTCAGCAGCGGTTCGCGCCGCTGAACTCGTGGCCGGACAACGCCAACCTCGACAAGGCCCGCATGCTGCTGTGGCCGATCAAGGAGAAGTACGGCCGCAGCCTCTCCTGGGCCGATCTACTCGTACTCACCGGCAATTGCGCACTCGAATCAATGGGCTTCCAGACCGCAGGGTTCGCCGGCGGCCGCATCGACGTGTGGGAGCCAGCGACTGACGTGAACTGGGGCGCCGAGCGCGAGTGGCTCGCCGACGAGCGCTATTCGGGCGACCGCGACCTCGCGCACCCGCTCGCCGCGGTCCAGATGGGTCTGATCTACGTCAATCCCGAGGGCCCGAACGGCAACCCCGATCCGATGGGCTCGGCACGCGATATCCGCGAGACGTTCGGCCGCATGGCGATGAACGACGAGGAGACGGTCGCGCTGATCGCCGGTGGCCACACCTTCGGCAAGACGCACGGCGCCGCCGAGCCGGAGCCCTATATCGGGCCTGAGCCGGAAGGCGCGAGCATCGAGATGCAGGGGATGGGCTGGGCAAACAGCTACGGCAAGGGCAACGCCGGCGACACGATCACCAGCGGCCTCGAAGTCATCTGGACGCAGGAGCCCACCAAGTGGACCAACCTGTATTTCGAAAACTTGTTCGGCCACGAGTGGGAGCTGACCAAGAGCCCCGCCGGTGCGCACCAGTGGATCGCCAAGGACGCCGCCGAGGACGTGCCCGATGCGCATGACCCGTCGAAGAAGCATCGCCCGACGATGCTGACCAGCGACATCGCGCTCCGCGTCGACCCGGCCTACGAGAAGATCTCGCGCCGCTTCCACGAGAATCCGGACGAGTTCGCCAAGGCATTCGCCGAGGCCTGGTACAAGCTGACGCACCGCGACATGGGCCCCTACCCGCTGCTGCTGGGTCCGGAAGTGCCGGCAGAGCCCCGCATCTGGCAGGATCCCGTCCCCGCTGCCGAAGGCGAGCCGCTGTCCGACGCCGATATCGCGGCGCTGAAGGCGAAGATTCTCGACTCGGGCCTGGCGATCTCGCGTCTGGTGAAGACGGCGTTCGCGTCGGCCTCGACCTATCGCGGCACCGACAAGCGTGGTGGTGCGAACGGCGCCCGCATCCGTCTGGCGCCACAGAAGGACTGGGCGGTCAACGAGCCGGCCGAGCTGGCGCAGGCGCTCTCGACGTACGAGAGCATCCAGCGCGACTTCGCAGGCAGCGGCAAGACCGTATCGCTTGCCGACCTGATCGTGCTCGGCGGCAATGCCGGCATCGAAGCCGCGGCGAAGAAGGCTGGTCACGAGCTTACCGTGCCGTTCACCCCGGGCCGTACCGATGCGTCGCAGGAGCAGACCGATGCGCTGTCGTTCGCCCCGCTCGAGCCGCGCACCGATGCGTTCCGCAACTATGTCGGCGAGACGTCGGTCTATTCGGCCGAAGAGCTGATGGTCGACCGCGCGCATCTGATGGGCCTCAACGCCCCTGAAATGACGGTGCTGATCGGCGGCCTGCGCGTGCTGGGCGCCAATCACGGCGACTCGAAGCTCGGCGTGTTCACCGATCGTCCCGAGACGCTGACCAACGACTTCTTCCGCAATCTCCTGCGGACGAGCTTCACGGCAAAGTGGACCGCGACCGGCGAGGGCGTGTTCGAAGCCCGCGACCGCAAGACCGGCGAGACGCTGTGGACGGGCAGCCGCGTCGATCTGGTGTTCGGCTCGAACTCGCAGCTGCGGGCACTGGCCGAAGTCTATGCCGCAGACGACGCGAGCGAGAAGTTCGCGAGCGCCTTCGTGAAGGCCTGGAACAAGGTGATGAACGCCGACCGCTTCGACCTTGCCAAGGTCCGTGCGGAGCAGGATGCCGCGATCTCGTAAGCGACGTTTGGTTGATTAGAGGGCCGCTAGCAGCAATGCCGGCGGCCCTTTTTTTGTGCTCTGATCCGGTCTCCGACCGATCCCGCCATCCCCACTCTCCCGTCATCCTACCCCCCTCCCCGTGATCCCACGCCTACCCGTCATCCCAGCGAAAGCTGGGATCTCAATGAGGCGGATGCTGCGGCCCGAACTGAGAGATCCCAGCTTTCGCTGGGATGACGATCCTGGCGAGGATCACGCCGGGATTGCCCCCGCCCCGCCGCCCCCCTAATCTCCCCCCATGCGCAAACACATCCTCATCGTCCTGGGCCTGATCCTGCTCGTGATCGCCGCTGGCGTCACCTATCTCGCCTGGCCCGACACGGCGAAATTGCCGGTCGATCAGGTCACCGGCAAGCTGCCCAAGATCACCGACCCCCGCATCCAGACGATCCCGACCGTCAAGGTCGCCAAGGTCGTCGGCTGGCAGAACGGCGCGATGCCCACGCCCGCCGCAGGGCTGGCGGTGAAGCCGTTCGCGACTGGCCTCGATCACCCGCGCTGGATGTACCGTCTGCCTAATGGCGACGTGCTGGTCGCCGAGACGAACTCGCCTCCGCGCGAAGGTGGCGGGATCACCGGCTGGGTGATGAAGGTGCTGATGGGCCGCGCCGGCGCCGGCGTGCCGTCCGCGAACCGCATCACGCTGCTCCGCGACGCGAACGGCGACGGGGTGGCGGAGACGAAGTCGGTGTTCATGACCGGTCTCAACTCGCCGTTCGGCATGACGCTGCTCGACGGCCAGCTCTACATCGGCAACACCGACGCGCTCGTCCGCGTGCCCTATACCGACGGCGCGACGAAGATCACCGCCAAGCCCGAACTCGTCATCAAGCTCAACCCCGGCGGCAATCACTGGGCGCGCAACGTCATCACCGCAGCCGACGGCAAGACTCTCTATGTCGGTGTCGGATCGTCCTCGAACATTGCCGAGAACGGCATGGACGCCGAGAAATACCGTGCCAACATCCTGCAGGTCTGGCCGAAGGACAAGAACTGGCGGATCTACGCCGCCGGCCTGCGCAATCCCAACGGCATGGCGATCAACCCCAGGTCCGGCGGCCTGTGGACCGTCGTCAACGAGCGCGATCAGCTCGGCTCCGATCTTGCGCCCGATTACCTGACGCAAGTCGAGTTCGGCGATAATTTCGGCTGGCCCTGGTATTATTGGGGCGGCTATCCCGACAGCCGCGTCGAGCCGAAGAACCCCGCACTCCAGCAATATTCGAAGCGCCCCGACTACGCGCTCGGGCCGCACGTCGCCGCGCTCGGCCTGACCTTCTCGGCCGACGCCAAGCTCGGCGACCGCTTCACCAACGGCGCATTCGTCGGCGAGCACGGCTCGTGGAACCGCAAGCCGGTATCGGGCTACAAGGTCGTCTATATCCCGTTCGGCGACACCGGCTTCCCGGCGGCAAACGTGAAGCCGGTCGAAGTGCTGGGCGGGTTCCTCAACAAGGACGGCGACGCACAGGGCCGCCCGGTCGGCGTCATCACCGACGAGACCGGCGGTCTGCTGGTCGCCGACGACGTCGGCAACGTCATCTGGCGGGTCAGCGCGGGAGGCTGATCTTGGCGGGGGTACGCGACGCCCAGTTGGTCAGTCTGTCACCCCTGACGTGTTCTGTGCCTATCCCCTTCAAGTAAGGGCCGGTTGACCTTCGTACGGTACCCTGCCCTTCCTTGTTCTCCCGCGAAGGCGGGAGCCCAGTCTGGATCCCCGCCTTCGCAGGGAAACACGTCTTCTTGATTGAATGGCAAGCCGCCGACGTGCTGGAGGGAACCAGGATTCCGTAAACTCGAACTCGTCGCGGGCGCAGCATCGTGGACGCCGGGACGAGGCTCTCCCGGGCGTAGCCGAAGGGCCCGCATGAAAAATGGTCAGTCCGGGAGAATGTCTCTTGCGGCCACAAGATCTTCCTCGTCGACCATGACGCGCACCGGGATCAGCAGCCAGCTCCCCTCCATGATCGACATCCCCCCGTCGAACGCGACCGCGGGGATACCTTCGCTCTCGAGGCGCCCGACGATAATATGCGCTTCGTTCCGGCCGTACCGCCCCAGTTCGACCAGGCTCATGCGCCGACACGGTCCGGCAGGACGGTCCCAAGCCGCACCGGCAACCCGTCGATGCTCGCGGTCGGCCCCGCCAGCTCCTCGATCCGTTCGGCCTCGGTTTGCCGGGCATGATATTTCGACAGCGTCTGCCGCTCGCGGTCCAGTGTCATGAAGGGCACGCCCCAGCCGCAACTCGTCTGAATTTCATCGACATCGATCACGAAAATCTGTCGCGTGCCGGGTAGCGGCGTGAACCGGGCAAAGAGGTCCGCCCACCCCTCGTCCTGCGGCAGCACGGCACGGCCCTTGCCATAGATCCGGAAGATCAGCGCCGGCTGGTCGAACGCGCAGAACATGATCGTGATGCGCCCGTCCGCGCCCAGATGCGCGTTCGTCTCGTTCCCCGACCCACCGACGTCGAGATACGCGACCGTCTTCGCATCGAGCACGCGGAAACTGTCCATGCCCTTGGGACTAAGATTGATCCGCGCGCCCTCGGCCGCCGTCGCGACGAAGAACACCGGCTGCCGGTCAACGAACGCACGATGCTCGTCGGTGAGCGCGGGGAAGAATTCCATCGGTTGGCTCCGAATTGACGCGCAAGGATCATGCGCATAGATCTGTGCAATGAAACACGATGACATAGCTTCGAGCAAACGCCGCCCCGTCAACATGTCGATCGATACCGGCATCGTGGCGGCAGCGAAAGAAGCAGGTGTCAACATGTCGCGCGTCACGGAGGCTGCGCTTCGCGCGGCGATCAAGACCGAGCGTGAGCGACGATGGAAGGACGAGAACCGAGAGTGGATCGAAGCGCATAATCGCTGGATCGACGAGAATGGAATTCCGCTGTCTGGTCTCGAGACGCTCTAAATGGCACAGTTCGATGTCTATGCGATCGAAGGTCACGGCCTCGTCGTCGATTGCCAAAGCGATCTTCTGAGCGACTTGCGCTCGCGGGTCGTAGCTCCACTACGCGAACCCGACGAACCGTCTGTATCCAAGTCCCGCCTCAACCCTCTCGTGACGATGGACCGAACGGAATACCGGGTAGCGATCCAGTTTCTGCGCGCGGTCGATGATCGACGACTGCGCGAAAAAGTAGGTTCGCTGCTCAACTATGAATACGATCTCAAGGCCGCGATCGACATGGTGGTCAGCGGCCTTTAAGCCGCCGTCCCGCCGACCGTGAGCCCGTCGACCAGCAACGTCGGTTGCCCCACGCCGGCCGGGACCGACTGCCCGCCCTTTCCACACATCCCGATTCCCTCGTCGAGCGCAAAGTCGTTGCCGATCCCGCGCACCTTGGTCAGCGAGCTCGGCCCGTCGCCGATCAACGTCGCGCCCTTGATCGGTGCGCCGAGCTTGCCGTCCTCGATCAGATACGCCTCGGTGCAGCTGAACACGAACTTGCCCGAGACGATATCAACCTGCCCGCCGCCGAACGCTTTGGCGAAGATGCCCTTCTTGACGCGCGACAGAAGCTCGGCCGGATCGTCGTTGCCCGCCTTCATGAAGGTGTTCGTCATCCGCGGCATCGGCGCGTGCGCGTAGCTCTCGCGGCGGCCATTGCCGGTCGCCTCGACACCCATCAGCCGCGCGTTGAGCCGGTCCTGCATATAGCCCTTGAGGATGCCGTCCTCGATCAGCACGGTCTCGCGCGTCGGCGTGCCCTCGTCGTCGATCGTCAGCGACCCGCGGCGATCCTGGAGCGAGCCATCGTCGACCACCGTCACGCCCTCGGCCGCGACTCGCTCGCCGATGCGGCCGGAGAAGGCCGACGTGCCCTTGCGGTTGAAATCGCCTTCCAGCCCGTGACCGATCGCCTCGTGCAACAGGATGCCGGGCCAGCCGCTACCGAGCAGCACGGTCATCTCGCCGGCCGGCGCCGCGATCGATTCGAGGTTCACCAAGGCCTGTGACAGAGCCTCGTCGATCGCGCGGTTGTACGTCGCAGGCTCGAACAGGTCGTTATAGAGATAGCGACCGCCAATCCCGTAGCTCCCCGTCTCCCGGCGCCCGTTCTGCTCGGCGACGATCGAAACGTTGAGACGCACCAACGGCCGCACGTCGGTCGCGACGAAACCGTCGGCACGAACGATCTCGACCACCGACCATGTGCCCGACAGGCTTACCGACACCTGCGCGACGCGCGGATCTCGGGCGCGCGCGGCGGCATCGATCGTCTGGCACAAATTCACCTTGTCTGCGAACGGGACGAGGTCGAGCGGGTCGACGGCGGTATAGCGGCGCTGGTTCGTGCCCTGTGGCGGGCCCGCCTTTGCCACGACGCCAGGTTCGATCAGCGCCATCGTTTCGGCGGCGCGGCGGATCGCGGCGGGGGTCATCTCGTTGGAATGCGCGAACGCGGTCATTTCACCCGAGACAGCGCGAAGGCCAAACCCCGAGCTCGTATCGTAGGAGGCGGTCTTCAGCCGGCCGTCGTCGAAGCCGAACGCCTCGGCCTTGCGATATTGCAGGTACAGCTCGCCGTCATCGGCCTTGCCGAGCGCCTTGGCGGTCAGGGCCTGCGCCTGTTCGGGGTCGAGCGTATCGCGGTAGAGGAACGAACGGGGGTCTGCTGCTATCGTCATCCGATAGATATAAGCGGCTTAGCGCCCTGCGCCATCCCCGTGATCGCGCAATGTCGACTGGTCCGCGCCATCGGCCGTGCCGCCGACGAGGATGAAACGCCGGTCGCAATAGCCGCAATCGACATAGCCGGTCTCGTCGATCTGCAACCACACGCGCGGATGGCCGAGCGCTGCACCGCCGGGAATGTCGGTGGCGCCGTCGCAGGCGACGCGAGCGTGGGTGACGCGGGTGGTTTCGAGCGGCGGATGCATGAGGGGGCGATAGCAAGGGTGCGCCGGCCGGGCAATTGCTTCTTCGGCGTGGGCTAGAAGGAAGAATGGGTTCACGCGGAGGCGCGGAGACGCGGAGGTGTTACGCTTGTCGCAAAGCGACCTTCCGATCATCTACGGCGAAACAGACAGTTGCGTCTCCCGACCGACAGGCTGGATGCAACACCTCCGCGTCTCCGCGTCTCCGCGCGAACAAATCTTCTTTGCCACGCCCGAGGGGATGACCAGCCCGCGACGCCCCGCTATGCCGCTGGCATGACCGAAGCCGCGATCGCCATCAAGAACCTCTGCAAGACCTACGCGCCCGTCGGCACGGCGCCGCCGAAACGCGCGCTCGACGATGTGACGTTCGATATCCCCCGCGGCCAGATCTTCGGGCTGCTCGGCCCCAACGGCGCGGGCAAGTCGACGCTCATCAACATCCTCGCCGGCCTCGTCAACAAGACCGACGGCAGCGCCGCGATCTGGGGCTTCGACATCGACGAGCACCCGCGCAACGCCAAGGCGTCGATCGGAATCGTCAACCAGGAGATCCTGTTCGACCCCTTCTTCTCGCCGTTCGAGACGCTGGAGATCCAGGCCGGGCTCTACGGCGTCCCCAAGGCAAAGCGCCGCACGATGGAACTGCTCCGCGCGGTGCACCTCGAGGACAAGGCGCACGCGTATGCCCGCACGCTGTCGGGCGGCATGAAGCGCCGCCTGATGGTGGCCAAAGCGATGGTCCACTCACCCCCCGTCCTGGTCCTCGACGAGCCGACCGCGGGCGTCGACATCGAACTCCGCCAACAGCTCTGGACCTATGTCCGCAGCCTCAACCAGGCCGGGGTGACCGTCGTCCTCACCACGCATTATCTCGAGGAAGCCGAAGAACTCTGCGACCGGATCGCGATCATCAACAACGGTCGCCTGATCGCCAACGAACCCACGCGCGAACTGGTCGGCAAGGCGCAGGAAAAGATCGTCGCCGTCACCGTCGACCGCGACGTGACCGATATCCCCGCCAACGCCTGCTTCCAGAAGATCACGCTGATGGGCAATCGCACGCTCGAAATCACCTACAAGAAAGACCGCGTGAACGCTGGCGAAGTCCTGGCGGCAATCCAGTCCAACGGCTTCGGCATCGTCGACGTCTCGACCAAGGAGCCCGATCTGGAAGACGTCTTCCTCAGCCTGACTCGCGCCGCCAACGCATGAACAGCGACATCCTGATCGTCGGCTCGGGCGCCGCAGGTCTTACCGCCGCGCTCAACCTCGCCGACCGCTTCAAGGTCACCGTGCTCGCCAAGGGCGCGCTGAACGAAGGCTCGACCGCCTGGGCGCAAGGCGGGATCGCCGCCGTGCTCGAGCCCGGCGACACGTTCGAGAACCATGTCGAGGACACGATGGTCGCAGGCGCCGGTCTCAACGACCGCGCGGTCGTCGAGATGGTCGTCGAAGGCGCGCCCGCCGCAATCGAGCGCCTGACGCATCTCGGCGTGCCGTTCGAGACCGAAGGCAACGCGCTGCACCTCACACGCGAAGGCGGCCACTCGCACCGCCGCATAGTCCACGTCGCAGACGCGACCGGCTGGGCGGTCCAGGAGGCGCTCCAGAAAGCCGCCGAAGCGCATCCGAACATCACCCTCGTCCCCGACCAGATCGCGATCGACCTCGCTACCGGCCGTCACGAGCAACGCTATTCGGGTGCCGGCAATGTCTGGGGGGTCTACGCGGTCGACCGCAAGACCGAGCGGGTCGCGCTCTACACCGCGCGCGCGACGATCCTCGCGACCGGCGGCGCCGGCCGCACATATCTGTTCTCGACCGCACCCCGCGGCGCGACCGGAGACGGCATCGCGATGGCATGGCGGGCGGGGGCGCGGGTCTCGAACATGGAGATGATGCAGTTCCACCCGACCTGCCTCTACAATCTGGAGGTCAAGAATTTCCTGATCACCGAGGCAGTGCGGGGCGAAGGCGGGCGCTTGATCAACCCGTCGACCGGCAAGCGCTTCATGACCTATTACGACCCCGCGCGGATGGAACTGGCGCCGCGCGATATCGTCGCGCGTGCGATAGATGCCGAGATCAAGCGCTACGGCCTCGATTACGTCCATCTCGACATCAGCCACATGCCCGCCGAATTCATCCGGCATCACTTCCCGAACATCCACGAGAAGCTGCTGACGGTAGGCATCGACATGACGACCCAGCCGATTCCAGTCGTTCCCGCGCAGCACTATACCTGCGGCGGGATCGTCATCGACGAACATGGCAAGACCGACCTTCCCGGCCTGTACGCCGCCGGCGAGTGCACCGAATCCGGCCTGCACGGCGCCAACCGCCTCGCGTCCAATTCGCTGCTCGAATGCTTCGTGTTCGGCGAGGCGGCGGCGGACAACATCGCGGCGAACTGGGACAAGTTACCCCCGCCCCCGCCAATCCGCCCCTGGGACGAAAGCCGCGTCACGGATTCGGACGAAGAGGTCGTCATCAAGCAGACCTGGACCGAAATCCGCCGTTTCATGTGGAATTACGTCGGCATCGTCCGCACCACGAAACGGCTCGAACGCGCCAAGCACCGCATCGAATTGCTCAACGACGAGGTCGCGGAATATTACCAGCATTTCCGCGTCACCCCCGACCTGATCGAGTTGCGCAACCTGCTCCAGACCGCCGAACTGATCGTACGGTCCGCGCTGCACCGGCACGAAAGCCGCGGGCTGCATTTCACGCTCGATTATCCCGGAACGCTGCCCGACGCGGTCGATACGGTTCTCGTTCCCTGACATGGGGGCGGCTTGGCGCACGGTCGGCGCGCTTCGTCGCAGCGGGGAACAGGCGCTGTTTCCCGCGCCGGATCAACGGATAAGGGTCGCTGCTCCAGTGCAGGGCGTTCAATCCATGATGACATCGGCGAGTGCGTTCAAGCGGCTTCTGGCAACCACTCTCTTCGGCGTGGCGCTCGCTGGATGCGGATCGGCGTCGCGGCCGAGCCCACCGGCGGTCACCCCGATGCAGCAGGCCGGGGGGGTCGTCTCGATCCCGGTGCCGCCGCCACTGCCGCGGACCCCGCGCCCCGCGCCCGCCAGCCTGATCAACGCGATCTCCGAATTGCAGAGCGGCTTCCAGGGCAAGGCCGGCATCGCCGTCCGCGCGGTCGACGATGGCTGGACGGTCGAGGCCGGGGGGCGCCAGTTGCTGCCGCAACAGTCGGTCAGCAAGCTGTGGGTCGCGCTCACCGTCATGGACCTGCGCGATCAGGGCAAGATCCGCCTAGACGAACCGATCGTCGTCCGCCCGCAAGACCTGACGCTGTTCCACCAGCCGATCGCGATCCTGGTGAAGGGCGATGGCTATCGCACGACCGTCGGCGCACTGCTGACCCGCGCGCTAACGCATAGCGACAATACCGCGAACGACCGGTTGCTCACGCGGGTCGGCGGGCCGTCCGCGGTGCGGTCGATGATCGCGCGGAAACAGCTTGGTGCGATCCGGTTCGGGCCGGGCGAGCGACTGTTGCAGAGCGGCACGGCGGGGCTGGTCTGGCAGCCCTCCTATGCGGTCAACGGCGGCTTCATGACGGCGCGCAATCGGCTGTCGCCGGCCGTGCGCGAGGCTGCGATGAACGCGTATGTCCGCAATCCGCCCGATGGCGCCGCCCCGATCGCGATCGCCGATGCGATTGCCCGGCTGGCGAAGGGCGATATCTTGTCCGAAACCTCGACCAAGATCCTGCTCGACACGATGGGACGTTCGGTCACCGGCCGCGCCCGCCTGCGCGCCGCGCTCCCCGGCGGCTGGGAGATCGCGCACAAGACCGGCACCGGCCAGGACCTCGGGCGACGCAATGCGGGGTTCAACGACGTCGGCCTGCTGACCGCGCCGGATGGGCGTCGCTATGCGATCGCGGTGATGATCGGCGATACGATCCGGCCGATGCCGGAGCGGCAGAAGCTGATCCAGGCGGCCGCGGCGGCGGTGGCGAAGTACGCCGGGACCACGCGGGCTCTTAGTTAAAGCACGGCGGCGGTATCGGGCGGAAGCCTAGGCCCTGCCGTCATCCTGACGAAAGTCAGGACCCAGAGCCAAATGCGGTATCGCCCGCAATTCTGGGTCCTGACTTTCGTCAGGATGACGGTGTAGTAGGCGACGTCTTCCAAAACAGCCTCAGTCGAAGCCGTTTGCCAAAAACCGCTCCGCCACCGCGCAGTGCATCGCGATCCCATGCGCCATCACGCGCTCGTCGATCGTCATCTTCGTGTTGTGCAGCGGCGGGTTGGTGCGCGGATCGCTGCCCTCTGGCGCCGCGCCGATGAACGCCATCGCGCCCGGCAGTTTCTGAAGCACGTAGGAGAAGTCCTCCGCCCCCATCATCGGCGGCATCACCTGATACGCGCCCTCGCCGCCGATCGCGGTCGCGCATGCCTTCATCAGGTCGGTGGCGCGCTCGTCGTTGACGGTGACCGGATAGCCTTCCTCGATCGTCGGCGTTCCGACCGCGCCGTGCGCCGCGGCGATCCCCTCGACCATGCGGATGAACGCCGCGCGCACCTGCTCGCGCGTCCGCTCCGACAGCGTCCGCATCGTGCCGAGCATCTCGACGGTCGACGGGATGACGTTGTGCGCGGACCCGGCATTGAGCTTGGTGATCGACAGCACTGCAGGGTCGGTAACGGCCACCTGCCGAGCGACATAGGTCTGCAAGGCGGTGACGATCTCGCAGGCGATCGGCAGCGGATCGAGGCAGTCGTGCGGCATCGCGGCATGCCCGCCGCGGCCGGTGATCGTCGCGCGCAACGTGTCGGTCGACGCCATCAGCGTACCCGCGCGGCTGACGACATGGCCCATCGGCATGTTCGGCGAGATGTGGAGCGCGAACCCGGCCTCGGGCAGCGGGGCGTCGAGCAGGCCGTCGGCGATCATGTGCCGCGCGCCGTGATGGCCCTCTTCGCCGGGCTGGAACATGAAGACGACTGTGCCGGGGAGTTCGTCGCGACGTGCGCAGAGTGCCTTGGCCGCGCCGACGAGCATCGCCGTGTGCGAATCATGGCCGCAGGCGTGCATAGCGCCGTTGATCTTCGAGGCGAACGGCAGGCCGGTCTCCTCCTGCATCGGCAGCGCGTCCATGTCGCCGCGCAGCAACACCGTGCGACCGTTGCCGCCGGCGGTGCCGCCGCGCCCGCCGCGCAGTATCGCGACGAAGCCCGTGGTGGAGGTGCCCTCGCGGATTTCCAGCGGGAGGCCAGCGAGCGCGGCCTTCACCTTGTCCGATGTGCGGGGGCAGTGAAGGCCGACCTCGGGATCGGCGTGGATCGCACGACGGAGCGTGATCGCGTCGTCGAGGCTGTCCTCGCCGATAGTGGCCCAGTCGGTCGGGGCCCAGTCGGTGGTGGATTCGAAATCGAGGGACATCGCTTGGCTCCTTGAATGGCCTGACCACCACCCCGGCGGAGGCCGGGGCCCAAATGGGAAGGTCGATGTAACGGAGCGCCGTCCGCCGTTACCTCAGTCACCCAATTGGGCCCCGGCCTTCGCCGGGGTGGTGTTTGGTTGGGGCGGGTGGCTGCCCGCCCCCAATCATGGAGGCAGTCTACCCCCGGAACAGCCCGCCTAAAACCCCGCGCAGGACCGTGCCGACCAAGCCACCGCCCGTCGACGACCGTCGCGATTTGGTGCCGAACACCTGCTTGCCGATCTCGTTCGCTACCTGCCGGCCGATCGACGAACTCGCCGCGCGCGTCGCCGACGATGCCATCTTGGTCCAGGGCGAGTTCGCAGCCCCGCGGTCCGCTTCGCGTTGCTGGCGATCCGCCTCGCGCTGTTCTGCAACCCGAGCCCGCTCGGCCTCTTTCGCCGCCTTCGCATCGAGCTTCGCCTGCGCGGCCGCAGCCTTCTCCGCCTCGGTCGTCGCCTTCGCCTCGGCCGCGGCGGCGCTAGCTTCCTGCGTCTTAGCCGCGAGCAGTTCCTCGGCCGACTCGCGGTCGACCAGCATGTCGTATTTCGCGCCGACCGCATCGGTCTCGATCATCACCTTCCGCTCGGCGGCCGTGATCGGACCGACGCGCGAGGCAGGCGGCTTGATCAGCGTGCGCTCGACCGGCGTCGGCGCGCCGTCCGCCTGGAGCAGCGACACGAGCGCCTCGCCGACCTTCAGCTCGGTGATGATCGTCGCGACATCAACGCCGGGGTTCGCGCGGAACGTCTCCGCTGCAGATCGCACCGCCGCCTGATCGCGCGGCGTGAACGCACGCAGCGCATGCTGGACGCGGTTGCCGAGCTGCCCCGCCACCGTGTCGGGGATATCGATCGGGTTCTGGGTGATGAAATACACGCCGACGCCCTTCGAGCGGATCAGCCGGACGACCTGCTCGATCTTCTCCAGCAGCGCCTTGGGCGCCTCGTCGAACAGCAGATGCGCCTCGTCGAAGAAGAAGCACAGCACCGGCTTGTCGGGATCGCCGACCTCGGGAAGATGCTCGAACAGCTCGCTCATCAGCCACAGCAGGAAGGTCGCATACAGTTTCGGCGAGGCCATCAGCTTGTCGGCGGCGAGGATGTTGACGATCCCCCTCCCCCGATCGTCGACGCCGATGAAGTCGTTCATCTCCAGCGCCGGCTCGCCGAAGAAATTCTCCGCGCCCTGCGTACGCAACTGGAGCAGCGAGCGCTGGATCGCACCGATCGACTGCTTCGAGACGTTGCCGTACGTCACCGTCAGCTCGTCCGCACGCCCGGCGCATTCGGTCAGCATCGCCTGGAGATCGTCGAGGTCGATCAGCAGCAGCCCCTCCTTGTCGGCGACGTGGAAGGCGATCGTCAGCACGCCCTCCTGAACCTCGTTGAGGTCCATCAGCCGCGACAACAGCAGCGGCCCCATCTCGCTGATCGTGGTGCGGATCGGATGGCCCTGCTCGCCGAACAGGTCCCAGAACTGCACCGGGTTGTCGGCATAGGCCCAGGTGTCGTCGCCGATCGCTTTCGCGCGCTCGGCAAATGTCGCGTGCGTCTTGGCGGTCGGCGAGCCGGCCATCGCGAGCCCGGACAGGTCGCCCTTCACGTCGGCGACGAAGCACGGCACGCCGTTCGCGGAGAAGCCCTCGATGATGCCCTGCAGCGTCACCGTCTTGCCGGTACCGGTCGCGCCCGCGATCAGGCCGTGGCGGTTGGCGCGCTTCAATTCGAGCGTCTGCGGCTTGCCGTCCACGCTTGCGCCGATGAAGATGCCGTCGGTCATGGGTCTCGTCCTCTGTATCCGGTGCTGACCCTATCCCCGCACGATGCAAAGAAAAAGGACCGCCGCTCGGGTGAGCGACGGTCCTTTGAGATCAATAGGTCGGTCGAGTCTTACTTGATCTTGACCGGCAGGAACTGCGCCGGACCACGGGCACGCTTGACCTGCAGCAGGACCTGCGGGCGCCCGGCGGACTTGGCGGTCGTCACTGCGGTCTGAACGTCGGCAGAGGTACGCACCGGCGTACCGTTGACCGACATGATGACATCGCCACGCTTGAGCTTACCATACGCATCGCTGGTCTGCGCGACCACGGCAATGACGACGCCCTGCGTGCCGGGCTCCACGCCAACCGCCTGTGCGATCGCCGGGGTAAGCGGCTGTACGCCGATACCGAGCGCCGCGCCGGCCGTCGGTGCCGCGGTCGTGCCGGAATCGTCGCCGTCATCGCTGTCGTCACCACCGAAGCCCTGCGCGTCTCCGCCCAGCGTCGCCGCCAGCTTGTCAGCGCTCGGCCGGGGAACGACGACCACGTTGGCGGTAGTCGGCTTACCGTTGCGCAGGATATCGAGGCGCGCGGTCTGGCCGGGCTTCACGTTCGAGACGAGGTACGACAGCGACTGGTCGACCGTCACCGGCTGACCGTTCACCTTGGTGACTACGTCGCCCGCGCGCACGCCGGCCTTTGCCGCCGGACCGCCAGCGGTCACGTCGTTGATCAGCTCGCCCTGGTTCTTGGGAATGCCCAGCGCCGCGGCGGTGTCTTCGTTGATCGTACCGCCCGGCTGCAACTGCACGCCGATATAGCCGCGCTCGATCGTGCCGCCCTTCATGAAGGTGGCAATGATCGGCTTGGCGACGGCTGCGGGGATCGCGAAACCGATGCCGATATTGCCGCCCGACTGGCTGAAGATCTGCGAATTCACGCCGATCACGTTGCCGTTCAGGTCGAACATCGGGCCACCCGAATTGCCCTGGTTGATCGACGCGTCGGTCTGGATGAAGCGGTCATAGGCGCCGCCCTGCCCGGTGACGCGGTTGATCGCCGAGACGATACCCGCGGTCACGGTGCCGCCCAGGCCGAACGGCTCGCCGATCGCGACGACCCAGTCGCCGACGCGCGCGCCGTTCGAATCGCCGAACTTCACGAACGGCAGGTTGGCCGCGTCGATCTTCAGCAGTGCGAGATCGGATTCCTGATCCTTGCCGATGACCTTGGCGACATATTCCTTCTTGTCGCTCAGCGTCACCGTGATCGAGTCGACCGTCGCGCCCTGTGCGCCCGGCGAGATCACGTGGTTGTTGGTGACGACATAGCCGTCGGGCGAGATCAGGAAGCCGGAGCCGAGCGAGGCGCCTTCGCGCTTCACCGGGGGCGCGCCCGGCGCGCCGCCCATGCCGCCGAACAGGTCGCCGAACGGCGTGCCCGCGAACGGATTGGCCTGCTGCTTCTGGACGATCGTCTGCTTGGTCGAGATATTGACGACCGCAGGCTGGAGCCGCGCGACCATGTCGGCGAAGCTCATCGGCGCGCCGGGTTTCGGCGAAACCGCCTGGATCGCACCGGGTTCGTTCTGCGCAACCTGCGCACCGCTGGGCTGGAGCGCGAGCGTCGCGGTCGCGCCGCCGAGGAGAAGAGCACTGGTAATGGCGTAGGCGTAACGCACTAGATGTTGTCCTCTCGTTTCATCAATCGAAACAGGTGGCGCTTAGCCACACCGTCCTGAATGATGCTTGAATATGAACCGGGGTTCAAAGGTTCCGCAGGCTCAACGCCCGCGGCCCTCGAATTCCCGCAGATAGCTGTTGTTCGGCGAAAGAATGATCGAGGTCGATCCTTCGGGCGCCGGCCCGCCATCCGCGCCGAACGTGTGTCGATACGACTGCATCGCGCGGTAGAAGTCGTAGAAATCGGCGTCCTTGCCGAAGCTCTCGGCATAGATCTTCGCCGAATCCGCATCGGCCTGCGCACGCACGATCTGCGCCTGCTTCTGGCCTTCGGCACGGATCGTGATCGCCTCCTGCTGGCGTGCGCTCGACATGCGCTTGAGCGCGCTTTCGAGCGGCAGGCCGACGGGGAGGTTCGCCTGCTTGATACGGACATCGACAATCTCGACGCCGTACTGGCTGGCGACGCGCTGGAGGCCCTTCTGGATGTTGTCCATCAGTTCGGAGCGCTCGGGGCTCAGCAGTTCGACGAAGCGCCGCTTGCCGAGTTCGTTACGCAGCGCCGAACCGAGGATCGGGCGAAGCTGATCGGGGATCCGGTCCTCGCTGCCGACCGCGTTGCGCATCTTCCGCGGATCGACGATCCGGTAGCGGGCGTACGCATCGACTTCGAGCCGCAGCTGGTCGGTCGACAGCACCAGCGTGTTGTCGAGCTCCAGATCCTGCACGCGCTTGTCGATCCAGACGATCCGGTCGACGAACGGGATGGGGGCGATCAGGCCCGCACCGGTCTGGCCGAACGCGGTGTTGGGCTGCCACGCGTTCACCGTGCGGATCGGCTGGCCGAAGCGCAGGATCACCGCCTGCTTGGTCTCGGGCACGATCGCAAAGGTCGCGGCGGCGAGGATCACCAGCAGCAGCGCGACGATCCCGGCCACGATCGGATTGCGGAAACTCACGGCGTTCACTGGGCAGCTCCAGACTGAGGGGCAGCCGCCGCCGCGGCCGGCGCTGGCGTCGACTGGACAGCCTCGGGGTTCGGCAAACGCTTGGCGTTCGATAGCGGCAGGTACGGCACCACTCCGCCCGGCGTCTCGACGATCGTCTTGTCGCTCTTTGCGAGCACAGCCTCCATCGTCTCGTAATACATGCGGCGACGCGTCACCTCGGGGGCGAGGCGATACTGCTCGTAAACCTTGTCGAACGACGCGGCCTCGCCCTGCGCGCGGGCCACGACCTGCTGCGCATAGGAGCGCGACTGGTTGAGGTTGGCGATCGCCTCCTGCTGCGCGGCGGTGACGGCGTTGAAGTCCTCGACGATCCGTGCCGGCGCAGCGGCCTGCTTGATCGCGACGCCCTGGATGCGGACGCCGGACTTATAGTCGTTGAGGATCTGCTGCGTCATCTCCGCGACGCGCTGTTCGATTACCGTGCGTCCCGTACCGATCGCCTGGTCGAGCGTGGTCGTCGCGACCACCGCGCGCATCGCGCTCTCGGCGGCGGCGCGAACCGTGTCGTTCGGCTCGGCGAGCTGGAACACATAATCGCGCGGATCGGCAATGTCCCAGCGCACCGAATAGGCCAGATCGATGATGTTCTGGTCGCCGGTGAGCGTCAGGTTCTCGCCTTCGCCTACGGGGAAGTTGTCGGTGCGGATCTTCTGCACGTCGACCACCATCACATTGGCGATCGGCGCGGGCATCGTCAGGCGGATACCCGGATCGAGCGTGCCTGCATATTTGCCGAAATAGGTGACGACGCCGCGCTGCTGCGGGCCGATCTGGTGAATCGCGGTGAACAGGATCCAGACGACCGCAATGATCGCGACGCCGATCGCCCAGAGCGCACGGGCATTGGCGCCCGACGGCAGGCCGCCGAAGCCGCCATTGCCGCCGCCCCCGCCACCCGAGCCACGAGCCTTGCGCAGGAACTCGTCGAGCGCGGTCGGCTTGGCCGCGGGTTTGCGACCGCCGGGCGGCAGGGCCCAGGGATTGCGCGGACCAGGGTTACCGTCGTCGCCCGAACCGCCCCAAGGGCCTTTCGGTGTTTCGGTGGCGAGGATATCGGGGCGCCGGAACCAGCGCGAGAAGATCGTCATACCAACCTTTATAGGTGTGCGGCGGCGGAAAAACAGTGCCAAGCGCCCTTAGCGGCCCTATCTGGCCACGATGATCGATATCGAAGCGGTAAAGGCGGCGGTTGCCGCAGTGGCGGGCAAGCGGGCGACCGTCCGGCTCGAAGGAACACGAGCAGGCATCATCATCGATGCCACCGGGCTCGATCCGCAGGCGCGCGATGCGCTGGAGGCGACCGTGCGGATGGCCGCGACGCAGCCCGGGGTGACCGAAGTACGGATCGCGGTGACCGCCGAACGCTCGACCCGCCGGCTGATCGCGGTCGCCAGCGGCAAGGGCGGCGTCGGCAAATCGACGCTCGCCGCCAACCTCGCCATCGCGATGTCGCGTGCCGGTCGCCGCGTCGGGCTGGTCGACGCCGATATCTACGGGCCGTCCCAGCCTCGCCTGATGAATGTCGAGGGCACCCGCCCGACCGCCAAGGACAAGGTGCTCGATCCGGTCCCGACCCCGTACGGCGTTCCGTTGCTGTCGATGGGCCAGCTCGTCGAACCGGGCAAGGCGATCGCCTGGCGCGGGCCGATGGCGGCGGGTGCGCTCGGCCAGCTGGTCGAGGCGGACTGGGGCCTGACCGATACGCTCGTACTCGATCTCCCGCCCGGGACCGGCGACGTCCAGCTGACGATGGTCCAGAAATACCGCCCGGCGGGCGCGGTGATCGTCTCGACCCCACAGGATCTCGCGCTGATCGACGCGCGCCGCGCGATCGACCTGTTCGAGAAGGCCGGCATTCCCATCATAGGTCTCGTCGAGAACATGGCCGGCTATATCTGTCCGCATTGCGGCGAGGCGTCGGACCCGTTCGGCAATGGCGGCGCGGAGGCAGCGGCGCGCGAGCTCGGCATCCCGTTCCTCGGCCGCGTGCCGCTGACGATTTCGATCCGCACCGCGTCCGATGCGGGGACGCCGCCGGCTTCGAACCCCGACGATACTGTGTTCATGCCGATTGCGGCTCAGGTCGTCGCATGGCTCGGAAAACTGTGAAACCCGCGAGCCCGATCTACGTTGTCTGATTACCGGTCGTACCCGACGCGTAGAGTTGCGGTACGAGCGGACCAGGTTTCCCCCGACAGGAGGCATCGATGCCGTTGACCGCCGATGCCGACATCAAAGCCTTGCTCGAAGGCGCACGGACGATCGCGATGATTGGCGCGTCCGATCGCCCGGACCGCCCTTCCTACGGCGTGATGGCCAAGCTCCAGGCACACGGCTACCGCGTGATCCCGGTCAATCCGCAGATCACCGGCGAGCATATCCACGGCGAGTTCGTCTTCCGCGAGCTATCGCAACTCGGCGACCCGATCGACATCGTCGATATCTTCCGCAATTCGTCAGCCGCCGGTGAGACGGTCGATCAGGCGATTGCAGCGGGTGCGAAGGCGGTTTGGATGCAACTCGGCGTCATCAACGAGGACGCGGCAGCGCGCGCCGAGACGGCAGGGCTGAAAGTCGTGATGGATCGCTGCCCGGCGATCGACATTGCCAGGCTTGGAGTCGCCAAGATCGAGCAATGATGCTTGCCCCGGCGCGCGATCGCGGTCAGTCTGAATGTCTGTCCGGGAGATGCCGATGCTCGCGATGCTGCTGTCGATACTGATCGAAGACCCCCTGATGGCAACCGCAAAGGCGCGAATGGCCGCCGAGCAACCCTGTATCCAGAGCGCGGACGAAACCGACATCACCGTCTGCGGCATGCGTACCGCGGACCGGTTTCGTGTGCCGTTCGTCGTCCATGACGCTGGCGATCCCAAGCATGAGAGCGTCCGCAACGAACGGACTCGCTTGCTCCGCCGCACGTCGCCACTCGCCGATCTCGGTCCGTTCCAGGTCGGTGGCGGGATGGCGGGAGTCAGCATGACCGTGGGTGGCGAAGGCGGGACATCGTTCCGCAAGCCGGCACCATAGAAGGGTCCGTTCGATGTTCGCCGTCATCCTGTCCACACTGATGCAAGTCGCCACACCGTCTCCGACCGCGGCGCCGGAGCGTTTTTCGATTTTGGTCGATCCATGCGCGGCCGCCTCGAAGGACGGCAACGACGTCATCGTCTGCGGGGGCCCCGCGGCGAACAGCCCACGCCTGCCGCTGCCGGACGAGCGCGGCCCCCCCGACCGCGCGGTCGCGTCGAATCCCGAACTCAGCGCAGCCCGAGCATTACAACTGGAGGGTACGCCGTGTGCGGCCAGCCAATGGGGGTGCCAGGTCGGATTCGGTCCCCCGATCGCCCCGATCGCCAAGGCGGCGGTTGGGCTGATCAAGAGCGCGCTGGCAAAGAAGCCCGATACGCGTGGTCGCGTGCCGATCGACCTCGACGGTCCCGTCGGTACGGTCAACTAGGATTTAGGGGGCGCCGTGATCCTGCTGTCGATCCTGTTGCAAGCCGCCGTCGGCACAACGCCGGTCGTCGCACCGCCCCCGCAAAGCTGGTCGATCCTGAACCCGCCCGCCTGCCCCGGTTCGAGCCCGAGCGAAGTCGTCGTCTGTGGCGGCAAGGGCACGTCCGAGCAGCGCCTGCCCCTCCCCGACGAGCGCCTGCCCCAGGACCGCCCGCGCCAGCCGACCGGCGATCCGCGCGCCGCGCTCGACAATGCCGGGCGACCCTGCCCGCCGGGTGGCTGTACCGGCGTGGATTTGCTGACGGTCCCGGTCGTCCTGATCCGCGGCATCGGCGCGCTGATCGATCCGCATAGCTGCTGCGAGAATGGCGAGGGCAAGGACCCGATGGCACTGGTGCGCGACGTGGCCGGCAAGTTCCGCAAGAAGCCGGATACGTCGAACCGCGTGCCGATCGTGCTGGATGATCCGGTGAAATAAAATCCGGCAAGTCTTCCACCGGACCAACCAAAGTGTTTCCCCCGCAAAGGCGGGGACCCAGTTGGGAGACGAAGCTAACGAAGCGCGCGCGCCGTTACTGCGACCTCTCCAACTGGGCCCCGGCCTTCGCCGGGGTGGTCGCTTTTAGACGGGATTGGCAGTCATTACCGCCCCCAATCAATCCAGAATATGCATCCACATCGGCTGGCCCACCAGGCTCTGCGACCCCCGCAATTTCTCCAACGCCTGGGCGATCGACCGCTCCGGGCTCTCATGCGTCACGATCGCCACCAGCACGCTGCCGTCCGCAATCGCCCCCCGCTGGATCAGGCTCTCGATCGACACACCCGCATCCCGCATCGCCGCCGCGATCTCGGCCAGCACGCCGACCCGGTCCGCGACGGTGAACCGCAAATACGCACGCCCCCGCCGCTCGCCGCTATCCGCTTTCGACGCAGCAGTGAGCGACACCACCGGCATCGCGAACGGCGGCCCGAACTCTCCACGCGCGATGTCGATCAGATCCGCCACGACAGCGCTCGCGGTTGGCCCATCACCTGCCCCTGCGCCTTGGAACAGCAACCGGCCGACGAAATTGCCCTCCGCCACGACGGCGTTGAGCGACCCCGTCACATGCGCCAGCGGATGATCGATCGGCACGAGATGCGGATGCACGCGCTGGAACAGCCCGGCCGCGCCCGCTTCCGCCAACCCGAGGAGACGCACGCGATAGCCCAGCGCCGCCGCCTCGGCGATGTCCGCCCCCAGCAGATTCCGGATGCCGCTCACCCCGACGTCGTCGAACGCCGGCTGGGTCCCGAACGCGACCGCGGCCAGGATCGACAGCTTGTGCGCGGCATCTACCCCGTCGATGTCGAAGCTCGGATCGGACTCGGCGAACCCCAGCGCCTGCGCCTCCGCCAGCACCTCGGCAAAATCGCGACCTTCGGACTCCATCTTCGACAGGATGAAATTGCAGGTCCCGTTGAGAATTCCGTACACCCGCGCGATCTCGTTCGCCGCCGCACCTTCACGCAGCCCCTTGATGACCGGGATGCCGCCAGCGACCGCCGCCTCGAACTTCAGCGCGACGCCCGCTGCCTCGGCCGCCTGCGCCAGCTCGAGCCCGTGATGCGCGATCATCGCCTTGTTCGCGGTGACGAAACTCCGTCCTGCCCCCAGCGTGCTGCGGGCCAGCGTCAACGCCGGGCCATCGGAACCGCCGATCAACTCGACCACGACATCCGCCCCTGGTTGCTTCGCCAGCGCGGTCGTGTCGTCGACCCAGGCGAACCGCGACAGATCGACGCCGCGATCCTTGCCGCGATCGCGTGCGGACACCGCGACGATCTCGATCTCGCGCCCCGCCCGCCGCGCAATCAACTCGCGGTTCGCATCCAGCAGCCGGATCACCCCGCCGCCGACAGTCCCCAGCCCGGCCAGAGCCACTTTCAACGGGGCCACGCGCAATGGTTCGCTCATTTTCGTCCTCCACTCGCGCGTCCGGTTACGTTTCGCGGCGACTTTGCGCAATCCTGATGACGCGACACGCCGCCGCCCCTATCTGAGGCGACATGATAGGCCGCTTCGATCACCTCCCCAACCGCCGCACGATCATCGATCGCCGCGCCGTCGCCGAAACCATCGCCACGCTGCACGGCGAGGACGCCACCGCGCTCCGCCGCGACGCGACAACGCTACTGAAGGCAGCACTCGAGGCCGGCCGGGTCGAAGTCGAACGCCGCCTCGTCGAACATCCGTCGCGCGGGCTCGAAGCAGCGGGTGCGCAGGCGTATCTCATCGATCAGCTGCTCCGCATCCTGTTCGATTTCACCACCCAGCGACTCTACCCGCTGCCCAACCCGACGATCGGCGAGCGGCTGACGATCATCGCCGTCGGCGGCTATGGGCGTGCGGAAATGGCGCCGCATTCGGATGTCGATATCGGCTTCCTCACCCCCGGCAAGCAGACCCCTTGGGCCGAGCGCGTGATCGAATCGATGCTGTACGCGCTGTGGGATCTCGGTCTGAAGCTCGGCCAGTCCAGCCGCTCGCTCGACGAAATGGTGCGTCAGGCCAAGGGTGACGTCACCGTCCGCACCGCGTTGCTCGAAGCACGCTACGTCTGCGGCGATGCCGACCTCTACGAACAGGCATCGCACCGCTTCAAGACCGAGGTCCAGGCCGACACCGCGCGCACCTTCATCGCCGACAAGCTCGCCGAACGCGACGCGCGCCACCGCAAGATGGGCGACACCCGCTATGTCGTTGAACCCAATGTCAAAGAGGGCAAGGGCGGCCTGCGCGATCTTCACGCATTGTTTTGGATCGGCAAATACATCTACGACGTCCAACGCGCCGCCGAGCTGGTCGAGGTCGGGTTGTTCACCAAAGCCGAATACCGGCTGTTCCACCGCGCCGACAATTTCTTCCAGGCGGTCCGCTGCCATCTCCACAGCATCACCGGCCGCGCCGAGGATCGGCTGACGTTCGACCTGCAACGCGAGATCGCCGACCGGATGCGCTTTTCCGATCGACCGGGGAAATCGAAGGTCGAGCGATTCATGCAGTTCTATTTCCTGCAGGCGAAGACGGTCGGCACGCTCAGCGGCGTGTTCCTCGCGCATCTCGACGAGAAGTTCGCCGCGCGCGGCCGCCGTTTCGGGTTGCCGACGATCCGTCGTTCACCGCGCAAGCTCAACGGTTTCGTGCTCGATCGCGGCCGGTTGGCGCTACCTAGCGACGACTTCTTTCAAGTAGATCCCGAACGCCTGATCGAGATCTTCCAACTCGCCGACAAGCACGGCGTCGAGATCCATCCGCTGGCGATGCGTGCCGCCGCCCGCGACGCCAAACTGGTCGATGACGTTCGGAACAGCCCGACCGCCAACGCGCTGTTCCTCGACGTGCTGACCTCACCACGCGATCCCGAACTCGTGCTGCGCTGGATGAACGAGGCGGGCGTGTTCGGCCGGTTCGTGCCCGACTTCGCGCGTGTCGTCGCGCAGATGCAGTTCGACATGTATCACCACTACACCGTCGACGAGCACACCATCCGCGCGATCGGCCTGCTCGCGCGCATCGAGAACGGCGTGTTGAAGGAGGAGCATCCGCTCGCCAGCGCGATCTTCGAGCAGATCGTGTCGCGGCGCGCTTTGTATGTCGCGGTGCTGTTGCACGATATCGCCAAGGGCCGCGGCGGCGATCATTCGATTCTCGGTGCGGAGGTGGCGCAGCGCCTGTGCCCACGCTTCGGGCTGACCGCCGCCGAGACGGAAACGGTCGCGTGGCTGGTCCGTTGGCACCTGCTGATGTCCGCCACCGCGTTCAAACGCGACCTCAGCGACTTCAAGACGATCCTCGATTTCTGCGACGTGGTGCAGAGCCCCGAGCGCCTCCGCCTTTTGCTGACGCTGACGATCGTCGACATCCGCGCGGTCGGCCCCGCCGTCTGGAACGGCTGGAAACGCCAGCTGCTTGGCGACCTGTACGAATCCGCCGAAGAGGTACTGCGGCTCGGTCACAAGCAGAAAGGGCGCGCCGAACGCATCGCCGCCAAGCAGGAGCATTTGCGCGATGCGCTTGGCTGGGACGAGGCGACCTTCGAAACGCTCGTTCGCCGTCTTCCCGAAGCCTATTGGATCGCCGAGCCCGAGGACGTGCTCGCGCACAATGCCCGCTTCCTCGCAACCACCGGCGACGCGCAACTTGCGATCGACGCCCACGTCTACCCTGGGCGCGGCGCCACGCTGGTGACAA
The DNA here is from genome assembly GCF_023195535.1 of Sphingomonas faeni. Taxonomy (GTDB): domain Bacteria; phylum Pseudomonadota; class Alphaproteobacteria; order Sphingomonadales; family Sphingomonadaceae; genus Sphingomonas; species Sphingomonas faeni_B. Next base: position 371,649 of record NZ_JALPNF010000003.1, on the reverse strand, counting down.
TCTACGCGGCCGATCATCCAGGACTGTTCTATCGCATCGCCGGCGCGATCCATGTCGCTGGCGGCAACATCATCGATGCGCGCATCCACACCACGCGCGACGGGATGGCGGTCGACAACTTCCTCGTCCAGGATCCGTTCGGCCGACCGTTCGATGGCACCGAACAGGTTTCACGCCTCAAGACGGCGATCGAGGATGCGCTCGCCAATCGCGGCAAGCTGGCCGACCGGCTGGTGGCGAAACCCCTTCCCCGGACGCGAGCCGAAGCGTTCGACATCGTTCCCAACGCGCTGGTCGACAACAAGGCGTCAAACCGGTTCACCGTGGTCGAGGTCAATGCGCGGGACCGGCCGGCGCTGCTGAACCAGCTCGCCAACGCCCTGTTCCAGTCGAAGGTCACGATCCATTCCGCGCATGTCGCGACTTACGGAGAGCGCGCGGTCGATACGTTCTACATCACCGACCTCACGGGGGACCGGATTACCCAACCTGCCCGGTTGAAGACGCTGGAGCGAAGGTTGCTCGCGGCGGCGGCCGGCGAAGAGATCGATCTCGCAGCATAGTGTCGCGCGCCCGACTTCCGCGGGGGAAGCGCTAGGGACAGTCCGGTGTCACAAGCGGCAGTTGGTGCTCGGCGTTCGCGGGATGCGGCGCGTACGGCAGGTTCACTCAGACACGAAAAAGCCGGCCCGCAGCAAACTGCGGACCGGCTCTTCACGCAGCCCTCCGATCAGAAGCGCGAGCGCAGCGTCAGGCCATAGGTCCGCGGCTCGCCCAGGAACGAGGAGAAGATCTGGTTCGCGGTCGAACCGAACGCCTGCGTCTGGGCCTGGCTGCCGGCACCCTGGAACGGTGCGTTGAACGCCACCTGCTGATAATTGGTGTCGAGCAGGTTCTGTGCCCAGAGTTCCAACGCCCACTTCTGCTGAGGCCCACGGATACCGACACGGGCATTCACCAGGAAGAAGCCATCCTGCGCCTTTTCCGGGAACAGGTCAGATCCGGTGTTGTAGTCGCTGGTCATGCGGCCGTCGACGTAGAACAGCGCAGTCATCCCGGTCGACCCGATGTCCGGCGTCCAGGCGGTCGAGGCGGTCACGGTGTGCTTCGGCGCATTCGACAGGTTGCTGCCCGAGAGCAGGAACAGCGCGGGATCGAGTGCCTGCCCCGAGTCGCTGCCGACCAGATTGTTGCGGAAATGCGTGTTCGTGTACGTGTAGCCGAGGTTCACCGTGTAATTCGGTGCCGGGAACAATCCTGCCTCCAGCTCGAAGCCCTGCGAGATGACGCCGTGCTGGACGCCACCGGAGCAGGCGCCCGTGGCCGCGCTCGCATCGCGGTCCGCACCGTTCAGGCTGGTGCCGCAGGTGCTGATGTTCTCGACGATGAAGTTGGTGCCGTTGAAGGTGTTCAGCTGGAAATTCTTGAACTCCTGGCGGAAGCCCGCGACGTTGAAGGTGAAGTCCTTCGAGGTGAACTTCAGACCGAGTTCGTACGAATTCACCGTCTCCGGATCGAACCGGAGATTTACGACGCTCGCATTCGTCGGCGACGAGAACACGTTCGCGGTCAGGTCCGAACGATCGAGATTGTAGCCGCCCGCCTTATAGCCGCGCGAATAGGAGGCATATAGCAGCGTGTCGGTACGTGGCTTGTAGGAGATGACGCCGGTGCCGGTGAACTCGCCTTCCTTGAACCCGTCGTTCAGATCGAGGCCGTTAAGTGCCGACGACGAATTGCCCGTGCAGGTGAGCGTGATGATGCCACCGACGAGCGTCTTGAGTGCGGCGGGCACGGCTGCACTGGCGAGCAGCGGGCTGAGATTGGCCTGCTGGGCCGGACATACCGTGTTGTTGTTATTGAAGTCGGCGTGGAAATCCTTCGCCTCGCGCGTGTAGCGCAGACCGCCGGTGATCGAGAGCTTGTCGGTCAGCTTGAAGATGTTGTGCGTGAAGAACGCGTAATTCTCGCTGTCCTGATAATAGGTCGAGCGCTGATCGCCCAGATTGTTGAGCGTGCTGAGGCGATCGAGGCCGGCGAGGATCGTTGGTCCGAGAGCGCCGAACCCTGCCCCAAGCGCCTGTCGTCCATTGGCGCCGCCGAGCGCAGCCTGCGGGGTCGTGCTCAGGCAGCCGGGGTTGTTGGGGTTGCGCAGTGCCGCCAGCGGATTGGCCGTCGCGACGATCCGGCACGCCGCGAACGCGCCATATTGCGTGCCGAACTTGAGATTGTCGGCAACGACCAGATCCTCCTTCGAGTAATAGCCGCCGATCAACCAGTCGAGCTTGTCGTTGAACAGGGAGCCGTTCAACCGAACTTCCTGGGTGAACGTATGGAACTGGCGAAAGCTGTTTCCGTCGTCGGCCCGATAGCCGATGTCGAGGTTGCCGTAATCGATGTCGGACGCGCCGCCAGATTTGTATTCGCGGTATGCCGTGATCGAGGTGAGCGACGCGCCACCCAGATTGATGTCGATCTGGCCGGAGCCGCCATAGTCGGTCGTGAGGTTGGAATAAGCGCGACCCGGCGTATTGGCGATGCGGCGGTTGTACGGGTCACCCGCACTGGCGAACACCGCACCCATGCTTTGCATGACCTGAACGATACGGTTGCCGGCAGGATTGATCGCGAAATCGCCGGGCACGCCTGGCGTCGGATCGATCTTTTCCTGGGTGTTCACGTACACCGCGCCGCAGCACTTCTCGTCGCGCCTCGTATAATCGCCGATCAGGCGGACGCTGATGTCGCTCGACGGCTCGAACAGCAACTGGCCACGCACGAAATACCGGTTGCGATCGTTGTAGTCGGTCCGGTTGATGACATCGTAGTAGAACCCGTCGCGCTTGCCGAACACGCCATCGAGACGGAAGGCGAGCTTGTCCTTGATGATCGGACCGGTCATCCCGCCCGCGATGCGGACGTTGTTGTAATTGCCGTAGGTCGCCTCGGCATAGCCGCCGAAATTATACGAAGGCAGCTTCGTCAGGATGTTGATCGAGCCGGCGGTCGCGTTACGGCCAGACAGCGTACCCTGCGGCCCACGAAGAACCTCGATACGATCGACTTCGCCGAGATCGTTGAGCCCGGATCCGGTTCGGCTGCGATAGACGCCGTCGATGAACACCGCGACCGAGCTTTCGAGGCCCGGATTGTCACCGACCGTGCCGATGCCGCGGACGCGGGCGGAGGCGTTGGCTTCACTGCCGGTCGAGGAGATGAGCAGCGAGGGGACGAGCTGCGTGGCTTGGCGAATGTCGTTGGCGCCGGTGTTCTCGAGGGCCGCCGAACCGACGGCGGAGACCGCGATCGGGACGTTGGACAGCCGCTCGGAACGGCGCGTCGCGGTGATGACGATGTCGCTGGCATTGCCCGAATAGGCCTCAGGCGCCGCAACGGGCGCCTGCCCGGCATCGACCGATCCGGCCGCTGTACCCGATGTCGTGGTGGTCGTCTGCGCCTCAGGCTGAGTCGTGGGCACGTCCTGCGCGAAGGCCGGCGATACAAGCACCGTGGTCGCAGCGGCAGACAACAGATATGCGATCATACGCATCGGCATTCCCTCCTGAGTGTTCGAATGTTTTCGAACTTATGGTTTGGACGTTAGGTAGCGAGGTTCCCACCTGTACGTCTAGCAATTTCCGCATACGGAAACCGGTTTTTTGAATGTTGTGTCTCCAAATCGCCACATAGGGCCAGCCAACAAACCCTAGTTTCAAAATGCAACCGTTTGAGAGGTTGGCTGGGTATGGAGCGGCTCATGGAATAGCGATGGGTAGCATCGTCCGGCGGAGGGCGCCGCCCCGCCACCTTGAGGTCCCGCCTCGGGATCACCTGGCATGGACAAGTGACCGCTGTTCATGGGCTGGCGCGGACCAGCCGAGATCTGGCCGTATATGGCTGTGGGCCGCTCCTGCGCCGCTGCAGGGCCATCAGACGATTGCTGCGCTAAATTGCCCGCGCGATCACTTCTGGCGCGTCAGGACTGCGCGAACACCTTGGTGCCGACGATGCCGACCACGGTCAGTGCCATGAAGCAGGCCTGGATGCCGCTGACCTTATCGCCGAACAGGATGACGCCGCCGATGATGACGCCGATCGCGCCCGCGCCCGTCCAGATCGCGTAGGCGGTGCCCGCCGGGAGGCCGCGCATCGCGAGGGCGAGCAGGCCCATGTTGACGAAGCTGAGGATGATCGGGACGCTGGAGGCTTGCCACGTGGCTATGGTGGCCGCCCATTTGAGGCTGAGCGCCCAGCAGATTTCGGTGACGACGGCGACGGCGAGGATGAGCCAGGACATGAGTGTTCTCCAACGGGCTCAGATTGGAGACTCGGCCGCCGGAAACCCGGGAAGAGACGGCCGTCTGTGAGAAACAGAAAAAGCGCCAAGCGAACTACCGTTCCCCCGCGGAGGCGGGGGTCCAGGGTTGCGGGCGCTGTCCTGTGAGATCCTGGGCCCCCGCCTTCGCGGGGGAACGGCAGCGCCTCTCGCGCTACCCAAGATTAATTCAGGCGGCTGAGACCCGAGATTGAGCGATCAACCATCGCGCGATCGGCGGCTGCGTCGTGGTGCTCGGCGATCAGGATACCGGCAGCCTTGGCCGCGGCATCGGCGGCGCGCGCGCGGACTTCGGCGATTGCGGCGCGTTCTGCGGCGGCGATCTTGTCTTCGGCCATCTTCGCACGGCGGGTCATGAGGTCTTCTGCGCCGGCCTTGGCCTTGGCGATGATCGCCGCGGCTTCGGTATGCGCGTGGGCCTTCATCGCTTCGGCTTCGACGTGCGCGGTCTTGGCCTTCGCCTCGTATTCCGTGCGGATCGCCTCGGCTTCGGCACGGAGCGCCTTGGCTTCGTCGAGCTGCGTGCGGATGCCGGCGATGCGCGCGTCGAGCATCTTGCCGATCATCCCTGGAACCTTCTTCCAGATCATCAGCAGGATGACGACGATCATCGCCACCGCGACCCAACCGGTCGAGGTCAGGCCGAGCGCGGTTGGATCGGGAACATGCTCGACGCCGCCGGGTGCGGTCGTGTGGCCCTGGATGCCCTGGTTGTCGATCGCACCTTCGGGCGCCATGCCCTCTTCGTGGATGACCTTTGCGGCCGAATCTGGATTAGCCATGCGCCGTCGTCCTGCGTACCGCGTCGCTCGCCGCGTCCAGGCTGACCTGGAGCCCGGCGACCTTGGCGGCCAATTGCTGTGCTGCCTCGGCGGCGACACCCTGAAGGTTCGCGAGTGCCTCGGCCTTCGCGTTCGCTACCGCCAGATCGTGATGACCCAGACGCTCGGCGAGTTCGACATCGGCCGCATGGACCTGCTGCTCGAACGCCGTCGCCGCACGCTTCGCAGCGGCAGCGGTTTCGGCCTGCGCCGCGGTACGTGCCGCGTCCATTTCGGCCTGCCAGTTCGCCTGGACCGTATCGGCCTGCGCACGGGCAGCGACCGCCGCCGCCAGATCGCCGGCGATCCGGCCTTCGCGCGAGTCCACGTTGGACACGATCTTTGGCACCATTCCCTTGCCGATCCCGAAATACAGGATACCGAAGGTGAGGAGCAGCCAGAAGATCTGCGAGGCGTAGGTGGCGGCTATCTGGGCAATCTGGGGCATTGGTCTGTCCTGCGTTAATCCGGCCGGGCGCGGTTGCCCGGCCAAATCACCGAGTGGTTAGGCGACGAACACCAGGATGATCATGGTGACGAAGGCGAGCAGACCGAGAAGCTCGGCTGCTGCGAAACCGATGAACAGACGGCCCTGCTGGCTGTCGGCTGCGCCCGGGTTGCGGAGAGCACCGGCGAGGAACTGTGCGAACACGTTGCCCACGCCGAGGGCTGCGAGGCCCATGCCGATCGCTGCGAGGCCGGCGCCGATCATCTTTGCTGCGTTGACGTCCATGATAAATTCCCTTTGAAAATTAGGTAGGTAAACGGAAAACTTAGTGGAGATTGACGGCGTCGTTCAGATAGACCGACGTCAGCAACGCGAACACGTATGCCTGGATCGCGGCGACCAGCAGCTCGAGCAGCGTGATGCCGATCATCAGCAGCATGCTCGGCGCGGTCACCAGGCCGATATACATCCCGCCGAGGTTCAAACCGTTGATAACGAACGCGGCCAGCACCTTGAGCAGGATATGGCCTGCGGTCATCGCCACGAACAGTCGCAGACCGAGCGAGAACGGACGCACCAGGAACGACATCAGCTCGACCACGAAGATCAGCGGGATCATCAGAGCGGGCGTGCCGCTCGGCACGAACAGCGAGAAGAAGTGGAAGCCGTGCTTGCCGAAGCCGACGAGCAGCACGATCGCGAAGCTGATCAGCGCCAGGACGCCGGTGACGGTCATGTGGCTGGTCACGGTGAACGGATGCACGCCGGGGACGATGCCGAACGGGAGCAAACCGATGATGTTCGCGAACAGGATGAACATGAACAGCGAGAAGACATAGGGCACGAAGCGCTTGCCGCCGGGGCCGACATTCTGCTCGAGCATGCCCGAGATGAAGCCGGTGAAGCCCTCGACCGCCATCTGCCAGCGACCGGGCACGAGCTCGCGCTTCATGCCACCGATCATGAACGCCCAAAGCGCGACCAGCGTCACCACCATCCACAATGCGGAGTTGGTGAACGACAAGTCATAGCCACCTACGATCCAGTGCGAGCCGAACGCCGGCTCGATCAGGAACTGGTGCATCGGATCGATCTTGCCGCCCTGTTCTGCCGCCACGTGGAATCCCTGCCGTCTTGATACGACAAACGCCCGGTTACTCCGGGCGTTCGCCTGAAATTCGAATGATCTGCCTGAACGCGACCGCTATCCCGAGGAATAGCAGAACGATCAGTCCCCAAGGGCCAGTGCCGAACCAATGGTCAATCAACCACCCGATCAGCGCACTGCCGACAAGACTCCCGATCAGAGCGGAAATGACGCGATTGCCTTGCGAGTATCCTCGCTCGGCGTCCGGCCCCTTCTGCCCCTTTGCGAGCGTTTCCCGATGCTGCGCCTCTCGCAATCGCTCATCGAGCGCGGAAAGTCGCGGATCGTCAACACCCTGGGGGTCCTGTCCGGGTTCGATCTCCGCCACGCACGTTCCTCCACCTGATTTCGCATCGGGGAGGAAGCAAGCAGCGACGAGCGATCCCGCCAAGGCGCGGTCCGTTTAGAAAAGGGGGGGGTGCAAGTCAACCGGTGTGACAGACGCGTCATCAATGACGGGGGACAACTTGCAATCCTCCCCCGCCAGGGGGAGGTGGCACCGCAGGTGACGGAGGGGGAGGACACGCAACAGCGGTTTCCCTTACCGCCCCCTCCGTCTGGCAAGAGCCAGACACCTCCCCCTAGCGGGGGAGGATTTTAGAACGAACCATCGAAATGGCCGCACTCTTCGTCATCCCGGCGAAAGCCGGGACCTCGCGCCGCAAGGGGACGGCCCCATTTCATCACCACTGCAAAATACCCGTCACCCCAGCGAAAGCTGGGGTATCCCGGTAATGGAGCGTCCCCTTGCCGCACGAGACCCCAGCTTTCGCTGGGGCGACGGTGAAGGGCAGAGGACGCTCCCGTCTTCGTCACCCCGGGCTTGTTCCGGGGTCCACGGTTCCGCACAGTCAAGACTATCGAGTCCGCGGAACCGTGGATGCCGGAACGAGCCCGGGATGACGGACTATCTCAAACGCAGCGCGAATCGCGTTCCGGGGCACCGGCGGTACGCGTCTTCCACACCCCGTTGGGCGTCTTGTACTTCTCGCCGGGGTTCGTCGCGGCGATCAGGTTGCAGCCACTAGTGAACGCCAGCTGCTCGACCGTCGCGCCGCTCGCCTGCGCCTTTTGCGTGTACGCCGACTTGCGCTGGATATTGATGTTGTTGACCAGCGCGCGAAGGTCCGCGCTCGCCGCGCCGACGAGGCCCAGATACCCGTCGGGCTGCTCGCCGACCTCGCCACCGGCACGCGCCGCGGCATAGGCCGGATCGCGCTGCGCGGACGCCGCTACCGAAAGGCCGCCGAGAACCGCGGCTGCGGCGATCATGACAAGGACCTTTTTCATCTTAGAATATCCCCGGATTCTGCTGGATCAACGATTTCGCCTCGCCATCGAGACGATAGACCACTTCCTGCGTGACGTTGATGTTGAGGTTGATCTCGATCGGCTTGTCGGGGGCCGACACGCTGATGCAGCCCGGCAGGGCGGCGGCGGTCGTCACCAGAAAAGCGATCGTCCTCATCATCTGCAAGATCGGCCTTTGCTCCAGCTTCTTCAATCCTGTTTCGGTCATGGCACGATACTGCTTTCCGTGGGCTGAATGGTTGGAGGTTTGGGAGAAGGCGGCGCCGACTGCTGCTGGATCAGTGCGGGCAGATTACGCTCGATCAGCCGCTTCGGATCGTAGAAGCTCTGCGCGGTGTCGAGCAGCCCGCGGAACGGCGCCTTGATCCGGATATTGAACACGAACGGCAGCTTTTGCAGGCGGCGGACGATGAAGTTCGCCTTCGCCCCCTCGCCCTGGCTGATCCCGGCAAAGCGCACGTCGGTGACCATCTCGCCCGCGAGCGGCCCGTTCATGCCGACGCGCAGCGACTGGTAGCGGAGCGACTTCAGCGCCTGGAACGCGATGTTCGCCCAGATGCCGAGATCCTTCTGGCTGAGATCGCCGACATAAGCGAGCGTGCCGCCACCGGGCCGGACGCGCAGGTCGCCCCCCTCGATCCGGCCGCCGCTCTCGTCGAAGATCATCGGCAGCACGCCGTCGAAGATCCCGGTAGCGTCCAGATTCTTGAAATCGAACTGTTGCAGGAACTGGTCAGCAGCCATGTTGGCAATGTGGAACGTCATCCGGCGCTCCTTCGGCGCGGAGAAATCGAGCAGGGTCGGATCGAGCGTCAGCGACCCGCCGGCGAACGGCCACGCGCCGCCCTCGACCTGCACGCGCGCACCCGGCAGCGTCTGGTAGCGGATCGTGCCGTCGGTGACCGGGATGCCGGGGTTGAGCGTGCGGATCGTCGCCACCTGCCCCGGCGCGCTCTGGAGATTGAGCAAGTCGGTGAAACGAATCTCGGTCGCGATTCCCGTGACCGGGCCGAACGCGGCGGCGAGATCGGTGCCGGCGGTGCGGAACACGCCATTGCTCGTCACGCCTTGAGGGTTCCAGGCAATGTGGCCCTCCCCGCTGACCGATCCGTTGACGTCGGCGATCACGCCGAAGGTGAGCGGGGTGAGCGCGTCGGGTTGCAGCCTGTCCTTGGCGAAGGCGATCGCGGGCACGTTCAGGTCGGCCTTGCCCACCCCCGTCCCGAGCGCGTGGTCCAGCGTGACGTCGGCGACCTTCGTGTTGGTGGTCGGCTCGAACAGCGTGCCCGCCGCGGTGATCGTGCCGTTCACCAGCGCCAGCGTCACGGTGCGCGCCGCGAGCGGCTTGAACCGGGGCGTCGGCGCGGCATCGGTTACGCCCATCGTACCGGTGAGGTTGAGCGCGCCGCCGACCAGCGTCCAGTCGCCCGCCGCCTCGCCGAGCAGCAGCGGGACATTGGCGATCTGCCCCGAGCCGTCGGTGAAGGCGCCGGCCACGCCCTGCCCCGTCATGCGGCCGGTGATGGTGCCGAAATCGAGTCGCGTGACGCGCTCGGGCGCGCCGATCCGCGTCTGCACCCCCTCGATCCGGAAGTCCCGATCGGCGAGCCGCACGGTCGCCCCGGCGGTCGCGAGCGTGATCGGCGTGGTGCCGAGTCGGCCGCCCAGCTTCGCGGCCGCGATTTTCGCGCCGCCGCTGATCCGCGCGCCATCGACCTGCACCAGCGCGCCGTCGACCGGGCACAAGGTCAGCCGCGACGGATCGAGCACCAGCCCGGAGATCGCGAGGCGCCGGACGGCGAGCGGCGCGCAGCCGGTGTTGACGACCAGCCGCCCGCGACCGTCCCATAACGCTGCGACCGGCATCGCCAGACCGTCGACGCGGCCGTTGGCGATCGGCCCGTCGAGCGTTGCCTGCGTGGTGATCGACGTCGCGCCGCCGGGCGTCGCGCTGAACGTCACCGGGGTCAGCGCCAGTCGAGCGCCGCCCGCCGCATAGGGCGCGATGCGCGCCACGCCGCGGATCGCTGCGCCGGGTTTCGCCTGGGCGAGCGACACGCGCGCCTCCGGCAGGCCACCGCCTTGCAGCGCCAGAGTCGTGTCGAGCCGCACGCCGCCGTTCGGCCAACCGAACGCGACCCCACTCCCGCCGCCAAGCGCCACGCGCGCGCCGCTGGCCGAGGCGAGCACGAGGCGGGACAGCACCGCCGAGCCGCGCCCATCCGCGAGCCGCACGGACACGTCGCCGTCCGCCGCGAAACCAGGGCCCGCACGCTCAATGGCCTGCGTCATGGCAACCGCGAGGGGTGCGACCGGCGTTCCCACCGCCGCGCTGCCCAGGCCGCCGACGCTGGCGAGCCGCGCCTGCGCCACCGCGGCACCGCTCGCCCGCACGCGTCCGTCGAATGCGATCTGCTTGCCGATCCGGTATGCGCCCGCGATCGAAACGCGTCGTGCCCGGCCTTCCACGGTCCGGACGGCATCGGCGACAACGTCCGCCTTGCCGCTGGTCGCGGCCGCGCTGCCGGTGAAATCGATCGCGCCTCCCGCCCCGGCCAGCGCGATCCCCGGTGCGCGTGCCGCCCCGGTCTTGAGCGTCGCCTTGCCCTGCCAGCGGTCGAGCGCAGCCGATAGCCCGACGTCGAGGTCCGCGACGATGTGGTCGGCGTGCGTTGCGCCGCAGGCGAGTCGCGACACGCGTACCGGCCCGGTGATCGTCGGTCTCGCCGCGTCGATCCGCAGCTTCACGGTCGCCGCCAGCCGATCGATCGCGCACCCGCCGACATCGAGCCGCTCGCTGATCGCGGCCAGCTTGCCGCGGAAACCGTCGTCGAGCTTGCCCGATCCGGCGAGCTTCAACCCGACGACACCCTGCGGAGTCTCCAGCCGCATCCGCCCATCGGCGACCGCCACGTCGAGCGCGGGCAGCGAGAACGGCTTGCCCGTCGAGGCCGGCAGCAATTTGTCGATCGCGCCGAGCGAAACTTTTCCATCGACCAACCGACCGCGCAGCCGGACCTTGCCCGCACGCACGCCCTCCAGATACGGCCCCGACAGCCCGACCCCGGTCCGCGTCTCGACCCAGTCCGCGACCAGATCGGGATGCGCCGGATCGCCCAGCACGACGTTCGTCAGCCGCTGGCCGCCCAGCGCGAGGTTGGCGATCTCGTACCGCGCAGGCGCCCCGGCCTTCGCCAACTCGCGATCGATGAACCCTTCCGCGATCGGCTTGCGCGCGAGCCACAGCGCGGTCAACCCGGCGAGCAGAACCAGCGCGATACCGCCGAGCCACCGCACCTTCCGCGGGAGCCGAAGGCGGGGGTTGCCCCCTGTATCGCTCGCCTCGCTCAACCGCCTACTCCGCCACGCAACTGGCCCCTGCATAGGCGGGTGCGGGGTCGACACGCAATTGCGCACAGCCAGTTGCGCAGTGCCAAGGATCGACATTCTACGATCCTCCCCCGCAAGGGGGAGGTGGCGCCGTCAGGCGACGGAGGGGGAGGACACGAAACGGAGGTTGCTCCTGCCTCCCCCTCCGTCTGGCAAGTGCCAGCCACCTCCCCCTTGCGGGGGAGGATCGTTCGGAGTGGATATTCGTGCTAGCGTCGCGTGATGGCCGATGCAGATGACGCAATCGACAACCTTAAAGGCCATAGAGGGCGCCTCCGCAAACGCTTGTTCGAAGGCGGCAGCGACGCGCTGCTCGACCACGAACTCATCGAATATCTCCTCGCGATCGCGATTCCCCGCGGCGACACGAAGGCGCTCGCCAAGGCCCTGATGCGCGAGTTCGGTGGGATCGGCGGCGTCCTCACCGCGGATGCCGAGGCGCTCGGTCGGGTGAAGGGCATGGGCCAGATCTCGACCGCGGCGATCAAGATCGCGCATGCCGCCGCGATCCGCCTGCTCCAGTCGCACGTCAGCGATCGCCCGGTGCTCGCCAACTGGCAGGCGCTGCTCGACTATCTCCGCGCGGACATGGCACACCACGCGATCGAGCGGTTCCGCGTGCTGCATCTCAACACCAGGAACATGCTGATCCGCGACGAGGTGATGAGCAAGGGCTCGATCGACCAGGCCGCGGTGTATGTCCGCGAAGTCATCCGCCGCGCGATCGACCTCGGCTCGGCGTCGATCATCCTCGTCCACAACCACCCGAGCGGCGACCCCTCCCCCAGCCGCGCCGACATCGAGATCACGCGCACCATCGCCGAGGCCGGCAAGCGGCTGGGCATCACCGTGCACGACCATATCGTGATGGGCACCGGCGGCCATGTCAGCCTGCGCGCGCAGGGGTTGATCTGAGGCAACCCAATAGTTCCGTGGAAGCACGCGACGTTTGCCCCGCGCCTTCGTTGTCCGGTCGAAGGAATTGCATGTGGACAATAAGCTACACGACCAAGCCTCGACCGTAACCGCCGAGCATGGTCAGGTTCTGGTCGATGGGCCGGACGGCATTGCGGTATCGCTGACACCCGATGCCGCCGTCGAGACATCCGACCGGCTCCTGGAGGCCGCCGTCGAAGCGCAAGGCCAGATCTTGTCCAAGACGCTTGCCGACAAGGAACAGGCCGCGCGGAAGGCCGACTGACCGTCGCCACGTGCGTGTCCCGTCGATCATGCAAACCGGATTGATCGAAGCCAAGGACGCGAAAGGCCGCCGGGCGAACCCGACGGCCATGCATTTGCGTGAAGCGTGGAAGATCAGCCCTGCGACAGAAAGCTGGTCAGCTCCGGCTTGGACAGCGACTTGCTCTTGTCGGTATCGGCCTGCGCGAACGCGGCGGCGACCCACTTCTTCGTCTCGGGCGCGCCGGGCTTGGTCGCCGGATCGGTCTTGGTCTTCAGCGCGACCATCCAATCCCCGAACTCGGCCGCGCTGAGCTTGCCGTCGCCGTTCTTGTCGTAGGTCGGGAATTCGGTGTCGATGACCTGCGCGACCTGATCGCTGCTTGCGGGTTGCATCGCCTGTGCGGTCTGTGCCGGCTGGCTTGGCCCAGCCTGGGTGGGCGCAGTCTGGGCGGGCGACATCGAAGGATCGGCCGCACCCGTCGTCGCCGCCGGCGCAGTCTGCGGCGATGTCATGGTGGATTGCGCGAGCGCCGGCGCAGCAATCGTCATCGCGCCTGCGAGCAGAGCATATTTGAGCATTGCCATTCTCCATCGGCTAATCGAAATCGTTACTGGACGATCACCGCAGCAGCCCCGGGGATACTGGGCGGATACTGCGACACACCGACCGTCGAAGGCGGATATAGGCCGAACGCATTGCCGTTTGTACCCCCGTCGATGGCCTGCTAGGCGCTCCGCAGGCGTCTCCCGAGGGGAGCACGCGACGAACCGTGCCATTCACCAGCCCCGAGGAAACCCATGGTCCCCCGCTATTCCCGCCCCGACATGGTCGCGATCTGGACGCCCGAAGCGCGCTTCAAGATCTGGTTCGAGATCGAGGCGCACGCCACCGACGCACTCGCCGAACTGGGCGTAGTCCCCAAGGAAGCGGCCGCCGCGATCTGGGAAAAGGGCGCGTTCGAGGTCGACCGGATCGACGAGATCGAGCGCGAGACCAAGCACGACGTCATCGCCTTCCTGACCAACGTCGCCGAGCATGTCGGCCCCGAAGCGCGCTTCATGCACCAGGGCATGACCTCGTCGGACGTGCTCGACACGTGCCTCGCGGTACAGCTGGCCAAGGCCAGCGACATCCTGATCGCCGATCTCGACGCGCTGCTGGTGGTGCTCGAACGCCGCGCGCGCGAACACAAGATGACGCCGACGATCGGCCGCAGCCACGGCATCCACGCCGAGCCGGTCACGTTCGGGCTGAAGCTCGCCCAGGCGCATGCCGAATTCGCGCGCAACCGCGCGCGGCTGGTGGCGGCGCGCGAGGACGTCGCAACCTGCGCGATCTCGGGCGCGGTCGGCACGTTCGCCAACATCGATCCGTTCGTCGAAGAGTATGTCGCGGGCAAGCTCGGCCTGTCGGTCGAGCCCGTCTCGACCCAGGTCATCCCGCGCGATCGCCATGCGATGTTTTTCGCGACGCTGGGCGTGATCGCCAGCTCGATCGAGCGGCTCGCGACCGAAGTGCGCCATTTGCAGCGCACCGAAGTGCTTGAGGCGGAGGAGTTCTTCTCGCCCGGCCAAAAGGGCTCGTCGGCAATGCCGCACAAGCGCAACCCGGTGCTGACCGAGAACCTGACCGGGCTCGCGCGGATGGTCCGCGGCTACGTCACGCCCGCGATGGAGAACGTCGCGCTGTGGCACGAGCGCGACATCTCGCACTCGTCGGTCGAGCGGTACATCGGGCCGGATGCGACGATCACGCTCGACTTCGCGCTCGCACGGCTGACCGGGGTGATGGACAAACTGGTCGTCTATCCCGAGCGGATGTTGAAGAATCTCAACAAGATGGGTGGTCTCGTCCATTCGCAGCGCGTCCTGCTCGCGCTGACGCAGGCCGGCGTGAGCCGCGAGGACGCGTATCGCCTCGTCCAGCGCAACGCGATGAAGGTGTGGGATTCGGATGGTGCCCTGTCGCTGCTCGAACTGCTGAAGGCGGATCCCGAAGTGACGCTGAGCGATGCCGAGCTCGAGGACAAGTTCGACCTTGGATATCATCTGAAGCACGTCGACACGATCTTCGCCCGGGTATTCGGCGCGGCTTGAGGGGCGGCTGCTCAGCACGCCTCCCGCCCGGACCGTCATCCTGACGTAAGTCAGGACCCAGGGCCAAGCAGGGCAACGTTGCGTTACTCTGGGTCCTGACTTTCGTCGGAATGACGCGTGGATTTGTTGGGCACGCCGTCCTTCAGATCACTTCAAGTTGCACGCAACGCAATTGCGATTGTATGTTACAAAATTGCGACAACGCGCAACTATAGCCATATCGCCCTTGCCGGATATTCTTCCGGCATCGGAGACCTACCCATGCGCATGTTCGAAACCGTGACCAGCACCATGCTGGCGATCGCGGCTCAAGCGCTGGTGGTCGGGGTGGTCGTCACCGCCTTCTGATCCATCGGCCCGCCCGCCCCCTTCCGAGGGGGCGCGGCTAGGGCCCGAGATTTCGCGCAGCCTGCTTCTGGCCGCGCAAGTGATTGATCGATCTCCCGCGTTCAAGACGCGCAACAAGGAGATTTATCACGTCGAAACCCATCCTGATCGCCGCCACCTTCGCTATGACCGCGATGGCGAACGCACCCGCCTTTGCCGACGAACCGGGCCGAGGCTGGATCAGCAACGCACGGGTGACGACGATGCTCGCCCAGCGCGGCTACAGGGTCACCAAGATGGAAGCCGACGACGGCCATTGGGAAGGCGAGACCGCGCGGCGTACGGCGATGTACGAATTCCACGTCGATCCGCACAACGGCAAGGTCACGAAGCTGGAACGCGATCGCGACTGACCTATCGATCCTCCCCCGCAAGGGGGAGGTGTCGCCGAAGGTGACGGAAGGGGAGGACACGGAGCGGGGGTTGTCGCTTACCTCCCCCTCCGTCCGGCAAGAGCCGGCGACCTCCCGTGGCGGGGGAGGATCAGACGACGTTCAATTCATCAGATCGACCACGATTACCGCGTCCGCGGATAGCGTGCCGCAAATTCCTCGTCCGACATCATCAGATAGCGGATCATGTCGATCAACGCCCAGGGTGCGCTGATGACCAGTCCCACCACGGTGATGCTCAGCACCAGCATGACGATCCCCGAGCCCGTCCGCCCGAGATAGAAGCGGTGGATGCCTAGCGTCCCGATCACGAACGCCATAACCGCGGCGACGTATTTGTTGCGGTCATTGGTTGGCGCGGCGACGGGAGCAGGCGGCACCGCACGGCGCGGGCCCGGCGCGGTCGGCATCGGGAATACGCTCAGCGCACGATCGTTGGCGGCTTCGAAATCCACCTCGATGCCGATAGCCGGTTCGCCGCGATGCGCCCAATCCTCCGGCGCAAACCGATAGCGTTGTCCGTCCTGCCCCGCGACGATCCCTTCGCCGGTGCGGGGATCGACGCCTAAAACCTGTCCGCGCATGTCATTCCTCGATGTTCGGTACTATTCTGGCGGAAGCCGCGGAGCAGGCAAGCTCGAACTCGCCCCGCCCCAGATCAGGCCGCGATCTCAGGCCGCAATCTCGAACTGGCGTCTGTCATCGTCGTTATCAGCAGCGGCCGGCCGCGCTTTCCGCGAACGGATAGCGCGGTTGTGAGCTTTTCCCGCCGGGCGTCGACCGAAGGCTCCCAGATACCGCGCCAACACTCCACGAACACGAAGGCTGGAGATCGTAGCGGCCAGCGCCATGACGATGTCGAGATACGCCGATACTTCAAAGGTGGTGATCCAGATCGCGACGTCGGGTGCGGCCAGCGTGAGCAACCGGATGCCGTCGCCCTCACCGACGAGAGTGACCATCGCGGCCGCCATCATCAGAAGAAACATCACGGCGGCGTCACCGCGGGAGAAACGCGCCAGGCGAGCCGCCGGGCGATCGATCACCATGCGCCGCATGGCCTTGCCGATCGCAGTTTCGGGGGCGGCGACGATGACCAGCCAACAGGCGATCATCGTGAAACAACATGCCAACATCGCGCACCCCTCCCGTTCGGTATCTTACCTGGCTTATTCCCCCGCGAACACGCCCTTGAGCTTGGCGAAGAAGCCCTGGCTCGCCGGGCATTCGTCGCCCGTCTCCGTCTCGCGGAACATCTCGAGCAGTTCCTTCTGGCGGTTGCTGAGGCGCGTGGGCGTCTCGACGTCGATCTGGACGACGAGGTCGCCGAAGCCGCGGCCCTGCAACACGGGCATGCCGGCGCCGCGCTGGCGGAGCTGCTTGCCCGACTGGATGCCGGCGGGAATCTTCACCTCGTGCGTGCGGCCGTCGAGGCCGGGGATCGAGAGAGATCCGCCGAGCGACGCGACCGTGAAGCTGATCGGCGCGCGCGCGAACAGCGTCGTGCCTTCGCGCTCGAACAGATTGTGCTTGGTCACGTGCAGGAAGATGTAGAGATCGCCGGCCGGCGCACCGCGGGCGCCCGCCTCGCCCTCACCCGACATGCGGATCCGAGTGCCCTCGTCGACGCCGGGGGGGACGTTGATCGACAGCGTCTTGGTCTTGTCGACACGGCCTTCGCCGCGACAATCGGGGCATGGGTCGGCGATGACTTCGCCGGCGCCGTTGCAGACCGGGCACGCGCGTTCGACCACGAAGAAGCCCTGTTGCGCACGAACTTTGCCGTGACCGCCGCAATGCTGGCAGGTTTTCGCGCGCGTACCGGCCTTGGCGCCCGAACCGTCGCACGTGTCGCACATCGCGGAGACGTCGACCGTGATCTCGGTCGTCTTGCCGTGGAACGCTTCCTCCAAACTAACTTCCATGTCGTAGCGCAGGTCCGCGCCACGTCGCGCCGCAGACCGGCCACCGCCGCGCTGTGCGCCGCCCATGAATTCGCCGAAGACGCTTTCGAAGATATCGCTGAAGCCGCCAAAGTCCTGCGCCCCGCCGCTATGGCCGCCGCCGCCGTTCTGGAACGCGGCGTGGCCGAAGCGGTCATAGGCCGCGCGCTTCTGCGGGTCCTTGAGGCATTCGTACGCCTCGCTGACCGCCTTGAACTGCGCCTCGGAATCCTTGCAGCCGGCATTCTTGTCCGGGTGATACTTCATCGCGAGCTTGCGGTAGGACGACTTGATCGTCCCCGCATCCGCGGTCCGCTCGCATTCGAGCAGTTCGTAATAATCTGTCTGGGTACTCATACTTCGCCCCTCCGGCCCCGCCCGTCATGCCAGCGAAAGCTGGCATCTCGTTCCACGGGAGCGAACCCCTGCGGAAGGAGACCCCAGCTTTCGCTGGGGTGACGGAGGGCGGTCATGGTTTACGCCTTCGGGTTGTCGTCGACTTCCGAGAACTCGGCGTCGACGACGTCGTCGTCCTTCTTCGCCGCGTCACCGTCGGCCGACGGCGAAGCGTCCGCCTGGGCCTGCTTCTCGTAGATCGCCTGGCCGAGCTTCATCGCGACCTGGGCGAGCGCGGTGCTCTTCTCGGTCATCGCGTCCGCATCGCCGCTCTCGACCGCAGCCTTGGTCGCGTCGATCGCGGCCTGGATCTCGGTCTTCAGCGACTCGTCGACCTTGTCGCCATTGTCGGCAAGCTGACGCTCGGTAGTGTGGATGAGCGACTCGGCGTTGTTCTTCGCCTCGGCGCCGGCACGACGCTTCTTGTCCTCCTCGGCGAAGGTCTCGGCGTCGCGGACCATCTGGTCGATGTCGTTGTCCGAAAGACCACCCGACGCCTGGATGCGGATCTGCTGCTCCTTGCCGGTGCCCTTGTCCTTGGCCGAGACGCTGACGAGGCCGTTCGCATCGATGTCGAACGTGACCTCGATCTGCGGCACGCCGCGCGGTGCGGGCGGGATGCCGACGAGGTCGAAATTGCCGAGCATCTTGTTGTCGGCCGCCATCTCGCGCTCGCCCTGGAACACGCGGATCGTCACTGCGCCCTGGTTGTCGTCGGCGGTCGAGTAGGTCTGCGACTTCTTGGTCGGGATCGTCGTGTTGCGATCGATCATCCGGGTGAACACGCCACCCAGCGTCTCGATGCCGAGCGACAGCGGCGTCACGTCGAGCAGCAGCACGTCCTTGACGTCGCCCTGCAGCACGCCCGCCTGGATCGCGGCGCCCATAGCGACGACCTCGTCCGGGTTGACGCCGGTGTGCGGCTCCTTGCCGAAGAATTGCTTCACGACTTCACGCACGCGCGGCATGCGCGTCATGCCGCCGACCAGCACGACTTCCGAGATGTCCTCGGGCTTCAGGCCTCCGTCTGCGAGCGCCTTGCGGCAAGGCTCGAGCGTACGCTTGACCAGATCCTCGACCATCCGCTCAAGATCGGCGCGGGTGATCGACTTCACCAGATGCTTCGGGCCATTCTGGTCGGCGGTGATGAAGGGCAGGTTGACCTCGGTCGACTGTGCCGAGCTGAGCTCGATCTTCGCCTTCTCGGCCGCTTCCTTCAGACGCTGCAGCGCGAGCTTGTCCTTGGCGAGGTCGATGCCCTCGGCCTTCTTGAACTCGTCGGCGAGATACTGGACGATCTTGTTGTCGAAATCCTCACCACCGAGGAACGTGTCACCGTTGGTGGCCTTCACCTCGAACACACCGTCGCCGATTTCCAGCACCGAGATGTCGAACGTGCCGCCGCCGAGATCGTAGACCGCGATCGTCTTGCCGTCCTGCTTGTCGAGGCCGTAGGCCAGCGCCGCGGCGGTCGGCTCGTTGATGATGCGCAACACTTCGAGACCGGCGATCTGGCCGGCGTCCTTGGTCGCCTGGCGCTGCGCGTCGTTGAAGTAGGCCGGCACGGTGATGACCGCCTGCGTGACCGTCTCGCCGAGATACGATTCGGCGGTTTCCTTCATCTTCTGCAGCGTGAACGCCGAGATCTGCGACGGCGAGTAATCCTTGCCGCCCGCCGAGACCCATGCGTCGCCGTTCGGCCCGCGCGAGATCTTGTACGGGACCAGCTCGGTGTCCTTCTTGGTGATCGGATCGTCGAAACGACGGCCGATCAGGCGCTTCACCGCGAAGATGGTATTGTCGCCGTTCGTCACTGCCTGGCGCTTGGCCGGCTGGCCGACCAGTCGCTCGCCGTCCTTGGCAAACGCGACGATCGACGGCGTGGTGCGCGCGCCCTCGGAATTCTCGATGACCTTGGGCTTGCCGCCTTCCATGACGGATACGCAGCTGTTGGTCGTGCCGAGATCGATACCGATTACTTTAGCCATGAGTTCTGATTAGCCCCTCACTTGAAACGAACATACGAAACCGGTTCCGCCCCGTTACGGCAGTGGAACCTTTCTGATGATGGGCGCGATATAGGTGGCCTCGCGCTTGCCGCAAGATTGTACCGGTCATAGGATGCGCAAGTGGTCGGGCCCGGAGAAAAGTAACCTATGCGTATCGTTTTCGGACTGGGTGTTGCCGCGATGGCACTGGCATCGTGCTCGCCGCCGAAGGAGTTGTCGGTCGACGGCGCCTATATCCGGCTGGGCGCGGTGACCGGACGCCCGGCTGCGGCGTATTTCACGGTGCACGGCGGGCCGACCCCGGCGACGCTGATCTCGGTCACCACCGACGTCGCGATCAAGGCCGAGATGCACGAGACGATGGCGAAGAGCGGCGTGACCTCGATGGTGCCGCTGGCGCGCGTCGAGATTCCGGCGAACACCGACGTGGCGTTCGCGCCCGGTGGGCGCCACGTAATGCTGTTCAACATGAATCCGGGGATCAAGCCGGGCGCTCAGGCGATGCTGACCTTTGCATTTGCGGACGGAACGCGCCTCTTGGGAAATGCGAACGTGGTCGCGGCGGGGACTCCGGCGGGGAAGTGACCCGGGAAGATTTAAGGCGCGGACTGACCGAGGGGGAGACGGCGCTGGCCGCATCGGTGTTCGGGGGTGCGATCGACTATGCCCAGGTCAGCCTGTCGCGGCGCAAATGGGCGTTCTTCCAGCCGCGCGACACGGTGATGGCGCCGCGCGGCTGCATCCACTTCCACCCCAAGGGCGATCTGTGGTGCGACGATTTCGCGCATGCGCACCTGACGCTGCAGGGGCTGTTCATCCACGAGATGACGCATATCTGGCAGCACCAGCGCGGCGTGTTCCTGCCGTTGGCGCGACATCCCTGGTGCCGGTACGATTATGCGTTCCGGCCGGGGCTCGCGCTGCACCGCTACGGGATCGAACAACAGGGCGAGATCGTGCGGCACGCCTTCCTGCTGCGTGCCGGGGCGAAGGTGGCAGGCGCACCGCCGCTCGAGCAATACGAGACAGTGCTGCCGTTCACGCCGTTAGCGTCGGCCTGACGTCCACCACCCCATCCCCGTCCGCTCCCCACCGTCATCCCAGCGAAAGCTGGGATCCCAAGCGGCAAGGGTGCGCGCTATCACGGGGAGAACCCAGCTTTCGCTGGGATGACGGGTGTTATTGGATGACGAATGTCATTGAATGACGGATGTCACCCACTGACGGCAGTGGCCTCAAAGCCAGCTACGGCCATCCGCTCCGCCACACCCGTAAGGCGGCAACTGCCCCGGGAAGCGCGCCTGCATCTTGTGGCAACCCCAGGCTCGCATCGGCCCCGGCGCATAGCCGTTCAGCGCGATGCCGACCTCGTCATACGGGCTCGAGCCGCGTGCGACGTACATGTACCAACGCCCGCCGAACATCACCGCCGCCGCGATGAGCACGACGCAAACGACCTGAACGATTTTCTGCATTGAAGACCCCTTTTGTAACGAAGGGCGCCCCGTTGCAGACAACCTGGATCAATTTCAACCAACGATCTGGTAGATCGCGATCATCCAGATCGGCGGAAATCGGTTGATTACAGCGAGTCGAAATCGATAGGTCGTGTCCGATCAAGCGCTTGCGGCGCCTCAGGCATTGGATATTTCAAACCGGTCGCGCAGTTGAAAAGTACGATCTTGTCGTCCTCGTCGACCAACCCGGTGTTCAGCGCCTGATGATACGCCGCCAATGTCGCACCGCCCTCCGGGCATAGCAGCAGCCCGTCCTGCTTCGCCGCCGCGTCGACCGCCTTCAGAATCGCTGGATCGCCGACCGCGAGCGCCTGCCCACCGCTTTCGCGCACCGCCCGCAGGATCAGAAAGTCGCCGACCGCCTTCGGCACACGAATGCCGGCTGCGACGGTGCTCGCGTCTTCCCAACGCTCGGCATGCTCCTCGCCGGCCTCGAACGCGCGCACGATTGGCGCGCAGCCGCTTGCCTGCACCGCGAACATCTTGGGCCGCTCCGAGCCGATCCAGCCGAGCTTTTCGAGTTCGTCGAACGCCTTCCACATCCCGATCAGGCCGGTGCCGCCGCCGGTCGGATAGAAGATCGCATCCGGCAGTTTCCAGCCGAACTGCGCGGCGAGTTCGAGCCCCATCGTCTTCTTGCCCTCGATCCGATAGGGCTCCTTCAACGTCGAGAAATCGAACCAGCGGCCTTCAGCGGCGCCCTTGCCGACGATCGCGCCGCAATCGTCGATCAAGCCGTTGACGCGCCAGACGCGCGCGCCCTGCATAGCGATCTCGCGGACGTTGATCTCGGGGGTGTCGTCCGGGCAGAACACGATCGTTTCGATCCCGCAGCGCGTCGCATACGCTGCCAGCGCCGCGCCCGCATTGCCGTTGGTCGGCATCGCGATTTTCGTGACGCCGAGTTCCTTGGCCATCGCGACGGCCATGACGAGCCCGCGCGCCTTGAACGAGCCGGTCGGGAGGCGGCCTTCGTCCTTCACGAGCACGTTGGGGCCGCCGGACTTGGTCAGCGGCACGAGTGGTGTCTCGATCTCGCCGAGGCTGACGATGTTGTCCGTGTGACGGACCGGAAGCAGTTCGCGCCACCGCCAAAGGTCCGTCGGCCGCGCTTCGATCGTGTCGCGCGAGATCGCGGATCGCACAGCGTCGAGATCGTAGCGCACCAGCAACGGCCGCCCGGCACGCGACAGCCCATGAAGCTGGTCCGCCTCATACCGCTCGCCGGTGATCGAGCATTCGAGATGCGTGACGAAAGTCTGGCGATCGGTGGTGAGGTTCTGGTTCATGGACTGACTTTCAAATCCTCCCCTGCAAGGGGAGGGGGACCAGCGCAGCTGGTGGAGGGGGCGTGCCACGGGCGTACCGCTCGACGTAAACGCGCCCGGCCGCAGATGGTACGCGGGAGGAGAGCCCCCTCCACCGCCACGCAAGCGCGTGGCGGTCCCCCTCCCCGTTCCGGGGAGGATTACCCCGCCTTGGCGACGCCCACCATAGCCGGACGCAGCAGGCGGTCCTTGATCATGTACCCGGCCTGCATCTCCTGGACGATCGTCCCCGCAGGCTGGTCGCTCGGGATTTCCATCATCGCCTGATGCTTGTTCGGGTCGAGCATCTGGCCCTCCGCGGCGATCTTGGTGATGCCGTGGCGCTGGAACACGCTCTCCAGCTCGCGCCCGGTCGCTTCGAGACCAGTAACGAGCCCCTTCATCTTCTCGTCCGAGCGCAGGTCCGCCGGAATCGCCGAAAGCCCGCGCGAGAGGTTGTCGGCAACCGACAGCACATCGCGCGCGAACGCCGTGGCAGCATAAGCACGCGCGTCCTGTGCTTCCTTCTCGGCGCGGCGGCGGACGTTCTGGATCTCGGCCTGTGCGTAGAGAACGTTTTGCTTGGCCTCAGCGAGCTGGTTCTCAAGCTCGGCGACGCGGTCGTTCGAAGCCACCTCAGGCGCGTCTTCAGCGGTTTCTTCGCGCAGGTCTGCAGGCATGTTCTGGTCGATGTCGGACATTGCTTTCCCTATAAAATTGGCCGGCTCAACCCATCAACCGGGCGAGCGTTGCAGCCGTGAAATCCACCATGGGCACGACGCGCGCATAGTTCAACCGCGTCGGGCCGATGACGCCGACCACGCCGACCACCCGACCGTCCAACCCGCGAAACGGTCGCGCGATGACCGAAGACCCTGACAACGCGAACAATTTGGTCTCCGCGCCGATGAAAATCCGGGTCGAATCGCCCGCCCGCGCGCTGTCCAAAAGCGATGCGACTTCCTGCTTTCCCTCGAGATCGTCGAGCAGGTCGCGCACCCGGTCGAGATCGGCGGCGGCGGCGGCATCGATCAACCGCCCCTGCCCGCGCACGATCAACACCGGGCGGCGATCCGCATCCTCGCTCCACACCGCAATCCCGCGCTCGACCAGCGTCCGCGCCGCGCCGTCAAGCGCCGCCTGCCCGTCCGCCAGCTCACGCTCGATCCGGCCGCGCGCTTCAGCCAGCGTCAGCCCGCCGAGCGTCGTCGACATATAATTACCCGCCTCGATCAGCGCGGACGCCGACATGCCCTTGGGCAGCGCGATCACGCGGTTCTCGACCGAGCCGTCCTCGCTGACCAGCACCGCCAGCGCCTGCTCCGGCGACAGCGCAACGAACGCGATCTGGCGGAGTTTCAGCTCGCGCTTGGGCACCATCACCAGTCCCGCACAGGCTGAGAGTCCCGACAGCGCGAGCGTGGTCGCGGCCAGCGCCTCCTCGACCGGGCCACCGACGCCGGCGCGCGCCTCGATCGTCTGGCGTTCCTCGATCGACGGCTCCATCGCCTGCATCATACCGTCGACAAACAGTCGAAGCCCCCGGTCGGTCGGCATCCGGCCGGCGCTGGTATGCGGGCTGGCGAGCAGGCCGAGACCTTCGAGTTCGCCCATCACACCGCGAATCGAGGCGGGCGAGAGGCTGAGGCCGGTCAGCTGCGCGATCGTCTTCGACCCGACCGGCGTGCCGCTAGCGAGATAGCTGTCGACCACCGCACGAAAAATGTCGCGCGCGCGATCGGTCAGTTCGGTGACTGGGGGCGTGGCCATCGCTTTGATCTAGGGCGGATCGACCTTTGCCAAAAGAGGGAATGCAGCCCGCCCAGCCTCACCCCCACCCGTCATCCTGACGAAAGTCAGGACCCAGAGCCACACAGGACGCCGTTCGGTTACCCTGGGTCCTGACTTTCGTCAGGATGACGGCGGTGGTTGGGCTGGCGAGCACGGAAACGAAAGGCTAGGCAGCGGGCAACCACTCACTTCCGTTAGGACACCGATTATGCGCCCATCCGGCCGCGCCCCAGACCAGATGCGTGCGATCACGATTGAGCCGCGCTTCACCAAGCATGCCGAGGGCTCCGTCCTGATCGGCTTCGGCGACACGAAAGTGCTCGTCACCGCCAGCGTCGAGGAGAAGGTGCCGCCGTTCATGCGCGGCAAGGGCGAAGGCTGGGTGACCGCCGAATACGGCATGCTCCCGCGCGCCACCAACACGCGCAACAACCGCGAGGCCGCCAAGGGCAAGCAGTCGGGGCGCACGCAGGAAATCCAGCGGCTGATCGGGCGCAGCCTGCGCGCGGTCGTCGACCTGAAGCTGCTCGGCGAGCGCCAGATCGTGATCGATTGCGACGTGATCCAGGCCGACGGCGGCACGCGCACCGCGTCGATCTCGGGCGGCTGGGTCGCGCTACGGCTCGCGATCGACGGCTTGCTCGCAAGCGGCAAGCTGACCGCCGACCCGCTGACGCAGAAGGTCGCGGCGATCAGCTGCGGCATCTATCAGGGCAATCCGGTGCTCGACCTCGACTATATCGAGGATTCGGGCGCGGATGCAGATGCGAACTTCGTGCTGCTGGAAAACGGCAACATCGCCGAGGCGCAGGCGACCGCCGAGGGCGCGACCTATGACGAGGAGGCGCTGCTCCGCCTGCTGCGGCTCGCGCGGATCGGCTGCACGGACATCTTCGCGGCCCAGGCCAAGGCAGTCGCCAAGTGAGCGGCGAGGGCCCCTTTGAGGAGGGCAAGGAACCGCAGGCGATCCGCAAGCTCGCCCCCGGCAAGCTGGTCATCGCCAGCCACAACAAGGGCAAGGTCCGCGAGATCGCGGCGTTGCTCGAAGGCCGCGGGCTCGAAGTCGTCTCCGCCGCCGAACTCGACCTGCCCGAGCCGATCGAGACGGGCACCACCTTCTTCGCGAACGCCGAACTGAAGGCGCGGTCGGCCGCCGACCTGTCGGGCTACCCCGCGCTCGCGGACGATAGCGGGCTGTGCGTCGATGCGCTGGGTGGTGACCCGGGCGTCTACACGGCGGATTGGGCGGAGACGCCGAACGGTCGCGACTGGATGATGGCGATGCAAAAGGTCGAGGACGCGGTCGTCGCGAAGGGCCCGGACGTCACCCGCGGCGCGCATTTCGTCAGCGTGCTCGCGCTCGCATGGCCCGACGGTCATGTCGAATGGTTCGAAGGTCGCGCCGAGGGTACGCTGACCTGGCCGCCGCGCGGGAATGTCGGGTTCGGCTACGATCCCGTCTTCGTGCCGCTCGGCTACGACCAGACCTACGCCGAACTCCCGCACGAAACGAAGAACGCGATCAGCCACCGCAACGAGGCGTTCAAGCTGCTCGAAGCCGCGGTGTTCTGATTTGCCGTGAGGGCGGCGTATCGATCCTCCCCCACCAGGGGGAGGTGGCACCGCAGGTGACGGAGGGGGAGGACACGGAGCCGACGTTACCCTTTCCTCCCCCTCCGTCTGGCTAGCGCCAGCCACCTCCCCCTAGCGGGGGAGGATTACAAATTTCGCACCGCTTCAAACGGCGATCAGCTGCTTCCTCGGCCAATTCACCACCGGCAAGGCCTCGAACGCCGGTTTCGCCAGCAGATACCCCTGGATGTACCGCACCCCGAGATTGCGCAGGGCGTTGAACTCGCCTTCGGTCTCGACCCCCTCGGCGATCACCGAGATCCCCAATCCGGCGCACATCCGCAGCATCCCCTCGACGATCATCCGCCGCGGCAGACTCGTGTCGATGTCGCGGATCAGCTCCATGTCGAGCTTGATGATGTCCGGCTGGAACCGCGCGAGCAGGTTCAACCCCGCATGTCCCGCCCCGAAATCGTCGAGCGCGGTGCCGAAGCCCATCTTCTGATACGTCGCGATGATGTTCGCGACATGCGCCGGATCGAGCATCTCCTCGTTCTCGGTGAACTCGAAGATCAGCCGATCGGTCGGCATCCCGACCGCGCCCGCAGTCTTCAGCGTGAGCTGGATACAGGCCGCCGGCGAATACACCGCGTTCGGCAGGAAATTGATCGACAGCCGCGCGGGCGTATCGAGCAGCCCAGCCTTCACCGACGCCTCGATCGCGCGCACCCGGCATTGCTGGTCGAACGCGTACAGGTTCTCCCCGTCGACCTGGCCCAGGACGCTTGCAGCCGACTGCCCCTCGGGACCGCGCACCAGCGCTTCGTACGCGAAGACCGTCTCCGTCTCGACATCGACGATCGGCTGGAACGCCATCGAAAAGGCGAACGACAGGCCGACGCCATCACGGCATCCGACGCAACCGATACGGGGGACATCGGGTGAAGGTAGTGGTCTCATTAAAGTAGGTTAGCCGGCAACCACTTAAGAAAATACCACCGCTCCAGAACTACCGGCTTGCTCCAGATCAATACGCGCGTTCGCCGAAGACGTTGCCGGGCGGCGAATAGCGGCACACCAGATAATCGTCGGTCTTGTTGCTCGCCATCGCGCAGCCGACCTGCGTCGAACCGCGCCAGACGATCTGCGTGTAATGCGCGACGTCCTCGAATTTGCCGGTGCGGCTGAACCCAGGAGTCGGCTGGTTGGTAAAATCGCGCTTCTCGGCGACCCAGTGGCCGATCATCTCGCGATAGGCATAGGCATAGCGCGTGCCGGTCCACAAATTCTCGCCTTCGCGGCTCATGCCCTGCGGTTGCGGGGCGTGCGCGAATTTCCGCGTGCGCGCCATCTCCTCGGCATAGGCGCGCGCGGTGGTCGCCAGCGTGTCGCTCCAGGTCAGCGGCGCGACGCCGACGGCAGCGCGCGCAGCGTTGTGGCCGTCCATCATCGCTGCCTTGAGCAGGCTCGCACCACGCGGGGCCGGCGCCATCGATTCGCGCGGCTCGACGACTCGCTCGGGCCCCTGCGCGCAGCCTGCCAGCATCAGCGCCCCGGCGATCGCCAAACCCATCCGTGCCGTCATTGCGCTTCCTTCGGCCGCCCCGTGCGACCATATGCGCGAGATAATGCTCGCCACCGAAACACCAAGCCCCATCCCCCATCAAGCGGGCGATCTCGCGCTCTACGTCCATTGGCCGTTCTGCGTGTCGAAATGCCCGTATTGCGACTTCAACAGCCATGTCCGCGACGAGGTGGACCAGGCAGCCTGGCGCGCCGCGCTGCTGACCGATCTCGACTGTGAAGCGCGCGTGCTGCCGGGGCGGAAGTTGCAGTCGATCTTCTTCGGGGGTGGCACGCCGTCGCTGATGCCGCCCGAAACCGTCGCGGCCGTGCTGAATGCGGCGGAGAAGGCGTGGGGGTTCGCCGAGGGGATCGAGATCACGCTGGAGGCGAATCCGTCCTCGGTCGAGGCGGCACGGTTCGCCGATCTGGCCAGCGCAGGCGTGAACCGCGTGTCGCTCGGGCTGCAGTCGCTCGATGACGAGGCGCTGAAGTTCCTCGGCCGCGCGCATGACGTAAACGAGGGACAGGCGGCGCTCGCGACCGCGCAGAGCGTCTTTCCCCGCGTCAGTTTCGACCTGATCTATGCGCTCCCCGGCCAGCGGCTCGACGACTGGCGCGCAGAACTCGCGCGTGCGCTCAGCCTGGGGACGGAACATCTCTCGCTGTATCAGCTGACGATCGAGGCCGGCACGCGGTTCGCGACCGAGGCGCTCGCGGGGCGGATCGTGATCCCGGACGGCGATTCGGCGGCGGACCTGTTCGAGGCGACGCGCGCCGACACCGCGGCGGCAGGCTTGCCCGCATACGAGACGTCGAACCACGCGCGGCCGGGGTCGGAGAGCCGCCACAATCTCGCGTACTGGCGGTACCAGGATTATGCCGGGATCGGCCCGGGCGCGCATGGCCGCCGGGGCGGGCTGGCGACGGTGCGACGCAAGAAGCCGGAGAACTGGCTGGCCGCGGTCGACCGCAACGGCCACGGGATGGAAGTCGAGGACCCGCTGACGCCATCGACTCGCGCGACGGAGGCTTTGCTGATGGGATTGCGGCTCGCGGAAGGGGTCGATCTGGACCGGATCACGGCGCTGAACGCGGGTATCGTGCCGGTCGATCTGACCGCGGTGGCGCGACTCGAGACGCTCGGACTGATCGCACACACGCCGGGGCGCCTGCGGGTTACCGAGGCTGGGGCGTTGCTGCTCGACGCGATCCTGCCGGAGATCGTGACGGCCTGACGCGCCGTTCGCACCCGCACGTTCAGATTGGCGCAAGCGGGGATTTGCTCTAAGTGGCGGCAGCCTGGTTGCGCCGGGCCTCTTGCGAGTGGGAATTTGATGCGCTTTTTCGCCGGTATGTTCGCGTTGCTCGGGTGCCTTGTCGCGGTGCCGGCGGGCGCCGCGCAAAACAAGGAAGTCGCGGCGCCTGCCGTTCGCGCGACCCCGCCCCTGACAACGGATACACAGAATCTGCTGCTGCTCGACCTGTCGACCGGCGGCCGCGTGACGATATGGCTGCGGCCCGACGTCGCGCCGCTGATGGTCGAGCGGATCAAGACGCTGACCCGCCAGCATTTCTATGACGGCCTAGCGTTCCACCGCGTGATCGACGGCTTCATGGCGCAGGGCGGCGATCCCAAGGGCGACGGCACGGGCGGCTCGACGCTTCCCGACGTGAAGGCCGAGTTCAATTACCTGCCGCATGTTCGCGGGGCCGTCTCGGCAGCGCGGTCGGAGAAAGAGGACAGCGCGAACAGCCAGTTCTTCATCGTCTTCCAGCCGCGCCTCAGCCTCGACAAGAAATACACGGTGTTCGGTCGCGTGATCGACGGAATGCAGTATGTCGACGCGATCGTCCGCGGAGAGCCGCCCGCGAACCCGTCGCGAATCCTGCATGCGTATATCGCCGCGGACAATCCTCCGGCATATGTCGCGGGTCCTCCTGCCCCGGCGCTGGGTGCACCGGTGACGTTGCCGGGGACGGCTTCGGGTCCGGACGCGGCCAAGCCCAAGCTCGCGCCGGCCCGCAAGGCGCCGGTCAAAAAGGCTCCTGCAAAGAAGTGACCTCGCGTTGAACGTCGACCTTTTCGACTTCGACCTGCCGACCGACAACATCGCGCTCCGCCCCGCGGCGCCGCGCGATGCTGCGCGGATGTTGGTGCTCGAAGGTGACACGACCCGGGATGCGGGCGTGTCGGATCTGCCGTCGCTGCTGCGACGCGGCGATCTGCTCGTGTTCAACGATACGCGCGTGATCCCGGCGCAGCTCGACGGCCGCCGCGGCGATGCGAAGATCGGCGCGACGCTGCACAAGCGCGAGGGACCGCGGCGCTGGCGCGCGTTCATCCGCAACGCAAGGCGGCTACGCGATGGCGACGTGATCGCGTTCGGCAATGGCGTCAGCGCGGCGGCGGTCGATCGCGAGGACGACGGGAGTTACGCGCTGGTGTTCGCGGGCGACGAGCCGGTCGAGCTGTTGCTGGAACGCGCGGGCCACATGCCCCTGCCCCCGTATATCGCCGGCAAGCGCCCGACCGACGAACGCGATGCGGACGATTACCAGACGATGTTCGCGTCCGAGCCGGGTGCGGTGGCGGCTCCGACGGCGGCGCTGCATTTCACGCCGAAGCTGATGGCGGCGCTTGAGGCCGCGGGTATCGAGCATGCGACGCTTACCCTGCATGTCGGCGCGGGCACGTTCCTTCCCGTGAAGGCGACCGACACGACCGAGCACAAGATGCACGCCGAATGGGGTCGGATCGATGCCGCGACTGCCGACCGGCTGAACGCCGTGCGCGCTGGGGGTGGCCGTGTGATCGCGGTCGGGACTACGTCGCTACGGTTGATCGAGAGCGCGACCGGCGAAGACGACGTGATCCGTCCATTCGATAGCGACACCGCGATCTTCATCACGCCGGGCTATCGGTTCCGCGGGATCGATGGGTTGATGACCAATTTCCATCTGCCGCGCTCGACGTTGTTCATGCTGGTGTCGGCGCTGATGGGGCGCGAGCGGATGCAGGCGGCGTATGCGCATGCGATCGCTGAAAAGTATCGCTTCTACAGCTATGGCGAC
Organism: Sphingomonas faeni; assembly: GCF_023195535.1. Taxonomy (GTDB): domain Bacteria; phylum Pseudomonadota; class Alphaproteobacteria; order Sphingomonadales; family Sphingomonadaceae; genus Sphingomonas; species Sphingomonas faeni_B. The sequence continues at coordinate 340,965 of NZ_JALPNF010000003.1, read as the reverse complement.
GCCTCGCTTCTGCTGCCATGACTGGCGGCATGCTGCTCGCCTTCGCTTTGCTCCAGGCTATTATCGCTGCCCCGCCGCCCGCGGGGACGCCACAGCCGCCTGCAACGATCTTCGCCGAGCCCGCGGCCATGTTCATCGCCGCTTGCGATGCGAATGGCGATGGCCGCGTGACGCAGGCCGAGCTGACCGCGTGTGTCGCGCGGAGCTATGCCACCGCCGAGGGCGCGGCGACGGGATCGATCGGGTACATCGCCTATGCCGATTGGGCGCAGGCTTGGCTCGGCGACCGTAACGCGTTGCCGAGCCCGTTCGAGGTCGATCGCGACGGCGACAATCGGATCACACTCGCTGAACTTCAGGCGCGGTTCGCGCAATTCTTCGCAAGGTTCGACCGCGACAAGGATGGCGTGCTGACCCGCGCCGAACTCATCACCATCCGCGGCGCGCCGGTCGGCGATCGCTACGGCATCCGCAAGAAAAAGTAATATGACCACCCGTCCCCGCTTCGACTTCACCATATTCGCCACCGACGGCAAGGCTCGCACCGGCGTCATCGCGATGCAGCGCGGCGACATCCGCACGCCCGCCTTCATGCCAGTCGGCACCGCGGCGACCGTGAAGGGGATGAAGCCCGCCGACGTTGTAGCTGCGGGCGCCGACATCATCCTCGGCAACACCTATCACCTGATGCTGCGGCCGGGTGCGGAACGGGTCGCGCGGCTCGGCGGGCTGCATGCGTTTTCGGGCTGGTCGAAGCCGATCCTGACCGATTCCGGCGGCTATCAGGTTATGAGCCTCGCCGATCTGACCAAGCGCTCCGAGGAGGGGGTGTCGTTCAAGTCGCATCTCGACGGCACGCGACATCTGCTTAGCCCGGAGCGGTCGATCGAGATCCAGCGATTGCTCGGCTCGAACATCGTGATGGCGTTCGACGAACTGGTGCCGACGACCTCGACGCGCGAGGTGCAGGCGGCGGCGATGGAGCGGTCGATGCGCTGGGCCAAGCGATCACGCACGGCGTTCGATGCGGGCGAAGCGCATGCCGAGAACAATGCGATCTTCGGGATCCAACAGGGCGCGCTGAACGAGGGTTTCCGCAAGTCGTCGGCGGATGCGCTGATCGATATCGGCTTCGACGGCTATGCTGTCGGCGGGCTGGCGGTCGGCGAGGGCCAGGAGGCTATGTTCGGATGCCTCGACTTTGCGCCGGGGCAGTTGCCGGTCGACAAACCGCGCTATCTGATGGGGGTCGGCAAGCCGGACGACATCGTCGGCGCGGTCGAGCGCGGGATCGACATGTTCGACTGTGTGATGCCGACTAGGTCGGGGCGCACCGGCCAGGCGTTCACGCGGACCGGGCCGATCAACATCCGCAACGCCAAGTTCGCCGAGGATATGGGGCCGCTCGACCCCGCCTGCCCCTGCCCCGTCTGCGCGACCTGGGGCCGGGCGTATCTGCATCACCTCGTCCGGTCGGGCGAAATGCTTGGCGCAATGCTCATGACGGAGCATAACATCTGGTTCTACGAAACGCTGATGGCGGACCTGCGGGCGGCGATCGCCGCGGGGACGCTGACGCAGTTCGCGAATGATTTCCGTGGCGTGTATGCCCGGAAGAGTGAAGGAGAGCCCAAGTGACCATCAAGATCGACAGCGATACCCCGAACGAGATCCTCGCCGCCGCGAAGGAGGCCAAGCTGCAGGCCGAAGCCGCCGCGCACAACGCCGCCGAGAAAGCCAAGAGTTGGCCGCTCGCGAAGATCGGCCTGGGCGTCGGCATCGGCTCGGCGGCGATTGCGGGCGCGGTGCTGTTCGCGAACCGCAACAAGTAAGGACCTCCATGCGCCACCTCCGCTCCGCTCTGCTGCTGACCGCGGCATGTCTTCCCGTGGCGGCGGTGGCGCAGACCGCTCCCGCACAAGTTTCGGTCAAGCCGATCGCCTATACCGAGCGTACGCTGCCCAATGGCCTGCGCGTCTATGCGATCCGCGATACCGGCACGCCGAACGTGTCGGTGCAGGTCTGGTACGACGTCGGCTCGAAGGACGACCCCAAGGGCAAGTCCGGGTTCGCGCACATGTTCGAACATCTCATGTTCAAGTCGACGCGCAACCTCGTGTCGGAGCAGATGGACCGGCTGACCGAGGACGTCGGCGGGTATAACAACGCGTCGACCAACGACGACTACACCAATTATTACGAGGTGATCCCCGCCAACCACCTCCAGCGGCTCCTGTTCGCGGAGGCCGACCGGATGGCGAGCCTCGTCGTCGAGCCCAAGAGCTTCGGGTCCGAGCGCGACGTCGTGAAGGAGGAACTGCGCCAGCGGACGCTCGCCCAGCCGTACGGCAAGCTGTTCTCGATCTATTATCCTGAGCTCGCCTATCAGGTTCATCCCTATGCGCGGCCGGGGATCGGCAGCCTGGAGAATCTGGAAGCTGCCGGGATCGACGACGTCCGTGCGTTTCATGCGACCTATTATCGGCCCGACAACGCGATCCTCGTCGTGTCAGGCAATTTCGACCCGGCGCAGCTGAACGGCTGGGTCGACCAGTATTTCGGGGGGATCAAGAAGCCGACCGCGGCGATCCCGCGCGTGACGGTAGCGGAGCCCGCGCGGACCAAGGCCGTCACGCGGACGGTGTACGAGCCGAACACGCCGTTGCCCGCGGTGCTGGTCAGCTATCACCTGCCGCCGGATCGCGACGCCGACATTCCCGCGCTGATGGTGCTGAAGGCGGTGCTGGCGACGGGCGAGAGTTCGCGACTGTACGAAAGCGTCGTGTACCGCGATCAGCTCGCGCAGTCGGCCGAGGCCTTCCTCGATACCAAGCAGGCGACCGGTAACATGGTCGTCTACGCCATCCTCGCCGGCGGCAAGACGGTCGAGGCGGGCGAAACCGCGTTGAAGCGCGAGATCGCCCGGTTCCGCGATACGCCGGTGACCGCCGCCGAACTGGCCGAGGCCAAGAACGAGATCCTGACCCAGTCGATCCAGTCGCGCGAGACCGCCGAGGGCAAGGCGAGCACGCTGGCCGCCGCCGTGCTGGTCGACGGTGATCCACAAGCAGCGGACAACCAACTTGCAGCGATTACACGGGTAACGGCGGCGGATATCCAGCGCGTGGCGCGGAAATATCTAGGCGAGGGCCAGTCGGCGACGATCCGGTACATGCCGCTTGCCGCCAAGCCCGCCGCCGGCGTTGCAGATACGATCGCGGTAGCGCCGACCGTGCAGGTTGCCGACCTGAAGGCACCTGCGAACATCGCAATCGTGACGCCCGCGCCTGAGGGGCAGCGCGTCCAGCCACCCGCGCCGAGCGCGCCGATATCACCGACGATCCCGCAGCCGGTCGAGGTTCGTCTCGCCAACGGCATGCGGCTGGTCACGGTAGAGCGGCACGACCTGCCGATCGTTACCGCGTATCTGGTGACCGCGGGCGGCGCGGCGACCGATCCGGCGAACCGCGCAGGGGTCAGCAGTCTGTCGGCGGAGTTGCTCACCAAGGGCACGAAGACGCGCTCGGCAACGCAGATCGCGCGGGCAATCGAGGGGCTTGGCGGCGCGATTGGCAGTTCGGCGGGGAGCGATGGCGCAGCGGTCGACGTGACCGTGAAGTCGGACCAGCTCGCACCAGCGATGGCGATCCTCGCGGATGTCGCGATCAACCCGGCGTTTGCGTCAGAGGAGATCGAGCGTGCGCGGACACAACAGATCGACGCGGTAACGCTGGCGTTGAAGGATCCGGCGCAGGTCGCAGGGCTCGTTGCGGATCGGGCCGTCCTCGGCGCGTCGCCTTATGGCGCACCGAACGGAGGCACGCCGTTGTCGCTCAAGGCGATCACGCGAAACGACATTACCGCGGCGTATGCGCGGAGTTTCCAGCCGGGTCAGGCGACGCTGATCATGGTCGGCGACGTCACCGCAGCGCAGGCGAAGACGCTTGCCGAGGCACAGTTCGGCGGGTGGACGTCGGGCAGCGTCGTGGCGGCCACGGCGCCCCAGGTCACCTACCCCAAGCCTCGGGTGATCGTCGTCGACATGCCCGAAGCGGGTCAGGCGGGCGTCGTGGTGGCGCGGCCAGCGATCGCGCGGAACGATCCGCGCTATTATCCTCTGGCGGTCGGCAACACGGTGCTGGGCGGCGGCTTCTCGTCGCGGCTGAACCAGGAAATCCGGATCACGCGCGGGCTGGCCTATGGCGCAGGCAGCGGGCTCGATGCGGGCAAGACGCAGGGCACGGTCGCGGCGCGGACGCAGACCAAGAACCCGACCGCCGCCGAAGTGGTGACGCTGATCGCCGCCGAGATGACGCGGATGGGGTCTGCCCCCGTCCCTGCCGCTGAACTCGATACGCGCAAGGCGGTGCTGGTCGGCAATTTCGGGCGCGGAATCGAGACGACGTCGGGGGTTGCCGGGATCCTCGGGGCGTATGTCCAGAACGGCGTGCCGCTGGGTGAACTGCAGCGCTACACCGGCGCGGTCGGCGCGGTCGATCCCGCGTCGGTGCAGGCAGCTGCGGTCGTGTTGCTCGACCCGAAGGCGGCCAGCATCGTCGTGGTCGGCGACGCCAAGCAGTTCATCGAACCGCTGCGCAAGGCCTATCCGAACGTGGAATTGATCCCCGAGGCCGCATTGAAGCTGGATACCGCAACCTTACGGTAAGCCATCGCTGCTAAGCCGATCCGTGACCCGACAAGGCGAGGTTCGCCAACGGCGGCAGATGGAGGGCCGGGAGCAATCGGCAATCGGTATCGTCCCGTGGTGGCACGATCGAAATCCGGGCGCGATCGGATCGCGGAAATCGGCTATCGATCAGCGTTGTCTGGCGCATGAGCATTCCGCTCATCCACACGATATGAGGTAGCAGCGTGCGCGTTCGGGTGCGAACAGTTCGGCTTATGCGCCGCATTTGGTTGGCGATGATGGCCACAGTGCTGGTGATCGGCGCAGGCATCTCTGCGCACGCAACACTCCGCGTCATCTCCGCGCGCAATGCGGCACGGGACCAAGCGATGGTCGCGGCCGAAGCGCGCGGGGTGTCGAGCCACGTGTCGTCCACCGATCAGGAAACCGCGGCGCCGGCGGCTGGCGTGACGGGGACAATCGACCTGCCCGATCTGCCGATCCCCGCGGGTGCGATCCTGGATGCGGGCGTCGTGCCGGCGCGACCGTTCTCGATGGCAGGCGCGTCGGCGCTCGACCGCGACCGTGCGCTGCAGTGCCTTACCGCCGCGATCTATTATGAGGCCGCGTCCGAGTCCGACGCCGGGCAACAGGCGGTGGCGCAGGTCATCCTCAATCGCGCGCGCCACCCGGCGTTCCCGGGGACAGTGTGCGGCGTGGTATATCAGGGATCGGAGCATGCAGGCTGCCAGTTCAGCTTCGCCTGCGACGGTGCGCTCGCCCATATGCCGGCGCGAGCAGCGTGGGTGCGCGCGGCGCGCGCGGCGGGGATGGCGCTGGCGGGCTATGTCTATGCGCCGGTCGGGCTGGCCACGCATTATCACACCTATGCGGTGACGCCGGCGTGGAACCGGGCGCTGGTCATGACCGACGTGGTCGGCGCGCATTTCTTCCATCGATGGAAGGGGTATTGGGGCACGTCCGCCGCGTTCAATCAGCGCTATGCGGGCGGCGAGCCGGTGCCGGGGCCGCATATGACCTTGCCCCCAGTCGCGCCGCCGACACCGCAGATGATCGCTACGGCTGGGGCAGCGGCGGGGGCAGCGGCGGTCGCCGTTCCGGTGCCGGTCGCGCCGGTGGTGCTCGCGGAGGTTAAGCCGGTGTCTGCCAAGCCAGCCGTGCCGGTCGTGACGGATATGTTACCACCGGAATCGCAGATTCTCGATCGGTGGAAGGATTCGGGGAAGCCGTTGAAATAGGCTCCGGTATCGGGCCTGTACCTTTCTTGCCCTGCCGCTGCCGGTTGGAAAATTGTCCCTTGCTCTGACGCGAGCACCGGTTGGATCAGGGCGGGCGAAGAGTTTTTGCGCGCGGAGGCGCGGAGGACGCGGAGATGGTGCGCTCGGGGCCCCTACCCGACTTGCATGGGCAGATCGACTTTGGATTTGGTCTTCCGACCCGCTGTGACTCGGCATTGTGCAGGACCTTCAGCCATGCGCGGAGTACCTCCAGTCTAGAACCGACAGAGCGCGTCACATCTCAGTGTCATTCCCGCGCAGGCGGAGATCCCTGTTGGCAAGACTCGGCGAACAGTGCGGGACATCTGAGGATATGGGTCCCCGCCTCCGCGGGGATGACCAGGGATCGTAAAGTTGCTCAGGCTCCTTGTGGCAGCGCAGCGCTAAAGCCGTGCAACTTCGCAATATGTAGAATGCCGAAGCGCCGGTGTTCGATCACGGGCGGCTCGGCTGAAATCTCCGCGCTCTCTGCGTCTCCGCGCGAACCCCTTCATCTTTGACCGAGGTCCAATACATCGAAGCGCAAGAAAAAACCCGAGCGCATCGCTGCACTCGGGTTTCATTAAATGCGATCTGTCGTCGACGGTTCGCCTATTCGGCGGGGACCATCGACGGGGTGCCGATCATCATGCGTTCGCCACCGGGGGGGGCGGCTTCGCGCGCGGCGCGGAGGATCTGGGTGCGTTCTGCGCGCGAGGCCATGTCGTCCCAGGCCTTTTCGGCGCGGCGGCAGCGATCGCGGACGTTGTCGAGGAGGGCAGCATCGCCGTTGCGACGCTCTTCATCAGCGCGGGCCCGGTAAAATTCTGGATTATCGGCCATGCTGGTGCGCTCCTGCGAGAGAATTAGATAGAGTTGGTGCGGCGATCCGAAGACCGCCGCACCGCAACCGAGATCAGGCGGCGGATTTCTCCGCCAGCGAGATCAATCGGCTGGCTGGAGGTTCACGGCCGACTGCTTGCCGCGCTTGTCGGGCTCGAGCTCGTAGGTGACGCGCTGGTTCTGGTTCAGCGTCGGCATGCCGGCGCGCTCGACTGCGGTGATGTGCACGAATGCATCATTGCCGCCGCCATCCGGCGCGATGAAGCCATAGCCCTTGTCGGCGTTGAAAAACTTGACGGTTCCGGTGATAGCCATGAAGTGGCTCCTTCTTAGTAGAGAGTAACCCGACGTTCGGGCGACCCGTGCCGCGGAGCAGGGAAAGAAGGAGAAAGGTGCCGCAAAGCGCCAAGAACCGTCGATATGCGACTGTAGCTGAGCCCTATATGGGCCAAGATCGCCGTAATTGCAAATCTCGCCGGTAAAATGGGTCAAGAACTGCGTCGATTACCGCCCATAATATTTTCGCGCGAACCGTGTCGGGCGATCAGAATTCAAAACGACCGGCGCCGATATTTCGGCGCCGGTCGAGGACTTTAGCGGCAGCGCGTGTCGTTGCCGGAGCGATCGACCGCACGCCCGGCGAGCGCACCGCCAGCCGCACCCAGGACGGTACCGAGCAAGCCGGAGCCGCCCGGTGCGATGACGTTGCCCAGCACCCCGCCCGCGACTCCGCCGACGATCAGCCCGGTGGTACCGTCGTTGCGGCGGCAGTAATACCGGCCGTCGTTGCCGCGATAGACGCGTTCGTTGCGCGACAGGCGGCGCTCGCGATAGCGGCGGTCGTCGCGATAATAGCGCCCCGCATCGTAGCTGCCATAGGCAGGATCCGGGCGATTATAGTCGTAGGAACGATAGCGCGGGTCGACGCCGTAGCGGCTGCCTCCGTCGCCGACGCAGCCGGCAACCAGGGTAGAGGCGGCCAGCAGGCCCAGCATCGCAACGCGCATTTCGTGTCCTTTCAGAAGGTTGATACTGACAACGTAATGATCGGCGTCGACCTTTGGTTGCCGACGCCGATTGAGGCTCAGTCCTTGAGGTTGGCGGGCACGGTGCCGCCGTTCTTCTCGAGCTCGCGCATCACCGCCTTGATCAGCCACATGTTCATTTCCGCGCTGCCGTCCTTGGCGCCGGTATAGCCGAGCTCGGTGGCAAGTTCCTTGCGGTTATCGAGGCTCGAATCGAGATCGAGCAGCTTCATCAGGTCGACGATCGAGGTGCGCCAGTTGAGATCGACGCCCTTCTTCGCTGCGATGCCCGAGAGCACGGCCTCGACGTCGACCGCCGGGGCGGGTGCGGCGGGTGCAGCCTGCGGGGTCGGCGCGGCGGTGGTCGGCGCTGGCTGGGCGGCGGTAGTCTGCGGCGCTGGGGTCTGCGGCGTAGGGGTCGGGGCGGCGTCCGCCTTGGGCGTGCCGAAATGCCCGCTGCCAAGCGGACCCTTCTCACCGAAGATAGCGGACTTGATCTTGCTGAAGATGCTCATGGGGGTCTCCGTCGTGTAAGAGTCTGACGGCGGGAGAACGCCCGGTGTGGGATTTGGGTGCAGGCTCCGCGACGGGTGACGACGGAACGTCGGGGCGCTGCGATCTGCCCGGTCAAGATCGGGGGCAAGATTGGACGCCGGGGCGGGCGCAGGACGAGGCTCCAAGTCCAGCTCGGCGCCGCGGAGGGAATGAGGCCCCGCCCCGCCCCGCCCCGCCCTGCCCCGCCCGCCTCAGCCGAGCGTCGAACCGCGATCCGCGGCGAACGACGGCGCCGGACCGGTGGCGGGACGCAGCGCCTCGCGCTCGGCCTTGGTGGGGACAGCGGTCGGATCGGGACGGAAGGCCTCCGGCGCGCGATCGTCCGCACCGGGGCGCGGCTTGTCGAGCGCGAGATCGGGCGCCGCATGCTCGGCGGGGTTCTTCTTCGAGCGCAGGAAGACCGCGAGCAACGCCCCGCCCAGCCCGATCGCCGCGGCGCCAATCGAGAGTGCGTTGCGGCCGAACGTTTTTGGCTTCGGCTTCGGGTTGGACTGGTGGGGATGGCGATGGTCGAAATTGGGCATGGGGTTCGTCCGGTGTTGTTGGCTCGGGAGACTCAACGGGTCGGGACGCTGGGGTGTTCCGCTGACAGGCTTGACGCTAGGACCTGTCCGTCGCACCTTCTCGCCATGGCGCTCGCCGGCTTTCCCCGCATCTCGATAGACCCCGGCGTTTGCGGCGGTCGGCCCGTTGTCACGGGCACGCGTGTTCGGGTTACCGACGTTCTCGAAATGCTGGCGGGCGGCGCGGTTATCTCGGAGATCGTTGCCGACTTTCCCTATCTCAGCGAAGCCGATGTGCAGGCGACATTGCGCTATGCGGCAGCGACGACCGATCATCCGGTGGTGCTGGCCGCCGAATGAAGTTCCTCTTGGATGCGCAGCTACCTCCGGCCTTATGCAGGTGGTAGCGAGATCGGGGCGAGGACGCGACGCATGTTTCGGAGATCGAGATGCTTGCCGCGAGCGATCGCGCCATCGCCGCTCGTGCCGAGGCCGACGCATCGGTGCTGGTTAGCAAGGACGACGATTTCGTCTATCTCCGGCACCCGGACCGGTTCGCTCTGGTGTGGCTGCGCTGCGGCAACGCGTCCAATCGCGCGTTACTCGCATGGCTTGAGCCGCGATGGGATCAGGTCGCGATGCTACTTCGGAACGGCGAACGGCTCGTGGAAGTTCGCTGAGAGGCTAAGGTCTAGGACAAGGAAAGCCGCCGCGTCGCTTTATCCGTCCAGACGAGCGGCAGCGTCAACGCGGCTTATGTTTGTCGAGGATCGCCTGCGCCATTGCCATTACCTCAGCGTGTGGGATGCTGGGTGTGTCCGAAGCCATCGCACGCTCGACCTTGGCGCGGAACCACACATCATACGCGGCAGCATCCTCGCTGGTCGCGAACTCCGACTCGATGGGGGTTAGAGCGGGCATGCACACAAGCTTATCGATTTGCTTCGGTGAGGGAAAGGGCACCCCCAATCGAACCGCGAGCCTTGAGTGGTCAGCACAGATTCTAAGATGCCTTTACCGCAATTATCTGCGTCATCACCCACGTAAATTTAGCAATCAATATAAACATCAGGGCTATCAAAAAGGTGTTTGCCGAGATCAGAACCTGGCTACATGCTAAAGAAGCACCACCAACCATTATTGCAAAACTCCACATGGAGCTTACAAGTAGACAAACAAGCGTGAATGAAAAGATGCTCCACATTTGAGTCCGCGACTTGCTTTCGCGCAATATTCTAAATTTTTCTGAGTCGATAGCCGAAAATACAAAAGCCACAGTGGCAGATACTAACCCAAGAAGCGAGACAGAGGCACTGAACGACTCTTTGGCCACATCTGCCATTCGATCGCTTGTAACCGCCATCAGCACGTAGCCACTATTGAATGATAGATATGAAACCAATGTGATGATCGCAGCCACCATCAGATCGGCAGCCTTTTGGTATCGCCAATAAAGATTTACGACCATGGCTCGTTTGCCGTCACTGCCCCCGCAAACTTGTGCTTGTTATCGTGGTATGATTTCTGAAGAACCCTAAAAGCGTCGTCAGTTGATATCGCCTTAAACCTCGAATCGAGCCTTGCAAAATATTCGACGCTTATCAGATATTCTTCCAACAGATCGAGTGGCTTGCGCTGCTCCCCCGACCTTCCGGTAACCTTAAGCTTCGCAAAGCTTTCCCTGCTAGATGGATTGGCGAAGAGCCTTCTGGCCAAAGATTTCAGGCCATCATCTTTGCCTCTAACAGACTTTAAGACAATCTGACTCTTTTTTACATTCCCCGCTTTCTGACAAGCCTTGAAAGCCGCTCCAATATTAGGATCTCCTTCGGCAATAAGATCAGCATCAGATGTCAGTGCTTCCAACTCCAAAATTGTAACGCTTTCAAAATTCTCCAACTCTTCCATAACGTTTCTCTGGAAAAGCGGCATAAACCTTGGAGCTGATGGAAGGTTAATCCCGCCCTTGAACATCAAATACTGCCCAAGACGCCTGAGCCTTGGTGCATCTTGGTTAAATTCGGCAGCGACAATCCCATCCGCGAATATAACGATGTGACTCCAATCCATTAAACCTGCGTTTTTCTCCAACGCGAGAGGAGTAATTGACCCTTCACGTTCGACCAATGGAAGATTGTCACGCCGTATTCGAGCAAACTGGATTTTAATGGGATAAGTGACGCTTGAGACGAAAACGGCCAAGACGGTATCATCACCAGACGTTGCTTGGTACCGACCTTGATCGTTGAATGGCAAACCCGCGATATGAGCGACGACGGATTCGAGTTTATCGGCAAACTCCGCGTGATCTGCCAAACGAAAGAAATACACTTTACGCGAGACTTTAGACAAAAGCGTCATACGCACTCCCCTTAAAGACAAGGGAACTCATCACGCTTTATCTGTCAATCCTTACTCCACGTTCGCCACCCGCTTCTCCAGCAACGGCGCCAGATACTTCCCCGTAAAGCTGCCCTTGGCCTTCGCGACCTTCTCCGGCGTGCCTTCGGCGACGATCTCGCCGCCCTTGACGCCGCCTTCGGGGCCTAGGTCCAGCACCCAGTCGGCCGTCTTGATGACGTCGAGATTGTGTTCGATCACGACGACCGTGTTGCCCTGCTCGACCAGCGCGTGGAGGACTTCCAACAATTTCCGCACATCCTCGAAGTGGAGCCCGGTGGTGGGTTCGTCTAGGATATACAGCGTGTTGCCGGTGGCGCGGCGCGAGAGTTCCTTGGCGAGCTTGACGCGTTGCGCTTCGCCGCCCGAGAGCGTCGTCGCCTGCTGGCCGACCTTGACGTAGCCGAGGCCGACCTCGACCAGCATCGCCATCTTGTCGCGGATCGGGGGGACCGCCTTGAAGAACTCGGCGGCGTCCTCGACCGTCATGTCGAGCACGTCGGCGATCGAATGGCCCTTGAACTTCACCTCGAGCGTCTCGCGATTGTAGCGCGCGCCGTGGCAGACGTCGCAGGTGACGTAGACGTCGGGGAGGAAGTGCATCTCGATCTTGAGCACGCCGTCGCCCTGGCACGCCTCGCAGCGGCCGCCCTTGACGTTGAAGCTGAAGCGGCCGGGCTTGTAGCCGCGCGCCTGCGATTCCGGCAGGCCGGCGAACCAGTCGCGGATCTGCGTGAAGCTGCCAGTGTAGGTGGCAGGGTTGCTGCGCGGGGTGCGGCCGATAGGCGACTGATCGATGTCGATGACCTTGTCGAGATACTGGAGGCCGGTGATCTTGTCGTGCTTGCCCTGGACGATGCGCGCGCCGTTCAGCTCGCGTGCGGCGGCGGCGTAGAGCGTGTCGATCGTGAAGCTCGACTTGCCCGAGCCGGAGACGCCGGTGATGCAGGTGAAGGTGCCGAGCGGCAGGCTGGCGGTGACGCCGCGCAGATTGTTGGCGACCGCGTTGTGGACGGTGAGCTTCTTGCCGTTGCCCTTCCGGCGCGTGGTGGGGACGGGAACTTCGCGCGTGCCGTTGAGATAGTCGGCGGTGATGCTGCCCTTCGACTTGAGGATCTGCTTCAGCGTGCCCTGCGCGACGACCTGGCCGCCGCGGACGCCCGCGCCCGGGCCCATGTCGATGATGTAGTCGGCGGTGCGGATAGCGTCCTCGTCATGCTCGACGACGAGCACGGTGTTGCCGAGATCGCGCAGACGGCGGAGCGTCTTGAGGAGCATGTCGTTGTCGCGCTGGTGCAGGCCGATCGAGGGCTCGTCGAGAACGTAGAGCACGCCGGACAGGCCGCTGCCGATCTGGCTCGCGAGGCGGATGCGCTGGGACTCGCCGCCTGACAGGGTGCCGGAGGTGCGGTCGAGGTTGAGGTAATCTAGGCCGACGTTGTTGAGGAAGCCGAGGCGCTCGACGATCTCCTTGAGGATGCGCTCGGCGATCGCGTTCTGCTGGTCGCCGAGGTGCTGCGGCATGTCGGTGAAGAACTGGAGCGCGTCGACCACGGACAGGTGGGTTGCGTACGAAATGTCCTTCATTGCGATCTTGACCGCGAGCGCTTCGGGTTTCAGGCGCGCGCCGCCGCAGACTTCGCAGGGAGCGGCGGACTGGTACTTGCTGAGCTCCTCGCGCATCCAGGCGGAGTCGGTCTGGAGCATGCGGCGGTTGAGGTTGCCGATGACGCCTTCGAACGGCTTCGAAACGTCGTATTTCTTCTTGCCGTCGATGAAGGTGAGCGTGACGGGCTTGCCCTTCGAGCCGTGCAGGATGACGCTCTGGACCTCCGGCGGGAGTTGGCCCCACGGCGTCTCGATGTCGAACTCGAACTCGCGCGCGAGGCTGCCGAGGACCTGCATGTAATAGGGCGACGGCGGGTTGGATTTCGCCCAGGGGACGACCGCGCCCTTCTTGATGCTGAGCATGTGGTTGGGGACGACGAGGTCTTCGTCGAACAGCAATTTCTCGCCGAGGCCGTCGCAGGCCGGGCATGCACCCTGGGGGGCGTTGAACGAGAACAGGCGCGGCTCGATCTCGGAGATGGTGAAGCCGCTGACCGGGCAGGCGAATTTCTCGGAGAAGACGATGCGGCCGTCGGGGGCGTTGTTGCCGAGGATTTCGGACTTGGGGGTGTGCGGCTCGACCGGGTCGGCGGGGTCGACATAGGCGAGGCCGTCGGCGAGTTTCAGCGCGGTTTCGAAGCTTTCCGCGAGGCGCGTGGCGATTTCGCCACCGACGACCAGGCGATCGACGACGACTTCGATATCGTGCTTGTACTTCTTGTCGAGCGCGGGGGCTTCGTCGATGTCGTGGATCTCGCCGTCGATGCGGACGCGTGCGAAGCCGGCCTTCTGCCACTCGGCGAGTTCCTTGCGGTACTCGCCTTTCCGACCACGGACGACGGGGGCGAGCAGGTACAGCCGCGTGCCTTCGGGGAGCGCCATCACGCGGTCGACCATCTGGCTGACGGTCTGCGCCGCAATGGGTTCGCCGGTGGCGGGGGAGTACGGGATGCCGACGCGCGCCCAGAGCAGGCGCATGTAATCGTAGATTTCGGTTACGGTGGCGACGGTGGAGCGCGGGTTGCGGCTCGTGGTCTTCTGCTCGATCGAGATCGCGGGCGAGAGGCCCTCGATATGGTCGACATCGGGCTTCTGCATCAGTTCGAGGAACTGGCGAGCGTAGGCGGAGAGGCTCTCGACGTAGCGACGCTGGCCCTCGGCGTAGATCGTGTCGAACGCGAGTGAGGACTTGCCTGACCCAGAGAGCCCGGTGATCACCGTCAGCGTGTCGCGGGGGATGTCGATGTCGACGTCCTTGAGGTTGTGTTCACGCGCGCCGCGTACGGAAATCTTGGTCAGCATGGGGCGAAGTGTTCCATATTTGTTCGGGTGCGGCAAGCCTGTCGAGGCGCGCTTCGGTCGAGTGCAGAGATGGGTAACGCGGGTCCCGACCGAAAGGGGGCATTGTGGCGCGGCTCGACGATACTTACATGGTGTATTGGATAGACAATACAGCGTTGGAACGTGACATGGGCAAGAAGAAGGACGAGCGGAAACGGCGCGAGCGCGAGGCCGAACAGCGGCCGGTGAGCGCGCACGGATGTGCCGGCGACAACGCGCATGACGCTCGTAAAGACAGCGGAAAGAAGAATGCCGGGCACACGCATGACGCGCCGACGCCCTTTGCCGGAATTGCGGCGGCGGTCGCCCGTCAATTGGCGACGCCAGCGGGGCGTCAGGTGGTCGCGGCCGGACTGACGATGGCTGCCGCCGCCATCTCCCGACAGGATATGAAGAGTGCCGACCGCGCGGCGCGCCCTGCTGCGCCGGAGCCGCATGTGTCACCGGAAACGCCGGCATCCCCGAAGGCCGTAGCTCCGGAGACTGTATCGCCGGAAGCTGTATCGCCGGAAGCTGGCGCAAAGCCTTCGACGGACCAGCCCACCCCCAGTCCCTATGCGGGCGACACGCCGGAACCACCGCGGGGCGAATTGCCCCCCGAGATGGCCAAGGTGATGGGCGCGGTCACGGCAGGCCTGGAAACGCTGTTCGCAGGGTTCGGCAAGCCACGAAACGGCCCGCCCAAAAACTGACAGGCCTGGGCGCGCGCATTCGGCGCATGGGAAACGGTGTTGCATCCATGCTGGTGGCAATCGCCGCGGGTCCGTGCAGCCTCGTTATCCCACGCCGAGACTGACGCGCCTCAACGGCCGGCATCATCAGGCCCGCATCATTCGCAGGTGCATCATCCGATTCGGACTTGGGTGAGTTGGACACCGCGACTTGGGCGGGCCTAGCGTTTGCTCGGGGACACACATGGACAGACTTCATGCGGCTCCTCCAAGCGAACGGAGTATCTGCCATGTCTACCGAGAAAAAGGTCTGCGGCGTCGAAAGCCTGTCCGCCGAAATCAAGACACTCGCCGATAGCGCGGGCGCGTTGCACACGCAGCTCAACCGCAAGGCGGTATGCGGCGTCGAAAGCCTATCGGCCGAGATCAAGTCGGCGGTCGAGGGCCTCGCCGCGCTGCATGCCAAGGCCACCCGCTGACCACCGACCGATGACTTCGCGTCGCTCACCCCGCCTTGCCCTTGATAGGTCCCGGGAGGCGCGGGCGACGCGACCCTCTTAAAATGCATCGGAGGCGGTGATGACCCGAGCGATCAAGGCCGTGACGTTGACCGATACGCAATTGCGGATGCTCGATATCGGCGCGCCGGTAATCGTGTCGTGCGAGACACTGACCGGCGAAACCGTGGCGGTCCGGTTGCAGACGCGCGTACTCTTCGACGATACCGCGAACGATCCAGCGACCAGCCAGACCATCGCCGACCCCGGCGCCGTCGCCGACGACGGCGCCGCCATCAGCCCCGCTGCGGGCTGGACGACCCACGGCGCGTATGTCGCGGTGATGCCGGCGGGGGTGGATTATGGCAGCTAGGACGCTCGCGCTCGACCAGATGTACCGCGTACTGCGCGGGTTGCCGGGTACGATGACGCTGCGGATGCCGGACGGGCCGGAGTATATGCTGACCGTCGTCAATCCCAATGCGCCTGCCAATCGGTGCCAGGAAACGCTGGGCCTGTCGGTCACGCTGGAGGGGCCGGTGGGATCGGCCGATGCCACGACTATCACGATCGCGCTGCGCGAGCAGGATCTGACGACCTTGCGGACGGGGGCGCCGCTGCCCCTCGTGTTTGGCGCAATCCAGGTCAGCTTGCGCTCCAACCCCGGCGGGCACCTCGTGGATCTCGGCGAGGACTTGGCGCATGCCGCTCACTGAGCCCGTCGCCGTCGCCGCCGTCGCCGCCGTCGCCACGGCCATCCCGCGACCGCTGGGCCGTACGGGTCTAAATGTGTTTCCGGTCGGTCTGGGGGCGATGGCGCTTTCCATGCCGGGCGCGCTCGAGGCGGACGATGCGCCGGCGGCGGTGGTCCGCGCGGCGCTGGATGCCGGGGTGAATTTCATCGACACCGCCAATGTCTATTGTCCCATCGACGCGATCGGCGCGAACGAGCGACTGCTACGCGACACGCTGCGGGCGCTGGGTATCCGCGACGTCGTGATCGCCACAAAGGGCGGCGTCGACCGGGTCCGGCGCAAGGTCGATGCCAGCCCGGCATTCCTGCGCGCCTCCTGCATCGCCAGCCTGGTTGCCCTGGGATGCCGTGCGATCACGCTGTACCAGCTACATGCGGTCGACGATGACGTCCCGCTGGAGGACTCGATCGGCGAGCTTGCGCGGTTGCAGGCAGAAGGCAAGATCGTCCATCTCGGGATCTGCAACGCGACCGCGGACGAGCTTGCGCGCGCGCAGCGGACGGCCAGGATCGAGACTCTGCAGAACGCATGCAATCCATGGCAGGCCGAGGATTACACCAACGGCACGCTGGACGCATGCGTGGCGCAGGGGATCAGCTATATTCCGCACAGCGTGGTCGGCGGCGCGGGCCGGCAGGCCGCGGTCGCTACGGTGCCGGCAATCGCGGCGATCGCGCAACGCTACGGCGTTTCCGCGCAGGCCGTCGTCGTCGCGTGGCATCTTGCGATGGGTCCCAGCGTCATACCAATTCCAGGCGCAAGCCGGGTCGCCTCGATCGTGTCGAGCGCCGCATCGGTCGGACTGACGCTGACCGCCGCCGAAGTGCGCTCGATCACCGCAGTCGGATCTTAAGCCCTGCCCAGGATCAGGCTGGCCGGGATCAGGCTGCCTGATCATAGGCGGCGGATTTGCCGCGGTCGGCTTTTGCACCATACATGGCCTGGTCGGCACGGGCGATCAGATCGGCGATCGGCGTAGCGGCATCCGCCTCGACGACGCCGATGCTGACCGTGGCCGCGGAGGCGGCTGGACCGTATTGCGCCATGGTCTGTGCGAACTGATCGGCGATCCGCGTGGCGATGGCTCGCGCCTGCGCGATCGGCGTGGCTGGCAGCAGGCAGACGAACTCGTCGCCGCCCCATCGTGCGACATGGCCCTGCTCGCCGAGCGCTTTGCGTGCGATGTCGGCGAGCATGCGTAGCGCGGTATCGCCAGCCGCGTGGCCGTGGGAATCGTTGAGCGCCTTGAACCGATCGACGTCGAGCATCATGATCGAGGCCGGTTGGCGGTCGGCTGCATGCCCTGCAAGTTTGCGCGCGACGCGGTCGAGCCCCGCGCGGTTGAGGGCACCGGTCAGCCAGTCCCGCTCCATCTGGTTTCGCAGCGCGTTCTGGCCGCGCTCGGCCTGAAGGATCAGCAGCGAGAAGGTGCGGAAGATGATGAAGGCGATCTGGCCCGCGGCAAGCCAGGCACCGAGGCCGTCGTGCATGCCGGTCAGCTGCGTGCCGATCCGGTCGTGATAGGCGAGCCAGGCACGGCCGAGGAACAGCGGCACGGTGATCGCGAACAGCGTGGCGACGATCCAGCCGGTTTGCAGCGACTCCCTCCGCGCGAGGCGTAGCGCGGCGATCACGACGACGATGTCGAAGCTTGCTCGGACGACGCTGAGATAAGCGACCCGGAAGGGAAAATGCGCCGGGTCGTCGCTGACGACCAGCGGGGCGGCAAGAAGAACGGCGATGCCGAGCAGCGGCGCCAGGCGGGCTTCCGGGCGTGCGAACCGGAGCACGGCGCCAGCGATCAGCGCGTAGCCCACCACCGCAGCGGGGTTGCCGGTGTTGGGCGCCCAGGTGATGCCGATACTGTCGTTCAGGACCGCCATCATCGTACCGAACCCGACGACGAGATGGCCGCCGCCCCACAGGAGCGCCCATCTGCCGAACCGGCCGGTCGCGACAGGAATAAGGTGGACGAACCCCGCGACCAGCATGCCGAGCGCAGCGACCACGTAAAGGGTAGTGAGATCGAGCGCCACGGACACCTGCTTGTTCGGTCGTTACGTGGCCTAATAGGCTGGCTTTGCTAAGGAATCGTTTGAGCACGGCGGGCTGACCCCAGTTTTCCGGGTTGGGTAATTCAGCATGTTGTGCCTGGTCCGTCATGAACCTGCGTTCCGACGTTCGCCGGGATACCGGATAGGAGTGGGCGTAGCGGACGAGACTTGAGAGGTACGCGGTTAGGACGTTTCCGGGACGCTAATGCGAGATCGCGGATGGCCCCAGCGCGGCGCTTCGGCCGGCAAACGCAGAGAGAGCGCCGATGGATGCTCCACTGACGCCCTCTCAGATTCACTTGGTCGCGGATGTCAGGTCTCGCTTGGCCGGACAGAGGCAAAGCCCCTGTCGTCGGACGGCGCTGGAGCGCCGCCGGCCGGGCAAGCCCTTTAGATCCATATCTAGCTCTTGCTAGATATGGATCGGCTTGCCCTGCACCGCCATCGCCGCCTCTTTAAGTGCCTCGGCATGCGTCGGATGCGCATGGCAGGTGTAGGCGATGTCCTCGCTGGTTGCACCGAATTCCATCGCGATGGCGGCTTCGGCGATCAGCGTTCCCGCCAGCGACGAGACGATCCAGACGCCGAGGACGCGGTCGGTCTTGGCGTCGGCGATGATCTTCACGAAGCCGTCGGTGTCACGGTTGGTCTTGGCGCGGCTGTTCGCGGCGAAGGGGAACTTGCCGACCTTGATCTCGGTCTTTTCCTTCGCCGCTTCTTCGGTGAGGCCGACGCCGGCGATCTCGGGCATCGTGTAGACGACGCTCGGGATGACGTCCTCGTTGACGATTCCAGTCTGGCCGGCGATGTTTTCCGCGACTGCGACGCCCTCGTCCTCGGCCTTGTGTGCGAGCATCAGACCGGGGATGCAGTCGCCGATCGCCCAGACGCCGTCGACCTTCGTGCGGAACGAGTGGTCGGTTTCGATCTGGCCGCGCTTGTTAAGCTCCAGGCCGATGGCTTCGAGGTTGAGGCCGTCGACGTTAGCCTTGCGCCCGATCGAGACGAGCACCGCGTCGGCGGTCAGCGTCTCGGACGCGCCACCGGCGGCAGGCTCGACGGTGACGGTCGCGACGCCGTTGTCGACGGTCACGCCGGTGACCTTGGTCGAGAGCTTCAGCTCCATGCCCTGCTTCTTGAAGAGCTTGGCGCTCTCACGACGGACTTCGCCGTCGAAACCGGGGAGGATCTGGTCGACGAACTCGACGACGGTGACCTTCGCGCCGAGACGACGCCAGACGCTGCCGAGTTCGAGGCCGATCACGCCACCGCCGATGACGACCATATGCTCGGGGACCTTGGGAATCTCGAGCGCGCCGGTGCTGTCGACGACGGTCTTCTGATCGACCGTGACGCCGGGGAGCGGCATGACCGACGAGCCGGTAGCGATGACGATGTTCTTCGCGGTGACCTTCTGGCCGGCGACATCCACCGTATGTGCGTCCTGGAACGCGGCCTTGCCCTTGAGCCACGTCACCTTGTTCTTCTTGAACAGGAATTCTACGCCGCCGGTCAGTTCCTTGACGGCCTTGGCCTTCTCGGCGTGCATCTGGTCGAGGTTCAGGGTGACGCCGGCGAACTCGACGCCGAACTTCGTCATGTGGCCGCCCTTGGCTTCCTCATACAGTTCGGACGAATGCAGCAACGCCTTGGACGGGATGCAGCCGACGTTGAGGCAGGTGCCGCCGAGCGTCTCGCGCGATTCGGCGCAGGCGGTGCGCAGGCCGAGCTGCGCGGCGCGGATCGCCGCGACGTAACCGCCGGGGCCCGCACCGATCACGAGGACGTCATAGTCGTAGTCAGCCATTGTCTTTGCTCTTCGCTGGGAGGGGAACAGCGCGGTCACGCTTCGTCCCGATGACAGTCATATGGCCATTGCACGCCTCGAATTCGAGGAGCGGCAACAACCGCGGAAGGATGTGTTCGACGTGGTCCGGCTCGAACCGGACATAGATGATGCCGGGCGGCGGGGTCGCTTGCTTCAGGAAAACCAGTTCACCGAAATCACGATCACACGTAATGAGAAAGCGATCGTCGGCGACCGCATGCGCGAGAATGATATCGTCTTTCTCGTCGGGTAAAATGACGGCAGCACGTACGACATCGTGTCCGGCTGTACTCAGAACGCGAGCGATGCGGCTACCGATGTTCGCATCGCACATCAGCCTCAAGCCGCGCGTGCCCGACCGATCGCGACATAGCTTTCGTCGTGCATGAGATCTGCGGCAAACAAGGCGGCGGCGCGGAGGTGCTCGGAAAGCACCCCCGGATATTCTTCCGCGATCTGGTCATAAGACCAACCCGCACCGACCAGCTTCAGGACGCGTTCCACGGTATAGCGCGTACCCCGAAAAACGGGCTTGCCGCCCATGATCCCGGGGTCCGAGTGAATGTGGTCGCGCCAGTCCATTGCTACCTCACAGGTCGATAAGAATCCGCGTCGGATCCTCGATAGCATTTTTCAGCGCGACGAGGAACGTCACGGCTTCGCGGCCGTCGATCAGGCGGTGGTCGTAGCTGAGCGCGAGGTACATCATCGGGCGGATGACGATCTCGCCGTTCACGACGACCGGGCGCTCCTCGATGCGGTGGAGGCCCAGCACGGCGGACTGCGGCGGATTGATGATCGGGGTCGACATCAGCGAGCCGAACACGCCGCCGTTCGAGATCGTGAAGGTGCCGCCCTTCATCTCGTCCATCTTGAGCGCGCCTTCCTTCGCGCGCTTGCCGAAGTCGCCGATCGTCTTCTCGATCGTCGCGACCGACATCTGGTCGGCGTCACGGATCACGGGGACGACGAGGCCGCCCGGCGACGACACCGCGACCGAGATGTCGGCGTAATCGTGATAGACGATGTCGTCGCCGTCGATCGATGCGTTGACCGACGGGATGTCGCGCAGCGCCATCGTCGCGGCCTTCACGAAGAAGCCCATGAAGCCCAACCGGACGCCGTGCTTCTTCTCGAACAGGTCCTTGTACTTGGCGCGCGCCTCGATCACCGCGGTCATGTCGACGTCGTTGAACGTCGTCAGCATCGCGGCGGTGTTCTGCGCTTCCTTGAGGCGCTTGGCGATCGTCTGGCGGAGGCGCGTCATGCGCACGCGCTCTTCGCCGCGACCCGATGCGGCGGCGGGGGCTGCTGCCGGAGCGGGCGCTGCGGCGGGAGCAGGCGCTGGCTTGCTCGACGCGGCGGCGGTCACGTCTTCCTTGGTGATTCTACCGTCGCGGCCGGTGCCCTTAACGGTGCCCGGGTCGACGCCGTGCTCGAGCACGGCGCGGCGCACCGACGGGGAGAGTGCGGCGGGCGAGTCGCTGGTGCCGGCGCCGGGCTGGTCGCCGTAGCCTGCGCCGGACTCGTCCTTGGCGGCGGGAGCAGCGGGGGTTGCCGTCGCAGCAGGTGCGGGCGCAGGAGCCGACGCGGCGGCGCCGTCACCCGAGTCGATCGTGGCGAGCATCGCGCCGACCTGCACGGTGTCACCGACGGCGACGGCGTGCTGGCCCATGACGCCGGCGACCGGCGACGGGACCTCGACCGAGACCTTGTCGGTCTCGAGGCTGGCGATCGGCTCGTCGACCGCGACGGGGTCGCCGGGCTGCTTCAGCCACTCGCCGAGGGTGGCTTCGGTGATCGATTCACCCAGGACGGGGACGGTGACTTCGGTTGCCATGTTCTATCTTCCTATCGTTCCCCGGCGAAGGCCGGGGCCCAGGTGGGAAAGCTTATCTTCAGCTACTGACGTCCCCCAACTGGGCCCCGGCCTTCGCCGGGGAACAGCAAGGGGACGGTGTTACGATGCGCGGGTGCGGCGGATTTCGTCGCGGACGTTGTGGCCGAGTGCGTCGGCGACGAGCGCGCCCTGCTCGGCCTGGTGACGCTTCATCAGCCCGGTCGCGGGCGACGCCGACGCGTTGCGCCCGGCATAGCGCGCGCGCTTCACAGGTGAGTTCACCGTCGCCAGCGCCTCCTCGATCAGTGGCTCGACGAAGAACCAATAGCCGTTGTTCTTCGGCTCTTCCTGCGCCCAGACGATCTCTTCGAGGTTCGGCATCCGCGCGACGCGTTCGGCGATCGGCTCGCCCGGGAAGGGATAGAGCTGCTCGACGCGAACGATCTGGGTGTCCGTGTCGCCGTGGGCATCGCGTGCCTCGATCAGGTCGTACGCGACCTTGCCGGTGCACAGCACGAGCCGCTTCGTATCGACGTCCGCCGCACCGTTGGTGTCGGACAGGAGACGACGGAAGTGGCTGTCGCCCTGGAAATCCTCGGCGTTCGACACGGCCAGCTTGTGCCGCAACAACGACTTGGGCGTCATCACGATCAGCGGCTTGCGGAAGTTGCGGTGCATCTGCCGGCGGAGCAGGTGGAAATAGTTCGCCGGGCTGGTGCAGTTCGCGACCTGGATGTTGTCGTCGGCGCACGACTGAAGGAAACGCTCGGGACGCGCCGAGCTGTGCTCAGGCCCCTGCCCTTCATAGCCGTGCGGGAGCAGCATCACGAGGCCGTTGGCGCGGAGCCACTTCGACTCACCGGACGTGATGAACTGATCGATCATGATCTGCGCGCCGTTGACGAAATCACCGAACTGCGCCTCCCAGAGGACCAGCGTCTTCGGATCGGCGAGCGCGTAGCCGTACTCGAACCCGAGCACGCCGTACTCGCTGAGCGGGCTGTCGAGCACTTCGAAGCGACCGTGTTCGATTTCCTGCAACGGCACGTACTTATGCTCGTCGGTCTGGTCGACCCAGACCGCGTGGCGCTGCGAGAAGGTGCCGCGGCCCGAATCCTGGCCGGACAGGCGGACGCCGTACCCTTCCGAGAGCAGGCCGCCGAATGCGAGCGCTTCGCCGGTCGCCCAGTCGAAGCCCTTGCCCGACTTGAACATCTCGCGCTTGGCATCGATTACGCGGTTGAGCGTCTTGTGGATCTTCACGCTGTCGGGGATCGTGGTCAGCGTACGGCCGAGCGAGTCGAACAGCTTCTGGCTGAGACCGGTCTCGACGTTGCGCCGCGCGGAACCGCCATCGGTCGGCGCGCTGAGGCCGGTCCAGCGACCGCCGAACCAGTCGGCTTTGTTGGGCTTGTACGACGACCCGGCTTCGAACTCGCCCTCGAGACGGAGCGTGAATTCCTTCACGTTCTCGTCGATCCAGGGCTGGTCGATCACGCCTTCCTTGATCAGGCGATCGCCGTACACCGAGCTGACGCCCGGGTGCTTGCGGATGATGTCGTACATCAGCGGCTGCGTGAAGGACGGCTCGTCGCCCTCGTTATGGCCGAAGCGGCGATAGCACCACATGTCGATGACGATGTCGCGGTGGAACTTCTGGCGGAATTCCATCGCCATCTTGGTCGCGAAGGTGACCGCCTCGGGATCGTCGCCGTTGACGTGGAAGACCGGCGCCTGAACGCCCTTGGCGACGTCCGACGGGTAGGGCGACGAGCGCGCGAACTGCGGCGAGGTCGTGAAGCCGACCTGGTTGTTGATGATGAAGTGGACGCAGCCGCCGGTGTTGTAGCCGCGGATTCCCGAGAAGCCGAGGCACTCCCAGACGATCCCCTGCCCGGCGAACGCGGCGTCGCCGTGGATCAGCACGGGCAAGCTCGCGACGTGATCCTTGAGGTCGTTGTTGAGCGTCTGGATCGCGCGAGTCTTGCCGAGCACGACCGGGTCGGCGGCTTCGAGATGCGACGGGTTGGCGACGAGGCTCATGTGAACCTTGTGACCGTCGAACTCGCGATCGGTACTGGTGCCGAGGTGATATTTCACGTCGCCCGAACCGCCGATGTCGTCGGGATTGGCCGAACCGCCGGCGAATTCGTGGAAGATCACGCGCAACGGCTTGGCCATCACGTTGGCGAGCACGTTGAGGCGACCGCGGTGCGCCATGCCGATGACGAGCTCGCGCACGCCCATCTGGCCGCCATACTTGATCACGCTTTCGAGCGCGGGGATCATCGATTCGCCGCCGTCGAGGCCGAAGCGCTTCGTGCCGACATACTTCTTGCCGAGGAATTTCTCCCACTGCTCGGCCTGGATCACCTTGGTGAGGATCGCCTTCTTGCCGTCGGTGGAGAATTCGATCGCCTTGTCCTGGCCTTCCATGCGCTCCTGGAGGAAGCGGCGCTCCTCGACGTCGGAGATGTGCATGTATTCGAGGCCGACATTGCCGCAGTAATTCTTGCGCAACGTGTCGACGAGCTCGCGGATCGAGACCCATTCGAAGCCCATCGTGCCGCCGAGATAGACCTTCCGATCGATGTCGGCGTCGGAGAAGCCGTGATATTCGGTCTTCAGATCCTCGGGCATCTCGCGCTTCGACAGGCCGAGCGGGTCGAGATTGGCGGCGAGATGGCCACGGACGCGGTAGGTGCGGACGAGCAGCTGCGCGCGGATCGCATCGGCGGCGGCCTTGGCGATCTCTTCCTTCGAGACGGGCGCGGGTGCCGCTGCGGCGGGGGCGGGCTTGCCGCCCTTTGCGGGCTTGGGCGCGGGCTCCATCTGGGTGGGATCGAGCGCTGCGGTCAGGTCGTCCGTGGTGGTGAGCGGCCAGCGGGCGCTCTCCCAGCTCGGGCCCTGCGCGGAACCTTCGAGACCCTCAAAGAACGCGCGCCAACCGGATTCGACCGAGGCCGGGTCCGCGTTGAACTTGGCGTAGAGCGTCTCCACGAACGCCGGGCTGACGCCGGCTGCGATATCGCTGAAATCCTGGCCTTCGTAGCCCATCGTTCTCGTCCTAGCCGCTAAGAATTTCGTCATCCCGGGCTCGCCCCGGGACCCAGAGTTACGGGCGGCGCGCTGGCGACCCTGGATCCCGGGTCAAGCCCGGGATGACGATATGTTCAGCCCTTCAACACGCTCAGTAGCGTCTCGCCGAGCAGGCTGGGGCTTTCCGAGACCTTGATCCCGGCAGCTTCCATCGCCGCGATCTTGCTCTCCGCGTCGCCCTTGCCGCCCGACACGATCGCGCCGGCATGGCCCATGCGGCGCCCCGGAGGTGCCGTACGACCGGCGATGAAGCCTGCCATCGGCTTCGACCGACCGCGCTTGGCTTCGTCGCGGAGGAACTGTGCCGCCTGCTCTTCTGCGTCGCCGCCGATTTCGCCGATCATGATGATCGACTGGGTTTCGTCGTCGGCCAGGAACAGCTCGAGCACGTCGATGAAGTTCGTGCCGTTGACCGGATCGCCACCGATGCCAACCGCGGTCGTCTGACCGAGACCTGCGTTCGACGTCTGGAACACCGCCTCATAGGTGAGCGTGCCTGAACGGCTGACAACGCCGACCGAGCCCTTCTTGAAGATCGAGCCGGGCATGATGCCGATCTTGCACTCACCGGGGGTCAGCACGCCGGGGCAGTTCGGGCCGATCAGGCGCGACTTGGAGCCCGACAGCGCGCGCTTGACCTTGACCATGTCGAGCACCGGAATGCCCTCGGTGATCGCGACGATCAGCTCGATCTCGGCGTCGATCGCCTCGAGGATAGAATCGGCGGCGAAGGGGGGCGGCACGTAGATGACCGACGCGGTCGCGCCGGTCATCGCCTTGGCTTCGGCGACGGTGTTGTAGACGGGGAGGTCGAGGTGGGTCGTGCCGCCCTTGCCGGGCGTGACGCCACCGACCATCTGCGTGCCGTATTCCAGCGCCATCTTGGTGTGGAAGCTGCCGGTTTCGCCGGTCATGCCCTGGGTGATGACCTTGGTGTTCTTGTCGACGAGGATGCTCATCTTGTCTCGTTCCTTACCACCCCGGCGAAGGCCGGGGCCCAATTGAGAAAGCGGTCATGGTCGTGCGATGCGATCGTAAAGGTCGTCCCAAGTGGGATTGAAACCGTTGATCTCACGCAGTTTCCAGTCTCGTTTCCACTCCTTCATGTGCAGCTCACGCTGCCGGGCGGCTTCCCAACTACCGGCCAACTCATACCAGACGAGCAGCTTGCAGTCGTATTTCTTCGTGAACCCGGCGACGACGGCGTTGCGGTGTTCCCACACGCGCTTCGCCAGGTTCAACGTCGAGCCGAGGTAGATCGTGCCATTATATCCGCTGGCCATGATGTAGACGAACGCTTGTTCTTCCATCAGCGGGGACTTCCCAATTGGGCCCCGGCCTTCGCCGGGGTGGTGCGATCCTTACCTCACCTCAAATCAGTTCAATTACTCAAATCGGTTCAGCGAACCATCGATACCCTTGCAGGCCACGATCAGTTCCTTGACCGCGTCGACCGAGACCTGGAGGTTGCCCTTGGCCTCGTCGTCGAGCTTGATCTCGACGATCCTCTCGACGCCACCAGCCCCGATCACCACCGGCACGCCGACGTACAGATCGGTAAGGCCGTACTCGCCCGAAACATACGCCGCCGCGGGCAGCACGCGCTTCTGGTCGTACAGATACGCCTCGGCCATCGCGATGCCGCTGGTCGCCGGTGCGTAATACGCCGAGCCCGTCTTCAGCAGCGCGACGATCTCGCCGCCGCCGCCGCGCGTGCGCTTGACGATCGCGTCGATCTTTTCCTGGCTCGACATGCCCATCGCGATGAGATCGGGAACCGGGATGCCCGACACGGTCGAGTAGCTGATGACCGGGACCATCGTGTCGCCGTGGCCGCCGAGCACGAAGCTAGTGACGTCCTTGACCGAGACCTTGAACTCGTCGGCGAGGAAGTGGCTGAAGCGTGCCGAGTCGAGAACGCCGGCCATGCCGACCACCATGTGGTGCGGCAGGCCTGAGAACTCGCGGAGCGCCCACACCATCGCGTCGAGCGGGTTGGTGATGCAGATCACGAACGCGTCGGGTGCGTTGGCCTTGATGCCCTCGCCGACGGCCTTCATGACCTTAAGGTTGATGCCGAGCAGGTCGTCGCGGCTCATTCCGGGCTTCCGTGCGACACCGGCGGTGACGATGATGACGTCCGCGCCGGCGATGTCGGCATAGTCGTTCGAGCCGGTGATCTGCGAGTCGAAGCCCTCGACCGGGCCGCACTGCGACAGGTCGAGCGCCTTGCCCTGGGGGATGCCCTCGGCCACGTCGAACAGGACGATATCGCCAAGGCCCTTGAGTGCTGCGAGGTGCGCGAGCGTGCCGCCGATGTTACCGGCGCCGATCAGCGCGATCTTCTTGCGAGCCATTCCAATCCGTCTCCGTCTGATGTGCGGGGTGATTGGTGACGCCGGTTACGCGCATTATGGCGCTACGGCAACCGTTAAAAGGACAAAAGCGGGTTGTTATTGCGATTGGTTCTCATGTGCAATAAGCTTTGCCGGCTTCGTCATCCTGACGAAAGTCAGGACCCAGGATACCAAACGCAGCATTCGTGGCTCTGGGTCCTGACTTTCGTCAGGATGACCGGAGGGGTCGGTCAGAGGTGGCCTTCCGCCAAATATTCCTCGGAGCGCATCTCTTCCAAACGGCTGATCGTGCGGTCGAACTCGAACCTGCCGTCGCCACTCTGGTAAAGGTCGCCGGGTTGCGCATCCGCAGCCGCAAGCAACTTCACCTTGTGCTCGTACAGCGCGTCGATCAGCGCCACGAACCGTGCCGCCTCGTTGCGGTTCTCCGGCCCGAGCTTAGGGATGCCGACGAGGATGACGGTGTGGAATTTCCGCGCGATGGCGAGGTAGTCGGCCACTCCCCTCGCCTCGCCGCACAGCTTCTTGAAACTGAACACCGCGACGCCCTTGAGCGATTTCGGCACCCGCAGCGTGCGGCCCTGCACCACGAGGTCTTCGGCGGGGACGTGCTCGCTGTCGTCGGTCGAGAAGTCGGTGAGGCGGAAGAACGCGGCGGAGAGCTGCGCGGTCGCCTCGGGGCCATTGGGGACGAGCCAGGTGTCCTGGCTGCCGAGACGATCGCGGCGATAGTCGACCGGGCCGTTGAGCGGGAGCACGTCGAGGCGGTGTTCGATCGTCGCGATGAAGGGCAGGAAATGCTCGCGGTTGAGGCCGTTCTTGTAGAGATCGGACGGCGGCCGGTTCGAGGTGGTGACGATCGTCACGCCGGAATCGAGCAGCGAGGTCACCAGCCGCGACAGGATCATCGCGTCGGGGCTGTTGGTGACCATCATCTCGTCGAACGCGAGCAGGCGGGTCTCGTCGGCGATTGCGGCGGCGACGGGGACGATCGGGTCGCCGACTTCCTTGCGACGCTCGGCGGCGATGCGCGCGTGGACCTCGAGCATGAACTCGCCGAAGTGGACGCGGCGCTTCTTTTCGACGGGCGCGTTCGCGAAGAACAGGTCCATGAGCATGGACTTGCCGCGACCGACCCCGCCCCAGAGGTAGACGCCGCGGGGGTCCGGTTTCTTCGAGAAGCGCGCGAAGAAGCCGGTGGACTTGGGGATGCCGAGTTCGGTGGCGAGGGTGTTGAGGCGGCCGGCGGCGGCGGCTTGTTCGGGGTCGGGACGGAGTTCGCCTGAGGCTACGAGGGCTTCGTAGGCTTTGAGGACGGTCACTTCGCCACCCCTGCACCACCCCGGCGGAGGCCGGGGCCCAATATGGAAGGTTTTGATAATGGAGCGGGGCGCTTCAACAATGATCGTGTCCCAATTGGGCCCCGGCCTTCGCCGGGGTGGTATTAGGTGGCGGTGTCAGCCTTTGGGGGCTTGCCGGACGGCTTGCGGATCGTGGCCGAGAAGGCGGCGATCTTGTTCTCGTCGTCGCCTTGCACCACCAAGCCCCGCAGGAACAAGAGGCGGCCGGTTTCCTTGAGCACCTCGACCTGCGCCTCGATCGGCTCGCCGACGCGGCCGCCGCCGATGAACTGGGTGTTGAGATCGAGCGTCACCGCGGTGCCGGCGGTGATCAGGCCGAAGCCTCTTGCGGCCGCGAACAGGGCTACGTCGATGAACGCGAGGAGCGCTCCGCCGTGGACGTTGTTCTGGAGGTTGGAGTGGCGATGCTCGGGGGTGATGCGGACGCGGACAGTGTGGCCGTCGACGCGGTAGAGCATGGGGCCGAGGAGGGTGTTGAAGCGCGTCGGGTCGGAGAGCGACCAGCTGCGCCAGCCGGGGTTGGCTGGGTCTTCGGCTTCGAGGAAATGGGGTTGGGTCAAAGATGTTTCCTTGAAACCCTTTCCCCGTTCATCCTGAGCGAAGTCGAAGGATCTTGGGAATGTCATCCCCCGCCCCGAGCGGGTGCTTCGACTTCGCTCAGCACGAACGGGAGGGGGGAGCGGCACCGGAGGGGGAAGCGGATTGAGGCGGGGAAGAAGGGGGCGGGCGTAAAACACACCCCCCTCCACCAAAGGATCAGACGATCCGTTCGGCTTCCATCTTCTTGATCTCGGCGATCGCCTTGGCGGGGTTCAGGCCCTTGGGGCACGCGTTCGCGCAGTTCATGATGGTGTGGCAGCGATACAGGCGGAACGGATCCTCAAGTTCGTCGAGGCGCTCGCCGGTCATCTCGTCGCGGCTGTCGGCGAGCCAGCGATAGGCCTGCAACAGGATCGCCGGCCCCAAGAACTTGTCCGCGTTCCACCAGTAGCTCGGGCACGAGGTCGAGCAGCAGGCGCACAGGATGCACTCGTACAGACCGTCGAGCTTCGAGCGATCTTCCGGCGACTGGAGGCGTTCCTTGCCCGAGGGTGGCGGGGTGACGGTCTGCAGCCACGGCTTGATCGACGAATATTGCGCGTAGAAATGCGTGAAGTCGGGGACCAGGTCCTTGATCACGTCCATGTGCGGCAGCGGGGTGATCTGGACCTCGCCCTTGCAATCCTCGATCGCGGTCGTGCAGGCGAGGCCGTTCTTGCCGTTGATGTTCATCGAGCACGACCCGCAAATGCCCTCGCGGCACGAGCGGCGGAAGGTAAGCGAGGAATCCTGCTCGCTCTTCATCTTGATCAGCGCGTCGAGCACCATCGGGCCGGTGTCATTCAGATCGAGCTCGAAATTATCGTAGCGCGGGTTCTCGCCCGAATCCGGATCGTAGCGATACACCTTGAACGATTTCAGACGCTTGCTGTCCCCCGAACCCTGGCTGGTCGAGGCGTGCTTGACGCCCTTCTTGACGACGCTGTTTTTCGGGAGCGAGAATTCGGCCATTGCGAGCGGTCCGTCCGTGGTGTGTTTATAGGTTGTGGAAGCCGATACATGACACGGGCCCCGCTCGCAAATGCTTAGCTTCGCGGGTGCAACATGGGTCACCCACGCTGCCGCGTCGCCTGCTCCCTAGGGCTTAGATGATATCGAGGATAAGGCCGAGGTCGCGGGCTTCCTCGGCTTCGATGTACCAGTTGGAGGGGGCCTTCTTCTTCAGCTCCTCGAGCGATACCTTCGAGCCCTGGACGATCGCGCGAAAGCCTTCCTCCTGGATATTGATCGAATCCTCGATCTCGTGGAGCTTAGCCTTGAGCGCGTAGGACAGCGTGTTGAGCGGGCCGTTGAGCTCGATCGTGCTCTGCATCTGGCGCTCGTGGATCATGATGCGGCTGCCGCGCGTCAGGAAACGGCTGTCGACCGGGAAGGCGGACATGAACGTCGCCCCGGCGGAGTAGACCGCGACCTTGCCGAGGAAGAGCGTCTCGCGGTCGGTGTATTCGCGGAGCAGGCGGATGTTGTCGCCCATCGCGCGCGCGACTTCGGGGTCGCCGCCGAGCGTGGTGATCGAGACGACCAGCGGGCCTTCGGTGGGGGCGGCGACGAGTTGCGACTTAAAGGTGTCGTACATCGCGTCGTCGACGGGGCCGTGGAGGTGGACGTGGGGGGCGGCGAGCAACGGGTAGTTGCGGGCGTTCGAAGCGGGGGATGTGTCGGTCATGCCGCGGCTAACTTCTGCGGGGGGAGTGGGTTCCGAGCTGGTTGCTGCATATCAGCACAGTGATTTGGTGAGACCTGTTTGACGTGCTATAAAACGGTCATGATCGAGACCATTCATGCCGGCGCGACGGTTAGCATCAGCGACCTGAAGAAGAACCCGTCCGGCGTCATCGAGGCCGCAGGCGGGTTTCCGGTGGCGGTACTCAATCGCAATACGCCTGCGGCGTATCTCGTCCCGGCTGCGGCTTGGGAAGAGTTGATGGACCGGTTGGAGGACGTCGAACTGGCTGAGTTGGTACGCGCGCGTGCTGAGGAAGTGCCGGTCGCGGTGTCGCTTGGCGATCTATAGCCTCGCATTCCTGCCGAGTGCGCTGCGGGAATGGGAGAAGCTGGGTGCCAATGTTCGTGAGCAACTCAAGGCGAAGCTGACCGAGCGGTTGGGCGAACCGCATATTGCGAGCGCACGGCTAAACGGGATGACCGGCTGCTACAAGATCAAGTTGCGGGCTGCGGGGTATCGGTTGGTGTACCGGGTCGATGACGGCCTCGTGACGGTGATCGTCGTGGCGGTCGGGCGGCGGGATCGTAATCTGGTTTACAAGATCGCGGCGGGTCGGGTCGAGCGGTAGCAAATCGGTCGCAGCCAGTTGTTCTCCTGCGAACGCAGGAGTCGAGGGTTAAGGAGCGCGGCGTTTGTGATCCTGGACTCCTGCGTTCGCAGTAGAACGGGACTTAGTTTACCTGTTTGGCCGAACGCTTGTGCTGGAGGATCCAGCCTACCAGTCCGCCGGGGACTCCGCCTACCAGCGAAAACAGGGCGTAAAAGGTTATTGCGATCTTTTGGGGTTCTTCGCCTACGCCTCGGGTTTCGATCCCGAAGACGTAGATCGCGGTCAGGATCGCGACGACCGCCGGCCACAAAAACCCGGCAATCATCGGCTGGAAACGCGTCAAGAGCCCCACCGCGACCGGCACAAAGAACCCGATCGCGATGATGGCCCAGATCATCAATATACCCGCTTCTTGGGCTTGATGTAGTCGACGTCGTCGGTGAGCGTATAGTCGTGCACCGGGCGGAAATCGATCTTGGTTTCGCCGCCCTTGCCGCCCCAGCCGTTGAAGGTGGTGATGGTGTGCTTCATCCAGTTGGCGTCGTCGCGCTCGGGGAAATCCTCGTGCATGTGCGCGCCGCGCGACTCGGTGCGGTTGGCCGCCGAATTCATCGTGACGACGGCTTGGCCGATCAGATTGTCGAGCTCCATCGTCTCGACCAGATCGGTGTTCCAGATCATGCTGCGATCCTTCACGGCGACGTCGGTCATCCGGTTGTAGATCCCGGCCATCTTCTCGACGCCCTGGTTCAGCAGTTCGGTGTCGCGGAACACGGCACAATGCTTCTGCATGGTCTGCTGCATGTCGAGACGGATCTGCGCGGTCGGCGACCCGCCGCTCGCATTGCGGAAATGATCGAGACGCGTGAGCGCCAGATCTTCCGAACCCTTGGGCAGCGGCGCGTGCGCGGTGCCGGGCTTCAGCGTGTCCTTGATGCGCAGGCCGGTCGCGCGGCCGAACACCACGAGATCGATCAGGCTGTTCGAGCCGAGGCGGTTGGCACCGTGGACCGAGACGCACGCCGCCTCACCGACTGCGAACAGGCCGGGGACGACCGCGTCGGGGTTGCCGTCGACGAGGTTGACGACCTCGCCGTGGAAGTTGGTCGGGATGCCGCCCATGTTGTAATGCACCGTCGGCGTGACGGGCAGCGGCTGGCGCGTGAGATCGACGCCGGCGAAGACTTTCCCGGTCTCGGTGATGCCCGGCAGGCGCTCGGCGAGCACCTTGGGATCGATGTGATCGAGGTGCAGGAAGATGTGGTCGCCGTTCTTGCCGACGCCGCGGCCTTCGCGCATTTCGAGCGCCATCGAGCGGCTGACGACGTCGCGCGAGGCGAGGTCCTTCGCCGACGGGGCATAGCGCTCCATGAAGCGCTCGCCCTCGGAGTTGGTCAGGTAACCGCCCTCACCGCGTGCGCCCTCGGTGATGAGCACGCCCGCGCCGTAGATGCCGGTCGGGTGGAACTGGACGAACTCCATGTCCTGCAACGGCAGGCCGGCGCGGAGCACCATAGCGTTGCCGTCGCCGGTGCAGGTGTGCGCCGAGGTCGCCGAGAAATAGACGCGGCCATAGCCGCCGGTGGCGAGCACGGTCTGGTGGCTGCGGAAGCGGTGGATCGAACCGTCTTCCATGCACAGCGCGATGACGCCGCGGCAGACGCCGTTTTCCATGATCAGGTCGAGTGCGAAATACTCGACGAAGAAGTCCGTATTGTACTTCAGGCTCTGCTGGTACAGCGCGTGGAGCATCGCGTGGCCGGTACGGTCGGCGGCGGCGGCGGTGCGCTGGACCGGAGGCCCCTCGCCCATGTTCTGCATGTGGCCGCCGAACGGACGCTGATAGATCGTGCCGTTCTCGTTACGGCTGAACGGCATGCCGGCATGTTCGAGCTCGTAGACCGCCTGCGGGGCTTCGCGGCACAGATACTCGATCGCGTCCTGGTCGCCGAGCCAGTCGGACCCCTTGACGGTGTCGAACATGTGCCAGGTCCAGTGATCCGGTGAGTTGTTGCCGAGCGACGCGGCGATGCCACCCTGCGCTGCAACGGTGTGCGAACGGGTCGGGAAGACCTTCGTGATGCACGCGGTCTTCAGGCCGCTCTCGGCGATGCCCATCGTGGCGCGCAGGCCGGAACCGCCGGCACCGACGACGACCGCATCATAGGTATGATCGATGATCTTGTAGGCAGCTGACATTACGCAGGGGCTCCGGAGAAGGCGACCTTCAGGATCGCGAACAGGGCGATACCGCCCAGCGTGAAGGTGAACAGGTTGAGGAGGATCATCGTCACGACACGGCTTTCACCGTGCATGTAATCCTCGATCACGACCTGAAGACCGAGACGGAAGTGATAGAACACCGACAGGATCAGCAGCGCCATCGGCACCGCGACCCAGGCCGATTCCAGCCACAGATGGATCGCAGCGTAATCATAGCCGGGCATCCGCGCGACCGAGATCATCAGCCACAGCATGAGGAACAGGTTGGCGCCCGCCGTCAGGCGTTGCTGCCACCAGTGATGCGCGCCGTGTTTCGCGCTGCCGAGGCCGCGGACGCGACCGATTGCCGTACCCGAACCCATTACTTGATCCCCATGTAGAGCCAGAACACGACCGTCAACGCGACCGAGGCGACCATCGTCGCGAGCGCGCCCATCTTGTTCCGCTTCAGTTCGTAGCCGGCACCGGTGTCGAGCACGAAGTGGCGGATGCCGGTCATCATGTGCTGGAACAGCGACAGCGTCAGGCCAACCGCGATGACGTAGCCGAGGATATTGAGGCCGCCGGTATCGGTCGTGAACACGTCGACGAACGTCGCATACGCCTGATCGCCCGATGCGATCGCGGCGAGCCACCAGACGAGCAGCAGGCTGCCGACGGTCGCCATCCCGCTGCCGGTCGCGCGGTGCAGGATCGAGACCAGCATGTGCGGGCCCCATTTATAGACCTGCAGATGGGGAGAAAGCGGGCGTGCCGGGTTGCGCGATGCCAAGGGCGGAGTCCTCGAACCAGAAGATGACGAACCAAAATTATCTTGGTCCACAATATATAGATCGGGCGACCTATTAGCCACCACGTGCTGCGATGCAACCCATTGGGCGCGGTCCGATAACCCATGACACCGCAAACCGTGCTGCTGCCCGAGCCACGATGCCGGACGGAATTACCGGACGGGCCGGATGCGAAATGATTTCGCGCGAAGGCCGCAGTGCGATCGATCTCTAACCCGGCCTTAAGACATAGGCTGTAGCGCCGGATGCGCATACCCGATCCGGAGTCCATCGTCTTGACCACCACCGACCTGCCGGTTCCCGGCGCGATTGCGGCCTCTGTCGACCTCGCGGCACGGCTGCGGGTTTTCGACTTCGACGGATCGCTCAGCAACGCGAGCCGCGAAGTCTGGGCGGCGCTGGCCCCCGAGATCACGCATGTCTCGAAGGCGTATTGGGAGCAGTGGCTGCGCTGTTTCTCCGACGAGCGGATCTGGGCACCGCACGAGACCGAGCAGATGATCGAGGTCGGCTGCACGTTCCTGCGCAATCGCTTCCTCGATACGAGCGGGCGCGCCTGGATCGAGTCGGTCGAGCGCTCCGTCGCCGCGGCCTATGTCGCCGGTGTGTCGCCGATGGCGCTGCTGTCGATGATCAGCGCGAGCGACCGTGCCGCGCTGGAGGTGCTGATGCGGCGGGTCGACCGGTCGGATGTCAAGCTGCCGGTCTATATCGACACGCTGATGCGGCTGTCCGCGCTGGAAGGCGAGATCACCGTCGCGATCTACAATGCGTACAGCACGCATTCGGCGCGGGTGGCGCGCGATACGCTGGCGGCGGAGTTCCGCGACGGGATCGCGGCGATGGTGGAGACCGCGACCGACGAGGGCCATATGCTCCGCGAACAGGCGATGCGCAGCTCGGCGTCGACGCGCGCGGTGCTGGGCAAGGCGAGCGAAGTCGCCGCCGCCGCCGAACAATCCGCGGTGGCGATGCGCGAGGCCGCGCAGACCGCCGCCGGGCTGATCCGCGCGATCGAGGATGCGCGCACCGAAGTGGAAGCAGCCGCCGAGATCGCCAACCGCGCGTCCGCGCAGGCGGGCCAGGCGGTCGGCATGTCCGAGACGCTGAGCGATCATGCCAAGTCGATCGAGTCGATCCTCGGCCTGATCCGCGACATCGCCGGGCAAACCAACCTGCTCGCGCTAAACGCGACGATCGAGGCGGCGCGGGCGGGCGATGCCGGGCGCGGCTTCGCGGTGGTGGCGCAGGAAGTGAAGAGCCTCGCCAACCAGACCGCACGCGCGACCGACGACATCGCCGCGAAGATCGCCGCGATCCAGTCGGCGACGCGCTCGACCGTCGAGACAAACGCGTCGATCAAGTCGACCGTGGCCGAGGTGCAGGAGAGCGCCGACCGGATCCGCTACGCGATGGAAGCGCAGGCGCAGACGGTGACCGCGATCACCGCGGCGGTCGACGAGACCGCGCTGGCGGCGGATTCGATGTCGACCACGATCGCCGCGATCCGCGAGGATACCGAGACAGTCGCGACCGAGATCGACGGCGTCGGCCGTGGCTTCGACGTGCTGGATACGCGGCTGGGCAATCTCAAGAACAGCGCGGGCGATTTCGTCGCGAAGGTCGCTGCATAACGGACCCTCAGGAGGGGGCGATGATCGAGCATCAGGAGAGGATTTCCAGTCCACCCGTCCAAGACGGGGGGCAGCCTGCCGGTTCCGAAAGGACACGTGAAGGCGCGCGCACGCCGGCCCGAAACTGGGGCGGCGACCAGCGACCGCTGCGCGAACGCATTCACGATTACGACTGGGACGGCCTGATCGAGCCGGCCTGTGCGACGCTCAGCGCGCTGCTCGGACCAGCCGATCGCCATGAGATCGCCGAGACGTTCTGGCGGCATTACCTCTCGCTGGAATCGGCACGGCACATCGAGCGACATTTCACGCCCGAGGTGCTCGAACACCGGATCGCATCGAGCGCGCAGTATGTCCGGCTGAAATACATCTCGCCCAACGACGATGCGTGGAAGGCGATGGCGATCCGCCATGCCGAGGATTCGCATCGCTCGGGCATCCCCCTGCCCGCGCTGCTCTCGTCGCTGGCGTTTGCGCATAGCGTGACGCTCAACGTGATCTCCAACCGGCTGGGCGCGGACATGGCGGCGATGCGGACTCTCAGCGACGTGGTGCAGCGGCTGGCGCTGATCGAGGCGGACATCATGGCCTCGCATCTCGGCGCGAGCGATGCGGAGGCCGCGCGGGTCGAACGACAGGCGCGCGCGACCGAGTTCCGGGGCAGCATCGCGGCATCGATCGAGCATACCGCTGCACTGGGCGCGCGGATCCGGGTGCAGGCGACGGGCGCATCGGCATCGACCCGCGGCATGCTGTGCAAGGCGAGCGAAGTCGCGACGGCGGCCGAGCAGTCCGCGGTGGCGATGCGCGAGGCGGCGCAGACCACCGCCGGGCTGATCCGCGCAATCGAGGATGCGCGCATCGAAGTCGAGGCCGCCGCCGCCATCGCCGACCGTGCCTGTACGCAGACCGGCGAGGCGGTTGGCGTGTCCGAGGCGCTGAGCGAGCATGCCAAGTCGATCGAATCGATCCTCGGGCTGATCCGCAGCATCGCCGGGCAGACCAACCTGCTGGCGCTGAACGCGACGATCGAAGCAGCGCGGGCGGGCGATGCCGGGCGCGGCTTCGCCGTGGTCGCGCAGGAGGTAAAATCGCTCGCCAGCCAGACCGCGCGGGCGACGGACGACATCGCCGCCAAGATCGCCGCGATCCAGTCGGCGACGGCGGCGACCGTCGCGACGAATGCGGGGATCAAGGCGACGGTGACCGAGGTGCAGCACAGCGCCGACCGAATCCGTCATGCGATGGAGGCACAGGCGCGCACCGTCACCGCGATCACCGCTGCGGTCGACGAGACGGCGCTGGCGGCGGATTCGATGTCGACGACGATCGCGACCATTCGCGCGAACACCGAGGCGGTGGCGACCGAGATCGACGAGCTGGGACATGCGTTCGGCGACGTCGACGATCAGCTCGGGGTGCTGCGCGGCGCGGCGGATGGGTTCTCGGCTAGCGTGGCCTGAGCCGCACGGACATGATGCGCGTCAACCGCGCCGCTGACTGCTGCGCCGCCATATCCAGCCAAGCAGGCGACCGGCGAGCGCCGGCAGGCCGGGGCGCAGCAGCAGCCAGTCGCGGATCGGCGCGTCGATCGTCGCGCCGATGACCTGCTTGTAGCCGCTGTCGCCGGCGCCCCAGTCGACCCGGCGAATGCCACGCGCCTGCGCCGCGACCAGGTTACGCCAGTAGAGCAGCTTGCCGGGAGAATGCTTGGCGAAGCGTGGGTCGTAGCTGTTGGCGACCGCGTACAGCAGTTCGCCAGTGTCGATATCGAACGAGAAGGCGGCGGGCCTATCGTCGACCGTCAGCAGCGCGGCGCGGAACATCGCGGCAAGCACCGGATCGGCGACCGCAGCCTGCCAGAAGGCGAGATGTCCGTCGGCGGTGAACTTCATGCCGGTACGATCGGTGTCGTGCGCGATCCAGCTCGTCTGCTCGACCGCGCCGAGATCGGCGAACGCGGCGGGCCAGTCCGCACCCGACAGGAAGCGCCAATCGGGTACGCCGTGTTCGACAAGGTGCTTTTCGTGGAAGCGGTTCTTGCGCAGCGTCGAGGTGCGTGGCCAGGGCTGTCCGTCTTTCGCAAGGGGTACGTCTAGCGACCAGCTATCGCCGATGGTGCGATCGATCGCGGTCCAGCCTTGCGCGCGGGCAGCGACGATCAGCGCGCTGGCGGCGGGATCATTGTCGTGGACCGGGCCGATTCTGAGGCCGCTCGCATGGCGCGCCAGTGTCGACAGTGCGGTCTTCAGCGCAGGCTCGCCGGCTTCGAGCGCGAGGCCGAAGCTGCGGAACGGCCAGTAGCAGCCGGGGATCGCCGCCATCCCGAACATACGCGGACCCAGCGGCACGAACGGCAGCGTCAGGACCGGCGCGTCGTCCTGCTCGACCACCAGCGTCCGCGCCTGTCCGCCATAGGCGGCGAGCGCGGCGGCGTACCAGCCGAAGCGCAGGAAGCGGTGGCTGTGCGCGCCCCGCTCCGCGACGATGTCGATCGCGGCGGCAAGCCCCTCGACCACGTCGCCGCGGACGTTGGGCGGCAGCCGGACGAAGTCGGCCAGGAGCATCGGCTTGGACATGGACCGCTAGATACCGCGCGGAAGGTTACGATTGCATGCTGTTTTGCAATCGCCCCCTTTTGCAATCGGCCATTCCCCATCATGGTGGCGGCATGCCGATCATTCCCGCCATCTCGACCATCGCCCAGACGATCCAGCTCTCGCTCGCGCCGGTGTTCATGCTCGCCGGGATCGGCCAGTTGCTGAACGTGCTCGCGGGACGCCTGTCGCGGGTCATCGACCGGGCGCGGAAACTGGAGCAGTTGCACCCAAATTTCTCGGCGGCCGACCGGACCCGCTATGGCTGGGAGTTGCGATTGCTCGACCGGCGGATGACGATCATCAACGCCGCGTTGTTCCTGGCGGTGTCGAGCGCGATCATGACTTGCGTGCTGATCGCGCTGCTGTTCATCGCCGAGCTGGCCAAGCTGCATTTCGGCACCGCGGTGGCGCTGTGCTTCATCCTCGCGATGATCCTGCTGATCGCGGCGCTGGTATCCTTTATTTTCGAGGTCCGAATGTCGTTGCGGGCCTTCCGGATCCGGCCGGAATTGCTGAAGGACCTGTCGTGATCGAGAAGCGCCTGTTGCAGGCAGTGATCGCAGTCGCGTGCCTGTTGCCGCTGATCGTCGGCGGCCAGGGCGTGCTGCACGGGCCGGCGCCGTTCGGGCATCTGACCGATGTGCCGCGCGATCTGGACAGCCATTTCCGGTATATCTCGGGGATATTCTTCGCGACCGGCCTCGGGTTTCTGAGCTGTATTCCGGATGTCGAGCGGAAGGGGGCGCGGTTTCGGTTGCTGGGCGGGCTCATTTTCGTCGGCGGCGTATCGCGGGGGATCTCGCTGCTGGCGGTCGGCGTACCGTCGCAGGGGCACGTGCTGGGGCTGGGTATGGAGACGGTGGTCGTGCCCTTGCTGATGCTATGGCAGTGGAATTTCGCCAAGCGAGCACGCTGACCTAACGATCCTCCCCCGCCAGGGGGAGGTGGCTGGCTCTTGCCAGACGGAAGGGGGCGGAAAGGAGCAACCGCCGTTCCGTGTCCTCCCCCTCCGTCACCTGCGGTGCCACCTCCCCCTTGCGGGGGAGGATCGTAAGGTCAGCGAGCTGCCTCCAAGCCAGGGCCGGCGTCTGCCGAGGGTAGGTAGCGCGGCGCAACCCGCGCCCTCGCCCTCTGCTCATACGCATACCCCGCACCCAGCACCGCCGCGTCCCCGTATTTCGTCGCGATGAACGACAGGCCGACCGGCAACCCGCGCACCAACCCCATCGGCACCGTCAGGTTCGGATAGCCCGCAACAGCTGGCAGCCCGCTCGAACTCGGGCCGCCATATTGATCGCCGTACACCGGGTCGCTGAGCCAGGCCGCGCCATAGGTCGGCTCGACCAATACCGTCGCCCCTGCCGCCTTGAGCATCGCGTCGATCCCCTCCGCGCCCGCCAGCCGCAGAGATTTCGCACGCGCCGCCTTGTACGCCGGGTCGTTCAACCCCTTGGTCTTGGCCGCAGCCTCGAACGTCTCCTGCGCGAAGAACGGCATTTCCGTTGCCGCATTGGCCGCGTTGAACGCGATGACCTGATCGAGCGTGCGCGTGCGGACCGTGGCGGGGGTGGTCGCGAGATAGGTGTCGAGGTCGGCCTTCAGCTCGGTCTGGAGCACCAGCAGTTCCGCCTCGCCGAGCCCGTCGAGCTTGGGCTGTTTCACCTCGACCAGCACCGCCCCCGCCGCCTTCAGCACGTCGAGCGCGGCCTGGTATTTCGCTGCAAGGTCCGCGGTCATCTCCGGCCGGATCACGCCAATGCGCAGCCCGGAGAGTGCGCTCGTCGACAGCCCGGCCGCATAGTCGCGCTTGTACGCGCCCGCCCCCGCGGTCGCCGCGTCCGCCGGATCGGCAGCTATCATCGCAGAGAACAGCGTCGCCACGTCGCGGACGCTGCGCGCCATCGGGCCGGGCGTATCC
Source organism: Sphingomonas faeni (assembly GCF_023195535.1). Classification (GTDB taxonomy): domain Bacteria; phylum Pseudomonadota; class Alphaproteobacteria; order Sphingomonadales; family Sphingomonadaceae; genus Sphingomonas; species Sphingomonas faeni_B. The sequence continues at coordinate 300,282 of NZ_JALPNF010000003.1, read as the reverse complement.
TGGCTGTGGCTGATCGGGACGACGTGCATGCGGCTGACGAGGCCGAGCGTGGGCTTCAACCCGACCAGCCCGTTGAGCGACGACGGACACACCACCGAGCCATCGGTCTCGGTCCCGATCGCCGCCGCCGCAAAGCTCGCCGCGATCGCCGCGCCCGACCCGCTCGACGACCCGCAGGCGGTCCGGTCGAGCGCATAGGGATTTTTCACTAACCCGCCCACCGCGCTCCAGCCGCTCATCGAGCGGGTCGAGCGGATGTTCGCCCATTCGCTGAGATTGGTCTTGCCCAGGATCACCGCCCCCGCCGCACGCAGCTGCGCGACCACGGGCGCATCGCGTCGCGTCAAATTGTCTTTCAGCGCCAAGCTGCCCGCCGTGGTCGGCATCGCGTCGGCGGTCTCGACATTGTCCTTGATCAGCACGGGCACGCCGTGGAGTGGACCGCGCATGCGCCCGGCCTTGTGCTCGGCGTCGAGCGCCTTCGCCTGCGCGAGTGCATCGGGGTTGAGCGCGATCACGCTGCGTAGCGTCGGACCGGTGCGGTCCATCGCCGCGATCCGTGCGAGATAGGCGCGGACGAGATCGACGCTGCTCGCCTTGCCTGACGCCAACATCGCCTGAAGCTGGTCGATCGACTGTTCCTCGACCGCGATCGTTTTGGCCTGCGCCGCCGCTGGAATGGCAGTCGCGAGCAATAGCCCGATGATATATTTACGCATTTTCCGATTCCCCTTTGCCGGAAGGCTATCGGGGTTGCGCGCCCGCGCCAAGCGGGCTGAACGATGCTCGATACGATGCGTTACGGATCGGCAACGGATAGGGGAACGGCGTGCGTCAGGTGTTGAAGTTCGTCGGGGGCGTCGTGCTGCTGGCGATCGTGGTTGTCGCGCTGGCGGTGACGATCGTGCCGCGCTTCCTCGACCGCATCTATTACCGCGGACCGACGACCGGCCATTTCGACGGCGCGCGCTTCGCCAATCCCGACAACGACGCGGATACACAGCAAATCCAACCGGCAGGCAGTGGCGGCGGCCGCGCGGGCTTTTTCTGGCGCTATTTCACCGGCGGCGATGGGCGGCCGGGTTGGCCCAAATCGGTGGCGGTGCAGCGGATCGCGCCCCCGGCCCGTGTTCAGGGGCAGCGGATGGTCGTGACGTGGGTCGGGCATGCTAGTGTGCTGGTCCAGACGCAGGGGCTCAACATCCTCACCGATCCGGTCTGGGCGGAGACGGCCGGGCCGCTTGGCGCAGGGCCACATCGCGTCGCCGAGCCGGGGATCGCGTTCGATGCGCTGCCAAAAATCGATCTCGTGCTGGTCAGCCACAATCATTACGACCATCTCGACAAGGTGACGCTGCAACGCCTCTGGCAGCGCGATCGGCCGCGGATCGTCACCAGTCTGGGCAATGACAGCGTGATCGGCCAGACCGGGGCGGCGGCGACCGCGCTCGACTGGGGGCAGCGGGTGGCGATCAAGCCGGGTGTCGCCGTAACCGTGACGCGCAACCATCATTGGGGCAGCCGCTGGTTTACCGATCGCAACCGCGCGCTGTGGTCGAGCTTCGTCGTGACCTTGCCGGGCGGCAACGTGTTCTTTGCGGGCGATACCGGAATGGGCGACGGTCAGTGGCCGGTCGAGGCGGCGGCGCTGGGGCCGATCCGGCTGGCGCTGATCCCGATCGGTGCGTTCCGGTTCGTCGATGGGCAGATGGAGTCGGGGAGTCATATCGGGCCGGTCGATGCGGTCGAAGTGTATCGCCGGCTCGGCGCGGCGCACGCGATCCCGATCCACTGGGGGACGTTCCGGCTGTCGTTCGAAGGGTATGATACGCCGCCGAAACTGCTGGCGGCGGCGATGCGGTGTACCGGGCAGACCGGGTTCGCGCCGGTGGCTATCGGGCGGCCGGTGGAGGTTGCTGGGTATGCGAAGCCGGCGGCGGTAACGCCGATGGCGCGGGCGGCCTTGCTGAAGTGCCTAGATACGCCGGAGGTTCGCGCTTTGCGGTAGTCGAGATCGCTCGCCCGTCACCTCCCCGGCGGAGGCCGGGGTCCAGTTGGGGGACGTTGCTGACGGGGCACGGCCCGCTGTTACTGCTACCTTTCCAACTGGGCCCCGGCCTCCGCCGGGGTGGTCTCTCCCTCAATCGTGCCCGCCACTCACCCCATCTTGAACACGCAAAGCTTGTTGCCGTCCGGATCGCGGAAATAGGCGCCGTAGAACCCCATCTGCTCGGGCCCGCGCGACCCCGGACCACCCTCGTCCGCGCCGCCTAGTTCGATCGCTTTGGCGTAGACCTGATCGACCTGCTCGCGCGTATCGGCCGACAAGGCGACCATCGTGCCGTTGCCGGCGGTCGCGGCCTGCCCGTCATACGGCTTGCCGATCGCCAGCATCGGCGTCCTTGCGCCGGCGCCATAGAAGGTCAGTTTTCGCTCGTCGGGCATCTGCATGAGCCGCTTGCCGCCGACCGTCGCGAACAGCGCGTCGTAGAAGGTCAGCGCCGAGTCGATATCGTTGGTGCCGAGCGTTGCGTAACCGATCATGGGTCTCTCCTCTTTGTTTAAGGCGAGTATCACGGGCTTGAGCGAGAGACGCAACTAACCGTTCCCCCGCGTAGGCGGGGGTCCAGGCCCGAACCCTCCCGGCATTCGACGGTGATGTAATCCTTGGGCCCCCGCGTTCGCGGGGGAACAGTTGAGTAGGTCAGCCGACGAACGCGCGCTCGATCACGAACGTACCCGGCTTCGAATTCGCGCCTTCCTCGAAGCCCTGCGCCTCGAGCATCACCGCGAATTCCTTGATCATCTCGGTCGAGCCGCACAGCATCGCCCGGTCGGTTTCGGGATTGAGCTTCTGCTCGCCGCGCACCGGGTGGCCGAACAGCGAGGCATCCTCGATCAACGCGCCGATCCGTCGCGTGGTGCGGAACGGCTCGCGCGTGACGGTCGGGATATAGTGGAACTGCGTCTGCGCCTCATCGGCGATCAGCGGATCCTCCGCCAGCAGCCCAACCATCTCGTCATGATAGGCGAGATCGCTCACCCGCCGCACGCTGTGCACGACGATCACCTGCTCATACGCCGCATACACGTCGGGATCGCGCATCAGGCTGAGGAACGGCGCGAGGCCGGTGCCGGTCGAGAACATGAACAGCCGCTTCCCCGGCAGCAGCGCGTCGAGCACCAGCGTGCCGGTCGGCTTCTTGCCGAGATACACTTCGTCGCCGGGCTGGATCAGCTGGAGCTTCGAGGTGAGCGGGCCATCCTCGACCTTGATCGACAGGAACTCGAGCTCCTCCGAATAATGCGGCGACGCGATCGAATAAGCGCGCATGATCGGCTTGCCGCCCTCCTGGGGGAGGCCGATCATCACGAACTCGCCCGAGCGGAAGCGGAAGGTCGACGGCCGCTCGATCGCGAAGCTGAACAGATGTTCGTTCCAGTGACGCACCCACAGCACCTTGGCGTTGAGGAACGCGGGGGTCTCGGGGATCAGCACGGGCGGGCGCGTTGCTTCGATCATCGGGGCGGTCATGCGTCTATTCCTTCGGCCGCGCAGAATCGCGCTGGCGGGTCAATGCTTGCGAAACGGTCGCAGTATTGGTGTCGGGGGAATGGGTCAACAACAGCTAAACTTGGCCTTGCCCAAACAGCCCCTAGCCCGCGACAGTCGACCTTAAGCAATCCTCCCCCGCCAGGGGGAGGTGGCGCCGAAGGCGTCGGAGGGGGAGGACACGGAACAGCCGTTGCGCCTGCCTCCCCCTCCGTCTGGCAAGTGCCAGCCACCTCCCCCTGGCGGGGGAGAATCCTTTGAAGGTCGATCCGCCTTGCGCCGCCTCCTCCGCGGAAGATCGCGAGCCGTTGCCGACCGACCGCATGTTCCCCATATTCCCCCACGATGGCCATTCAGATCCGCACCAGTCTCGCCGAGCCCGAAACCGGCGAAAGCTTCGTCCCGCACCGCCCCACCGCACGCCCGAACAAGGTCGAGGGGGGCAAGGCGTTCAAGCTCGTCAGCGAGTATGAACCCGCGGGTGACCAGCCCACTGCGATCGCCGAACTCGTTTCCGCGATCGGCGACGGCGAGAAGGATCAGGTGCTGCTCGGCGTCACCGGCTCGGGCAAGACCTTCACGATGGCCAGCGTCATCAACCGCGTCCAGCGCCCCGCGCTGATCCTCGCGCCGAACAAGATTCTGGCGGCGCAGCTCTACGGCGAGATGAAGTCGTTCTTCCCCGAGAACGCAGTCGAATATTTCGTCAGCTATTACGATTATTACCAGCCCGAAGCCTATGTCGCGCGCTCGGACACGTACATCGAGAAGGAGTCGTCGACCAACGAGTCGATCGACCGGATGCGGCATTCCGCTACCCGTGCGCTGCTCGAACGCGACGACGTGATCATCGTCGCGTCGGTGTCGTGCCTGTACGGCATCGGCTCGGTCGAGACCTATTCGGCGATGATCTTCGACCTGAAGAAGGGCACGACCGTCGACCAGCGCGAGATCGTGCGGAAGCTCGTCGCGCTCCAGTACAAGCGCAACGACGCGGCGTTCCAGCGCGGCAATTTCCGCGTGAAGGGCGACACGCTCGAAATCTTCCCGTCGCATTACGAGGACAGCGCGTGGCGCATCTCGTTCTTCGGCGACGATATCGAGGAGATCACCGAGTTCGATCCGCTGACCGGCAAGAAGGTCGCGTCGCTGAACTCGGTGCGGGTGTACGCAAACTCGCATTACGTGACGCCTGGCCCGACGCTCAAGCAGGCGGGCGAGGCGATCAAGCACGAGCTGGCCGAGCGGCTGAAGGAGCTGGTGCTGGAAGGCAAGTTGCTCGAGGCGCAGCGGCTTGAGCAGCGGACGAACTTCGATCTCGAGATGATCGCGGCGACCGGGTCCTGCGCGGGGATCGAGAATTACAGTCGCTTCCTCACCGGTCGCATGCCGGGTGAGCCGCCACCCACTTTGTTCGAATATCTCCCCGACAACGCGCTGCTGTTCGTCGACGAGAGCCACGTCACGATCGGCCAGATCAACGGCATGTCACGCGGCGATCACCGTCGCAAACTGACGCTCGCCGAATACGGCTTCCGCCTGCCGAGTGCGATCGACAACCGACCACTCCGCTTCAACGAATGGGACGCGATGCGCCCGCCGACCACCTATGTCTCGGCGACGCCGGGCAGCTGGGAGATGGAGCAGACCGGCGGCGTGTTCGCCGAACAGGTCATCCGCCCGACCGGGCTGATCGATCCGCCCGTCGAGATCAAGCCCGTCGAGGAACAGGTCCAGGACCTGATCGTCGAGGTCGGCAAGACGACCGCGCTCGGCTATCGCACGCTCGTCACCACGCTGACCAAGCGGATGGCAGAGGACCTGACCGAGTACATGCATGAGGCCGGGATCAAGGTCCGCTACATGCACAGCGACGTCGAGACACTGGAACGTATCGAGCTGATCCGCGACCTGCGGCTCGGCGTGTACGACGTGCTGATCGGCATCAACCTGTTGCGCGAAGGGCTCGACATCCCCGAGTGCGGGCTGGTCGCGATCCTCGATGCGGACAAGGAGGGCTTCCTGCGCTCCGAGACGTCGCTGATCCAGACGATCGGCCGCGCCGCGCGCAACGTCGACGGCCGCGTGATCCTGTACGCCGACCGCGTCACCGGATCGATGGAGCGCGCGATGAACGAGACGTCGCGCCGTCGCGAGAAACAGGTCGCGTACAACATTGAGCACGGCATCACGCCGACGACGATCCGCCGCAACATCGGCGACATCATCGCCCACGTGGCGTCGCAGGATCAGGTGACGATCCCGATCGACGAAGACCGTCCGCACATGGTCGGGCATAACCTTCGCGCCTACATCGAGGATCTCGAAAAGCAGATGCGCAAGGCTGCTAGCGATCTGGAGTTCGAAACCGCCGGTCGACTGCGCGACGAAATCCGGCAGTTGGAGAACGAGGAACTGGGCCTGCCGGCGGATCAGCAGAAAGCGCCGGTCATGGGGCGGTCGAACGAGGGCAAGCCGGGAACCCGAAAGACGCGCTACGGGAAGAGTCAGAAGATGCGGATGGGTGGTTCGCGATCGCGGTAGCCTTGCGTGCTTGCGCTTGCCGCTGAACACTAACGGATCACCTATGCCTAATTGATGGTGCCTTATGATCCGCAGCTTTCATGACAACGAAACTGAGCGCGTCTGGCTCCGGCAGCGAAGCCGCCGATTCCCTCCAGATATCCTACATCGAGCTGTCAACCGATTAAGGTTGCTCGATGCTGCAGAAACGCTCGACGATGTTCGCTTTCCGCCAGGCAATCGCCTTCATGCCTTGACTGACGACCGCACCGGTCAGCATTCCATTTCCATCAATATGCAATGGCGTGTATGCTTCGTCTGGCGCGATGGAGGTGCCGAGCGTGTCGAAATCACAGACTATCACTGAGAGTGACTGGATCGAGAACGATCACGCCGGAGAATTACTGGCGAGTGAATTCATGGAGCCGCTAGGCCTTAGATCGGTAGATCTGGCAGCTGCCATCGACGTTTCGCAGTCGCGGATCGAAGCGCTGATTAGTGGAAACGTCCCGGTCGACGGCGAACTTGACCTGCGACTGACGCGGTACTTCAGACTGTCGGAGGGTTTTTTTCTCCGACTGCAAAATCAGTATGAGCTTTTAGAGGCCAAGCGCGCCTTGAATGGCGCGCTCGACCGGATCGTTCCCCGCGCGGCTTAGCCGACGACGAGGTCTTCGCTGCTCGACCCGTAATAGCTAGCGACGCGGTCGGCATAAGCCTGGTCGAAGACCGGTGCGTTGTTTGACCAGCTCGGGCCGCCTTCGAGGACGCGCTTGTCGATCGTGACGACGTAGAGGTCGCGGACCGCGTCGAACTGGAGCAGCGCGAACGGCAGCGGGTAGAAGCTCTTGCCCATGCCGAGAAAGCCGCCGAGGCTCAGCACGGCGTGCGTGACGCGGCCGGTGCCCTTGTGGACCATGAACGCGTGGACCGAGCCGACATTGTCGCCATCGCGGCTCTCGACCTTCATCGTGCCGGAAATGTTCGACTGGACGAGTAGCTGGGTCGGGGTCTGGGCGGCGGTGTCGGACATGAAATTTCTCCTGATATCTTCCGTCGCTGAACCGGTACCACCGTGCGGCGGTTCCCGCCTAGAGTGCTTCGTCGTACTTGAGCGACCGCCGGGCGTGCCGCATAGCGATACGATGCGCACTCCGTCCCCCCACCTCGTCGGCTTGCGATCGCTTGCCAGCCCCCTCGCCCTGGCAAGACTTGCCGGTCTGGCGACGCTTGTATCGATCGCCGGCTGCGTTCCGCCACCGCGGGTCGAAGCGCCGCCGCCGCCGCGCACCGTCGCGCCGACCCCCGCGCCGGCACCGCGCCCGGCACCGATCGCCGCAGACTGGCGCGATTGGCCGTATTCGCCGGGGACCTGGGTGTATCGCCGCGACGCCCGCGGCTCGATCGCGCTGTTCGGACCCGCCAATGCGGACGCCTCGCTGACGTTGCGCTGCGACACGGCGACGCGTCAGATTTACCTCGCACGCGCGGGCAGCACGCCGACTCCGCTGACGATCCGCACGTCGAGCGCGACCCGCGCCGTGTCCGTCCAGCCGACCGGTGGCACGCCGCCCTATGTCGCCGCCGCGCTGATGCCGAACGACTCGTTGCTGGAGGCGATGGGGTTCAGTCGCGGGCGGTTCGTCGTCCAGCAGGCCGGGCTGCCACCGCTTGTCGTACCCGCCTGGGCCGAGATCGAGCGCGTGACCGAGGATTGTCGCGCCTGATATCGACCCCGTTGTCGACGAGACGACAGTCGTACAGGATCGGCCGAAAACTTCCGTAAAACAAGGCTTGTATCACGAGGCGGGTCGGCACACATTGCGGTTGCGGTCAGGCTTGGCCGCGTTGTTTCAACAAGCGAAAGGAGGTGATCCGATGTCTCATGGTTCAGCAGTGAGTTCGGTTCGGTTCGTTCGGGGGACGCACCGCTAACGCCGCCGGTCCGCGTGGGGAGTATCCTCTCCCAGTCAACACGCGGGTCATAGGATAAGCGGTACGCATGGTCCTCCGGGCTGGAGCTCTCCGGCCGCTGACCATGTCAGGAGGTTGTCGGGTCGTCGGGAGACGATCCGGCAGCCTCTTTTCATTTGTGCCGTGTTTGGTTGGTTGGCGGTGATCGATCCAACCGCCATTGACGACGACGTTGTGTGAACCGACGACGGTCGCCGTCGTCGAAGCTACCTCGCCTTTTCCTAGCTGACGATATTGGCAGGCGCAGGCTGAGCGGGTGACCAACCCCTGCGCCGCGCCCGTAGCCACTGGTGTTCCGCCTTAACGGCCAGAACCCGAAACTCGAGCGCGCATCGAGCCAGCGCTGAAGCAGTCGAAGACGCGAAAACATCCCACGCCCACATCGTCATCCTGACGAAAGTCAGGACCCAGGGCCGCATAGGGCAGTACCCTATTACTCTGAATCCTGACTTTCGTCAGGATGACGTGAGATATGAGACATTGGAACGGGAACGACGGAGGGACTGGCTTATGCCCCCATCTCCATCTGCCGCGCGCGTTGCGCAACGGCCGCCCTTAGCCCGCGATTGCCCCCCCCCTACAGGAACGCTTTCGCCCGATTGAGCACGATGCTGCACATCCGCGTCTTTACCTGCCCGCCCAGATCGTCGAGCGAGAACGCCTGTCCGTTCGGAGCCTGCACCTCGCCTTGCTGTCCGGCGGCATAGCCCGGCGAGGTCTGCACGCCCTGCCGACCGGTCAGACGCTGAAGGATCGACTGCGCGCCGGTGGCCGGCGCATTCGTCGAGCCACCCGCTCGTGCCGCGCCATTTCGTCCGCCCGTCAGTGCGCCGAGCGCTCCACCCTGGCCGAGCAGATTGTTCTTCAGGCAATAGCCTAGCAGACCGGCGGCATTGCCGGCGCCGATCGATCCGACGCTCGGCAACGCACCACCGAGCAAGCCGCCCAGTCCGCCGAGACCGCCGAGTCCGCCCAGGTCCCCAAGCCCGTTTTGCGTCGACGCCCCCTGTGGCGCGCTGGTCTGGGCCGATGCGGAAGTTGCGAGGGCAAAGGCTGCCACGAGGGCAATCGCTGTCTTGGGCATGATAGGTTTCTCCGATAAGGTCGGGTTACCAACGGGACTGGCGGGGCTGCGTTCCGAAACGGCTTGTTCAGCGACCCGCGAACAGCGCGTCGACCGATCCGCCATTGGCGTGCAACGCGGCCGCCACCCGTCGACGGGCATCGAAATATACCAAGGGCGACGCGCTCGGATCGGTCTTGCGAAGGCGGGCGGCATCCGCGTCGGTCAGGCTGCTCTCGCGCGCGACATGATCGGCATATCCCTCCGTCTGCCAGGTCGGCAGCATCGCGCTGCGCAGTTCGCCGACGTGGTTGGCGATCATGATGTGCGTCGTCTCGTGCGCGATCACGCCGGACAGTGTGCGGGTGTTGCCGATCGCCCGAACGTTCGTCACGCGGTCGACGCCGATGTCGCTGCGATTGACCACGATCGCCGAGCTGAACGGACGGCGGAAGGCGAAGGCTCCGGGCGACTGGATTGCAAGGAGCCGCCAGCGCCAGCCACCGTCCGTGAGGAACAGCGATCGATCGAGCGGACCGGTGTAGATCGGACTGGCGCGCACCAATCCCTCCGCACGCGCCAGTTCGCTGCCGATCCGCGGATCGATCGGGCGCTCGGCATAGACGGTGACGGTGCCGATCCGCTGCTCGTACGGAAACGCCAGCAACTGCGGCGCATAGATAACCGCGACGGCCAGCAGAAGGAGGACGGACAGGGTCCACCGGACGGGCCCTTGCCCCCTTCTGCGGGCGCGTATCGTCATGCCGGTGTCAGCAGCCCCTCACGCTTGATCTTCTCGCGCCAGACGAGCGGCGCGAGCTGGTGGACGTTCTCGCCCGCGGAATCGACGGCGACGGTCACCGGGAAATCGGCGACCTCGAACTCGTAGATCGCTTCCATGCCGAGATCCTCGAAGCCGACGACCTTCGAGCCCTTGATCGCGCGGGCGACGAGATAGGCCGCGCCGCCGACCGCCATCAGATAGGCGGACTTGCGTTCGGCGATCGCCTTGGTCGCGTCCGCGCCGCGCTCGGCCTTGCCGACCATTGCCAACAAACCCTGGTCGAGCATCATGCGGGTGAACTTGTCCATGCGGGTCGCGGTCGTCGGGCCGGCGGGGCCGACCACCTCGTCGCCGACCGGATCGACCGGGCCGACATAATAGATCACGCGACCCGCGAAATCGACCGGGAGCGGCTCGCCCTTCGCCAACATGTCGGCGATCCGCTTGTGCGCGGCGTCGCGCCCGGTGAGCATCTTGCCGTTGAGCAGCAGGCGATCCCCGTGTTTCCAGGTCTGCACGATTTCGGGCGTCAGCGTGTCGAGATCGACGCGGATCGCGGCCTTGTCGGGCGTCCAGTTGACGTCGGGCCATTCCTCCAGCTTCGGCGCCTCGAGATAGACAGGACCCGAGCCATCGAGCACGAAATGCGCGTGGCGCGTGGCGGCACAGTTCGGGATCATCGCAACCGGCTTCGACGCGGCGTGCGTCGGCCAGTCGAAGATCTTCACGTCGAGGATGGTGGACAGCCCGCCCAGGCCCTGCGCGCCGATGCCGAGCGCGTTGACCTTGTCGTAGATCTCGATCCGCAGCGCCTCGATGTCGTTCTTCGGCCCGCGCGCCTTCAGCTGCGCCATGTCGATCGAGCCCATCAGCGACTGCTTGGCGAGGATCATCGACTTCTCGGCGGTGCCACCGATGCCGATCCCGAGCATGCCGGGCGGGCACCAGCCCGCGCCCATCTGCGGGATCATTTCCAGCACCCAATCGACGATCGAATCGCTTGGGTTCATCATCTTGAACTTCGACTTGTTCTCGCTGCCGCCGCCCTTCGCCGCGACGTCGATCGAGACGGTGTTGCCGGGCACCATCTCGACATGCATCACGCTCGGCGTGTTGTCCTTGGTGTTGCGGCGGGTGAAGGCGGGGTCGGCGAGGATCGACGCGCGCAGCTTGTTCTCGGGGTTGAGATACGCCTTTCGCACGCCTTCATCGACGACCTCCTGCAGGCTGCGGGTCGACTCAAGACGGCAATCCTGGCCCCATTTGACGAAGATCGTGACGATTCCCGTGTCCTGGCAGATCGGGCGGTGGCCCTCCGCGCACATCCGGCTGTTGGTGAGGATCTGCGCGATCGCATCCTTGGCGGCGGGGCTCTGCTCGGCCTCGTAGGCGACGCCCAAGGCGCGGATGTAGTCCATCGGGTGGTAGTAGCTGATGAACTGGAGCGCGTCGGCGACGCTTTCGATCAGGTCGGCTTCGGTGATGACGGTCATGCAGCGCCTTTACGGATACAGGTTTGCAGGCGTCTTAGCGGCGATCGTGCGATTTATGAAGACGGGGTGCGGGCGCACGGCGGATGATCGGCGATCGCCCGGCTCGCATCACGCTGCCCTAGCACGTGCCGCCAACAAAGCGGTCAGCGCAGACACCGCTGCGAGAGGGATGCTCAACAGGCACGCCATCGCCAAGCCAATCGCCCAGGATGCTGCAGCCCCGGTATTCCACCACATGACCGGAAGTTGGGCCAACGAAAGACCGACGCCCGCGGTCCAACCGCGCCGCCTCAGCGCGGTGCCGCTGATCGCCGCCAATCCAAAAGCCACGGGATACCAGACATGCCAATAGCCGTCCGCGTCCCAGGGCTCCTTTGCGCCGGTTATCTGCGATACGCACTGCCAGTAGAGGATGCCGCCTGCAAACAGGGACAGAAACTTCACGCTATGCCTGCTCATCGGCCTGCCCTCCCACGCGATGTCTTCCCACACGATCGCGCCGACGCCAATGCGCCCGTGTGCCCTGGGAGCTTCACTTCCAGTCCCGAGCCGGGCTGCCTATGCTGCGGTCATGCATGACATAAAAAACATCCTGGTTCTGACCGGGGCCGGGATTTCGGCGGAAAGCGGGATTGCGACGTTTCGGGGGCCGGGTGGGCTTTGGGAGGGGCACCGGGTCGAGGATGTCTGCACGCCCGAGGCGCTCGCGGCGGATCCGGAGTTGGTGCACCGGTTTTACGATCTGCGGCGGGCGGCTCTGGCGGGGGTGGAGCCTAATGCTGCACACCGGGCGCTGGCGCGGCTGGATGCGGGTTGGGACGGCGAGTTGCTGATCGTCACGCAGAATGTCGACGACCTGCATGAGCGGGCGGGGGCGACGCGGATGCTGCATATGCATGGCGAGTTGTTGTCGGCGCTGTGTGCTGTTTGTGGAGCGCGGGAGGCTTGGGCGGGGGTGCTGCCCGAGGGGGCGGTTTGCGGCGCGTGCGGTTCGGCGTCGCTTCGGCCGGACATCGTGTTCTTTGGGGAGATGCCGTACCAGATGGAGCGGATCGAGGCGGCTTTGGCGCGGGCGGATCTTCTCGTTTCGGTGGGGACTTCGGGGGCGGTGTATCCGGCGGCGGGGTTCGTGCAGACCGCGGCGTATCATGGCGCGCGGACGCTGGAGCTAAACCTGGATCCTTCGATGGGGAGCGTGTTCTTCGAGGAGACGCGGATCGGGGCGGCTGGGGTGCTGGTGCCGGCGTGGGTGGAAGGGATTTTGTCGGACGCCTGATCCTACCCCACAAGGTGGGGTGGCAGCCCGAAGGATGACGGGGGGGGGGTCGCCGTATCTAGAGCGGGTCACCCCTCCGTCTGGCTGCGCCAGCCACCTCTCCTTGCAGGGGAGGATCAGGGGCATCAGTCCACCCAGTCCAGGCCCATGTCGCGGTAGATTTCGCGGTCTTCGTCCCAGCCGGGTTTTACCTTTACGTGCAGATATAGGTGGACGGGCTTGCCGGTGATCGACGCGAGTTCGATGCGTGAGCGGGCGCCGATTTCCTTGATGCGGACGCCGCCCTTGCCCAGCACGATCGCGCGCTGGGTCGGGCGCTCGACGAGGATCTGCTGGTGGATCTCGAGGCTGCCGTCCTGCCGTTCGATATACTGCTCGGTCTCGATCGTGCTCGCATACGGAAGTTCGGCGTGGAGCTGGAGATAGAGCTGCTCGCGCGTGACCTCGGACGCCAGCGCGCGCTCGGTCGAGTCGGAGACCTGGTCCTCGGGGTAGTGCCACGGGCCTTCGGGCATCGCCTTGGCGAGCTCGGTCTTGAAGTGAGCGAGGCCGTCGCCGGTGCCGGCGCTGATGAAGAACGTCTCCGCGAAGGGGAGCAGTGCGTTCAGTTTCTCGGCGTGGATCAGCAGCTTGGTCTTGTCGGCGAGATCGACCTTGTTGAGGATCAGCCAGATCGGCTCGGTGCGACCGACCAGCGACTCGACGATCGTCGTGACCTTACCGCCGATCCCGCCCTTGGCGTCGACCACCAGTGCGATGATGTCGGAGCCTTCCGCGCCACCCCAGGCGGCGGCGACCATCGCGCGGTCGAAGCGGCGCTTGGGCTCGAAGATGCCGGGGGTATCGACGAGCAGGATCTGCGTGTCGGCCTCGATGGCGACGCCCATCAGCTTGGCGCGCGTCGTCTGCGCCTTGGGGCTGACGATCGCGACCTTCTGGCCGACGAGCGCGTTGACGAGCGTCGACTTGCCCGCGTTAGGCGCGCCGACGATGGCGACTAGGCCGCAATGCTTGGGGGCGGAGATTTCAGGCGTGGTAGGTTCGGTCACTTAGGCTCTTTTCGGCATCGGGATATTCGGGTCGATCATACAGACAAAACGCCCTCGCGTCATTCCCGCCGAACTGCGGCCTCACTCGCCGGCGCGTCGGGCGCAGTCCGAGAAGAAAGAGTTTGTTCGCGCAGAGGCGCAGAGGACGCAGAGATGAAGGGAATGAGGGTCGCACCCGCTGAACCAAACGCCGCCGAATAATCGGTGTCTTGCCGGGCACGACCTTGCCCCGATCGAACCATCTCCGCGTCCTCTGCGCCTCTGCGCGAAAAATCCTTCTAGCCGAGCTTCTCCAACAGAGCCTTGGCCGCTGCGGTTTCGGCTTCCTGTTTGCTGGAGCCGGTCGCGGTGGCTTCGGCGAGTTTGCCGATCGAGACCAGCATCGTGAATTTTGGGGCATGGCCGGGGCCGGTGCGTTCGACGATGGTGTATTCGGGGGGCTTGCGGTTGTGCGCGGCGGCCCATTCCTGGAGGGCGGACTTCGGATGTTGCGGGGCTTTGGCGCCGGCCTGGACGCGGTCACCCCAGGCGCCGCGGACGAAGGCGCGGGCGGCGTCGAGGCCGGCTTCGCGGTACCATGCGCCGATCAGCGCCTCCATCACGTCGCCGAGCACGTTGTCGCTGTCGCTGGCGCCGTCGTCGCGTGCTTGCTTGCCGAGTTTGAGGTGCGGGCGGACGCCGAGTTCGCGCGCGACGTCGGCGCAGACCGGGCCGGTGACGAGCGCGTTGAGGCGTTTCGACAGCGAGCCCTCGGGGTCGGTTGCGAACAGTTCGTACAGCCACTCGGCGATGATGAGGCCGAGGACGCGGTCGCCGAGGAATTCCAGTCGCTCGTAGTTCGCGGCGGCCTGGCTGCCGTGGGTCAGCGCGCGCTCATAGGGGGCGAGATTGGTCGGTGTGCGGCCGAAGAGCGTCTTCAGCCAGCCGGCTAGGTCGCTCAAAAGCCTTCCCCGATGCGGCTCCAGCGGGCGGCGCTGACCCAGGTCCAGGGCTTGAACCATTCGGCGTCGCCGTCGGTCGAGAAAAAGTTGACGACCGCCTTGCCCTCGACATTCTCGAGCGGGACATAGCCCATGCCGCTCGGCGCGGGGAAGCGGCTGTCGCCGCTATCGTCGCGGTTGTCGCCCATCACGAAAATGTGACCGGCGGGGATCGTGTAGAGCCCGGTGTCGTCGCGGTCGGGGAGTTCGGCCTGATCGAGGACTTCGTAGCTGCGGCCGCCCGGCAGCGTTTCGCGGAAGCGGGGGTAGCGACAGATTTGCACGTTCGCGACGACGTCGACGAACGGCGCGCCGCATTTCTCGGCGTTGAAATTGGCGGTGAGCGGGATCGTGAAGTCGGCGATGCGCTGCTTCGGGATCGCCTTGCCGTTGAGGTAGACGATGCCCTGGCGCATCTGGATCGTCTCGCCGGGCAGGCCGATGACGCGCTTGATGACGTCGTGGTCGAGCACTTCGGGTGCGCGGAAGACGACGACGTCGCCGCGCGCCGGCGTGCTGCCGAAGATGCGGCCGGGGATCAACGGCACGCCGGCGGGCAGCGACCAGCGCGAGTATCCGTAGTTCCACTTCGAGACGAACAGATAGTCGCCGATCAGGAGCCGGGGCAGCATCGACTCGGAGGGGATGCTGAACGGCGCGAAGATGAAGCTGCGCAGGATCAGCACGACCAGCGCGAGCTTCAGCAGGAAGCGAAAGGTCTCGCTCGTTTCAGACCGCTTGGGTTTCGTCTTCACGTCATTTGCCATGCGCGCGGGTTTGCGCAGACGGCGCGCGTCGTCAAGCGTATGCGGGATACCTGTCACCGAAAGAGCGTTGTCGCGGTCTCGCGCTTGCAGCATGAACGGCGCGCACGTCTATTCGGAGAAGTAGCATGACCGCCGACTGGTCCAAGATCGAAGCCCTGCCCGCCACCAAGCTGACCGACCTGTTCGCGCAGGATTCGGAGCGCCTCTCCAAGCTGAGCCTCGACGTCGCGGGCATCCATTTCGACTGGTCGAAGACGCATCTGACGACGGACATGGTCACCGCGTTCGAAGAGATGGCGAAGGCGCAGGACCTCGCGGGCAAGCGCCAGGCGATGTTCTCGGGCGAGATCGTCAATGTCACCGAGGGCCGCGCGGTCGAGCACACCGCCGAGCGCGGCGAGGGCAAGCCCGAGAGCGTCGCGATCGCGCAGGCAAGCCACGCGCGGATGCGGACGCTGATCGATGCGATCGAGGCGGATGCGCTGGGTCCGGTCCGGCATATCCTGCACGTCGGGATCGGCGGATCGGCGCTGGGGCCGCAATTGCTGGTCGATGCGCTGGGGCGTGACGACAAGCGCTACGACGTCGGCATCGTCGCCAATGTCGACGGCGTCGCGCTGGAGGACATGTTCGCGAAGTTCGATCCGGCGGCGACGTTGCTGGTGGTCGCGTCGAAGACCTTCACCACGACCGAGACTCTGATGAACGCCGAAAGCGTCCTGCAATGGATGACCGAGCATAATGTCGAGGATCCTTACGGGCGCGTGATCGCGCTGACCGCGGCGCCCGAGAAGGCGATGGAATGGGGCGTCGACGAGACGCGCATCCTGCCGTTCGCGGAGAGCGTCGGCGGGCGGTATTCGCTGTGGTCGACGATCGGATTCCCGGCGGCGATCGGGCTTGGCTGGGACCGGTTCGAGGAACTGCTGGAGGGCGCGGCCGAGATGGATCGCCACTTCCGCCTCGCCGCGCTGCATGAGAACGCGCCCGCGCTCGCGGCCTTCGCCGACCTGTATTACACGCAGGTTCGCGGGGCAGAGACGCGCGCGACGTTCGCGTATGACGAGCGGTTGCGGTTGCTGCCGAGCTATCTCCAGCAGCTGGAGATGGAGTCGAACGGCAAGTCGGTGACCGCGGACGGCGAGCCGCTTGGACGGCCGTCGGCGGCGATCACCTGGGGTGGGGTCGGCACCGAGGCGCAGCACGCGGTGTTCCAGTTGCTGCATCAGGGCACGCATCTGGTGCCGGTCGAGTTCGTCGCGTCGATCGAGCCGGGCGATACGCTGCCCGACGAGCATCACCGTGCGCTGTTGCTGAATGCGTTCGCGCAGGGGGCGGCGTTGATGGCGGGCAAGCAGGTCGAGGACCCGGCGCGCAGTTATTCGGGCGATCGGCCGTCGTCGACGCTGCTGCTCGACGATCTGGATGCACGGACTCTGGGGGCGCTGATCGCGTTTTACGAGCACCGGGTGTTCGTGAACGGCGTGCTGCTGGGGATTAATTCGTTCGACCAGTTCGGGGTGGAACTGGGGAAGGAAATGGCGAAGGCTGCGGAGAAGGGCGGGCAGACGTTCGATCCTTCGACGGACGATCTGATCAAGCGCGCGTTTGGGTGATTTCTGGGGTGGGGGCTATCTGCCCCACCCCACTCCACCACCCCGGTGTAGGCCGGGGCCCAATTGGGTGAACGGCGACGCATCGAACGCGAGCCTTTCCAATTGGGCCCCGGCCTTCGCCGAGGTGGTAGGAAGGGAGGGGGCGTTTGGGTAACGTGACTCTTTTTCTGTTCCCTTGCGAACGCGGGGGGCCAGGATACCACGCGCGGCGCTCGTGACCCTGGGCTCCCGCTTTCGCGGGAGAACAATAGCTCGCGGGAGACAACAGAAGGTTGCGCGTTACTCTTAGATGCCCCTTCTTCTTGCCGTAGCGCTCGCCGCCTCCCCTACCCTCGCTCAAATGAAGTGGGAGCGGCGCGTATTGATCGTAGCCGCGCCATCCGAGCAAGATACTTTGCTCGCCGAACAACGCCGCATCCTTGTGAGCTGGAAGGCTAACAGCGATGACCGCGACCTCACGATCGTCGAAGTCATCGGCGACCGGGTTCGTGGCGCGGGCGACACGGCCGCTTCGATCCGCCGCAAATACCGTCTTCCCTCCCCTTTTACCGCGATCCTGATCGGCAAGGACGGGGGCGAGAAACTGCGCAGCGCGAAGCCCTTCCCCGCCGCCGTTCTCGAGCAGACGATCGACGCGATGCCGATGCGCAGGGCCGGTCAGCGATAGAGCCGACCGATCAGCGTGATCGCCGCGCCGGGGTTGTGGCGTCGCGCGCCCTGCCCCAGATGGCATGCAAAGCCGCTCGGCGGCGCGTGACCTGCAAGGACTGCCTGTGACCGATACCCAATTCGACTATGACCTCTTCGTCATCGGTGCAGGCTCGGGCGGTACGCGCGCCTCACGTGTTGCCGCTGCGCACGGCGCACGCGTCGCGGTCGCGGAGGAATACCGCGTCGGCGGCACCTGCGTCATCCGGGGCTGCGTGCCCAAGAAGCTGCTGATCTATGGTGCGCATTTCGCCGAGGACCTGAAAGATGCCAAGCGGTTCGGCTGGCAGGTGCCCGACGACTGCGCGTTCAGCTGGCCCACGTTGCGCGACAACGTCATGGAGGAGGTCGACCGGATCAACGGCGCGTACACGACCACGCTGCAGAACAACCATGTCGACATCATCCACCAGCGCGCGGTCGTCTCCGGGCCCAACGAAGTTACGCTCGCCGACGGCAGCGTGAAGACGGCCGCGAAGATCCTGATCGCGGTCGGCGCGCATCCGCTGACCCCCGAGTTCCCCGGCTCGGAACACGGCATCACTTCGAACGAGGTCTTCCATCTCGACGACGTGCCGAAGCGCGTGCTGATTGCCGGCGCGGGCTATATCGCCAACGAGTTCGCCGGGATCTTCCACCAGTTCGGGGCGCACGTCACTTTGGTCAACCGCACCGACGTGATCCTGCGCGGCTATGACGAATCGATCCGCGACCGGTTGCTCCAGATCTCGATGAGCAAGGGCATCGATTTCCGCTTCAACGCCGCGTTCGAAAGCATCGAGAAGGATACGGACGGGTGTCTCACCGTCCGTATGAGCGGGCATGAGCCGATCACCGTCGACCTCGTGATGTTCGCGACCGGGCGCCTGCCGAACACCAAGGGGCTGGGCCTCGAAACCGCGGGTGTCGAGATGGACGCGGCGGGCGCGGTGATCGTCGACGAGGACAACCGGTCGAGCTGCGACTCGATCTTCGCGGTCGGCGACGTCACCAACCGGATCCAGCTGACCCCGGTCGCGATCCGCGAGGGGCAAGCGTTCGCAGATACCTTCTTCGGCGGCAAGCCGACGCGGGTCGACTATGCCAACGTCCCCGCCGCGGTGTTCAGCCACCCGCCGATGGCCGGCGTCGGCATGACCGAGTCGCAGGCCAAGCAGGCGCTCGGTTCGGTGAAGGTCTATACGTCCGACTTCCGCCCGATGAAGAACGTGCTGGCGGGCCGCAACGAGCGCTCGCTGTACAAGATGATCTGCGATGGCGAGACCGACCGCGTCGTCGGCATCCATATGATCGGGCCGGACTGTCCCGAGATCCTGCAATCGGCCGCAGTGGCGGTAAAGGCCGGGCTGACCAAGGCCGATTTCGACGCAACGGTCGCGTTGCATCCGACGATGGCCGAAGAGCTTGTCCTGATGAAGTGAGACCTTCGGGCTTTGCGTTGTAGGGAACGACGCGGTAGATCGGGCGCATACCCGATCCTCGAAAGGTTCCAGCATGCGTGAAGCCGCCATCGTCTCGACCGCCCGTACCGCTATCGGCAAGGCGTACCGCGGCGCGTTCAACGCCACCGAGGCGCCGGTGCTGGCGGGCCATGTGATGAACGCGGTGGTCGAGCGTGCCGGGATCGACCCGGCGCGGATCGACGAGGTGTTCTGGGGCGTCGGCAACCAATGGGGTACGCAGGGCGGGAATGCCGGGCGGATGGCGATCTTCGCGGGTGGGCTGCCCGAGTCGGTACCGGCGTTCACGCTCGATCGGAAGTGCGGATCGGGGCTGACTGCGGTGGCGCTCGCGGCGCGGACGATCATCTGCGACGAGGCGGACGTCGCACTGGCGGGCGGGATGGAGTCGATCAGCTACACCGTCACGAAGGACGCGCCGCGCTACGTCAATGCTTGCGTGATCGCCAAGGAGCCGGCGGCCTATATCCCGATGATCGAGACTGCGGAGATCGTCGCGGAGAAATACGGGATCAGCCGCGAGGCGCAGGACGCATACGCCGCGATGAGCCAGCAGCGTGCCGCCGCCGGGCTCGCAAGCGGGGCGTTCGCCGAGGAGATCGTGCCGATCACCGTCGAGAAGGCACTCTACGACAAGCAAGGCGCGCATGCCGGGATCGAGAGCGTCACCTTGTCGCAGGACGAAGGCATTCGCGCAGGGACGACGCTGGAGGGCCTGCGGGGCTTGAAGACGGTGTGGCCGGGCGGCGAATTCTCCGGCCCGGGGTCGAGCGTCACCGCGGGCAATGCGAGCCAGTTGTCGGACGGCGCGTCGGCGCAGTTGCTGATGGACCGCAGGACCGCGGAGGCCGAGGGCAAGGACATCCTCGGCATCTATCGCGGGTTCCAGGCGGCGGGGTGCAGTCCGGCGGAAATGGGGATCGGTCCCGTGTTCGCCATCCCGAAGCTGCTCGAGCGTGCAGGCCTGTCGGTAGGCGATATCGGGCTTTGGGAGCTGAACGAGGCGTTTGCGTCGCAATGCCTGTATTGCCGCGATTTTCTCGGGATCGATCCGGAGAAGTATAACGTCAATGGCGGCGCGATCGCCGTCGGGCATCCCTTTGGCATGACCGGATCGCGGCTGGTCGGGCATGCGCTGATCGAGGGGCGCAAGCGCGGCGTGCGTTATGTGGTGGTGTCGATGTGCACGGCCGGCGGGATGGGCGCCGCGGGGTTGTTCGAGATCGTCTGAACCCCGAACTCCGTCGAGAACCCAAACCGGCCGCCACGATCGGCTGGCGCTGGTTCACGGCACAATATGCGGGGTGACGAACGATCTGTCGCCACCCCGCACACGGATTCAGGTTCCGCTCAAGCTTGCGAAACGCCCAGCGGGAACGTCTGCGCTGCCAAAACCGGCACCGTCTGGTTTGCAACCGGAATAGTCTGCCCCTGCGATCCTGCGGCAGGCGGCGTCAAGGTCAGCGAAAAGCCCGTGCCCGACGACGATTGCGACGCACTGGCCGTGTAGGTATCGACGCTCGACCCGCCCAGCGGGATAAACCCGAACAGACTGACGGAGACGCTGGTATGCGTCGATAGCCAAGACGAGAAGCTGGCATATTCTCCTTGGGCGAAGTCGACGGTGATCGTCGGATAGCCCGACACGACGAGTGCCTTGATATAGGCGAGCCCGTCGGCGCCGAGCGTGATCCCGCCGGGTATCGCATTCACGAACGTGAAACCCGATTCCGCCGCAGCAGAGCCGGCCTGAAGATTGCTCCAGGCCTGGTTCAAGATCGGCTCGTAGAACCAGCCGGTCGTCGGCACCGCCGTTCCCTGATAACCGGTCGGAAAGAACGGAATGATCGTCACCCCGGGATATACCATGGTTATCGTCATGGACGAGCCAGACCCCTGCTGGGCCGCGACGTCGCCCTTGAACGAAGTGCCTGCGCTGATGTTGAGCAAAGCGCCGCCAAAGCTCAACCCCGCAGAACCCTGGAACGCGACGTTGTACGAACTGCTCTGCGTCTTCTGCGCCGTGAACGACAGCGTGGCTTTCTGACTGACGTTGTTGAGATCCTGAAGGATCGCGCTCGTCGTCATATTGCTCGAATAGCCGAGCGCTGGTCCGGCACTGGGCGGGTTGAATAGCGAGATGCCGCCATTTGTGGTGTTGGGCGTCAGGTTGTTCTTGATCTGCTGCAGGGTATAATTGCCGAGCGACTGCATATCGAACAGTCGAACGGCACCTCCCAGCGCATTGAGATAGGCGACGATCGCCTGGATGACCGGCTGTGCGCTTGGCGGCGCGTATTGCAACAGCATGCGCAGATTGGCCGCGCCCTGCATCGTCGTCAGGGAAAGCCCCGGCAGGCCCTTCGCGATACCGGCCCATTGGATACCGGCGGCATACAGCACGATATAGTCGATCGGCTGCGTGATATACGGGTTGATCGCCTGCGCCGCCGTCATCTGCGCCGCGGTCGGGGCACCATAGACGCCGATATAAGCGGTAACGACCGAGGTCGCCTGGGTCTGACTGTTCGTCATGGCCGTTTGCTGCACGGCGTTATCGGCCGCACTGAACTGCCAGGCGATACCGTTGATCAGTTGCTGATACATCAGCGCCAGCGTGCCCTGTCCGGCGATCTGAACCGTATCCGCCTGCGTCTCGCTCGGCGTCACCGCCCCCGAGATATAGTTATAGGTCAACTGGTTGACGTTGATCCCGTCGGTCCACGACCAGTTGAAATCGCCGTTATACTCAACCGGCACGAGCGTCGCGGCGACCGTGCTGCCCAATACGGTTGCCGCCTGTTCGCGCAACTGCGTGATATAGCTGGCGGCAAGCTCTGCCTGGCCATTGGCATCGTCGAATCCTTCGGCCGCATAGAGCGATGATGCGCGGCCACCGGCTTTCAGGGCCATGGGCGATTGGCGTCGTTCGGTCATCTCGGGTCTCCTGTCTGAGGATACGCACGGGCACACACCGACCACCTCCCGACATTACGGCGAGGCGATCAGCGACAGAGTCCTGACTGAATGGAGCTAGGCTTGCCCTGCGAGTATGCGCTCGAGGTTCCGTGCGTCACGCCCGTCTGCGTCCGAGACGGTTGCGGTTAACCTCAGAATGGTCCGGATCGACGGTAACCGAAGCGATCGTGGCCAACGGCATGATCGCTTCGGTATTTCAGTTGGCCGTCGCTCAGTCGGCGAAGAGGAGGACGGGGGTTTCCAGATATTTCTTGAGGCCCTGGACGAAGCTGGCCGCGTCCCAGCCGTCGACGACACGGTGGTCGCAGCTGATCGACAGGTTCATCAGTTTCGCACGGACGACTTCGTCGCCCCCTCTTCCATTATCGCGGAAGACGGGGCGTTCGACGATCTTGTTGGGGCCGATGATCGCGACCTCGGGGCGGTTGATGACTGGGGTGGTCGCGATGCCGCCGAGGGGGCCGAGCGAGGTTACCGTGATCGTGCCGCCGCCCATTTCGCTGGGGGCGAGCTTGCCGGCGCGGGCTGCTTCGGCGAGCCGCGTGATCTCGGTCGCGAGCTGCCAGACGTTGCGGTCCTGTGCGTTGCGGATCACGGGGACGGTAAGCCCTGCGTCGGTCTGCGCGGCCATGCCGAGGTGGATGCTGCCGTGCCGCGTCACCACGCCCGCCTCGTCATCGTAGCGCGCGTTCAGCATCGGGAAGTCGGGGATTGTCTTGCAGATCGCGACGATCATCAGCGGGAGCATCGTCAGCTTGGGGCGGCCACCGCGGTTGGCGTTGAGGTCGGCGCGCATCGCTTCGAGGGCGGTGACCTCGATCTCGTCGACATAGGTGAAGTGCGGGATCGCGCGCTTGGATGCGGCCATGTTCTCGGCGATGCGACGACGCATGCCGATGACCTTGATGGGCTGGTCTTCGCGGGCGCGGCTGACGTGCGGGGGGTGGTAGCCCTCGCCCGAGCCGTAGCGGAGATAGGCGTCTAGGTCGGCGTGGCGGACGCGGTCGGAGTCGGTTTTGACCGAGGCGAGGTCGATGCCGAGGTCGCGGGCGCGGGCGCGGACTGCGGGAGACGCTAGCGCGTGAGACTTCTGCTCGGTCTCAGCCGCAGGAACGGCATGCGCCTTCTGCTCCCTCTCCCCTGCGGGGAGAGGGCTGGGGTGAGGGGCTGGAGCAGTTGCCGGCGTTTCCGCCTGGGGCTGCCCCTCACCCCGACCCTCTCCCCGGAGGGGAGAGGGAGTTGCCTCAACCACCTCTTCGACGCCTGGGTTCTCCGCCTCATACTGCTCGGCGGTTTCGGCCTGCGCCGACGTCTGCGGGGCAGCGACGACTTCGTCAGCAACATCCACCGCGTCAGTCTCGATCACCACGAGCGCGGCGCCGATCGACACCTGGTCGCCGACTTCGCCCGCGAGTTCGACGACGACACCGGTCACCGGCGATTCCATCTCGACGGTGGCCTTGTCGGTCATCATGTCGGCGATCGGCGAGTCCTCCTCGACGCGGTCGCCGATGGCGACGTGCCATGCGACGATCTCGGCTTCGGAGATGCCTTCGCCGATGTCCGGCAGCTTGAAGGTGAAGCGGGCCATTATGCGTCCTTCATGATCTTTTTCAGGGCTTCGCCGATGCGGACGGGCCCTGGGAAATACGCCCATTCGAGGCTGTGCGGGTATGGCGTGTCGAACCCGGTCACGCGCTCGATCGGCGCCTCGAGATGGTAGAAACAGCGTTCCTGGACGATCGCCGACAGCTCCGCGCCGAAGCCGCTGGTGCGAGTCGCCTCGTGGACGATCATGCAGCGGCCGGTCTTCTTCACCGACGCCTCGATCGTCTCGATATCGAGCGGCACGAGCGTGCGCAGGTCGATGATCTCGGCGTCGATCCCTGCCTCGGCGACCACGGCCGTGCAGACATGCACCATCGTGCCGTAAGCGAGGATCGTGAGCGCCTCGCCCGCGCGGACGATCTTCGCCTTGCCGAGCTCGATCTTGTAGTACCCGGTCGGGACTGCGCCGGCCGGATGCTTCGACCAGTTCTGCGAGGGGCGATCCCAATAGCCGTCGAACGGGCCGTTGTAGATGCGCTTGGGTTCGAAGAAGAGCGTCGGATCATTGTCCTCGATCGCGGCGATCAGCAGGCCCTTCGCGTCGTAGGGCGTCGACGGAATGACCGTCTTGATCCCCGACATATGCGTGAAGAGCCCCTCCGGCGACTGGCTGTGCGTCTGGCCGCCGAAGATGCCGCCGCCGAACGGCGAGCGCACCGTGATCGGCGAGGTGAACTCGCCGGCGGAGCGGTAGCGGAGACGCGCGGCTTCGGACACGAGCTGGTCGAGCGCGGGGTAGATATAATCCGCGAACTGGATCTCGGGGACGGGACGCAGGCCGTAGGCACCCATCCCGACCGCGACGCCGATGATCCCGCATTCGGTGATCGGGGTGTCGAACACGCGGGTCTTGCCGTGCTTCGCCTGGAGCCCGGCGGTCGCGCGGAACACGCCGCCGAAATAGCCGACGTCCTCGCCCATGACGATCACGTCCGGGTCGCGCTCCATCATGATGTCCATGGCGGAGTTGATCGCCTGGATCATGTTCATGCGGGTGGTGGGTTCGGTATCTGCGTGGCTCGACGAGGCCGCTTCCGCTGCCTCGGTTGCGTCCGACCCACGTGTTGCTGTCACGTCGCTCATACAAACACCTTCGTCACCCCAGCGAAAGCTGGGGTCTCATGCCGCGAGGGCACGCTCGATAACCGGGATATCCCAGCTTTCGCTGGGATGACGGATGGGGGTGGAGCGACGCGGGGGAGCGGGCAGGCACACGTCGTGGACATCAACGCGCTCATGCCTTGATATCCCATGGGCGGCCGCTCGCGGATTCCTCGTCGAGCATCTGCTGGCGTTGCTCCTTCAGATGCCAAGGCAGTTCCTCGAACACGCCGTCGAACAACGATTCGAGCGGCTGGTGGAGGCCGTGGCCGAGGATGCCATTCTTCTCGGCTTCCTTCTGCGCCGCCTTGACCTGCTCGGCGAGTTCCTTGTCCTGCGCAGCGTGGCGGTCGTCGTCCCATTCGCCGATCGCGATGAGGTGGTCTTTGAGGCGCTTGATCGGATCGCCGAGCGGCCAGGCATTGGGTTCGCCTTCGCTGCGATACTGGCCGGGATCGTCCGAGGTCGAATGGCCTTCCGCGCGATAGGTGAAGTGCTCGATCAGCGTCGGGCCCTGGTTGGTGCGGGCGCGCTCGGCGGCCCATTCGGTCGCGGCGTAGACCGCGAGCGCGTCGTTGCCGTCGACCCGGAGCCCCGCGATGCCGTAGCCGACCGCGCGCGCCGCGAAGGTCGTCGCCTCGGCGCCGGCGAACCCGGAGAAGCTGGAGATCGCCCACTGGTTGTTGACGATGTTGAAGATCACAGGCGCGCGGTAAACCGTCGCGAAGGTCAGCGCCGAGTGGAAGTCGCCCTCAGCGGTCGAGCCCTCGCCGCACCAGGTCGCCGCAATGCGCGTGTCGCCCTTGGCGGCGGACGCCATCGCCCAGCCGACGGCCTGTGGGTATTGCGTCGTAAGGTTGCCCGAGATCGAGAAGAAGCCGGCTTCCTTGACCGAGTACATGATCGGCAGCTGCTTGCCGCCGAGCCTGTCGGCCGTGTTCGAATAGATCTGGTTCATCATGTCGACGAGGCTCCAGCCTCGCGCGATCAACAGACCCTGCTGGCGATAGGAGGGGAAGCACATGTCCTCGTAATCGAGCGCATACGCCGCCGCGACCGCGACCGCCTCCTCGCCGAGCGCCTTCATGTAGAAGCTGGTCTTGCCCTGGCGTTGCGCGCGAAACATGCGCTCGTCGAACGCGCGGAGCAGTGCCATGCTGCGCAACATCCGGCGCATCACGTCGGGCGACAGCTTGGGATCCCACGGCCCGACCGCATTGCCGTCGTCGTCGAGCACGCGGACCAGGGTGTAGGCGAGATCGATGAAGTCGGACGCCTTGTCCGCGGTATCGGGGCGGCGCGCCTCGCCGGCGGGCGGCACGTCGACTTCGGCGAAGTCCACCGCGTCGCCGGGGCGGAACTTCGGCTCGGGGATATGCAACGTGAGCGGTTGCAAATTGGCGCGCGGATGCTCGCTTGCCATCGTCATTCCATCTCCATGAGGCCGCTGTGACCGCGGAACACTCTTACCGAAGCGTGTTATTAAATTTCAACAGCGATTGCGAGGGGATTTTCGGGCTTACGATGGCCGGGTGGAAATTACGGGCCGGCCGAAACACTTACGCAGGCCATTCCGCCAACTCCTTGTTCTCCCGCGAAGGCGGGAGCCCAGACTGGGTCCCCGCCTTCGCGGGGAAACAAGGAGGAGCGGGCTATCTATTCAACGGTCTGTTCAATCACGCCGAAGATCGGGTGGCGCTTGTCGTCCTCCGCCCAAATTCGCACGACGTCGCCCTTTTTGAGGAACGGCGTGATCGGTTTGCCGCCCTGGATCGTCTCGATCGTGCGGACTTCGGCGAGGCAGGAATAGCCGACGCCGCCCTCGCCGATCGACTTGCCGGGGCCGCCATCGGGGCCGCGGTTCGAGACGGTGCCCGAGCCGACGATCGTGCCTGCGCCGAGTTTCCGCGTCTTGGCCGCGTGCGCGACCAGCGTGCCGAAATCGAACGTCATATCCTCCCCGGCTTCCGCGCGACCGAGCGGCTGGCCATTGAGATCGACCATCAGTTTTCGGTGCAGCTTGCCGTCCTGCCACCAGTCGCCGAGCGCGTCGGGGGTCACGAACACCGGCGAAAAGGCACTCGCCGGCTTCGACTGGAAGAAACCGAAGCCCTTGCCGAGTTCGCCGGGGATCAGGTTGCGCAGGCTAACGTCGTTGGTCAGCCCGACGAGCAGGATCGCCGCGAGCGCCTCGTCACGAGTCGCGCCCATCGGCACGTCGCCCGTCACGACGACGACCTCGCCCTCCATGTCGCAGCCCCACGCCTCGTCGCCGAGCGGGATCGGATCGCGGGGCCCAAGGAAACCGTCCGAGCCGCCCTGATACATCAGCGGATCGTGCCAGAAGCTGTCGGGCATCTCCGCCGCACGCGCCTGCCGGACCAGCGCGACGTGATTCACATACGCCGAACCGTCGGCCCATTGATACGCACGCGGAAGCGGCGACTCGGCGTCATGCTCGTGAAAGCGCCGCATCGGGATCATCTCGTGTTCGAGATCGGTCGACAGGTTCCTGAGATCGAGCGACAGCCGATCCCAGTCGTCGAGCGCGGCCTGCAACGTCGGCGCGATATGGCTCGCATCGGCATACCATGCGAGATCGTTCGAGACGACGACGAGCTTGCCGTCTCGTCCGCGCTCTCGTCCCTTGATGGCATCGGGATGCTTCAGGCTGGCCAGTTTCATGCGGCTGATCCTCTATTGTTTGCACGCATCCTACGCTCGCGACGCAGTTCAAGTCGAGCATGCACCGTGCACAGAAACTGATTTTGGTAAGAGCGGAGCGATTGACGGCCTGTTATTGTCGAGCTTGCGTAACGGTTGAGGAAGTCGAGCATGCCCAGATACTTCTTCGACATCGACAACCACAAACCCGTCAATGACGACGACGGCACCGATCTGGCGAACGACGAAGAAGCGCGCGTCCAGGCGGTCATCTTCGCGGGCGATTATCTTAGCGACCATCCGGCCATCGCACGCCACGGCGCGCACTTTAGCGTCGCGGTGCGAAACGACCGGGGACGAGTTCTGCTGGCTGTCGCCGTCATGATCGACGAGGCCGGCGACGAGGTCGGCGACGCGCCCGGCAACA
The DNA here is from genome assembly GCF_023195535.1 of Sphingomonas faeni. Lineage (GTDB taxonomy): Bacteria > Pseudomonadota > Alphaproteobacteria > Sphingomonadales > Sphingomonadaceae > Sphingomonas > Sphingomonas faeni_B. The sequence continues at coordinate 272,257 of NZ_JALPNF010000003.1, read as the reverse complement.
CCTCCAGCAGCGCACCTGCCTCACCGCACGTCTGAACCCATGCCGCGGGGCGCCTTCGACCGGCCACGCTGGCAGAATAATCACACTCACAATGTAACATGGGTTTTGTCGGACCGCTCAATCCTGGGATAAGGTGCACGGCCCGGCGACGCGCTATCCCAGAGAGGGTGACAGCGAGAAACGAGTGCTCCTGCCCTGGATGCGGAGAGTGCACGTGGATATGTCCACCGTGACTGAACAGGTTATTCGGAAGTTCGAGTCGCGGATGGAACTGCGGGCGGACGATCGCGCCCAGATTGCCGCCTTGCCGTTCAAGATGCGGACGATCGATGCGTCGACCTATATGCTGCGCGAGGGCCAGCGTCCGACGCGGTGCGCGTTCATCCTTGATGGCCTCGCCTATCGGCAGAAGCTGACCCCCAATGGCGAGCGCGAGATCGTATCGATCCTGATGCCCGGCGAGTTCGTCGACCTGCAGAACCTGTTCCTCAACGAATCCGATCACGACATCCAGGCACTGACCCGGCTGACGCTGGCCGAGGTGCCGATCCCGGCGCTGCGCCTGTTCGTCGAATCATGCCCGGCGGCGGGCCAGGCGTTGTGGATCGATGCGCTGGTCGAGGCATCGATCCACCGCGAGTGGCTGCTGAATGTCGGAAGGCGCAATGCCCGCAGCCGGCTGGCGCACCTGCTGTGCGAATTCTCCGTGCGGTTCAGGAATTCGGCGCTGGTCGGCGGTATGGCCTATGAGTTGCCGATGACGCAGGAACAGCTCGGCGATGCGCTCGGGCTGACCCCGGTGCACGTCAACCGCGTACTGAAATCGCTTGAAACCGATGGGCTGATCGCGCGGAAAAAGCGTCAGGTCAGCGTGGTCGATTGGCCCGGGCTGCGCGATGCGGCCGAGTTCAACGAGCGCTATCTGCACCTCGATCAGATCCGTGGCTGACCCTGCGGCGGCGCGCTGACCCGCGCCGAAGGTTGACTTTTCGACGGCGATACGTCAGAGGGCCGCCATCGAAGCGTAATGCAGCGTGATTGGACCTTTACAGGTCTTGGCTCCGCCTCGGTCGTTTCCAACGGGCTTCCCTTTTCACGCGGGGTGTCAAAACACCACCGCCCCTCGCGCGTCCTTGTGTGGATTCGCGAGCCCGGCACATTTGAGAGACTCTACATGTCATTTGCAAACCTCGGCCTTGCCGAGCCCCTCGTCCGCGCGCTGGAAGCCAAGGGCTATACCGAGCCGACGCCGATCCAGGCGCAGTCGATCCCGATCCTGCTCGAGGGCGGCGACCTGCTCGGCATCGCGCAGACCGGCACCGGCAAGACCGCGGCGTTCGTGCTGCCGTCGATCCAGCGGCTGACCGAAAACCAGAAGCGCGTCCTGCCGACGCATTGCCGCATGCTGGTGCTTGCACCGACGCGCGAACTCGCCAGCCAGATCGCCGACAGCGCCCGCGCCTACGGCCAGTTCAGCAAGATGTCGGTGACCACCGTGTTCGGCGGCACCAGCATCAACAAGAACCGCCAGGACCTGAGCCGCGGCGTCGACATCCTCGTCGCCACGCCGGGCCGCCTGATCGACCTGATCGAGCAGGGCTTCTGCAACCTGTCGATGATCGAGATCCTCGTGCTCGACGAAGCCGACCAGATGATGGACTTGGGCTTCATCCACGCGCTGAAGAAGATCGTCCGCATGCTCCCGAAGAAGCGCCAGACGCTGTTCTTCTCGGCGACGATGCCGGTCGCGATCCGCGAGCTGGCCAGCCAGTTCCTGCTCGACCCGAAGACGGTGTCGGTGAAGCCGGCCGCGACGACTGCCGAGCGCGTCGACCAGTATGTCACCTTCTGCAACCAGTCGGAGAAGCAGGCGCTGCTGACGATCACGCTGGCCGATCCTGCGATCGACCGTGCGCTCGTATTCACGCGCACCAAGCATGGCGCCGACCGCGTCGTGAAGCTGCTCGCGGGCAACGGCATCGCGTCGAACGCGATTCACGGCAACAAGAGCCAGGGCCAGCGCGAGCGCGCACTCGGCGAGTTCAAGCAGGGCAAGGTCAAGGTCCTGATCGCGACCGACATCGCCGCCCGCGGCATCGACGTCTCGGGCGTCAGCCACGTCATCAACTTCGAGCTGCCGAACGTCGCAGAGCAGTATGTCCACCGCATCGGCCGTACCGCGCGTGCGGGCGCGAGCGGCATCGCCGTCGCGTTCTGCGCGGATGACGAGAAGGCGTACCTGCGCGACATCGAGCGGATCACCCGCCAGAAGGTGACGGTCCAGCCGCTGCCGGCGGATTTCGTCAATCTGTCGAACCAGATCAAGCAGACGCGCGTCAAGACGATGGGTGCCGATCCCGAAGTCCGGATCGATCGTCCGCGCGATCCGGCACGTCCGCGCGCGACGCATTCGGCCAACCCCACCGGTAGCAACGGCCGCAGCTATGCGGGTGCGAGCCGTGGCGGCCAGGGCGGCGGCGGACGTCCCCAGGGCGGTGGGCGTCCCGGTGGCCAGGGCGGCGGCGGTCGTCCGGCTGGCGGCGGGCGTCCTGCCGGCGGCGGCAACCGCGGACCGGCACGCGGCGCAGGCTCGGGCCCGGCGCGCTAAGCCTCTCGTTCGCCTCGCGGGTTTGCTGTATGCCGACCCGCGAGGAGAGCGAACATGGACGTTTCCACGACCCCCGTTGCCGAACGCGTCGCGCGCGTGCTGGCGGGACAGCGGATCAGTTGCAACGCGGGCGGCGATGCCGAATCGGCGTCGCGGCTGATCGACGATGCCTGGCCCGATTACCTGCCCGATGCGCTCGCCGTACTGAAGACGTTGCGCGAACCCGACAAGGCGATGGCCGCTGCGGGTGATCCGGCGATTTGGGAAGCGATGATCCTCGCGGGGATCAAGGGCGCCAAGCCGGTGACGGTGATTCTGTAGTCCCGTCATCCTGACGAAAGTCAGGATCCAGAGCCATAAGGGCGGCCCTCCGTTACCCTGGGTCCTGACTTTCGTCAGGATGACGGCTGGATAGTCGTCAACCATTCCGCCTCGTCTGCGCGCTCGGTGCGCAGCGCGTTGACCGGGGCGGTCTTGTCCTCGTAGCCGATCGCCATGCCGCAGAAGAGCATGCGGTCTTCCGGTATCCCGAGAAACGTCCCAACCGTTTCCGGATACATCGCCCAGCATTCCTGCGGGCAGGTGGCAAGGCCAGCGTCCACCGCGAGCAGCATTAGGTTTTGCAGGTACATGCCAAGGTCCGACCATTGGGGCGGGCCCATGCGCTTGTCGACCGTGCAGAAATACGCGGCCGGGGCCCCGAAGAATGCGAAGTTTAGGGCGAACCATTCTTGGCGCGCAGCCTTGTCGTCGCGGGGGATGCCGATGTGGGCGTACATCGCTTCGCCGACGGCGTAGCGTCGGTCCCGGTAGGGGGCGGTGAGGTCTTTCGGGTAGATGTCGTAGGCTGGGGTTTCGGTGGCGCCGGTTGCGATCTTTTCGGCCATTATTGCCTTGAGGCGGGCCAGCGGTTCGCCTTGGACTATGGCAATGTGCCAGGGCTGGAGGTTGCCGCCGGTTGCTGCTCGCGATGCTTTTACGGCCAGGTCGTGTAGCAGAAGCGGGTCGACGGGGATGTCGAGGAAGCATCGGACGGATCGGCGAGCGGCTATGGCTTCGGTCACGTCCATGATCTTCTCCTGACGGCGCCCATAACGAAAATTATCCGACGTCTATCGTAACAATCAATCCTCCCCCGCCAGGGGGAGGTGGCTGGCCCTTGCCAGACGGAGAGGGAGGAAAGGGGTCACGTCCGTTGCGTGTCCTCCCCCTCGGTCACCTTTGGCGCCACCTCCCCTGGCGTGGGGAGGATACAAAACCGACCGGTGTCCTGCCTACAGCACGAAGCGGCTGAGGTCCGTGTTGCGCGCGATTTCCTTTAACTGGCTGTCGACATACGCGCCGTCGATGACGAGGTTCGAGCCGCCGCGATCCTCCGCGTTGTAGCTTACCTCCTCCAGCAGCTTTTCCATCACCGTCTGCAAACGCCGCGCGCCGATGTTCTCGATCTCGGCATTCACTTCGGCAGCGATGCGCGCGATCGCGGCGATGCCGTCTTCGGTGAACTCGATGCCGACGCCTTCGGTCGCGATCAGCGCCTTGTATTGCAGCGGCAGCGACGCCTTGGTGTCGGACAGGATCGCGACGAAATCGGCTTCGGTGAGGCCCTTGAGCTCGACGCGGATCGGCAGGCGGCCCTGGAGTTCGGGGAGCAGATCGCTCGGCTTGGCAACGTGGAACGCACCCGAGGCGATGAAGAGGATGTGGTCGGTCTTCATCGGGCCGTACTTGGTCGCGACCGTCGTGCCTTCGATCAGCGGCAGCAGGTCACGCTGAACGCCTTCGCGGCTGATCGAGCCGCCGCGGCCGTCGCTGACCGCGATCTTGTCGATCTCGTCGAGGAAGACGATGCCGTTGGCTTCCGCATCGGCCAGCGCCGCACGGCTGACCTCGTCCTGGTCGAGGCGCTTGTCGGCCTCTTCCTCGACGAGCTTGTCCCACGCCGCGTGGACCGTGAGTTTGCGGCGCTTGAGCTGCTGGCCACCGCCAAACGACTTCATCATCTCGCCGAGATTGATCATCTGCGGCGCGCCGCCGGGGATGTCGAACGGCATGGCCGGGGCCTGCTCGATCTCGATCTCGACTTCGGCGTTGTTGAGGTGGCCATCGAGGAAGCGCTGCTTGAAGCTCTCGCGCGTCGCCTCGCTGGCGTTCTTGCCGGTGAGCGCGTCGAGCAGGCGGGACATTGCGGCCTCCTCGGCCTTGTCCTTGACGGCGACGCGGCGGCGTTCCTTTTCGAGGCGAATGGCTTCCTCGACGAGGTCGCGGGCGATCTGTTCGACGTCGCGGCCGACATAGCCGACCTCGGTGAACTTGGTCGCCTCGACCTTCACGAACGGCGCGTCGGCGAGTTTCGCGAGGCGGCGGCTGATCTCGGTCTTGCCGCAGCCGGTCGGTCCGATCATCAGGATGTTCTTGGGCGTGACCTCGTCGCGGAGGTCTTCGCTGAGCTGCTGGCGGCGCCAGCGGTTGCGCATGGCGACGGCGACCGCGCGTTTTGCAGCGGCCTGGCCGATGATGTGGGCGTCGAGTGCGGCGACGATCTGTTTAGGAGACAGGGCTGCCTTGGAGGTGAGCTGGTCGTTCATGGCTTCCAATTCGTCATCCCAGCGAAAGCTGGGATCTCGTGCCGCGAGGGCACGCTCTAAAACGGGGAGACCCCAGCGTGCGCTGGGGTGACGGGATTTAGGCGGCGCGTTTTCGCATCAGGTCGTGCTGTCCATCGTTTCGACCGTGAGGCGGTCGTTGGTGTAGACGCAGAGTTCGGAGGCGATGTGCATTGCCTTGCGACAGAGGACCTCCGCATCGGTCTCGTATTCGACCAGCGCGCGGGCCGCGGCCAGGGCGTAGTTTCCGCCGGAGCCGATCGCGGCGACGCCGTTTTCGGGTTCGAGGACGTCGCCGTTACCGGTGAGGATCAGCGTAACGTCCTTGTCGGCGACGATCATCATCGCTTCGAGGTTGCGGAGGAACTTGTCGGTGCGCCAGTCCTTGGCGAGTTCGACCGCGGCGCGCAGAAGCTGGCCCTGATGCGCTTCGAGTTTGCGCTCGAGGCGCTCGAACAGCGTGAAGGCGTCCGCGGTCGCGCCGGCGAATCCGCCGATGACGCTGCCGTCACCAAGGCGGCGCACTTTCCGCGCGTTGGGTTTCATGACGGTCTGGCCCATCGAGACCTGGCCGTCGCCGATGACGACGACCTTGCCGCCGCGGCGGACCGAGAGGATGGTGGTGCCGTGCCATGTCGGCATGGCGTGGGGGTCGTTGCTCATGCCAGCGATGTAGGGTTTGGTTTTGGGGGTGCAACGGTCGGACCGCCACGGCACGACCGCTTATCGCGCGCCCTCCCCGTCATCCTGACGAAAGTCAGGATCCAGGGTAACGCAGGTTGACGTCCTCGGCTCTGGATCCTGACTTTCGTCAGGATGACGGAGGGGGAGGTTAGCGCCCCTTCCCCCATTCCCTGGCCACCGTGTAGCCGAGATAGCCGGTCCCGAAGAGTGCGTAGAGCGGTTCGGGAATCGCGTTGAGGTACGCCGCCATGCCTGCCGCGATGGCCTGCGCCATTTGTGGCCTGACTGCGGCGATCAGGCCGGCGGGAATCGCGCCGAGCAGCAGTGTGTACATGACGTAGAGGAAGGTCGGCCGGGCTCTGCTGACCCAAAGGTCGGCCGGGACGGGATCGGGTGCTGGATCAAGGGGTTGCGGGGTCATTGGCTGCCTCCGGCAAAAGTGAAGTATAGAAAGTATAGACGCTGGCAGCGTTTCGCAGGGGCGTCAGGTACGGTTGGCGAGCCAGCCGTAGAGGAAGGCTTCGTTGGCGGGGCGGGTCTCGGCGAGGGCGACGTAGCGTTCGCCCTGGAGGGCTTCGATCGCTTTCAGGAGCACGGTTTCGCCGCCTGGTTTTCGGCGGGCGAGGAAAGCATCGAGTGCGGCTAATGTTGCTGGACCGATGCGCCCGTCCAGGGTCATGTCGGGGTAGTCGGAGGCGCCCCGGTTCAGCGCGTTGAGGGCGCGTTGGAGGAAGGTGGCGGCCACGCTGGGCCCCATGTTGACACCGGTGTCGAAGAGTTCTTCGGCGATTTTGGGGGCGCGGGGGGCGATCTGATCGAAGGCGGGGCGGGTCCAGTAGAGGCGGCTGTAAATGTCTTTGGCCTTCGCGCGGGGGAAATTGCGCATGTCTCCGGGGTAGCCGTTGGTGCGGGCTACGGCTTGCGTGATGCCGTAGCGGGTGGGGCCGCCTCGGTCTGCGGGGTGGTTGGTGTAGCCGCCTTCGCGGTCGATTACGGCGTCGATTAGGGCGTGGATGGTCATGGTTGGCTCCCCGGGTTTTGTCGGGGGGAGCGAACCATATTGGTTCGTTGTAGGACAGGAGATTTGTGGAATCGCCGATTTTCGATCCTCCCCCGCAAGGGGGAGGTGGCCGGCACTTGCCGGACGGAGGGGGCGGGAAGCGAACACGTATGTTGCGTGGCCCTCCCCCTCCGTCACCGTCGGTGCCACCTCCCCCTGGCGGGGTAGGATCGTGGAGGGTTCGTCCTCCTCTGCCCCCCCGGCGGAGACCAGGGTCCAATTTGAGGGGCGGTGGTAACGAAGGACCGCGCTTAGTTATGTCCGACGTTCCAATTGAGCCCCGGCCTTCGCCGGGGGGGCCTCTGATGGGTGGTGGCCTGATAGGTGACGCTGCCCCCTGCCCCCCAACCAAACCGACGCTACGTCCGCGCGGGGTTGGCGGATCGCCTCCCCTGCGGCTATGCGCTCCCTTGAACAGTCGCCGCGAGCTTTGCTTGCGCGCTCAACCCGGTCGCCGCCGCGGCCGACAGGTTAGGAAGACCATGGAAGACGATTTCCGCAAGGCCGCGCTCGATTATCACCGCTATCCGAAGCCCGGTAAGCTCTCGGTCGAGGCGACCAAGCGGATGGCGACCCAGCGCGATCTGGCGCTCGCCTATTCGCCGGGCGTCGCCGCTGCGTGCGAGGAGATCGCCGCCGATCCGGACAAGGCGCGGGATTATACCGCGCGGGGCAATCTGGTCGCGGTCATCACCAACGGGACCGCGGTTCTGGGCCTTGGCGCGATCGGGGCGCTGGCGTCGAAGCCGGTGATGGAGGGCAAGGCGGTGCTCTTCAAGAAGTTCGCGGGGATCGACTGTTTCGACATCGAGATCGATCAGCTCGACCCGCAGGCGTTCATCGAAGCCGTGCGCGTGCTCGAGCCGACGTTCGGCGGGATCAATCTCGAGGACATCAAGGCGCCCGAATGCTTCGAGATCGAGACGAAGCTGCGCGAGGTGATGAACATCCCGGTGTTCCACGACGACCAGCACGGTACCGCAATCGTGTGTGCCGCCGCGGTCCGCAACGTTCTCGAACTGCGCGGCAAGCGGCTCGACCAGATGAAGCTGGTGACGTCGGGCGCGGGCGCGGCGGCGCTGGCGACGGTCGACCTGCTGGTGTCGATGGGGCTCAACCCCGAGAACGTGACGCTGACCGATATCGCCGGCGTCGTGCATGCCGATCGCGGCGACGTGATGCCGCCGAACATGGCGCGCTATGCCCGCAAGACGAACGCGCGGACGTTGCCGGACGTGCTGGAGGGAGCGGATATCTTCCTCGGCCTGTCGGCACCACGCGTGCTGAAGCAGGAGTGGCTGCATCTGCTGGCGCCCGATCCGTTGATTCTGGCGCTGGCGAACCCGGAGCCCGAGATCCAGCCGGCGCTGGTGCATGCGACGCGGCCCGATGCGATCATCGCGACCGGGCGTTCGGATTTCCCGAACCAGGTCAACAACGTGCTGTGCTTCCCGTTCATCTTCCGCGGGGCGCTCGACGTCGGCGCGACCGAGATCAACGAGGCGATGAAAGTGGCAGCGGTCGACGCGATCGCGGCCTTGGCGCGGGCTACGGCGTCCGACGTGGTCGTTACCGCCTATGGCGGCGCGACGCCGGTGTTCGGGCCGACCTACATCATCCCGAAGCCGTTCGATCCGCGGCTGATCCTGCACGTCGCGCCAGCGGTCGCTAAGGCGGCGATGGATTCGGGCGTGGCGACGCGGCCGATCGAGGATTTCGACGCGTATCTGCGTGATCTCGAAGTGTTCGTGTATCGCTCGGGCCAGCTGATGCGGCCGATCTTCGCGCGCGCCAAGCAGGCGGGGCGCTCGATCGCGTATGGCGAGGGCGAGGACCCGCGGACGCTGCGCGCGGTGCAGACGGTAATTGACGAGGGCATCGGTCGGCCGGTGCTCATCGGACGGCGCGAGGTGATCGCCGAAAAGATCGAATCGAGCGGTCTGCGCATGACGATCGGCACGGACGTCGAGGTGCTCGATCCGGCTACCGATCGTGAGGTCTTCGAGCCGTTGCTGGCGGGCTATAGCGCGCTGGTCGGCCGTCGCGGCACACCGCCGGACAGCGCCGAGCGGGCGCTGCGGACGCGGCCCAGCGTGGCGGCGGCGATGCTGTTGCGCGAAGGACGCGTCGATGCGGCCTTGTGTGGCGGGATCGGCGACTGGTGGACGCAGATGACGTACGTCATGCCGCTGCTGCCGCGGATGCCGGGCGTGTCGCGGCTGTATGCGATGTCGGCGGTGATCCTGCGGACGGGCAGCCTGTTCTTCTGTGATACGCACGTGACGGTCGATCCGACCGCCGAGCAGATCGCCGAGATGACGATGCTCGCGGCCGAAGCGGTCCGCGCGTTCGCGATCGAGCCGAAGGCCGCGTTGCTGTCGCATTCGAGCTTCGGTGCGTCGCGGTCGCCGTCCGCGCAGAAGATGCGCGCAGGCCATGCGTTGCTCAAGGACATCGCGCCGGAGTTCGAGTTCGACGGCGAGATGCACGGCGATGCGGCTCTGTCCGAGGCGCTGCGGCGGCGGCTGGTCGGGGATAGCCCGCTGACCGGGTCGGCAAATCTGCTGGTGATGCCCAATATCGACGCGGCGAACATCGCGGTGTCGCTGCTGTCGGCCTCGACCGAATCGGCGCCGATGGGGCCGATGCTGCTGGGGCTCGCCAAGCCGCTGCAGATGCTGGTGCCGAGCGTGACCGCGCGCGGGATCGTCAACCTCAGCGCGATCGCCGTGGGTCAGGCCGCGACGGTGAGCGAGACGGCCTGAAGGCGGTTCCGCGCTAGGACAAAGGGCCCGGGATGACGCTGCGCGCAGCGGTCGTGATCCCGGGCTGCCCCCCACGCGGCCTGCTACATAAGGCGATGACCACGATCGGTGCGCGACGTCGAACATCACCGTCGATACGGCGTTGCGACAGCGTGTCGAAAGCTCGCTGCGATCGGATGATAGCGGTTCATGACGTCGCCGGAGCAGGCGAGATGAGCGATTCGGATCCTGCTGGCGGTTTCGGATACGCATCGCGGATTGCGCCGCGGCGAGCGCGCCGTGCCAATTCCCTGCCAGTACGGCTCGACCACGCCGATTTCGCCGTATTTTTCAGGATAATCAAGCGATTAGCCTTCTATCGAAATACTACGACTGCTCCAGAATATGGTTAATTCAGCGCACGACGCTTCAAACGATCGCAAGTAAGGCCACCTCCCTACTGCTCTACTGACAACATTGTTCAGCGCCTTACGCTCCCAAGTTCATGCTGCAATGCGGTAGATAGAGGTAAAGGTGAGATAGCGGGCGCTCAATACGCTAGCCAACCGCTAGCACCTCTGCGATATTGCAGTGCGACAACAAACAGCAGTCAATGAGGTGCGGCCATGACATTTTATGGCAATGTACGCACTCGCGTTAGAGTGCACTCGGGACCTGATGCCTCGAGTAAGTCGGCAAGCAACTTCAGTGTCATGCGGAAGGTCGATGGCAACCTGTCGCGGCTGGTCGACATTATCTTCTCCACCAGCGCGTTGCTCGTGTTTTTGCCCGTCATGGTACTGCTTTGTATAGCGATTTCTCTGCAGGACGGGGGTTCTCCGGTGTTCATCCATCGGCGCATCGGTCGCGGCGGCCGGATGTTTCCGTGCCTTAAACTGCGCACGATGGTCCGCGACTCCGAAGTGAGGCTGCGCCGACATCTTGAACAGAATCCTGAAGCGCAGGCCGAATGGGCGCTCGATCAGAAGTTGCGCAATGACCCGAGGATCACCCCTCTCGGGCGTTTTCTCCGCAAGTCGAGCCTCGACGAACTGCCGCAGCTGATCAATGTCGTCTGGGGCCATATGAGTATGGTCGGTCCGCGACCGATCGTACCGGCCGAAGTCGAGCGGTACGGCCGGTACATGCAATTCTACTGCACCATGCGTCCCGGCATCACCGGGTTGTGGCAGGTCAGTGGCCGCAACGACATCAGCTATCGGCGACGCGTGGCGATGGACACGATCTACAGCCGGACGCGCTGGGTGGGTGGCGATATCTGGATCATGGTCCGCACCGTGCCGGCAGTTTTTGCCAGCAAGGGGTCGTTCTGAGCACCGCCGCGCCCCCCGCTCGCCAGGATCTCGTCCGAGATTTCCCTCTCCACCTCGACGCTGCGGCCGACGATCGCGCAGACCACCGCGCGATACGATCGGTGTTGCTCGTCGATCCCTCGCTGTTCACTGCGCCGTACGACGCGGCGCTGTCGAACGGCTTGCAGGCCAATGCGATCCGACCGAACTGGGCGACGCGCGCGTTGCGTCCGATGGAGGAGGATCTGCTCGCAGCGATCCCGACATTGCCCTTCTTCTATCCGTACACGGATGGGCCAAGGCGTCGGGTCGGATCGGTATGGCGCGCACTGAAGGGTGTCGAGCATGCCGTCGGACTGCGGCGTCTCCAGCGGGAGGCGGCGCGTTTCGACCTCGTCCACTTTCAGTGGGCGGCATTGCCGATGCTCGATCTGCGTGCAGTCCGCCGTATCCGGCGGACCCGCCCGGTGATCCTGACGGTCCACGATATCGAGCCGTTCAACGGTCGCCCGGTCAGCGCTGCGCAACGCAGCGGCTACACCGCCATCTTGGCGGCGTTCGATCGGCTGATCGTGCACACCGAGCAGGGACGCGATGCGCTGGTCGCGCGTGGGTTGCGCGAGGATCGGGTCCACGTCGTGCCGCACGGCGTCCTGCCGTTGCGCGCGGCGGCGCCCGAGCCTCGCGTCGAGCCGCGTCGCTGGCGGATCGTGCTGTTCGGACGGATGCAGGCGTATAAGGGCGTCGACCTGCTCGTCGAAGCGCTCGGCCTGATCGACCCGCAGGTCCGCGATCGCCTCGAGGTGATCGTCGCCGGCGAAGTCCAGATCCCGATCGAGCCCATTCTGGCCCGCGCCAGGGAACTGGACCTCGGCGCCGCCTTTACCGTGCGTGCCGGACGACTGTCCGAAGATGCGATGGCTGGCTTGCTCCGGAGCGCCGACGCGTTCGTCTTCCCCTACCGGACGATCGATGCGAGCGGTGTGCTGCATCTGGTGGCAGACCTCGACCGCTGGCTGATCGCGAGCGACATCGGCGCGTTTCGGACGATGATCGGTACCGGCGGTGCGGCAGGCGCCCTGGTGCCGCCCGCGGACCTTGGCGCACTGGCGGGCGCGATCATCGACTCGATCGGCCGACATCCGCGCACCGGACCCGCTACGGACATGCCCGACTGGACGCAGATCGGCGCACTGACCCGCACCGTCTACGAAGCTGCGCTGGCCGATCGCCGACCGGGCGCCGTATCATGAGCCGCTCCCTCCTGATCTTCCAGGACAGCCCGGACTTTGGCGGGCACGAAGCGATGTTCCTGCGGTTCCTGCCGGCACTCGTGCAGAGCGGTGAGTTCGACCGCATCGTCGTGCGGTATCCGACTGCCAACGCCAAGCTGGCCGAGCGCCTGCAACCCCATGTCTCGGATCGGTTCGAGGTGAGGCCCTGGGTCTTCACCAAGGCACGCGCCGAGCCCTATCTCGGAGGGTTCCGGCGGGCTTACGCGCGCGCGGCGCGGGATGCTTTCGCCGACCTGCGTCCCGCCACGACGTTGCTGTTGCAGGGACGCATCGAGAATTGCGTCGTTCCGCTGCTCGCGGCGCCCCGCGACGCTTTTGTCGTCAGCTATGTGCCGATGGCGCACGGCATGGCGGCGTTGGGTCGCAGCGCGGTACCCGGCGATTGGGTCCGCCGCCGGCTGTATCGTCGACCGGATCGCTTCATCGTGCCGAGCACCGCGGTCGTCGAGCAGGTTCGCGCCGCGGGTGGCAGCGCGCCCATCGTCGTGGCGGACAACATCGTCGCACCGCCGCCGGTGCCCGCGCGTGCGCAGGCCCGGGAGATGCTCGGACTCGATCCCGGTCCACGCGTCGCGCTGTTCCTCGGCCGCCTCGACGTACGACAAAAGGGATTGGATGCGCTGGCAGACGCGATCCGGCGGACCGCGGCGCGGCTCGGCGACTGGATCTTCCTGTTCGTCGGCTCGGGCGAGGGTGAAGCGGATATCGAGCGGCTGCGGCACGATCTCGCCGGTCAGGTCGACATTCGCTGTTCGCGGTGGACCGACACCCCCCATGCGACCCTGGCGGCGGCCGATCTGCTGCTGATGCCGTCGCGGTGGGAAGGCGTGCCGTTGGTGATGCTGGAGGCGATGACCTATCGCATCCCCATCCTGGCGTCGGACATAGACGTCTTCCAGTCCTATCTGCCGTCTGCCAATCGGGTCGACTTCGCGCATGTCGATCTTGCCGGCGCGATGGCGCGTGCCATCACGCCATCCGGTATCGCCGAGTATCGCAGCCATGTCGGTGCCCGTCTCAACGATACCGGCCTCGATCGTTCCAGCACGCGCTTCGTCGAGGCGTTACGACCGGAAAGCCGTGCAGCATGACCGCGACGGTCATCATTCCCACCCTGAACGAGATCGCCCATATCGAGGCGTTGCTCGACACGCTTCTGCGCGAACCGTCCTCCGTGGTCGGCGAGATCCTGGTCGCCGATGGCGGCAGCCGCGACGGCACGCGCGAATGCGTGGCCGATGTCGCCGATCGCGCGTCCCGCGTTCGGCTGATCGACAACCCAGAGCGCATTCAGGCTGCCGGCATGAATCGTGCGGCGGCGGCGGCCGATCCCCGCTTCGCCATCCTCGTTCGCGTCGACGCGCATGCGTCGTACCCACAGGACTATGTCGCGCGACTGCTGACGTCGCTCGCGACGAGCGGCGCGGACTCGGTCGTCGTCGGGCTTACGACGCGAGGGCATAGCCGCTTCCAGCGCGCGGTGGCGATCGCGCAGAACAGTCGCATCGGCACGGGCGGCTCGGCACACCGCATGGGTGGCGCATCGGGCTGGGTGGATCATGGTCATCACGCGGCCTTCCGTCGCACTCTGTTCGAGCAGGCGGGCGGGTACGACACCAGTTTCGAGGCGAACGAGGATGCCGAGCTCGATGCGCGGCTGCGGGCGCTGGACGGCCGGATCTGGCTCGATGCGACGATCCCGGTGATCTATTATCCACGGAACACGCTGCGCGGTCTTGCCAGGCAATATTTCCGCTATGGCTCGGGTCGCGCGCGTAACAGCCACAAACATGGCGAGCGGCTGCGCGTGCGACAGATGCTGCCTCCTGCGATCACGCTGGCGATCGGGTTCAGCCTGCTTGGCGCAACCCTGCTGCCCGCGCTTCTCGTCATCCCGCTGTCATATGGACTCGCCTTGCTTGCCGCCTCGGCCGTGTTCGCGGTCAAGGCGCGGTGGCTCGGCGCGCTCATGGCCGCACCGGCACTGGCGACGATGCACCTTGCATGGGGGGCGGGCTTCCTGAAGCGCAAGGTGCTCCAGTTTCGAACAAGGAAACCTATGATCGATACCGAGATTGAGCGCGTTCGTGGTGCCGAACGTGGCGGAGAGGCGATATGAACCGGCATGTCGCAAGGACATGGACGGCGGCCTTTGCGGCTGCGGTCTGGCTGACCGGCTGCACCCCCGATATCGCGCCGACTCCGGCCGGAGCACCGCCCGCCGCCGCCTATGTCTACCGGCTCGCGCCCGACGATCGACTGCGGATCAATGTCTACAACGAACCGGGTGTCACCGGCGAATATGCCGTCAACAGCGAAGGCGACATCTCGTTTCCGCTGGTCGGCATGATCAAGGCGCAGGGGCAGACGCTCGGCGAATTCTCGGCCACGCTGACGCAGACGCTTCAGGCGCGGTATTTCAAGAACGCGCATCTGGTGGTCGACCTGATCGCCTCGCGGCCGATCTACGTGCTCGGCGAAGTGAACAAGGCGGGCCAGTTCCCCTATCAATCGGGGATGACGGTGCTGGGTGCCGTCGCGACGGCGGGTGGCTTCACCTATCGCGCGAACCAGAAGACCGTGATGATCCGCCATACCGGACAGGCCGCCGAGCAACGCGAGCCGTTGACCGCGGACGTGATCGTACAGCCCGGCGATACCGTCCGGATCCGAGAGCGAAACTTCTAGCCGCCGTGTCCCGCCGTACACCGTCTTGGCTTCGTCACGCCGCTCGCACTGGCGTGCTGGGCAGTGCGATGGTGTGTCCACATCTGGTCCATGCCCAGGAGGCGCCGCTCTTGCCCGAGGAAAAGCCCCAGATCGACACACGCCATACAGCCGTACTCGAGCGCGTGCAGCCCGGCTATGTCGCGCCGGGAATCCCGCTCGGCGGTTTCCAGCTTGCGCCGTCGGTCGAGATCACCGGCCTCTACGACGACAATATCTTCGGTACGCAGGATGACAGGGTCACCGACGGCCTGCTGCGCATCCAGCCACGGGCGCAACTGCAGTCGCAATGGGCGCGCAACAGCCTCAGCCTCGATGCCAGAGGCAAGATCGACCGGTATCTGAACCGCAGCACCGAGAACGTCGCCGACTATTCGGTCACCGGCCGCGGCGTCTACGAATTCGATCACGCGACCGCATTGACGGCTGCGATCCGTGCCGAGGGCATTCACCAGTCGCGCCTGTCGCAGGACATCTTCTCGCAAACGATCAAGCCGATCTATTACACGCAGCAATCGGGCGCGATGCTGCTCGCGCATGATTTCAACAAGCTGCGACTCTCGGCGACGGCGCGCGTGGCCCGCTTCGATTTCCGCGACGGCCAACTCGCCGATGGCACGATCGCGGACTACCAGCCGAGCGACAATACCAGCTACCGCGTCGGCATGCGTGCGTCCTACGCGCAGACGCCGTCGATCGCGTGGTTCACCAGCGCGAGCTACAATGTCCGCCGGTTCCGGGTCGGCACGATCGAGACGCCCAAGCGCAATTCGGAAGGGTTCGAACTGCTCGCAGGCGTGAGTTTCGAGCCGGCCGCGCTGATCCGCGGCAGCATCGGCGTCGGCTATATCCAGCAGCGCTTCCGCCTGCCCTTCTACAATGATCTCGGTGGCCTCGGCTTCAACGCCACGGTGCAGTTCTTCCCGACCCAGCTAACGACCGTCACGATCAGGGGCAACCGATCGGTGCTCGACTCCGGCATTCCAGGCTCGGGCGGCTATCTGTCGACGCAGGGCAGCATCCAGGTCGATCACGAATGGCTGCGTCAACTGATCCTGTCCGCATCGATCGGATATCAGGACAGTCGCTTCAACAACCTCGATCGCACCGATGGTCGCATCAGCGCCAAGGCCAGCGCGACCTATCGTATCAACCGCTATGCCGGGCTCAAGTTCGGCCTCGAGCGGCTCGACCAATCCTCCAACGGCACTGATCGTTACCGCGCGTTCAAGGACAACCGCGCGACGATCGGCCTGACGCTGACAAGGTGAACGCCATGGACGACTTCCGCTCCGGCCAGACTGCCGAACCCCGTTCGAAGGGACGATTGGCCGCGACCATCGGCGATCCGATGGACAGCATCCGCCACGCATTCGCCGCGGTACGTCACCGGAAATGGCTCGCGATCGGGGTATTCGCGAGCGCGTTGGCACTGGTGCTGGCATACGGGTTCACGCGGACCAAGCTGTACACCGCGTCGGCGGGCATGGTGGTCAATTCGCGTGAGTTGAACGTGTCGGAGAAGGACAAGGAGGTCCTGCCCGGTCTGTCCACCGCCGAGACCGCGGTTGCGACCGAAGTCGAGATCATGCGCTCGTCCGCCGTCGCGCTCGGCACCGTCCGCGCGCTGAACCTCGTCGACAATCCGGTCTTCGCCGCAAGCCTCCCCAAGCTGCCCGGCACCGATCGGGAAACCGCGGCGACAGGCCTCGTGATCGGCGGGACCAAGATCATCCGCCCCGGCGAATCCAGCGTCGTCTCGATCGCCTATACGTCGTCGGACCCGATGCTGGCCAAGGCGGTCGCCGATCAGATCGGCCACCAGTATCTGGCCGTGAAGGAGAAGTCCCGCCGCGCCGCCGTCGAGCAGGTCGGCCGGGGGTTGGGCAACGAACTGGACAATTTGCGCATCCAATTGGAGGCCGCGGATACCGAGGTTGCCCGATACCGCGCCCAGCACGACCTGTTCGACAGCCAGGGCGCGACCTTCACGCAACAGGAATTGTCGCTCTACAAGCAACAGCAGGCCGCAGCGCAGGCCGCACTGGCTGATGCGCAGGCGAAACTCAGTACCGCGCGTGGGCAGACGCGCAAGGGTGACACCGGCGGTGTCGGCGCGGTGCTGCAATCCCCCGTCATCCAGCAGTTGCGCAATCAGCGCGCGGTGCTGGCGACCACCTATGCCGACATGCAGGGCCGCTATCAGCCCGACCACCCCGATCTGATCCGGACCAAGGACCAGCTCGACTCGCTCGACCGGGCGATCGGGGCGGAAACCAGCCGGCAGCTCGCCAATCTGAACGCCAACGCGCAGATCGCCCGCGACCAGGTCGCCAACGCCGCCGGTATCGTCGCGCGCACCACCGGCACCCTTGCCAACGACAACAACGCCTCGGTCCAGCTGTCGCAACTCCAGCGCAAGGCAGATGGCCTGCGCGCTACCTACCAGGCCCTGCTCGAGCGCAAGAACCTGATCAGCAGCCAGGCGCTTGTCGCCGATGAGGACGCGCGGATCTTTTCCCCGGCCGCGCTGCCGCAGCGACCGACGTCGCCCAACAAGCCGCTGATCCTGATGATCGGGCTGGTGCTGGCGACGATCGTCGCGGGTGCGGCGGTGTGGATCGCGGAAGCCTTCGATCGCAAGCTGATCTCGTCGGCGGACATCGAGCGAAAGCTTGGGCTGCCGCATATCGCCAATGTCCCGGAAATCGCGTCGATCGCACGGCCCGGAGAAGAGGGGATTTCGCCGATCGACTTCCCGGTGGAGCGTCCCCTGTCGCTCTACGCCGAGCAACTACGCGCCGTGCGGCTCGCGCTGGTACGCAATGGCCGTACCGGCATGACGAGTGTCGGCATAACCTCCGCACGGCCGAGTGAAGGCAAGACCACGCTCGCGATCTCGCTCGCGCGGACGTCGGCAATGGCGGGCAGCCGGACGTTGCTCGTGGATGCCGATATCCGTCGCGCATCCGTATCCCGGGTGATGGGTCTCCCGCCGCATGCCGGCATGGTGCAGGTGCTGCGCCGCACCGCGACGCTGGACGAGGCGCTGATCCACGACCCGGTGAGCGGCATGTACGTGCTGCCCGCTGGCGACACGACCGAGAATCGGCAGGATCTTTTCGCTGCGGCCAATATCGCTGCATTGCTGGCCGCGGCGGAAAAGCGCTTCGATCTGGTGATCTTCGATGCGGCGCCTGCCCTCGCTGTTACCGATGCCCGGCTGCTGCTCCGTCAGGTCGACGAGGTGCTCATGGTGCTGCGCTGGAACGATACGCCGAGCCAGACCGCGGCAGCGACTCTGAAGCGGATGCGCGCGCTCGACATCGAGCCGCTCGGCGTGATCGCAACCCGTGTCGACATGCGCGCGCTGGCTGCGTTCGGCCACGGCGATGTCGATCGCGATCACGCCGACTACGGGGCCTATTATGCCTAAGTCGGCTGGCCGATCACTGCGCGAACTCCGCCTTGTAGGCCGCCAGCGCCAGCGGGAATTTGCCCGCGGACATCGTGGCGTCGTAATCGGACGCGGTGAAATCCCAATAGCTTTCATAGGCGATACGGTGCGCGCGCATCCAGGCGGCCATGTTGTGGATGAACAGCGGATCGTCGCCATAGCCATGTCCGTCGGGTCGCGTGCCGGTGCCCCATTCGGGAACCACGATCGGCTTGCGATGCTCGGCCGCGAACCTCGCCAGCCAGTTCAGGCCGTAATTGGCGGTGAGATAGCCCTGCCAGCGGGTCGCCGGGTCGGTATCCTGCGGACGCCAGCTCTGGTTGTAGATATCGATACCGATCAGGTCGACGGCGTCGTCGCCGGGCCACAAGGATTGCGGCGTGTTCGTGCCGGTGCCGAGCGACGGATTCCATACGATCCGGAAATGCTGGCCCGGCACTGCGCGCAGCACGCCGACGACATGACGGAAGGCGCCGACGAACGACACCGGATCCTTTGCAGCCGACCAGGCATACCAGTTGCCGTTGAACTCCCAGCCAAGCCGCACGATCGTATCGGCGCGCCCCTTGGCTACGAGGAGTTCGCCGATCTTGCGGAATTCGGCGTCATATTCTCCCGCGGCGGCAGCACTCAGCGTACCGCCCTTGACGACGAGCGGTACACCGAGCGCAAGCCGAACGGGCTGGTTCTGCCAGCAGGTCAGCGCCCACTGCGCGCCGCTCTGCATCTGCGCCCAGCTTTCGGCCGACAGGAAGTCGGACACCCCATCGAGCTTGCGCCCCATCACGCCCTGATAGCGAGGCAGCCGATCCTTGCCGTCGCAGCCCGCACCCTTGTAGACGTACATCAACGGGTTGGCTCGCGCCGGGGTTGCGGCCAACGCGGTGGCAGCAAGGGCGATCATAACGGCAGTCCGGACCATGAGGCGGCGCTCCTGCCCGGCCGGAATGAGACGAGACACCGGCCGGCCGGGCGACGGCGGTGGCGATCGATCCTCTACCGGCCCACTCTCTGGCGGCCCTCGCGAAGCGTTACGCTCTCTCGCGCGCACGGCAAGATGTCGCGCCGCGCGACGCCCTGCGCGCGCGACGAGGCGAGTGGCGCGCGCGGGGTGGTGGCATGAGCACCGCACCGATCGTTCAGGACGAGGGTCTTCGATACCAGGCCTTGCGGGACGACGCCCTTGCGGACGACCAGGACCAGTCCGCGCGCAACAGCCGGATCTTCGTCCATGGTAGTTTGATCGCCTGCCTGATCCTGCAACGCTTCGGCGGGATGCCGGGGGGTAGCGCCTTGTTCATCAGCCTGCCGCTGTTCGCGCTGTTGCTCGGATGGGGGCTGGCCAGCGGCATCGCCACGTTACGCCCGCGCGGTATGGCGCTCTATTTCGTCTTCGCGGCGTGTACGTTGCTGTCGACGCTGATCGCGCTGACGACGCCGGATGGTCGGTTCGGCACCAGCGTCCCTTCGATGATCGCGATCCTGGTCACGTACAGCTTCACCATGGTCGGCCCGAGCGCGCGGTTCGACCGGACGACCGTCTTCCGGCTCTTCCTCGCCTATACCCGGTTCATCGCAGCGGCGGGGATCGTCCAATGGGCGGTGCAGTTTGTCGGCATCCGGATATTTTCGTTCATGGTGACCATGCCCGCGCTGAAACCGGTGCTGGTCGAGCCGCAGTTCAACTTCAATCCGATTCTGCACTACGGATCGACGATCCTGCGCTCCAACGGCTTCTTCCTGCTCGAGCCGAGCATGTTCTCGCAGACGCTCGTGATCGCGGTCGTCATCGATTATTTCATTCTCGGGCGGGTGAAATATCTGCCGCTGTACCTGGTCGCGTACATGCTGTCCTTCTCCGGCACCGGCGCGCTGTCGCTCGCGTTGGCGGTCCCGTTCTACGCCTGTCTGTCGGCGCGGAATTTCGGGCGCGTGGCGGGTTTTGCGATCGCCGGCGTGATCGCGCTGACGCTGGGGTCGATCGTCTTTCCCGAACAGGTTGGATCGATGCTCAGCCGGACCAACGAGCTGAGCTATTCGGGGTCGAGCGGCTATGCGCGCTTCATCGGCCCCTTCCTGCCGATCGCGGAGCTCAGCCACGAGGCGCGCATCCTGATCGGCTGGGGGCCGGGCGCGACCGAGCGCTACCTGTATTTCAAGGAAGGCACGGGCAATTCGATCGCCAAGCTGATCACCGATTACGGCGCGATCGGGATCACCGCGTTCCTGGCGATGTTCGCAGGCACGCTTTGGCGGCGGGAGACGGCGATCCTGTCCGTCCTGGCGCTCACCACCTTCATCATCGGGGGCGGCTATCTGTTGTTCACGCCGATGCTGGTGCTGCTGTTCCTGCTGTGCATCTGGGGCGGTACGGCACCAGACGATCTCGGGCTCAAGCTCAGGCCAGCCGGATGACGATCATCCAGAGGACGACCCCGACGACCCCGGCGATCGCCCATGCGGTGAACGAGATGCGCCGCCCTGCCGGCATGCGTGAGGATCCGGGCTCGACCGGGAACCGCGTATCGGCATCGGCGTGCCACGCCTCGGCCCGGTTCAGGGATTCGTGGCCGATCGGCTCGGGATGTCTCGGCTTGCCGCCTGCTCCCGTGGGGTCCTTGCCAATCATCCTGCCTCTCCGGCCATTACTCTATCTGGGTCAGACGAACCCGATCGTGGCACGTCATAGCTCAATGCCATACCGCGTCCGCTGGACCTTATGCGCCTACTGCCCCACTATAGGACATTGTCCGGTGTTGTGCATGTGGAATCGGTCAGGCCTGTATATCGGCCGCGACATCCTCGTCACGAAACCGCAGACGAGACACGATCACATGGTTCGTGTGCCGTTGCGCGATCGCCGCGAGGAAGGTCGCCGCCCGTTTCGGCAAGGGATCGAGCCGCAGCGACCCGAGCATAAGCCGACGCGCATCACGGAAGCGGCGCATCGTGAAATTGACGCGGCCGCATTCCCACATCTGACTGGCCCGCATCGTACGCTCCAGCTTGCGCCAGGCCTTGCCGGAAAAGCGTGCGCGGATCGTGGCATTGCCACCGATCGTATCGAGACAGGGCTGATGATTGGCCCAGTCGACCGAAAGACCACCCGACGAACTGCCCGGCCGTACCCGCAACGAGAACACTTCCGGCTCGGTACCGATGAACGCGAATTCGCCTTGCGCGGCGAGGCGGCACCAGAACTCCCAATCCTCGCTCAGCCGCAGCCGCGTATCGAACCCGCCAAGCCGGCGCGCCACCTCGGTCCGGATCAGGACGTGGCCGCCATTGGCGAGGAAGTTCTCGCGCAGCATCGGTTCCAGCACGTCGCCGTCGGGATAACGATGCAGCGCGAGCGGCTTTTGCCCTGGATAGAGCGCGCCGCCGGGCAGGATCTTCAGGAACGTGCCGAACGCCGCGACCGCTGTTTCGCGCGCATCCAGCATCGCGGCGAGCCGCGCAAAAGCGGTCGGATTGAGTACGTCGTCGCCGTCGAGGAACATCACGAACCGCCCCTTGGCGAGCGCCAGACCATGATTTCGTGCGGCCGAAACCCCGGCGTTGGTTTGCTGCACAAGCGAAATACGCGGGTCGACGAGCGTGCGAATTTCGTCCGCCGTCGCGTCGGTGGAGCCGTCGTCGACCACGATCGCCTGCCACGACCCGGTCGATTGGGCCACAATGGATGCCAGACAGGGCAGGACGAGCCCGGCCACGTTGTATGCCGGCACGATCACGGTAATTTCGGGGTTCGACATCATGCTCCTTTCGAGCAGCGATCCTGGAAACCCCCTTCAAGGGAGCTCGTATGATCCAGGCCAGCGTCATTATTCCGGCCTATAATGCAGCGCAGTATATCGAGGCGACAATCGCTTCTGCAATGCAGCAAGACCAGTGCGATCTTGAGATCATCGTGGTCGATGACCGATCGACCGATAACACCGCGGCCATCGTCGCGGAAATCTCGCGCGGCGATTCCCGCGTGTCGCTGCTCGCCTTGCCACGCAACGGCGGGCCGTCGGTTGCCCGCAATGCGGGAATAGCCGCGGCGCGGGGCGAGTGGATCGCGCTGCTCGATGCCGATGACAGTTTTGCGCCCACCCGCCTCGCGACGCTCATCGCCCTCGGCGAGACGAAACAGGCCGACATGGTGGCGGACAACCTTCTGCTGGTCGACGCAGTTGACGGGTCGCGGACGCCGATGCTCGCACCAGGATCGCTGACTGCACCCTGCATGATCGATCTGCCGGAGTTCATCGCGCGCAATATCTCGTCGCCGGACGCGCCGCGGACCAATTACGGGTTTTTGAAACCGTTGATGCGACGCGATTTCCTGATGCAGCACGGCCTGCGGTACGACGAGACGGTCCGGTTCGCCGAGGATTTCGCGCTGTACGTGGCTTGCCTTCGCGCAGGCGCCAGATGGTGGCTCCATCCCGACCCGTTATATCGCTATCTGGTGCGGCCGGACTCGTTGACGCAGATCCAGACCACCGGCGACCTCGATGCCTTGCGCCGTCGCCAACGGGCGCTGCTCGACGAAGCGCGCGCTAACTGCGACGCCCGGCTGGTGGCATTGCTGCGACGTCATCTGCGGACGGTCGACCGATGCTATTATTATCGCGGCTTTACCGACGAGGCCAAGGCGCGCCGCCCCCGTGCCGCGCTTCGTTACCTGTTCGCCAGCCCGAACAGCGTGCTGCTCGTCACGCAGGAAAGCGCGCGCCAATTGCCGCTGATCCTGCGCAAGGCGTTACGCGGCGGCTACAAGACAGTGGCGCGATGACCGACCGCATCCCCGCGTCCGGTTTGTCGCCGGAAGGCACCGGTCTCTCGTCGGAAGGCGCCGGTTTCTCGCCGAATGGCAACGCCACCGCGCTCAAGCGGCAATCCGCGGTTGGCGCCGCGGTGACGATGGGGAGCCAGGGCACCAAGTTCGTACTTCAGTTCGGGAGCCAGGTGGCGCTCGCCCGGCTGCTCCTGCCGACCGATTTCGGATTGCTGGCGATGGTCGGCCCCTTGGTGGCGGCCGCGCTCCTGCTCACCGACCTGGGCCTGTCGGCCGCCACGGTGCAGCGACCGACGATCAATCAGGTCGAACTGTCGAGTCTTTTCTGGCTCAACGTGCTGATCGGCTGTGCCCTCGCCGGCCTCGCGGTGGCCGCGGCACCGCTCGCGGCGATCTTCTACGCGACCCCCGCAGTGACCCCCGTGATGATGACGATGGCGGCCGCGCTGCTGCTGTCGAGCCTGTCCGCCCAGCATCTGGCGCTGCTCAACCGACGCATGCGGTTCGGAGCGATCGCGATGATCGAGGTCGGTGCGCTCGTCGCCGGGGTGATCGTCGGGGTCGGCGGTGCGCTTGCCGGGTTCGGCTATTGGTCGCTGGTCGCGATGCAGGTCACCAACGGCGCGGCGACGCTCGTCCTCGCCTGCGTGTTCTCGCGGTGGCGGCCGTCGCGACCCGGAATCTCACGCGACGCGCTGCATCTTTTGCGGTTCGGCGGGACGGTTACCGGCTATAATCTGCTCGGCTATCTCATCACCAACCTCGACAACATCCTGATCGGCGCGCGGTTCGGTGCAGGGCCGCTCGGCATCTACGATCGTGCCTACAAGCTGATGTTCCAGCCGCTGTGGCAGATGACAGCACCGGCAGCGCGTGTTGCCGTACCGTTGCTGTCCCGGCTGTCCAACGATGCCGCCGAGTATCGCGGCGCGTATCTGGCGATGCTCGGCGGCGTGCTCACGCTGACCACCCCCGGCATCCTGTGCGCGATCATCTTTGCCAAGCCGGTGATCCTGGTCCTGCTCGGCGAACGCTGGATCGAATCCGCCCCGACCTTTGCCTGGCTCGGCGTCGCGGCGCTCAGCCTGCAGTTGCGCCAGGCGGCATCCTGGCTGTTCGTCAGCCAGGGCCGTGCTCAGGAACAGTTGAAATGGGGCGGCCTGGGATCGGCCGCGGTCATTATCGGATATCTCATCGGTATCTTCTGGGGGCCGAAGGGGATCGCCATGTCGGCGGCGATCTCCAGCGCGGCGGTCCAGATTCCGATGATGTGGTGGGCGGTCACGCGGAGCGGCCCGGTGACCCGCGGCGATGCGATCCGGTTGATGATTCCGATCGCCGCCGCCACCGCGATCGCCGGCGGCCTGCTGACACTGGCCGCGTATGCGTTCGCCTGGGCCAGCCTGCCGATGCTCGCGCTTGCCGGCCTGCTGGCCTACGCGCTGTTCATCGGCGCACTGGCCCTTTTCCCGGGCGGACGTGCCCAATTGGTCAAGGCAGGGGGAATCGTCCGCCGGTTGCTGAAACGCTAGCCGCGGCGAACGTCCGTGATCAGCCCGGCGACGGCATACTGGAGTTGGTCGAGGCGACCGGCGAAGATGCCGTCGTCGCTCAGGTAACTCTGCCCGGCCGCCGCAGCCTTGAGGGCACCGCTCGCCGCCGCCAGCCGACGTCCGTCGAATTGCGTCGCCGCGACCTTCAGCAGGGCCTTGATCGCACCTGGCGCCTTGACCGCGTCGATCACCGCCGGCTCTTCGCGAAAGCGATCCTGAAACTCGGCGATCAGCGCCGCATCGTCGGCATCGGCAAAGTCGGCACGGGCGACGCTGCGCCCGCCGGCCTGGGTCAGGCGGCTGATCCGGTCATAGCGGAACGACTCGAGCCGCGTGGTCGGCGGAAGCGCGACCGGTCGGTAGGCCAGATCCAGCGAACCAGCCCAGTCACGCCATTTGAAGATACTGACCTCCGGCGAGATCATCACCGGAACCCAGGGGATGCGCAGCGTATCGGCGACGATCGCGCCGTGCATCGCCTCGGTCACGACCAGCTTGGCGCGGCCGTAACAGGCCAGGATCCTGTCGGGGGTCCATTGCGGATCGACGAAGGTCATGCCCGCGCGCTCTGCCGCCGCCTGCCAGTTGCTGTTAACCAGCGTCCTGTGATGCGGCATGAACAGGATTTCGTCGGGCCGTGCGGACCTGGGGACGAGATCGGGCAAGGCGGCCAGCAGCGCCGCACTGTCCGTTACCGCCGCGGCCGGGCGCCCGATCACGCTGGCGGTGAGCGGACCGCGGACCGCACAATAGGTCCAGCGCGCGTAATCGTCGGGCAATCGACCATAGGCAGCGCCCGATCCCATCACGAACACGCGCTTGCTTGCGGTTTCGACACCACGAAACCGTGCCTCGTCCAACAGACTACCGATGCCGACCAGCACCGTGTCCGGCGCCGATCGGACGTCTTCGGGCAAGACCCTGGGCCAGATCAATTCGTTCAGGTCGTCGCCAAAATTGCCGACGGCATCCTTGTAGTAGACGATGTGCATAGCTGTTCCTGTCTCAGTCGTCGGCGAACGCAGCCGGGATGCCGCCGAACGGGCGCGCAAGCCCGGTTCGCCAGCGACGATTATTGGTCCGCGTGGGTCGCGCAGAATTGATCCGTTGGGCATCGATCCGTGCGGCATTGATCCTCAGGGGGATCGATCCGCATGGGACCGGCGCACCGTACGCTTGCCACGCATGCCGCCCGGTTTGACGATACCTGCCAGAAGCGCGAAACGGCTTCCCAGCGTCGGCATTCGCCACGCGCATCGCCGCCAGCGATATGGTGGGTGCCTCGATCGGCAACCCGGGGGCGGAAACGTCGACCATATCGTTACTGCACCGCAACATTGTTCAGCGCGCAAGTCGTTTGCCGCCAGATCGGGACGTGTCGTGCAGCGTTCGCGTTTATCGCAGATCAACGTGGTTACTCGATGACTCGACCCGATCGGTGCGACGTTCCGAAGTCGAGACTGCGCCTGTCGCCGCCATCATGCGCTATGCTGCGCCGCAATGCAGCGTTTGTTCGGTCTTCAATATCTACGCGGCCTCGCTGCCTGCGCCGTGGTGGCCTATCACGCGGCGGATCGCGCGCAGCGTCCGTTCGCCGCAGGCGAAGCGGGCGTCGACCTGTTCTTCGTCCTCAGCGGTTTCCTGATGTGGGCGATTACCGACGAACACAGCCGCCCGCGCCAATTTCTGGTCGCTCGTGCCAAGCGGATCGTGCCGAGCTATTGGATCGTGACGTCGGTCATGCTCGCCGGTGCGATCGCCGGGCTGTTTCCCGCGGTCAGGCTGACGGTCACGCACGTCGTCACGTCCTATGCCTTCATGCCGTCGATCTCGCCGAGCAACGGTCAGGCGTGGCCGTTGCTCGTGCCCGGGTGGACGCTGAATTACGAAGCGGGGTTCTACCTGCTGTTCGGCGTGGCCCTATGCCTTCCCCGCAACGCCCAGCTGCGGTCGCTTACGGTCGCCCTGCTCGCACTCGCGGCGATCCATCCGTTGGTCGACGACGATCAGGTGGCACTGCACTTCTACTCGGACCCGCATATTCTCGAATTTCTCGGTGGATTGTGGCTGGCGCAACTGTGGCGAGGCCCGATGTTCGGTTACGCACGCATGGGCCCCGCATTGGCCGTGGCGACGCTGATACTCGGCGCGCTCGCGCTTGCTTTGCCCGCGGAATGGCCGAAGGCGGTCCGTTACGGCTTGCCGGCGCTGGCCAGCGTCGCAACGATACTGGCCTTTGAACGCACCCGGCACGGTATCCCCGAATTTGCGCCATTACGCCTGATGGGCGACGCGAGCTATTCGATCTATCTGTGGCACACGCTCGCCTTGTCGGTAACGACCAAAGCCACGGCGGGGCTGAACCTCGGCGCAGCGGCGATCCCGTTGCATTTCGTGGCCGGGATCGGGATCGGGCTGATCGCGTACGTGCTCGTCGAGAAACCGATGATGGGATATTTCCATCGACGGCATGATCGTCGGAAGGAGGCGCGCGTCGGCCGCTAGACCTCCCGCAGCCTTCGCCATCCGGCGGGCTGTCGGCGGAATTGACCTTTCGCAATGCCCGATCGCGCCATCGAGAAAACTCGACCGGCCGTGCTCGCTTGGGGTCCGCTACTGAATACATGAAATGGTCGGAGCGACAGGATTCGAACCTGCGACCCCCACACCCCCAGTGTGGTGCGCTACCAGGCTGCGCTACGCTCCGACCGAACGGATAGCCTTGCGGCGACCCGAGGGGGGCGCACTACGCGCCGCGCGCGCGGGATGCAAGTGCGAACGCAGCGTTGCGCCCGGTCGCATGACGCCAACGTCTCATCCTGTGGCGATCTGTTGCGCGAGGTTCCAAGCGATGATAGCGGGCGGACCAATGCGGGCGCGATGCGCGACGTCCTGCCCGACCCATCCTTCAAGCCGGACTTGGCCCTCAGCCAGCGCCGGCCCAGCCAGATACGGAACTCGATGTTCATCTCACCAGCTTATGCCCAGGCCGCAGACGGCGCCACGACGGCGGGGGGCGGGATCGCCTCGTTCCTGAGCCTCGCGCCGCTCTTCCTCGTGTTCGTCGTGTTCTATTTCCTGATGATCCGCCCGCAGCAAAAGCGCATGAAGGCGCTGCAGGCGTCGGTCGCCGCGGTGAAGAAGAACGACAGCGTCGTGACGTCGGGTGGGATCCTGGGCAAGGTGACCAAGGTCGAGGATAATGTCGTCGAGGTCGAGATCGCGCCGAACGTCCGCGTGCGGGTCGTCAAGGCGACGCTGACCGACATCACCAGCCCGAACACGAAGCCGGCCAACGACTGATGCTGGATTTTCCGCGCTGGAAGGTCGGGTCGATCATCGGGTTGCTGGCGGCATTGTGCCTGCTGGCGATCCCGAGTTTCCTCCCCGAGAGCACCACGAGCAAATGGGGCAGCATTCCCCATCCGCACATCAATCTCGGGCTCGATCTCGCCGGCGGCAGTTACCTGCTGCTCGAGGCGGATACCGCCGACCTCGCCGCGACGCGGATCGAGGCGATGCGCGACAGCGTGGCCGGTACGATGCGCAACGGGACGCCGCGGATCGAGATCGGCGACATTTCGACGCGTGGGGGCCAGCTGAGCTTCCTGCTGCGGGATCCGAGCCAGGTCGACGCGGCGCGCGAGCGCCTGCTGGCGATCACCGGCGGTGGCGCCGGGATGAGCGGGCAGCGCGAATGGGACATCAACGTCGTCGACACGAGCCGCTTCGTGCTCAAGCCGACCCAGGCCGGCCTGACCCAGGCGATCGACACGGCGATGAAGGACGCGACCGAAGTCGTCCGCCGCCGTATCGACGCGCTCGGCACCAAGGAGCCGACGATCATTCGCCAGGGCGCGACGCGGATCGTGGTGCAGGTGCCGGGCCTGAAGAACCCGCAGGCGTTGAAGGAGCTGATCGGCAAGACCGCCAAGCTCGAATTCAAGCTGGTCGACGAGACCGCGAACCCGGCCGACCTGGTCAAGGGCATCGCGCCGATCGGCAGCCAGGTTCTGCCGTATCCGGGCAATCCGCAGGGCGTGCCGTTCATCGCGGTCAAGCGCTCGGTGATCATCTCGGGCGATCAGCTCGCCGATGCGCGCCAGGAGTTCGAGCCGCAGACCAACGCGCCGCAGGTGGCGATCACGTTCGACGCGGTCGGCGGTCGTCGCTTTGCCAAGGTGACGACCGAGAACACCAACAAGCCCTTCGCGATCATCCTCGACAATTCGGTGATCTCCGCGCCGAACATCAACGAACCGATCCTTGGCGGTCGAGCATCGATCTCGGGCAACTTCACCGTGGAGTCGGCGAACGCGCTGGCGATCTCGCTGCGGTCGGGCAAATTGCCGGTCAACCTGAAGACGATCGCCGAAAGCACCGTCAGCCCTGATCTCGGCAAGGATTCGATCCGCGCCGGCGTGCTGGCGTCGATCGTCGCCGCACTGCTCGTGATCGTGTTCATGTTCGTGACCTATGGCCGGTTCGGCCTGTATGCGAACCTCGCGGTGGTCATCAACATCCTGGTCATCGTCGCCGTCATGGCGATGTTGAACGCGACGCTGACGCTGCCCGGGATTGCCGGGTTCGTGCTGACGATCGGTACCGCGGTGGATGCCAACGTGCTGATCAACGAGCGTATCCGCGAGGAGCGACGCCGCGGGCGTAGCGTCGTCCAGTCGGTCGAGCTCGGCTACAAGGAAGCGAGCCGCACGATCTTCGAGGCGAACGTGACCCACGCCATCACGGGCGTGATCATGCTGCTGCTCGGCTCGGGTCCGGTGAAGGGCTTCGCGGTCGTGCTGCTGATCGGGATCTGCACGTCGGTGTTCACCGCCGTCACGTTCACGCGGATGATGGTCGCGCTGTGGCTGCGGAAGAACCGCCCCACCACGATCAATATTTGAGGCGGGAGATAACCATGCGCCTGCTGAAACTCGTACCCGACAACACGAACCTCAAGTTCGTTAGCTTACGCAAATGGGCGTTCGGGCTTACTTTGATCCTTTCGCTTCTCGCTGCCGGCCTCGTCGCGTTCCGTGGCCTGAACATGGGCGTCGATTTCGTCGGCGGCGTGCTGATCGAACAGAACTTCGCGACGCCGCCCTCGATCGAAGCAGTCCGCACCGAAGTCGACCGGCTCGGCGTCGGCGAGGCCTCGATCCAGTCGTTCAGCGACCCCAGGACGCTGTCGATCCGACTGCCATTGCCTGAAAGCGGTGACGAAGGCGCAACCAACCGACTGGTGAAGAAGGTGTCGGACGACATCGTGGCGAAATTCCCGGGCTCGACTTTCTCGAAATACGACACGATCTCGGGTAAGGTCTCTGACGAACTGATCACCAAGGGTCTGCTGGCCGTCGGCCTCGCGATCCTTGGCATTGCGCTGTTCGCGGTGGTGCGGTTCGAGTGGCAGTTCGGCGTCTCGACTATCGTCGCGATCGTCCACGATCTGTTGATGACGCTCGGCTTCTTCGCGCTGATGCGGGATTATTTCGAGGTCGACCTGAACATCGTCGCGGCGGTGCTGACGATCATCTCCTACTCGATCAACGACAAGATCGTGATCGACGACCGTATCCGCGAGAATATGCGCCGGTACCGGAAAATGGACATGCGCGAGATCATCGACCTGTCGGTGAACGAGACGCTGCCGCGCACGGTGATGACCTCGGTGACGATCCTGCTCGCGCTGGTCGCGATGCTGGTGCTGGGCGGCCACGTGCTGCGCGGGTTCACCGCGGCGATGATCCTGGGTATCGTCGTCGGGACCTACTCGTCGATCTACGTGTCGTCGTCGCTGCTGATCACGCTGGGGCTTCGCGCCGATCCTGCACCGCGCAAGGGTGGCGTTCAGGACGGCGCCGAGCGGGTGGGTCCGAAGGTCGAGCGTTAAATGAGAATGGACCGCGAGAAGACCGATGGGCCGATGATCTCGGCGATCGGTCGGGCCGGGTTCAAGGTCGACGACGGCTATTATACAGCCTTGTCGATCAGTCCCGAGCGGGCGGATGGCTGGGAGCCGCCGGCGTTCGAGGCGCTGGGCGAGGCCGATGTCGCAGCATTGCTCGCGCTCGATCCGCCACCGGAGTTCCTGTTGCTGGGAACGGGTTCGGCGCTGCGCCAGCCTCCCCTCGCGTTCAAGCGCGCGGTCGAGGCACGCGGGATCGGGATCGAGGCGATGGACAGCCGCGCCGCTGCTCGCGCGTGGGCGGTGCTGCGCGGCGAAGGTCGCTGGATCGTGGCGGCGCTCTACCCTCTCGAAGGGTGAGCCGGGCCTCCCTATCCTCCCCCGCAAGGGGGAGGTGTCGGGCGCTTGCCTGACGGAGGGGGAGGAGAGGTGAATCCGCTGTTCCGTGTCCTCCCCCTCCGTCACCTTCGGTGCCACCTCCCCCTAGCGGGGGAGGATCGATCATTTATCGTTGATCCGCGACCAGCTTCGCGAGGTGCTCGTAGAGCGCGGCGGTGTTGGCTTCCCACGTGAACGGGGCGGCGACGGCGCGCGTTGCTGCTTGGGTCGGCGGGTCCGCAAGAAGATCGCCGATCGCAGCTGCGAACGCGAGCGGATCGCCGATCGTCACGCGGCCGGCATCGGGTGCGGTCACGACCTCGCGTGCGCCACCCGCATTGGTGATGACGATCGGCGTACCGCAGGCCAGCGACTCCACCCAGACGTTGGCAAGTCCTTCCGAACTGGAGGCCAGCGCGCCAACATCGGCAGCGGCGATCAATTGCGGCAAGTCTGCGTGCGGCACGGCGCCCAGCAGCCGGATGCGGTCGCCCACGCCGAGCCGGGCGATCAACGCTTCCAGGCTGGCGCGCGCGGGTCCGTGCCCGGCGATCAGGAGGGTGACCCCGGGTAACGCGGCGACCGCCTCGATGACGATGTCGTGGCCCTTGCGCGGCAGGAGTCCGCCGATGGCGATCACCAACGGACCACGGACATCGAGCTTGGCCTTGGCCGATGCACGGTCGTCGACGGGGCGGAAGCGGTCCTGGTCGACACCGGTATAATGGACCGTGATCCGCTCGGCGGGCATGCCGAGCGCAACCATGTCGGCCTTCATCGCCTTGCTGACCGCGAGCACGCCCGCGGCGCCCTGCCCGGCCCTGCGAACCTGAGCGGCGGTGGCAGGCGCCTCGCCCCAATGGTGGATGTCGGAGCCGCGCGCCTTGATCGAGACGGGGACGCCGTAGCGCCTGCCGAGCGCTACGGCGGCGGGGCCGTCGGGGAAGAAGAACGACGCGTCGATCACGTCGAACGCGAAGTCTGCACGGATCGCGTCGAGCACGGGCACGAGCGCGCGTTCCAGCGCGGCGGCGTGGTGGCGCCCTTTGGTGAACGGGAGCGCGGTGAAACGCGGGCGGTGGACATCGACGCCCTTCCAGGTTTCGCGCATCGGGAGGGTAGCGAGGCTGGCATAGTGGCCGATGCGGCGGAGGGGGCCCGGGGGTAGGCCGACCGGTGCTATTGCCACCAGCGACACGCCGGGGTGCGCGGCCAGGCCTAGCGTCTGGCGTTCGACGAAGACGCCGAAATTGAGGCGGGTCGCGTCGGGGAACAGCGTCGATAGGGTGAGGATGCGGAGCATGTCGCGGGGGTATAGCGGGGCGCGGGTTAATTGCGGGTGAGTTTGGGGGTGTTCCCCCCTAGCTTTCCACCCTGGCGGAGGTCGGGGCCCAATTGGAAAGGTGCAAAAAACAGGGTGCCGCGAGCTATTAGCAACGTTCCCCAACTGGGTCCCGGTCTTCACCGGGGTGGTTGCCCTCGGGAATGGCGCGCGTCCGAACCATAATGTTTCCCCGCGAAGGCGGGGACCCAGACTGGGCTCCCGCCTTCGCGGGAGAACA
The DNA here is from genome assembly GCF_023195535.1 of Sphingomonas faeni. Classification (GTDB taxonomy): domain Bacteria; phylum Pseudomonadota; class Alphaproteobacteria; order Sphingomonadales; family Sphingomonadaceae; genus Sphingomonas; species Sphingomonas faeni_B. The sequence goes on along the minus strand of NZ_JALPNF010000003.1, from coordinate 239,573 downwards.
CGGAGGAGTGGAACGGGCTCCCCCTCCCCCCTCGTTCGGTCTATCCCTTGCTCAAATCCGCTTTGCCAGGGGATACGCGAACAACACATCCGCATCCGCGCTCGTCGAGACCGTCTCGCTCCCCGTCATCGTCGCGCATTCGCCAGCCTTGAACGCGACGCCTGCGACATCGCCCGAGCCGGTGATCGGGATCACCCAGCCGGTGGTGCCCTCGGGCAAATTGACCACATGGTCGCCGCCCTTCCAGCGTTCGAGCACGAACTTCGGCCCCTCGACCATGATCGTGCGGCCCGTCTCGATCTCGATCGGCGGCGCGACAGGGACATACGGGGTCGGGTCGGCGACTTCGACACCGTCGTCGAGATGCAGTTCGCGATCGCTGCCGTAATCGTACAGGCGGTAGGTCGTCTCGGAGTTCTGCTGCACCTCGATCACGGTCAGACCGCCGCCGATCGCGTGAATCGTGTCGGACGCGCAATACATGAAGTCGCCAGGCTTAACCGGCTTCCAGTCGAGCTTGTCCTCGATCGTGCCGTCGATCGCCGAGGCACGCAGTTCGTCCTTCGACATCGGCTGCTTCGTGCCGACCGCGATCGTCGAGTCTGGCTCGGCGGCGAGGATCGTCCAGCACTCGTCCTTGCCGCGCGGCAGGCCGCGCTCATGCGCCTGGTCATCGTCGGGATGGACCTGCACGGACAGCTTTTCACTGGTGAACAGATACTTGATCAGCAGATCGGGCGTGGTGTTGCCGGGCTCCTGGAACCAGACTTCGCCGATCGGCGGCGAACCTGCGGCCGGATCCTCGAAACCGGGCCAGAGCGTGTCGCGACCCCAAGGCTTCTCGACGCGGTGGGTGTGCAACAATGTGGCCGGCATGACATGATCCTCGACGTGAATGGCGCTGCGAATGGCGAGCACCAACGCACGACTATTGCCGTGCGATCCGGCTCACGGAAAGGGGCAAGACCCGCCCGGCGAAAAGGATTGTTCGTGGCTATCCGCTTACGCTAAGGATCACGCCGATGCGTATCACCCAGTCTCGTGCCCTTGCGGTCACGCTCATCGCCGCGCTTGCGCTCCCCATGGCCGGTTGTGCGGGTGGCCGCGCCGCCAAGGGCGATCTGCCCTATGTCGCGCGCGATGTCGGCACGCTGTATTCGACCGCCAAGGCACGGCTCGATCAGGGGCGCTACAAGGAAGCGGCGCAGCTGTTCGACGAAGTCGAGCGCCAGCATCCCTATTCGATCTGGGCGCGCCGTGCGCAGATCATGTCGGCGTTCAGCTATTACCTCGCCAAGGACTACACCGCCTCGATCAGCTCGGCGCAGCGCTTCCTGGCGGTGCATCCGGGTAACCGCGACGCGCCCTACGCCTATTACCTGATCGCGCTCGGCTATTACGAACAGATCACCGACGTGACGCGCGACCAGAAGATCACGCGTCAGGCGCTCGATTCCCTCGGTGAGCTGATGCGCCGCTATCCCAATACGCGCTACGCGTCGGACGCGCGGCTGAAGATCGATCTGGTCAACGACCATCTCGCCGGCAAGGAGATGGAGATCGGGCGGTTCTACGAGACGCGCGGACAGTGGCTCGCGGCGAACGGCCGGTTCCGGACGGTGGTCGACAAGTTCCAGCAGACCACGCACACGCCGGAAGCTCTGATGCGGCTGACCGAGACGTATCTGCAGCTCGGCGTCCCGATCGAGGCCGAGAAGGCCGCCGCGGTGTTGGGACGCAACTATCCCGGCACCGACTGGTACGATCATGCCTACAAGCTGATGCAGGAACATCCGGTGAAACCGATCGCGCCGCTGGCACCGGGCGAACCGGTAGTGGCGTCGGGAACGGCCGGCACGCCGGGTACGGGTGTCCTCGAATTGCCCAAGGCAGCCGGCGACACCGACGGCTCCGCCGCCCGCGGGGTTTCGACCCCAGCACCGGTCGGTCCGGGCAGCGCGACACGGACCGGCCCTGGAAACTGATCGGCCCTGGGAACTGATTGCCGAACCTCGGGTGAGAACAATGGGGGATCAACTTCCCGTCCGGATCGTCTAAGACCCGCGGGATGCTGACCGATCTTTCCATTCGCGACGTGGTGCTGATCGAGGCGCTGGATCTGGGATTCGGCCAAGGACTCGGCGTGCTCACCGGCGAAACCGGGGCAGGCAAGTCGATCCTGCTCGATGCGCTGGGGCTCGCGCTGGGCGGACGTGGCGACAGCGGGCTGGTCCGTCATGGCGCCACGCAGGCCGTGGTGACCGCGACGTTCGACGCCCCTGCCCCCGATTCGCCGCTCGCGCTGCTGTTCGATGAGAACGGCGTGGAGATCGAGCGCGGCGAGCCGTTGATCGTGAAGCGCATCGTCAAGGCGGACGGCGGCAGTCGCGGGTTCGTCAACGACCAGCCGGCGTCGGCGGGGCTGCTGCGCGAGATGGCGCCGCATCTGGTCGAGATCCACGGCCAGCATGACGAGCGCGGGTTGCTGAATGCGCGCGGGCATCGCGCTTTGCTCGATATCTTCGGGCGGACCGAGCCTGGGGCTACGGCCAAGGCTTACGCCGGTTTTCGCGCGGCCGAGGCTGAACTCGCTGCGGCACGCGCGGATATCGAGACGGCGGCGCGGGATCGCGAATGGTTGGAGCACACCGTAGCCGAGCTGACGGCACTGGCACCCGTCGCGGGTGAGGAAGAGACGCTGGCGGATACGCGGCGCTCGATGCAGCGCGCGGAGAAGATCGCCGACGATCTGGCCGCGATCGACGATTTTCTCGAGGGCAAGGACGGCGGCATGGCGAAGCTGCGCCAGGCTGCGCGCGTGCTGGAACGGATCGCGGAGGATCATGTCGCGCTGGGCGAGGCGCTGGCAGCGGTCGACCGCGCGGTGATCGAGGCGTCGGTAGCCGAAGAGCAGTTGCGCGATGCGCGGGCGGAGCTGGCCTATGATCCGCGCGCGCTGGAGGATGACGAGGCGCGGTTGTTCGAGCTGCGGGCGATGGCGCGGAAGCATCGCGTGCAGCCGGACGATCTGGCGGCGCTGGCGGACGAGATGCGCGCGCGGCTGGAGCGGCTCGATGCGGGCGAAGGCGGAATTGCGGTGATCGAGGCGCGGGTGGCATCGGCGCGCAAGGCGTTTGACGTTGCCTCGGACGCACTGACCAAGCGCCGTCTGGCGGCGGCCAAGCGGCTCGATGTGGCGGTCGCAGGGGAATTGGCGCCGCTGAAGCTCGATGCGGCGCGGTTCCAGACCGTCGTCGCACCGCTCGGCGAAGAGGGCTGGTCGGCGGCGGGCAAGGACCGCGTCGAGTTCGAGATCTCGACCAATCCGGGCGCGCCGTTCGCAGCGCTGACCAAGATCGCGTCGGGCGGCGAATTGTCGCGGTTCATCCTCGCGCTGAAGGTGGCCTTGGCGGAAGAGGGCGGTGCGTCGACGATGGTGTTCGACGAGATCGACCGCGGCGTCGGCGGCGCGGTGGCGAGTGCGATCGGCGAACGTTTGGCGCGGCTGGCGCAGACCACGCAGCTGCTGGTGGTGACGCACAGTCCGCAGGTCGCGGCGCGCGGCGCAAAGCACCTGCTGATCGCCAAGAGCAGCGACGGGACGGTCACGCGGACCGGCGTGCGGGCGCTGTCCGAGGACGAACGCCGCGAAGAGATCGCGCGAATGCTGTCGGGCGCGCAGATTACGGATGAGGCGCGCGCGCAGGCGGAGCGGTTGCTCGAGCGGGCTTGAAGCGGAGCAAACGGTCGTTTGCGCACCCTTCCCCTCCCACTCCGGCGAAGGCCGGGGCCCAGTTGGGGGATGGTAGTTGGTAGATGCTGCGCTTCGTTACAGCAGCCTTGCCACCTGGGCCCCGGCCTTCGCCGGGGTGGCAGTTTTGCGGGCCCCGCTCCTGATCAATCGCGGTAGCTCGGGTCGATCCGGTCGAGTTTCCGCAGCAACGCCGGCCAGGCGAGACCGTCCGCCAGCATCCGCATGCCGGGACCGCTCGACTGGCCCTCGACCTTCTCTGCGACGCCCTGGTTGGGAGTGTTGAGATTCTCCCGACCGGCACTCAGCATCAGCACCTGCGCTTCGCACGCGCGCTCCAGAAAATACATGCGGAGGAACGCCTGCGGGATCGATTCGCCGACCGTCAGCGTGCCGTGGTTGCGCAGGATCATGCTGTGCTTGGTGCCGAGATCCTCGACCAGCCGCTCGCGCTCGTCGAGCTCGGTCGCGATACCTTCGAAGTCGTGATACGCGACGTCGTGCCCGGCGATCATCGCGGTCTGCGTGTGCGGGAGCAGCCCCTCCGCCATCGCCGACACCGCCTGGCCGTGCGGCGTATGCAGATGCAGCACCGCGACCGCGTCCTCGCGCGCGGCATGGACCGCCGAATGGATCACGAAGCCCGCACGGTTGACCGGCGCGGGCGTGTCCATGACCTTGTCGCCGTTCACGTCGATCTTGACCAACGACGACGCGGTGATCTCCTCGAACATGTGCGTGTAGGGGTTGATCAGGAAATGATGCTCGGGACCCGGCACGCGCGCCGACAGATGCGTGAAGATCAGGTCGTCCCAGCCGTAATGCGCGACGAGCCGATAGGCGGCGGCGAGGTCGACGCGGAGCGCCCATTCCTCGGGCGATACGAGATCGCGTATCGTCGGTTCGGTCCTGAGTGCGGTCGCCATCATCCATCTCCTATTATTATGGGCTTGGCATAGCATGGCGCAGGTCCCTGAAATGTCGCCAGATTGACAATCCCGGCGATCGGCCGACACTCTTGCGATGTCTTCGATCGATCATGCCCTGCTCGAATCCGACTCCTGGTTCGGTGCGGTGCCGGCCGAGCGGCGCGCGCTGTTGCTGGCGCAGGCGAGTGTGCGATCTGTCGCGGCGGGGACGCGGTTGTACGGCGTCGGCGACCCGCCCGATGGGCTGTGGGCGGTACTCGACGGGCAGGTCCGGCTGATCGGCTATCCCGCGGTCGGTGCCGAACTCGTGGTGCTGATGATGGGACCGGGAACCTGGTTCGGCGAGCTGTCGACGCTCGACGCCGGGCCGAGACCACATGACGCGGTCGCGTTCGGGCCGGCGCGCGTGCTGCATATCGGGATCGAGGCGTTCCGGCGGCTGGCGGGCGCCACGCCCGAATTATGGTGGGACATCGCGCTGCTGGCGTGCGCGCATCAACGCGCGTCGCTGGCGTTCATGATGAACACGCTGTCGCAACCGATCCCGGTGCGGCTGGCACGGACGTTGGCCGGCTTGGCGCGGGCGGCTGGCGGGACCAGCATCGAACTTCGCCAGGAGGATATCGCCGCGATGATCGGCGTGTCGCGACAGACGCTCAACAAGGCGTTGAAGGCGATGGAGCGCGAAGGAGTGATCGCGGTCGAGTATGCGCGGATCAAGGTGGTGGATGCAGACGGGCTGCGACGGCTGGGCACGGGCTGAGGCTTCACGCCTCATGAATACCACCCCGGCGGAGGCCGGGGCCCAATTGGGGGACGGTGGTAACGATGCACATTGCTCCGTTACTGCGACCTTTCCATTTGGGCCCCGGCCTTCGCCGGGGTGGAGTTGGAAGGATGGAGCGGTAGTGGCGCCCCCTTATAGCACCCCGCTGCCGCCCGTGGCCGCGAACGCGCTACCACTCGTAAAGCTCGTGCCCGTCTCCGCCAGCGTCACGAACAGCGATGCCAGTTCGGCGGGTTGGCCCGCGCGGCCGAGCGGGGTCTTCTGGCCGAACTCCCCCATCGTGCCGGGCAACTGGCCACCCGCGACCTGGAGCGGTGTCCAGACCGGGCCCGGCGCGACCATGTTGACGCGGATTCCCTTCTTGCCGAGCTGCTTCGCCAGCCCCTTGGTGAAGATCAGGATCGCGCCCTTGGTGGTTGCATAATCGAGCAGTTCCTCGCCCGGATCGACCGAGTTGACCGAGCCGGTGTTGATGATCGACGCGCCCGGCTTCATCAGCGGGATCGCCGCCTTGCAGAGGTGGAACATCGCATAGACGTTGGTCTTCATGGTCCGGTCGAACTGCTCGAAACTGATCTCGGCGATCGACGCCTTCGACTGCTGGTACGCGGCGTTGTTGACGAGGATGTCGAGCCCGCCGAGTTCACGCGCGGCGCGCGCGATCAGGTCGTTGCAAAATTTCGCGTCGGTCAGGTCGCCGGGGATCAGCACGACTTTCCGGCCCTCGGCGCGGAGCAGCTTCGCCACATCCTGCGCATCGGGCTCCTCGGTCGGGTAATAGTTGATTGCGACATCCGCACCTTCGCGCGAGAACGCGATGACCGCCGCGCGGCCTATCCCGGAATCACCACCGGTGACCAGCGCCTTGCGACCCGCCAAGCGTCCGGAGCCGCGATAGCTTGCCTCACCGCAATCCGGAACGGGGCGCATATCGCGCTGAAGTGCTGGCCATTTCTGGCGCTGTTCGGGGAAGGGCGTGGAAACGAAGCGCGTCTGCGGATCGGCGAGTGGCGCCTGCCCCGCCCCCGCCCCTTGCGCGAAAGCAGGCGCGGCAGCAGCGGCGAGGCCGGTGACGGCGGCGCCCTTGAAGAGATCTCGGCGGCTGGTGTCGGTCATGATGGCGCTTCCCGGAAAGATTGTCTTGGAATGTCAGCGCGCAAGTCGCGCGAATGTTCACGCCATCTTGATCCAGGTCTTGTCGAAAGACGCCCCCCTCCCCTAACCCGGCGCGATGACCGACCTTCCCGCGACCGAGACCGAAGCCGCCGCCGAGCTGGAGACGCTCGCCGCGCAGATCACGTATCACAACGCCCGCTATCATACCGACGACGCGCCCGAGATCAGCGATGCCGCGTATGACTCACTGGTGCGGCGCAATGCGGCGATCGAGGCGGCGTTTCCGGGGGCGGTTCGGAACGATTCGCCGAGCCGGACTGTGGGCGCGGCACCCGCCGGGCATCTGGCCAAGGTCGCGCATGCCAAGGCGATGATGAGCCTCGACAACGCGTTCGCGGACGAGGAGGTCGAGGAGTTCGTCGCGCGTGTGCGCCGCTTCCTGAAGCTGGCGGAGGAAGTGCCGGTGGCGCTGACCGCGGAGCCGAAGATCGACGGGCTGTCGTGTTCGCTGCGGTATGAGGACGGGCGGCTCGTGCAGGCGCTTACCCGGGGTGACGGACAGGTCGGCGAGGACGTCACCGCCAATGTCCGCACTATAAGCGACATCCCCACAACCTTGTTCTCCCGCGAAGGCGGGAGTCCAGACTGGGCTCCCGCCTTCGCGGGAGAACACGAGAGGGAGGGCATCCCTGCGATCTTCGAGGTTCGGGGCGAGGTGTATATGGCGAAGGACGACTTCGCCGCGCTCAATGCGCGCCTTCTCGCCGAGGCCGAGGATACGGGCAAGGAGGCGCGGCAGTTCGCCAATCCGCGCAACGCTGCCGCCGGATCGCTGCGGCAGAAGGATGCAAGCGTGACCGCGAGCCGGACGCTCCGGTTCCTGGCGCACGGCTGGGGCGAAGCCAGCGTCGTGCCGGGTGATACCCAGGCCGAGGTCGTCGACACGCTGCGCGGCTGGGGCTTCCCGATCGCCGAAGGGTTCGCGCGGGTCGAAGGGACGGCGGCGGCGCTCGACGTGTATCGGCGTATCGAGGCCGAGCGCGCCGACCTGCCGTTCGACATCGATGGCGTGGTCTACAAGGTCGATCGGCTAGACTGGCAGGCGCGGCTGGGTCAGGTCGCCAAAGCCCCACGCTGGGCGATCGCGCACAAATTCCCCGCCGAGCGCGCGCAGACGTTGCTCGAACGGATCGACATTCAGGTCGGCCGGACCGGCGCGATGACGCCCGTTGCGCGCCTCTCTCCCGTGACCGTCGGCGGCGTCGTCGTCACCAACGCGACCCTCCACAATGCCGACGAGATCGAGCGGCTCGGCGTGCGGCCGGGCGACCGCGTTCTCGTCCAGCGCGCCGGGGACGTGATCCCGCAAATCGTCGAGAACCTCACCCCGGACGCCGAGCGCGACGCTTGGATCTTCCCCCACACCTGCCCCGAATGCGCGTCGGCCGCCGAGCGCGAGGAGGGCGAGGTCGTCTATCGCTGCACCGGCGGGCTGATCTGCCCGGCGCAGCGGGTCGAGCGGCTGATCCACTTCGCCTCGCGCCACGCGTTCGACATCGGCGGGCTCGGCCAGACGCTGATCGAGGCGTTCTTCCGCGACGGGCTGATCGAGTCGCCCGCCGACATCTTCCGGCTGACCGAGGAGCAGCTCGCCGCGCGGAAGAAGGACGGGCGCGTGTGGGCGGCGAAGGTGATCGCGGCGATCGAGACCAAGCGGACCATCCCGCTCGACCGGTTCCTGTTCTCGCTCGGCATCCGCCACGTCGGCGAGATCACCGCGCGTGACCTTGCGCGACGCTATGTGTCGGCCAAGGCGCTGGGCTCGGTGTTGCGTCACGCGGTGTTCCTGCGCAGTCGGATCGAACCCGTGATCGGCGAACCCGAGCGCAAATTCGTGCTTCGTCGCGACAAGCTCCTGGTCGGTGCTATCGAGACTGCGGGGATCGGCCCCGAAGTCGCCAGCGCCATCGTCGGCTTCTGCGCCGAACCGCATAACCGCCGAGTCGTGTTCGACCTGTTGCGCGAAGTGACGCCCGCGGACGTCGTCCACGAGACCCGCGAATCGCCGGTGACCGGACGGATCCTCGTCTTCACCGGCAGCCTCGAAACGCTCAGCCGCGACGAGGCCAAGGCGCAGGCGGAGGCTTTGGGCGCGCGCGTCGCCGCGTCGGTATCGAGCAAGACCGGGCTCGTCATCGCCGGCCCCGGCGCCGGCTCGAAACTGAAGAAAGCCACCGAACTCGGGATCCGGGTGATCACCGAGGCCGAGTGGGCCGAGATCGTCGCCGCGAGCTGAGGCGGTTTGGGTGGGGCCGGATGGCATCGGTTCCATCGGGTCCGAAACGGTTTGGCTGCGTGGCTTTTTTGCAACGCGGCATGACCGAGTGTGTCTGTGACACTTCCGGACTCGCCAATGTCACATATCCGAAATATTCCCCGTGCAGGGCCGGATTAACACGACATGAAGTCGCGAAATCAGAGCCGCGGCTCAAAAGGGGTAATTACTGATGCGGAACAACCTTTTCCTGGGTGTGGCAGTCGTTGCGCTCGTCGCACCTGCCGCCGCCATGGCACAGGATACCACGGCGACGATTCGCGGTTCGGTGCAGTCCGCCGGCGCGCCCGTCAACGGCGCCACCGTCGTCATCACCAACGTTCCATCGGGTACGCGGTCGACCGCGACGACCGATGCCAGCGGGACGTTCGTCGTCACCGGCCTGCGCTCGGGCGGTCCGTTCACCGTCGACGTCACGTCGGCGCAGGGCAGCACCAGCGTCACCGACATCTTCACCGTCGTCGGCCAGCCCTTCGACCTGCCGATCGAACTCGCGGCAGGCGGCGACGCCACCAGCGACGAGATCGTCGTCACCGCATCGTCGATCCTCGGCGCCGGCACGTCGTCGGACGGCCCGCAGACGGTGCTCAGCGCGCGCGACATCAGCAAGGTCGCATCGGTCAACCGCGACATCCGCGACATCCAGCGCCGTGACCCCTTCGCCACGCTCGACCTGTCGAACAGCCGCGCCGTGTCGTTCGCCGGCAGCAACCCGCGCTTCAACCGCTTCTCGATCAACGGCGTGTCGGTCAGCGACAATTTCGGCCTGAATCCCGACGCCAGCCCGACCGCGCGCGGCCCGATCCCCTTCGACGCCATCGCGCAGGTCTCGGTCTCGATCGCACCGTATGATTTCCGCCAGGGCAATTTCCAGGGCGGCGCGATCGACGCGACGCTCGCCTCGGGCACCAATGATTTTCACGGCACCGGCTTCTATTCGCAGAACACCGATGGCCTGTACGGCGAGAAGATCGGGTCGTTCACGCGTCCTGCGACGAGCTTCAAATCCGAAACCTACGGTGCGACGCTGTCGGGCCCGATCATCAAGGACAAGCTGTTCTTCATGGTCTCTGCCGAGCGCAACACCGAAGCGCGCCCGCTGACGGTCGCTTCGCCGGCGCAGGTGCCATTCGGCCAGGGCAGCTTCCTGACGACGGCACAGGTCGACAACGTCGCCAACATCGCCCAGTCGGTCTATGGCTATGACGCGGGCGAGATCCTGTCGATTGCGCGGCAGAAGGACGAGAAGATCGTCGGCAAGCTCGACTGGAACATCACCGATGGCCAGAAGCTCGCACTGTCCTACGTCAACGCGTTCGACTCGTTCGTCGTCAGCGGCAGCAACTCGCAGTCGGTCACGACACCGGGCTTCTCGCTCGACTCGAACGGCTATGAACTCGGCGAATTGCTCCGCGCCGGTATCGCGCAGCTGAACTCGGACTGGTCCGACACGTTCTCGACCGAAGTCCGTGGTACGTACAAGAAGTATACCCGCACGCGCGATCCGCTGCGCGGCAATGATTTTGCACAGTTCCGTGTCTGCCTCGACCCAACCTCAGTCGGCACTGGCGGCCAGGCCCAGTCGTGCAGCACCGGCACCCCGGTCATCGCCTTCGGACCGGATGCCTCGAGCCAGTCGAACACCTTCGCGACCGAAACATTCGGTGGGTCGGCGTTGGCCAATGTCACGGTCGGCGACCACAGCATTCGCCTGCTCGGCGAATTCTCGCGCGTGACGATCAAGAACCTCTTCCTGCAGAATTCCGCCGGCGCGTATTATTTCGACTCGCTTGCCGATTTCCAGGCCCGTCGCGCGAACCAGGTCGTCTATCAGGACGCCGTGTCGCTCAACACCGACGATGCCGCAGCGGACTTCGGGTATCAGCAGTACACCTTCGGCGTGCAGGACAATTGGCGCGTCAGCGATACGCTGAACCTGACCTATGGCGCGCGCTACGACCTGTACGACATGCAGAGCCGCATCCCGTATAACGCCAACTTCCAGAACCGCGTCGGTTTTGCGAACACCAAGAACTTCAAGGGCCTGGGCGCGTTCCAGCCGCGTATCAGCTTCGACTTCAAGCCGCCGATCTCGCGTCTGAAGCTGCGTGGCGGTGCCGGCATCTTCGCAGGCGGCGCACCTGACGTGTACCTGTCGAACAGCTTCTCGAACACCGGCATCGTGACCAACTCCGTGACCGTCAACCGGACCCTGAGCGGCGCGTCGGCCTACAACCAGCCGGTCGCTGTAGGTGATGCCGCGCTCAACAACGTCAACGGCAGCGCAATTCCGACGGCGCTCGCGAATTATCTGTCGACCAACGTTGGTTCGCTTAGCACGGCCCCGGTCAATGCGATCGACCCGAGCTTCGATATTCCTTCAACGCTGAAGGCGACGTTCTCCGCAGATTATGATCTGTTCGGAATCGAGTTCGGCGCAGACTATATCTACTCGAAGGTCATCCAGCAGGTTCAGTTCAGCGACGCCCGCTCAGTGGTGATCGGCCGCCTGCCCGATGGCCGTCCACGGTATGGCGCGCGGACCAACGCCGGCGGGATCAGCGTCGTCGATCCGAACACGGATATCGTGCTGGGGAACACCAGCCGCGGCCGCGGTCATGTGTGGGACGTTCGTGCCTCCAAGACCTTCGACTGGGGCCTGTCGCTTGGCGGCAGTTACACTTGGCAGGACGTGAAGGACGCGACGCCGGCCACGTCGTCGACCGCACTGTCCAACTATGGCAATGCGGCGATGCTCGATCCGAACTTCGCGGCATATGGCCGGTCGAACGACGAGACCCGCTGGGCGTTCAAGTATAACATCGGCTTCGATCACGCGTTCTTTGGCGACTATCGTACCGCGATCCAGCTATTCGGCGAGACGCGTGCAGGTCGCAACTACAGCTTCACGATGATCGATCAGACCGGTGGCACCAGCACGCGGAGCGCAGTGTTCGGCACGTTGTCGAACAACGGTCGCTATCTGCTGTACGTGCCGACCGGCGCAAGCGATCCGATCGTCAGCTATGACAGCGAAGCAACGCGGACTTCGCTCGAGGGTCTGATCAATAGCACCGAGCTGAAGGATTATCGCGGCAAGATCGCGAACCGCAACATCGCACGTAGCCGCGCCTTCACGCGTATCGATCTTCATCTCGAACAGCAGGTTCCGACCTTTCTCGGCGGATCGCGCGTGACGATCTTCGGTGATATCGAGAACCTTCCGAACCTGCTCAACAGCAAATGGGGTGGTCTGCGCCAGCTCGCCTTCCCATCGACCGCTTCGGTGGTGCAGGTGCAGTGCCTTGCTGCCGCAACGCCGACCGGGACCACGGGTGTTGCCGCCACCAATGCTGGTCAGGCATGTGCGCAGTATCGCTACTCGTCGTTCCGCGAACCGAGCACCGCAGTTTCGCCGGTGTTCAACGGTTCGCTCTACCTGATCCGTATCGGCGCACGCTTCACGTTCTAAGCATCACGCCAGCCATCGGGTCGATCCAGGCCGCCGTTCCTTTCGGGGAGCGGCGGCCTTTTTCGTTCGAGACCGCATCCTGTCCGTGACGCTCGCTTTTGCGCACATCGCCGCCCGCGTGTAAGACCGCAGGCCGATGGCTCACTCTCCTGCCCCGCTCCCCGGCCAAACCCGGCGCCTGCCCTTCACCGCGCGACCGTTCTTCGAGAACAAGGCGCGCGCGTTCTGGATCCTGCAGGCGGTCGGGTGGAGCGGGTACCTGCTGTTGCGCGGGGTGGTGTCGATCTCGAACGGGCTGTCGCTCGACGGGGTGATCCCGGTGATCGTCGAGGCGATTGTCGGCTATTGCATCACGCTGCTGCTCTCGACGATGTACGGCCAGTATCGCCAGATGAACCGGCTGGTCGGGATCTTCCTGACGATCGCGACCCTCGCCGCAGCGACGTTCCTGTACGCGGTGCTCGACGCGTTCACCTTCTCGTTCATCGCGACCGCGACGCCAGGGGTGACACTGACGCGATTACTCGGCTCTGTGTATGTCACCTTCACGGTGCTGTTCGGCTGGTCGGCGCTGTATTTCGGAATCAACTTCTACCTGATCGTCGAGCAACAGATCGACCAGATGGAGCATCTCGAGAACCAGGCGTCGTCGGCGCAGCTGGCGATGCTGCGCTATCAGCTGAACCCGCATTTCCTGTTCAACACGTTGAACTCGATCTCGACGCTGGTGCTGCTGAAACAGACCGAACGGGCGAATGCGATGCTGAGCCGGCTGTCGTCGTTCCTGCGCTATACGCTGGCCAACGAGCCGACCGCGCACGTTACCGTCGCGCAGGAGGTGGACCAGCTGAAGCTGTATCTGGAGATCGAGAAGATGCGCTTCGAAGATCGGATGCGACCCAAATTCGACATCGATCCGCGCGCCGAACGCGCCCGGCTGCCCTCGCTGCTGCTGCAACCTTTGGTCGAAAACGCGATCAAATACGCCGTCACCCCGCAGGAAGAAGGCGCCGATATCTGCGTCGAAGTGCGGCTCGCCGGGGAACGCGTGCAGATCGCCGTATCCGACACGGGTCCGGGCTTGATCGAGGGGCGGATCGGGTCAAGCCATTCGACAGGCGTCGGGCTCGCTAATATTAGAGACAGGTTGGCTCAGGCATATGGGCCCGACCATCGTTTCGAAACGCGCTCCACGCCCGCTGGCGGATTCTCGGTCGAGATCGAAATTCCGTATCAGCTTGAAGACGTGAACAGAGAGGCCGCATGACCATCCGTACCATTCTCGTCGACGACGAGCCGCTGGCGATCCAGGGGCTGGAACTCCGACTCCAGGCCCATGAAGACGTCGAGATCATTGAAAAATGCTCGAACGGCCGCGAGGCGATTCGCGCGATCAAGACGCACAAGCCCGACCTGGTCTTCCTCGATATCCAGATGCCGGGGTTCGACGGGTTCTCCGTCGTGCAGGGCCTGATGGAGGTCGAGCCGCCGCTGTTCGTGTTCGTCACCGCGTATTCGGATCATGCCTTGCGGGCGTTCGAGGCGCAGGCGGTCGATTATCTGATGAAGCCGGTCGAGGAATCGCGGCTGGCCGATACTATCGAGCGGGTTCGGCAGCGACTGTCCGAAAAGCGCGGGGTCGAGGAGGTCGATCGGTTGCGCGAAGTGCTCGCCGATGTCGCGCCGGATGCGGCGGCGGACATGCCGGACGGCGATGCGGTGTCGGCGAACCGCTTCGAAAAGCTCATCAACATCAAGGATCGCGGGCAGATCTTCCGCGTCGATGTCGACACGATCGAGCGGATCGACGCGGCCGGCGATTACATGTGCATCTATACCGGCGACAACACGCTGATCCTGCGTGAGACTATGAAGGATCTGGAGAAGCGGTTGGATCCAAGGCGGTTCCAGCGCGTGCATCGGTCGACGATCGTGAACCTTGACCTGGTGAAGCAGGTCAAGCCGCATACCAATGGCGAATGCTTCCTGGTGCTGAACTCGGGGGCGAGCGTGAAGGTTTCGCGGTCGTATCGCGATGTGGTGGCGCGGTTCGTTCATTGAGGCTGACGCTTCCCGATCTCAAGCGCGCGACAAGTTAGGGCCACCCGTCATCCCGGCGAAAGCCGGGACCTCGCCGTTCCAAGGGTGCCCTTGCCGTACGAGGTCCCGACTTTCGTCGGGATGACGGGGGTCCGCTTCGTTAGTGAGCGCACCCCATTAACCAGTCCCTAAACCCCTCGGCCTAGACCGGGGGGATGAAGACGTCGGGTTACGGCCTGTATCCGCATGCGTTGATTAGCCTGCCTGCGTTGGTGATGGCGACGTCGTGCGTGCCAGCGGATCGACCCGCGGCAATTGCGCGGGTCCAGCCCGAGCGGAACTCCCGCGCGCTACTGAGCCGGATGGCGTTGCATGTGCCGGACGACATCTCGGCGAAGATTGCAACGGCTGCGCCTGATGCATCGTTTGCGGCAGCGGCTCCTTCGGTTGCACCGCCCTTTCTAACCTCACAGTCGGTCGATGACGCGAGCCGTGCGGCCGACTGCCTGACCGCCGCCGTGTATTACGAGGCACGGTCGCAATCGGAGGATGGCCAGCGGGCGGTGGCGCAGGTGGTGTTGAACCGGGTGCGTGACCGGGCTTTTCCGAACAGCGTTTGCGGGGTCGTGTATCAGGGCGCGGAGCGGCGTACGGGGTGCCAGTTCAGCTTCACCTGCGATGGCTCGATGAACCGTTCGCGGGAGGTTGGGGCCTGGGACCGGGCGCGTGCGGTTGCTGCGGCGGCGCTTGCCGGAAGCGTTTACGCGCCGGTCGGGGCAGCGACGTCGTTTCACACGACCAGCATCCTGCCGTGGTGGGCGTCGAGCCTGGCGCGGATTACGACGGTCGGGGCGCATGTGTTTTATCGCTGGCAGAGGGCGCTGGAGCGGGCGCTGACGTTTCGGCAGGCTTATGCCGGGGTGGAGCCTGGGGTTCGGGGTGTTGGTTTGCCGAGCGGTGGTGGCGTGGCGGTGGCCGCGGCGCAGGTTGCTGGCGTTTCGGTGCATTATGGGAATCGCGATGATGTTGCGGACTCGGGTGCGGTGCCGGCTGATGTGCTGCACGGGGTGACGGTGCACCGGGGGGTGCCGCGTTCTGGCTCGACCATGCCGGGTGCTGTGGTTGTGCAGACGAGGTTGGTTTCTGGAGTGCGGATTCATGTCGGGGGGCGGGCTGCTGTGATGCTCGGCAACGGTGAAAGCGCCGACGCGGTCGTTTCGGACGAAACCTGACCTACCCACAGCACCACCCCGGCGGAGGCCGGGGCCCAATTGGAAAGGTGGTCGTAACGGGGCGCCGTCCATCGGTAACGACGTTCCCCAATTGGGCCCCGGCCTCCGCCGGGGTGGTGGCATATATTACCGACGGATCCGCGCTCGATCCTCCCCCGCAAGGTGCAGGTGGCTGGCGCTTGCCAGACGGAGGGGGAGGTTAGAGACGGCCGCTGTTCCGTATCCTCCCCCTCCGTCGCCTTCGGCGCCACCTCCCCCTAGCGGGGGAGGATTCAGAAAGAACGTCGGATCCGGGATCAGCCCGCGATCGACCTGCATACGCGCCCTTCCCCTCCCCTCGCAAAACCATGCTGCATCTGCTAACGGCAACCCCATGCTGAACCTGAACAATATCACGGTGCGCCTGGGCGGACGCGTTATCCTCGATGGCGCCACCGCCGCGTTGCCGCCGGGCTCGCGCGTCGGGCTGATCGGGCGCAACGGCGCCGGCAAGTCGACGATGGTGCGCGTGATCGCAGGACAGCTCGAGCCCGACGACGGCTCGGCCGACATGCCGAAGGGCGCGCGGATCGGCTACCTCGCGCAGGAAGCGCCGCACGGCGTGAAGACGCCGTTCGAGACCGTGCTCGAAGCCGATCTGGAGCGCGCCGCGCTGATGATCGAGAGCGAGACGAGCGCGGATCCCGACCGGCTCGGCGACGTGTACGAGCGGTTGATCGCGATCGACGCCTACACCGCGCCCGCACGCGCCGCGCAGATCCTGCTCGGCCTCGGCTTCGACGAGGACATGCAGGCGCGCACGCTCGACAGCTTCTCGGGCGGCTGGAAGATGCGCGTCGCGCTCGCTGCGCTGCTGTTCTCGCAGCCGGACCTGCTGCTGCTCGACGAGCCTTCAAACCATCTCGATCTCGAGGCGGTGATGTGGCTCGAGGACTTCCTCAAGGGCTATAAGGCGACGATCGTGGTGGTCAGCCACGAGCGCGATTTCCTCAACAACGTGGTCGATCACATCCTGCATCTGCAGGGCGGCAAGATCACGCTGTATCCGGGTGGCTACGACGCGTTCGAGCGCCAGCGTGCCGAGCGGCTTGCGCAGATCGAGGCGGCACGCGCCAACCAGGCGGTGCAGCGCGAGAAGCTCCAGGAATATATCGCCAAGAATTCCGCGCGCGCCTCGACCGCGAAGCAGGCACAGTCGCGGCAGAAGATGCTGTCGAAGATGCAGCCTATCGCGGAGAGCTATAACGATCCGACGTTGTCGTTCGGCTTCCCGAATCCGACCGAGCTGCGCCCGCCGTTGATCACGCTCGACATGGCGACGGTGGGCTATGCCGACGTGCCGATCCTGAAGCGGCTCAACATGCGGCTCGATCCCGATGACCGGGTCGCGCTGCTCGGGCGCAACGGCAACGGCAAGACCACGCTCGCGCGGCTGCTGGCGGCGCAGTTGACGCCGATGGACGGCGAGATGTCGTCGTCGGGCAAGATGAAGGTGGGGTATTTCACGCAGTATCAGGTCGAGGAACTCGATCCGACCGATTCGCCGATCGAGCATATGTCGCATCTGATGAAGGGCGCGACGCCGGCTGCGGTGCGCGCGCAGTTGGGGCGGTTCGGGTTCTCCGGCGACAAGGCGACGACCCGGGTCGGCAAGCTTTCGGGCGGCGAACGCGCGCGTCTGGCGCTGGCCTTGATCACGCGGGATGCGCCGCATCTGCTGATCCTCGATGAGCCTACCAACCATCTGGACGTCGATGCGCGCGAGGCTTTGGTGCAGGCGCTGAACGCCTATACCGGCGCCGTCGTGCTGGTCAGCCATGACCGGCACATGCTGGAGCTTACTGCGGATCGGCTGGTGCTGGTCGACGACGGGACGGCGAAGGAATTCGACGGCAGCCTCGACGATTACATCGCGTTCGTCCTGAAGGGCGATGGCGGCAAGGGCGATGCGGCGTCGAAAGCCGACAAGAAGGCGGGCAAGAAGGCCGCGGCCGAGGCGAAGAGCAACGACGCGGCTTTGCGGAAGGCTCTGCGCGAGATCGAGGAGCAGACCGCGAAGTTCACCAAGGAGCGTAACGCTCTGGATCGCGCGATGGTCGATCCGGCGAACGCGGAGCCGCGGTTTTCGCGGATGTCGATGGGGGATCTGAGCAAGCGTCGCGCGGAAGTGCATGCGAAGCTGGAGGTTAGCGAGGCGAAGTGGCTGGAGGCTAGTGAGGCTTTGGAGGGCGTGGAGGCTTAAGCCACGTCTAAGCCTGGGCTCCCCCCGCCCCCGTTATCCCAGCGAAAGCTGGGATCTCCCCGTTCGGAGTCGCGCCGTCCGCCAACCGGGATACCCCAGCTTTCGCTGGGGTGACGGAATTTGGCTGCGGTGACTGCTTGGGAGGCTGGCTCAGCCCTCGTCTTCGTCCGTCGCCGCCGGACGCTCGAACCAGGCCTCAACCGGCCCAACCAGCTTGAGCGTCAGGGGATTGCCGTTGCGATCCACCTTCTTGCCGAGCGCGACTCGAATCCAGCCTTCCGAGATGCAATATTCCTCGACGTCGTGGCGGACCTTGTCCTTGAACCGGATGCCGATGCCGCGCTCGAGCAGCTCCTGCTGGAAGAACGGGCTGCGCTGGTTGATCGAGAGGCGATCGGGGGGCGTGTCGCCGGTTGCGGCCGGGGTGGCGGCGGCTTCGGTCTCGAGGGTGTTGGGCGTGTCGGTCATGGTCGCGCGTCTAGCGGCAAGCGCCCGCCCCGCGCCAGAAAAAAGGCACCTGACGCAAAAGAGGCGCCGGGAATCCTCCCGACGCCTCCCTGCGATCGTTCGATCGGATCAGCTGCAGACCTGCACCGATACCCGGTCGCCGTAATAGGGGTCGACCCGCCACTCGTTCCAGCACCGCGGACGATAATCCTCGCGGTAGTAGGTGCGTACCGGCGGGTTGTAATAGGCCACCGGCGGTGGGGCGTAGTAGCCACCATTGTAATAACCGCGGTCGTAATAGCGGTTGCGGTTGTTGCTGCTGGCGATCGCTGCGCCGACGCCCAGGCCCAGGATACCGCCGAGTACGGCTGCGCCGGCTGCGTTACCGCCGCCACGATGACCGTGCCAGCCGCGACCATAGCCGCCGCGACCCCAACGCTGTGCATCGGCCGGTACCGCGGCTGTCAGCGCGGTCGCTGCAAGGGCTACCCCCAAACCTGCCTTCTTCAAAAATCCGTTCATCTTCCGAACTCCGTTACTGATTACGCCCGGTCCGCCTGGGACAAACGCATAAGTGTCCGACCGTGTTTCAGGCCCTAGGCGATTCGGCCTGAACTGGTTCGGAACGGGTTGTTAACCCACGGTATAGCTGGGGGAGAGGGTCCCGGGCGGGGACTCAGGCGCGTGCACCCGGTTGGGTATTGTTCACGAATATCGGCTAGAGTTGTGGGATGCGCAAAACCATGACGACGCGAGCGATCGCTTTTGCCGTTCTTGGCGGAAGTGCGGTGCTGATCGGCGGGCTGGCCTTGTCGGGATCGCCGGTGATGGTGCGCGCGACGGAAGCGCCTGTGCAGGTGGTCAAGGCGCAGGTCGCGCCGCCTGCCCCTAAACCTTCGACTGTCTTCGCCCCTGTCATCGCCGCCGCGGCGGAGCCGGACGAGGGGTATGTCGTGAAGCGGGTGCTGGATGTGCCCGAGCCGCTGCGCCACGGCGCCTATTACTGGGATACGGAAGGCGTGCCCGAGGGGCCGATCGTAATCACCGTCGATCTGGTCGCGCAGACCTTGTCGATTTTTCGCGCCGGGTACGAGATCGGGACGGCTGCGGTGATCTATGGCGCGGACGAGAAACCGACGCCGCTGGGGGTGTTCAAGATCACCCAAAAGGACGCGCATCATGTGTCGAACCTCTACGGCGCGCCGATGCCGTACATGCTGCGGCTTACCAATGACGGGATTTCGATCCATGGCAGCGCGTTGATGGAGGGGAAATATGCCACGCATGGTTGCGTCGGGGTGCCGACCGCGTTTGCCAAGCTGATCTTCGGACAGGTGAAGCTCGGCGACCGCGTGATCGTCACGAGTGGCGAGATGTTGGCGCGCGGCGGGCGGATCACTGCTGCTTGAGGCGGGCGAACCGTGATCGGTCTACCTTGTAAGCAACTAACACCCAAACTCGTTGTATCGCCATTCGCTCTTAACGGTTGAGCGAATATTCTCCTGCCATGGCAAAACGGGGCGGGCGAAACAGGCTCAAGGCATGACGACGACGATCGATATCTGGTCGCCGACGACGTCTGGAGAAACATTCGACAAGGCGGCGCTGATCGAACGCGCACTCGCGCTGGCGGGAATGGGAGCCTGGAGCTGCGATCTGGCGGATTCCTCGCTGCTGTGGACCGCAGGGATCTACGACCTCTTCGGGCTGCCCGCGGACAAGCGGGTCGATCGGCGCGAGACCGTCTCTATGTACGCCGAGGAATCACGCGAGACGATGGAACGGGCACGCGCTCAGGCGATTGCGGATGCCGGGACGAGCGGCGACGCCAAGCAGGGCCGGTTTTCGGTCGATGCGGAGATCGTTCGGACCGATGGCACGCGGCGGTGGATGCGACTGACCGGCAATGTCATGGTCGAAGGCGGGCGGGCGCGTCGGCTTTATGGGCTCAAGCAGGACATCACCGAGGAGAAGCTGCGCTGGGAGGCGATGCGGCAGCTTGCCGAGCATGACGCGCTGACCGGGCTTGCGAGCCGCGCGGTGTTCCAGAGCCGGTTCCTCGATGCGCCCGCGGGCGGGTCCGGATTCGTGCCGCTGGGGGCGCTGATCCTGTTCGACGTGGATGGCTTCAAGCAGGTCAACGACCGATTTGGGCATGCCGCCGGCGATGCGTGCCTGCGGGTGGTGGCGAAGCGGCTGGCGGCGGGGTTTCCCGATGCGCCGATGATCGCGCGGATCGGTGGCGACGAGTTTGCGGTGCTGGTCGGCGCAGAAACGCTGGGCGCGGCGCTCGAACTGCGACTCGCTGCGGCACTGGCCGATCTGCGGATGCCGATCGCGTGGGCGGGCGAGATTCTGCGGGTTGGTGCGTCGGCGGGGATCGCGGCGGCGGGCGATGCCTACGCCTATGATGCGGAGGCGATGTTCGCGGTGGCGGATGCGGCGTTGTACGCGGCGAAGACGGCGGGGCGGAACACGTTCCGGGTCGGGGCACCGGGTGGCGGGGTTAAGCGGGTGATGCGGCTGATCGGGTGATTTTGCGATCCTCCCCCGTCAGGGGGAGGTGGCGCCGAAGGTGACGGAGGGGGAGGGCACGGGACCGAGGTTGCCCTTACCGCCCCCTCCGACTGGCAAGCGCCAGCCACCCCCCCTGGCGGGGGAGGATCGAAGGAGGCCCCCTTCGCCTAGGTTTCAGCACAAACAAAAAGGGCCGGAGGTTTCCCCCCGACCCTTCTGCATTTCTGGCCCAGCGCGCCGCGGCAAAGCCGCGTCGTCGGACCTCGCCTGAGCGAGACCGGCCGAGCTTGTAAGCTTGGCCGGCTTCGCCGTGTCAGGCTTACGCGCTCTGCTTAGCCCGGCTAGCCCGCTTGCGCTCGTTCGCATCCAGGAAGCGCTTGCGCAGGCGGATCGACTTCGGCGTGACTTCGACCATCTCGTCGTCGTCGATGTAGGCGATCGCCTGCTCCAGCGTCGCACGCTTCGGCGGGGACAGGCGGACTTGGTCGTCCTTGCCGCCCGAGGCGCGGAAGTTGGTCAGCGCCTTGGTCTTCATCGGGTTGACCTCGAGGTCGTCCGGCTTGGCGTTCTCGCCGACGATCATGCCCTCATAGAGTGCCTCGCCGTGGCCCACGAACAGGATGCCGCGCTCTTCGAGCGGACCCAGTGCGTAGTTGTTCGCCTCGCCCGAACCGTTCGAGATCAGCACGCCGTTCTTGCGGCCTTCGATCTGGCCCTTGTGCGGACCATACTTCTCGAACAGCCGGTTCATGATCCCCGTGCCGCGCGTGTCGGACAGGAACTCACCATGATAGCCGATCATCCCGCGGCTCGGCGCCGAGAAGGTGATGCGGGTCTTGCCACCGGTCGACGGACGCATGTCGGTCATCTCGGCCTTACGGATGTTCATCTTCTCGACGACGGTGCCCGAATGCTCCTCGTCGACGTCGATGATGACGGTCTCGTACGGCTCGGTCTTCTTGCCGTCCTCGTCCTCGCCGAACAGCACGCGCGGACGCGAGATGCCGAGCTCGAAGCCTTCGCGGCGCATCGTCTCGATCAGCACGCCCAGCTGAAGCTCGCCACGACCGGCGACTTCGAAGCTGTCCTTGTCGGCCGCCTCGGTCACCTTCACGGCGACGTTCGACTCGGCTTCGCGGAACAGGCGCTCGCGGATCATGCGCGACGTCACCTTGGTGCCCTCGCGGCCCGCCATCGGCGAATCGTTCACGGCAAAACGCATCGACAGCGTGGGGGGATCGATCGGCTGCGCGTGCAGCGGTTCGGTCACCGTGATGTCGGCGATCGTGTCGGCGACCGTGGCCACCGAAAGCCCTGCGAGCGAGATGATGTCGCCGGCCTTGGCTTCGTCGACCGGCACGCGGTCGAGACCGCGGAACGACATGATCTTGGACGCACGACCCGTCTCGATGATCTTGCCGTCATTATCGAGCGCGTGAATCGCCTGGTTGGTCTTCACGGTACCCGAATTGACGCGACCGGTGAGGACGCGGCCGAGGAACGGATCGCGGTCGAGCAGCGTGACGAGGAAGGTGAACGGCACGCCGGCGACTTCCACGGCGGGAGGCGGCACGTGCTTCACGATCGTCTCGAACATCGGGATCAGCGTGCCTTCGCGCGCGTCCATGTCGGTCGAGGCATAGCCGTTGCGGCCCGATGCGTAGAGCACGGGGAAATCGAGCTGGTCGTCGTTCGCGTCGAGCGACACGAAGAGGTCGAACACTTCGTCGAGCACTTCCTGGATGCGCGCGTCGTTACGATCGACCTTGTTGACGACGACGATCGGCTTCAGGCCGAGTGCCAGCGCCTTGCCGGTGACGAACTTGGTCTGCGGCATCGCGCCTTCCGACGAATCGACCAGCAGGACGACGCCGTCGACCATCGACAGGATGCGCTCGACTTCGCCGCCGAAATCGGCGTGGCCGGGCGTGTCGACGATGTTGATGCGGATGCTCTCGGACTCGCCGGGAGGGGTCCAGTCGACCGAGGTCGGCTTGGCGAGAATGGTGATGCCACGCTCTTTTTCGAGGTCGTTCGAATCCATTGCGCGCTCTTCGACGCGCTGGTTGTCGCGGAAGGTGCCGGACTGGCGGAAGAGCTGGTCGACCAGCGTCGTCTTGCCGTGATCGACGTGCGCAATGATCGCCACGTTGCGGAGGCTCATGAATGTATTCTCTTGAAACGAGGAACGGGGTTGGCGCGCGCCATAGCGTAATTGTTGCGCCGCGGGAAGAGTGGGTGGTGTTCGGGTCCTCCGCACCCCTCCCGTCATCCTGACGAAAGTCAGGACCCAGGGTAACAGAACGCAGCTTTTCTTGGCTCTGGGTCCTGACTTTCGTCAGGATGACGGAGCGTTTGCGGTCATCGGCGCCTGTATGGTCCGGCGGCGAGAATGACCCGAGGATCGCGGACCGCCAGCATCGCTCTCAATGCGGCGTGTTTGTCGGGCGCGGCGGCGTAATAACGCTGCCAGATCCGCAGGCCCATCCAATAGCCGAGTTCGGGTGGCCAGCCTGTGGGCGGCGTGGAGTAGTTGCCGATCCAACGCGCATAGGCCTTGGCTTCGGGCGAGCCTTCCTCGGGGTCGTCTTGGTCGGTGAGCTTGCGAGTGAGCGCGATGTCGGCCTGCATCTGGCGCCAGAGTTCCGCCTCGCGCGGGGCGGCCCAGGCAGCGCGCGCGGCGTCCGGTTCCTCGCCGGTGACGAGTTGCGCGATGAAGTCGGCCGCGCCCTCGACGAGGATCGCGGTTAGCAACGGGTCGCGGGCGAGCGTCATGCCGGCGTCCTGCTGGAAGGAATGTACCGTCTCGTGTGCGAAGAAATGGCGCAGCGTCTGGCGGAGTTTCTCGGGCGTGGGCGACATGCGGCAGAGCACTTCGAGGCCGAGGACCTGCGCGCCGGGACCTGCAGTGCCGCCGGAATTGCCCGCGCCGAAGACTATATAGACTTGGGGCAGCTTCACGTCGGGGAGCGCGCCGTGGAGGCCGAGATAGATCGCGCGGAGATCGTCGGTGGCTGCCTTGGCGGCGGGGAGACAGGTCTTGATCGCCTGTGCGTAGCGGGTCGGGTTGGCGGCGATCGCGCGCGCGAGCGTGTCGGCGTCGACGATCCGGCCGGGGGTGAAGACGCCGATCCCAAAACTGCCCTTGTCGAGATAGTCGCGTTTCAGTTGTGCGGCGGTGGGTTTGCCTTTGGTCTTGGCGAAGAGGGTCGCGAAGCGGTCGGCGTCCTCGGTGTGGATCGTGGCGGTTAGCGGGTCCGCTGGCGGGGGATGATTCGTGGCGGCCGCGGGGAGGAGGGCGAGCGCGAGGATCAGCGGGCGGAGCATGGTGTAGAGTATCGCGTGTTTGCCGGGACGCCAGAGGGGATATCGCAATCCTCCCCCGCAAGGGGGAGGTGTCGCCGAAGGTGACGGAGGGGGAGGACACTGAGCAGGCGTGGTGGCTTGCCTCCCCCTCCGTCAGGCGAAAGCCTGCCACCTCCCCTTGCGGGGGAGGATCGTGAGGTGGCGGCGACCTGCAACGCTCCGCAATCCATTTTATTCACCCCGGTGGAGGCCGGGGCCCAGTTGGGAAGGTGGCAATAACGACGTGCCGCCGTCCGTTAGCAACGTCCCCCAATTGGACCCCGGCCTTCGCCGGGGTGGTGCACACCCTTGCAAGTCATCCCCGCGGAGGCGGGGACCCATATTCTCAGGAGGCTGGCGACTTTATCTCTCGGCTTGCCAGTAGGGATTCCCGCCTGCGCAGGGAGGACTAGGGCGGTGTCAGAATCCCTCGAGCACGATCTTCCCCTTGGCCGTATGGGTCTCGATCCGCTCGTGCGCCCGCCGCAAATTCACCGCATCGATCTTCCCGAAATTCTCCGCAAGCGTCGTCCGGATCGTCCCCGCATCGACCAACGCCGCGACCTCGTCGAGCAACCTGCCCTGCTCGCCCATATCCGCGGTCTGGAACAGCGAGCGCGTGTACATCAGCTCCCAGTGGACCGAGATCGACTTCTGTTTCAGCGGCGCGATGTCGAGCGTCTTGGGATCGTCGATCAGCGCCAGGCGGCCCTGCGGCGCGAGCAGCGTGGCGATCTCGGTAATGTGCTCGTCGGTATGCGTCGTCGAGAACACATACGCCGGCGCGCCAAGCCCGAGCGCATCGACCTGCTCAGCGAGCGGCTTGCGGTGGTCGATCACGTGATGCGCGCCGAAATCCTCAACCCAGCCGCGCGTCTCGTCGCGCGACGCGGTGGCGATCACGGTCAGGTCAGTGAGCTGCCGCGCGAGCTGGATCGTGATCGATCCTACCCCGCCGGCACCGCCGATGATCAGGATCGCGTTGGCCGCACCGGGCACGGGTTTGCGCACGTCGAGGCGGTCGAACAGCGTCTCCCACGCGGTGATCGAGGTCAGCGGGAGCGCCGCCGCCTGCGCCCAATCGAGCGACTGCGGCTTGTGGCCGACGATCCGTTCGTCGACGAGGTGGTATTCGGCATTGGTGCCGGGCCGGTCGATCGCGCCAGCGTAGAACACCGCGTCGCCGACCGCGAACTTGGTCACGTCCGGGCCGACCGCGACGACGATACCCGCCGCGTCCCAGCCGAGCACCTGCGGCTTGCCATCCGGATCGGCGCGGTTCTGGCGGACCTTGGTGTCGACCGGGTTGACCGACACCGCCTTCACCTCGACGAGCAGGTCGCGGCCGGTCGCTTCGGGCTTGGCGATGTCGAGATCGACGAGCGACTGCAGATCGTCGATCGGAAGCGACTGGGTATAGCCGATGGCGCGCATGCTGGAACTCCTGTGATGTCGGCCCCAAGCTGTCGACGCCGTCCCTTGGTTTCAAGGCGCGGTTGGCAAGAGCGGTGTGTTATCTATATATGCCACTTGAACGCGGGACGGGTTGCAGCCACCATGTCCCATCGAACGGAGATAACGCATGGCGACGACACCCGAGACGCTGAACGAAGAGCCGGGCCTAGTGCTGACCCCGCCCGATCCGGTGCCGACCGTGGCCGCCTCAAAGGCCGCCGGGCTGGTGCCGGTCGACGCCGGCGTTAAGTCGCAGCTGGAGGAGCGCGTGTCGGGGTTCGTCACCGATCTCGTCGCGCAGGACGTCAACTCGCCCGAATTCGGCAAGCGCGTCGACGCGATCACCGCGATGGGCGCGAAGGAAATCCGCGAGGCGGCGGGGCAATCGAACCGCTTCCTCGATCGCCCAGTCAAGGCGATGGATCAGGAGACCGGCGTCGGCAAGGACCTCGCCGAGCTGCGCCGCGTCGTCGAGGATCTCGATCCCGGCAAGAAGGGCAACCTCACCGCGCCGCAGAAGCTGTTCGGGATCATCCCGTTCGGTGGCAAGATGCGCAATTATTTCGACGGCTATAAATCGTCGCAGACGCACATCGCACAGATCCTGAAGAGCCTCGGCTCGGGCAAGGACGAGCTGCTGATGGACAATGCCGCGATCGATACCGAACGCGCGAACCTGTGGGCGGCGATGGGTCGGCTCGAGCAGATGATCCATCTGTCGAAGACGATGGACGCCAAGCTGGAGGACGTCGCCAACGAGCTCGACCACAGCGATCCCGCCAAGGCCAAGGCGATCCGCGAGACCGCGCTGTTCTACACGCGCCAGCGGACGCAGGACCTGCTGACGCAGATGGCGGTGACCGTGCAGGGCTATCTCGCGCTCGATCTGGTCAAGAAGAACAATGTCGAGCTGGTGAAGGGCGTTGATCGCGCGTCGACCACGACCGTCTCGGCGCTGCGCACCGCGGTGACGGTGGCGCAGGCGCTGACCAACCAGAAGCTGGTGCTGGAGCAGATCACCGCGCTCAACACGACGACCGCGAACATCATCGATTCGACCGGCAAGCTGCTCAAATCGCAGACCGCGCAGATCCACGAGCAGGCCGCGTCGGCGACGATCCCGCTGGAGACGCTGCAACGCGCGTTCCAGAATATCTACGACACGATGGACGCGATCGACGTGTTCAAGCTGAAGGCGCTTGATTCGATGAAAGTGACGGTCGGCGCGTTGTCGAACGAGGTCGACAAATCGCGCGGGTATATCGCGCGTGCTGAAGGGGCCACCCAAGGCCAGCTCGGCGGACCTTCCGCCAGCCCGTTCAAGCTGGAGGCGATGTAACCCTCGTGAGCGAAGTCGACGACGCCATCGCCAGCGCCCGCGCCTCCTGGTCGCGCATTTCCGACGACCGGACGGGCACCGTCATCGCACGCGTGCCATCGCGGGGCCGGGCAAGGCAGACGCAGGCGATCGGCAAGCGGCTGACCCGGATCGCGGTCGCCGACGTGGCGATCCTGATCGCGGCGATGGTGATCGGCTGGATCGTGCCGCTCGGGATAGGTGGCGCGATGCTGGTGATGGCACTGCTGGTCGCCGCCACGGTGCTATTCGCGGTCTGGCCAGCGGAACGCGCACCGACACCCGAGCGCCTCGCCGCAGTCGACATCCGCGCCCTCCCCGCGCAGACCGAACGCTGGCTGGAGGCACAGCGCCCCGCCCTCCCCGCGCCGGCGATGACTTTGGTCGACAAGATCGGCCTGCGCCTCGAAACGCTGACGCCGCAACTCGCGACGCTCGACGCAAACACGCAGGAAGCGGTCGACGTGCGCAAACTGATCGGCGAACAATTGCCCGCCTTCGTCAAGGATTACGAAAAGGTCCCGGCATCGCTGCGCACTACGCCACGCAACGGCCGCACGCCCGACGCCGAACTGGTCGACGGGCTGAAACTGATCGAACAGGAAATCGGCGAAATGACCGCGCGCCTGGCACAGAGCGATCTCGACAATCTGTCGACGCGAGGGCGCTTCCTGGAGATGAAGTACAAGGAGTGAGCCGGTGAAACGCACCCGGCTCAGCGTCTGCCGCCGCAAGGCGCGCTTCGTGTCGGCGGCTGATGCGCTGGTGGTGGCGGGAGTCGGACGCGTACCGCTCAAAGTGTATCGGTGCGACCGTTGTGGCCAGTTTCATTTGACCAGCAGGACAAAGGGCAAAGGCGTTGGATCGCGAGAACATTAGTTTTCGTACAATGACGGCTATCTGCGCTGTCGTCGGCGCCGCCTAGGGCGGACGTTGCTTCAGATGTGATGCTGCGACCGTAATGTGGGCCGGGAGCTGCCGGGCAGCTTTGGGACTCGACCGGGCGAAAGCAGACGCCGGTTCGGGTGGGCTGATTGATGCTTCTAGCCTAGGTCACCCTTTTTGTCGCATCGGGATCGCGAACGGCGCTGAAAAGCTTCCAGCAAAAGATGGTTTCGGCACCGCAGGAGCAATGCGAGCGTGCTATCTCGTTCACTCTCATTTTATCGAGGGGCGCCTTCGGGAACCGGCGTTCCTCGCCGCACTTACAGGTTAAATAGACCGCCCGGACCCCGAAATTGATGTTGTCGCCCTCGATTTCGACCTCGTAGCTTTCGTTGCAGGCTGGGTTGATGCAATGGACGACCTTGCCGGCCGACAGCTGCTCGGAGCGGCGCTTGACGAGTTGACCGCATTCGCAGGTGAACGAGACACCAGGACCGAAGCCGTTCGAAGTCATGGTTCCGGTCGCAATCCGTTCGAGCTCGATCAGCGCCTGCTCGACCTTGGTGCGGATCGCGCCGGCGCTGCCAAATTGCGTAACACCGACATCGCTCGATTTTGGCAACGAGACATGCAGCGCGGTATTCGAAAGGGCATTCCAGAGCTTGGCGAGGCGCGCGCCATTGAAGCCCTGCTGCGTTCCGACCGGAACATAATCCTTTTTCGTCAGGTCTTCGCCTTCCACGGCGGGCTGGGTGCTGATGCTTAGCGTGTAGGTGGAGGCGACATGCGGATCGACATCCTCTGTGAGGAGCTTGATCACGAGATGCGGCTGCCAGCGGCGAACCTCCTCGTGCGATATATAGTCGTGCGCTCGCGCCAGCCGGTCATAGCAGATACGCTCGATGGCAAGGCGGCACTCGAGCGCGGCATAGGTCAGCGAGCGGTCCGACCCGTCAGCCAGATGCCGTTTGATGGTGTCGATTGTGTCGTGAAAGTCGATCATGGCCTCGTAACATAGACGCGCACCCTACACGAGCACCAGCTACCGCGCCTTGGAACCGAGTTAGTCTTTGCGCTCGTAAGCGGGCTTTCGGCAATCCTCCCAATTCCGTCATCCTGACGAAAGTCAGGATCCAGAGTTTCGGACGGCACCGCTCGTTGCTCTGGATCCCGGATCAAGTCCGGGATGACGCGCGGGAGGGGCACATCATATTATTCTTCATCCCTGCCATTTTGCTTCCGCCCAATCGTAGACATTCGCCTAGGAAGCCTCGCATCAGGCATGACAGCGCCCATCGACTGCGGCCGGACCTTCATCGGTCCTGTAATCGCAGGAATAATTCTGATCGTCCTCTTTCGCGGCTATGTGCTCTTCGCGTGGCTAGCAGACGACGTTTGACGTCCGCTTTCCTTCCCAATGATCGTCGTCACCCCAGCACTGTGCGCGCCCGGTGCGCTAACCGCTCGACGGCTGCGGCATGAATTCCCGGGATGCAGGCCAGCACCCCAAACGCCTGCGGCCGTGGTTTGTTGAACACCAGCGGCGCGCCCAGCGCGTCGCTCACCGTCGCCCCCGCCTCGCTCGCGACCAGCACGGCCGCGGCGATGTCCCATTCGTTGCCCCAACGGAGGGTGGCGACGAGGTCCGCTTCGTCGGCGGCGACCATGGCGATGCGGAGTGCGATCGAGTTGGGTTTGTGGACCATGACGAGGTCGCGGTCGGCTTTGGGGAGGGCGTCGACGGGGGTGCGGCTGCCGGCGAATTCGGTGCGGGTGCCGGTCTGGAGCGCCACGCCGTTGCGGGTGGCGCCCTGTCCGACCACGGCGCGCCAGTGCTCGTCGCGCGTGGGGGCGTCGAGGATGCCGATCACCGGGCGGCCGCGGTCGACCAGCGCGATCGAAACGCACCAGCCGGGCCGCGCGCGGATATAGTCGCGCGTGCCGTCGATCGGGTCGACCACCCAGAGCAGGTCGTGCGCGAGGCGGTCGCCGTTGTCGGCGGTTTCCTCGGACAGCCAGCCGGCTTCGGGCAGCAGGGTCGACAGGCGGGACTTGAGCATCCGGTCGATCGCGATGTCGAGCTCGCAGACCGGGCTACCGGGGGTCTTTTCCCAGCGCTGGAAATCGGTGTCGAAGCGGTCGTGCGCCATCGCGCCGGCCTCCATGGCGATCTTCGCGACGGCGTCGGCCATCGCGCGCAGCCATTCCGGCGACCGTTCCGGCCCGCGGCGGCGCGGATCAGCCACTCGCCACCGTCATGCCCTCCACGCGCAGGGTCGGCACGTTGACGCCGTAGCGGAATTCGAGATCGTTGGCGGGCGTCATCGCGAGGAACATGTCCTTCACGTTGCCCGCGATCGTGAACTCCGCGACCGGCGTGGTGATCTGGCCGTTCTCGATGCGGAAGCCTGCCGCGCCGCGGCTGTAGTCGCCAGTCACGCCGTTCGCGCCGCCGCCCATCAGTTCGGTGACGTAGACGCCCGATTCGATGTCGGCGATCAGCGTTTCGAGCGGGACATGGCCCGGCTCCATGAACACGTTGCTGGTCGCCACGCCGGGGCCGCCGCCGACACCGCGGGCGGCGTGGCCGGTGGGTTCGAGGCCGAGCTGGCGAGCCGAAGCGGAATCGAGCAGCCAGCGTTCGAGCATGCCGTCCTCGATGATGTCGCTCGGCGAAACGGGCAGCCCCTCGCCGTCGAACGGGCGCGAGCGCAGGCCGTGCGGGCGGTGCGGATCGTCGCGGATGGTGATGCCGTGCGCGAACACCTGGCTGCCGAGTGAGTCGAGCAGGAAGCTGGTTTTCCGCGTGATCGCCTGCCCCGAGATCGCGCCGAGCATGTGGCCGACCAGCGATCCACCGACGCGGCGGTCGTAGACGATCGTGGTCGGACCGCTGGTCAGGCGGCCGGGGTTGAGGCGGGCGACGGCCTGCTCGCCGGCGCGGCGGCCGATTGCTTCGGGCGATTCGAGATGCGCGCGGAGGCGGGCGCTGCTGTGCGCGTAGTCGCGCTGCATGCCGCCGCCCTCGCCCGCCAGGACGCTGGCCGAGACACCGTAGCCGGTCGCGGCATAGGCGCCGGCGAACCCGTGGCTGGTGGCGAGCGCCCAGACACTGCGCGAGGCGCTCGCGCCGCCGCCTTCGCTGTTCGAGACGCCGGGGACCGCGCGGGCGGCGTCCTCGGCTTCGAGGGCTGCGTCGCGGAGTTGCTCGGGGCTGGCTTCGCCGCCGTCGTCCAGACCGAGCATCGGGATGATGCCGTGGAGCAGGCGATCGGCGGGGGCGAGACCGGCCCAGGGGTCTTCCGGTGCCTCGCGTGCCATCGCCACCGCTCGCTCGACCAGCGCATCCATAGCCGCGGTCGACAGGTCGGAGGTGGAGACGCTGGCGGAGCGCTGGCCGACGAACACACGCAGGCCGAGATCCTCGCTTTCGGAACGGCCTATATCCTCGAGCTTGCCGAGACGGATCGACACGTCGAGCGCGGCGTCGGCGGCAAAGACCGCATCGGCGGCGTCGGCGCCCGCCGCCTTCGCGCGCTGGACGATGTCGTGGGCGCGGTCGCGGGCTTGGTCTGGGGTCAGCATATCAGCGAGTTAGGGATGCAGGCTCGTGCCGACAACCACGCACGCGAGGAACATCAGCAGTCCGGCGAACCGGTTGGCGCGGAACCGGGCGAGCGCGGCGGTGCCTGCGCCCTCGTGCGTGTCGGGTTTGAGGGTCGCGACCTGCCACGTGAGGTGGAGCGCGACGGGGACGAGCGCGGCGACCGCGAGCGGGTCGGGGCGGACTTGCCAGAAGGCTGCGGCCCATAAGGCGACGGCAGCGACGTAGAAGGCGCCGACGCCGGCCTTTACATGGGCGCCCATGCGGAGTGCGGACGAGCGGATGCCGATCATCGCATCGTCCTCACGGTCTTGGAGCGCGTAGATCGTGTCGTAGCCGATCACCCACGCGATCGAACCGGCGTAGAGCAGCCACATCGGCGTTTCGAGCGCGCCGGCGATATCGCTCCAGCCGACCAGAAGCGCCCAGGAGAAGACGATGCCGAGCCACGCCTGCGGCCACCAGGTGATGCGCTTCATAAACGGGTAGGCGGCGACGGGGGCGAGGCTGGCGAGCGCGACGATCGCGGCGAAAAAGGTGAGTTGCAGCAGGACGGCGAACCCGATCAGGCAGAGCGCGACGAGCCAGACCCAGGCGAGCTTTATCGAGACGAGGCCGCTCGGGATCGGCCGGGCGCGGGTGCGCGCGACCTGCGCGTCGAGATCGCGGTCGACGATGTCGTTGAACACGCAGCCTGCGCCGCGCATCGCGATGCTGCCGAGGAGGAGCCAAAGGATCATGTCCCAGCGCTGCACCGCGCCACCGGCGAGCGCGACGCCCCAGGCGCCGGGCCAGAACAGCAGCCACCAGCCGATCGGGCGGTCGAAGCGGGCAAGCAGCGCCAGGCCACGGAGGGTGGGCGGGAGGCTACCGACCAGCCCTCGGTGCTCGCTGTCGGGGACGATTTCCGCGTGGCTCGGCTGGGTCTGCATGCAGGGGGCGTAGGAAGACGGGGTTTGGCGCGCAAGCCTTTGCCGGCTACCGGTAAGGCGTGTCGCGTGTGGAGCCTCTTTTGTGATCGGCCTTTCGGTCGCGGTCGGCCGCTTCGTCGAGGCGTTGTTCTGGGGTATTTTCCGCGTCGCGGGGGCGGTTGCCGGGGTGTTGATCCTCGGCGTCGTGGTTTTGGTTGTTGCGTGGGTGGTGGCGCGGAAGATGTGGGTGCGGCGCAAACGCTGAACGCCGCTTCCCGGAGAGGCCCCTCCTAAAATCCTCCCCGGCACGGGGAGGGGGACCGTTCGCCATCGGCGAAGGGTGGAGGGGGATCACCGCGAGCGTTCCGCTGGTAGCGGAGAGCCTCGCAAGTGCCGCTTCTGTTAACGCCCCGGACGCCGCCGTTAACTTCGCGGAAGCCCCCCTCCACCAGCTGCGCTGGTCCCCCTCCCCGTGCCGGGGAGGATTTGCTAGAGGCGAGTTATGCCCGCAACCCCCGCCTGGCCGCCGCAATCCACGCCGCGCCTTTTCGTCGATCGCCTCCTCGCGCACGGCCCGCTCCACATCGACGGCCCCGCCGCGCATTATCTCGCAGGCGTGATGCGTATGAAGATCGGCGATCCGGTGAAGCTGTTCGACGATCGCACCGGCGAATGGCTCGGCGTCGCGTCGAGCGTCGGCAAGCGCGACCTCGTGCTCGACGTCACCGAATTGCTGCGACCGCGCGAGGACGTGCCTGATCTATGGCTGTGCGCTGCACCGCTCAAGAAGAGCCGGGTCGACTGGATGGCGGAGAAGGCGTGCGAGCTCGGCGTCGCGCGCCTGCAGCCCGTCGTCACGCGCCGCACCATCGTCGACAAGCCCAATACCGAGCGGCTGCGCACGCAGATGATCGAGGCGGCCGAGCAATGCGGGCGCACCGCGCTGCCCGAGGTGACCGAACCGGTGAAGTTTGCCGCATTGCTCCGCGACTGGCCTGAAGACCGCGCGCTGTTCTTCGCCGACGAGACCGGCGGCGTGCCCGCTCTGGAGGCGATGCGCACG
Source organism: Sphingomonas faeni (assembly GCF_023195535.1). Taxonomy (GTDB): domain Bacteria; phylum Pseudomonadota; class Alphaproteobacteria; order Sphingomonadales; family Sphingomonadaceae; genus Sphingomonas; species Sphingomonas faeni_B. The sequence goes on along the minus strand of NZ_JALPNF010000003.1, from coordinate 206,085 downwards.
CGGCCCGGCCCGGCGGCGATCCTGATCGGGCCTGAGGGTGGCTTCGATGCCGACGAGCGCGAGGCGATCCGCGCGCATCCGCAAGCGGTTGGAATCGGGCTCGGGCCGCGCATCCTGCGAGCGGAAACCGCGGCGGGCGCTGCGGTCGCGTTGTGGATGGCGGCGGCGGGCGACTGGCGCGGCAACGAGGCGGGCGGCGGGGACAGATAAGGGGGCGGGATAACGGGCTGCGGCGCAATACCTACCGATTGGTCCGAATCCCCTCTAGCGGGCACGTTCATCGCCGCGTAAGGCGCGGCGATGACGACGATTCCAGCGCCTAAAAAGACCAGCCCGACGATCGAGTCGCGCGACCAGTTGATCGCTAGCTTCGCGGGCGGCGAGAAGCCGAAGGATGCGTGGCGGATCGGCACCGAGCATGAGAAGTTCGTCTATGCGAACGGCGATCACCATGCGCCTTCGTATGACGAGCCGAGCGGCATCCGCGCGCTGCTCGGCGAGCTGGAGCAATATGGCTGGAAGCCGGTCATGGAGGGCGGAAACGCGATCGCCATGTCGGGTCCCGACGGCAGCATCAGCCTGGAGCCCGCGGGCCAATTCGAACTCTCCGGCGCGCCGCTCGATAGCCTGCACGAGACCTGCGCCGAGACCGGGCGTCATCTGGAGCAGGTGAAGGCCGCAGGCGAGAAGCTCGGCATCGGCTTCCTCGGGCTCGGCATGTGGCCGGACAAGACGCGTGCCGAACTGCCGACGATGCCCAAGGGGCGCTATGCGATCATGCTGCGGCACATGCCGCGCGTCGGCAGCATGGGCCTCGACATGATGCTGCGAACCTGCACGATCCAGGTGAACCTGGATTACGCGTCCGAGGCGGACATGGTGAAGAAATTCCGCGTCGGGCTGGCGCTCCAGCCGCTCGCGACCGCGCTGTTGGCGAACTCGCCGTTCACCGAAGGCAAGCCCAACGGCATGCTCTCGTATCGCAGCCATATCTGGTCGGACACGGATCCACACCGCACGGGCATGCTGCCGTTCGTGTTCGAGGATGGCTTCGGCTATGAGCGCTACGCCGAGTACGCGCTCGATGTGCCGATGTACTTCGTCTACCGCGACGGGAAATATATCGACGCCGCCGGGCTATCGTTCCGCGACTTCCTGAAGGGCGAATTGTCGGTGTTGCCGGGGGAAAAGCCGACGCTCGACGACTGGACCGATCATCTCTCGACCGCGTTCCCCGAGGTTCGGTTGAAGACGTTCCTCGAGATGCGCGGTGCCGATGGCGGGCCGTGGAACCGGATCTGTGCGCTGCCGGCCTTGTGGGTCGGGCTGCTGTACGATCAGGGTGCGCTCGATGCGGCGTGGGATCTGGTCAAGGACTGGACGATCGACGAGCGTCAGGCGCTGCGCGATGCGGTGCCGAAGCTGGGGCTGGACGCGCCGATCGCGGGCGGCGGCAAGCTGCGCGACATCGCGGGCCAAGCGCTCGACATTGCCGGGGCCGGGCTGACGGCGCGGGCGCGGTTCAACCGGGCTGGCGACAACGAAAGCGGCTTCCTCGATCCGCTGCGTGAGATCGTTCGCAGCGGCAAGGTGCCGGCGGAGGTGTTGCTTGAGAAGTATCACGGGGCCTGGGGTGGCGACGTCTCGAAGGTGTACGACGAATCGAGCTTCTAACTCGCTTGTCGCTTCGGGCGTGCGGTAGCCGACCACCTCATCCGTCATCCTGACGAAAGTCAGGATCCAGCGTTACGAACGCCGCCATTCGTGGCTCTGGGCCCGGACTTTCGTCAGGGTGACGGCTTGGATGTGGTCGCCTCCCCTTGCCCCCGCAGCTTCGCGAAGAAGCGCGGCACTAGGCCGTTGCGGGACATCCAGTCGAAATAGACGCGGTAGTCCGGGTCGAGCTTCAGGTGTCGCTCCTCTGTCTTGGCGCGCCAGTAATACACGCCACTGACCGCTGCCATCAGCAGCGTCGCGCGCGCCGCGTCGACCATGCTGCCGAGCGTCAGGACCGGGATCGTCGAGATCCACCAGAACAGGTTCTTTGACAGATAGGCCGGATGACGCGAGATCGCATACGGCCCGTGTGTCAGGATGCCGCGGTTGGTGAGGTTCGAAAAGCGGAGGCCGAACGCCATTGTCGCCCACGCATAGATCGCGGTCAGTCCGACCAGCACCGCACCGATCAGGGTCAGCAGGATTGGATGGCCCTGAAACCAGTAGGCCCAGTCCGACGTGCCGGGATGGTAATCGAGCGGGCCGCCCGTGGTCATGAGAATGAACGGCGGATAGCACATCAGCGCGGGCATCCACGCCGCCGCGAACGGATTGGCGCTGCGGATGTGTGAATCGAGGGGGCGGAAGGTGAGAAGATAGCCGACCGTTGCGAACGCCACGTCGATCAGGAACATCAGCGTCACCAGCCAACTCGCCAACGCGACCGGATCGCGGAGCACGGATGCGACATCGCCGCGGACGAAGTCGCCGAACCCCGGCGGGACGATCGCGAGCATGAAGGCGAGGAAGAAGGTCTTCACGCCCCACGCGCGCAGATGGCCATAGATCGCCTCATGGTCGACGCCCGCCTGCCCCGTCATCCAAGCCCCGAGATGCCACGCGCCGTCACGCGGCTCGACCAGATAGCGGTCGATCCAGAGCACGTATGGGATGGAGGCGACGAACAGGATCGGTGCGGCATTGGTGAAGCACCACATCGCGAACGCGAAATTGCCCTGCCAGTAGAAACGTCCGGCGCCATAAATCACCGCGATCGCTGCCCAAGTTGCCCATAGCCCGGCCAGCTTGGTCAAACTGAGGTCCAACGTATCACGCCAGGGGTTGCCCGCAGACCAGTCGATACCAGTACTTGTGCTCAGATGGACTTTATCGACGAGCAGCGACCAGACGATCATCGGTGCGCCGCACGCGGCGACGTTGATCAGCGCCGAATAGGGCCCGTCCATGCCGAAATGCCGCGCGATGCCGATCCAGGCGAGCACGCCGGCGAGCCCGGCCAAGCCGGCGCCGTGGCTGACCGCCGACTTCGGTCGGGGATCAGTCGTGGCAGGAACGGCAATCGCTGGGTCGTGATCCATGCCGGCGGCCTAGCGCAATAAGGTAATGAAGGCATGAAGCATGTTTGGGTGCGACCACACGGACGCTTGCGCAGTGCGCTCTGCGACGCTAGTTCCACCGCTCGCTCAAGCGTGCCGGGCGGGTATAGTACAATGGTAGTACAGCAGCCTTCCAAGCTGAATACACGGGTTCGATTCCCGTTACCCGCTCCAATTAGTCCCGTTCGCGACACCCCATACGGAAAATCTTCACGGCGTCGTCAGGCGGCTCAACAACGTCGCCATGCGCCGCTGACCCGACACCGTCAGCTGTACGTGCGAACGGCGACCGTCGCGTTCGTCGCGCGTGCGTTCGACCAGTCCGGCGTCCTGCAGGATCGATAGATAGCGCAACGCGGTGGCGGAAGGCGACCGGGCACCGATACAGACCGCCGATACGCTGAGCCGGCGCCCCTCGTGATCCGAGATGAACAAGTCGAGCAGGATGTCCCAGGCGGGTTCGGAAAAGAGCGTTCCGCCAAGAAGCGTATCCCGCAACTGGCGCACTTCGTACAGGCGCCGCGCGACCTGCACGAGTATTGCCTGCGACGGTAGCGTAGGATGCCCGACGTTCCGCGGCAGTGAGATCGGCATAGCGACGATCTGGCTCCCCGGTGGGGCGATGAGCGGCGCCAGCACCGGCGCGGTGGAGAGTGCGTGGTTCATGAGCCTCTTTTCCGAAAAGCGATTAGCCGAGCGTCGGGTCCTGCCGACTCCAGTCGAGATCCCAGCCGCGCGCCCGGATCCGTTGCGAATGCCTGAGCGTGCCGATCACGAGCACCAGGACGATGGGATAACTCCACGCGGCCGCGAGCACGGCATAGACGAGCCGAATGACGTCGGGACTGACCGCCTTTGCCAGATGCGCGCCTGATCCCAACGCATGCAGCGCCGTCACCCAGGCCGGCCAAAACCGATCGGCATGCAACGTGATCGCGATCATCGTCGCCAACAACAGCAGATCGACGATCATCACGCCGATTTCCAACCCCGAGAAGAGCGAGGGAATATCCCGTTGGAGGATACCGGTCGACGCTGCCGCTATAAGCAACGCCAAGCCGGTCAGCCGTTCCGGCGCTCCCCCACGCCACAGCGCGTAGCCGGACGCGGCCAGTTGAATTGCATAAAACGCCCAGACTCGATCCAACGCATAGCTCCCAAACCGGCGAGGTTGGACCGAAACCGGTCGTTCAGGCGACTGCTGCCAAGCGGGGTGGAGCGTCGCCCAGCGAAATTCCGCCAAGCACACCCTCGTTGGGCGGACATTCCGCCGTATCGCCATAGCCGTAGAACTGGCCCAGCCCGATGTCGTGACGGACATCGATCAGCGCCCGGTGCGCTTCGACGAAGCGCTGACGCGCATTGATCATATCGAACGATGCCTGCGAGACCATTTGCAACGCCGCCGTGCCCGTCCCCACCGGAAGGTTGGCGGCTACACGCTGCTGTAACAGCGTCGACACGCATGATGCCGCCAACATAGCCGCCTGGTCGACCGCAGCCTCCGCCTTCAAGAATATCGTCGTCACCGCATTGGTGGCGTCGCGTCGCTGTCTCAGCATCGAAACTCTCCCCGTTGGCGCCGGCGTTACGGCACCGTGCATGGGAGCCGTGTTCCCCCGGTTCGCTCGCAACAGGCTGGTCAGCGTCATTGCCATGTTCACGATCGCCATCGACGTGACAGCGATCAGGCCCATGAGTCCGATCAGTCTGACGAGCCGGTCGCCGACCGAAACCCGGTTGCGCGCCTCTCCCATCGAACCACTGCCCTGGGACAGTCCCAGGAAGCGGCGAACAAGCCCCCACGGCCCGGTCGCCGCACTGTCTGCCCGGACAATTGGGGGATTGGGAATGTCGAATGGTTCGGATGGGAGACGTTCGTATGCCGCGGGCGGCGCATCGGAACGGCCTGCACCGCCGTCTCGCCGACCGCCTGGTCCCGGTCTTGCCCCCCCCCAGCCAGACGCCCCGCCGGCTCCCCCGTCGGCTGTCCCGTCAAATGTCACCGGGCTACCGTGCTCATGCTGCTGAAGACGGCGCGCAGCCTCGAACCGAGTGCCAACGCCAAGAACCTGGACCGCACGCTCGATCCGCTTGTCGATCGCCGAAGGCGACACGTTGAATTGTGCCGCGATCTCCTTCGAATTGTGATGCGTCAGCACCAGTCGCAGGCAGGCGCGCTGGGCCTCGGTCAACTGCTCGATGCGTTCTGCGGTCATGGCGCGATGGTAGCGCGAACTCGCCTGGGTTGCACCTTTCACTTGCATCAAGATGCACGCTCTGCGGGACGATCGCGCAGGGTGCTGAGATTGGAGGAAAGTCCCGGTGCCAGACAGCCAGATCGCGCTCGATGTGGGAACAAACTGACCGGACTATGGCTCGCGTCGCCCAGCGCGATCGCCTGGAAGCCGGCGTTCGCATGTGATGGCGTGGCTCTTGGGACATCCTATCGCGCCGCTGGCGACACTCCCTGCAGCCCTTGAGAAAGTCCGATAAAGAAATGGCAGGCGTTAGTCCCGGGCGAAGATTTCGGCGTGCGGGATGGTGAGATCGAGTGACGGCAAAAGGACATCGGCACGGTCCGGAAGCCAGTCGTCGGTCCAGCCGCCGCTCGGCGTGCGCCGGACGAGGCGGATGCGTTCGTCGGTCGGGTCGACCAGTACGATCTCGCGAGTGCCGTCGAGCTGGCGGTACTCCTCGAGCTTGACCTTCTGGTCGTAGGAGGAGGTTGACGGCGAAAGCACTTCGAACACGACCTGTGGGTCGCCGAGAAGCTTCTTGCGGTCGTTGCCAGGGGCCGAAGGGTTGTTGCAGTAGATGCTGAGGTCGGGAAATCGTATCGACCGCTCGCCGGTGCGGGTGGCGAAGTTGGAGCCGTAGGGGCGGCAGCCGGTGCCACGGAGCTTGGGGTGGAAATATGCCAGAAGATTGGCGGCAATACGGGCGTGAACCTCGTTTCCACCCGCCATGATGTAGATCAGTCCGTCTTCGAGCTCGGCCTTCGCGCCGCCGAAATCCATGTCGAGGAATTCATCGACTTCGACTCGGCGATAGGCGGGATCTAGACGGACTGCAGCCATGGGTGGCAGGGTATACCCTTCGGGCGGACAAACAAAGGACCGGGGATTGCTCCCCGGCCCTTTGCTTTGGTCGTCTGTTTGGAACGGAGGACCGGTGAAGCCGGCCCTTTTCGTCGGACGGGACTGGTGGCTTCGCCGCCAGCCCGCCGGCCGTTCTGATCTTGTGTCCGGGCCAGCCTTCGCTGGCCCGGTCCAAGATCAGAAGTCCATGCCGCCCATGCCGCCCATGCCGCCGCCGCCCATGGGCATGGCGGGCTTGTCTTCGGCCATTTCGCTCACGGCCGCTTCGGTCGTGATCAGGAGGCCTGCGACCGATGCTGCGTTCTGCAGCGCGGTGCGGACGACCTTGGTCGGATCGATCACGCCGGCTTCCACCAGGTTCTCGTAGGTGTCGGTCGCGGCGTTGAAGCCGATCGACGTGTCGTTGCCGTCGAGCAGCTTGCCCGAAACCACCGCACCGTCATGACCTGCGTTCTGCGCGATCTGGCGAACCAGAGCCGTCAGCGATTTCCGCACGATATCGATACCGCGCGTCTGGTCCTCGTTCGCACCGGTCAGGCCGTCGAGGGCCTTGGTCGCGTACAGCAACGCCGTACCACCACCGGGGACGATGCCCTCTTCGACGGCTGCGCGGGTTGCGTGCAGCGCGTCGTCGACGCGGTCCTTGCGCTCCTTGACCTCAACCTCGGACGAACCACCGACCTTGATGACGGCAACGCCGCCGGCAAGCTTGGCGAGACGCTCCTGAAGCTTCTCCTTGTCGTAGTCGCTGGTCGTGTTCTCGATCTGCTGGCGGATCGCTTCGGTGCGGCCCTTGATCGTGTCGTGATCGCCAGCACCGTCGACGATAACGGTGTTGTCCTTGTCGATCGTGACGCGCTTAGCGGTGCCGAGCATGCCGAGCGTGACGGTCTCGAGCTTGATGCCGAGGTCTTCCGAGATCATCTCGCCCTTGGTCAGGATCGCGATGTCCTCGAGCATCGCCTTGCGACGATCGCCGAAGCCCGGTGCCTTGACCGCTGCGACCTTCAGGCCGCCGCGCAGCTTGTTGACGACGAGCGTGGCGAGAGCCTCACCCTCGATGTCCTCGGCGATGATCAGGAGCGGACGACCCGACTGAACGACGGCTTCCAGGATCGGGAGCATCGCCTGCAGGTTCGACAGCTTCTTCTCGTGGATCAGGATGTAGGGATCCTGAAGCTCGACCGACATCTTCTCGGGGTTGGTGATGAAGTACGGCGACAGATAGCCGCGGTCGAACTGCATGCCTTCGACGACGTCGAGCTCGAATTCGAGACCCTTGGCTTCCTCGACGGTGATCACGCCTTCCTTGCCGACCTTCTCCATGGCTTCGGCGATCTTCTCGCCGACTTCACGGTCGCCGTTTGCCGAGATGATGCCGACCTGCGCCACTTCCTTCGAACCCGAAACGGGCTTCGAACGTGCCTTGACGTCCTCGACGACCTTGACGACGGCGAGATCGATGCCCCGCTTCAGATCCATCGGGTTCATGCCCGCTGCGACCGACTTCATGCCTTCACGGACGATCGCCTGAGCGAGGACTGTTGCAGTGGTCGTGCCGTCACCGGCGATGTCGTTGGTCTTCGAGGCCACTTCGCGCAGCATCTGCGCACCCATGTTCTCGAACTTGTCCTTGAGCTCGATCTCCTTGGCGACGGTGACGCCGTCCTTGGTGATGCGCGGTGCGCCGAAGCTCTTGTCGATGACGACGTTGCGGCCCTTGGGGCCCAAGGTCACCTTGACCGCGTCGGCGAGGATGTCGACGCCGCGGAGGATGCGCTCACGCGCGTCACGACCGAATTTCACGTCCTTGGAAGCCATGTCAGCTGCCCTTTCAGAATTTTTGCGTCACCCCAGCGAACGCTGGGGTCTTGCAGTAATTGGGAGACCCCAGCTTCCGCTGGGGTGACGAGAAGGTGGTTAGCCGACGATCCCAAGGATGTCGGATTCCTTCATGATCAGCAGGTCTTCGCCGTCGACCTTGACCTCGGTGCCCGACCACTTGCCGAACAGGATCTTGTCGCCGGTCTTGACGTCGAGCGGGGTGATCGTGCCATTCTCGGCGCGGGTGCCGGTGCCGATGGCGACGACTTCGCCTTCCTGCGGCTTTTCCTTGGCGGTGTCGGGGATGATGATGCCGCCAGCCGTCTTCTCTTCGGCTTCGAGGCGCTTCACCAGCACGCGATCATGCAATGGACGAAAGTTCATGGGATCCATGTCCTTTTGGGATTGTGACAGATTTCTGGCACTCGGGGATCCCGAGTGCCAACGGACGGCATATGTGCCTCGGGGTGCGGCATGTCAAAGGTTCCGGGAGTGAAATTTTTTCGGGCGGGCGTGGTATTCGGGCATCGTGGCTAAAGGGGGTGGTGGACCGCACTGCTAACGCCCGGCCGTTCTCCTGCGCACGCAGGAGTCCAGGATTACGGAGGGCGGCGCTTGGTATCCTGTGGTATCCTGGGCTCCTGCGTTCGCAGGAGAACTGGGGTGGGGCGACTCCCCTTCTGCTCCCCTTCCGCTTGCGGGAGGGGTCGGGGGAGGGGCTTTTTCGGGCGGGGCGTTTGGGGCACGCCCCTCCCCTAACCCCTCCCGCAAGGTGGAGGGGAATGCTGTAGCGCCCAGACGCAGGTGCGTGGGCTCGAACGCGTCTGTGTTGGCCCCGTAACACAGGCCATTTACCTCCGTCCGCGCATGCTCTAGCTCTCCTCCCATGACCGATACCGCAGCGCCGTCCTACGCCCCCTCCTATGTCGACCCTGCCCGCCCCCCGCGGCGGAAATGGCGGCTCGTCCGGGGCGTGTGGAAGTTCCTCGTGGCGATCAAGGACGCGCTCGTCCTGATCGCGATGCTGTTGTTCTTCGGGCTGATCTTCGCGGCGCTCAACGCGCGGCAGAGCACGACGGCGATCAAGGACGGCGCGCTGGTGCTCGACCTCAATGGCTCGATCGTCGAGCAGCCCGAGGAGCAGGCCGCGTTCGCCGCGCTGTCGGGGCAGAACACGACTCGCCAGTTCCGCCTGCGCGACGTGGTCCGCTCGATCGACACGGCGAGAACCGATGCGCGGGTGAAGGTCGTCGTGCTCGATCTCGACAGCTTCGGTGGCGCCTATCCCGCGGCGCTGGGCGAAGTCGGCGACGCGCTCGCGCGGGTGCGGGCGAGCGGCAAGCCGGTGCTCGCCTATGCGACCGCGTACACCGATGGCGGCTACCGCCTCGCGGCGAATGCGAGCGAGATCTGGGTCAATCCGCTGGGCGGCACGATCTTCATGGGGCCAGGCGGCAACCAGCTCTATTACAAGGGCCTGATCGACAAGCTCGGCGTCAACGCGCACGTCTACCGCGTCGGCCGCTACAAGTCGTTCGTCGAGCCCTACACGCGCGCCGACCAGAGCGAGGACGCCAAGGCGGCGAGCACCGCGCTGTACGGCACGTTGTTCTCGCAGTGGCGCGAGGCCGTCGCCAAGGCACGGCCCAAGGCGCAGATCGCGCAGTTCATGAGCGCGCCCGACAAAGTGATCATCGCCGCGAACGGCAACATCGCGCAGGCCAATCTGCGTGCCGGCATCGTCGACAAGCTCGGCGACCGGACCGCGTTCGGGCGACGCGTCGCGGAGATCGCCGGGTCCGACGACAAGAAGCCGGCGGGCAATTTCAACACGATCAAATACGACGCCTGGGTGAAGGCGAACCCGCTGCCGACGGCAGGCGACGCGATCGGCGTGCTGACGATCGCCGGCGAGATCGTCGACGGCGAGAGCGGCCCCGGCAAGGCGGCGGGCAAGACGATCGAGAAGGCGGTGCTCGACGGGCTTGCCAAGAAGGATCTGAAGGCACTGGTCGTGCGCGTCGATTCGCCGGGCGGCTCGGTGCTGGCGTCGGAGCAGATACGGCTCGCGATCCTGGAGGCCAAGCGGCAGAAGCTGCCGATCGTGGTGTCGATGGGCGGTCTGGCGGCGAGCGGCGGTTACTGGGTGTCTACGCCGGCGGACGTGATCTTCGCCGAGCCCGGCACGATCACCGGATCGATCGGCATCTTCGGCGTGATCCCGACCTTCGAGAACGCACTCGCCAAGATCGGCGTGACCAGCGACGGCGTGAAGACGACGCCGCTGTCGGGCCAGCCCGATATCGTCGGCGGCACCACGCCGATGTTCGACGCGATCGCGCAGGCCGGCATCGAGAATGGCTATCGCGAATTCATCAGCCGCGTCGCCGCGTCGCGGAAGATGACGCCGGCGCGGGTCGACGCGATCGGCCAGGGCCGCGTCTGGGATGGCGGCACCGCACGGCAGATCGGGCTGGTCGACCGGTTCGGAACGCTCAAGGACGCGATCGATGAGGCGGCCAAGCGTGCGAAGCTCGATCCGGCGAAGGTGCACCCCGAGTATCTGGAGAAGAAGCCGGGCTTCCTCGCGACGATCGCGCAGGATTTCAACAAGGACGGCAGCGATGAGGATTCGGGCGGCGGCGATGCATTCGCGCACGTCGCGGCGGATCGTCGCCAGATGCTCGCGCAGGCGGTCGGCGACATGAAGCGGCTGGCGACGTCGGGCTCGATCCAGGCGCGCTGCCTGGAGTGTGGCGGGATGGGGCCGACGACGGCGGGGATCGGCGATGCGAAGCTGCTTGACCTGTTGCTGGCGCGGATCGGCTTCTGATGGTGGCCACTTCGGGCAATGGCGGCGGGATCGTGATCCGGGCCGCGCGGCCCGAGGATGCCGCGCCGATCGCCGCGATCTATGCGCCGCACGTGCTGGTCGGGACGGTATCGTTCGAGACCGTCGCGCCGGATGCACGGCAGATGCGCGCGCGGATGGCGGCGTCGGACGGGCTGTACCCGTGGCTGGTCGCGACGGTCGGGCCCGAAGGCGGCGTGCTGGCGTACGCCTATGCGTCGGCGTTCCACAAGCGCGAGGCTTACCGGTTCGCGTGCGAGACCACGGTGTATGTCGCGGATGCGGCGCAGCGCCAGGGCGCGGGACGGCTGTTGTACGAGGCGCTGATCGATACGCTGCGGGCCCAGGGGTTCACGCAGGCGATCGGGGCGATTGCGTTGCCGAACGATTCGTCGATCAAGCTGCACGAGGCGGTCGGGTTTCGCCGCGCGGGGGTGTATCGCGAAGTGGGGTACAAGAACGGGCAGTGGATCGATGTGGGGCACTGGCAGTGCGAGTTGAACGAGCCTGCGGTGCCGCCGGTCGAGCCGAAGCGGTTTGCGGATGTGGGGGTTGTGCGGGGGTAGGCGCTGTCGTGATTGGCGGTGCGATGCCGGTAGGGCAACCACCCCGGCGGAGGCCGGGGCCCAATTGGTGCGTCCGGAGTAACTCGGCGTAGCGCCCCGTTGGCAATGTTGCCCAATTGGGCCCCGGCCTTCGCCGGGGTGGTTTTGAGTTGGGGATGGATGTGGCGTGGGGCGCCCCTCTCGTTCTCCGGCGAAGGCGGGAACCCAGAGTCCCCGCCTTCGCGGGGACACATGCTTTTAGAGAATGCGGGGTTAGCGACGGCCGCCGTAGGACGGCAGTGCCAAATGGTAGCGGATCGCGGCGGCGCGCAAGGTGAAGCCCGCGCTGGCGGCGATCACCGCGGACCAGGCGTTGGGAACGCCTAGCAGCACCAGCCCGACATAGCTCGCCGCCGCCAGTGCCGCCGCGGTGACGTAAAGCTCCGGGCGCATCAGGATCGAGGGTTCGCCGGCCAGCACATCGCGGATGATGCCGCCGACGCAGGCGGTCATCACGCCCATCAGCGCGGCGGGGACCGGGGGCACGCCGTAGCCGAGCGCCTTGGCCGCGCCGTACACCGCATACGCCGCCAGCCCGACCGCATCAAACCAGCCAAGCGCCTCCTCGCGCCACCAGCGGCCCGGCGTCGTCCAGATCAGCAGCGCCATCACCAGGCATACGCTGGCGGCGCGCGCGTCGCGGATCCAGAACACCGGCGCGCCGATCAGCAGGTCGCGCACCGTGCCGCCGCCGACGCCGGTGATCAGCGCGAAGAAGACGACCGTCACGAAGGTCTGGTCGCGTTTCGCGGCGGCCAGCGCGCCCGAGGCGGCAAACACCGCGAGCCCCGCGATATCGAACCACGGCCCGGTCGCGGGCAGGACGGGCGGGATCAGCGTGTGCGGAAGCATCCCCAGCGACTTAGCGAAACATCGCGGATCGGTAACCCGGCTTTTTCCATAGAGCCCGTCATGTGGCCGATCCGGGGCATTTCCACGCCCACCCCCCGATCGCCGCGGAACCAAACGCATCGATGAACGCGACGTTGTTTTCGGTTCATGCAACTCGCCGTATAGTCACATCGTTACACCACCAGATCAATTCACTAGGGAGTTAAACATGCGTAAGTTCATCCTGGCACTCGGCTGCAGCGCGATGGTCCTGCCGACCGTCCTGATCCCGGTTTCGGCCGCAGACGCCCGCGATCGTCGCGAATGGCGTGGTCGTGACGGCCGCGTCTACTGCAAGAAGTCGAACGGCACGACCGGCACGATCATCGGCGGCGTCGGTGGCGCCCTGCTCGGCCGTACCGTCGACACCCGCGGCGACCGCACGGTCGGCACGCTGGGCGGCGCAGTCCTCGGTGGCCTCGCCGGCCGCGCGATCGACAAGGGCACCAGCAACAACAATCGTCGTTGCCGCTAAAAGAACGCTACTAAAAAAACCGCGCCGCCATTTTGCGGGTGGTGCGTTGAAGACGGGCGTCGTGGGGAACCACGGCGCCTTTTTTCATGTCCCGAAAGGACCCCATCATGACCACACGCAGCGGTTCGGCAAAATATGAAGGTCTCGGCAAGAGCGGCAAGGGCCATGTCTCGACACAGTCGGGCGTGTTGTCCGACAGCCCTTACGGTTTCAACACGCGGTTCGATAACGAGCCCGGCACCAATCCCGAGGAACTGATCGCGGCGGCGCATGCATCGTGCTTCACGATGGCGCTGAGTTTCGCGCTCGCGGGCAAGGGTTACGAGGCAGGCACGCTGGAGACGACCGCGAAGGTGACGCTCGACAAGGACCGCGACGGGTTCAAGATCACCAAGTCGGCGCTGACGCTGAATGCCAAGGTCGACGGCATTTCGAAGGAAGAGTTCGAGGCAATCGCCGCGGATGCCAAGGCGAACTGCCCGGTGTCGAAGGTGCTCGACGCCGAGATCACGCTGGAGCATAATCTTGCCGCCTAAAAGCGCCTGATCTCAGATACCTGTCGGCCGGCTGAATGCGACGTAGTTTGCGGTTCACGCAACCCCCGCATCGGCCGGCCGTTCAGCATGCACAGCATTTGGGAGAGAGATCATGCGTATTGCCATATTGTCGGCAGCCCTTGCCGCCACCGCGTTCGGCGCAATTCCGGTCGGCGCGCAGTCGACCGTCCGGGGCGCCAATCGCGAGTACAACAACGAAGTCCGCGACGCGCAGCGCGACTATCGCCGCGACCTCCGCAATGCGGACTCACGGGGTGACGTGCGTGATGCACGGCGCGAATATCGAGAAGACGTGCGTGACGCACGGCAGGATCGCCGGGGCGATGTTCGCGACATCCGCCAGGACCGCCGCAATGACGGGCGCAACTGGCAACAGTATCGCGGCTACGACTATAACCGCTTCGAGCGGGGTCAGCGTGGCTATCTCGCCGACCGCTATTACCGCGACGGGCGTTATTACCAGGAGCGTCGCCTCGGCCGGAACGACCGCATCTATCGCGGCGGTAACGGACGCTATTATTGCCGTCGCAACGACGGGACGACGGGGCTGATCGTAGGCGGTCTAGCCGGCGGCGCGCTCGGCAACATCATCTCGAGCGGTGGTTCGCAGTTGCTCGGCACGCTGATCGGTGCGGGCGGTGGCGCGGTGCTGGGGTCGTCGATCGACCGGGGCAACGTGCGCTGCCGTTGAGGGCTGACTTATAACCCTCCCCCGCCGGGGGAGTGTTTAGGCATTGAAACGGCCCGGTGGAAACGCCGGGCCGTTTTGCGTCAGATGATGCCGCCGCCGAGGCTCAGGCGGAGCGCGAAGATGATGATCAAGACGATGTTGAGGTTGCGCCCACCGCTGCTCGACGAGAGCGCGCCGACTGCGGCCCCGACGATCCCGATCGGGATGACGAGCCAGTTCATCCAGCCCAGCAGCGGGATGAAGGCGACGAGGCCGAGCACCAGGGTGACGAGGCCGATGAGGATCGAGACGATGTTCAACATCAGCAGAACATGGCGGGTCGGACCGGTTCGGGCAAGACTTGCCGGATCCTTACGATCCTCCCCCGCCAGGGGGAGGTGTCGCCGAAGGTGACGGAGGGGGAGGATGCGGGACACAGGTTGGCGCGTGCCTCCCCCTCCGTCTGGCAAGCGCCAGCCACCTCCCCCTGGCGGGGGAGGATCGGAGGTGAGCGGAAAACGCTTTCTTCACCGTCTTTCGCGCATAGGATGCGGGTAATGACCTTTCCCCTGCGCTCCGCCCTGCTCCTCCCGCTCGCGCTGGCCGCCTGCAACCGGTCCTCGACCGACCAGCAGGATCTCAACAGCCTCGATGCCGAGCTGACCAATGGCGCGGTGCGCGATCCGGCGCTGACGTCGGCGCTGGGCGGGCAGATCATGGTCGACCCTCGGTTGACCCAATCGTCCAACACCGATGCGGTACGGCCACCGACGCGCCCCGAGGGCGGCGCGGTGCCGCCCGAGGGTCCGCTGAAGGCCGATCCGGTCGACCCGAAGACGTTGCAGCGCGCGCCGGCGCCGTCGAACGATTGCCCCGAGTGCAAGACGGCGAACGGCGCGCTGACGCTGGGCGCGCTGGCGGAACGGCAAGGGACGCCGGACGCGGGGGCGTGTGCGCAGAAGATCGGCTATTCGGCGGGGTGGGCGAACCAGTTGCCGGCGGACCTGCCGCTGTATCCGGCGGCGCGGCTGACCGAGGCTGCGGGGGCGGATCGCGACGGGTGTCGCTTACGCGTGGTGAGTTTCGCGAGTGCTGCGCCGATGCAGAAGATGCTCGACTGGTATTTCACGAAGGCGACCGCGGCGGGGTATTCGGCCGGGCACAGCACGGACGGCAAGCAGCATGTGCTGGGCGGGGTTCGGGGGAACGACGCGTATGTGGTGTATGTGACGGCGCGGGCCAGTGGCGGGAGCGATGTCGATATGGTTTCCAACGCCGGGCGGTGAGCTGTTTCCGCGATTCCGTTTACCCAGGCACCACCCCGGCGGAGGCCGGGGCCCAATTGGGGGACGCCGCTAACGGAGCGCAGCGTTCGATTACGCCAGCCTCTCCAATTGGGCCCCGGCCTTCGCCGGGGTGGTGCCGATTGGGGGTCACTCCGCCTGCCCTCTCCTTGTTCTCCCGCGAAGGCGGGAGTCCAGGCTGGGTTCCCGCCTTCGCGGGGAAACAAATAGCTCCCGCGAGGGTGCATAGCCCCCTCCCAACCGCACCTTTCCGTTTTCCCCGATTCACGCTAGGGCGCGGGGATGCTTCCCCTTCTCTACGTCATGGTCGGTGGTGCGGTCGGTTCCGGCGCGCGCTATCTGGCGGGTAGCGCGACGACCGCGCTGCTCGGGCCGGACTATCCCTTCGGGACGCTGGCGGTGAACATCGTCGGCGGGTTGCTGATGGGCGTGCTGGTCGGCGTGCTGGCGCGGAACGACGCGTCGGAGCACTGGCGCCTGCTGCTCGCGGTTGGCGTGCTTGGGGGATTTACGACCTTTTCGGCGTTCTCGCTGGAGGTCGTCACGATGATCGAACGCGGCGCATTCGGCGTCGCGTTCGGGTATGTTTTGGTGTCGGTGATCGGTTCGGTCGCCGCGTTGTTCGCGGGTCTCTCCGCAGTAAGGGCCGTCGCATGACTGCGGGCAAAAGCGATAGCGATATGGGTTTCCGCGAGTTCAACGTCGGGTTCGACGATGACGGCATCCGGCTCGATCGGTGGTTCAAGCGGCATCTGCCCGAGACGAGCTACACGACGGTGGCGATGTGGGCGCGCACCGGGCAGCTCCGCGTCGACGGCGCGCGCGCGACCCCGGGCGACCGGATCGCCGCGGGCCAGATGCTCCGCGTGCCACCGCCCGAAGCCGACAAAGCCACCGCCGACGTCGACAAGCCCAAGCGCGTCCGCGAACGCGTGATCCTGTCGGACGAAGAAACCGAACTCGCGCAAGGCATGGTCATCCACAAGGATTTCCAAGCGTTCGTGCTGAACAAGCCGCCGGGTCTGGCAACGCAGGGCGGGACCAAGACGACGCAGCATGTCGACGGGCTGCTCGATGCGCTCCAGTACGACAATGAGGGGCGTCCGAAGCTGGTCCACCGGCTCGACAAGGATACGTCCGGCGCACTGCTGGTGGCGCGGACGTCGCGTGCGGCGGCATTCTTTGCGAAGGCGTTTTCGGGGCGGACCGCGCGGAAAGTCTATTGGGCGCTGGTGGTCGACGTGCCGTCGATCGAGGACGGCATGATCGAGCTGCCGATCGCGAAGCAGCCCGGCACCGGCGGCGAGAAGATGCACGTCGACGAAGCCGAGGGCGCGCCTGCCCGCACCCGCTACCGCGTGATCGAGCTTGCCGGCAACCGCGCGGCGTGGGTCGAGTTGCAGCCGTTCACCGGCCGCACGCACCAGTTGCGCGTGCACATGGCGGCGATCGGGCATCCGATCGTTGGCGACGGCAAGTACGGCGGCGCAGCGGCGTTCCTGACCGGCGGGATCTCGCGGAAGATGCATCTGCATGCGCGGCGGATCAAGGTGGATCATCCCGATGGCGGGTCGATCGACGTGACCGCCGAGCTGCCGACGCATTTCGCCGAGAGCCTGAAGCAGTTGGGCTTCGAGGAGAAGCTGGGCGATGACCTGGTGCTCGACGAGAAGACCGCGCCGACGCGCGAGCAGATGAAGTCGCGGGCGAAGGCGCATGCGAAGTCTGTTCGGAAAGAGCGCAAGGGTGAGCGGCGTGGGCGTGGGGTTGTCGAGGAGAAGAAGCCGGGCGCCAAGCCGGGTGCGCCCAGGACGGGTGCGCCGAAGACGGGGGGCCCCAGGACGGGGGCCGGGTCGAAGTTCGGCGCACCGCGGAGTGGACCTCGGGTTGAAGGCGCCAAGCCGGCCGGGCGGGGTCGTCCGGGTGGTGCCGGGAAGCCTGGGCCGCGGAGTGGTCCTGGGACCCGGTGATCTGAGGCCTGCCGGCTGACGCGTGCCCTCGCCCTTCCCACGGCCAAGCGGCCGCGGGCCCCTTCCCTCTCCCCCGAGGGGAGAGGGAGAGCGACGATGGATAAGGTAAGGGTTTAAACGCATGCACCACCCCGGCGGAGGCCGGGGCCCAATTGGGAAGGTCGGCATAATGGAGCGCTTTCCTCCGTTAGCGACGTCCCCCAATTGGGCCCCGGCCTTCGCCGGGGTGGATTGGTTGGACGCAGCTTATCAGCACAGGCTGTTCCCCCGCGAAGGCGGGGGTCCAGGAGTCAGGGGCGCTGTCGGTACTTAGCTGGGCCCCCGCGTCCGCGGGGGAACATGGGTGGTGCGGTTGCGCTAACGCTTTGCATCTAGCTCACGGCCACGGCTCATGCCTCATGGCTCCCAGCCCCTAGCCCCCGGTTTGACGTTCCCCTTCCGCACCCCATGATCTACGACGCCACCCATGTGTTTCCGGAAAACTCCATGACCCGTCTTGCCGTGTTCGATTGCGACGGAACGCTCGTCGACAGCCAGGCGAATATCTGCGTCGCGTGCGAGCGCGCGTTCGAGGGCGCCAAACTGATCCCGCCGCCGCGCGCGGACATTCGGCGGATCGTGGGCTTGAGCCTCGTTGAGGCGATGCAGGTCTTGTTGCCGCAAGCGGACGAGGCGCTGCACCGGTCGCTCGCCACCGACTACAAGAACGCGTTCCATGCGATGCGGGCGAGTGGCGAGTTGGCCGACGAACCGCTGTTCGACGGGATCGCCGAGGTCCTCGGGACGCTGGCCGACGACGGCTGGCTGCTCGGCGTGGCGACGGGCAAGTCCGATCGGGGCCTCGCGCATATCCTCGCGGCGCACGGGATCACCGAGCGGTTCGTGACGCTGCAGACCGCGGACCGGCATCCGTCGAAGCCCGATCCGGCGATGCTGCTCGCGGCGATCGCCGAGGCGGGCGCGAGCGCGGAGACGACCGCGATGATCGGGGACACGAGCTTCGACATGGCGATGGCGCGCGCGGCAGGTGTGCGCGCGGTCGGAGTTGCTTGGGGGTATCACGACGTGCACGAGCTTTCCGACGCAGGTGCGGATGTCGTTGCGACCGCGATGCCGGACCTGCTGCACATGGTGGCGCGGCCATGACCGAGGCAGACAAATTGGCGCAACGGCGCTGGATGGTGCTCGTCGGGATCCGGCTGGCAGGCGTGGCCGGGGCATTGCTCGGGCTGATTTTGGTGGCGCGCGCGCATGACTTTGCACCGAAAATCCTGGGCGTAGCGATCGTATTGTCGGCGCTGGTGATGATCGGACTCGTCCCGCGCAGCCTGGCACATCGCTGGCGGACGCTCGAATGAATGGAATGGGCGCATGAAGCGGTTCTGGAAAGAGGTCGCGATCGATGCCGACCGGGTGGTGACGCTCGACCGCAAGCCGGTGCGGACGCCCGGGCGGCGGCCGCTGGCGTTGCCGAGCGATGCGCTGGCCGAGGCGGTCGCGGAGGAATGGCGCGCGGTCGGCGAGACGATCGATCCGCGGACGATGCCGCTGACCGGGCTCGCCAATGCAGCGACCGATCCGATCGCTAACGATCCGACGCAGTTCGCCGCGCGGCTGGCGGCGTATGGCGAGAGCGACCTGCTCTGTTACCGCGCCGACGGCCCGCCGCCGCTGGTCGAGCGGCAGGCGGCGACGTGGGATCCGCTGCTGGCCTGGGCGCGGGGTCGGTATGACGTGACGTTCGCGGTAACCACCGGCGTTATGCACGTCGCACAACCCGACGCGACGATCGCGCGGCTTTATGAAGCGGTCGCAGCGTATGACAATTTTCGGCTGGCCGGATTGTCGCCGGTGGTGACGCTGACCGGGTCACTGGTGATCGGGCTGGCGCTGATCGAGGGCGAAATCGATGCCGACACGGCTTGGGGCGCGGCGGGGATCGACGAGGACTGGTCGGTCGAGATGTGGGGCGAGGACTGGCAGGCGACTCAGTTGCGCGAATTGAAGCGCAAGGAGTTCGGAGTCGGGGTAGAGTTTCTGGGGCTGCTTCAGCTTTAGGAGCTTACCCAACCCCTCCAAGTCCGTCACCCCAGCGAAAGCTGGGGTATCCCGATTGGCGAGTGCTGCGACCCGGATCGGGGAGATCCCAGCTTTTGCTGGGATGACGGTTGGAAGGACTAACGGGTCAGGCGACGGATGAAGCCGATGAGGCCGGTCTGGCGCGAGCGTTTCAGGCGTTCCGCGGCCAGGATCGTCTTCACGCCACGGATGCAGCTGTCGACGTCGTCGTTGACCAGCACGTAGTCGTAACCGTCCCAGTGACTCACCTCGTTGGCCGCGCGCGACATGCGGGCCTCGATCACTTCGGTCGAATCGGTGCCGCGGCTGGTGAGTCTCCGGTGGAGCTCTTCCATCGACGGCGGGAAGATGAAGACGCGGACGACGTCGCCGCCGGCTATCTGGAACAGCTGTTGCGCGCCCTGCCAGTCGATGTCGAACAGCACATCCTTGCCGGCGGCGAGCATCTCCTCGACCTGCGCGCGCGGGGTACCGTAGCGGTGGTTGAAGACGTGCGCCCATTCGAGGAACTCGTCCTTCGCGACCATGTCGCGAAAGCCCTCTAGGTCGGTGAAATGGTAATCCTTGCCGTCGACTTCGCCGGGTCGCATCGACCGGGTTGTTACCGAGACCGACATCTCCAGCTCGTGCTCGTCCGCGAGCAATCTGCGCGCAATGGTCGACTTGCCGGCACCGGATGGCGAGGACAGGACGAACAGGACTCCGCGGCGACGGAAACCATGCGGGTCGGACGGAAGTGTGTGGGGCATGCGCGCCCTTGCCGCGGACTGCGCATGGGCGTCAACCCATGCGCAGTCCGCGCGTGTCATTCTAAAGGCGGATCAGTAGCCCGTCTTGCGCGCCTTGTTGCGGTCATACGCCTTCTTGGCCGCGTAGCCGCCGCCGAGGATCATGCCGAGCGGGCCCATGCGGCGCATCAGGCCCATCGCCACCACGCCCTTCACTGCGCCAGAGGCGCCGCCCGAGCCGTTGCGACGACCCATCTCGCGGCCGACCAATGCGCTGATAATACGTCCGATCATGATTTCACCTCTCCGAAAACCTGGTCCTTGAGTTCCGCTGCACCGCGCAGCACTGCCCAGCCGATCGCGTAGGTCACGGCCATGGGCACGACGATCTTGAGTACGTTGGCGGTGATCGCACCGATGATCGCGCCGTCCGCGTTGCCGTCGTCGCCGCTGAGCGAGTCGATGCCTGCGCCGATCAGCGCGCCTATGGTCGTTGCGCCCACGTAATTTCTCCTGTCCGTGTGGCGGGTTAGCGCGCGAAAGGCGTTTGGGTTCCCGACCTGACTAAACCCCCACCCCGTCATCCTGACGAGAGCGAGTGCGGGGATGTCAGCGGCCGAGCATCGATTCGGGTTTGACGACTCGGTCGAAGGTTTCCGCGTCGACTAGGCCGAGGGCGAGCCCGGCTTCCTTGAGGGTCAGGCCTTCGGCATGCGCGTATTTAGCGATCTTCGCGGCGGCGTCGTAGCCAATCTCGGGGGCGAGCGCGGTCACCAGCATCAGCGAGCTGTCGAGCAGTTCGGCGATGCGGCCGCGGTTCGGTTCGATACCGTCGACGCAGCGCTCCGCGAACCCTTCCATTGCGGTCGCGAGCAGGTCGATCGAGCGGAGCACGTTGGCGCCGATCAACGGCTTGAACACGTTCAGCTCGAGATCGCCCTGCATTCCGCCGACGGTGACCGCGACGTGGTTCCCCATCACCTGTCCGGCGACCATCGTCAGCATCTCGCACTGGGTGGGATTGACCTTGCCCGGCATGATCGAACTGCCGGGCTCGTTCGCGGGCAGATCGATCTCGCCGAAGCCGCAGCGCGGGCCCGAGCCGAGCAGGCGGATGTCGTTGGCGATCTTGGTCAACGCGACGGCAAGCGTGTTGAGCGTGCCCGACAGGTGGACGAGCGGGTCGTTCGACGCGAGCGCTTCGAAGCTGTTCTCGGCGGGCATGAACGGATGGCCGGTGATCTCGGACAGCGTGCGGCAGAAGTCCTCGGCGAACCCCTTGGGCGCGTTCAGGCCGGTGCCGACCGCGGTGCCGCCTTGTGCCAGCCGGTTGGTGCCGTGACTGATGCCCGGCTCGATACGGCGACCGCAGCGATAGACCTGGTTCGCGTACGCCGAGAATTCCTGGCCGAGCGTCAGCGGCGTCGCATCCTGGAGGTGGGTGCGGCCGATCTTGACGATGCCGTCCCACGCGTCGGCCTTGGCTTGCAGCGAATCCTTCAGCCGGTCGAGCGCGGGAAAAAGTCGGCGCGTGGCGGCGAGCGAGGCGGCGATGTGGAGCGCGGTGGGGAAGCTGTCGTTGGAGGACTGGCTCATGTTGACGTGGTCGTTAGGATGGACGGGCGACTTGCCGCCGCGGGTGCCGGTGAGGACTTCGTTGGCGCGGCCGGCGATGACCTCGTTGACGTTCATGTTCGACTGCGTGCCGCTGCCGGTCTGCCAGATGACGAGCGGGAACTGGTCGTCGAGCTTGCCGTCGATGACTTCCTGCGCGGCGGAGTCGATGGCTTGGGCGATCTTTTCGTCGAGGCCGTGGGCGCGGTTCACGCGGGCGGCGGCCTGTTTGACGAGGGCGAGCGCGTGGACGATCTCGATCGGCATGCGTTCGCGGGTGGCGAAGGGGAAGTTCTCGATCGAGCGCTCGGTCTGCGCGCCCCAATAGGCGTCGGCGGGGACTTCGATCGGGCCGATCGTGTCGGTTTCTGTGCGGGTCTGGGTCATGCGGGGTCAACCTTCCGTAGCGTGCTCGGGATCCCTCGCCCCTTCGGGGAGAGGGAGGGAGGAGCCGCAGGCGACGGAAGGGTGAGGGGCTTTGGGGAAAGCTGCCCTCGCCTCACTCCCCTCTCCCTTCCCACCCAAGGGCGGCGGGCCCGTTCCCTCTCCCCGTAGGGGCGAGGGAGTTTGGTTACTTTTTCCGCTTGAAATCCACCGCGACGACGTTCGAGCCATCTTCGATCGGGACCGCGGTAGGGCCGTCGTTCTCCGCTTCGTCATGGTCGCCGAGTGCGTCTTCCGCACCCTCCTGCGCCTGGAAGCGGAGCTCGAAGCTGACCGCAGGATCCTGGAACGCGGTGATCGCCGAGTACGGGATCACCAGCTTCGACGGGACTTGGTTGAAGCTGAGCCCGATCGAGAAGCGCTCGTCGTCGACGATCAAGTCCCAATACCGGTTCTGCATGACGATCGTCATCTCGTCCGGGAAACGCTCGATCAGCCGCTTGGGGATGTCGACGCCGGGCGCCTGCGTCTTGAAGGTGATGTAGAAATGATGCTCGCCGGGAAGCCCGCCGGCCTCAGCGACGGAGCCGAGCACGCGGCCGACGACGGCACGCAGGGCTTCTTGCACGATCTCGTCGTACGGAATCAGGCTATCGGGCAGTCCATCGGTCATTCCCCTTGGGTAGCGTCATTCGATTGGCGGTCAAGATTGCATGCGTCGTGGCGCACGTTATGGGAGGTGGCATGCGCACCGCCACGATTACCCGCTCCACCGCCGAGACGGCGATCGACGTCACCGTGAACCTCGATGGGACCGGCGTGTACGACGTCGAGACCGGGGTCGGTTTCTTCGATCACATGCTCGAACAATTGTCGCGCCACTCGCTGATCGACCTCCGCGTGCGGACCAAGGGCGATCTGCATATCGACGAGCATCACACGGTGGAGGACACCGGCATCGCGATCGGGCAGGCATTCGCGCAGGCGCTCGGCGACAAGCGCGGTATCGTGCGGTACGGCGATGCGCTCTCGCCGATGGACGAGACGCTCACGCGGGTGGCTCTGGATATTTCCGGGCGGCCCTGGCTGGTGTGGAAGGATCTGTTTTCGCAGAAGCGCTTGGGCGGCATGGATACGGAAATGTTCGAGCATTTCTTCCACAGCTTCGCGCAGGCGGCCGGCATCACGCTGCACGTCGAGACGCTGTACGGGTCGAACAACCACCACATCGCCGAGGCGGCGTTCAAGGGTGTTGCGCGGGCGCTCCGGACGGCGATCGAGATCGATCCGCGCAAGGCCGATGCGATCCCGTCGACCAAGGGGATCCTCTGATGCTCCCCTCCCGCTTGCGGGAGGGGTCGGGGGAAGGCCTGGCCTCGATCGTCGGCGCCCCGAAGTCCGTCACCCCAGCGGAAGCTGGGGTATCCCCGTTACGACGAGACCCCAGCTTCCGCTGGGGTGACGGACTTCTTGTTCCTGGTCGCGGAGACACCGCATGACGCTAGCGCTGATCGATTACGGCGCGGGGAATTTGCACTCGGTCGAGAACGCGCTGCGGACGGCGGGGTGTGTCGATCTGGTCGTTACGTCGGACGCCGATGTGGTCGCCAAGGCCGAGCGGATCGTGCTGCCGGGCGTTGGCGCGTATGGCGCGTGTGCGGCGGCGTTGCGTGCGGTGCCGGGGATGGTCGAGGCGCTGAACCGACGGGTTCGCGACGAGGGCACGCCGTTTCTCGGGATCTGCGTCGGCATGCAGTTGATGGCCGAGGCCGGCGAGGAGATGGGAACGCATGCCGGACTCGGCTGGGTGCCCGGGCGCGTGCGGCGGTTGGAACCGGGTACGATGGAGGCCAAGGTGCCGCATATGGGCTGGAACGACGTCGTTCCGTCCGTCGCGCACCCGCTGATCGAGCCAGGCGAGGCGTATTTCCTGCATAGCTTTGCCTTTGAGGGCGCCGACGTGCTCGCGACGACCGACCATGCTGGCGCGGTCACCGCGGCGATCGGTCGCGACACGATGATCGGCGTGCAGTTTCATCCTGAGAAAAGCCAGCGCTACGGCCTGGCATTGCTCGAACGTTTCCTGGAGTGGCGGCCGTGAGCCTGATTATCTTTCCCGCGATCGACCTCAAGGCGGGTCAGGTGGTGCGTCTCGCCGAGGGCGATATGGACCGCGCGACCGTGTACGGCGACGATCCGGCGGCGCAGGCGATGCTGTTCGCCGAGGCTGGCGCGGAGCATCTGCATGTGGTCGATCTCGACGGCGCGTTCGCGGGGGCTTCGGTCAATGGCGACGCGGTGCGGTCGATTGTGGCGCAGTTTCCGGGGCATGTGCAGCTTGGCGGCGGGATCCGGACGCGGGCCAGCGTTGAGGGCTGGTTCGATCTGGGCGTGTCGCGCGTCGTGATCGGGACGGCGGCGCTGGAGGATCCGGAATTCGTGCGGGGCGTGGCGAGGGATTTTCCGGGCGGGATCGTCGTGGCGGTCGACGCGAAGGACGGGATGGTCGCGACCAAGGGTTGGGCGGATGTTTCGACGACGACCGCGGTCGATCTCGCGCGGCGGTTCGAGGATGCGGGGGTGGCGTCGTTGCTGTTCACCGATGTCGGGCGCGACGGGATGCTGAAGGGGTGCAACGTCGACGCTACCGTCGACCTGGCGCGGGCGGTGGACATTCCGGTGATCGCCAGCGGTGGCGTGAAGGGGATCGCCGAGATTCACGTGCTGGCTTTGCATGTGCGGGACGGGGTCGAGGGCGTGATTACCGGGCGGGCGTTGTACGACGGCCGGCTCGATCTTGCGGCGGCGTTGAGTGTGGCGAAGGCAGCAGGATGATTCACGCGGAGACGCGGAGACGCGGAGGAAGCGAGAGCTGTTCGCGCAGAGACGCAGAGAGCGCGGAGGCAGTGCGCGGCAGCATTCACTGTTTCCTCACTGGCGACAGAAATCCGCCCGCCCCGCCGCGCCCCTTCTTCTCTGCGTCCTCTGCGCCTCTGCGCGAAAAATTCTTAGCGGCTTTGCCGCGTCTCCGCGTCTCCGCGTCTCCGCGTGAACCAATTCTTCGGCGCGTCGCATGACGGTTCGTGCGCGCGTGATCCCGTGTCTCGATGTCGCCGATGGCCGCGTCGTGAAGGGCGTGAACTTCGTCGAGTTGCGTGATGCGGGCGATCCGGTCGAGCAGGCGCGGGCGTACGATGCGGCCGGGGCGGACGAGTTGTGCTTCCTCGATATCGGGGCGAGCCATGAAGGCCGCGGGACCATCCTCGACGTGGTGCGGCGTACGGCGGCGGTGTGTTTCATGCCTTTGACGGTCGGTGGCGGTGTGCGGACGGCGGACGATGCGCGCGCGCTGTTGCTGGCGGGAGCGGACAAGGTGGCGGTCAATTCGGCGGCGGTCGAGCGGCCGGAACTGGTCGCGGATATCGCCGAGCGGTTCGGCAGCCAGTGCTGTGTCGCGTCGGTCGATGCGCGCAGGTCCGGCGAGGGCTGGGAAGTGTTCACGCATGGCGGCCGGCGCGCGACCGGAATCGATGCGATCGCGCATGCCTTGAAGCTCGCCGAGCTTGGCGCTGGCGAGCTGCTCGTCACGTCGATGGACCGCGACGGGACTCGCAGCGGCTACGACCTTGAGCTGATCCGGGCGATTTCGGACCGGGTGAGCGTGCCCGTCGTTGCGAGCGGCGGGGTCGGCGGGCTCGACGATCTGGTGGCGGGTATCCGCGACGGGCATGCGAGCGCGGTGCTGGCGGCGTCGATCTTTCACTTCGGGCAGGCGTCGATCGGCGACGCGCATGCCGCGCTGGCCGCGGCGGGGATCCCGGTGCGGACGCCGGTTCGCGCGGCCTGACGGGCGTGTCGGCGCTCGCCATACTCGCGGTCGAATCAGGGCATAGCGGCGTCGCGCATCCGCCAACCGGGTTGGCGATGTCGGACGTCGTGCTGTTCGTGTTCGCGGCGATCGGCGTTTGGCTGGTGCGCCGGGCTTTGCGCAAGCGGTTCATCGAGGCCCGTCGACGCAACCTGGCCGAACGTGAAGCAGCGGGTCCACCCAAGAAGGATTGACCCGCCTGCCCTGCTGCGTCAGCACGCCGCGGATGGCAGACCCTGTATTCGACCGCCTCGAAGCGACCATCCGCGCGCGCCGCGATGCGCCCGCCGACACCAGCTATACCGCCACCCTGTTCGCCAAGGGCCGACCGAAGATCGCGCAGAAACTGGGCGAGGAAGCCGTCGAGACGGTGATCGCCGCGTGCTCGGGCGACGAGACGAGCATCGTGCCGGAAGCGGCGGATCTGATGTTCCACCTCGCCGTGTTGCTGGCGGATGCGGGGCTGAGTCTGGACGATGTGCGTGCCGAGTTGGAACGGCGCGAGGGTGTCGGCGGGCTGGTCGAGAAGGCGGGTCGAGCGGGCTGACTTGACCCCCTTCCGCTTGCGGGAGGGGTCGGGGGAGGGCATGACGCTCACGCTCCGCCGGGATCGGGAAGGCAAGCCCCTCCCCTAACCCCTCCCGCAAGCGGAAGGGGGATTTATGCCGATCGACGCCACCCAGCCCTATGACGACCAGAACATCTTCGCGAAGATCCTGCGCGGCGAGATCCCGTCGAAGCGCGTCTACGAGGACGACTTCGCGATCGCGTTCCACGACATCAACCCGCAGGCGCCGACGCACCTGCTCGTGATCCCCAAGGGTGCGTACGTGTCGTGGGACGATTTCTCGGCGCGGGCGCCCGATGCCGAGATCGCCGGGTTCATCCGCGCGGTCGGTACCGTGGCGCGCGCCGCCGGGCTGGTCGAGCCGGGCTATCGCCTGCTCGCCAACATCGGCCGGGACGGGCACCAGGAGGTGCCGCACCTGCACGTTCATGTCTTCGGCGGCCGCCCGCTCGGGCCGATGCTCGCGCAATAGCGCAGCTTTCCGCCACTAAAGGATTGCACGTAATAAAATTGCCATTAGGCTCGCCGGCTTGAGCAAGGGGGCCATGTTGACCCGGCCCTCGTCATCCCCGGGGGGTACCGAATTGATTTTTGGTCGCGTAAAATCGCTGGACGCCATTCTGGCGACGGCGGAGAAGAAATCGCTCCACCGATCGCTGGGTGCGTTCCAGCTTACCCTGTTCGGCATCGGCTGCGTGATCGGAACAGGTATCTTCGCCCTAACGGCCGCAGGCGCTCAAAAGGCCGGGCCGGGCTTGATGCTGGCCTTTGCCATCGCTGGCGCGATCTGCATCGTAGCAGCGCTATGCTATGCAGAAATCGCGTCGATGATCCCTGTCGCCGGTTCTGCCTACACCTATACCTATGCGGTCATGGGCGAATTGCTGGCGTGGACGGTCGGCTGGGCCCTCGTCCTCGAATATGCCGTCGCTGCTTCCGCCGTGGCGGTGACGTGGTCGGACTATTTCCAGGGGACGGTGCTACGAGAATTTCTCGGCATACATCTGCCGACATGGCTCGGTGCCGGTCCGCTCGCGCTGGGCGGCTCGCCAGGCGGATTCGTCAATCTGCCCGCGATCGTCATCGCGATGGGCATCACGGCCTTGCTGATCGTCGGCACCACCGAGAGCGCACGGCTGAACACCGTGCTGGTCGCGATCAAGGTGACCGCGCTGACCGCGTTCATCATCCTTACGCTGCCCGTCGTCGATACTGCCCGCTTTAATCCCTTCCTGCCTGCGGGTGTGTTCGGGGGGTTCGGCACAGGGGTAGGCGCGGTGGGCGCTGCAGCGACGATTTTCTTCGCCTATGTCGGCTTCGACGCAGTCTCGACCGCAGCGGAGGAAACGAAGAACCCGCAGCGCAATGTACCGATCGGACTGATCGCCTCGTTACTATTCTGCACGGTCTTCTACATACTCGTCGCGGCGGGTGCGATCGGCACGATCGGTGGCCAGCCGATCATGGGACCGAACGGCATCCCCTTCCCCGCCGGATCCGAGGAACTCGCCCGTCAGTGCGCGTTGCCGCAATATGGCGAGGCGCTGGTCTGCTCGAAAGAGGCGTTGGCGCATGTCCTGCGCGTGATCGGATTTAGTACGGTCGGGAACATGTTGGGTATCGCCGCCTTCGTGGCACTACCTTCGGTCATCCTCGTCTTGATGTTCGGCCAGACGCGAATTTTCTTCGTCATGAGCCGTGACGGACTGCTGCCGGAAGTGCTCAGCCGAGTTCATCCGCGCTTCAAGACGCCACATATCGTTACCGCGATTACCGGTACGGCGGTGGCCCTCGCTGCGGCATTCCTACCCGTCGGGCAACTGGCCGACATCGCCAATGCCGGTACGCTTTACGCCTTCATGATGGTGGCGATCGCGGTGCTGATCCTACGGCGCACCGAACCCGACCGGAAGCGCGCGTTCCGAACGCCTGCGATCTGGCTGGTAGCCCCAGCAACGATCGCTGGCTGCGTCTTTCTGTTCTTCAACCTGCCATCCGCGGCGATGCTGGTTCTGCCGCTATGGGGCGCGGCCGGCTTGGTGCTCTATTTCCTTTATGGTCGCCGCATGAGCTATCTCGGTCGTGGGATGACGGATGGTGGCGAAGACATCGACATAATACCGCCGGGCTCGCACTGAGGCCGGACGCGAAAAGGGCCGCGGGAGGAAACTCCCGCGGCCCTTTTTTTGTGCCTCGTGTCCATGCGTGTTCTCCCGCGAAGGCGGGAGCCCATGCTGGGTCCCCGCCTTCGCGGGGAAACAAGCTTACGTCAGCCGATGTGCTTGCCGGCGAGCGCCTTCATGTCGACCATCGGGCGGGCGCCGACATGGCTGATGATCTCGGCCGCGCAGACCGCGCCGAGTTTCAGCGACGCGTGCAGGTCGTAGCCCTGCGCCTGGCCGTGGAGGAAGCCCGCCGCGAACAGGTCGCCGGCGCCGGTGGTGTCGACGACCTTGGCGATCGGCTCGGCCTTCACCTCGGCGCGGTTGCCGTTCTGGAGCGCGCAGGCGCCGTGCTCGCCGCGGGTGACGACCAAAGTCGGGACCTGTGCCGAGATCTTGGCGACTGCTGCGTCGAAGTCGTCCGTCTCGGCGAGCGCGGCGAGTTCGCTCTCGTTGGCGAACAGGATGTCGATCAGGCCGTCGCTCAGCAACTGGCGGAAATCGCCGCCGTGGCGCGAGATGCAGAACACGTCGCTGAGCGTGAACGCGACCTTCCGCCCCGCATCGCGTGCGCAATCGATCGCGGCGCGCATCGCGGCGCGCGGCTCTTCGGGATCCCAGAGATAGCCTTCGAGATACAGGATCGCGCTGTCGGCGATCATCGCGGTGTCGATTGCGGCGGCGGGGAGGAACTGCCCTGCGCCGAGGAAGGTGTTCATCGTGCGCTGGCCGTCGGGCGTCACGAAGATCAGGCAGCGGCCGGTGGTCGGGTCGCCGGGACGGACCGGGGTGGCGAACTCGATGCCGATGCTGCGGACGTCATGCGCGAAGACCTGGCCGAGCTGGTCGTCGGCGACCTGGCCGATGAACCCGCATTTGCCGCCGAGCGCGGCGATGCCGGCGACGGTGTTGGCGGCCGAACCACCGGAGATTTCCATGCCCGGGCCCATCTTGGCGTAGAGCGCGTCGGCTTCTTCCGAGGAGAACATGAGCTGCATCGAGCCCTTGGCGACGCCGATCTCCGCGATGAACGCGTCGTCGGCGGTAGCAAGGATGTCGACGATGGCATTGCCGATCGCGACGACGTCGTAGGTTGGGTTGGGCAAGGGGCGCACTCCGGGCGGGCGGGAAAACGCTTGCCGTAAATGGCGGGGGGGATTGGTGCAACTGGTGTGGGGGGCACGTGCGGACGCGGCCAACGCCATCGAGACCGTTGGAACAGATGTCGTCTGCCGTCTAGCTACCACCCCGGCGGAGGCCGGGGCCCAATTGGAAAGGTGGTAGTAACGGAGCGCCGCGTCACGTCATCGGCGTCCCCCAATTGGGCCCCGGCCTCCGCCGGGGTGGTGGTCTTGGTTGCTATGTTCCGCGATCTACTCAATTCCAGCGGTCACGGCGTTCACTTCTGTACAGCAGGTGGTGGTCGATCCAGGCGCCCGTTGCAGCCACATCGCCCGTTCTGTTCCCTCGCGAACGCGGGGGTCCAGGGTCTCGGGCAGTGTGCTTGGTTCAGATGGGCCCCCGCATCCGCGGGGGGACGGGTCATGCGTTCTTTCAAAGATCGCGCTTTCAGAAAATCGCGCTTCAGAAATCGCGCGCACCTTCCAAAATCCCGGAGCTTCGTTGACCTTGCGCCGCCCCCGCGTCATCCCGTCCACATGATCCGCGCCCTCCTCCTCTCGCTCCGGCAGCTCACCGATCCACCCGTACTCCGCGTGTTCGTGAAGTCGATGGCGGTGACGTTGTTTGTGTTCGCCGTAGCGGGCGTCGGTGTGTGGTGGGGCACGCAGGCCGCACTGGCCGCGTGGCTCGGCTGGCATGCCGACGGGCTCGCCGCGGCGTTCGCGCTGTTCGTCACGATCCTCGCATTGTGGCTGCTGTTTCGCGCCGTCGCGATTGCGGTCGTCGGGATCTTCGCGGACGAGGTCGTCGAAGCCGTCGAATCGCGGCATTACCCCGACGCGCTGAAGACCGCGCGACCGGTGCCGTTCGCGCGCAGCCTCGCGACGGGCCTCCGCTCCGCCGCCCGCGTCGTGCTCGTCAACCTGCTGATGCTGCCGGTTTACATCGCGCTGCTCGTCACCGGTGTCGGCACCGCCGCGGCGTTCTTCGTCGTCAATGGCTGGCTGCTCGGGCGCGATCTCGGCGACATGGTGGCGGCGCGGCATATGGACGCCGCGGCGATGCGGGGCTGGCGTGCGACGACCAAAGGGGGCCGGTTCATGCTGGGGCTTGCGAACACCGGGCTGTTCGTGGTTCCGATCCTCAACATCGCCGCGCCCATGCTGGGCGCCGCGATGGCGACGCATTATTTCCACAGCCAGTATCTTCGCAAGGGCCGAGCATGACGCGATTGACGACGATAGGGATCGCGCTGGCTCTTAGCGCTGGCCTCGCCGGTTGTGCGGCCCCGGTCGCCAAGCCCGCGGTCGGCCGCCCCGCAATCCCCTATACGAGCGTCGGCCTGGAACGCGTGCTGGGCCAGGATGCCGCTGCACTGACCAGGTTGTTCGGCCAACCCGACGCCGACGTCCGTGAAGGCAATGCCCGCAAACTCCAGTTCCAGAGCGGGATCTGCGTGCTCGATGCGTATCTGTATCCCAAGGGATCGGACGCCCCCCGCGTCACCTATCTCGACGCGCGCGAGCCCGACGGCAGCACGATCGACCGGGCCAGTTGCGTGGCGGCACTGACGCGACGCGAAGGGGGCCGTTAGCAGCGGCTTGGGCGGCTGAGGGTCCCGCTCCAACGCGTCTATTTCGACGACAGCTTGCTCAATCCCGGTTGGAAGGATTGCGGTTCGCTCGGGCGCAAACTGCTATTGTCGGCGCTCGCGTCGAACAGATGATCCAGCATGGCGGCCATGGCAGCCTGCCCCTTGGCCGTTATCCCGATATGAACGCGACGATGATCGACCGGGTCGGGATGGCGGATCAGTAACGCCGCCTGCTGGAGACGATCGATCCGTCGCATCGCGCTGGCGGCGCTTTCCCCCGACATCAGGATCAGGTCCTTGACGTGCAACCGCTCGCCGGTGCCGACGGCGATGAACAGGTCGATCATCATGTCCCACGCGGGATCGACCAGCAGATCGTGCGGGAGGAACGCGCTCATCGTCGCGCGCAGCCGGCGAGCTTGGCGCGCGCGCGCGAGGAGCGCTGGCGAGATCGGGACGATGCCGGCGGCCCTGTCGCGCCGCGTTGCCAGATCGACGGCACCATCCGAACGCGGCGAATTCATGACTCAACGCTCCCATACTCGAACTGAAACCGTGCCGGCGCTGCCAAGGCTTGCATGATCCTGTTCACCGCTCCCTCAGCGCTTCCTGCGCGCGATTGAGCGGCTTGAGCAGGTACTGGAGGACGGTCTTGCTGCCGGTATGGATGTCGACGGTCGCGACCATGCCCGGGGTGATCGGGAATGTGCGCCCGGCCTTGTTGGTCAGCGAATCCGACTTGGACTGCACGAACACCCGGTAATAGAGGATCTCGGGTTTCACCTCGTCGCGGATCGTGTCCGGCGAGATGCTCGTCACCGTCCCTTCGAGCCCGCCGTAAACCGAATAATCGTAGGCGGTGACCTTGACGCTCGCCTGCTGGCCGGGGCGGATAAAGGCGATGTCGCGCGGCTGGATCCGCGCCTCGATCAACAGGCGTTCGTCGAGCGGGACGATCTCCATGATCTTGCCGTTCGGGGGCACGACGCCGCCGATCGTCGAGATCTCGATATTCTTCACCACCCCGCGCACCGGCGAGCGCAAGGTCAACCGCTGGAGCGTGTCGGACCGCCCGCGCACCACCGGCGCCAGCGAGTCGACCTGTTCGGTGACCTTGGCGAGATCCTGCCGCGCCTCGACCATGTATTGCGAGCGGAGATCGGCCTTCTTCAGCTCCAGGTCGGCGCGCTGGCGTTGCAGGCGCAGGACTTCGACGTTGCTGGCCGCACCGACCGCGATCAGCGACTGGCCGATCGCCACTTCGCGGCCGATCAGTTGGAGCGACTCGTCGATCAGGCCAAGCGACGATTGCAGGCTGCGTCGGCGGGTCTCGTACAGCCGCGTCTCGGCGGCCTTGAGGTCCGGATACGGCGCGAGTTCGCTCGGGAACTGCAACGGCGTGCCGTTGGCCTCCGACCGCAACCGCGCCGCACTGGCCAGCGCCGCACGGTATTTCGCAGCGCTTTCATCGACCGTCGAACCAGCCTGGGTGGGATCGAGCTGGGCGAGCAACTGTCCCGGCTTGACGATATCGTCCTGCCGCACGAGCAATTTGGCCAGAATACCGCCCTCTAGCGATTGCAGCACCTGTTCGCGACTGGTCGGAACGACGCGCGCCTCGCCGGTCGCCACCTCGTCGAGATCGGCGAGCCATGCCCAGAGCAGCGCTGCTGCGAACAACGCCGCGAGTACCCATACGAGACGCGTGGCCGAGGTCAGCCGCGCTTCGCCCTCGCCGCCGAACAGATGGTCGTCTTCGGCCGTGATGGTGGTCATGCTGCAGCACTCCGCGTTCCGCGCATCGTCGCGAGCACCTGATCCTTGGGCCCGTCGAGAATGATCTTGCCGTTGTCGATGACGATGATCCGATCGACGATGTCGAGCATCCGCATCCGGTGCGTGGCTACGACGATCGTCCGCGTCCGGCTCCATTGCCCGAGCCGATGGATGAAGTGGCGCTCGGTGCCCTCGTCCATCGCCGCGGTCGGTTCGTCGAGCAAAGCGACCATCGGTTGCCGCAGCAACAGCCGTGCGAGCAGCAACGCCTGCACCTGCCCGCCGGACAGGCCTAGCCCGCCCTCCTGCACGACATGACCGAGCCCGTCCCGCAACCGGCGCACCATGCCCTCCGCGCCGACCATCGCGAGAATTTCGACGATCTCGGCATCGGACGCCGAGGGTGCGCCGAGCGTCAGGTTCTCGCGCAACGTCCCGTGGAATAGCCGGCTGTTCTGCGTCAGCAGGCCGATGTCGCGGCGCACGTCGGCGGGATCGATCTGGTGCAGCGCCAGCCCGTCGAGCAGGACTTCGCCGGATACCGGTTGCAGCATGCCCGACAGGCCCTGCAGCAGCGTCGATTTGCCCGCACCGTTGCGACCGAGCAGCGCGATCCGCTCACCCGCGGCGATGTCGAGACTGACGACCGACAGCGCTGGCGGCGCGTTGGGATCGGCATAGGTGAACACGCCCGACCGGATCGTGAAATCGCCCGTCACCGCCGGCAACGGAATGCGGTGGTCGCTGTCCGCGCTGTCGACGGGGAGCGCCATGATCTGGTTCAAGCTGCCCATCGCGACACGGGCATGCTGCAACCGGCCGAGCAACTGCGTCACCTGCGCCATCGGTGCCATCATTCGCGAGCCGAGGATCGAGGTGGCGACGAGCACGCCCGTCGTGATGTCGCCGGCGATCACCAGCGGCGCACCGACGAAGATGATCGCCGCATAGACCCCGTTCTGCACGCTCTGCGTCCATACCGAGAGACCGTTGGTCACGCCGCGCAACCGCAGTTGCGCTTCGCCGGCGACCGCGTTGTAGTGGTTCCACTGATGGTGAAAGCGTTCCTCCGCCTGGAGCGCCTTGATGTCCTCGATCCCCTGAACCGCCTCGACGAGCATCGCGTTGCGCAGCGAGGATTCACGCATCGATTCGGTCGCGAGCACCCGCAGGCGGCGTTGCGAGAGCAGTCCCGGCAGCAACAGCAGGACCAGCGCGCCGAGCGGCACCAGTGCGAGCGCTCCACCGATGTACCAGAGCACCGCGAGGAACAGCAGGAAGAAGGGCATGTCCGCCACCGTCGCGACCGTGGTCGACGTCAGCAGGTCGCGCACCTGATCCAGATCGCGCAGCTGCGAGATGAACGTGCCGGTCGACGCCGGCCGTGCGCGGTTGCGGACGCGCAGGGCATGGCCGAACACGCGGTCCGATATGCGCAGGTCGGCGCGCTTGCCGAGCACGTCGACGATGTTGGTGCGCAGCCGCCGCAGCGCGAAGTCGAAGCCGATCGCGATCAGCACGCCCAGGAACAGGATGGTCAGCGTCGGGATCGATCCCGCCGGTACCACCCGGTCATAGACCTGCATCGAGAACAGGACACCTGCGAGTCCCAAGCAGTTCGTCACCACCGACGCGACCATGACATGGCCGTAGGACGGCGCATCGCGCATCAGGATCTGCCGCAGCCAGTGATCCTGGAACGGGCGAATATAGGTATCGACGCGCATGTCGGGCGCGGAACGGGACGGACGCGGGATGACGAACCCGGTCGCCGACTCCATCAGTTCGGCAAGCGTCAGACGGGTCTGGCCACCACGATCGCCAGGCAGCGTCAGACGGACCTGGTCGTCGGCATCGATTCCTTCGATCAGCGCGATCTCACCGTCGGCAAAGCGCACGATCGCGGGCAGCCG
The DNA here is from genome assembly GCF_023195535.1 of Sphingomonas faeni. Classification (GTDB taxonomy): domain Bacteria; phylum Pseudomonadota; class Alphaproteobacteria; order Sphingomonadales; family Sphingomonadaceae; genus Sphingomonas; species Sphingomonas faeni_B. The sequence goes on along the minus strand of NZ_JALPNF010000003.1, from coordinate 170,916 downwards.
CCAGCTCGTCAGGCGCATCGCGCGCGGGGTGTCGAACCGGACCGTCAGGCCGGTCGCGCGGCCGAGCGTCCGTATCCGGGTCTCGTCGTCGCCGCCCAGATCCCATTGCACCGCCAGCCGGGCGCGCTGTTCGGACACCGGCAGACGGTAGTGGCGCGCCACCCGGCCAAACAATTCCAGCCAGCTGTCGATCGCCATGCCCGGCGCCGCGGCAAGCGCGGCCGTCACAGCGTCACCCCGCGCAACGTCGTGCCCGAGAGGCCGAATGCATCGCGCATCCGCCCCGACAGGAACAGGCAATCGACCTGAAGCCGGCGCAGATCCTGCGTCGTATTGATCGCCTCGAAGCGAACCTGCTGGAGTTCCTGTTCGGCGTTCAGCAGATCGACGAGCGTCCGCGTGCCCATCTCCAGATACTGGATCCGGTAGAGGCGATTGGTCTCGCGCATGTTGCCTTGCCGCGAGACCAGCGTGTCGATGACGCGGGTGAGGCTTTCGATCTGTTGCTGCGCCTCGGCCATGCCCTGGCTGGTATCGAGCCGCGCGCGCCGTGCGCTCGCCTCGGCCGCATCGCGTTCGAACCCCGCACCACGCAGACGCGCTTTCGTGACACCGCCGGCAAAGACATTGCTGGAGACGCGCAGGCCGAAATTATAGATGCTGCGCTGGCCGAACGGCGAGGCGACGTCGCTGGACGCGTCGCCGCCGAGCGACACGGTGGGATAGCGATCGGCGCGGCTCCGCCGGACCGCCGCGTCGGCTCGGTCCACCAAAGCGTCGGCGACCATCACCGACGGCACCGTGTTCCATTCGGGCATCGGCCTGGAGCAACTGCGCATCAGCCAGTCCGGTACGTCGGGCGCGACCGCGGCCGGTGGCGCGTCGCGATTGAGCAGATAGGCAAGGTTGCTCGTCCACCGTCGTTTCGATGCCTCGATCTGGGTCAGCGTGGCGCTCGCCGCCTCGACCCGTGCCTCTGCCTGAAGCGCGTCCGACTGCGTTGCCGCGCCCATCTTCGAACGCTGTCCGACCAACGCGCTGATCTGTTCGATCCGCGACGCCTGATCCAGCGCGACGGTGTGCAGCGCCGTCGCACGCTGTAGCTCGATCACGGCATAGGCGCTTTCGCGTATCAGCGTGTCGACTGCGAGCAACAGCTCGGCCCGCCCGCCGCGAGTCCCTGCACGTGCCGCTGCGACGTCGCTCGACACCTTGCCGAAATCATAGAGCATCTGGGATGCGCCGACCTGCGGCCGCGGGCGCCATGTTCCCGAGACACGGCTGTCATAGCCGCTTCCGAGCCCGGTGCTGACGGTTGGAAGATACCCCGCGCGGGCGGCAGCGATCTCTTCGCCGCGGGCGCTGAGTATGCCCGCCGCCTCGATGACCGACGGATGCCATGCCACCGCTTCCTTGGCGGCTTCGGTCAGGGTCAGGGGCGACGTCCGGTCAGCCGTCGTTACCGGCGTCATGTCCGACGCCGGCCCGATCCCCTTGTCTGCCGCCTTGCCGATACCGCCCAGGCCCATCGACATCATGCCGCTCAGGGCAAGTATCGATCGTACGTATCGTGGGCTGTATTGCATGGGTACCGGGTCCTCTGCGTTGAACACACAGAAGACCCGGTACCTTTAATAAAATGTATAAGGCCAGTGCCTTTATGTTATTGAGATCATTATATTAAATCCGTTCTGATTTCTTAAAAAACAGAATTGGCATTGGTACCGAACCGGTCTGGATCTTCCGGCGCGACGATATAGTCGAGCGGATCGACCACCGCGGGCATCGCGACATCGACGGCGAAACTTGGATGCCCCGCATCGCCCACGCCGTCCAACGCGGTGGTTTCTTCGGGCGGGAGATAGTTCGCCAGGACGCTTTCCAACTCGCCCTGCCCCTCGAACACCTCGTAGATCGCACGGCCGATCGCGCTGCCGTCATCCGCGACCGCGACCGATGCGTCTGCGTCGAGCCCAGGCGCCAGGAACGCATCCAAGGCGATGACGTCGATTTCGCTGCCGGCGGCTTGGCTGGCAAAGATCGCCGCCGCCGTGCCGTCCGCGGGCACATCGATCGTCACGGTCAGCGTGGACGTTGCCACGGTACCGTCGGGCTGGACCAACTGGTAGGTGAACGTGTCGAAGAGATCGACCGCCGAGTAACCGAGCGTTGCGCTGGGTCGATAGAGATAATCCCCCGTTTCGTCGATCGTCAGCGTCCCGTGCTGTCCGGTCAACACGACCTCGGTATCGCCGATCTCAGTGAAGCCGGTACCCGAATCCACCCGGATCCCCGCGAACGACGTATTCGCGGTGTCGTTGTCGAGCAGGTTGCCCTCTGCCGTCGCCACGCTGCCGAGCGTGAACTGGTCGAGGAACGTCGTCGTTGCCCCGACCGATACGGTGGTCGCGAACGATCCTGCCGCTGCGCTGCTCGATATGGTGTACGTGTATCGCCCGGCCGGGAGATCCTCGACGGTGAACACGGTGCCGGTACCAATCGGCAGCCCGACAACGGCGATCTGCGTCACTTGTTCGACCACGGCGCCCGCTGCGTTGCGCACGGTCAGCGTGTAGTTCGGCAAGACGGACAGGCCGGGTGCGCGAACGGCGGTGATGGAGATGTCCGACACGGTGTTTGCTGCCACCGTGAAGGCACTACCGCCGGCTCCCGTCGAAAGGAGGCCCAACGGGCCTGACGAGTTGAACGAGAACGCGGTCGTCGGCGCCGTCGTTGTCACGACGTTGTCGTACGTCACGGCCGCGACCGCCACGTCCGCGGCGGCCACCGGCGCACCGGTGATGTCGGGGCTGCCGATCGCGATCGACAGGGTGGCGCTCTCAAGCTCGCCATCGGTCGGATCGCGAAGCGTGTAGGTGAACGTATCGGTCTCCCCGATCGCTAGTGCATTGGTATCCGGCGTGTAGGTATAGCTGCCGTCCAGATTGATCACCAGCGTACCCCAGGCGCCATCGACGACGGTGCCGTTGGCCGTTACCGCAGTAGGCACGCCGTTGACGGTCACGCTGTCCACTTGCGTGCCCGGTCCGACGATATCGACTGCGCCGCCTGCCCCCGGATCGGCGATGACGTTGCCCGACACGGCGGCAGGAACCACACCGGCGACGGCCGTAAAATCTGCATCCACACCGGCGACAGCGAGGCTACCGAGCAGCCCGACGCCCGCCGCGCCCGCAAACGTCAGGAACGCCCGGTATTCGCCCGGGCCCAGTGTTTCGGTTGCAACCAGATTATCGTCGAGCAGCCGGATATCGAGCAGCGAGGCATTGCCCGGTCCGTCGACCGCGACCCAATTGGTCCCGTCGAAGCGCTGCACGACGACGGAATAGCCACTGGCGGCGCCGATATCGAGCAAGGCGTTGTAGGTGAAGACCGCATCGAGGCTGTGCCCGTCCTCCACCGTAAACCGGACGTCGGGCACCGACAGCACCTCAGCCTGCAGATCGACGACGCCGAGCGCGACGAGTGCCACATACGCCGCACTGCCAAAGTCCACCGCCGAGGTCGCCGGGACCAGATCGATCGATGCCGTGTTGCTGTTGTCGAACGCGTCGATGTCGAACGGCGCGATGACAGTGCCCGGCAACGAAGGATTGCCTGCCGCATCCGTCTGAGTCACCGCAAGCGTCACCCCGCTGACCTGGGCCGGGACCAGCGTGACGGTGAAGTTCCCGTCCGCATCGACCAGTCCATTCCCAAGCGAGGCACCGCCAGTGCCGCGAACATCCACGCGTGCACCGGGCTCGCCGATACCCGTCACCGTCGTCCCGTCTCCTGTAATCAGCAGTGCCGTCGGGGCGTCGGGAGCGGTCAGATCGGGTGCGACCGCGGTGGCCGGATCGGAAACGTTGCCGGCATCGTCGCGCTGCGTCGCCTCCAGTGTCTCGCCGTTGCGCTGCGGCTCGGCGAGCGTGACCTGATACGACCCATTGCTCCCGACGACCGCAGTCCCGATCGCCACGCCGTCGCGGGTGATCGTCACCGTAGCGCCCGGCTCGCCCAAGCCCGTCACGATGTCACCACCGGCGCCGACGTCGATGCTCGGCGCGGCGGGTGCGGTGAGGTCGGGTGCGATCGCGGGAACGGGCGGCGACTCGTTGCCCACCCCATCGGACTGTACCACGCTCAGCACTTCGCCGTTGCGCTGCGCGATGTCGAGCAGCGCCGTATAGGTGCCGTCCACGCCAACCTCAGCGGTCCCGATGACATCCCCCGCAGGGCCGCGCACGGTGATCGCGGCGCCGGCGACGCCGGTACCGACGACCGCGTCGCCCTCGGCGGAGACGGTGGCGGTCGGCGAGAACGGTGCCGTATCGTCGGGTGCGACCACGGTTGTCGGCAGCGACGTGTTGTTCGCACGGTCGGTCTGCGTGACCGTCAGCGACTGGCTGTCGGTCTGCGGTGCCGACAGCGCTACCGCGTAGCTGCCGCCTGGAGCAACGATCGCCGTGCCCAGCAGTCCGTCGGGACCGGTGACCTGGACGGTCGCACCCGGCTCACCGGTGCCGGTAACGAACCCGCCATTCGCCGAGACGACCGCGGTCGGTGCAGCCGGCGCCGTGATGTCGGGGGCCAATACCGACGACGGCTCGGATACGTTGTTGGCGGCATCCGCCTGCCGCACGCTGAGCAACTCGCCATCGGCCTGAGCCGGGGTCAGCGGTGCGCGGTAGGTACCGTCCGCGCCTACCGTAACCGAGCCGATCGTATCGCCGCCGGGGGCGGTGATCGTCAGGAATGCGCCGGGTTCGCCGGTGCCGCTGACGCTGGTACCGCCCGCGGCGACGATCGCCGTCGGTGCCGTCGGCGCGGTGATGTCGGGTGCCAGGATGCCGGTGGGCAACGAGTCATTGCCGGCCGGATCGATCTGGATCACGGTAAGCGCCTGGCCATTGGCCTGGGCCGGCGACAGCGGCACGGTGAAGGTGTTGTCCGCGCCGACGACCGCCGTGCCGACAAGGCCGTTCGGACCGCTGACGCTGACCGTCGCGCCAGCCTCTCCCGTCCCGGTCACGATCGTGCCGTTGGCATCGATCGTCGCCGCCGGGGCCGCCGGTGCCGTGATGTCCGGAGCCACGGCCGAGACCGGTGGCGAGACATTGCCCTCGGCATCGGCCTGCGTCGCGGTGAACGCTTCACCGTTCAGACTCGGTGGATCCAGATCCGTCGTATAGGTGCCGTCCGGTTCAACCGCGATCGACCCGATCGTAACGCCACCGGGTCCGACGAGCGTGACGGTAGCGCCGGGCTCGCCGGTGCCGCTCGCACTCGCGCCATCGTCGGCGATCACCAGTGTCGGGATCGCCGGTGCCGTCAGGTCGGGTGCCGTGGCCGTGACCGGCGGCGAGATGTTGCCGCCGCCGTCGGTCTGCGTCGCGGACAGGACCTCGCCGTTCAGTTGCGGCGTGCCGAGCGTCGCGGAGTAGGTGCCGTCAGCCGCGATCGTGGCGACTCCGATTACGGCGCCGGCCGGATTGGTCACGACGATCCGTGCACCGGCTTCGCCCGTGCCGGTTACGACCCTGCCATCGTCGGAGACGAGCGCGGTCGGTGCCAGCGGCGTGGTGAAGTCCGGGGCAATGGTGGACGCCGGGCCCGACACGTTGCCGGTCGGGTCAGTCTGCGTTGCGGTCAGCGTTTCGCCATTGATCTGCGGATCGCCGAGCGTGATCGTGTACGTACCGTCTCCGGCGACCGGAACCGTGCCGATGGGCGTGCCGTCCGGCCCGGTGATCGTCAGCGTCGCACCGGGCTCACCCGTACCGCTGACGACGGTGCCATCGTCGTTGATCGCGATGGTCGGGGCAACCGGTGCCGTGAGGTCCGGTGCCAGTGCCGTAGCGGCGGGCGACGGGTTACCGGTCGGATCCGCCTGAACTACGCTCAGCGTCTCGCCATTGACCTGCGCAGGGGTCAGCGTCGCAGTGTAGGCACCGTCCGCGCCGACGATTGCCGTCGCCACCACGGCGCCGCCGGGCGCAGTGACCGTCACGGTTGCTCCCGCTTCGCCCGTGCCGGTGACCGCAGTGCCGGTGTCGTTGACGTCTGCCGTCGGAAGCGCGGGTGCGGTCAGGTCCGGCGCGGTGGCCGACACGGGCAGTCCGGCATTGCCGCTTGAGTCGACCTGCGTTGCGCTCAGGACCTCGCCATTGGTCTGCGCCGGAGCCAGCGCAGCGATGTAATTGCCGTCTGGGCCGACGACGGCGGTGCCGATCGCGAGCCCGTCAGGATCACGAATCGTCACCGTCGCGCCGATCTGACCGGCACCCGTGACGGTCGTTCCATCATCCGACACGTCCGCAGTAAGGCCGACGGGTGCATCGAAGTCGGGTGCCGCCGCCGTGACGGGTGGCGATGCGTTGCCCGCAGGATCGTTCTGGACGGCACTCAGCAGCTCGCCGTCGATCCGTGCCGGATCTAGCGCCAGCGTGTAGGTGCCGTCGTCCGCGACGACGGCCGTACCGATCGTGCTGCCGTCCGGGTTGCGCACGGTCACGGTTGCGCCGGGCTCGCCGGTACCGGTCGCGGCCGCACCGTCGAGCGTGATCGCAAGCGTCGGTGCGGCTGGTGCGGTGATATCCGGTGCAGTTACCAGAGTCGGCAGCGAGGCATTGCCGGCGGCGTCCACCTGGATCGCTTCGAGCAGCTCGCCATTGGCCTGCGCCGGTGCGAGCGTCGCGCTATAGCTCGCATCGGCCGCCACGATGGCGGTGGCGATGGTTGCGCCGTCAGGACCGATGATCGAGACTGTCGCTCCGGGCTCGCCGGTGCCCGTAACTTGCGTCCCGTCATCGGAGACCGTCACGACCGGCGCTGCGGGCGCGGTGATGTCGGATGCCGCCACGTTGGCGGGTGGCGAGACATTGCCCGCCACGTCCGCCTGCGTGACGCTCAGCACCTCGCCATTGGTCTGCGGCGAACCCAGCGTTGCGGCATAGAAGCCGCCCGCGTCCACGATCGCCGTGCCCAGCGGCGTGCCGTCGGCAGCGCGCACGGTGATCGTCGCGCCCGCCTCGCCCGTTCCGGTGACGACGGTACCCGTTACATCGAGCGCCGCCGTCGGTGCGATCGGTGCGGTCAGGTCGGGTGCGACCGCGGTTGCCGGCGGCGATATGTCGCCGTCTGCTTCGGTCTGCGTCACGCGGACGATCTCGCCGTCGATCCGCGGCGGCGCAAGCGCGACGCTGTAGCTGCCATCGGGGTTGGCGATGCCCGTGGCGATCACTTCGCCATCGGCATCGTAGACCGTGATCGCGGCGCCGCCGATCGCGGTGCCCGTCACGGTCGCACCATCGACGCCGACGGCCGCACTTGGCGCGTCGGGATCGGTATCCGCGACCAGATCGGGCGCCGTCGCCGTGGCGGGCAGCGAGATGTTGCCCGCGGCATCGATCTGCCGGACGGCAAGCACTTCACCATCGACCTGCGCCGACGACAGCGTCGCCGTGTAGGTCCCATCAGGCGCAACCGTGGCGTTCCCGATAACCGCACCCAGCGGATCGCGGATGACGATCGCGGCCCCGACCTCGCCGGTACCGGTGACGCTGAGGCCATCCTCACCGACCGTCGCCGCAGGGGCGGCAGGTGCGGTGAGGTCGGACGCGATCAACTGCGTGGGAACCGAGGTGTTGCCGGCCGGATCGGTCTGCACGACGTCGAGCGACTGGCTATCGATCTGCGGCGTGGCGAGGACCACCGTGTAGACGCCCCGCTCGTCGACGACCGTGGTACCGAGTTCGGCGCCGCCGGCATCGCGAACCGAGACGGTCGCGCCGGCTTCGCCGGTACCGGTCACGATCGTGCCGGATGGGTCGAGCACGGCATTCGGCGCCGGCGGCGCAGTGATATCGGGCGCCGTCAGGGCAAGCGGTGGCGATACATTGCCGGCCGGATCGCTCTGCACGACGCTGAGCGCCTCGCCATTTGCCTGTGCGGGCGTGAGGATGACCTCGAAGCTGCCATCCGCCGCGACGATCGTGGTGCCGATCGTCGCTCCGGCGGCATCGACGATGACGATGCGGGCGCCGGCCTCCCCCGTGCCAGATACAGCCGTGCCGTCACCGTTGATCGTCGCGTCCACCTGCGCGGGCACGGTGAAATCGGGCGCGACCGCCGTGGCGATGCCGGAGACGTTGCCGGCGGCATCAGCCTGGGTCGCGCTGAGGGTTTCTCCGTTGACCTGCGCCGGGCTCAGCAGCGCCGTATACGTGCCGCCGGCCTCGATCAGGGCCATGCCGATCACGGCCCCTGCGGGATCGGTGATCGTGACGGTCGCGCCCGGCTCGCCGGTGCCCGTCACGGCCGTGCCATCGTCGTTGACGACCACCGCCGGCGCGGCGGGTGCGGTCACGTCGGCTGCGACTACGCTGGCCGGCGCGGAGGTATTGCCGGCGGCATCGGCCTGCGCCACCGACAGCGTCTCGCCGTTGGTCTGCGGCGTGTCGAGCGTGACGACGTAACTGCCGCCGGCACCGACCGCGGCGGACCCGATGACCGCGCCACCCGGGGCAGTGACCGTGACGATCGCGCCGGGTTCACCGGTCCCTGCGATCAAGCCGCCGTCGTCGGACAGCGTCGCGGTCGGCGTGCCGGGCGCAGTGATATCCGGTGCGAGCGCGTCGACAGGCGTCGATACGTTGCCCGCCGCGTCGGTCAGCGTGACGGACACCGTCTCGCCATTGGCCTGCGGCGGCGCGAGCGGCACCGAATAGGTCCCGTCGGCCGCGACAACCGCACTGCCGATCACGGCACCACCGGCATCGCGCACCGTGACGACGGCGCCCGCCTCGCCGGCACCGGCGACCGCGCTACCATCGGGCGCAACACTGGCGGAGGGCGCATCGGGCGCGACGAAGTCCGGGGCGGCAAGACTGGCGGGTGGCGAAACATTGCCGGCCGCGTCGGCCTGCGTCACCAAGACGGTACCGCCGGCATCCTGTATCGGATCGAGTGTGATGGCGAAATCACCGCGCGGATTCGCGGTTGCGGTGCCCAGCACGGTCCCATCGGCGGCGCGCACAGTGATTGCAGCCCCCGCCTCGGCGCTGCCGGTCACCACGGCACCGGTCGGATCGAGCGTCGCGACCGGTGCTTCCGGCGCGGTCAGATCGGGGGCGACCGCAAAGGCGGGGGGCGACACATCGCCGTCCGCGTCGGATTGCGTGACACCGATCGTCTCGCCGTCGATGCGCGGCGGCGCGAGCGCAACGGTATAGCTGCCGTCCGCCGCTGCGACGCCGGTACCGACGATCGTTCCGTCGGCATCGTACACGATGATCGCAGCACCCGCGACCGCGACGCCGGTTATCGCCGTGCCGTCGGCGACGACCGTAGCGGTCGGCGCGTCGGGCGCGTCGTCCGGAACCAGATCGGGCGCAATGGCCGTCGCGATGGGCGATACGTTGCCCGCGGCATCGGCCTGACGCACCGTCAGAACCTCGCCATCGACCTGCGCAGGCGTGAGCGCCGCACTATAGGTCCCGTCCGCGCCAACCACGGCGGTCGCGATGACGGCGCCGACCGGGCTGCGGATCGTGACGGTCGCGCCGGCCTCGCCCGAGCCGCTGATGCTGGTGCCGTCTCCGCCGACGATGCCGGTCGGTGCAAGCGGCGCGGTGAGGTCGGGAGCGACCAGCGTGGACGCCGGCGATGTGTTTCCGGCGGAATCCGCCTGCGTGACGGACAGCGTCTCGCCGTTCCCCTGCACCGCGCCGAGCGGGATCGCATAATTGCCCTGCGCATCGACCGTCCCGGTACCGAGCACGGTGCCGTCGACGCCGCGGACCGTGACGCTGGCGCCGGGCTCGCCCGAGCCGCTGACGATGGTGCCGCTGGCGTCGAGCGTCGCAACGGGTGCCGGCGGTGCCGTGACATCGGGCGCGACCAGCGACAGCGGCGGCGCTGCATTGCCTGCCGCATCGAACTGCGTCGCGGTCAGTTGCTCGCCATTCGCCTGCGCCGGGGTCAGCGCCGCGCTATAGCTGCCATCCGCCGCCACCGTCGCGGTGGCGATCACCGCGCCGGTCGCGTCCGCGAAGACGATCCGCGCACCAGGCTCGCCGGTCCCGGCAACCGAGGTCCCGTCGGCGCTGATCGTCGCGGTCGGCTGGGCCGGTGCGGTGAAGTCGGGTGCGATCGTGCTGGCCGTGCCGGAGGCATTGCCGGCAGCATCGGTCTGGCGGGCTTCGATCACCTCGCCATCAACCTGGGGTGCCGAAAGAATGGCGCTGTAGCTGCCATCGGCGGCGACCGTCACCGTCGCGAGCGTCGCGCCGGCCGGATCGGTGATGACGACTTGCGCACCCGGCTCGCCGGTACCGCTGACCTGCGTTCCGGAGGCATCGATCGTGATCGTCGGCGGCGCCGGCGCGGTGAGATCGGGCGTACCGAGATCGACGGACGGCGAGACATTGCCGGCCGGATCGGTCTGGACGACGGACACTGTCGTGCCGTCGACCTGTGCCGGCACGAGGGTCGCGGTATAGCTGCCGTCGGGCGCGACGATGACGGTGGCAATCACCACGCCGGTCGCATCGCGAACGGTAACGGTGGCGCCCGGCTCGCCACGACCGGTGATCTGCGCACCGTCGTCAGCAATCGTCGCAGTCGGTGCGGTGGGCGCGGTCAGATCGGGCGTGGCAGCGGACACGGGCGCGGAGACATTGCCCGCAGCGTCGGTCTGTACGACGGAAACGGGTGCGCCATCGACGCTCGGTACGGCGAGGGTCACGGTGTAGGTTCCGTCGGCCGCGACGACCGCGGTCCCGATCACTACTCCTGCGGCATTGGTGACCGTGACCGTCGCGCCCGGTTCGCCGCGACCCGTGATGATCGTGCCGGTCGCATCGACCGTCGCGCTGGGCGCCGCGGGTGCCGTCAGATCGGGGGTAGCGACGGTCGTTCCGCCGGAAACGTTCCCGGCCGGATCGGTCTGCGTGACCACGATGGGGTCGCCCTTGATCTGCGGCGCGGTCAGCGTGACCGAATATGTACCATCGGCGCCGACGACGCCGGTGCCGATGACGGCGCCGCTGGCATCGCGCACCTGAATGGTCGCGCCAGCCTCGCCGGTGCCGCTCAACACCGCGCCGTCGCCGCGAACGGTCGCGGTCGGCGTCGTCGGAGGCGTCGTGTCGGGCGTGACTCCGGTGCCCGGTCCGGGATTAGGCTGATCGGACCGATCATCGTCGCCGCCACCGCCGGCTGCAACCGCAGCCAGACCGGCAGCCCCGGCGACACCCGCGAGGATCGCCGGCAGCGCAAGCGACGATCCGCCGCCCGAGGCGGTCGTCAGATCGTCAAGGTCCTCGATCAGCGAATACCTGGCTGGTGTGTTCGTCGTGCGCGCCAACCACTGCGTGCCATCGGGTTCACGCAGCACGAGGTCGTGAGGAATGGCAGCGTTGTCGAGATAGAAGTCGACGACCCGGACCTGCTCGCCATTGGCCAGCCTGACGACGAGATCCTGGCCCTGCCGTTCGAACCCGGCGACGTCGGCGCGAGCGATATCCAGCCGGACGATGCTTGGTCCACCGAGATTGATGGTATCCGTGGAAACCTGGCTGACGGTGCCGGTGGCCTTCGAGATCACGTCCACGTTCATCGCTGTTTCCTCTTCGGTGTCGTTGCATCGGATCGCCGCTCGATCGCGATTGACGATCGGCGGCGACAGTTTTCCTCGATGGCTGAACGGAGGAGTTCGCTGCGGCGATGCTTCAGTTCCGATATCGGAACCAATTCCCGTTTTGATCGTGCGACGATGGTATTCGGGTGCAGGAAAAGGGCACGCGAGCGTTGAACCGTTGTAGATCGCAGCGCCTTCGGGAGGGTGCATATTCTACCACCCGGTGGCGGTCTGCGGAATCGTGAATCCTCGGTTTCACGCGCGAAACAGGGTGCTGCGAAGGATCTCGCCAGCGGCGGCTGCTCGCCTCCTGCCTGCCGTTTGAACAGATATTCCCGCGCAGAAAGACTACGCTAGCGGATCACCGGCGACACGGGTGTTCCACTCGTCGATGACGTCCTGATCCTTTTCCCTGCTCGCATATTGGAGCCGGGCGCCGAGGAAGCGCGTGCGGTTCAGTCGCGCTAAAGCCCATATTGCAGCGCCGCGGACCAATGTCGCCGCGTCGTCGAGCAGCTTGACGACCGGTTCGATCAGCGCTGGATCACCACTGTTGCCGGCTGCGATCAGCGCGTTGCGGATCATCCGGTCGCGGCCGATGCGCTTGATGGGGGAGCCGGCGAAGACCGTGCGGAAGGTGGCGTCGTCGAGCGCGAGGATGTCGGCCAGTTCCGGTGCGACCAGTTCGGCGCGGGGGTGGAAGGCTAGGTTCGCGTTGGCCGAGGCGGCGAACTTGTTCCAGGGGCAGACGGCGAGGCAGTCGTCGCAGCCGTAGATGCGGTTGCCGATCGCGGCGCGGAACTCGTGCGGGATCGGGCCGGCATGCTCGATGGTCAGGTAGGAAATGCAGCGGCGGGCATCGAGTTGATAGGGCGCGGGGAAGGCGGCGGTCGGGCATGCGGTCTGGCAGGCGTCGCAACTGCCGCAGGTGTCGACGCCGCCGCGGTCCGGTTCCAGGTCCAGCGTCGTGTAGATCGCGCCGAGGAACAGCCAGCTGCCATGCTCGCGGCTGACGAGGTTGGTGTGCTTGCCTTGCCAGCCGAGACCCGCGGCTTCGGCGAGCGGCTTCTCCATCACCGGCGCGGTGTCGACGAACACTTTCAGGTCGAACGGCGGCAAATCGCGCCCGGCTTCCTGGGCCAACCACCGGCCGAGTGCCTTCAATTGGCGTTTCACGACGTCGTGATAATCGGGGCCCTGCGCATAGACCGAGATGCGCCCTACCCCGCCTTCGTCCGCCAGCCGCAGCGGATCGTTCTTCGGCGCGTAGCTCATGCCGAGCGCGATCACGCTGCGGACTTCGGGCCAAAGGCCGGCGGGGCTCTCGCGGTGATGCTTGCGCTCCTCCATCCAGATCATGTCGCCGTGGCGGCCGTCCGCGAGCCATTGGTGGAGGCGTTCGCCCGCGCGTGGTGCAGCATCGGCGTCCGCGATCCCGCAGGCGGCAAAACCCAATTCGGCCGCTTTGGCCTTAAGTCGGTGTTCCAGCTTGTCTTGCGCCACGTCCGACCGCTACCACGACGTCACCCTCGGGAGGAAGATTGCGCGTGAACGATGAATGGGCGGTCACCGCGAGCGGGCTCGTGAAGCGGTTCGGCGACCGGCGCGTGGTCGACGGGGTCGACATCATGGTGCCGCGCGGCTCGGTGTACGGCGTGCTCGGGCCCAACGGCGCGGGCAAGACGACGACGCTGCGCATGCTGCTCGGGATCATCGAGCCCGACGAGGGTAGCCGCACGCTGCTCGGCTATGACAATCCGCGCGATGCGAGCGACCGGGTCGGCTATCTGCCCGAGGAACGCGGGCTGTATCCAGCGATGAAGGCGCGCGAGGCGATCGCGTTCCTGGGGGCTCTGCGTGGGCTCGACTGGAAGACCGGCCGCGAGCGTGCGGTGGTACTGATGGAGGCCGCCGGCCTTGGCCATGCGGTCGACGAGAAGATCCGGAAATTGTCGAAGGGCATGGCGCAGCTGGTGCAGTTGCTCGGCTCGGTGGTGCATCAGCCCGATCTGCTCGTGCTGGACGAGCCGTTTTCGGGGCTCGATCCGGTCAACCAGGAGCGGCTCGAGGCGCTGATCCTCGCCGAGCGGGATCGCGGCGCGACGATCCTGTTCTCGACGCATATCATGAGCCATGCCGAACGGCTGTGCGACCGGCTGGCGATCATCGCCGGCGGCAAGCGGCGGTTCGAGGGGACGGTGGGCGACGCGCGGGGAATCCTGCCGCAGCGCGTCCACTATACGCCGCATCGGCCCGATCCGGCGATCCGCGGCGTGTTGCCGGCGGATGCGATGCCGGACGGCGATAGCTGGCGGTTCGAATTGCCGGGTGAAGGGATCGAGAGTTTGCTCGTGAGGTTGATCGACGCAGGGTACGGAATTTCGGGGCTGTCGATCGAGCGGCCGGGGCTGCACGAGGCGTTCGTCCGTATCGTCGGTCAGCATGGCGACGTCGCGAAGGTGCAGGCGGCATGACGCGCTTTCGTCGGACGCTCCGCCAGACCTTCACGATCGCGCGGCGCGACTTCATCGCCACGGTGTTCACGCCGATCTTCCTGCTGTTCCTGTTCGCGCCGGTCATCATGGGATCGTTCGGCGCGATCGGTGGGCTGGGCGCGGCGAGCGTCAGCGGCGGTGCGCAGGACAAGACGCGGATCATCGCGATCGTCCCCGCCGCGACATCGCGACCGATCGCCGAAGCCGATACGCGATTGCGCGGGATGTTCCGCGAGGACGAGGCACCGCCGGCGCTGACCACCGTCGCGCCGTTGGCCGATCCGGCGGCGCAGGCGCGTGCGGCGTTCGAAACGAAGGATATCGACGCGTCGGCGGTGATCTATGGTTCGCTCGACGCGCCGCAGATCCTGTATGGCCCGCGCGGAAAGCGCTCTGCGGACTATCTCGGGTTGCTGGCGCAGACGACGCTGGCGGCGGAGAAGCTCGGCGGCACGCTGCCCGCGATCGCCGCGACCAAGACGCAGATCACGCGCTCGACCACCTCGGTCGGTGGCCAGCATCAATCCGCCTTCTTCGCGGTGTTCGGGATCTTCTTCCTGACCTTGTTCCTGTCGGGGCAGGTCGTCGGCACGATGGCCGAAGAGCGCAACAACAAGGTGATCGAAGTGCTCGCCGCCGCGGTGCCGCTGGAATCGGTGTTCTTCGGCAAGCTGATCGGGATGTTCGGCGTCGCGGTGCTGTTCGTCGCGTTCTGGGGCACCGTCGTCACGCAGATCACGACATTGATGCCGGCGGGCGCGGCGGCGGCGCTGGGCGACCTGGCGCCGGCAGTCGGCGGTCCGATGTTTGCGCTGCTGTTCGCCGCGTATTTCAGCATGGCGTATCTGCTGCTCGGGTCCGTGTTCCTCGGCGTCGGGGCGCAGGCCTCGACGATGCGCGAGATCCAGATGCTATCGTTGCCGATCACGATCCTGCAGGTCGCGATGTTCGGGCTGTCGTCGGCGGCGGTCTCGCTGCCGGGAAGCTGGATCGCGACGGTTGCCGAGCTGTTCCCGCTGTCGTCGCCGTTCGCGATGGCCGGACGGGCGGCGAACTCCGCCGAACTGTTGCCGCATGTCGCGGCGCTGGCGTGGCAGGCCTTGTGGGTGACGATCTTCATCACGGTCGGGGCGCGGCTGTTCCGGCGGGGGGTGCTGCAATCGGGCAGCGCGCGGCCGTTCTGGCGGCGCAAGACAAAGGCGGCGGCTTAGGTTTTGCAAATCCTCCCCCGCCAGGGGGAGGTGGCTGGCGCTTGCCAGACGGAGGGGGAGGAAAGGGTAACCTCTGTTGCGTGTCCTCCCCCTCCGTCGCCTTCGGCGCCACCTCCCCCTTGCGGAGGAGGATCTCTCGGTTACGGCCCAACCCTATTGACATAGGTGTCAGCAAAGCCTTTCCTGTGGCAAAATACGGGAGAGAGACGATGGCGACTCTGGTGAGAGACGTGGCGCAACACGCGGTCGATCCGCTCGATGTGAGCCGTGCCGAACTGTACCGCGACGATGTGTGGCAGGCGCCTTTCAAGACGCTGCGGGCCGAGTCGCCGGTCCATTATGTCGAGCATTCCGACTATGGGCCGTACTGGTCCGTCTCGAGCTACAAGGGCATCGTCGAGGTCGAATCGCTCCCCGACCTCTATTCGTCCGAAGCCGGCGGCATAACGATCGCCGATTTCGTCGCCGAGCGCGATGTCCGCATGCCGATGTTCATCGCGCGTGACCGCCCCGTGCACACCGGCCAGCGCCGCACCGTCGCGCCTGCCTTCACCCCAAGCGAGATGACGCGGATGTCGGGCGATATCCGCCGGCGGACGGCAGACATGCTCGACAGCCTGCCGTGGAACACGCGCTTCGACTGGGTGGATACCGTCGCGATCGAACTGACCACGCAAATGCTCGCGATCCTGTTCGATTTTCCGTGGGCCGATCGCCGTAAGCTGACGCTGTGGTCGGATTGGGCAGGCGACATCGAAATCGTGAAGAACGAGGAACTGCGCGCGCAGCGGCTCGCCCACATGTTCGAATGCGGTTCGTATTTCAAAGGGTTATGGGACGCGAAGATCGATAAGCCGCCGACGCCCGACCTCATCTCGATGATGATTCATTCGGACGCGATGAGCCACATGGATCACAACGAATTTATCGGTAATCTCATCCTGCTGATCGTCGGCGGCAACGACACCACGCGCAATTCGATGTCCGCGCTGGCGTATGGCCTGGACAAATTTCCGGACTCGCGCGCGAAGCTGGAGGCAGACCCGACGCTGATCCTCAATGCGGTGAGCGAGATTCTCCGCTGGCAGACCCCGCTCGCGCACATGCGCCGGACCGCAACGGCGGACGCGGAGCTGATGGGGCAGCACATCAAGGCGGGCGACAAGCTGGCGCTCTGGTATATCTCGGCGAACCGCGACGAGAGCGTGTTCGGGGACGATGCGGACGCGATCGTGGTGGATCGGCCGAACGCGCGGCGGCATCTGGCGTTCGGCCACAGCATCCACCGCTGCGTCGGCGCCCGGCTCGCCGAGATGCAGATCGCGATCCTGCTCGAGGAGATGGCTGCGCGGCGGATGCGGATCAACGTGCTCGCCGAACCTACGCGGGTCGCGGCGTGCTTCGTGCACGGGTATCGCACGCTGCCGGTGGAAATCAGCAGATACTGAGGTTTGGCGTCACCTTATCGGTTCGTTCGCGCGTACCTATATCTCGAACCATGGAGACCGATATGACCCAGGACCGCCGCGCTTTTCTTACGCTTGCCGGTGCGGCTGTCGCCGGCTTTGCCTTGTGGGGGTGTTCGTCGCAGCCTGCGCAGGCGGCGGAGCGGTTCGAGGTTACGCTGACCGATGCGCAGTGGCGCAAAAAGCTGTCGCCGGATGCGTATAACGTCCTTCGGAAGGAAGGCACGGAGCGGCCCTATTCGAGCCCGTTGAATGGCGAGCATCGCGCGGGGATATTTTCCTGCGGCGGGTGCGCGTTGCCGAACTTCTCGTCGAAGACCAAGTTCGAGAGCGGGACCGGGTGGCCGAGCTTCTGGCAGCCGCTGCCGAACGCGGTGCGGACGCGGGTGGATTCGACGCTGGGGATGGCGCGGACCGAGGTGCATTGCCGGCGGTGTGGCGGGCATCTCGGGCACGTGTTCGACGATGGGCCGAAGCCGACTGGCAAGCGGTACTGCATGAATGGCGATGCGCTTACGTTCAAGGCGGCTTGAGGGCGCTCACCCTCGGGCCATTCGCTCCATTTTACTTAGGCTTGTGTCCCCGCGAAGGCGGGGACCCAGACTGGACCCCGCCTTCGCGGGAGAACAAGAGGGTAAGCTGCCCGGCGCGCTGTTTTTGCCCCCCCGGCGAAGGCCGGGGTGCAATTGGGAAGCGTTGCTAATCGAAGGCCGCGCTTCGTTACTGCGACCTCACAAATTGGGCCCCGGCCTTCGCCGGGGAGGTGTGCTTTTTGGGTAGGTTGGAGTGCTGAACTAATCGGAGGTGATCAGTAACCGGGCAGCAACCTGGGGGCGATCAGCAGCGAAACACTCGACTACTGTGATGTCGGAGCCGGTCAGGAATGCCGCAGCGAGCCCCGCACCCCGCCCCAAAGGCAAACCTCAGTTCGCCTCGTTCACCAGCGTGAAGATGCCGCGGGGGTCGGTCGGGCCGTGCTGGATCGTTGCGAGCTGCGCGGCGTTGGCACGCTGCGTTGCGGTGATGGTGCGGGTGGCGCTGGCCATCTGGTACGAGGGCTGCACGTCGAGCGTATCGCCGGCGGGTGCGTGGCCCGAATAGATGAAGCCCTTGGTCGGGTACACCGAGGTGCCGAGGTCGCCCTGCGGACCGTACCAGACCTTGACCTTGCTCCAGTCGCCGGCGTCGGAAACGTCGATCGCGAGGACGTTGGTCTCGACGGCGCCGGGGCGCGACCAGTTGGCGTGGGTGAGAAGGACTTCGCGGTCGCTGACGACCTTCGAGACCATCGCGACATGGCCGACGCGCATCCGCGAGGTCGGCGAGAAAGCGAGGACCGAACCGGCCTTAGGGCTGTGGCCGCGCTCGTAGCGGCCAGCGGCCTGATCCCACCAAGTGTTTGCGTTGCCGCGGATTTCGATCCCCGAAACCGAGCGGGCGAACGTGACACACTGCCAGAACTGGGCTGCTGCCGGTGTGGCCGTCATCAGGCCGCACGATACCACCAGCGCAAAACGCGCTGCTAACGCCTTGAAATTCATCGAGACCCCCCGGCCAAAACCCGTTCGTCACAGTCTGGCTACGGGAGGTTCGAATTAATTGAAACCCGGTCGGGAACCATATCCGACGAAGCGTGTTACCGCGCCGACCAACGCCCGAAACAGGGCCTCGTCAGGCTCAGTTCATGAGTTTCCAGCCGGTTATGCGGTCCACGGTGACCTGCGTGACCGCATGATAGCCCGGCCGCGCCTTGCCGTAGATGTCCATCGCCAGCTTGTGACCCCAGTCGCCCGAGTCCATCATCTGCTGGAACAGCGGCGCGACGAACTTGCGCCTCCCCTGCGAGGTCAGGAACTGCTCGGCCGAGGCGTCGGCGGGCGCATAGTGATTGGCAAGCGCGAGTTGCAGCCAGGCGAAGCGGATTTCCGAATTGCCGGTGGTGTTCCAGCCGAACGCGTCGTCGAGCGTCTTCAACCGCTCGGCCGGGAGTTTGCGCGGAAGCTGCGTGATGAAGCGCGTGATCTCCTGCGTGGTCGCCTTGCCCGGAACGCCCGACACCGGCCCACCGGCTCCATAGGCCTTGGCCGCCGCATCGACCGCAGGGAATGCGGCAGACGTCACATGGACTGCGTTCGCCGGAATACCGGGTTGGTACACCCACGTGTCGACGCCGATCGTCTTCGCCTCGGCGGGGGTCAGCAGCTTCGATTTCAGGTCGGCGAGGAAGCCGGCGCTGGTCTGCGGCTGGACGGCGTGGCGGTCGAAATAGCTGCGGAGATATGCGTCCCACCGCGCGCGGCCGACCTGCTTTTCGATCGTGCGGAGGAAGGCCGCGCCCTTGTCGTAGGCGATCTGCGTCATGCCGTCGTCGGGATCGCGCGATGCGTCGAGATCGAGGTGGAGTTGCGTGTCCTTCGCGGCGGGGCCACCGGCGTCCTTCACCGCCGCGAGCATGTCGGTCCAGGCGAGGTCGGCCTCCATGTCGGCGCGGCGCTTGCCGTAGAGCGCCTCCATGATCCGGTTCTCGAAATAGCTGGTAAAGCCTTCGTTGAGCCAGAAATCGTCCCAGGTCGCGTTGGTGACGAGGTTGCCCGACCAGCTGTGCGCGAGTTCGTGTGCGATCAGCGAGACGAGACTGCGGTCGCCGGCGATCGCGGTCGGCGTGGCGAAGGTGAGCGTCGGGTTTTCCATGCCGCCGAACGGGAACGACGGCGGCAGGACCAGCACGTCGTAGCGGCCCCATCGATACGGGCCGTACAGCCCTTCGGCGGCGGCGACGAACTTCTCGAGCTCGCCAAATTCATACGCGGCCTTGGGCAAGGTCGCGGGTTCGGCCCAGATGCCGGTGCGCGAGCCGGTCGACTTGAACGCGATGTCGCCGACCGCGAGCGCGATCAGGTACGGTGCGACAGGCTTGTCCATCTTGTATTCGAACGTGCAGCGGTCCGCCGCGCAAGTCGGCTTGCCAGTCGCGAGTCCGCTCATCACCGCGGTGAGCTGCTTGGGGACGGCGATCTTTGCCTCCCAGGTCTGGCGGATGCCGGGCGAGTCCTGCGTCGGGATCCAGCTGCGGTTGAGGATTGCCTCGCCCTGGCT
Organism: Sphingomonas faeni; assembly: GCF_023195535.1. Classification (GTDB taxonomy): domain Bacteria; phylum Pseudomonadota; class Alphaproteobacteria; order Sphingomonadales; family Sphingomonadaceae; genus Sphingomonas; species Sphingomonas faeni_B. The sequence continues at coordinate 151,004 of NZ_JALPNF010000003.1, read as the reverse complement.
GAACAGGAAGGGCTGTTTCTTGCCGGCGGTCTGCGCAGGGGTGAGCCATTGCAGCGCCTTGGCGTCGGGCGACGAGGCGTAGGCGATGCGGATTTTCTTCGCGCCGTTGAGCGTGACGGTCAGCGGCGCGCCGTGGATCTTGTCGACCGCGCCGACTTCGTAGGGGAGCGGCTTACCGGTAGCGTCGGTGATGTTGACGATCTTCAGGCCGTTGTCGTCGAGGACGAGCTTGGCGCCTGGCTTTGCGAGGACGTCGAGCGTGGCGATGCCCCGGATGACGTGGGTGTCGAAGTCGGCGGCGAGATCGAGCGCGACGTGCGTGACGCGGGCTTCGGCGGGGCGGGCGTAGCTGTGCGGATCGCGTGCGTCGGGCGTGGTGAGGATCGGCGCGATCGTCTGTGCGACGGCAGGGGATGCGAGGACGAGGCTAAGGGCGGTGGCTAGTGCGGGGATGCGCATGGGAACTCCGATGTCGCCGTTCCTCGATATCGGGACGGCCAAGCGTCGGTCCTACCGTGGTGTCCCTGGCGCTGGAAGGGACCTGATTACGGCGGGTGTGTTTACAGGCTGCACCAAACAAATCCCGTCATCCTGACGAAAGTCAGGATCCAGAGCCGTAAAGGACAACCATTCATCACTCTGGATCCTGACTTTCGTCAGGATGACGGTGGGATGTGTGGAGATCGCTCCACCCTCCGTTTCATCCCCCTCAGCTTTCGCGAACCGGTGTCGTTGCCAGCCTCGCCAGCCGTGCTTCATGTTCCACCCGCCCGAACGGAAACCGTGAGAAAAAGAACGCAGAGACGCAGGCGAGCGCGATGTAGAGCCCCGCGTAGATCAGCGTGAGGCGGTCGATCGTCCCCACCGGAACCGTCCCCGGCGTAGCCTTGGCCGGGAAGCCCGCCACCGCGAGGATCATGCCGGCGAAGAATATCCCGATCCCGCTCGTGCATTTCTGGACGAAGAACGAGCCGGCGAAGAACACGCCCTCCGACCTTCGTCCCGTCTTCGCCTCCGAATCCTCGACCACGTCCGCCATCATCGACGCGCCGAGGATGAACCCGGTCACGTTCGACGCGGTGCCTAGAATGAAGAACCCGAACAGCGTCGGCAGCAGCATGGACTCGCCGACCTCCGGAAACACGCCGAGCATGCGCAGCCAATAGGGCGAGGTGTTGAGCGCCGCACCGCATAACACCGCGGTCATCGCCGCCTTGGGCTTGCTGGCAGATTTTCCGAGCCGGGGCGCCGCCAGGAACGCGAGAAAGACGCCCGAAAACAACGCGATGGTCAGATATACGAAGGTCGGGCCCTTGAAGCCCCATACGTAAATATAGAGGTAATTCGACATCGCGTAGCTGATGCCCTGGATCGTGTAGGCGCAGACGCCTGCCGCCATCAGGATCGCGAAGGCGCGGTTCTTCACCGTTTCGCGCAGTTCGGCGAAGGAATCGCGCAAGGTCTGCCGGGCGATCGGGGCGTGGGGGAGATTCTTGATCTCGTGGTGCGTGCCGAGCGCCGACACGAGGATCGCGACGCCGATGAGCAGCGCGCCCGCGAGCGCGAAGCCGCTGTAACCGGCGCGGTTGAGCAGACCGTTGGGGAACGCGGCGGTGGGCGCGAGGAAATATTTGTACGCGGACAGCAGCATCAGCAGACCGCCGACCCAGCCGAACAGATAGCGATACGCCATGATCCGCGTGCGCTCGTCATAGCCGGAGGTGAGTTCCGGGGTCAGCGCAACCGAGGGGACCTCGTAGCAACTCACCGCAGTGCGCACGAGCACCGCCATCGCGAACAGCCAGACCAGCGTCTGCGGTTCCGACATCACCGACGGCGGATTCCACAGCAGCAGCCAGCCGACCATGATCGGCAGCGCGGAGGCGTACATCCACGGATGCCGCCTGCCCCATTTGGTCCGCGTGCGATCGGAGAAGAAACCGACCGCGGGGTCGACGAACGCATCGATCAGCAGCGCCATCATGATGACGAGACCGACGGTGGCGGAGGGCAGCCCGACGACCTGGTTGTAGAACAACAGCAGAAACGTGCCGAACCCGGCGTCCTTCACCCCGTAGGCGACCGCGCCAAAGCCGTAGCTCGCCATCGTGCCGTTCGAGAGGCGGCGACCCGGAGCGGTCATTTCAGTTTGTCGAGAATTGCGAACAGCGAGGGTTGCGCCGGGTCCCAGCTCGGCCGCGTACCGATCGTCATGCCGCCATCCACGAGGATGTGCGTGCCGGTGATGAAGCTCGCATCGTCGCTGGCGAGGAACGCGACCGCGGCGGCGATGTCGTCGCCGGTGCCGGGGCGGCGGATCGGCTGCGCGTCGGCGGCGATGTGCGCGATCATCGCGTCGGCCTTGGTGGTCTTGTCGGCGTCGAGCTCGAGCGTGCGCGTGAAAATGTTGGTGACGATGAAGCCGGGTACGACCGCGTTCACGCGGATCCTGTGCTGCGCGAGATCGGCGGCGGCTTGCTTGGTGAGGTGGAGCACGCCGGCCTTGGCGGTGGAGTAAGCGGTCGGCGCGTAGCCGGTGCCGAGCGCGGATACCGACGAGGTGTTGACGATCGCGCCACCGCCGCGCTTGGCCATGAGCGGTGCTGCGTAGCGGATGCCGAGTGCGACCGAGCGGAGGAGGAGCGCCTGGGTGCGGTCCCAATCCTCCGGGCTGATCTCGCCGATCGGATCGCGTGAGCCGCCGGCGCCGGCGTTGTTGAACAGGATGTCGAGCCCGCCTGCATCGTCGGCGGTCTGCATCAGCGCCTCGATATCGCCGGCCTGGAGGACGTCGGCACGCTGGAAGATGATGCGCCCGCCGGATGCGTCGGCGAGCGCATGGCCACCGGCTTCGTCGATGTCGCCGATCAGGACGGTGGCGCCTTCGTCGGCGAGTCGGAGCGCGGTCGCCCGGCCGATGCCGGACGCGCCGCCGGTCACGACGGCACGCTTGCCTGAAAACCTCACACGCACTCTCCTGCTCTTTTTTGCGAGCATAGTATGGCTTCTGCACTCGTCAATGATGGCGCGTTCGAAAAACGGGTTTGCGGCAGAGCACGGGCGGCGATACCAAGCGGCCAAACATTTGGAGGATGCGTGATGGATACGACCAACCTGTTCCGGCTCGACGGCCGCGTCGCGCTGATCACCGGCGGCAGCCGCGGGATCGGCAAGATGATCGCCGCCGGCTTCATCGCGCAGGGGGCGAAGGTGTATATCTCTTCGCGGAAAGCCGATGTCTGCGAGGCGGCCGCCGCGGAACTCGGGCCGAACTGCATCGCGCTGCCGCAGGACGTCTCGACGGTGGCGGGGTGCAAGGCGTTGGCCGCGCAGTTCGCCGAGCATGAGGGGAAGCTCGATATCCTGGTGAACAATGCGGGCGCGGCGTGGGGCGTGCCGTTCGAGGAGTTTTCGGAGATCGGCTGGGACAAGGTCATGGACCTGAACGTGAAGTCGCCGTTCTTCCTGACACAGGCGCTGCATGCCGCGCTGAAGGCTTCGGGATCGCGCGCAAAGCCTGCGAAGGTTATCAACATCACGTCGATCGACGGGCAGCGGCTGAACCCGTGGGAGACGTACAGCTATCATGCGTCGAAATCGGCGCTGATCTATTTGACGAAGCGGATGGCGGCGCGGCTGGTGACGGATTCGATCAACGTCACCTCGATCGCGCCGGGGGCGTTCGCGAGCGACATGAACAAGGCGGCGCGCGATCATGGGGATGCGGTGGCGCAGGGGATCCCGGCGAAGCGCGTCGGGGTGGACGAGGATATGGCTGGGGCGGCGATTTATCTGGCAAGCCGCGCGGGGGATTATGTGATTGGGGAGACGATCACGGTGGATGGTGGGCTGGTGCATGCGTCGTTGGGGACAAGCATCGACGCCTGAGCCAATTCCCTCGCCCCTCCGGGGAGAGGGAGGGAGGAGCGCTTGCGACGGAAGGGAGAGGGGCGGTTGGGATCAGCCGTCCCGAGCCTCACTCCCCTCTCCCTTCCCACGGCAAGCGCCGCGGGCCCCTTCCCTCTCCCCGTAGGGGCGAGGGAGTTAGCGGGCTATGCCGCCGGCAGCGAGCACGGCCAGGGTTACGAGTTCGCTCGCCGTGCTGGTCATCGGGGCTACCTGGACGGGCTTTTCCATGCCGATCAGCATGGGGCCGATGACCGAGTCCCCGCCTAGTTCTCGGAGCAGCTTGGCCGAGATGTGCGCGGACTGGAGCCCCGGCATGATCAGCACGTTCGCCGGCCCAGACAGCCGCGCGAAGGGGTAGTTCGCCAACTGCTTCGGATTCAACGCGACGTCGGGCGCCATCTCGCCCTCGTACTCGAAGCCGACCTTCCGCCCGTCGAGCACCGTCACCGCGTCGCGGATGTTGTCGAGCCACTCCCCCTTCGGATTGCCGAAGTTCGAATAACTGAGGAACGCGACGCGCGGCTCGTGACCCATCCGCCGCGCGACCGCCGCGGTCTGTTCGGCGAAGTCCGCCAGCTGCTCGGCGGTCGGGCGTTCGTTGACCGTCGTGTCCGCGATGAACACGGTGTGGCTCTGGCCGACCAGCAGGTGGATGCCGAACGGCGTCTTGCCCGCAGCCGGATCGATCACGCGATAAATCTGGCGCATCGTCTCGCCGTACGTCCGCGTGATGCCGGTGATCATCGCGTCGCCTTCGCCGAGCTGGAGCAGCAGCGCGCCGAAGATGTTGCGGTCCTGGTTGACCATCCGCTCGCAATCGCGGCGCAGATACCCGCGGCGCTGGAGGCGGGAATACAGAAAGTCGACCATCCGCGGCACCAGCGGCGAGACGCGGCTGTTGTGAAGTTCGAAGCTCTCCGGGTCGGTGACGCCCAAGGCGCGCAACCGGTCGGGCACGTCGTCGCGACCGACCAGCACCGGCGTGCCATACCCGCCTTCCTTGAACGCGATCGCGGCGCGAAGGACGACTTCCTCCTCGCCCTCCGCGAAGATCACGCGCTTCGGGTGCGCGCGCGCGCCTTCATAGGCCATCGACAGGACCGAGGTGGTCGGGTTGAGGCGTGCTCTCAACGAGTGCCGATACGCTTCGATGTCGAGGATCGGCTTGGTGGCGACGCCCGAGGCCATCGCGGCCTTCGCGACCGCGACGGGGACGACTTCCATCAGCCGCGGATCGAACGGCGCAGGGATGATGTACGCCGGGCCGAAGCTGTGGCTGACGCCGTACGCCGCGGCGACTTCCTCCGGCACGCGTTCGCGCGCCAACTCTGCGATCGCGTTGGCGGCGGCGATCTTCATCGCGTCGTTGATGCCGGTCGCGCGGACATCAAGCGCACCGCGGAAGATGAAGGGGAAGCCTAGCACATTGTTGACCTGGTTCGGATAATCCGAGCGGCCGGTCGCGACGATCGCATCGGGGCGCGCGGCCATCGCGAGTTCGGGGCGGATTTCGGGCTCGGGATTGGCCATCGCGAAGATGATCGGCGCGGGCGCCATGTCCTTGACCATCTCCGGCGTCAGCGAGCCCGCCGCGGAGAGCCCGAGGAACACGTCGGCGCCGACCAGCGCCTCGGTCAGCGTGCGCGTCTCGGTGATCGCGGCATGCGCCGACTTCCACTGGTCGACGCCCTCGCGGCCCTGGTAGATCACACCCTTGCGATCGCAGAGGATGACGTTGTCGCCGCGCACGCCCATCGCCTTCACGAGTTCGGTGCAGGCGATCGCCGCGGCACCCGCGCCGTTGACGACGATCTTGACCTCAGAGAGTTTGCGCCCCGTCAGCAGGCACGCGTTGATCAGGCCGGCGGCGGTAATGATCGCGGTGCCGTGCTGGTCGTCATGGAAGACCGGGATGTTCATCCGCTCGCGCAGCGCCTGCTCGATGATGAAGCATTCGGGCGCCTTGATGTCCTCGAGGTTGATCCCGCCGAAGGTCGGCTCCATCAGCTCGACCGCGTCGATGAAGCGGTTCACGTCCTCGGTCTTCAGCTCGATATCGATCGCGTCGACGTCGGCGAAGCGCTTGAAGAGCACCGCCTTGCCTTCCATCACCGGCTTGCTGGCGAGCGGCCCGAGATTGCCCATGCCGAGGATCGCGGTGCCGTTCGAGATGACCGCGACGAGGTTTCCCTTGGCGGTGTAATCGTAGACGGTGGCGGGATCGTCGTAGATCGCCTGCACCGGCACCGCGACGCCGGGCGAATAGGCGAGCGCGAGATCGCGCTGCGTCGCCATCGGCTTCGACGCGATGATCTCGATCTTCCCCGGACGGCCTTCCGAATGGAAGAGCAAGGCTTCGCGTTCGGAGAATTGCAGCGTTTCGTCGGACATGGGCGGGCCTCGCGCGGTCGTTAGGTTTGGAGGACCTTCTAGGCAGGTGGTCCGCGTTCGTCACCCCGGACACTTCGCCCTAGCGAGGGCGCGATCGAACTCCCTTCTCCCCCTCGGGGAGAAGGTGGCGCGCAGCGACGGATGAGGGGCGGTTGGGGTGCGCGCCCGAGCCTCACTCCCCCTCACCCTCCCACGCTTTGCGCGGGCCCCTCCCTCTCCCCTGAGGGGAGAGGGGTTTTATGGGGCGCGGCTTTTCGCTACCCGCACCGTGATGTCGCACCCCGCCCCTACCCCCATGATGACGCAGTATCTCGGCCTGAAGGCGGAGGCGCAGGATTGCTTGCTGTTCTACCGGATGGGCGATTTTTTCGAACTGTTCATGGACGATGCGCGGACCGCTGCGGCGGTGCTCGACATCGCGCTGACCGCGCGCGGCGAGCATGAGGGCAAGCCGATCCCGATGTGCGGCGTGCCGGTGCACGCGGCGACGGTGTACCTGCAACGGCTGATCAAGGCGGGGCACCGCGTCGCGATCGCCGAGCAGGTCGAGAGCCCGGCGGAAGCCAAAGCGCGCGGGGGCTCGAAGGCACTCGTCGCGCGGGCGATCGTGCGAGTGGTGACGGCGGGGACGCTGACCGAGGAGGCGTTGCTCGACGCGCGCTCGGACAATTGGTGCGTGGCGATCGGCGAGGCGGGCGGGTCGGTGGCGATCGCCGCGGCGGACGTGTCGACAGGGCGGTTCGAGATCGTTGAGGTTGCGGGCGATGCGGTCGAGGCGGAACTGGCGCGGCTTGGCGCGGCCGAGGTTGTCGCGTCGGAGGCTAGCGCTTTCGAGGAGTCGGCGACGACGCTGCGGCCGAAGACGGACTTCGACAGCGGGGCTGGCGAGGCTCGGCTGAAGCGAGTGTACGGCGTAGCGACGCTCGATGGATTTGGGCAGTTCGGGCGCGCGGGGCTGGCCGCGGCGGGCGGGCTGGTCGCGTATCTGGAGCATAATGCGAAGGGCGCGATGCCCTTTCTTCGACCGCCGCGGATCGGGCGGGCGGCGGAGACGATGGCGATCGACGCGGCGACGCGGGAGAGCCTGGAGCTGACCTGCACGACCGGTGGCGTGCGGAAGGGGAGCCTGCTCGATGCGGTCGACCGGACTGTCACCGGGGCCGGTGCGCGGTTGCTGGGGGCGGATCTCGGCGCGCCGTTGATGGACAAGGCAGCGATCGACGCGCGGCTCGATCTGGTACGGCTGTTCCATGACGACCAGGCGGCGCGGGAGAAGTTGCGGTCGACCCTGCGCGCTCTGCCGGACATCGGCCGCGCGCTCGGGCGGCTCGCGGCGGGGCGTGGTGGTCCGCGCGATCTGGGGCAGTTGCGCGACGGGCTGGACGGTGCATGGAGCCTCGGCGAGCGGCTCGACGGCATCGTTGACCCGCCGGTGCTGCTCCGGGACGTCGCGCCAAGATTGCGCGGACACGGCGCGCTGATCGACCTGCTCAAGCGCGCGCTGGTGCCGTCGCCGCCGATCGAGGCGTCCGATGGCGGCTATATCGCAGCGGGCTATGACGCGGCGCTCGACGACCTGCGCGACGCAGGCGCGGGCGGCAGGCGGGCGATCGCCGCGCTCGAGGCGGAGTTCCGCACCGCGACCGGCGTTACCGCGCTGAAGATCCGCCACAACGGCGTGCTCGGCTATCATGTCGAAGTGCCTGCGCGCGCGGCGGATCCGTTGATGAAGCCGGAGAGCGGCTTCACGCATCGCCAGACTCTAGCCGGCGTCGTCCGGTTCAACACGCCCGCCCTTCACGAGGTCGCGGCGAAGGTGTCGCAGTCGGGCGCGCATGCGTTGGCGGCAGAGGCGGCGCATCTCGAGGAACTGACCGCGCAGGCCTTGGCAGGGCGCGAGGCGATTGCGGCGACGGCGGATGCGCTCGCGCGGCTCGACGTCGCGGCTGGGCTGGCGGAGCGCGCGGCGGAAGGCGCCTGGACGCGGCCTTCGCTGGTCGATCATGCGTGCTTCGATATCGAGGGCGGCCGGCATCCGGTGGTCGAGGCGGCGGTGGCCAAGTCGGGCGACCGGTTCGTCGCCAACGACTGCAACCTTTCAGAAAGTTCACGGCTGTGGCTTGTCACCGGCCCGAACATGGGCGGTAAATCGACCTTCCTCCGCCAGAACGCACTGATCGCCGTGCTGGCGCAGGCGGGATCGTATGTGCCCGCGACCAAGGCCACCCTGGGGCTGGTCGATCGGCTGTTCAGCCGGGTCGGCGCGTCGGACAACCTCGCGCGTGGCCGCTCCACCTTCATGGTCGAGATGGTCGAGACCGCGGCGATCCTCGCGCAGGCGACGCCGCGCTCGTTCGTGATCCTCGACGAGGTCGGCCGTGGTACGTCGACGTATGACGGGCTCGCGATCGCGTGGGCGGTGGTCGAGGCGATCCATGAGGACAATCGCTGCCGCTGCCTGTTCGCGACGCATTACCACGAGCTGACGCGGCTTGCCGAACGCTGCGAGGCGCTGTCGCTGCATCACGTCCGCGCACGCGAGTGGAAGGGCGAGCTGGTACTGCTCCACGAGCTCGCGGACGGGCCAGCGGATCGGAGCTATGGCCTCGCTGTCGCGCGACTGGCGGGGATGTCGCCGGTGACGGTGGCGCGCGCGAAGGCGGTGCTGGCGAAGCTCGAAGCCGGGCGCGCGAAGACCGGGGGGATCGCGGCGGGGTTGGACGACCTGCCCTTGTTCGCGGCGGCAGCGCAGGTCGAGGAGGTGGCGTGCGATGTGCTGCGCGAGGATCTGGCGAAACTCGATATCGATGCGATGAGTCCGCGGGATGCGCTTGAGGCGCTCTATCGGTTGAAGGCCTTAGCCAACGAGGGGTGATCCCTTCCCCCGTCATGCCGGGCTCGTTCCGGCATCCACTGTTCCGCACATCCGGGAGACTAGAGTGTGCGGGCCGGTGGGCCCCGGCCTCCGCCGGGGGTGACGGATTGAGGGAAGCAAGGCGCAACCGACTAAGAATGCGCGCGTCCTAGTATCTCACGATACGGCGATGCTAGGCGGCGGCCGGATTTAGCGGAGCGCGGGCCTTGGGCGGACATCATCACGGGCATTCACATGATCACGGCCACTCGCACGCGGGCCATGGCGGAGCCCACTCCCACGGCGGCCACAGCCACGCGCCCGCCTCGTTCGACCGTGCGTTCGCGATCGGGATCGGGCTCAACATCGCCTTCGTCGCGGTCGAGGCGGTCGTCGGGCTGCGGATCGACTCGGTCGCGCTGCTCGCCGACGCCGGCCACAATCTGTCCGACGTGTTGGGCCTCGTCGTCGCCTGGGGCGGAACGATGCTCGCGCGCACGGCACCGACCAAGCGCTTCACCTACGGGCTGAAGGGCTCGACGATCCTCGCCGCGCTGACCAACGCGCTGCTGCTGCTCGTCGCGCTCGGCGCGATCGTACTCGAGGCTTCGCAGCGCTTCTCCGATCCCGCCCCCACCGCCGGCCTCACCGTCTCGATGGTCGCGGGCGTCGGCATCGCCGTCAACGCGATCACCGCCTGGATGTTCGCACGCGGGCGCAAAGGCGACGTCAACATCCGCGGCGCGTATCTGCACATGGCGGCCGACGCGCTGGTATCGGCGGGCGTGGTGATCGCCGGCCTCGTGATCTGGCGCACCGGCCTCACTTGGATCGACCCGGCGGTTAGCATCGTCATCGCCGTCCTCATCTTCTGGCAGACCTGGGGCCTGTTGCGCGAAACCGTCGAGATGGCGCTGTCGGCGGTGCCGCGCGGGATCGCGTTCGACGATGTCGACGAGGCGCTGTGCAGCCTGCCCGGCGTCCGCGAAATCCATGACCTCCACATCTGGCCGATGAGCACCACCGAACCCGTCCTCACAGCGCATCTGGTGATGCCCGGCGGCCATCCCGGCGATCACTTCCTGAGCGATGCAAGGACGATGCTGCACGACAAGTTCGGGATCGGCCATGCGACCTTGCAGGTCGAGACGGGTGCCGGCCACGACTGTTCGATGGCAAGCCCGGACAAGGTCTGATGCGCGCTTCGAACGACGCGACGCTTTAGACGAAGTGGAAATCGGCCTTTGCGCGGCTGGTTTCCCCTTCCAGTGCCTGATCGCGATAAGGTCCCTCGCGGTCGACCCAGTGCAGGAAGAGATGCGCCGACCAGCCGTTCGGGTTCGGCGTCATGCGACCGTGGCGGTGATGCACGCCCTGGTAGAGAACCGCATCGCCAACCTCCATCGTGATCGCGGCATGCGGCTCCTTGCCGAAGTCATCGGTAACGCGTGCGCTCGGATCGGTTCGCTGCGTGCCGACCTCAAGATCCCACGGCGCACCGTCGCTGTAGTCGAGCGTCAGCGAGAGGCTGTGTTCGCACGCCAGCCGATCCGAATGCACCATACAGACGTCACCCTCGCGGTAGACCCGGAAGTAATCATAGGTCGGTAACAGTTCGCGTCCGACGAGCTGGCTGACGATCGGCGTCAGCCCCCAGAGAAACTGCAGCATCGGCGGATATTGTCGGCCATAGACTTCGAACGCGGGGCGCTTGAGCAGATTGGGATGCTGCGTGACCGTGCTCAGGTCGACACTCGCCAATCCGAGATCCTGTTTCAACCGGCGGAGGAATGCATCGGTTACCTCTACCGGTACAAGTCCTTGAATATGCGCGAACCCGTGATCGCTATAGCTGCCTTCGACCTTCATGCGGCGAGGGCTATCGACCAGCGCGGATCGTTGCAAGCCCATGCGCCGGTCCGGATGCCGTGCACCGGAATGAACTTTATCGGCATGATGCAGGTTATCCTTGCACAGATCAGGAGTGAATTCATGAAGAAGCATCTTATCGCCGCGCTGATGTCCGTCGCTGTTGCGGCCCCGGCGATGATGCCGACGGCAGCAACCGCGCAGCGTAACGACGATCGTCGTGACCGCAACGATCGCAACGACCGCCGCGGAAACGATCGCAACTGGCGTGGTGACGATCGCAACTGGGATCCGTCGCGCAGCTATCAGAACGGCAATTATCGCGAGCGTCGCCTTGGCCGCAACGACCGTATCTATCGTGGCAAGGATGGTCGTGCGTATTGCAAGCGCAATGACGGCACGACCGGTCTGGTGATCGGCGCCCTGGGTGGCGGTGTGCTGGCGAACCTGATCGGTGGCGGTACGCTCGGTACGCTGGCGGGTGCCGGTGGTGGCGCGTTGCTCGGCCGGTCGGTCGATCGCGGCAACGTGAAGTGCCGCTGAGCCTTTAACCGGGTTTAAGAATGACGACGGCGGCCGAGCGATCGGCCGCCGTTTTTATGTCTGGATGAGCGCGCTTCACGATCCCGTTCCAAGCCCGTTCGTGCTGAGCGAAGTCGAAGCACCTGCGCGTTGGACGGACCCTTCGACTTCGCTCGGGCCGAACGGAAGTGTTCAGTAGGCGCGCGCTACCGCGAATTCGACGGCCTCGACCATCGCGTCCTTGGCGTCCCCGTTCGCGAAGCCGCCGATCGAGTCGATCGCGCGCTGGCCATAATGGCGGGCCCTCGCGAACGTGTCGTCGATCGCGCGGGTCGAGCGGATTAGGCGAACCGCGTGTTGCAGGTCGGCGTCGCTGTCGCGGCGTCCTTCGACCGCGTCCTTCCAGAATGCGCGATCCTCGGCCGAGCCGCGCGCATACGCCAGGATCACGGGGAGCGTCATTTTCCCCTCGCGGAAGTCGTCGCCCGCGTCCTTGCCCATCGTGTCCGCGTCCGAGACGTAATCGATCGCATCGTCGACCAGCTGGAACGCGATGCCGAGGTTGCGGCCATACGCGTCGAGCGCGGCTTCCTCCGCTTCGGGACGCTCGGCGACGACCGCCGAAATCCGGCAGGCCGCGGCGAACAGCGCGGCGGTCTTCGCGCCGATGATGTCGAGGTAGCGCTCCTCGCCGAGATCGACGCGGCGCGCGGCGGTGAGCTGGTTCACCTCGCCCTCGGCGATCACCGCGCTGGTCGAGGACAGGATTTTGAGCGCCTTGAGGCTACCGGCCTCGACCATCAGTTCGAAGCTGCGACTGAACAGGAAATCGCCGACCAGCACGCTTGCCGGGTTGCCCCAGATGATGTTGGCGGTGCGCTTGCCCCGGCGCAGGTCCGAGCCGTCGACGACGTCGTCGTGGAGCAAAGTCGCGGTGTGAATGAACTCGACCGCGGCGGCGAGCAGGTGATGCTGCGTCCCCGAATAGTCGATCAGCCGCGCACTCGCGAGCGTCAGCATCGGCCGCATCCGCTTGCCGCCGCCAGCAATCAGGTGACCGGCCAGTTCGGGGATCAGCGGGATTTCCGACTCCATCCGGCCGCGGATCACCGCATTGACCTGGTCCATATCGCCGGTGACGAGCTTGACCATCGGGTCCAGCGAGGGCTGTGACTCGGGATTGGGACGTAGGGTTTCGAGGCGGTGGACGGTGGCGCTCATCTCTCCGAGCCTCTGACGCCTATGCCCCTGCAAAGCAACCCTTGGTGCCCCTTGCCGTTCGCGACCCATGCCCGCAAAAGGCGCGCCGAACCAACGAAAGGGTGCGTGGATGGCTGACGATCTGCTCAACGGATACCGCCAGAGCATCGACAATATCGATGCGGCGCTGATCCACATGCTCGCCGAGCGCTTCAAGGTGACCCAGGCGGTCGGCCGGCACAAGGCTACGCACGGCCTGCCGCCGGCCGATCCCGGCCGCGAGGAACGCCAGATCGCGCGATTGCGGCATCTGGCGGCGGAGGCACAGCTCGACCCCGAGTTTTCGGAGAAATTCCTGCGCTTCATCATCGACGAGGTGATTCGGCATCATGAGCGGTTGGCGCACGATCCGGATTGACGGGCGGGGCAATCAGCCAGGCGTAGAGAATATCTACCCCTCAAGCTTACCGCTTTGACGAATTTGACGCCCTCAACCAAAGTTACCACCCCGGCGAAGGCCGGGGCCCAATTGGGGGGCGGCGATAACGGGGCACAGAGCGCTGTTACTACCACCTTTCCAATTGGGCCCCGGCCTTCGCCGGGGTGGGGCCTCTCAGTCCGGCATTTCAGCACGGGGCGGAATACAGCGCAGAGCAGCAGGGTGACGAAAACGTCATCCCTGCTCCACCTGCCGATCATCCGACTTGGCGCAATCGGTTGCGAATGACGTGGTTTCGACGATCGTTGCTCGCTTTTGCCGTGCTCGCAATCGGCGCGACCGGTTTCATGGGCTGGCTCGGCTATTTCGGTGGCCCGCTGTTCACCGACGTCTCCGCCATCACGACCCCGGCAAAGTCCCGCCGCCCGTTCGCCGCGGTCCTGCTGACCGGCGATCTCGGCTACAAGATCGGCATGGCGCCGCAGATCGCGCGGCGGCTAGCGGCGGACGGCGTGCCGGTGGTCGCGGTCAACACGCTCACCTATCTGCGCCGGACGCGCACGCCGGCGGACATCACGACGCTGATCGCCCGCGCCGAACAGCGGGCGCTGCGGTTCGGGCAGACCGACCGGGTCGTGCTGATCGGCCAGTCGTTTGGCGCGGACATGCTGCACGTCGGACTGGTCGACCTCGCCCCCGACCTGCGCGCGAAGATCGCCAAGGTCGCGCTGATCGTGCCCGAGAACACCGTCCAGTTCCGCGCGTCCCCGAACGAAGTGTTCGATTACTGGACGCCGACCACCGATGCGCTGCCGACCGCACGCCGTCTCACCTGGGCGCCGCTGCTGTGCGTGCAGGGCGTCGAAGAGGCCGAGAGCCTGTGTCCGTTGCTGACCCAGGCCAATGCACGGCGGGTCGCCCTGCCCGGCGGACACCCGCTTCACCGCGACGCCGATGCGCTCTACGACGTGCTATCGCGGTTCGTATTCGCGGATTGAGGATCGACCGATGGTTGCTGCACTGATGGCGCTCGCGATGGCCGCGGGCAGCCCCGCTCCCGCTTCCCCCGCTCCGACTTTCCCGGTGGAAGGCGTCTGGCATAATCCGAAGAACAGCGTCGCGGTGAAGACCGGTGCCTGCCCCGACAAGACCGGCGGCAGCAAACTCTGCGGCTGGGTCGTTCGCGCCGACGACGGGGCACAGGCCGACGCGCGCGATGGCGGCACGCCCAAGCTAATCGGCACGGCATTGCTCCGCGAATACCGCCCGAACGGTCGCAATCGATGGTCCGGGCAGATCTTCGTGCCCGACATGGGGCGCACCTTCGGATCGACGCTGACGCTGGTCGACGCGAACACGATCGACGTGAAGGGGTGCCTGATCGGCGGCTTCCTGTGCAAGACGCAGACGTGGCGACGCGGTTGACGCGGGTAGCCCGGATCCGCGACTTGGCCCGGATCCGCGACTGGATCGCGCATCGCCGCGGCACGCTGATCGCGCTCGCGGTACTGGTGGTCGCGGTGCTCGGCTTCGCGGCGATCCACAAGCTCACCGCGGAGATCCGCCTGTCGGAGGTCCGCGCGGCGTTCGCGGCACTCGGCTGGCCCGAATTGTCCGCGTCGATCGCGCTGACGATCGTCAGCTACATCGCGCTCACCTTCTACGACACGATCGCGCTCCGGGTGATCGGCCACCCGCTGCCGTGGCGCACCGCGGCGGTCGCCTCGTTCACCAGCTACACGATCAGCCACAATCTCGGCCTCGCGATGCTGACCGGCGGCTCCGCGCGCTACCGGGTCTACAGTCGCGCTGGCCTCGACGAAGCCGCCGTCGCGCGCGTCGTCCTGATCGCCGGCGTGACGTTCTGGGCGGGCGTGATCACCGTCGCCTGCCTGTCGATGGCGCTGCATCCCGGCATGCTGCCGATCGTCCGCTGGACCATGCCGCCGCTGCTGGAGCGATCGATCGGCATCGCGATCCCGCTGGCGATGCTGGCGATCGTCCTGCGGTATCGCCGCGGCGGGGCGATCGGGCTGTTCGGCTGGCGCCTGCCCTTGCCCAATGCACGGCAGGCGCTGGCGCTCGTGCTGGTCTCGACGGTCGACCTCGCCGCGGCGAGCGCAGCGCTGTTCGTGCTGTTGCCGGGTGCCTCGCCCGATCTCTATCCGGTGCTGTTCCTCGGCTATGCGGTGGCGATCGTGGTCGCGTTGATCAGCCATGTGCCGGGCGGGCTCGGCGTGTTCGAGGCGGTGATCATCGCGACGATGCCGCAGAACAACGCGACGATCCTCGCAGCCCTGCTCGCCTATCGGATCATCTATTACGTCGCGCCGCTGATCCTGGCGGCGGTATTGCTCGCGTTTCACGAGGGCCGGCAATGGCGCCGTCGCGACCGCACCGCCGTACAGGAGCGTCGCGGCACCGATCCACTGGCGATCGCGCTGCCGCTGGCGCCGTTGCTGCTGGGCGTGCTGGTCTTCCTGTGCGGCGCGATGCTGCTCGTCTCGGGCGCGCTGCCCGCCGCGCCGGGCCGGATGGACATACTGGCGAGCGTCCTGCCGCTGCCGATCAGCGAGATGGCGCATGTCGCGGCGAGCCTCGTCGGCGTCATGCTGCTGTTCGTCGCGCTCGGGCTGTACCGGCGGCTCGACGGTGCGTTCTGGGCGGCGCGGTTGTTGCTGGTCGCGGGGACGCTGCTGTCGATCGCCAAGGGCCTCGATTACGAGGAGGCGACCGTGCTCGTGCTCACCGCCGCCGCGCTGCAATGGACACGGGCGGCCTTCTATCGCCGGACGCGGCTGACCGCGGAGCCGCTGTCGCCCAAATGGCTGGTCGGGGTCGGCGCCGCGATCGGCCTGTCGGTGCTGATCGGCTTCTTCGCCTATCGCCATGTCGGCTATTCGAGTGATCTGTGGTGGCGGTTCGAGACAGACGCGAACGCCTCGCGCTTCCTGCGCACCAGCCTGGCGGTCGGGCTGTTGCTGATCGGCGCGGCGATCTGGCGGCTGTTCGCGGCCGCACCCGTGCCGATGGTCCACGACGAACTGCCGCGCGACGTCGCCGAGGCGGCGCTCGCGCATGCCGACCGCACCGACGCGATGCTGGCCTTTACCGGCGACAAGCGGTTCCTGGTGTCGGACAGCGGCGACGCGTTCCTGATGTACCAGGTGAAGGGCGCGAGCTGGATCGTGATCGGCGATCCGGTCGGCCCTGCGGAGGCGTGGTCCGAACTTCTCTGGGCGATCCGCGCGCGCGCCGATGCCGCGCAGGGCCGGCTGCTGCTGTACCAGATCGGCCTCAGGATCGTGCCGATCGCGATCGAGATGGGACTGAAGCTCGTCAAATACGGCGAGGAAGCCACCGTCGAGCTGGAGGGCTTCACGCTCGACACGCCCGACATGCGCAGCGTGCGCAAGGCGAGCCGCGTCGCCGAGCGCGCCGGCGCCGAGTTCGCGGTCATCCCCGCCGCCGAGATGCCCGCGATCATGCCCGAATTGCACACGATCTCCGAATGGTGGCTGGCCGACAAGAACCACGCCGAGAAGCGGTTCAGCGTCGGCCGGTTCGAGCCGGAGTATATGGCGAAGTTCGACTGCGCGGTGGTGCGGATCGACGGGCGCATCGTCGCCTTCGCCAATGTCTGGGGCACGCCGAACAAGCAGGAGCTGTCGGTCGACCTGATGCGCCACGCCGAGTCGATGCCGCAGGGGGGCATGGATTTCCTGTTCACGCGGCTGATGCTGTGGGGCCACGAGCATGGCTATCGCACTTTCTCGCTCGGGATGGCACCGCTGTCCGGGATCGAGGCGCGGCGGCTGTCGCCGACCTGGTCGAAGGTCGCCGCGTTCCTGTTCCGCCACGGCGAGCGCTTCTACGGGTTCGCCGGCCTGCGCGCCTACAAGGAGAAGTTCCGCCCGAACTGGACGCCGCGCTACATCGCCTCGCCAGGCGGCACTTCGTTGCTGCGCGGTCTGATCGATTTGCAGGCTTTGGTGAGCCGGTAAGACGTCCCCGCACACACCTACGTCACCCCGGACTGGTTCCGGGGTCCACCGTTCCGCGAACCGAATCCATCGATTGTGCGGCACCGTGGATGCCGGAACCAGTCCGGCATGACGAGGATCACGACGAAGATTGCTTTAAACCCGATATCGATCTGTCCTAGGGCTCCCCCATGAGCTTCCTCCTGGCAATCGAAGGCGCCGACGGCGCGGGCAAGGCCACCGCTTCGGCATTAGTCGTCGAGCAATTGCGCGTCGCCGGCCGCACCGCCGACGTCGTGTCGTTCCCGCGCTATACCGAGACGGTCGGCGGCTGGGCGCTCGGCGCGATGTTGGCGGGGACGCTGCCGCGCGGCACGTCGCCAAAGGCGGCGGCGGTGCTGTACGCGCTCGACCGGATGGAGTCGCGCGATCACCTGCTGGCGACGATGGCGGCGAACGACATCGTGGTGTTCGATCGCTACATCGCCTCGAACATGGCGTATCAGGCGGCGCAGGTCCCAGCGGACGAGGCCGATGCGATGATGGCGTGGATCGCCGACCTGGAGACGGGGTCGTTCGCGCTGCCCAAGCCCGACCTGTCGGTCTATCTGGACACGCCCGCCGAGATCGCCCGCGGACTCATCCTGAAGAAGCGCAAGCGGTCGTACACCGACGATGCGTTCGACGCCTACGAAGCGGATACCGGGCTGCAGGACCGGGTCAGGACCAACTACACCGCGATAGCGAAGGCTGGGTTGCTCGGACGGTGGGCGACCGTTTCGACCGTAGCGGACGGTGCGTCGCGGTTACCGGCAGAGATCGCCGCGGAGATCGTCGCGCTGCTCGACTGACCCGCGCCGTCCGATCAGTCGCTCCGCCGCACCCCCGTCATCCTGACGAAAGTCAGGACCCAGGGTAATGGAACGCGGCCCTGCTTTGCTCTGGGTCCTGACTTTCGTCAGGATGACGGAGGTGGCGCAAGCCTTCCTAACTTTTTTGTCATCTACGGATTCCGCATTGCAGCATAAGTAAACGCCATTACTTAGCACGCTAATGACTTCCTCCCGTGCCGCTCTCGAATCCTCCTACGCCCGCACCCTGCTGCCGCTCGCCCGCCTGTGGCGCCAGGCGGCGGATCGGGCGCTCAGCGACATGTGCGTATCCGCATCGTCGGGATGGGCGCTGGTCCAGGTCGGCCGGCTCGGCGACGACGTGCGCCAGACCGATCTCGCCACCCAGCTCGACGTGACTCAGGCCTCGCTCGTCCGCTCGATCGACCATATGACCGCCGCCGGCCTCGTCGAGCGCCGGCGCGATCCCGCCGATGCGCGCGTCAGCCGAATCCGCCTGACCGACCGCGGCCGCACGCTCGTCACCACGATCGAGGCGAAGTTCACCACCCTGCGCCACGAAATGCTCGAAGGCGTCACCGACGACGACCTCGCCACCGCCCTGCGCGTGGCGGAGCAACTCGGCGCGCGGTTCATGGCGGATCGCGCGCGATGAGCCGGCCCCGATGATCCTCGCCCAGTTCGGCGCGAAGGAAGCACTCTTCTCGGTCAAATGCCTGATCGCCGCGTTCCTCGCCTACTACATCGCACTCAGGATCGGCCTGACGCGGCCCTATTGGGCGGTGACGACGTCCTATATCGTCGCGCAACCGCTGGCCGGCGCGGTGCTGTCGAAGGCGGTGTTTCGCGTCGCGGGCACGGTGCTCGGCGCGATCGCCGCGGTCGTGCTCGTCCCCAACCTCGTCAATGCGCCCGAACTCCTGTCGCTCGGCCTCGCGCTATGGCTAGGGCTGTGCCTCTATATCTCGCTGCTCGACCGGACGCCGCGCGCCTACGTCTTCCTGCTCGCCGGCTATACCGCCAGTATCATCGGCTTCCCCTCGGTCGCGACCCCCGGCGCGGTGTTCACCACCGCGGCGCTGCGCGTGCAGGAGATCACGATCGGGATCCTCTGCGGCAGCCTGATCCACGGCCTCGTCTTCCCGCAGACCGTGACCGCCGCGCTGCTCGGCCGGATCGACGCGATCCTGGCGGACGCCGAGCGCTGGTCGCGCGATTCGCTGGCCGGCGAGTCCGACGCGCAGCTCGATCGCGACCGCCGCCGCCTCGCGCTCGATATCAACGAGCTGCATCAGCTTTCCATCCATCTGCCGTTCGACACCGCGCGCCTGCTGCCGCGCGTCCGGACGTTGCGCGCGTTGCAGGCCGAGCTGTCGATGTTGCTGCCCCTCGCAAGCGCGGTCGACGACCGGATCGTCGAGCTGAAGCGCGGCGCCGACGCCCCCCGTCCCGAGGCGCTCGCGCTGATCGAGGACGTCCGCGAGTGGCTGCGCGATCCGCCACCCGCCACCGAGCGAGGCGCAACCGCCGACGCGCTGATCGCCCGCGCGCGCGCCCTCGAGCCGCCGGTCGACGACACGCTGATCTGGCGCGATGCGTTGCGGTTGAGCCTGCTCGCCCGCCTCGGCGAGCTGGTCGACGCACACCGCAACGCCCGCGACCTGCGCGATCAGATGCGCTCGCCGTCGCGCACGCCCGTCACGCCCGCGGTCGCCCGCCTGCTCGCGCGCACCGCCAAGCGCCCGCTGCACCGCGACCGCGGCATCGCACTGCGCGCCGCCGCCGGCACGATCATGACGATCCTGCTGGGCTGCGCATTCTGGATCGGCACCGGCTGGTCGGACGGCGCAGGCGCGGTGCTGATCGCCGGCGTGTGTTGCGCGCTGTTCGGCAACAGCGACAATCCCGCGCCGGCGATCAAGGCGTTCTTCTACGGGACCATCCTGGGGCTGGTCGTGTCCGCGGTCTACGCCTTCGCGATCCTGCCGCGGGTGACCGATTTCGTGACGCTGGCCGCGGTCCTCGCACCCCCGATGCTGATCGGCGGGATGTTCCTCGCGCGGCCGTCGACCTTGCTCGTGACGCTCGGCGCGCTGCTTGGCGGGTTGAATACGGTCGGGCTGAACGACCGCTTCGGCGGCGGCTTCGACGCGTTCCTCAACGGCGGCATCTCGCAGCTGATCGGCACGCTGTTCGCGGTCGTCACGGTCGGCCTGTTCCAGACGATCGGCGCGGATACCAGCGCCCGGCGGCTGATCCGCGCAGGCTGGCGCGAACTGGCGACCCGCAGCGATTCGCCCGGCCGCCCCGACGCCGCCGGTTGGATCGCCCGGATGCTCGACCGCATCGGGCTGCTCGCGCCGCGGCTCGCATTGCAGGGGGAGGACCCCGGCAAGCCGTTGCTCGACGCGCTGACCGACCTGCGCGTCGGCGTCGCGGTAGGCGAATTGCGCCAGTTGCGGCTCGACGGCACGCCGAACGAAGCCGCGCTGATCACGCCGGTGCTCAAGGGGATCGGCGCGCATTACCGCGCGCTGCGCCCCAACGAGCCGGCGCCGCCCGAACCCGACCTGCTCGCCGGGATCGACACCGCGATGACCGGGTTCGCGACCAGCACGCCAGACCGTCACCGCACCAGCATACTCGCGCTGACCTCGCTGCGTCGCAACCTGTTCCCGTCGGCGCCGTCTTATCTGGCACCAGCGTACGGAGTGGCGGCATGACCGGCGAAATCTCGATCGGCGGCGTCTACCTGCCGAGCCTCCTGCTGCTCGCGGTCGCCGCGGTGATCCTCACCGGGATCGCCACGCGGCTGCTCGCCTTCGCCGGCGCCTATCGCGCGGTGACGTATCGACCGCTCGTCGATCTCGCGCTGTTCATCCTCATCCTCGGGCTGCTCGCCCTGCTGACCGGACCTTCCGCATGATGTCTGCCCGCCTCAAATCCCTGCTCGCCCCACTCGGTCGTTCCGCCGTCACGCTGATCATAGTCGCGCTCGCGGTGCTGGTCGCGCTGTGGCTGTGGAAGCGGTACGAGACCGATCCGTGGACGCGCGACGGGCATATCCGCGCCGACATCGTCCGCGTGACGCCCGACGTCGCCGGCCTCGTCACGCGGGTCGCGGTGCACGACAACGAGGCGGTCAAGCCCGGCGACGTACTATTCGTGGTCGATCGCCCGCGCTTCGAACTGACGCTGGCGCAGTCGGATGCCTCGATCGCGAGCGCCCGTGCGACGCTGTTGCAGGCCCGCCGCGAAGCGCAGCGCGATCTCGCTCTCGGCGATCTGGTGGCGAAGGAGACGCACGAGCAGAACGTCGCGCGTGTCGCGACAGCATCGGCTGCGCTGGCGCAAGCCCAGAGCGCACGCTCGACCGCCGCGCTCAACCTCGCCCGCACGACGGTGCGCGCGACGGTGCACGGGATCGTCACCAACCTCGATCTCCACCCCGGCGACTACATCGCGACCGGCGCGCAGGCGATGGCGCTCGTCGACACCGACTCGCTCCGCGTCGAGGGCTATTTCGAGGAAACCAAGCTCGGCAGCATCCATCTCGGCGACCCGGTGATCGTCCACCTGATGGGCGAACCGCAAGCGCTGCACGGCCGCGTCGACAGCATTGCGGCTGGGATCAACGACAGCGAGCGGACGAATACCACCAACCTGCTGCCGAACGTGAACCCGACCTTCAACTGGGTGCGCCTGGCGCAGCGCATCCCGGTGCGGGTGAAGCTGACCCAGGTACCGAAGGGGGTGCAACTGATCGTTGGCCGCACCGCGACGGTGACGGTCGAGCCAAGGGTCGCGGCGGGGACGACGGCATGATGCGCGCCTCCATCCGCCCCACCCCCCGCCGTCATCCTGACGAAAGTCAGGACCCAGGGTTACAAGCGACGTCCTGCGTGGCTCTGGGTCCTGACTTTCGTCAGGATGACGGAAGAGTGGGCACTGCTCACGTCGGTCGCCGCGGTATCGCAACGGTCATCGCCGTGCTCGCGCTCGCCGCCTGCACCACCGCCGGCCCGAACTACGCCCCCCCCGACCGCGCCGCCGTCAACAACCCCTCCGCCCAAGGCCAGTTCGACAGCGGCCACGAAAAGGCGTTCGTCGACACCCCGCTCCCCGATCACTGGTGGCAGCTCTACGGCGACCCCCGCCTCGACGGCTTCGTCACCGAAGCGCTCGCCGCCAACACCGACCTGCGCGCCGCCGATGCGAACCTCCGCCGCGCCGACGCGGTGGTCGCCGAAGTCGCCGCTGGCCGCACGCTGTCGACAATGCTCGGCGGCGGCACCTCGCTCGACCGGCCCTATACGACCGGCGGCAACCTCCCCGGTACGCTCGACTACAATCTCGGCATCACGCTCGCCTATCCGCTCGACCTCTCCGGCCGCATCCGTCGCGGGATCGAGGCGGCCCAAGGCGATGCGGAGGCCGTCGCCGCCGCGCGCGACAATGTCCGCGTCACCGTCGCCGCCGAAACCGCGCGCAGCTATGCCGCCGCGTGCACCGCCAACATGGTGCTCGCCGCCAACACCCGGATCCTCACGCTGCAACGCCAGACGCTCAGCGTCACGCAGCGCCTGCAACGCGGCGGCCGCGGCACCGCGTTCGACGTGACGCGCGCAAGAACCGCGGTCGACCAGAGCGAGGCGCTGATCCCGTCGCAGGTCGCGACGCGCACTGCCGCGCTCTACAGGCTCGCCACGCTGATGGGCCGCGCGCCCGCCGACTATCCGCAGGACGTCGCGACCTGCGCCAAGCCGCCCACGCTCACCCGCCCGCTCCCGATCGGCGACGGCAGCGCGCTGATCCGCCGCCGCCCCGATATCCGCGGTGCCGAGCGCTCGCTCGCCGCCGCGACCGCGCGGATCGGCGTCGCGACCGCCAACCTCTACCCACAAGTCAGCCTCGGCGGGTCGGCCGGGTTCACCGGGCCGGTGTCGTCGCTCGGCTCGGGCAACGCATTCCATCTCGGGCTCGGGCCGTTGATCAGCTGGAGCTTCCCCAACCGCCCGGTCGTCCGCGCGCAGATCGCCCAGGCCGGCGCGGCCGCGGACCAGGCGCTCGCGCAGTTTGACTCGACCACATTGGAAGCCCTCCGCCAGACCGAGACCGCACTGTCCGCCTATGCGCGCGAAGGCGACCGCAACGCCGCGCTCCGCCGTGCCCAATCAAGCGCCGCGCGCGCCGCGGACCAGGCCGGCACACTCTACCGCTTCGGCCGCACCGACTTCCTCTCGCTGCTGACCGCGCAGGCGGCGCTGACCACCGCGCAAGCGAACCTCGCCGCATCCGACGCGTTGCTCGTCGATCGCCAGGTCGACGTGTTCAAGGCGCTCGGCGGGGGGTGGCAGAGTTGAGGCTGCGTCGCCGCGGGCTGGCGTCGATCAACAGCGAAATCCGCGACGGCATCATGCCCGCCGCCGATACCATCGCGCGGGTGGCGAAGGACCCGGATGCGCTGCCGCACACCCCGAGCAACTACCGCGTCACCGCGCTGATCATCGCCTGCGCGCTGTTCATGGAGCAGATGGACTCGACCGTGCTCGCGACCGCGTTGCCGACGATGGCGCGCGATTTCGGCGTGCCGGCGACCAGCATGAGCTCGGCGCTGACCTCGTATCTGCTGGCGCTGGCGATCTTCATCCCGGCGAGCGGTCGCCTCGCGGACCGGTTCGGCTCGCGCACGATCTTCCGCGCGGCGATCCTGATCTTCGTCGGCGGATCGATGCTGTGCGGCCAGGCGACGAGCCTGCCGTTCATGATGTTTGCCCGCTTCCTGCAAGGGCTCGGCGGCGCGATGATGATCCCGATCGGCCGCCTCGTCCTGCTCCGCAGCGTCGCCAAGGAGGACATGGTCCAGGCGATGTCGTGGCTGATCATGCCCGCGCTGATCGGCCCGATCCTGGGCCCACCGGTCGGCGGCGCGATCGTCACCTATCTCGACTGGCGCTGGATCTTCTACCTCAACGTACCGATCGGGCTGCTCGGGGTGGTGCTGGTGACGCGCTACATCGGCGAGGTCCGCGAGGACAAACCGGCGCGTTTCGACGTCCCCGGCTTCATCCTGTCGGGCGTGTCGCTCGGCTGCCTGCTGTTCGGGTTCGAAATGACGAGCCGCACCGGCGAACTCGCGCGGGCCGTCGTGCTGATCGCGGTCGGGCTGGTCGCAGGCGTCGCCTACATCCACCATGCCAAGCATCGCAGTGACCCGATCCTCGATCTGTCGCTGATGCGTATCCCGACGTTCCGGCTATCGGTGATCGGCGGATCGCTGACCCGCATTACGCAGGGCGCGCAGCCGTTCCTGCTGCCGATGATGCTCCAATTGGGCTTCGGCATGACCGCGGCGGCGAGCGGCGCGATCGGTTCGCTGATGATGAAGAGCCTCGCACCGCGCGTGCTGCGCCGCTTCGGCTTCCGCAACAGCCTGATCGTCGGCGGCCTTTGCGCGAGCTCGGGCTGTGCGGTCGCCGGCCTGTTCCGCCCCGACTGGCCGATCCCGGTGATCTTCGGCGTGCTGATGATCTCGGGGTTTTTCATGTCGTTCCAGTTCTCGGCGTACAACACGATCGCGTATGACGAGATTCCGTCGTCGCGCATGAGCAGCGCGACCAGCTTCTACGCGACGTTCCAGCAGCTGATGCTGTCGCTCGGAATCTGCGTGGGGGCGGCGTCGCTGCATGTCGGGATGCTTGGCACAGGCGCGACCCGGCCGGCGCTGACGGACTTCACGCTGGCGTTCCTGGTGGTGACCGCGGTGTCGGCGTCGGCGACGATCTGGAACCGCCGGTTCGCGGTGGATGCCGGGGCGGAGCTGAGCGGGCACCGGGCCAAGTCGGCCGTCCTGGCCCCTATCGTCATCCTGACGAAAGTCAGGACCCAGAGCCACGAACGGCACCGCTTGTGATCCTGGGTCCTGACTTTCGTCAGGATGACGGAGTGCTCGGGGGGCTAGCCGCTATGCGCCGGCAGCGAAGGCCTCGACAGCACCGACACGTGCTCGCCTGGCTCCACGAACATCCCATGCGACTCCGCCCACTTCCCCGCCTTCTCGCTCGCCGTCAGCATCGTCAGGAACGGACTAAGCAACAGCCCCAAGGTCACCGGCGCAAGCCACGCCGCGGTGATCGGTGCGAACGGCGTCACCAGCAGCAGCGCCACCCCCACCCCGACATGCCAGCGATAGCGCGGCATCACGTCCGCCAGCGACAACTCATGCGCATCCCGGTTCTGCGGCGCCCAGCCGGACTTGCGCCCCATCAATATCCCGGCGAGATCCATCGTCTGCGTCAGCGCGATCACCGGCGCGGACAGCATCGAGAATGGCACGTCGACCAGCACCGACCGCACGATCCCCCGCCGCCCGCCGAACCCCGCGCGCCGCTCCGCATTCGAGATCGCCCAGACCATGCTCAGCAGCTTCGGCCCGAACAGCAGCAGCAGCGTGACCACCAGCACCTGCAGCGAGGTCTGCGCCTCGACGACGTTGCGCTCGCCGATCAGCGCCTGCACCACGCTCGTCGCGATCATCAGCAGCCACACCGGCGAGGTGATGAACGCCGACGCGCCCATCAGCAATTGCAGCCGGCTGACCCAGTGGAACCCCGACGAGGTCAGCAAGCTCAGATGCTGGATATTGCCCTGCGCCCAGCGCCGATCGCGCACCGCCGCGTCGATCAGCGTCGGCGGATATTCCTCGAACGTCTCCTCGGTCATCAGCATGTGCACGCGCCACCCGCGCCGTCGCAGCAACGCCGCCTCGACCATGTCGTGGCTCATGATGACGCCGCCGAACGGCGCGCGGCCGGGAAGGTCGGGCAGACCACAGCTCGCCGCGAACGCCTCGATCCGGATCATCGCGTTGTGGCCCCAGAAGGTCGCCTCCGAGCCCGACCACCAGACTAGACCTGCGGTCGAGATCGGGCCGTACAACCGACTGGCGAACTGCATCCAGCGCTGGAAGAACGTTACACCGTTGATCACCGCAGGCACGGTCTGGAGCAGCGCCACCGCCGGCCGCCGTTCGAGCACCTGCGCCATGCCGATGATCGTGTTGCCGCCCATCAGGCTGTCCGCGTCGAGCATCAGCATGTAGCGATAGCCGCCGCCGAACCGCCGGATCCACTCGGCCACGTTGCCCGGCTTGCGGCCGACGTTCACGGTCCGGCGCCGGTAATAGAGTGCGCAGTCGAGCGTCGGGGCGAGCCTCTGCCACGCGGCCACCTCGGCCGCCTCCGCCGCTTCGCCCGAGTCGCTCAGAATGAAGATATCGAACCGATCGGCGACGCCGCCAGCCGCGATCGCGCGCGCCATCCACGCGATCCGCTCGAACACCGCATCGATATCCTCGTTATGCACCGGCATCAGGATCGCGGTGCGGCCTTCGAGCGGTTCGGACTGGCGCGGTGTCGGCACGAACCCCGGATGTCCGCCGGTCATCAACAGCACGAAGCCGATCGCCGCGTTCATGAACCCGAACGCGATCCACGCGAACAACGGGAAGAACAGCGCCAGCAACACCGCATCCCACAGGCTCAGCCCGTCGGCGAGCAGCGATTCCTGCACCGCGGACGATGCCGCGGTGGCGAGCAGCCCGGTCATCAGGATGAGGATGATCCGGCGCGCAAGCATATCGTCGTTCGAGACGACCATGCCCGGCCCCGGCTCGGGCGCGGACCAGGGCGGCGGCGGCCCGTCGAAACGCTGCGGGAGCATCTCGATCGGCGACTCGCCCGGCATCATGGCGGGAAGGTCGGGCATCAGAAGATCGGCGTCAGCACGGTTTCGCTGAGCGCGCGACCGCCGCGCGTGAGGAACAGCCTGACGTCGGCGGGCCCCTGTGCGTCGGGGGCAATGTCAGCGGTAACGCGCCAGCGGTTGGTCTGGCCGACCACCGGATAGGCGGCGTTGGCGAGCACCTTCCCGCGGACGACGTCGATCTTCGCGGTCACGCCGCTCTGCCGGTCGAGCCCGGCAAGACCGTCGCCGATAAAGTCGACCACGAGCTTTCGCGCGCCCTTGACCGGCTCTGCGCCCGGTCGGCCAGCCACGCCCTGCCAGCAATCGACGACATGCGCGGTCGCGGCGACCGCGGTCGGATCGGTCGATTTCCATGACAGCGAATAATCGAACTGCAACCGCTGCCCTGCCTTGGCCGGTGCAGCGGGCGTCCAGAACGAGACGACGTTGTCGACCGTCTCGCTGTTGGTCGGGAACGCGTAAAGCATCACCGCGCCCTTGCCCCAGTCACCCTGCGGCTGGATCCACAGGTTGGGCCGGCGATCGTAGAACGCGCCGTCGTCCTGATAGTGATCGAAGTTCCGATCGC
This sequence comes from Sphingomonas faeni, assembly GCF_023195535.1. Taxonomy (GTDB): domain Bacteria; phylum Pseudomonadota; class Alphaproteobacteria; order Sphingomonadales; family Sphingomonadaceae; genus Sphingomonas; species Sphingomonas faeni_B. The sequence goes on along the minus strand of NZ_JALPNF010000003.1, from coordinate 123,652 downwards.
GCTGGATCAGCCCGAACCCCTTCGGCGCCTGATCCGCGAAGCTGTCCAGCGTATCGTGCGGCGGGTTGTTGAGCGGCCGCCAGATGCGCTCGCCCGCGCCGGTGAGCAGCGCCAGCCCGTCCGAATCGTGGATCTCGGGGCGCCAGTCGACCGCAGCGGCGCGGTTGCCTTCGCCGTACCAGAACATGCTGGTCGCAGGCGCGACGCCGAGCCGTTCGATGTCGCGACGGATGTTCAGGACCGACGAGACCTGCTGCTCGACCCCCGCGCCCGCGACGTGGCGCGACTGGAAGCGGTACGCGCCGGTGACGCTGGCGCCGTCCATCAGCGCGTAGATCGTGTACGCGTCGGCGCCGGTCCGCTCGATCCAGAATTCGGTGAAGTCGGGAAATTCCTCGCGGCCGGGCAGCCCGGTGTTGATCGCGAGCCCGCGCGCGGACAGACCGTATTGGTCCTGCGAACCGGCGGTGCGGAAATAGGACGCGCCCTGGAATGCCATCCAGTCGCTGGTCCCACCTGGCGCCATCGCGCGGAACCCGGCGATACCGAGCGCGGCGGCATGGCCCTCTTCAGCCTCGAACAGATCGCGCGAGAACGCGATGCGGCGTGCCTGCCCGTTCTCGACGACGTTGATCGCGACCGGCATCGGCGCATAGCGACCGAGCGGAAACAGGCGGATGCCGCCCGCCAGCGTCTTGTCGGCGCGGAAGCGGATGCTGCCGACCTTGTCGTAATCGATCGCGGCGGCGGCGGCGACCTTGGCGGGGGCCTGGTACGGCTTCGTTGCAAGCATTGCGGCGCGTTGCTGAAGCGTTTCCCACGAAAACGGCTCCGCCTTGCCGGGCGCTGCGCGCATCGCTGCGGCAGCCTGCGGGAGGACACCCAACAAACCCAGCGCGGTCATTACTTCGCGTCGACCGATCATGCAGAGCGCTCCCTCGTCATCATGCTGCAACGCGGTAGCATAAGGACATCGCGCGCGCGCGTCGACAGGTCCCGCCGAGGGCGCGCCTTACCGCGCGACGCGTCGCCAGCGGGCGCTGACCTGGACACGGTCGTGGATGTGGTGGCCGACGATGACCAGCACCGCGCCGCCACTTGCGCAGAGGAAGCCGATGGCGGCGAGCAGGATCGCGAGTGCGCCGGTTGGGGAGTGGAGACGCGCGAGCGTGTGGATCGCAGTAACGGCGATCGCGAGCGACAGGATGCCGCTCGCGCGGAGGCTGAGGTCGGTGCGAAGGCGGCGGAGGTCGGTCATGCGACGCTTCAGCTATCGCTCGCCGCATAAGCGTTCGAGATCGATTTTGCGGGGGAGCCATAGTGTTCGCGTAGTGCGCACCCCCGTCATCCCGGCGAAAGCCGGGACCTCGCGCGGCAGGGGCGACCTATGGCAGGGAGACTCCAGCTTTCGCTACTGCAGGGGGTTGGGCTTCATTACAGGCGGACCGCCCGCTTCCTTGTTCTCCCGCGAAGGCGGGAGCCCAGTCTGGATCCCCGCCTTCGCGGGGAAACAAGCTTTCTGCCTATGGAAATGTTAAGCGGCGACCAGCAGCCGGTACCCAATCCCGAGTTCGTTCGCGATGACCGTTCCAACGCCCCCCGTCCCTTCCAGCTTCTGCCGCAAATTCCGCACCACGATGCGGAGATATTCGATCCGGCGGTCATGATCGGTCGGCCACGCAGCCTCCAATATCCGCTGATGCGTCACGACCCGCCCCGGATGCGCGGCCAGCGCCGACAGCACGTCGAACTCCTTGCGCGTCAGATGCGCTTCCTCATCCCCGCGGCGGACCAACCGGTGCTCAAAATCGATCTCCACCCCATGCGCGCGCAATACCGTCGGCCGCGATGTCGCCTCGCCGCGCCCCCGCAACGCCACCCGCAACCGTGCGAGCAACTCCTCGGTATCGAACGGCTTGGTCACATAATCCTCCGCGCCGAGATCGAGCGCGGCCACCTTCTGGTCGGTCGCCTCGCGCGCGGACACGACGAGAATGATCGGATCGCCGAGCTTTTTCAGCAGCGGCACCAGTTCCAGCCCGTCGCGATCGGGCAACCCCAGGTCGAGCAGCACCGCAGTCAACGGCCGGCTCGCCGCGATCCGCAAAGCCTCGCGCGCGTCGACCGCCTCCTCGACGCCGTAGCCCGCGCGCTCCAGCGTGTTCTTCAACAACCGCCGGATGTGCAGTTCGTCGTCGACGATCAGGACCGTCTGCACGCTCATAGATTCGCTCCATCGGTGTCGCGGACGAGCAGGGCCACGGGGAAGCACAGGCTGAACTGCGCGCCCGTCAGGTCTTCGCGGTTGCTGGCTTCGACGCTCATCCCCATCGCTTCGGCGAACGCCTTGACGATCGCAAGCCCAAGTCCCGTGCCGCCGATCGCACGGTCGGAGCCTTCGAGGCGGCGGAACGTCTCGAACACCTCGTTCTCGCGGCCCGGTGGCAGGCCCGGTCCCTGGTCGATCACCGACAGCCGGAGCATGCCGAAGCGGTGCTCGGCACGCACGATGATCGGCGTGCCGGGATCGGCATAGCGCCCGGCATTGTCGAGCAGGTTGAGCAGGCAATGGTGGAGCAGTTGCGGATCGACGCGGACCAGAGGCAGGTTCGGCGCGACGTCGAGTTCGATCGCATGACCTTCCAGCACGCGCTTCGTATCGTGCACCGCGCCCGCCACCGCGTCGGTGAGGTCGGTCGGCTCCAGCCGCAACCGGAGCGCGCCAGCCTCGACCCGCGCCATGTCGAGCAGATTGCCGACGAACCGGTTGAGCCGCGCCGCCTCGCTCTCGATCGTCGCGATCAGTTCGGGCGTGACGCCGCGGTGCAGCTCCGCCGCCGCCGCCATCACCGACGTCAGCGGCGTGCGCAGGTCGTGGCTGACCGACGACAACAGCGCGGCGCGCAACCGATCGCGCTCGCGCACCGCATCGACATCGCGCATCTCGACCTCCAGCCGCGCGCGTTCGAGCACCAGCGACGCCTGGTCGACCAGACTCATCAGCAGCGGCAGCTGGTCCGACCGCACCGGATCGCCCCCTGCTTCCCGCGCGAGCCCCAGCACCGCCAGCGTCCGCTCGCCCGAGCGCAGCGGCTGAAAGAACCACTCCGACGCCGCCAGCGTGCCCGACCCGCGTCCGGCCGGCGCGCCGGTATCATAGGCCCATTGCGCGGCCGCCATCTCCATCGTCTCGAGCCGGTAATCCGCGCCGTTCGCGGCCTGCACCGCGAGGCCGGGGTCCTCCGCGACGAGAATCACCGTCCGTACGTCGAACAACCGACCGACTTCCTCGCAGATCGCGCGGGCCAGCGCGACCGGCTCGTTGAGCGACGTCAGTTGTCGCAGGAACCCGGCGAGCGCCGCGTTGGTCCGCGCGCTGGCGGCGGCGATATCGGCCTGCGCGCGGACCCGCGAGGTGAGCTGGCTGGTGACGAAGGCGATGCCGAGCAGCACGAGGATCGAGATGACGTTCTCGGGATTGTTGATCGTCAGCGTGCCGGTCGGTGGCAGGAAGAAGAAATTGTACGCGATCGACGAGGCGATCCCGGCGAAAAGTCCGGTGCGCAGGCCGAACAGGCTCGCCGCGGCCATCACCGGCAGCAGATAAAGCAGCGCGACATTGCCGAGGTTGAGGATGTGGAACAGCGCGCTCGCGACGCCGGTGACGCCCGCGACCATCGCGGTCGTCCAGGCATAGCCCGCCTTGCTACCCCAATCGCCGGTGCGCTTTCTGCCGGTCGGCGCCGCGGTACCCGCCTCCATCGGCAGGACATGGACCGCGATCCCCGGCGTCTCGCGGACGATCCGGTCGACGACCGAGCCGTGGCGCAGTTCGAACCAGCGCGAGCGGGCCGACTTGCCGACCACGAGTTGCGTCGCGCGCGCCTCGGCGGTGAAGGTCTTCAAGCCGTCGACCACAGACGTCGCGGGGACGGTCGCGACATCGCCACCGAGCTGCGTCGCGAGGTTGAAGACGGCGGCAAGCTGGCGGTGCTCGGCCTCGCCGAAGGTCTGCGCGCGCGGCGTCTCGATATACACCGCGGTCCAGGGCGCGTGCATCGCGTCGGCGATCCGCTTGGTCGCGCGGACGAGGCCGAGCGCGCCGGGCAGTTCGCTGATCGCGACGACGATCCGCTCGCCGCCCGCCCAGGTGCCGCCGACACCGAGCGCGCGGACGTGTTCGAGCATCTGCGCGTCGACGGCTTGCGCGGCGCGACGGAGCGCGAGTTCGCGTAACGCCGAGAGGTTCGACTTGGAGAAGAAATGCGAGAGGGCTCGGGTGGCCTCTTGGGGGAGGTACACTTTCCCCGCCTTCAACCGCTCGATCAGTTCGTCGGGCGGGATGTCGACGACTTCGATCTCGGCGGCCTCGACGATGCTGTCGGGAACGGTCTCGCGCACCCTGACGCGCGTGAACGAGGCGACGACGTCGTTGAGGCTCTCGATGTGCTGAATATTGATCGTCGAATAGACGTCGATGCCCGCGGCGAGCAGTTCCTCGACGTCCTGGTAGCGTTTCGGGTGGCGGCTGCCGGGGGCGTTGGTGTGGGCGAGTTCGTCGACGAGGACGAGCGTGGGGGCGCGTTCGAGGATCGCGTCGAGGTCCATCTCGTCGAGCGTGCGGCCTTCGTAGGGGATCGCCTTGCGCGGGACGATCTCGTGGCCGCGCGTGAGCGCTTCGGTCTCGACGCGGCCGTGCGTCTCGACCACGCCGATGACGATATCGACGCCCGCGCGACGGCGTTCGGCGCCTTCGGAGAGCATCTCGTAGGTTTTCCCGACACCGGGGGCGGCGCCGAGGAAGATCTTCAGACGGCCGCGACCCTCCTGCGACGCCTGTCGCAGAAGGGCCTCGGGAGATGGTCGTCCGTCGTCGTTCAACGTGCGCCGGTCGCGTCTAGCGCGCGGTTGAGGGTAAGGACGTTCACGCGTGGCTCGCCGAGGATGCCGAGCAGGGGGGCATCGACGTTAGCGGTGACGAGTGCGTGGACCTTGTCGGCGGGCAACCCGCGGATACGTGCGACGCGAGCGACCTGTGCGTAAGCTGATGCTGCCGACAGGTCTGGGTCGAGACCCGAACCCGATGCGGTGGCGAGATCGGCCGGGAGCGGCTCCGTCACGCCTTCTGCGCGACGCTTCGCGACGTCAGCCTTAGTGCGATCGACCAGCGCCTGGCTGGTCGGCCCGAGGTTCGAGCCCGACGACGCGAGGCCGTCATAGCCCTTGCCGGCGGCGGACGGCCGCGTCTGGAAATAGCGGTCGCTGGTGAACGCCTGCCCGACGACGGTCGAGCCGATCGCCTTGCCGTTAGCCATGACGAGGCTGCCGTTCGCCTGGGTTGGGAAGATGGCCTGTCCGATCCCGGTCATGGCGAGGGGATAGACGATCCCGAGCAGTAGCGCGAACAGGATCGTCATAACGAATGCGGGGCGGAGCGCGGAGGTGAAATCGGAGGTCATTGGATGCTTCCTTCTGCCGTCACCCCAGCGAACGCTGGGGTATCGTGCCGCGTACGGCGCACTTCGGGGAGGGAGACCCCAGCTTTCGCCGGGGTGACGGGGTTAGGTTGGGCGGCGGTGTTCCACCCGCTTCCGTCATGCCGGGCTAGTTCCGGCATCCACCGTTCTGCATAACCAAGGGCCGATGAGCGCGCGGAACGGTGGACCCCGGAACAAGTCCGGGGTGACGGAGGGGGTTGGGATGGCTGAGTGGCTGACGTCATCATGCCAGCCCCAGCGCGCCGACCAGAAGGTCGATCAGCTTGATCCCCACGAACGGCGCAATCAGCCCCCCCAGCCCATACACCGCGAGGTTCCGCGCGAGCAGCGGCCCCGCCGCCATCGGCTTATACGCCACACCCTTCAGCGCGAGCGGCACCAGCATCGGAATGATGATCGCGTTGAAGATGATCGCCGACAGGATCGCGCTTTCGGGCGACCCCAGCCGCATCACGTTGAGCACGCCCAGCCCCGGATAGAGCGCCACGAACATCGCCGGGATGATCGCGAAATACTTCGCGACGTCGTTCGCCACCGAGAAGGTCGTCAGCGCACCACGCGTCATCAGCAACTGCTTCCCCAGCCCCACGATCTCGATCAGCTTGGTCGGATCGCTGTCGAGGTCGACCATGTTGCCCGCCTCGCGCGCCGCCTGCGTGCCGGTGTTCATCGCCACGCCGACGTCGGCCTGCGCCAGAGCCGGTGCGTCGTTGGTGCCGTCGCCGCACATCGCGACCAGCCGCCCGCCCTGCTGTTCCTTGCGGATCAGGTCGAGCTTGTCCTCCGGCGTCGCCTGCGCGAGGAAATCGTCGACGCCCGCCTCGGCGGCGATCGCGGCGGCGGTGAGCGGGTTGTCGCCGGTGATCATCACCGTGCGGATGCCCATCGCGCGCAGCTCGCCGAAGCGCTCGCGGATGCCCGCCTTGACGACGTCCTTGAGAAAGATCGCCCCCAGCAAGCGCCCGTCCATCGCCACCGCCAGCGGGGTACCGCCAGCGCGCGCGATCTCGTCTGTAATCCGGCGCAGTTCGGTGGCGGCGGCGGTCGCCCCTGCCCCCGGATTGGCCTTCAGGATCGAATCGACCGCACCCTTCTGGATCAGCGCGCCATTGACCTTCACGCCCGAGATGCGCGTCTGCGCCGTGAACGGGATGACCTCCGCGTCACTCGGCAACGCGCTGGTCGTCACGCCGAACTTTTCGCGGGCCAGCACCACGATCGAGCGGCCCTCGGGCGTCTCGTCCGCAAGGCTGGCCAGCAACGCTGCCTCGGCCAGCTCCTCGTCGCGCGTGCCACCGACCGAGCGAAACTCGCTCGCCTGACGATCGCCGATCGTGATCGTGCCGGTCTTGTCGAGCAGCAGCACGTCGATATCGCCCGCCGCCTCGACCGCACGCCCGGACTTCGCCAGCACGTTGAACCGCACCAGACGGTCCATCCCCGCAATTCCTATCGCCGAGAGCAAGGCTGCGATCGTCGTCGGGATCAGCGTGATCAACAGCGCCGCCAGGATCGCGACCGGCACGCGGCCACCCGCATAGCTGGCGAACCCGGGGATCGTGCCGACCGCGATCAGGAAGATGATCGTCAGGCCGACGAGCAGCAGCGTGAGCGCGATCTCGTTCGGCGTCTTCTGCCGCTCGGCGCCCTCGACGAGTGCGATCATGCGGTCGAGAAAGCCTTCGCCGGGGTTGGCGGTGACCTTGACCCGGATCTCGTCGGAAATGACGCGCGTACCCGCGGTCACTGCCGAGCGATCGCCGCCCGCTTCGCGGATCACGGGTGCGCTCTCGCCGGTGATCGCGGCTTCGTTGACCGAGGCGACGCCCCAGACGACTTCGCCGTCCGCCGGGATCAGGTCGCCCATCGTCACCAGGACGATATCGCCCGAACGGAGCGCGCTGGCGGGGACGGATTCGACCTGGTCGCCCTTCATGCGGCGGGCGGTGAGTTCCGCCTTGGTCGCGCGCAACGACGCGGCCTGCGCCTTGCCGCGGCCTTCGGCGAGCGCTTCGGCGAAGGTGCCGAACAGCACCGTCAGCCACAGCCAGATCACCAGCTGGATCTTGAAGCCGACCGACAGCCCGTCGCCGCCGACGTTGACGAGGATCGTCAACAGCGTGGCGACCACCGCAGTGACGAACATCACCGGGTTGCGGATCAGCTGCCGGGGATCGAGTTTCCGGAAAGCGTCGCCGATCGCCGGGATGATCAAGTCGGCCGTGAACAGCGACTTGGTAGGGGTGCGTGCCATTTTGGCTTGTCCCGTCAGAAGGTTTTGCCGCTGATCATCGCGAGATGATCGGCGATGGGACCGAGCGCGAGGCTCGGCAGGAAGGTCAGGCCGCCGACGATCAGGATGATCCCGACCAGCAGGCCGACCCACAGCGCACCCGTCGTCGGGAACGAGCCCGTGCTTTCCGGCGTGTGCTTCTTGGCGGCGAGCGACCCGGCGATGGCGAGCATCGGCACGATGATGAAGAAGCGCCCGAGCCACATCGCGACCCCCAGCAACCCGTCATAATAGGGCGTCGCGGCGGTGAGACCCGCGAACGCCGAGCCGTTGTTCCCGACCCCGCTGGTGAAGGCGTAGAGGATCTCGGTGAACCCATGCGGCCCCTTGTTGAGCGGTCCTGCGAGCCCGGCGGGCAGCACGGCGCTGATCGCGGTAAAGCCGAGGATGACGAGCGGCAGGATCGCGATCGCCAGCACCGCGAGCTTCACTTCGCGGCTCTCGATCTTCTTGCCGACATATTCGGGCGTGCGGCCGACCATCAGGCCTGCGACGAACACGGCCAGGATGGCGAACAGCAGGAAGCCGTAGATGCCTGCGCCGACGCCGCCGATGACGACTTCGCCGAGCTGCATGTTGAGCAGCGGGATCATGCCGCCGAGCGCCGTGAAGCTGTCGTGCATCGCGTTGACTGCACCACACGATGCCGCCGTCGTGACGACCGAGAACAGGGCGGATGCGGCGATCCCGAAGCGGACCTCCTTGCCCTCCATGTTGCCGCCCGCGACGCCGATCTGGTGGAGGATCGGGTTGCCCGCGGCTTCTTGGGCATAGGTCACCGTGACGCCCGCGAGGAACAGCAGCACCATCGCCGAGAGGATCGCCCAACCCTGCCTGGTGTTGCCGACCGCCTTGCCGAACGTCCAGGTCAGGCCGAAACCGATGACGAAGATCGAGAGCATCTGGATCAGGTTGGTCAGCGCGGTCGGGTTCTCGAACGGATGCGCCGAGTTCGCGTTGAAGAAGCCGCCACCATTGGTGCCGAGCATCTTGATCGCCTCCTGGCTCGCCACCGGACCGAGCGCGAGCGTCTGCTTGAGCCCCTCCAGCGTGGTCACGTCGACGGTGGCGGCGAGCGTCTGCGGCACGCCGCTGGCAATCAGGAACAGCGCATAGACGATCGAGATCGGCAGCAGCAGGTACAATGTGACGCGCGTCGCATCCGCCCAGAAATTGCCGATCGTCGTGGCCGATCGCCGCGCAAAGCCGCGGAACAGCGCGAACGCCAGCGCGATGCCGGTCGCGGCCGACAGGAAGTTGTGGATCGTCAGGCCGAACATCTGGCTGAAGTTCGACATGGTGGATTCGCCACCATAGCTCTGCCAGTTGGTATTGGTCGTGAAGCTGATCGCGGTGTTGAACGCGAGGTGCGGCGCGAGGCCAGCGAGGCCTTGCGGGTTACCCGGCAGCACGCCCTGCAGGCGCAACACTGCGTAAGTCAGCGCCATCAACGTCGCGTTGAACAGGAGCATGTGCAGCGCATAGCGGCGCCAGCCCTGCTCGGCCTTCGGATCGATACCGGCGAGCTTGTAGAAGCCTGTTTCGACCGGGCCGAGGACGGCGTGGATCGGCGTGCGGCGGCCTTCGTACAGCGCGAACAGCCACAGGCCGACGGGTTTGGTCAGCGCCAGCAATATGCCGACGAAGCCGAGGATCAGGATCCATCCCTGGAATGTCATTGCGACGCGCTCCTAAAAGCGTTCGGGACGGATCAGCACCGCCACGAGGTAAAACAGCAGCCCGAGCGCGACGATCGCGGCGAGCCAGAGGTCGAGGGTCATGGCTGCGTCCTCACGCGTTGTCGCACAGGCGGACATAGGCGAGCGTCGCCGCCACCAGCCCGACCATGATCGCTATCCAGAGAAGGTCCTGCATCGGTCGTTCCTCGTCAGAAGGCGGCGGTAAGGGAGGCAACCACGGTGCCGTCGGCGATCGATCCGGTGCCGTCCTGCCCGCGGGAGAAGCTCGGCTGGAGATACGCTGCGCTACGACGCGTGATGTCGGTATCGACATAGCTGACGTTGAAGGTCAGGTTCTTGTACGTAGCGTCCGCGCCGAGCGACCAATCCCAGTACTCGCCGGTCGGCGTCACGCTGGTCGCGTTCGGGCCGAGGCCGTCATTGCCCCAGCTATGGCCGATATGCGCCTTGGCGGTGATCGGCGTGCCGGCGATCGCGAACGCGCCGTCGCCGGTGAGGTAGAGATTGTCGGTCTTGGCGCCGGGATTGGTATAGATGCCCGCGGCCGCATCGGCGCCGGTGCGATACCATTTGCCGAGCGCCTGCTGCTTCGGCGCATAAAAGGCGCTGGCGGTCAGCGTCGCCGGGCCGGTCGTGCCGCTGAGCTTCACATAGGGCTCGGCGTAATCCGTCTTCGAGGCGCCGCCCGGATACATATACCAGGTCAGCCCGACGTCGAGCGTCGCGTTGTCGGCGAGCTTGTGCTTGTAGCCGCCGATCAGGTCGAGCTCCATGTTCGAGCCGCCGAACGTGCCCCAGCCCGACAGGTTCGAGCCCCAGGCGCCGACATACACGCCGCTCTGGTGCGCGATCGTCAGCCCGCCCTGGATCGCGCCGTCCTTGTCCGACTGCGACACGCCGCGCAGGCGGTAGTCGGTGGCCAGCGTCACCGAACCGGAGATAGTGACGGGAGACGGCGGCGCGGTATCCTGCGCGAACGCGGGCGTGGCGAGACCGGTCAGGATACCGGCGGCGGCGGCGAAACGAAGAATGTGCATATGGTCCCCATGCGCGCGCCGCCGAAAGGATGGCGGTTCGCGAGGACTGGCAATTAGGCGCCGGCCGCGTAGCAATTCGAGATCGATTGCCGGGCGGCGCGTATGTTTTGCGTAGTATTGTCGGAATTATTAAGCGGCGCGGCTCTCTTTCGTCGCCGCGATCACAAACCCTCGCCGCCGACCCATTGCGCGTTGGACAGGCGGCGGGCGAGGTCCCAGCTCTGGACGCGGATATCGGGCACCGCGACCACTTCCCACAGCCCGCCGCGGGTCATCGGGCCGATGCAGTGGATGCGGTCGTCGGGCATGCCGTCCGCCCGGATCGCCCGCGACTGCGCATCGACGTCGACGCCGAGCCGCAGCGGATCGGGTCGGATCAGCCCGGCGGCGAGCAGATGCGTCACGAGCGGCTCCTCGGAGCGCAACAGATCGCCCTGCGGCCCGGTGCAGTTCACGATCCGCGCGGTGCGTGTAACGACGGTGGCGGTTTCGCCGCGTGGTCGCCAGGTCAGCTTTGCCTGCGGTCCGTCGGCCTCGGCGGAGACGATCTTGCCCGCTGCGAAGGTCAGTCGGCCGGTTGCGACAAGCGCCTCGACGCGGTCGGCGACGGCCGGTGCGAGGCGGTGGCGATGGACGTCCCAATAGGGACGCAGATGCCGCAGGAAACGGCCGCGCAGGTCTTGCGACGCTGCCGACCACAGCATCTGCGTGACCGGGCGAAGCTCGTCGACAGCGCACCGCCAGCCTTCGACCGCGGCCCTTGCGCGGACATGACGGACGAGGTCGGTCAGCCCGCCCTGCGGCTTGTCCGACACGCCGCGGTGCGCGGGGGCGCCGTCGACATGGCGGCGGGGCGACAATCCGCGGCGCGAAGTGGCGAGGATGTGGCCTGCGAATCCCTGCGCATCGAGCAACAGCGCCGCGTCGATCGCGGTCAGCCCGGTTCCGACCAGCACGACGGTATCGTCCGCGCCCAACCCCTCGGCGAGGTCGGCCGCCCACGGGTCCGCGCAATACACGCCCGCCGGTAAAGTATCCGGCTTCAAGCCCGGTGGCGTGTGCGGTGGCAGATTCCCCAGCGCGAGCACCGCGGTATCGGCGGCGATCTTTCGCCCGTCCGCCATCGTCAGCGTGACGCCGTCGCCGGTCACCGGCTCGATCGCGCAGACCTCGCCCTCGACATGCACCAGCCGTCCGTCCGATCCCGCGATCGCCGCATCGAGCAGTTCGCGCAGGTACGCGCCATAGGTTGTGCGCGGGACGAAGGTCTTGCGGTCGCCCTTGCCGTGCGCTTCGAGCCAGCGGACGAAATGATCGGGATCGTCGGGCAGCGCGCTCATGTTGCCCGCGCGGACGTTGAGCAGGTGGTCCGGATGCGCTGCACTATACGCGACGCCGCGCGCGAGCTGCCGGTCGCGGCGCTCGATCAGCGTCACCCGGGGCCCCTCGTGGCGCATCAAATTGACCGCGAACAGCGCGCCGGAAAAGCCGCCGCCGACCACGACGACATGATCCTCGGGTCCCGCGATCCGCGGCATCGTCGTACGCTCGTCCATCTGTTCGCTCACCCGTGCTGCCGCGGGAAGCCATGCCCGATCAGAGCCGGCTAGCCCAGCCCCTGCTCTAATCCTCCCCCGCCAGGGGGAGGTGGCTGGCCCTTGCCAGACGGAGGGGGAGGAAAGGAAAACAGCCGTTCCGTGTCCTCCCCCTCCGTCACCTTCGGCGACACCTCCCCCTTGCGGGGGAGGATCGATCAGGAGCTTACGGCCGGAACGCACCGATGCCGGCGATCGCCATCTTCGGCTGAGCGGTGGCGACCGTCGTGAAGCCGAGCATCAGGTACCGCGCCGATCGCGCCTTCGCGAAGGTAATGCGCTGCGTTGCCCGCGCATAGGCGATGTTGCCGAACTCGCCCTCGCCCGCTGGCGTCCAGGTCTTGCCGTCCTCGCTCGTCTCGACGCGGTAGCGGCCCGGCGGCCCGGCGTCGGGCAGCGCCTGACGGGTCGGCGTCAGGCTGAACCCGGCCACCTGATCCGCCTTGCCCATGTCGATCATCAGCATCACCACGCTCGTCGGCGTCGGCGCAGGCGTCGTCCAGACGGTCGCGAGATCGTCGTCGAGCACCGCCTCCGCACCGGGCAATCCGGGCTTGACCACGCCCGCCAGCGATGTCTCGCCCGCGAAATCCGGCTTGCCCGCCTTCATCGGCAGACTGTGCTGGATCGCGCCCGCGATCGTCCACCCGGTCTTCGAGATGATCTTGTTGCCCGTCGCCTGCGACGCCGCAACCGCGACCGGCGCGACGCTCAGGAACAGCGAAACCTCGGTGATCGCCGGGCACGCCGGTGCCTCAACGATCCGCAGCCGCACGCGCCGCGCCGTCACCGGCAGGGGCAGGCGGATGATCCGCTGCGCACCGATGCACTCGTGCACCGCAACCTCGCGCCACGCGCCCTTCGCGTCGGCCACATCGATCGCGAACTTCGTGACGCGCACGCCGAGCGCCAGCGCCTCGCGGATCCGGATCAGGTCGAAGCGGCGCCCCGGCGGCAGGTGGAGCACCAGCGACGGCGTCTTCATCGCATCCGGTGTGCTCCAATAGGTGTCGGGATTGCCGTCGAGCACGTTGGCCGGCGCGAACCGGGCGCCGCGCGACGGTCCGCTCGCGACCGCACCCTTCGCAAGATCGGTCTTGAAGCTCGCACGCAACGCATCGCCGAACGACTTCAGCGACGCGAGATCGGGCTCCGCGATCAGCCCGCGACGATCGGGCGGCAGGTTGAGCATCATGTTGGTGCCGCGCCCGACCGACTCGTCGTGGAACTGCATCAGCCGCTGCGGCGACTTCACCTGGAGGTCCTCGTCGGCATGATAGAACCAGCCCGGCCGGATCGACGTGTTCGTCTCGGCCGGCCACCAGAGCGGCGCACCGCGCACGCCCGAATTGCCCTCGCTCTGCACATACGGATGGTTCGGCATCGTCGGCCAGCACGGATCGCCCGCGCGCCCGTCCTCGTTCCCGACCCAGCGGATATCCGCGCCGAGCGGATCGAAGGTGCACGCCATCGGCTGCAATTTGTGGACCAGCGCGATGATCGACGGCCAGTTGTAATATTTCGGCGCATCGATCTTCCGCGCCTCTCGCGCGCCGCCATAATAGCCATCGCCGCCGTTCGCGCCGTCGAACCACACTTCGAACAGCTCGCCGTAATTGGTGCAGAGATCGGTCAGCTGCGCACGGAAATAGTCGATATACGCAGACGTGCCGTAATCGGCTCGGTTGCGGTCCCAGGGCGACAGATACAGCCCGTAGGCAATCCCGCCGCGGCGGCATGCGTCGCCCAGCTCGCGGACGATGTCGCCCTTGCCGCCCTTGTACGGGCTGTTGCGGATGCAATGCTCGGTAAGCCTGGTCGGCCACAGGCAGAAGCCGTCATGATGCTTGGCGGTCAGGACGAGGCCGGTCAGCCCCGCGCTTTTCGCCGCCGCGACGATCTGGTCCGGATCGAACGCGGTCGGATCGAACAGCTTGGGGTCCTCGTCGCCATACCCCCATTCCTTGTCGGTCCAGGTGTTCAACGTGAAGTGGACGAAGCCGTAGCGCTCGCGCTTGTGCCAGGCGAGTTGGCGGACGCTCGGCGTTGCGCCCCACGGAGCTGGTGCACCGACCGGGGCCGCGGCGTTCGCGCGACCGGCAGCAGCGGTAGCGAGCGTACCGGCGATCAACGCGCGGCGATTGAGATCCAAGGTCATCGCGAAACTCCGGTGGTTGCTGGCGGCCGATCGGCAGGCGCGCGGCCAAAATCACGGTTGGGTGTGTCGCCCATCTCGAACACGAGCCGACCGCCGCGCACGATATCGGCATGCGCAATCCAGCTTTTCGTCCAGGGCCGGCCGTTCCACGTGACCGACTGGACGTACGGCCGACCCGCCGCATTGCCGCGCGCCTCGACAACGAGAGTCCGGCCTGCGCCGACGCGCATCTCCGCCCGGTCGAACAGCGGCGAGCCCAGCACATAATTCGCGCTCACCGGATCGACCGGGTACAGCCCGAGTGCGCTCAGCACGAACCACGCGCTCATCTGCCCGCAATCGTCGTTGCCGATGATGCCGTCTGGATCGTCCTTATACATCTCGGTCAGCAACCGCCGGACCATGGCCTGCGTCTTCCACGCAGCACCACAATACGCGTACATATACGCGACGTGATGGCTCGGCTCGTTGCCATGCGCATATTGGCCGACCAGCCCGCTGATGTCGGGCGGCGCATCCTTCGGGAGGGTCGACGGCGCGTTGAACAGCCCGTCGAGCTTCGCCTCGAACTTCGCATCGCCGCCCATCGCCGCGATCAGGCCGTAGACGTCGTGCTGGTTGAGAAACGTCGCCTGCCAGCCGTTGCTCTCGGTATAATCGCGCCACTTCGACGCATGGCCCAGCGCGATCGGATCATAGGGCGTGGTCCATGTCCCGTTCTCGAGCTTCGGCCGCGCGAACCCGATCGACGCGTCGAACACGTTGCGCCAGTTCCCGCTCCGCTTGCGCAACTGCGCGGCATCGGCGGTCGCACCCGCAGCATCCGCCAGATGCGCCGAGGCGTAATCGTCATACGCATATTCGAGCGTGCGCGAGACCGACTCGAACACCGTGTCCGCGGGGATGTAGCCCATCGTGTCGTACGGCTTGATCCCGAGGCTGTTGTCCATCGTAGGCATCGCGAAATCGAACGACCGGCGCCGCACGTTCGGCCACGCCGCGGCATAGTTCGCGGGCACGCCCTTCGCGCGCGCCTCGGCCATCACCGACACCGAATGCCAGCCGATCATGCACCCCGTCTCGACCCCCTGCAACGGCCAGACCGGCGGGCCGTACGGGCTCTGCTGCGTCTGCCGGATCAGGTCGCCGACCAGCTCCGCGGTCCGCTCGCGCTCGATCAGCGTGAGCAACGGATGCAGAGCGCGATACGTGTCCCACATCGAGTAGGAGCTGTACGCACGATCCTTGCCGGTCACCGTGTGCACCTGCCAGTCGAGCCCGACATAGCGGCCGTCGACATCGGAAAACAGCGTCGGCGCGAGCTGTGCGTGATACAGCGCGCTCGCCATGATCGTGCGCTGCGCAGGCGTGCCCCCCTCGACACTGACCGCGGCAAGCGCGGGCGCCCAACGCTTGGTCGCATCGGCCCGATAGCGATCAAAATCCCAATGCCGCGCCTCGACCGCTAGGTTCTTGCGCGCGCCGGCGACGTCGACCGCGGAGATTCCGGTGCGGATCACGATCGGCGAGGCGCCGGCGTCGTCATAGTGCAGCACCGCCTTGACGCGCTTGCCCGCGACGCCCTTCGCGTCCGCCGCCTGTGGGGCGTCGCCATCGCCGTAGAACACGATCCGGTCGGGCTTGCGCGACAGCTGCATCGCGAAGTGGATCCGCCGCCCCTTCGCCCAGCGGAACACGCGGCGGCTGCCGGTCAGCATGCCCGCCTCGTCGACGTTCAGCGAGGCGTCGTCGATCAGCACGCCATGATCCCATTTGTCGAGGATCAGATGCGACAGATCGATCAGGATATGCCCCGCGCCCGCTGGAAACACATGCCGCTGGATACCGGTCCGCTCGGTTACGGTCAGCTCCGCCCGCACGCCCGATTCCAGCGTCACGCGGTAATATCCCGGCTCGGCATGCTCGGCCGAGAAGCGCTGGCGATACCCCGCATCGGGATTGGCGAGCGTACCGGGCGTCAACTGCACCGGCCCCCGCGTCGGCACCACCAGCACGTCGAGCATGTCGCCGATCCCGGTGCCCGACAGATGCGTATGGCTGAACCCCATGATCGACGTGTCGGTGCGGTGATAGCCCGAGCACGCATCCCAGCGCTCGACATCGGTATCGGGGCTGAGCTGCACCATCCCGAACGGCAAGGTCGCGCCCGGATAGGTGTGGCCATGACCGCCAGTCCCGACGAACAGATCGGGGGCAGTCTGCTGTCCACGCGGCGTGGCGGCGAAGGTCGCACGCGCGGTCAGCGCAAGCGCACCGCTCCCGGCGAGGAGCATACGGCGGGAAATGGTCATGCGCGGACTCCGAGCAGTGCGGGATTTTTGGCAGCGATGTCGACGATCAGTTCGCCGAACAGTCCGTTGGCCCAGGCGAACCACGACCGCGTGAATTTCGCGCCGTCGTCTTGGTTGAAGGATTCATGCATGAACCCAGTGCCGCCATGCGTCGCCTTCAGCGCTGCCAGCGACCGCGCGACGGTCGCGTCGTCGCCCATCTCGAGCGCGTTCAACGCATGCATCACGATCGACATCGGCCAGATCTCGCGCAAGCCAGTATGCGGACTCCCGATCCCCTCCGCCGCCTTGCCGGTGAAGAAATACGCGTTGTCCTTGCTCCACGCGCGCGCCGCGGTGCGCCGCCAGAGCGGATCGTCGGATTTCACCGCACCGAGATACGCAAGCCCCGACAGGCTCGGCACATTGGCGTCGTCCATGAAGATCGCGTTGCCATAGCCATCGACCTCATACGCCCAGACCGGCTGGCCGTCCGCGCCTTTAGTCAGCCCATGCAACCGCAGCGCCGCCTCGACCTCGTCGGCCAGCGCGGTCGCATCCGCCGCCAGCGCAGCATCCGGCCGGGCGCGCGTCGCGAGTTCCGCCAACTGGCGCAGCGCACGGACCGCGAAGATGTTCGACGGGATCAGGAACGGGAGCACGCACGCATCGTCCGAAGGCCGGAACCCGCAGTGGATCAGCCCGACGGCGCGCGACGGCGGACCATAACCGTCGAGCGGCATGCTCTCGCCGACGATCGGCGACGACCGGCGGAAGCGATACGGCCCCGGCCCGTCCTTGCGCTGCTGCTCGCGGAACGTCCGGATCGACGCGCGCGCGCCGTCCGCCCACAGCGCATCGAACGGTGCGACGTCGCCGGTCGCCTGCCAATAGGCATGCGCGATCCACATCGGGTAGCAGAGCGAATCTATCTCCCATTTCCGCTCGCCGACGCCGGGCTTCATCACCGTGTCGTCGGTCAGCGACCAGCTCAGATTGGTCTTCGCCGAGGGATCATGCATGAACGCGTTGGCATACGGATCGATCAGGATGCACCGCGCCTGCCGCGCGATCAGCCCGCGGAACAGCGTCCGCAACGCCGGATCGCGCTTCGCCAGCGGCAGATACGGATGGACCTGCGCCGAACTGTCGCGCAGCCACATGCAGTCGATATCGCCGGTGATCACGAACGCATCGGGCTTTCCGTCGACCGACCCCATGAACACCGTCGTATCGAGAGTGTTCGGATAGCAATTGCCGAACATCCACGCGAGTTCGGGATCGGCGATCTTCGCCGACACGCGCGCGATCTCCGCCTCGACCGCAGCGCTGGTGTAGCGCCGATCGGCAAGCTTCGGACGCTTGCTGACGAACGACGGCGTGGCCGCCCGCAGCGGTCCGGCAAGCCCGAGCGCCGCGGCGCCCGCGATGAGCATGCGACGATCAATCATTTCGGCAGATCCTTGCTTCCCGTCACGGTGAAGACGGTCTCGACACCCGGCCCGTCGCCTGGCTGGCCGCCACCGATATGCAGCCGGTATTCGCCCGGCACGACACTTCGATTGCCCGCCGCATCGACGCTGCTCATCCCGCGCGGATCGATCGTAAATGCCACGCGCGCCGTCTGCCCGGGCTTCACTGTCGCGCGCCTGAACCCGACCAGTTGGCGCTGCAGCACGGGATCGTTGAAGCGCGGCTTCACCGCCGGCTCGGGCGGCACGAGATACGCCTGCACCACTTCGTCGCCCGCGAGCTTGCCGGTATTGCGCACCGGCACCTCGACGGTGAAGCTCTCGCCAGCGGCTATCGTACTGCGCGCGAGTTTGGGCGCGGCATAAGCGAACTGCGTATAGCTCAGCCCGTGCCCGAAGCCCCACAGCGGCGTGCCGGTGAAATACCGATAGGTCCGCTCACGCATGTTGTAGTCGATGAATGCCGGCAGATCGCGCGTCTTCGCGTAGAACGTCACCGGCAGTCGCCCGCCCGGATTGCTCTTGCCAACCAGCGTATCGGCGATCGCCTGCCCGCCAGCCTGCCCCGGATACCAGCCGACCAGGATCGCGTCGGCATGCGCCTTCGCCCAGGTCATCGCGACCGCGCTGCCGGTCATCAGCACGACCACCAGCGGCTTGCCGGTCGCCTTCGCCGCTTCGAGCAGACGCACCTGCGCGGCGGGAAGCCCGATATCGGTCCGATCGCCGCCCGAGAAGCCCGCCACTTCGATCTGCAACGCCTCGCCCTCGACCGCGGGCGACAGCCCGACGAACGCGACGATAGCGTCGGCATCCTTCGCCGCCGCAACCGCCTCCGCGACCTGCGCCTCCGCAGGCGCAGTCCAGTTCAGCCGCAGCCCCTGGTCCTCACCGCTATGCGCAAGTTCGACGCGGATCGAATGCGGACCAGCGGCCAACGTCACCGCCGCCTCGACGTTCTTCCCGCTGCCATCGTCGTCGGCGACCAGCTTGTCGTCGATCCACAACCGCGAGGGATCATGCCCCTTGCAGTCGAAACAGCGCGGCACGTCGAGCCGGAACACATAGTCGCCCGCCGCGGGTGCGATGATCGTCCCGGTCCAGCGCACCGAGAACGCGGCCGGGTCGATCCCCGATGCAGGCGCGGTGCGATCCCAGTCGAAGTCGATCGTCCGGTCGGCCCGCACGACCGGCGTGCCCGCGAAATCGCTCCCCCGGAAATATTCGCCGCGCAGCGCCAGCGCAGTATCGGGCACCGGAACGGGCACGCCCTCGGCGATGCTCGCCCCTTGCGCGTACCGCACGCCCGCAAATGACGTCCGCAGCGCCGCCAACGGCGTGATCGGCGCCGCCGCGGTACCATGATAATTCGCCTCCAGCACATCGACGCTGTCGGCATTCGGCCCGATCACCGCGATCTTCGCCGAGGGTTTCAGCGGCAGCACGCCGTTGTTCTGGACCAGCACCATCGCTTTCCGCGCCGCCTCCAGCGCCAGCGCACGATGCGCAGGCGTGTCGAACTCGGTCGCCTTGATCATGTCCCACGGACTGGTCGTCCCGAACGCCCCGCCGAGCATCCGCCGCACCGCGAACGTCCGCGTCAGACTCGCGTCGATCGTCGCCTCGGGCACCAGCCCCCGCCGCACAGCATCGCCGAGGGCCGCGTAGGTCTTCCCACAGTTGAAATCCATGCCAGCGGAAATCGCCGCCGCCGACCCGCTCGCATTATCGGGCCGGTAATAATGGTAATTCGCGATGTTCCCGACCGCGTCGCAGTCGGACACGATCAGCCCCTTGAAGCCCCATTGGTTCCGCACCGTCTCGGTCAGCAACGGCTTCGACGCGCAAACCGGCACGCCATGAATCGCGTTATACGCGCACATCGTCGACAGCGCCTTGCCCTCGGTCAGCGCCATCCGGAACGCGGGCAGGAACGTCGCCTCGCGGTCATGCGGGCTGATATCGACGTCGAACCCGTCGCGCCCCGCCTCGGGCCCGCTATGCGCGGCGAGATGCTTCGGCGTCGCGATCACCTTGGGATGCGCAAGGTCCGGCCCCTGCAGCCCGCCAATGAACGCCACCCCCAGCCGCCCCGTCAGATACGGGTCCTCGCCATAGGTCTCCTGCCCACGACCCCAACGCGGATCGCGGAAAATGTTGATGTTGGGCGACCAGATCGTCAGCCCCTGATAGCGCGCGCGATCCCCCGCCGGCAGCGCGTTGGACTTCGCCCGCGCCTCGGTCGACACGACATCGCCGACACGCCTGAGCAGCGCCTCGTCCCACGTCGCGGCCAACCCGATCGCCTGCGGGAACACCGTTGCGACGCCGTTGCGCGCGAGCCCGTGCAGCCCCTCGTTCCAATAATCATACGCGGGCAGGTTCAGCCGCGGGATCGCCGGCGCGACGCTCTGCAACTGCGCCGCCTTCTCGTCGAGCGTCATGCTGCGCACCGCCGGATCGACCGTCTGCGCGAGCGCGGACGTGGCGAGCAGGGCGGCGAGCGGGGCAGCGAACAGCGCATTGCGGATCATGATGTAGCCTTGGTCGGGACGGTCGCGCCGAACAGGCTGCGGACC
This sequence comes from Sphingomonas faeni, assembly GCF_023195535.1. GTDB lineage: Bacteria > Pseudomonadota > Alphaproteobacteria > Sphingomonadales > Sphingomonadaceae > Sphingomonas > Sphingomonas faeni_B. The sequence continues at coordinate 103,029 of NZ_JALPNF010000003.1, read as the reverse complement.
GAGAGGGCGTGTTGGAGCGTCGCGAGCGATGCATCGGAGCGGACGGAAATCGTCACGGTGTCGCCGGCGGCGAGGTCGAAGGCATTGTCGGACAGCGTCGCGTCGCACTCGCCGAAGTCGATCCAGACGCCCCGCGCGAGCGACCTGGCCGAGACGGTCAGCGCATAGCCGTCGGGGCTAGCGACGATGGTCGCCTTCAGCGCGGGATCGGCCAGCGCGACGTCTTTCGCCTTGGCGAAATAGACGAACTGCCGCGCGACGACCGTGCCATCCACGGTCACATCCGCCACCGCGAAGGTCCGCGACGGATCCGCCTTGCCGAGGAGGTCGGCATCGGCGAAATTGCCCAGCGGCATCGCCGCGAGCGGCGCCGCATCGACCGCCCCGCCGCGTTCCGACAGCAGCGTTCCGTCGCGGTCGATCACCCGCAGGCGCCAGCGCGCCGGGAACGCCTCGCGCTTGTCGGAGATCAGCGTGACGACGGTGTTGCCCTTGATATGCTGCGCGCCGATTGTGACCGGCGCATAGAAACGCCGGGCGCGGTAATGGCTCGCCTTCCAGCGATTGTGGAAGTCGATGCTGCCCCAGGCCTGCCCCGCCCAGATCGAGTTGACCAGTCCGGGCCAGCTGTCGTTGAGCGTCCAGTACAGCGTGCCCATGTTCTGCGGACGCGATGCGCGCTGGTGGATCACCGCCATCTCCAAGCCTTCCGCCTGGAGCAGTTGCGACAGATAGATGTACTCGACGAACGACTTGGGCTCGCCGTAATCGGCGCGGATATAGCCGAGGATGCGGCCGTTGCCCTTGCCGCTGTCATACGCGCTGCCGGCGATCTGGACCGGCATGTCCTCCGGGCGACGCGCTCCCAGCATCTCGCGCGTGGTGCGCAGGCCGGGCATCGATTGCAGCCCGAATTCGGACATGAAGCGGTTTTCGGTGGTCAGGTAATCCTCGAGCGGAGACCGCGCCCAGACATCCCAGTAATGCACGTCGCCATCGGTCTTCACTTCGGAAATGCCGTCGTAATCGGTGGTCGGCGAACCACCCCAATAAGGGGTGCTCGGCGACAGCGTGTTGACGACCGCACGCAGATCCTTGTCGAACAACCGGCGGAGATGCGCGCCGAACGCCTCCTGCCCGTCCGGCCCGAGCGCACGCGCGAAGGCCTTGCGGTCGCTCCAATTGTCCCACCCGGTCTGGACCTCGTTATTGCCGTTCCAGATCACCAGCGAGGGGTGATCGCGAAGCCGCCGGACCTGGTCGATCGCCTCCAGCCGTGTGCTCTCGCGCAGGGCGGCGTCGTTGGCGGGCAGCGCGTTGCCGAACATGAAATCCTGCCACAGCATCAGCCCCAGCCGGTCGGCCTTGGCGAACACCGCATCGTCGGGATAATAGCCCCCGCCCCAGATCCGCAGCATGTTCATGTTCGCCGCGACCGCCGCCTCCAGCACCGCATCGGTGCGCGCCGCGGGAACGCGCGACGCGATGCTGTCGGCGGGCTCGAGGTTCGCGCCCTTGGCGAAGATCGGCACGCCGTTGATCACGAACGCCATGCCGCGCCCCCAGCGATCGGGATCGCGGCGCAGTTCGACGGTACGCAGTCCGATATCGTGCGTCGCAGTGCCGAGCACGCGCCCCGCCTCGGTGACCGTCGCGGTGACCGCGTACAGATCGGGCTTGCCATACCCGACCGGCCACCAGCGCTTCGGGCGTTCGATCCGGACCGGCAGCACCACCGGATTCAGCCCCGCAAACAAAGTCACGCGCCGGTCGAGCCGTTGCGTCGTGCCGTCGGGGCCGGCGATATCCACGCGGACGTCGACGGTGCGCGGTGTCGCGGCGTCGATCTCCACCGCCGCATCGAGCACCGCGACGCTGTCGTCGAGATGCACCTGCGCGACATGGAAGTCGCTCAGGCGGAGACCGTCATACGCCTCGATCCGGACCGGCTTGCCGACGCCGATCGTGACGATCCGCGGCGCGAAGTCCCAACCATAATGATAGGCCGCCTTGCGCACGTAATTCGCGGTCTGGCGGCCCTTGGGCTCGTCGCCGAACGCCGTGTCATAGGCCCCCGGCAGCGGCACCTTCTCGGCCAGCGCGCGCGGCAGGAGCTTGCGGATCGGCGATTCGAAATCGATCTCGATGACGTTGCGACCAGGCTTTAGCAGCGCCTTGGCCGCGACCCGCCAGCTGCGGAACATGTTGTCGGCGCGGAGCACGGCCGTCCCGTTGACGCGGACGGTCGCGAACGTGTCGAGCCCGTCGAAGGAGAGATCGACATTCGCCCGCGCCAGCGTCGCCGGATCCAGCGTGAAGACGGTCCGATATTGCCAGTCGGACAGCCCGACCCATTGCGCGGCACGTTCACCCTCGCCGACCCACGGATCGGCGAGCAAATGCGCGGCAAGCAGGTCGGTCTGCACCGATCCCGGCACGCGTGCGGGCAACCAGCGCGTCGCCGCCTTGTGCGCGGCCGCGTTGGCATCGCCCGGTGCGAGGCGAACCTCCCATCCGGTATCCAGCACGCGCGTGATCGGCCCCGCCGCGGGCCGCGCCGCGGGTTCCGCGAGCGCCGGGGCCACCATCGCGAGGCCGATCACGACCAGCAGGATTCGACCGACGCGGATCACTTGGGAACGACTTGCCCGGCCAGTGTCCGGATCGTCAGCGCACGTTTCAGCGCCGCCGTCGACGTTTTGGACGCTACAGTCACCGTAACGGTCTCCCCCGGCAGCAGATCGAACGCATTGTCGGAGGGCGTCGCCTCGACCTTGCCGAAGTCGAGCCACACCGCGCGCGCCAGCTTGGTCGCGGTCAGTGTCAGGCGATCGCCTTCCCATGTCGCGGTCAGGCCCGGATCGGGCAGCGTCATTGTCTTGGGGGCCGCCGACAGCAGCGTGCGCGAGACGACGCGGCCACTTACCAGCAATTCCGCCACCGCGATCGTCCGCGCTGGATCGCCGCCCGCGAACAGCGTCGCATCGGGCAACGTCGCGACAGCCGTTGCGGACAATGGCGCGACCGTCGCCGGCGTCTCGCTCGTTGCAAGCACCTTCCCGTCGACGTCGAGCGTCCGCATCCGCCACACCGCCTCGGTCGGCGTCGTCGCGTCGGAGATCAGGCTGATTTTGGTCGACCCGTCCTTGCGCTCGGCGGCGATCGCCAGCGGCGCGTAGAAATGCCGCGCGCGGAATTGCAGCGCCTTCCAGCGACCGTAATAATCGATGCTGGCCCATGACGCGCCCGGCCAGACGTCGTTGATCTGCCAGAACAGCGATCCCATCGTCACCGGCCGGCAAGCGCGGTGATGCAGCGCAGCGAGTTCGATCCCCTCGGCCTGCATCACCTGGCTGAGATACACGAACTCGGCGAAGTCGCGCGGCTCGCGGTATTTCTCGCGGATGTAGAACAGCAGCCGGTCGTTGCCCTCGCCCTTGAGGAACTTCTGGTGCGCCTTCATCACCGGCGAGGTCGGCGAGAAATCGGCGTCGGTCGCAAACGTCCGGATCGTCTTCATCTCGGGCATCGACTGGAGGCCGTATTCGGACATGAACCGCGGGCAGCTGTCGAGATACGCCTCGACCGGTTTCTTGCCGCCCCAGACGTCCCAATAATGCCGGTCGCCATCGCCATCGATGTCGGGCTTGTCCTCGTAGTTGCTGCTCGGCGAGCCCGGCCAATAGACCGCGTCGGGATCGCGGCGCTCGGCGGCATCGCGCAGCACGCGGTCGAAGATCACCGCCATGCCGACGCCGATCCGCTCCTGCTCGTCCGCACCGACCGCCTTCTTGTACGCGATCCGGTCGGACCAGTTCGCCCAGCCGCTGAGCACTTCGTTGTTGCCCGCCCACAGCACGATCGAGGGATGCGCCTGGAGCCGGTCGACCTGTTCCTCCGCCTCGATCCGGACGGTCTCGCGGAAGTCGCGGTCGGGCGGTGTGACGGACCCACCGAACATGAAGTCCTGCCACACCATCAAGCCCATCTGGTCGGCGATGTCGTAGAACGCGTCGTCGAGATAATAGCCGCCGCCCCACACGCGGATCATGTTCATGTTCGCGTCGCGCGCGCCGGCCATGACGGTGCGGATCTGGCTCTCTGGCACGCGCGCGGGAAACATGTCGAACGGGATCAGGTTCGCGCCCTTGGCGAACACCGGGATGCCGTTGACGACGAACGCGAAGCCACGCCCCTGCGCGTCCTTCTCGCGGCGCAGTTCGACGGTGCGCAGGCCGGTGCGGCGCTGGACGGTGTCGATCGTCGCGGTACCGTCGGTCAGCGTGGCCTTGACGGTATAGAGCGGTTGCGCGCCATAGCCCGCCGGGAACCAGCGCTGAGGATTGGCTATGCTCACCGGCACCGCGACATGACTCGCGCCCGCCGCGACCGTGACGGTCCGTGCCGCCTGAGTCACCTGACCGTCGGGCCCGGTCACCGCGACCTGCACGGTGACGGGGCGCTCCTCGCCCGCGACCACGTCGAGTTCGGCCGACAGCCGCGCCTCGGTCTTCGTCAGCGCTTCCTGCGTCACGCGAAACGCCTCGATCCGCGCGTCGTCCCACGCCTCGATCCGCGCCGGACGCCAGATCCCCTGCGTGACGATCCGCGGGCCCCAGTCCCAGCCATATTGGTATTTCGGCTTGCGGATATAGGGCGAGGTCTGCTTGCCCATCGGCTCGTCGCCATAGATCGAATCATATTCGCCGGGCAGCGGATGCGCGGTCTTCAGCACCATCGGCTGCAACGTGCGGATCGGCGAGCGGAAGGTGATCAACAGGTCGTTCGCACCCGGCTTCAGCACCGCCTTGACCGGCACGCGCCAGCGCCGGTGCGCGTTGTCCGCGGCGAGCAACTTCGTCCCGTTCAGCCGCACCTCGGCAAACGTATCGAGTCCGTCGAACACGAGGTCGATATGATCGCGCGCGAGCTGCCCGGCGGTCATCCGCAAGGTCGTGCGATACTGCCAGTCGGTCAGCCCGACCCACTGTATCTTCGCCTCGTTCAGCCCCTTGTACGGATCGGGCACGATCTTCGCGGCCATCAGGTCGGTCTGCGCGCTGCCCGGCACGGTCGCGCGCAACCAGCGTGCCGCCTTGGGATGCGCCTTGGCCGCAGCCGTGTCGGCCGGATCGATCCGCATCGACCAGCCGCTGTCGAGCGCGACGCTGGTACGTGGTGCGGCCCAGACGGGGGTGGCGGCGCTCGCGAGCAGGAGAAGTACAGTCCAACGCATCAGTTCGTCTCCGTCAGCGGCATCGATTCCACCGCGTAGATCGGTGACTCGAGCGACTGGGTAAATTGCAGGCAAAGGTCGGCGTCACCCTTCCCCTCGGGAAGTTTGCCGCGGAACGTCATGCGGTTGGGGCTCGTCGCCGGGTCGGGCAGCGGGAAGGTCGCCGCGATCGTCCCCCTGCAGCCGCCCGCGCGCACGACGAGTTCGCCGTACATCGTCACCGCATAATGCGGCACCAGCTTGCTCGCATCGTGCGCCAGCCCGTAATGCCGGGCGAGCCGCGCGACATCGACGCTGAAGCCGCGCGCCATGTCGAGCGGCGCGGCCGGATACATCGTGCACGAATCGAAGATGTTGATGTTGTACACCGGTGCCAGCGCGGTCGCCTCCGCGGTCAGCGGTACGCGCAGGTTGAGCGATCCGCCCGGGCACGCGACCATCTCCGAATTCGACCGGCGCAACAGCGCGGCACGGCTCATCTCGAACAGCCGCGGCACCGCAGTCGGGCGCCCGTCGCTGGTGAACGCAGCCGCGCGAACGACCACGCCAGGCTTGAGCGACAGCGGCGACGCATAGGCCTTCGACCGCGCAGTCGGCGCCGTGCCGTCGAGCGTGTAGCGGATCGTGCCGTACCCCGCCTGCGTCGCCAGCGTGACCGGCACCTTGCGCGCCCGCAGCGCATCGCCGCGCGTGCCCTGCACCGCGAAGTCGACCGCGAACGCGCTGTCCGCCGCCGCGATTCCGGCCCGCGCATACCGCCCCATCTGAGGTTCCAGCCGCGCGACGAAGCCTGCATAGTCCTGTGTGGTTTTCGGCGACCATGTCCGCTCGGCCAGCGCCGACAATCGCGGGAACGTGGCGTGCTCCAATTGTTCGGGCGTCACGAAATACTCGCTGAACGCGTTGATCTGCGCGCCCAGCACATGCTGCGCCTTGTCGGACGCAAGGCCCTTCGGCTCGGGCTCGTATTTGTAGAGATCGGCGAGCGTGACGATCGCATCGCCGCCCGAGATCCGCCCCGCCGGCTCGTCGCTCCGGGTGCTCTGCAGGCTGTCGAGATACAGCGTCGGCGCGGGGCTGAGCACCACGTCATGGCCCTGATTGGCGGCCTCGACCGCGCCCTTCTCGCCACGCCACGACATCACCGACGCGGACGGCGGCAAACCGCCCTCCAGGATCTCGTCCCACCCGATCATGCGGCGGCCGTGCTTTGCCAGATACTCGCCGAGCTGGTCGATCATCCAGCTCTGCATCTGCATCTCGGTCTTCAGCCCGAGCGCCTTCATCTTGGCCTGCACCGCGGGCGACCGCTCCCATTGGTCCTTCACCGCCTCGTCGCCACCGAGATGGATGAACTGCGACGGAAACACGTCCATCAGCTCGTCGAGGACATGCTTGATGAAGGTCATGCTGCGGTCCTCCGGGCTGAACAGCCACGGGTTCACGCCCCAGTCGTGGCTGACCGCGGGACGATCGCCGAGCACGCCGACCTCCGCCGGATAGGACGCCACCGCCGCTTGCGCATGCCCCGGCAGGTCGATCTCCGGGACCACCGTGATCGCGCGATCCTTCGCATAGGCGACCAGCGCCTTCAGTTCGGTCTGCGTATAGAATCCACCGACCTTCGGCCCCGGCGCACCACCGCTCGACGGCGGCGTGCGCCAGGCGCCGATCCGCGTCAGATCGGGATAGCGCTTGATCTCCATCCGCCAGCCCTGATCGTCGGTCAGATGGAGATGGAGTACGTTCATCTTCTGCGCCGACAGCTGATCGACCATCGCGTACAACGTCGCCATCGGCACGAAATGCCGCGCCGGATCGATCATCAACCCGCGCCATTTGAAGCGCGGCGCGTCGCGGATCGTCATCGCCGCCAGCGTGACCGGCTTGCCGATCGCCGCATCGGGGCTGAGCAACTGCGCCAGCGTCATCGCGCCGTGGACGAGGCCCGCATCACCGCTCGCCGCGATCGTCACGCCGTTCGTGTCGACGGTCAGCACATAGGCTTCGTCACCCGCGACGCCTGCATCCCGCACGAACCGGATCGGCCCGGCGCCCGCGTCGCCCGCCAGCGTCAGGCCGCGTACGACCTTCACCTGCTGCACCAGCAACCGCGCCGCCGTCTTCGCCCCCGCATCGGTCGCGACGATCCCTGCCCCTCCGCCGATCGTCAGCGTCCCCGCCCGAGTCTCGATCGATGCCGGCATCGGAATCAGCTTCGGGCCCTCGGCCAGCGCCGCGGAGGACGTCATCAACAGCGCGAATGCGAGCGGGCGGAAACGGATCATGAAGGAGCCTTCGGCAATTGCGCAGGATCGGGCGGATAGGCGGCCGACCCCGCCTTGAACGGTTCATAGTCGCGGACGACGCCGCCGGCGCGCGCGCCCTCCGCGGTCAGGATATCGACCGTCACCGTGACGGGCGAAAGGCGACCCGCCCACGATGCGGAAACCTTCGCCGTGCCACCCGGCGCGATCACCGGCAGCGCCTCCTCGCCCTCGCCGAGCAGCACGCGATCGCCGCCCATCGCGCGCCAGTGCAGGCGCGCACTGATCAGCGGATAGGACGGCAACGCATCCTTCGCCGGCCCGGCGACGGTCGCGGTAAAGCCGGTCGGCATCTCCCCCGCCATCGTCAGGTCGACGGTCGCCGACACCGCGCGATTGGCGGCCTCCCACGCGAAATAGCTCGGGCGACGCTGGCGATCCGGATCGACCAGCCCGTGATCGACATAGCCGTCCGCAAGCCCCGCGAAGAGGTTCTTGTTCGACCGGTAATCCGAATAGCTCCAGAAGATCGCGGCACCGACCCACGGCCGGCTCGCGAACGCCGCGAGCTGATCCTTGAGGTTTTCGGTGCGCGCCACGTCGGCGCTCGCGCTGTCCTTCGAGAACGGTCCGGGCCAGCCGAATTCGGAGATCACCAGCATCCGGTCGGGATAGGCTTTGCCGAACGCGTCGAGCCACGGACCAACGCCCGACGCCGCGCCGCTCCAGGTGCCGAAATAGGCATTGGCCATCACGAAATCGGCCTCGACCAGTGCGGGCACGCGGACCGGCCGGATCGCGATCTCGGAATCCGCGAAGGTGACGAACCGGCCGGGATCGATCGCGTTGATATGCGCCTTCATCGCCTTCACGAACGCGAGCCCCTGCGGCGTCGCGGCCTCGCTCTCGTTCATCACGCTCCACGCGAGCACGCTCGGGTGATTGCCGCTCTCGGCGATCATCTCGGCCATCATCGCCTTGGCGCGGACCAGCAGCCGCGGATCGCCCAACTGCGCCGCGGTCATCTGCCAGATCGGGATCTCGGGGATCAGCAGCATGCCCGCGCGGTCCGCCGCGTCGAACACGCTCTGCGGCTGCGGGTAATGCACCGGCCGCGTCAGCGTCACGTGCAGCGCGGCGAGATCGCGCATGTCGTGCAGGATCGTCCCGCGCGTTTCCGCGGCACCCTCCCACGGCGAATCCTCATGCCGCGTCACGCCGGTAAGGCGCACCGCGACGTCGTTGACGTACAGCCGCCGGTCGCGCAGCGCGAGCGTGCGCAGGCCTATGGTATCCTCGCGCCGGTCGAGCACCACACCCTTCTCGTCGCGCAACTCGGCGACGATCCGATAGAGTTTCCCCGCCCCGATCTGCCACCGTTGCGGCTTGGCGATCGTCAGCGCAGCGTCTGGCATCGCCGCCGAAGACGCGGCCACCGTCACACCCGCGAAAGCGCGCGCAGCCAAGCGGCCGTCGGGATCTATCGCACTCGTCGTCAGCGAAAAATCATGGGGCTTGCTGTCGACATTCTCGATTCTGACGCCGCTCGTGACGATCGCGCTGTCGGCCTTCAGAACCTGCCGGATACGCTGGCGGCGGATCAGCCCGCCCTCGGCAATCCGCAGCGAAACGTCGCGCGTGATCCCGCCGCTATGCCACCAATCGTACCAGACGTTCCCCGAACCCTGGAGACGCATCGCATAACCCGGAATCGTCGCGAAGCCCGGCCGATCGTCGGCAGACACGACGATCCGGTTCGCTCCCGGCTTCAACACCTTCGAGACGTCGATATCGAACGCGGTATGCCCGCCCTCGTGGCTACCGACGAGCGTCCCGTTCACCCACACCCGCGCGGCGTAGAACACCGCGTCGAAATGCAGTTCGAGATGCTTGCAGACGATCGCCTCGGGCACCACGAGCGTCCGCGCATACCAACCGACGCCCTCGGCACCCGCACTGCGCAACAGCGGCCAGCTATGCGGAACAGCGACGCTTTCGGCTCCCGCCGGATCGGCTTTCAGCCACGCTGGATTCAACGACGCCGGGTCGGCCGGCGCATCCTTCGCCAACCAGAAACTCCACCCCGCATCGAGGCCGATCTGTTCCGCCGCGGCGGGCAGCGGCACCGATAGCGGCACCAGCATCAGGACGGCCGAGGCGAACCCGACACCGTAATGTCCGATCCGCCGCAACCCCGCCCTGATACATCCCGATATCATGCGTGCCGTCGTACTTCCGTCGAGGAGGGTGGCGCGCCGTTTTCGGCGCGCCCAGACGTCACATCCGGAACGATACCGATGCCGCAAAGGTGCGACCGTTCTTGTAGAACGCGGTCGGACGATCGCGCGTCGTATTATACTGGAGATAGGTCGCGTCGAGCAGGTTCTGCGCGTTGACCGACAGCGTGATCGCCGGCGTGATGTTGAACCCGGCCGAGAAATCGAGCTGGTTGTACGGTGCCACCATCTCGCGCGATCCCAGACGACCGATCGTCCGGAAATACGCGGTGCGGTAGTTGTAGCTCAGCCGCGCCTGGAACGGCCCACTCTCGAAATACGGGATGATGTTGACCGTGTGCTTCGACAGATACGGCAGGTTGAGCTCGGCGCCGGTCACGTCGATCGACGAAGTGCTGCTGTCCTGGTACGAATAGTTCGCCTGGAGACCGAAGCCGCCCCAGATCTCCGCCTGGCCCGAGACGAGCGCGCCGTTGACCTTCGCCTTGGCGCCGTTGATCGGCTGGCTGACGTTGTAGGTCGTGATCCGGTTCTGCAGCGCGTTGAAGTAATCGACGTTCTGGCGCGAGCTGATGATGTAGTTCTCGATATCGCGACGGAACAGCTCGACCGCGAGCAGCGTACCGGCGCGCGGATACCATTCCGCGGTCAGTTCGTAGTTGGTCGACTCATACGGCTTCAGGTTCGGGTTGCCGCCGCCGCCATCCAGCGTCGTGTCGTTGAGCGTCGTCGCCGCCGCCAGATCCTGATAGCGCGGCCGTGAGATCACGCGCGCCACGGCGCCGCGGATGATCACCTGCGGGTTGACCGAATAGGCGATGTTGAGGCTCGGCAGGAACTTCATATAGTCGGTCGAGGTCCGCGTCGGCACCGGCTGCGGGTTGACGACCCCGCTTGGCGTCGTCGCGAAGTTCGACACATCGCGGGTGTAGACCAGACGCCCACCGATGTTGCCGCGGAACCCGCCCTGGTCGAAATTCGCCTGTGCGTAGGAGGCGATGACCGTCTCCTTGACCTTGGTCGACGCGCCGACCTTGGTCACCAGCGGGCTGTTGATCGCACCGGCGAGGATGTCGATCACCGACTGCTCGGGCAGATTGAGATAGCTGGTGGCGTTGCCGAGGCCCCCGCTGCCATCGAACGTGCCGCTCGGCGTGAGCGATACGGGAACGCCGAGCTGCGCGATCGTCTGCGAGCTGGTCAGGTAGGTGTTGACGCCGCGTGCATCGATCTTGTTGACGTGATCGGTCACCCGGCTGCCGAGCAGGATCTCGGTGAACGGCCCGAACGAGACCGGGATCGTCGCGTCATAGCCGCCGAAGATGTCGCGGTCGGTCGTGACGCTGTAGTCGAGCCCACCGATCTGCGCAGCGTTCAGCTGCGTGCCGTTGATGACGACCGGGCGGCCCTCGATCTGCGCGGGGTTGTTGTTCGGGTTGGTGAAATAGTTCGCCGGATCGGTCTGGTCGCCGACGAAGTTCACCGTCGCGGTCGTGTCGGTGAAGGCATAGCTGTACGGCAGCTTGGTCTGGACGTTGAACAGATATTCCGGGTTACGCCCGCCGGTCGCCTTGCTCCAGCCACCCGCGAACGACACCTTGGCACCACCATCGCCCTCATAATCGGCGAAGAAGTTGAGGTTGTCGGTCTTCAGCTTGGTCTTGCGTACCAGCGTGTCGAGCTGTGCGGATTGGCTGTTCGCGGCACCGAACGATGCGCCGGTGACGACGCCATTGCTGATCGTCGCCGACTGCAACACGTCGCCGGTCCAGGCGCCGGGGATGGTGTACATCGACTGGCTGGAATTGTTGTAGTTGCCGTCGATGTGCAGGCCGTTGAGCGTGAACGTCAGATCGGACGACGGACGATACTGGACCGTTCCCGACACGCTCTTGCGCTCGCGCGTCTGCTGGAAATACGCATAGTTGATCCCGAACGGCGACGCCGCGTTGTAGAGATCGGCGATCGTGCCGCCGGTGATGGTCGCGCCCGGGCTCTTCAGGCTCAGCGTGCCGTCCTGCGCACGGTTGACGAACGGGCTGTTGCGCGTGCCGTCCGCATTCGCCGCGACGTTGTCATAGCCAAAGAACTCGACACCCGAGCGCGTCAGGCTCTGCTTGTCGTAAGTCGCGGCGACGAGGATGCCGAACGTCTCGTCCTTGTTCTTCCAGCTGTACAGACCCGAGCCGCGGACATTACCCTTGTCCGAACGGTCATTGTACGAATAGCCGCCCGAAGCGAAGATCGCGTTGGCCTTCAGGTCGAGCGGGCGACGCGTGCGGACGATGACCGTACCGCCCAGGCTGCCTTCCTCGATCCGCGGCTCGGGCGACTTGTAGACCTCGAGGCGGTCGACCAGCTCGGGCGCGAGCAGCGAATAGTTGAACGTGCGGCTCGACGGATCGTTGTCGTTGCCACCCCAATCCGCCGAGGCCAGCGCATGGCCATCCAGCAGCATGCGGTTCAGCGCAGGATCGGTACCGAGAATTGCGACCTTCTCGCCCTCGCCGAAGCGACGGTCGATGCTGACGCCGGGGATGTGCGACAATGATTCAGCGACGTTGCGATCGGGGAACTTGCCGATGTCCTCGGCGGAGATCACGTCGACGACCGCGTTGGCGTTACGCTTAACCGCAATCGCGCTCCGCAAACTCCCGCGGATACCGGTGACGACGATGTCCTGGTCGGCATCGACGGTGGCGGGTACACCATTCTGCGTATCCGAACCGGCAGGCGTTGTCGTTGGGGGCGTGGTCGTCGGGGGCGTGGTCGCGACCTGCGCCATCGCCGATGGGGCGAAGAGGGAACCTGCAAGACCGAACGTGATCGCGCTCGACGCCAACAAAACCTGCTTACGGAAAACCATCGTCAAAGCCCCTTCCCAATCGACGCCGCGGCGTCATCCCGACCCGGAAACTCCGCGTCACATCCACCCTTACCGCTGGTACTATTTTGGTCGCTATATGTGCGGTCTGGTACGGATATCGTATAACCAATTTGATTACGAAATCCATCGGTAATTACAGTTTGGTTACCATGCGGCGGAACTTTTGCGACGATCGGTTAAGTCGCTGTTTAATCGGGATTTATATGTGACGAACCCGTTCGGGGTGGATTGGCGGCCGTCCAGGATCGGTCATGGTCGCAATACCTTTTCTTGCTTTGTGATTGCCACTTTGTCGTTGAACACGCCGACTCGATCGGCCAGACGTAATAAAATTACGACCAATCGAAAGCCGGCGAATGACCCTCGAAATCTGCGTCGACGACATCACCGGCGTCGATTCGGCGGTTTCGGGGGGCGCCGACCGCCTCGAGCTCTGCGCGGCGCTGGCGCTCGGCGGATTAACCCCGACCCCCTCGCTGATTGTCGCAGCACGCGACCTGCCCATCCCTGTCCATATGCTCGTCCGCCCGCGTGAAGGGGGCTTCCGGTACAGCGCCCGCGAAGCCGCATTGATCGCCGCGGACATCGCCACGGCGGCTGACGCGGGGCTGGCGGGGGTCGTGATCGGCGCCAGCGCGGCGGATCATAGTCTCGACATCCCTCTTCTGGCGCACCTCGTCGACCATGCGCGAACCTACGGCGCGGCGCGCGGGTCACCGCTCTCGCTGACGCTGCACCGCGCGTTCGACCTCTGCCCGGACCTTCCCGCAGCACTCGAGACCGCGATCGCGCTCGGCTTCGATCGGATCCTGACCTCCGGCGGCGCGCCCAAGGCGGCCGACGGCGTGCGGATGCTGGAGGCGCTCCATCACGCCGCCGCCGGACGGATCGTCATTCTGCCCGGCAGCGGCATCGATGCGAGCAATGCGACCCGCTTCCTCGATGCCGGCCTGCGCGAGGTTCATGCGTCGTGCGGCGCCACGCTCTCGCCGACCGAAACGGATGACGATACCCGCGAACGCCAATTCGGGTTCACCGCGCCCCATCGAAGAGTCACCGATGCACACCGTGTCCGCGACCTGAAGATGGTACTCGATTCCTTCGATCCGTAACCCGCTTGAACAATACCAATATATAACGTATCCCATTCCCCTGCTGTCGGTTCGCGCTTTGCAATGCTCGTGCCAACACCATTGAAAGTCGCGTCCATGTCCTTTTCGACAAGCATTGGCAGGTTCCGGGATGGCAATCCCGCGCCGTTGTACGTCCAGCTTCAGCAGTTGATCCGCGATGCGATCAACCGCAACGTGCTGGCCAAGGACGACGCGCTCCCGGCCGAACGCGATCTTGCGATAGAATACGACGTGTCGCGCATCACCGTCCGCAAAGCGATCGGCGGGCTGGTCGAGGAAGGCCTGCTCACCCGCCGGCGCGGCGCAGGGACGTTCGTCGCAACCCGCGTCGAGAAGAGCTTCTCGAAGCTGTCGTCCTTCTCGGAGGACATGCAGTCGCGCGGTCGCACGCCGAGCAGCGCGTGGGTCAGCCGCACGATCGGCATGGTGACGCCCGAGGAATCGCTGTCGCTCGGGCTGTCGCCGGGCTCTGCGGTGTACCGGTTCCAGCGCATCCGCTACGCCGACGACACGCCGATGGCGCTCGAATATTCGACGATCGCCGGCTACTGCCTGCCGACGATCGATGCCGTCCAGGACTCGTTGTACGAGGCGCTCGAAGCGGCCGGCAACCGTCCGGTCCGCGCGCTGCAACGCCTGCGCGCAGTCCATTTCAGCCCGGAGCATGCCAAGATGCTCGGCGTCGATGCAGGCCATGCCGGCCTGTTCATCGAACGCCGCGGCTTCCTGCGCGATGGCCGGGCCGCCGAATTCACCCAATCCTATTACCGTGGCGACGCCTACGATCTCGTCGCCGAACTCAACGACATCTGACGCCGGCGCACGGGCGCCGGCCGGGGGGCATACCGTGACCGAGATTACTACTGCGTCGACGCCGACGCTGATGTTCAGCGAAGCCGCCGAAGCTGCCGATGCCGTCGCGCGGCTGCTCGCCGCCAACCGCGAGGCGCTGGCGGCACTCGGCGAGCGTCTCCGCGCCGCGCCGCCAGCCGTGGTCGTGACGTGTGCGCGCGGGTCGTCGGATCATGCAGCAACTTACGGCAAATACCTGATCGAGACTCTGCTCGGCGTGCCGGTCGCGTCGGCCGCGCCGTCGGTGTCGTCGGTCTATGCCGCACCGATGGCACCCGGCACCGCACTGGTGATCGCGGTATCCCAGAGCGGTCGGAGCCCCGATCTGCTCGCCACCGTGTCCGCCTATCAGACGGCCGGCGCGCATGTCGTCGCGTTCGTCAACGACGAGTCGTCGCCGCTCGCCGAGATGGCCGACACGATGATCGCGCTGAAGGCCGGGCCTGAGCGTTCGGTCGCGGCGACCAAATCCTATATCTGCGCGCTCGCGGCATTCGCAGCCCTGACCGCGGCGTGGTCGCGGAACGACGCGCTGACCAAGGCGATCGACACGCTGCCCGACATGCTGGCGCTCGCGTTCGGCGCGAACTGGACGTCGGTGGTCGATGCGCTGGCCGACGCCAACAACCTGTTCGTGATCGGTCGCGGTTATGGCTACGGCATCGCGCAGGAAGCGGCGTTGAAGCTCAAGGAAACCTGCGCGCTTCATGCCGAGGCGTTCAGCGCCGCCGAAGTCCGCCACGGGCCGATGGCGATCGTCAACGACGGCTTCCCGGTGATCGCGTTCGCTACCTCCGACGCCGCGGGCGATGGCGTGCGCGACGCCGCCGCCGAGTTTGCCGCACGTGGCGCCCGCGTCTGCCTCGCCGATGCGAAGGCGAACGGCGAAACCGCCCCCGCCGCCTACACCGCGCATCCGGCGATCGAGCCGATCCTCATGATCCAGAGCTTCTACCGCATGGCCAATGCCCTCTCGCTGCGTCGCGGGCTCAACCCCGACGCGCCGCTGCATCTCAGCAAGGTGACGAAGACGGTATGAGCGAGTCCCAGTTTCATGTCGTCAACGGCACCGTCGTCACGCACGACGGCCTGCTGAACGGTGCGACGATCCGCGTCGTCGGTGACCGGATCGCGTTGATCACCCCGCTCGAGCGGATCGCGTCCGAGGCGATCGACCTTGGCGGCGGCTGGCTCGTCCCCGGGTTCATCGACACGCAGGTCAACGGCGGCGGCGGCGTGCTGCTCAACGACCAGCCGACCGTCGAAGGCATCGCCGCGATCGGTGCCGCGCATGTGCCGTATGGCACGACCGCGTTCATGCCGACGCTGATCAGCGACACGCCCGAGGTGATCGCGGCGACGCTCGACGCGATGGACGCGGCGATCCTCGCCGGTGTTCCCGGTGTGGTCGGCGCGCATATCGAGGGCCCGTGGATCAACCCGTCGCGCAAAGGGATCCACGATTCGGCCAAGTTCCGGCTGCTCGACGATGCGATGATCGAGCTGCTGATTCGTCCGCGCAAGGGTCGCGTGATGGTGACGCTGGCACCCGAGCTGACCGATGCGGCGTCGATCGCGCGGCTGGTCGAGGGCGGCGTGATCGTCAGCGCGGGCCACACCGATGCGGACTATGAGACGATCATCGATGCGGTCGGCGCGGGCCTCAGCGGGATCACGCATCTGTTCAACGCGATGTCGCCGCTGCTCCACCGCGCGCCGGGCGTGGTCGGCGCCGCACTCGACGATCGCCATGTCTATTGCGGGCTGATCGCCGACGGTCTCCATGTCCACGACGCGGCGCTCCGCCTCGCGCTCAACGCACGGCCCAACGACCGGCTAATGCTGGTCAGTGACGCGATGCCGTCGGTCGGCGCGGTCGACAAGGATTTCCGCCTGCAAGGTCGACTGATCCATGTCGAGGACGGCAAGTGCTTCGGCGAGGACGGGACGCTCGCCGGCTCCGATCTCGACATGGCCGGCGCAGTCCGCAATTTCGTCGCGCGGACGCACGCCGATCTGCCGACCGCTGCGGCGATGGCGGCGACCAACCCCGCCGCCTTCCTCGGCCTCGGCCATGAGCGTGGTGCGCTCGCCCCCGGCTTGCGCGCCGACTGGGTCGCGCTCACCGCCGACCTGATGCCCGCGGGTACATGGATCGGCGGCCAACTGGTCGCAGGCAGGACGTAAAGCCATGAAGCCTATCATCCTGACGTCGCCCCTCCAGGGCTGGGCATCGCCTCTCGAGGCGGTCCCCGACCCGGTCTTCGCCGAACGGATGATGGGCGACGGGATCGCCGTCGACCCGACCGGCGACTGCCTGCACGCGCCGTGCGACGCGGTCGTGCTCAGCGTGCACGCCAGCGGCCACGCAATCACGCTGCGCACGCCCGAGGGTGCCGAGATCCTGATGCACATCGGGCTCGACACGGTGGCGCTCGGTGGGCGCGGGTTCACGCCGTGCGTCGTCGAAGGCGCAACCGTCCAGCGCGGCGATCCGCTGATCCGCTTCGATCTCGACCTGCTGGTCTGCGAGGCGCGGGCGGTGATCACGCCAGTGATCGTCACCAACCCCGAGCGCTTCACGATCGTCCGTCGTGAGACTGACCGACTGGTCGGCGTCGGCGAGGCGATGATGACGCTGGAGCCGCGCGATTCAGCCGATGTAGCCGTGGTCGAAGGCGACACCGTCCGCCGCACGATCGTCGTGCCTTTGGTCCACGGCATCCACGCCCGCCCCGCAGCCCGGATCGGCGAGACCGCGCGGAAGTTCGTGTCCGAGGTCAAGATCTCCAAGGACGAGCGCGACGGCAATGTCCGCAGTCCCGTCGCGCTGATGGCGCTGGGAGTAAAACTCGGTGACGAGATCACGCTTGCAGCCACTGGCCCAGATGCCGCCGACGCGCTCGCCGCGATCGGCGACCTTATCCTCGGCGGCATGGGCGAGAGGGCGCCCGCGCCCGCCACTTCGAAGTTCCCCCGCGAAGGCGGGGGCCCAGAAGCCACGAACGGTAGCGCCGCTGGGTCCTGGGCCCCCGCCTCCGCGGGGGAACAAGAAGCGCGCAAGCCGGCCACAACCCTCCCCGCCGATGGCCGCCTGCCCGGCGTCACCGCATCCCCCGGAATCGCAATCGGCCAGGCAGGGCTCTTCCGCCTCGCCGAGATCACCGTGACCCGCGAAGGGGCGGACGCGACCACCGAACGCGCCGCGCTCGATGCGGCGCTCGCCACCGTCACCACGCGCCTCGCCACCAAATCGGGGACCGCGACTGGCGCCGAACGCGCGATCCTCACGGCGCATACCGCGCTCCTCGATGACCCGACTCTGACCGCCGCTGCACACGCCGCGATCGCGCAAGGCGACAGCGCCGCCTACGCCTGGCGCACCGCGATCCGTGCGCAGGCCGACGCGCTCAAAGCGACCGGTGACGCGCGTCTGGCCGAGCGCGCCGACGACATGCTCGATCTCGAACGCCAGGTGCTGCGCGCCCTCGCCGGCGAAGACCTCGACGAGCGCCTCAGCTTCCCGCCCGGCACGATCCTGCTAGCAGACGACCTGCTACCCTCGCACCTGCTCGGCCTCGACACCGCGTCGATCGTCGGCTTCTGCGTCGAGCGCGGCGGCCCGACCTCGCACGTCGCGATCCTCGCCGCGACGATGGGGCTCCCAGCCCTCGTCGCAGCCGGCCCGGCGCTTGCCGAGATCACCGCGGGCACCCCGCTGATCCTCGACGCCGGCGCAGGCCTGCTCCACGTCGCCCCCGATGCCGAGACGCTGGCGACCGCCCAAACCGCGTTCGACGCCCAGACCGAACGCCGCCGCGCCGCGCTCGCCAACGCCGCGCGCGAATGCCGCACGCAGGACGGCGTTCGCATCGAAGCCTTTGCCAATCTCGGCTCGGCCGACGATGCCGACTCCGCGGTCCGCAACGGCGCCGAAGGCTGCGGCCTGCTTCGCACCGAATTCCTGTTCCTCGAACGCGACAGCGCCCCCAGCGTCGAGGAACAGACCGCCGATTACCAGCGCATCGCCGACACGCTCGACGGTCGCCCACTCATCGTCCGCCTGCTCGACATCGGCGGCGACAAGCCCGCCCCCTACCTACCGATCGCCGCGGAAGAGAACCCGGCGCTCGGCCTGCGCGGCATCCGCGTCGGCCTCGCCCATCCCGAGATGCTCGACGCCCAGTTGCGCGCGATCCTCGCGGTCCGCCCCGCCGGCCAGTGCCGCATCATGGTGCCGATGATCGCGAGCCTCGCCGAACTCCGCGCGGTCCGCAAAGCACTCGACGCCGCAGCCGCCGCGACCGGACACACCGAGCACGTCGCCCTCGGCATCATGATCGAGACACCCGCCGCCGCGATCACCGCCGACCTGCTTGCCAGCGAAGCCGACTTCCTCTCGATCGGCACTAACGACCTGACGCAGTACGCGCTCGCGATGGACCGCGGCAATCCGACGGTCGCCAGCGACCTCGACGGGCTCCACCCCGCCGTGCTGCGGCTGATCGCGCGGACCTGCGAAGGCGGCGCAGTCCACGGCAAATGGACCGGCGTGTGCGGTGGCCTCGCGTCCGATCCGCTCGCGGTACCGATCTTGATCGGCCTCGGCGTCACCGAACTCTCGTCCGCGCCCGCACTCGTCCCCGAGATCAAGGCGCTGGTCGCGACGCTCACGATCGACGCCTGCCGCGCCCATGCCGCGGCCGCCATGAACTGCATTTCAGCCGCGGACGTGCGAACGCTCGCCCGGAGTTTCCGCCCATGAAGTCCGTGCTCGAAGCCCTCCAGCCGCTCGGCCGCGCGCTCATGCTGCCGATCGCGGTGCTCCCCGTCGCCGGCCTGTTGCTGCGCCTGGGCCAGCCGGACCTGCTCGACATCGCGGTGCTCAGCGCCGCCGGCGACGCGATCTTCTCGCACCTCGGCCTGCTGTTCGCGATCGGCGTCGCGACCGGGTTCGCGCGCGACGGCAACGGCGCCGCCTGTCTCGCCGGCGTGGTCTGCTACCTCGTCACGACGCAGGGAGCGCAAGCGCTGATGACCGTCCCCGCCGACGCGTTGAAAGGCCTGACCGGCGACACGATCGCACTCGCCACCGCGGCGTGGAAGGCCAAAGCGATCGCGCGTTTGGACGTTCCGATCGGCATCCTCTCCGGCCTGATCGGCGGCAGTTTCTACAATCGCTTCTCCGCAATCGCGCTCCCTGAATATCTCGCCTTCTTCGGCGGGCGCCGGTTCGTACCGATCGTCAGCGGCGTCGCAGGGCTAGTGCTCGGCATCGTCGTCGGCCTTGGCTTCGGCGCGCTCAGCACCGGCATCGACGGCCTCAGCTACGGGATCAGCGGCGCGGGCGGGTTCGGCCTGTTCGCGTTCGGCCTGCTCAACCGCCTGCTGCTCGTCACCGGGCTGCACCATCTGCTCAACAACATCGTCTGGTTCGTCGCCGGCGATTACCAGGGCACCACGGGCGACCTGCGGCGCTTCTTCGCAGGCGATCCGACCGCGGGCGCGTTCATGGCCGGGTTCTTCCCGGTAATGATGTTCGGCCTGCCCGCCGCCTGCCTCGCAATGTACCACGCCGCACTACCCGAGCGCCGAAAAGCGGTCGGCGGCATGCTGCTCAGCCTCGCGCTAACCTCGGCACTGACCGGCGTGACCGAGCCGATCGAGTTCAGCTTCATGTTCCTCGCGCCGGTGCTCTACGCGATCCACGCGGTGCTGACCGGCGTGTCGATGGCGCTGATGGATGCGCTCGGCGTGAAATTGGGCTTCGGCTTCTCCGCCGGGCTGTTCGATTACGTGCTGAACTACGGCAAGGCGACCAAGCCGCTGCTGCTGATCCCGGTCGGCCTCGCCTATGCCGCGATCTACTACGTCCTGTTCCGCACCGTCATCAAGCGCCTCGACTTGCCCACCCCCGGCCGCGAGCGCGATGCGCCGGTAGCCGCCGCGGCGGTCGCCAAGAGCGAACGCGGCGCCGCCTTCGCCGAGGCCTTGGGTGGTGCGACGAACCTCACCAGCGTCGGCGCGTGCACGACCCGCCTGCGCCTGATCGTCGCGGACCAGGGTGCGGTCGATGAAGCCCGTCTCAAGGCCCTCGGCGCCCGTGGCCTGATCCGTCCATCGGCCAATGCACTCCAGATCGTTCTCGGCCCGATCGCCGATTCGGTCGCGGTCGAGATCCGCGATGCCATCGCAGCAGGTGGTACGGCACCAGCAGCGATCGCCCCCGCCGCCAAGCTCGCCGACATCCGCTTGACCCCGGAGACGCTCGCAGCGCTCGGCGGCGCGGACAATGTCGAGGCGGCGACGCAGCACGGCACGCGCCTGCGCATTCGCCTCAAGGACGCCGACCGCGCCTCGGCCCCGGCGCTCAAGGCCCTCGGCGTTCACGCGATCGCCCGCCCCGCTCCCGGGCTGCTGCATCTGCTGATGACCCCGCATGCGACGGTCGTTGCATGATACATCCGTAGCAAAGTCCTTCGATATCGAAGCACCGCTGCAAGATATGTGACACGTTGGGACACATACCGGGATATCGCTACAACAGCGCGCCGCGAAAACATCGGCGCCCGCCAATAGACCCTATACTGTCATCTTCGCTCCATATCGGATCGATCGCACTGCGACCGCAATCATCGCGTCGCAGCTCGATCGATCTTTAAAGGGGTTTAGATGCGCAAGACTTTATTCTGCGGCGCGGCACTCGCGACGCTGGTCCTGCCAGCGATGGCGCAGGCGCAGTCGACCGGCACGGTGGATGCGGAATCGGACATCGTCGTCAGCGGATCGCGGGCTAAGCCCGACGTCAACGGCATCCAGACGCCCGATACACCAAAGGCGAAGGCGGTCCTGACTCAGGAACTGATCGAGCGTCGCACGCCCGGCCAGACGATCCTCGACACGATCAACCTGGTGCCCGGCGTCAACTTCACCAACAGCGATCCCTATGGCGGCTCGGGCGGTCAGCTGCGGATCCGCGGGTTCGACGGCAACCGCATCTCGCTGACGTTCGACGGTATTCCGCTCAACGACTCAGGCAATTACGCGATCTATTCGAACCAGCAGCTCGATCCCGAGCTGATCGAGCAGGTCAACGTCAATTTCGGCGCGACCGACGTCGATTCACCGACCGCCAGCGCGTCGGGCGGCACGGTCAATTACCGGTCGGTGATGCCGAAGGACAGGCTGGGCGCGACCGTCGCCTATTCGCACGGCACCAACGACATGAACCGCGTCTTCGCCAAGATCGATACCGGCGTGTTAACCTCGTTCGGGACCAAGGCCTGGGTGTCCGCCAGCGAGCAACGCTACGACCAGTTCCGCGGCTCGGGCGAGATCAACCGGCAGCAATATAATGCCAAGCTGTACCAGCCGATCGGCAGCAAGGGCGACTTCATCGCGTTCGGCGCGAACTACAACCAGAACCGCAACAGCTCGTACAGCAACCCGACGCTGGCCAACATCCGCACCACGCTCGGCACGACGGTCGTGCCGACGACCGGGGTCAGCGCCGCGACGCCGTACACGCTCGACCTGAACAACGCGCATTACGACACGGTGTTCGACGACAAGACCAACGCGTATCTCTACGACGCCAGCTGTTCGCTGCCCTCGGCGAGCGGCGTCAACGGCACCAGCCAGAACGACCGGTCGTCGTGCGGGAATGCGGCGTCGACGGCGATCAACCCATCGAATACCGGCAATTTCCGGGTCAACTCGCGCTATACGCTGACCGACAAGCTCGTCTTCACGTTCGACGGTGCGTACAGCTTTACGCGCGCCAATGGCGGCGGGTCGGCGGTATTCGCCGAGAGCAATGCGAACGCGACCAATGCCGCGGGCACGGCGGCGGCGACCAGCGTCTACACCTATCAGCTTCAGCGATTGGGCGCAGGGACCGCGGCGGGCGTCGACATCAACGGCGATGGCGACACGCTCGACTATGTCCGTGCGTATTTCCCGTCGAACACCCGCACGCAGCGCTTCACCGCGATCGCCGGGCTGCGCTATGACATCGACGCCGACAACGCGGTCCGCTTCGCCTATACGTGGGACCGCGCCCGCCATCGCCAGACCGGCGAGGCCAGCCTGCTCGATGCAAACGGCAATCCGTACGATGTGTTCAGCGCGCTCGACGGCGAAGGCAGTTCGGCGATTCTCGATGCCGCCGGCAACGTCGTCAACAAGCGCAACCGCCTGTCCTACGCGATCCTCCACCAGGTTTCGGGCGAGTATCGCGGCTCGTATTTCGGTGATGCGCTGAAGCTGACGCTGGGCCTGCGCGCACCGTTCTTCCGCCGCAACCTCACCAATTATTGTTACACGATCCCCGGCAATTCGAGCGACGGCTATTGCACGTCGCAAACCGCCGAGCAGGTTGCCGCCAACGCGACCACGGCCACGTACGGCGCGCCCTACAAGAACCGCATCAAGTCGTACAACGCGGTGCTGCCGAACGTCGGCATGACCTATGCCTTCACCCCGAATGCGAGCATCTTCGCCAGCTACGCCAAGGGCTTCTCGGCACCGCGCACCGACAATCTGTACGCGTTCGACGACGTCAAGATCTCGCCCGTGGCCGAGGTGAAGCCCGAAAAGACCGACTCGTTCGATCTCGGGCTGCGCTATTCGTCGCGGCTGATCCAGGCGCAGCTGGCGGGCTGGTACATCCATTACGACAACCGCATCATCTCGACGCTGACCACGCTCGAGGGCGGTGGCACGCTGACCACCGATCGCAACGTCGGCACGGTCAAGAGCAAGGGCGTCGATGCGAGCCTCGGCATCACCCCGATCCGCAACATCTCGCTCTATGGGTTCGCCTCGTACATCGATGCGAAGCTACAGGACGATGCGGTCGACCCGACCACCGGCGCGATCACCGCGGCGACCGCGGGCAAGTTCGTCGTCGAGACGCCCAAATGGCAATATGGCGGGCGCGTCCAGGCATCGTTCGATCCGGTTTCGATCGGCGCACAGGTCAAGCATGTCGGCCAGCGTTACGTCACCGACGTCAACGACCTGATCGCGGCGGGCTATACCACGGTCGATCTCGACGCGCGGTTCGACCTGGCGTTTGCCGGGCTCGACAAGACGTTCTTCCAGCTGAACGTCTCGAACCTGTTCAACGAACGCTATTTCGGCAATCTGAGCACGGGCACCTCGTCGGCGAGCACCACGCGCTACACCTTCGGCGCGCCGCGCACCGTGATCGGTTCGGTCCACTTCGAGTTCTGACCCACACCGCCCCGTCGTCCTGCGGGGTGACTCCTGCTGAATGACGGGGCGACCTTCGCGTCGGGTCGCCGAAGGCGGCGCACGAAAAAGGGCGGGGTGGTGACCACCCCGCCCTTTTTCGTGTCCATCAGCGCTGCCCCCTCCCCTTGCGGGGGGAGAGGGACAGGGTCTCCTAGAACTTGACGTTCGTGCTGACGAAGAAGGCCCGGCCGTACGGGTCGTAGGTCGACGGATAGGTGTTCGCCTGCTCCTGGTTGTCGCCCAGGATCGGCGGCTTCTTGTTGAACATGTTGTTGACGCCGACCGACCAGGTGAAGCCCGGCTTGATGTCGAACGCCGCGGTCAGGTCGAAATAATGATACGCCTTGATCCGCTCGACGGCATAGATCGTGCCGCTGTCGTCGTCCTTCACCGGCGACAGATAGCGATAGAGCACCGACACGGTCACCGGACCGGTTGAATAGGTCGTCCGCCCCGACAGCCGCCACTTTGCATAGGGATTGCCGCAGGTCTGGCCGAACTTGCCCGCGCAGTTGATCGTCAGATCGGGAATGGCGGCGAGCGGGTTGTAGTTGAACGCGATCAACCGCGTCCCGCTGAGCCGGAAGTCGAGCTTGCTCGTATCCGCCCCGAACGCGCCGAAGCCGAGCGGCAGGCCGTAGCGCGCCTCGAAATCGACGCCGCGGGTGGTCACGCCGCCGGTATTGGCCAGCGTGTTGACCGCATCGGTGATCGCATAGCTGTTGGAATCGCGCGGCAGCGACGAGCAATAGCTGGCGTTGTACGGCGTATACCCGTTGTCCGCATCGCCGTAGCAGGCGCGGATCAGGTTTGTGGTGCCGACCGTCGAGATGTAGTTGGCGATCTTGATCTTGTAGTAATCCACCGTCAGCGAGAAGCGCGGCAGGAAGCGCGGCTGCAGCACGATGCCGCCCGTATAGGTGTCGGAGGTTTCCTCGCGCAGCGCGGGGTTGCCGCCGTTGACCGTCTGGATCTGCGTGCTGCCGCCGTCATAGGCGGTACCGATCAGCGAGGCCGGGACGCCCGTCGAAAGGCAGCTGGCGTTGAGGTTGGTGTTCGTCACCGCGACCGCGGTCGTGCACGGATCGGTTGCCGCCGGGAAATCCTGCGACGACCCGCTGTAAAGATCGGACACGGTCGGTGCCCGGACGGCGCGCGAATATTGGCCGCGCAGCGAGAGGTCGTCGATCAGCGACCACACTACGCCACCCGAATAGGTGTTCACCGACTTCGCCGCGGTCGAATAATAGGAATAGCGGTACGCGCCGTTCACCTCGAGCTTCTTGATCAGCGGGATGTTCGCCAGCAGCGGCACCGCGACTTCGGTATAGGCTTCCTTGACGTCATAGCCCCCGCTCAGGCCTTCGCCAGCGTTGAAGCCGACGACGTCACCCGACGACAGCGCGAAGTCGGGATTGTAGCTGCCGTGCTCACGGCGATATTCGGTGCCGAACACGATACCGACGGGGCCTGCGCCCAGATCGAACAGGTTGCGGTTAGAGATCGACGCGCTGGCGACCTGCTCGCTGATCGTGCTGGTGTTCTGCGCCGGGATGGTGATGAAATCGGCGGCGGCCGCACTGATGTTGCCCGTGCCGAAGATGTTGAGCGGTACGCACCCGTTGCTGGTATCCGAGCAGACCAGATTGCCGCTGGCATCATAGGTCGTGCGCAGCGCCTGCAGCACGCGGCTGCGCGAGACGTTGCCCGACTGGGTCTCGGTCGATTTGGTGCGCGAGTAGCTGTAATAGGCGTCGTAGTTCCAGCCGCCGCCGATATCGCCATTGGCGCCGAGCACCGCGCGATAGGCGGTGTTGTCAAGGTTCGACACACGCGAACCGACTTCGGTCAGGCGGCGGTAGATCGTCGAGGTGACATAGCCGTCGCCGTCGGTGTCGAGACCGCGAAGGAGCGACTGCGAGCCGGCCGACAGGAACGACGAATCCACGTCGAGCGCGACCGATCCGGTGAACGGCGTCGGCGCGAGCTGGTTCTTCACGCGGTTGTTGATGAACTGGCCCTCGGCATACACGTTCAGCGCAGGGCTGACCTCGTAATGCGTCTGCGCACTCATCAGGAACCGCTCCTGCGGGACCTGGAGATAGTTCGCGGGGGCATAGTTATACGCGTCGGTCGATGCGTTGTACGGCGTGTAGCTGCCGTCGGTCTCGAACTTGCGGTTGACGCCGCCAAGCGCGAAGCGCGTGCCTTCGATCGAGCCCGAGCCGCCCGCGATCAGGTTGCCGTCGCCATCGTCGACCAGCGCCTGCTTCGAATAGTCGCGCGCCGACTGGAGGATGCCGTTGCGCTTGGTGTAATCGAAATAGATCGTCGCGTTGCCGCGGCCATCTTCGAAATTGCCGCCGAGCAGCAGGTTGCCGTTTAAGGTGCCGCCGTCGCCCGCCTCGTTGATGCGGTAGTTCGCATTGGCCTGAACGCCGCTGAAGTCCTTCTTCATCACGAAGTTGACGACGCCCGAGATCGCATCCGACCCATAGACCGCCGAGCGGCCGCCGGTGACGATGTCGACCCGCTCGATCAGCGCCGCCGGGATGGTGTTCAGATCGACGACCTGGTTCGAATCATACGCGACGTACCGGCGATTGTTGACGAGCACGAGCGTACGCGTCGAACCGAGCCCGCGCAGATCCGCGGTCGCGACGCCGCCGCCTGGGTTGTTCGAGGCACCAGTCGTGCTGGGGATCAACTGCGGCAGGTCCTTGAGGACGCTCTCGACGTTGATCTGGCCCGACAGCGCGATCTCCTTGGCGCTGACGACCGAGATCGGCGAGGCCTGCCTGAGGCTTTCGCCACCAAGCCGCGAACCGGTCACGACGATCGTGTCGCCGTCCGCGGGTTCCGCCTGACCCGCGGAGGCAGGCGTGACGGCAGCGGGGGCAGGATCGGCGGGCAGAGGGTCTGCAGTCTGGGCCCAGGCCGGGCCGGCGATACCCAACAGGAGAGAGGACGCCAAAAGGCGTGCGCGGAAATCGAGACGCATGAATATACTCCCTGAACCGCGATCCTTGACCGCCGCGGCAGATGTTGTGGGGTACGGATAAGGTCCGCCACTCAGGTTTGCGATGCGATTTCCCGCGCGACAAGCGGTGTTCCAGTGTTCGCCGGATTAGGCCGCCGGGTGTCGTCTTGCGAACACGGTTCTATTCATGCCCTTTCATCAAACTGTCATACCGTTACAGTTGTTACAAGATTGTAACGGATGGCGGACCAGCCCACACTCTTCGCGACGACCAGACGCCGGGGCCGGACATCCGACAGGGGCTGCGCGGTCCAGCGCGCGCGTTTGGCGATCGCCTGGCCGGGCCGCGCGACGGCGTCGAACCGGACCGTCCGGCAGATCGAGGGATAGTCCGCCCCGCTCACTGGCCCCCCGCTCACTGGAACGTCGCCCCGCCGGCGATCGCCTTGGACGGGCTCAACCCCTGCTGTTCGAGGAACTGGTTGAGCCCCGCGACCAGATCCTGCGCGGCGCTGCTGGTGAGCGCGATCCGGCCGACGACGACACGGTCGATGCCCGGCGGCTGGCGGGTATGGTCGCAGCGCGCGCTCTCCAGCGTCAGCACGATCACGCCGCTCAAATTCGCCAGCCCGGCGAACCCGGTCGCGAAGATTTCGGGCGCGAAGGGATTGTCGACGATCGGCGGCGAGGCGGCGGGACGGATGGGGTCGGGTGCGGATACACCCTTGATGGCAACGCGCATGATCGGCCTTTCCTGAAGCAGGCGCGGCAGCGGCCTGCGGGGCAGTAGCTAGGCCGCGGGAATGTCCTGGAAATGTCCCCGCGGGCGATCCGTGACACGCCTGCGACATATGCGCGTTCCGGCGGGCCGGACGGGCGGCGGCCGCGGCGTGGCCGAGGCGATATGTTGCACGCCTGCGATCTGGCGAAACACGGGAACATCCCGGGGAAACATGCTCCCCATAGCGCCGCGGCTCACTCCCGGAGACGCAGGCATGATGTTCGATTTAGGCGCCGGTTCCCTGGCCTTGGCCATGGCTGGAACACTGGCGACGCCGGTCGCTGCCGCCCAGACCCCCGGACCGCCCCCCGGGCAGCCCCTCAGGTCTACCGCCCCGGCCCCCCTGCCCGTCGGCCGCACGATCAAGACGCTCCGGGTCGAGGGCGCGCAGCGGATCGAGGCGGAAACCGTCCTCAGCTACACCAAGCTGCGCGTCGGCAAGCCCTATACCACCGAGACGCTCGACCAGGCACTCAAGGATTTGCAGGCCAGCGACCTGTTCGCCGATTATTCGATCGCGGGTGTCGCGGACGGCAACATCGTGCTGCGCGTGCGCGAGAACCCGATCATCAACCGCATCCTGATCGAGGGCAACAAGGCGCTGAAGAGCGACAAGATCACGAAAGAGATCAAGCTCGCCCCGCGCCAGATCTTCACGCGCACCGCAGTCCGCCAGGATATCGCGCGGATCCTCGAACTCTACCGCCGCCAGGGCCGGTTCGCCGCGGTCATCGACCCGAAGATGGTGACGCTCGACCAGAACCGGGTCGATGTCGTGTTCGTCGTCAGCGAGGGTCCCAAGTCCAAGGTCCGCCAGATCAACATCCTCGGCAACACCGTGTTTTCGGAAAGCCAGATCCGCGCGCAGATGGCGACCAAGCAGGCGCGCCTGAGCCGCCTGTTGTCGTCGGCGACCAGCTACGACCAGGACCGCCTCAGCTACGACCAGCAGAAGCTACGGCAATTCTATCTGACGCAAGGCTATGCCGATTTCCGCGTGACCTCCGCCGTCGCCGAACTGACGCCCGACAAGAAGGACTTCATCATCACCTATGTGGTCGAGGAGGGGAAACGCTACAAATTCGGCGACGTCAGCGTCGACAGCCAGATCCGCGACTTCGACAGCAAGAAGCTGGCGGCCACGCTGCCGCTCAAGAAGGGTGACTGGTACAATGCCAAGCTCGTCGAGGATTCGGTCGACAATCTGAGCCAGACCGCGGGCCTGTTCGGCTATGCCTTTTCGGAAGTGAACCCGGAGTTCCAGAAGGACGCCGACACGCTGACGATGGGGATCAACTTCAACATCGCCGAAGCCAAGCGCACCTATGTCGAGCGCGTCGAGATCAACGGCAACACGCAGACCAAGGACAAGGTCGTCCGCCGCGAGATCCGCCTGGCGGAGGGCGACGCCTTCAACAGCTTCCAGGTCAAGCGGTCGGAGGACCGGATCAACTCGCTCGGCTATTTCCAGGACAAGATGACGATCAAGCAGCTGCCGGGCTCGGCGCCCGACCGCGTGATCCTGGAGACCAACCTGGAGGAGAAATCGAGCGGCGAGCTGCAGCTGTCGGCAGGCTATTCGAGCCTCGAAAGCTTCATCGCCTCGGCCAGCATCACGCAGCGCAATTTCCGCGGCATGGGCCAGGAACTGCGCGCGAACGCCAGCTTGTCGAGCTACTCGAAATCGGTCAGCCTGGGCTTTACCGAGCCGTATATGTTCGACACCAACGTGGCGCTCGGCGGCGACATCTTCCGCCGCGACTACAGCTCGTACAGCACCACCGGCGACAGCAACGACACCACCTACGAACAGGTCTCGACCGGCTTCCAGATCCGCGCGGCCGTTCCGCTCACCGAATATTGGTCGGCCACTGCGCGCTATGGGCTGTCCTACGACCAGGTCACGCTCGACGAGGACACCTATTACACCAACGGCATCTGCGATCCCGGGATCGCCGGCACGTATTTGTGCGACGCGGTCGGCAATCGCTGGACCTCGTCGATCGGCTATTCGCTGGTGTTCGACAACACCAACAGCCGCGTCCGCCCGACCAAGGGCAGCAAGTTCAGCGTCAGCCAGGACTTCGCCGGGCTCGGTGGCGACACCAAATACATCCGCAGCACCGCCAACTACACCAAGTACATGAACCTCGGGTCGAGCTTCATCCTGTCGGCGCATGCCGAGGGCGGGTATATCAAGGGACTGGGGCAGGACGTCCGGCTGACCGACCGCTTCTATCTCGGCGATCCGCAGATGCGCGGCTTCGACATCCGCGGCGTCGGCCCCCGCGTGACGCGCACCTATTACGATACGTCGACGGTGCCTGCGACGCTGTCGAGCACCAACAGCTCCAACACGCAGACCGCGCTCGGCGGCACCGCCTATTACCAGGCTCGCCTCGAGCTCGAACTGCCGCTCGGCGCCGGCGCGCGCGAGCTGGGGCTTCGTCCGTCGATCTATATGGACGTCGGCGCGGTGTTCGGCGGCAAAACGCCGACTCTCACCGACACCTGCGCGACCGCCAACGCGACGTCGGTCGCGTGCGTTGCCGGCACGCGCCAATATACCAACACGGCGGGCGACCTTCTGTATCTCGATACGGCCGGCGCCAGCACCACGACCAACACCGGCACGCCCTACACCTATTCGCTCGGCACCTATAAGGAGACCTATTCGGGCAACACCGCCAGCCCGCGCCTGTCGGTCGGCGTCGGCGTCAACTGGACCTCGCCGTTCGGCCCCTTGCGGATCGATCTGGCCAAGGCGCTCCTCAAGGCGCCCGGCGACGACAGCAAGCTGATCACCTTCAACGTCGGCGGGCAGTTCTAACGGGCATCGATCGTCCCCCGCCCCGGGGAAGATCGGGAGGTCGCCAGACGTGAGGTCGGCCTGCCGGAATCACGGCGCTTGCCGCGCTCTCCCGATCCCGCCAGAACGCGGGCAAACTCAAAGAGGATGCCGCCATGTCCGTGAAGATCATCGCCTTCGTCACCGTGAAGCCCGGCAGCGAGGATGCGTTCGTCGAGGCCGCCCGCATTTGCGTCGCCGCGTCGCGCGCCGAGCCGGGCGTGCTGCACTACGACCTGTGGCGCGAGGCGGATGGCGAACGCCGCTACGTCTTCAACGAACTCTACGCCGACGACACCGCGGTCCAGCACCACATGGCGTCCGATCATTTCAAGGCGTTCGGCCTCGCCGCGCGCGATCTTGCCGCCGCGCGCCCGGTGATCATCCAGACGCACGCCGTCGACGTCGCCGCCTGAGCGAGCGGACGATGCGCGTCGTGATGGCGGGGCTCGGCGACATCGCGCGCAAAGCCTATCTCCCGGTGTTGGCCGCGATGCCGGGGATCGAGCTCCACCTCGCCACGCGCAACCGCGATGTGCTCGCCGCACTCGGCGCGACCTACCGGATCGCGCATCTTCACGACAGCCTCGACGCGGCGCTGTCCGCGACGCGCTTCGATGCCGCGTTCGTCCATTCGGCGACGCCCGCGCACCCCGCGATGGTTGAGACGCTGCTTGCCCACGGTGCCGCGGTGCTGGTCGACAAGCCGCTCGCGGATACGTTCGACGCGGCCGCACGGCTGGTCGATCTCGCGCACCGCCAGGACCGCCTTCTCGCCATCGGGTTCAACCGCCGCTTCGCCCCTGATTATGCCGCGCTGCGCAGCGAACCCCGCGCGTTCATGCTGATGCAGAAGCACCGCCACGCGCAGCCCGACACGCCCCGCCGCACCGTGTTCGACGATTTCATCCACGTCGTCGACACGCTGCGGTTCCTCGCCCCCGGCCCGATCGAGCGGACGCAGATCGAGACGATCGTCCGCGACGGTTTACTGAGCGGCGTCACGCTGACGCTCGCCGGCGATGGCCATCACGCGATCGGCACGATGCAGCGCGAATCCGGGCTCGACGAGGAGCGGCTCGACATCATCGGTGGCGACCGCCGCCGCTCGGTCCTCAACCTGTCCGAGACCCGCGACCAGAACGGCACCGAGACGCATGCCCGTCGCGGCGACTGGACCCCGGTCACCCGCCAGCGCGGCTTCGACGCGATGTGCGCCGACTTCCTCGCCGGCGTCCGCGAAGCCCGTCCCACCCCCGCCGAAGACATCCTCGCCACCCACCGCCTCTGCGAAGACATCGTCCGCCATGCGGAAGCGGGCAAGCAATAGGGTCAGCCGGTCTTCCACGGGCTGTCCGGGTCGGGAAGGAAAGCAGACGTTAGAAATTACAGCTATATTTAGTCGACAATTGCTATGGATTTTGAGGTTACGATGACACCAAAGCGTGAAATCTCCTTTTTCAAGCAATCGAACTTTCGATTTAGCAGCGACCGCTTGCGATCGTCCTTAATATTAGGTTCGCGACCATAACCACCGATGCCGCCGATCCGTACTGGAAAATCTACTATGCAACGCCGGACCATACCCTGATTTAGCGATCTTCTTTCGCGCCACCAGCGATAGAACCGACGAAACGGTAAGAGATAGTGATCAGTTCGGCGGTCACTACGTTCTGCAACTCGCAAAAACAGCAGATTTGATATGCCGCAGGAACCTGCGACTGTTCGGAAAGCCGCTTCATCCATGCTCCGGCCGTCCGCGCAAGCGGATAAGGCCAAAGCACACCATAGGGAACGCAAGCGCATCAGGATCTACTGTGGCAGCTTGAGACGGTGTCCGCCAATGGCCGGGAGCAGACGGGAACGCCGACCATGCGATCCCCAAAACGCCATCGATTCATGTATAGGGATACCTCCACGTCATCCGAGGGCCCGCCGTTTTGCAGATCGTAACCCTGTGCCTGTTCCTGTTGCTCGCGGTCGTCATCAGCGGGATGGCGTCGCGGATGTTGCCCTCCGCACTGCCGCGGCCGCTCGTCCAGATCGCGCTCGGCGCCTTGATCGGGATGGTCGCGCATGTCCGCGTCGAGCTCGATCCCGAGCTGTTCTTCCTGCTGCTGGTGCCGCCCTTGCTGTTCCTGGACGGCTGGAGAATCCCCAAGGACGAGCTGTTTCGTGATCGCGGCGCGGTGCTCGGGCTGGCGCTCGGGCTCGTCTTCCTCACGGTTCTGGGCATGGGGCTGTTCATCCACTGGCTGATCCCGACAATGCCGCTCGGCGTCGCGTTCGCGCTGGCGGCGGTCGTGTCGCCGACCGATCCGATCGCGGTGTCGGCGGTCGCGCAAAAAGCACCGATCCCGAAGCGGATGATGCACATATTGGAGGGCGAAGCGCTGCTGAACGACGCCTCCGGGCTCGTCTGCGTGCGGTTCGCGATCGCTGCGGTGCTGACCGGTAGCTTTTCGCTCGGCGAGGCCACACTGACCTTCGCGTGGATGGCGCTTGCCGGTGTCGCGATCGGTGTCGGCGTGACTTGGGCGATCGTCGCGAGCAAGGCGGCGTTCGCGCGCCAGTTCGGCGACGAGACCGGGTCGAACATCCTGGTCAGCCTGCTGATCCCGTTCGCCGCCTACCTCGCCGCCGAGCACGTTCATGCCTCGGGCGTTCTGGCCGCCGCCGCCGCCGGGATCGCCATGACCTTTACCGGCGCAACGACCAGCGTCGCGGCGGGCACGCGGATTCGTCGGCGCGCGGTATGGGATATGCTGCAGTTCACGCTGAACGGCGTGATTTTCGTCCTGCTCGGTGAGCAATTACCGGAAGTGTTCGTCCGCGCGCGCGATACGGTGACCACCACCGGGCACGTCAGCCCGTGGTGGCTGGCGATCTATGTCTTTGCGGTGGTGCTCGGCCTGGCGGTATTGCGCTATGCGTGGGTGTGGGTGT
Source organism: Sphingomonas faeni (assembly GCF_023195535.1). GTDB lineage: Bacteria > Pseudomonadota > Alphaproteobacteria > Sphingomonadales > Sphingomonadaceae > Sphingomonas > Sphingomonas faeni_B. Next base: position 69,604 of record NZ_JALPNF010000003.1, on the reverse strand, counting down.
CGATGCAGTTCACCGTGCTGCGTGCACGCCGCCGCAACGACGAAGCGGTCAGCCCGCCACGCCGAATCATTGCGGCAATGTCCGCGGCTGGTGCGCGCGGCGCGATCACGTTGGCGGGCGCGCTGACCCTGCCACTGACGTTGAACGACGGGACGCCATTCCCAGCGCGCGATTTGGTGATCTTCCTCGCGTCGGGCGTGATCCTGTCGTCGCTCGTGATCGCCGCGATCGCCCTGCCACTGTTGCTACGAGGCCTGAACCTGCCGCCCGACGAAGGCGTGGCGGCGGCACGTGACCGCGCTCGGCTGGTTTCAGCCAAGGCCGCGATCGCCGAACTCGACCGCGTCCAGCACCAGATGGCGGAGGGCCGTGACGATCCGGACCGGTTCACCGACATCGCCGCGCGGCTGATGGATCAATACCGGGAACGGATCGACAGCTTGGCGACGCTGCCGGAAGATCGCACCGGTCAGGCCGATGCACCGATCGAACGCGATATGCGCCTTGCCGCGGTTCGCGCAGAGCGCAACGCGATCTTCGATCTGGCGAGACGGCGGGAAATCGGCGTGACGCTGGCGGAGCAATTGGGCCGAGAGCTCGACCTGATCGATGCGCGGCTGTCGCGCCAGGGACTTGCATAGCGCCGACCGAGCGAGGATTTGCGCTCCGCCTGTCCGTGTGACTGAAACCGGCGGAGCGCAGAAGGTACGCGTTACTAGGCGACTCCTCTGCCGCCGCTATGCCGCCACTTGGTAAACTTTTGGTGAACGATGGCGCCCCACCCGTCCGTGCGACACTCTCGTATCCGGGTGGGGCGCCAAGGACGCAGCGCCATTCGGCGCGCATCGCTGACGATAAGCTAGCATCAGATCCTCGAAGCGGAAGCACGGTCCGTCACGCGTCAGGCTCGCTTGGTCCGATATGTGTCCAAATCATGTCCGTCGCGCACCGTGGTCGACCGCGGGAACCAGGCATCCCCGAAATCTTAGCCGTCCGCGGGTCGTGCCGGGGCAGCCAGAGCGGCGGTGGAGTCGGGCATTTTGAGCTTTCGAAGCCGGGCAATCATTGCGCGTGCTCCCGCTGGCGCGACCTGGACGAACAACGCGTAGAGTGCGTCGTCGTCCAGCGCCTCCAGCGACGTGCCGATCGACAACGCGATCGCCTGACGGCTCCGCGCTCCAGGTTGTGCTTCCAGCACGATCGTCCGCCACGCCATCCCGACCGGCGCCGGGCCGGTGACATCGGGAAACTCGCCCGGCACCATGTTGCGGATCCGCAATCGGCGGGACAGTTCTTTCGCGAACCATGCGGCATCGCCCGCCGTCGCGATCTCTACAGCCAAATTCCGTTCGTTCATGACCTGTCTGTTCCATCTGCCCGACGATCCCGGCCCGTGGTGATGCCGAACCGTCGGCTGTGCAAGTCGCCCGGCATAACCGCGCAAAGTGATGCGCCGATATCACAGGTTACGGCGCCGATCACCCCGTGCCATATTCGCTATTGATAATAGTTATCATGAACGGTAGCCGAGCCGGATTACGAAAGGGATCCCATGACACGACGTTTCGGCATAGCCGTCCTGCTGGCCTCGGCAACGACAGCAGCGCCCGGCCTGGCACAAACCGCGACAGACGCAGGGATGACGACCGCCGATACCGGAATCGTCGTCGTCACCGGGCAGCATGCACGCAGCCAGGCGTCGTCGGGCACCAAGACGGACACCCCGCTCGCCGAAACGCCGCAGTCGATCAGCGTCATCACCAGCGACGACATCGCCGGTCGCAGCCTGCAGAACCTCAACCAGGCACTGCGCTTCGTCGCCGGCGTTACCCCGGAGACGCGCGGGGCCAGCGCGGAAGTCTACGACCAGTTCAAGCTGCGCGGGTTCGACGCGCCGGTCTATCTCGACGGGCTGAAGCAGTTCGGCAGCCCATCCGGCTATGCGGTGCCGCAGGTCGACGTGTCGCGGCTCGACCGGATCGAGGTCATCAAGGGCCCCGCCTCCGTGCTCTACGGCCAGTCGAGCCCGGGCGGCCTTGTCGCCGAATCGAGCAAGCTGCCGCTCGATCAGCCGCTGTACGGCGCGATCAGCGGCACCTACGGCAATTACGATCTCTACCGCGTCGATGCCGATCTCGGCGGCCGTGCGGGCGAAGGCGTCTTGTGGCGGATCAACGGCAGCGCCAACGGTGCCGACACCCAGCAGAAGTTCGGCAAGCGCGCGCGCCAGACGGTCTCCGCCGCGGTAACCGCGGGCGCGGGCAGCACGACCAGCTTCACGCTGCTCGGCACCTATTCGCACGATCCGCACAACGGCACCTACGGCGTGTTTCCGGCCAGCGGCACGTTGCTGACGAACCCCAATGGCAAGCTCCCGACCAGCTTCGACGGCGGCGAGGAGGGCAACCGCTTCAGCCGCGAACAGGCCGCGCTCACGTACATCTTCCGCCATGATTTCGGCGGCGGCTGGGCGTTCCGCTCGTCGGGCCGGTACCAGTATGTGAAGGCGAACCTCGGCCTGATCTACACCGCCGGCGGCCTCGACGCGACCGATCCGACCCAGCAGACCTATCTCCGCGCATCCTACGCGACGCGCGAGCAGCTCAACAACTGGACGTTCGACAACCAGCTGACCGGCACCGTCCAGACCGGACCGATCAAGCACACGCTGCTGTTCGGCGTCGATCGCCAGGTCGCGCATTCGATCGAAGACTTCGCGTTCGGATCGGCCCCCTCACTGAACGGCTACGCGCCAGTCTACGGCACCGTGACGGTCCCGCGGACCCCCGCGGCAGTGCCCGATCCGTTTGCGGGTTACACCGCGATCCGCCAGCGCCAGCAAGGGCTGTATGCCCAGGACCAGATGGCGCTCGGTGATCTCCGTGTCGTCCTCAGCGGGCGCCAGGACTGGGCCCGGGCAGAGCAGATCGATCTCGGCGTCAAGCACGACGAGAAGTTCACCTACCGTGCCGCCGCGCTCTACACGCTGCCGTTCGGGCTGGCGCCGTATGTCAGCTATTCGACCTCGTTCGAACAGCAGGGCGGCACCGTGCTGCGTCCCGACGGGAGTTTCGGCATCGCCGATCCGTCACTCGGCAAGCAGCTCGAAGCCGGCGCCAAGTTCAGCGTTCCGGGCACGCCCATCCTGTTGTCGGGCGCCTGGTTCCGGATCGATCAGACCAACGTGCTGACCTCGACGCCGACCTTCTCGGTGTCGACGCAGACCGGCAAGGTCCGCTCGCAGGGTGTCGAGTTCGAGGGCACCGCGCCGCTGCCCTACGGCTTCAATGCCCGCGTCGCCTATAGCCGCCAGCGGGTCAAGGTCACGCAGGACGCGAACGATCCGTCGCGCATCGGGCGCGGGCTGGAAACCGTCGGACGCGGCGGGACGACGCTTGCGCTCGACTGGACCCCGCCCGAGGGTGCGCTCGCGGGGCTGACGATCGGCGGGGCGATGCGCCATGTCGACCAGGTCTATGCCGGCGTCACGCCGGGCGAAACCGAGGGCCGCAACAGCCCCTCCTACACCGTGTACGATGCGCTGGTGCGGTACGACCTGGAGAAGTTCGCGCCGTCGCTGCGCGGACTCAGCCTCGCGGTCAACGGCGCCAACATCTTCGACAAGAAGTATCTGACGTCGTGCTTCGCCAACTATAACTGGTGCTGGTACGGCAACCGCCGCACCGTCCAGGCGACGATCGGCTACCGCTTCTGACCCCACCCTTACGATCCTCCCCCGCCAGGGGGAGGTGGCTGGTGCTTGCCAGACGGAGGGGGAGGAAAGCGAAACCGATGTTCTGTATCCTCCCCCTCCGTCACCTACGGCGACACCTACCCCCTTGCGAGGGGAGGATCGTTCGGTTTCGACACTTTGAATCCCGCCCCCGACAACCAATTCCCCTCGGAGATTAACCGCCCCCTCTGGAAAACCGGTCACTGCGACGGCACTTGATGCACGTCATTCCGGATCGTCCCCGGGTTGACGCGGCCACCCCGACGCCGCCACCCTCGTACGCGTACACGTAAGGACCCCGGTTTCCCCATGCAGCTTGTCATCGTCGAATCGCCTGCCAAGGCCAAAACCATCGAGAAGTATCTGGGCAGCGATTACCGCGTCCTGGCCAGCTACGGCCATGTCCGCGACCTGCCGCCCAAGGACGGTTCGGTCGATCCCGACGATGCGTTCGCGATGACGTGGGAGAATTACGCGGACAAGTCGAAGCAGCTGAAGGCGATCACCGATCTCGCCAAGCTCGCCGACCGCCTGATCCTCGCGACCGATCCGGATCGCGAGGGCGAAGCGATCTCGTGGCACGTCCGCGAGGTGCTGCGCGCGCGGAAGGCACTGCCCAAGGAGGTCGAGCGAGTCACCTTCAACGCGATCACCAAGGCGACCGTCACCGAGGCGATGAAGAACCCGCGCGAGCTCGACGACGATCTGATCGATGCCTACCGCGCCCGCCGTGCGCTCGATTATCTGGTCGGCTTTACGCTCTCGCCGGTGCTGTGGCGCAAGCTGCCCGGTGCCAAGTCCGCCGGTCGCGTCCAGTCCGTCTCGCTCCGCCTGATCGTCCAGCGCGAGCGCGAGATCGACGTCTTCAAGCCGCAGGAATATTGGTCGGTGACGGCCGATATGGAGCATGACGGCACCGCGTTCACCGCGCGCCTCACGCAGTTCGAGGGCAACAAGCTCGACCGCCTCTCGATCGGTAACGAGGGCGATGCCCTGCGCGCCAAGCAGGCGGTGCTTGATGGCAATTTCTCGGTCCAGTCGGTCGAGACCAAGCCCGCCGGTCGCAACCCGCCGCCGCCCTTCACGACGTCGACCTTGCAGCAGGAGGCATCGCGGAAACTTGGTTTCTCCGCCGATCATACGATGCGGATCGCGCAGGGCCTCTACGAGGACGGCGCGATCACCTATATGCGTACCGACGGCGTGCAGATGGACAGCAGCGCGATCAGCGCCGCGCGCCTCGCCGTCGCGAACCGCTTCGACGCGAGCTATGTCCCCGACAAGCCACGCCAATACCAGTCGAAGGCGAAGAACGCGCAGGAAGCGCACGAAGCGATCCGCCCGACCGACTTCGGCAAGGACAAGGCCGGCGGCGGCGATCACGCGCGCCTCTACGACCTGATCTTCAAGCGCGCGCTGGCCAGCCAGATGGCGTCCGCCCGCATGGAGCGCACCACGGTTGAGATGGCCGACGGTACCGGCCGCAACATCCTGCGCGCCACCGGCCAGGTCGTGCTCTTCCCCGGCTACCTCGCGCTGTATGAGGAAGGGTCGGACGACTCGGCCGACGAGGATGCCCGTCGCCTGCCACGGATGCGCGAAGGCGATGCGCCCGCCAAGAAGAAGGTCGACGCCGAGCAGCATTTCACCCAGCCACCGCCGCGCTTCTCCGAAGCCTCGCTGGTCAAGCGCATGGAGGAGCTCGGCATCGGCCGCCCGTCCACCTATGCGTCGATCATCAAGACGCTGAAGGACCGCGCGTACGTCCGCATCGAGAAGAACCGCTTCTTCGCCGAGGAGAGCGGGCGTCTCGTGACGGCGTTCCTCGAGCGCTTCTTCGAGAAATATGTCGGCTACGACTACACCGCCGAACTCGAGGAGGAACTCGACGACGTCTCCGGCGGCCGTGCGCAGTGGCAGTCGGTGCTCGACGCGTTCTGGCGCGACTTCAAGCCGCGCACCAACGAGGTGATGGAGCAGCAGCCCTCCGCGATCACCGCCGAACTCGACACCTTCCTCGCGCCCTACCTGTTCCCGGCCAAGGCTGACGGCGGCGATCCGCGGCTCTGCCCGAATTGCGGCGAGGGCCAGCTCGCGCTGCGCGGCGGCAAGTTCGGCGCGTTCATCGCGTGCTCGAACTACCCCGAGTGCAAATACACGCGCCGCTTCGCGCAGCCCGGCGGCGACGCCGAGGCGGATGCGGGCCCGTCGACGCTCGGCGTCGATCCGGAGACGAACCTGCCGGTCGAGCGCAAGTCGGGACGGTTCGGCCCGTACATCCAGATCGGCGAAGGCGAGGCGCGGAAAATGGCGTCGATCCCGAAGGATATCGGCGAACTCGATCTCGAATGGGCGCTGAAACTGCTGTCGCTGCCGCGGACCATCGGCACGCATCCCGAAACCGGCGAGCCGATCACCGCGGCGATCGGCCGCTATGGTCCGTATCTCAAGCACGCGGGCAAATACGCGCGGCTTACCTCGACCGCCGACGTGTTCGAGACGGGGATGAACGCGGCCGTGGTGAAGCTCGCCGAAGCCGCCGCCGGTGGTGGTCGCCAGCAGCGCGGCGCACAGGCCCCGTTGAAGATACTCGGGAACCATCCTCGCACCGAGGCCGAGATCAAGCTGATGGAGGGGCGTTACGGTGCGTACGTCACCGACGGCACGACCAACGCGACGCTGCCCAAGTCGATCGAGAAGGACCAGCTGACGCTGGAGGAAGCCGCCTCGCTGATCGACGCGCGCGCTGCCGCGGCCCCGGCGACGAAGAAGAAGAAAGCGCCTGCCAAGAAACCGGCGGCAAAGAAGGCCTCAGCCAAGACAGCAGTAGCGAAGGACGCGGCAGAGGCCAAGGCTCCAGCGAAGAAGGCACCAGCCAAAAAGGCCCCCGCCAAGAAAGCCGCTCCAAAGAAGAAAGCGGAAGCCTGAACGCTCGATCCTCCCCCGCCAGGAGGAGGTGGCACCGAAGGTGACGGAGGGGGAGGACACGGAACAGAGGTCGTCGCTTACCGCCACCTCCGTCTGGCAAGTGCCAGCCACCTCCCCCTGGCGGGGGAGGATCGAGAAGCTAGCTTAAGCAGCCCGCCGTTGTGTCAGCTGCATCCAATCCCGCGCGGCGCGCTGCGCCACCGAGATTTCCCGCGCGGTCATGTCCTCGGCGATCTCCGCACGGCATTCCTGCGCCGCGATGTTCCCCGACACCGCCGCCAGGTTGAACCACTTATGCGCCTCGATCAGGTCGAGGACGACGCCCGACGTCCCCGTCGAATACACCATCCCCAGATCGTAACACGCCCGGCCATCGCCGCGCGCGGCATCCGCCAGACGGCGTTCGATCATGAAATTCGCGCTCTTGAGATTGCTACGCATGGTTTGCCCCCAATGTTCGTGGGGACAGATTGCGGCGATTCCCGCTACGAAATGGTTAATGGGTTAACGCTCGTTTTTTACAACTCTATCGCGATGTTGTCGATCAACCGCGTCGAGCCCATTCGCGCCGCCGCCAGCAATCGCCGCGGGCGATCCGCCGCCGGGTTCTCCGCCAGCGTCTCGGCATCGGCCAAAGCAACGTAGTCGATCGTGAACCCCGCCCCGACCAACGTCGTCCGCGCATCGTCCAGCACCGACTCGACGTCCTCCCCCCTCGCGATCGCCCGGGCGGCGACGCCCAGGGCGCGCGGTAAGGCGACTGCCTGCTTGCGCTGCTCATCGTCGAGATAGATGTTACGCGACGACATCGCCAAGCCATCGTCATCGCGCTGCGTCGGCACCCCGACGATATCGATCGCGAAATCGAGATCCGCTACGAACCGCCGGATCACCGCCAGTTGCTGATAATCCTTCTCGCCGAAATAGGCCGCGTCGGGCTCGACCTGGTTGAACAGCTTCGACACGACCGTCGCGACGCCATCGAAATGGCCGGGCCGTGAGGCGCCGTCGAAGCCGTCGCTGACGCCCGAGACATGCACCGTCGTCGCGAAACCATCGGGATACATCGTCTCGACCGTCGGCAGCCAGAGCAGGTCGCACCCGGCCTCGTTGAGCATCCGGATATCGGCCATCTCGCGCCGCGGATAGCGCGACAGATCCTCGTTCGGCCCGAACTGGGTCGGGTTGACGAAGATCGACGCGACCACCTTGGTCCCCGGCCGCTTCGCCGCCTCGATCAGCGCGACATGGCCGGCGTGGAGCGCGCCCATCGTCGGGACGAGCGCGACGCGCTGCCCCGCCGCACGAAAGGCGGCGACGCTTTCGCGCAACGCATTAAGGTCCCGGACGGTGTCCACGTGAAACTCCTACTCGATAAGTGCGGTCGCGGCTTCTATGAAGGGTGACAGTCTCGATCAATAAGGAAACGCGCGTTGGCCATGGGCCCGGATTCTCCCCAAGCTTCGCCGCATGTGATCGTGTTCGCCAACGAGAAGGGCGGTACGGGCAAGTCGACGACCGCGGTGCACGTCGCGATCGCGCTTGCCGCCAAGGGCGCGCGCGTCGCGTGTCTCGATCTGGATCACCGCCAGCGCACCGTCGGCCGCTATCTCGACAACCGCGCCGAGACGATGAAGCGCAACGGCTCGGTGCTGCCGATGCCGCGCCACGCCACGCTGTCGGAGCAAAGCGAGGACCAGTTCGAGGACCTCTGGCATTCGCTGTGCGAGGGCTCGGACTTCCTCGTCGTCGACACGCCGGGTCGCGACGATCCGTTCGCGCGCACTGCGGCGGCGCTGGCGAACACCTTGGTCACGCCGATGAACGACAGTTTCGTCGATTTCGACCTGATCGGCCAGGTCGATCCCGAGACCTACCAGGTGACGCGGCCGAGCTTCTATTCCGAACTGATCTGGGATGCGCGGAAACAGCGCGCGCGCGCCGACGGCACGACGATCGACTGGGTCGTGCTGCGCAACCGCCTCCAGCATATCGAGGCGCGCAACATGCGCCGCGTGTCGGATGCGCTCGCGCAACTGGCCAAGCGCGTCGGCTTCCGGATCATCCCAGGGCTCGGCGAGCGCGTGATCTACCGTGAGATGTTCCCCGCCGGCCTGACGATGATCGACTCGAAGGCGTTCGGCAGCATGGGCCTGGCGCATGTCGCCGCGCGCCAGGAACTGCGCGAGATGATGGCGGCGTTGCAGCTGCCCGAGGTGGTCGCCGAGCGCGCACCGGACGTCGCTGCGTGAAGTGGATCGTCGCCGCGCTGTTTATCTGGGCGGCCTGGCATTACCTGCGGCCCAAGCCGAAGCAGCGCGTCGTAACCGATGAAGCAGAGGCTAGGTCGATCCTTGGCATAGACCGCAGCGCGGACGCAGACGCGATCCGCAGCGCACACCGCCGCCTGATCGCCTCGGTTCACCCCGACCGCGGCGGCTCTACCGACCTGACCCGCCGCGTAAACGCCGCGCGCGACCTCCTGCTGAAGCGGACCCGGTAACCCCCCGTCATGCCGGGCTTGTTCCGGCATCCACCGTTCCGCACTCTTGATAGTTATGAGAGCGCGGCACCGTGGCCCCCGGAACAAGTCCGGGGTGACGGTGGTAGGGCGCTATTCCCGCACCACTACGACTAGCGAGAGGCCCATGACCCACCAGTTCGACCCGACCTCGCTCCGCGAATACGACATCCGCGGGATCGTCGGCAAAGCGCTCGGCCCCGCCGACGCGGTCGCGATCGGTCGCGGATTCGCCACCCGCATCCGCGCGGCTGGCGGCCACCGCGTGGTCGTCGGCTACGATGGCCGCAACTCTTCCCCCGAGCTCGAAGCCGCGCTCGTGTCGGGCCTCACCGCAGGCGGCGTCGACGTCGTCCGGATCGGCCTCAGCACCTCGCCGATGCTCTATTACGCCGAGGCCACGCTAGAAGTGGATGGCGGCATCCAGGTAACCGGCAGCCACAATCCCCCCGAGTATAACGGCTTCAAGATGGTGCACGCGCATGCGCCATTTTTCGGCGACGACATCCAGGAGCTCGCCGCGCTCGCCGCCTCGGGCGCCTGGAGCGAAGGCGCGGGCGAGGTCACGACCGCCGATGTGCTCGACACTTATGTCGATCGGCTGATGGCGGGTTATGCGGGCGGCGCGTACCGGATCGGCTGGGACACGGGGAACGCCGCCGCCGGCCCGGTGATCGAGAAGCTCGTGCAACTGCTGCCGGGTGAGCATCATGTGATCTTCGCCGATGTCGACGGCAATTTTCCCAACCATCATCCCGATCCTACCGAAGAGGCGAACCTCGCCGCTCTGAAACGCTTGGTCGCGGAGAAAAACCTCGATTTCGGACTGGCCTTCGATGGCGATGGCGACCGGATCGGGGCGATCGACGGCTCGGGCCGGGTGATCTTGGGGGATCAGATTCTCTCCATATTGGTCGAACCTGCGCTGCGCGAGCACCCCGGCGCGCCGATCGTCGCCGACGTGAAGTCGTCACAGGCCCTGTTCGACCGAATCACGGAATTGGGCGGCGAGCCGGTGATGGCGCCGACCGGTCACAGCCTGATGAAGCAGGCGATGACCAGCACCGGCGCGCCGCTAGGCGGCGAACTGAGCGGGCATCTGTTCTTCGCAGGCGAATATTTCGGGTTCGACGACGCGCAATACGCGGCGGTGCGACTGATCCGCGCGGTGCATCTGTCGGGGCGCTCGTTGACGGAATTGCGGGACGCGATGCCGGCGCTGGTAGCGACACCGGATCTGCGGTTTCCGGTCGAGGATGCGCGGAAGTTCGCGGTAGTGGACGAGGTGATCGCGCGGCTGAAGTCGGACGGTGCGGAGATGGACCTTACCGATGGGGCGAGGGTGACGACCGCTGCCGGGTGGTGGCTCCTCCGCGCGTCGAACACGCAGGCGATGCTGACGGTGCGCGCCGAGGCGAAGAGCGAAGCGGCGCTCGATGCGTTGCTTGCCGAGGTAGACGCGCAACTCGCGGTGAGCCGTGTCGTGAGATCGGCACGGTAACACAACCACCACCCCGGCGGAGGCCGGGGCCCAGTTGGAAAGGTGTAAATAACGAAGTGCCGCGCTTCGTTAACTACGTCCCCCAAATGGGCCCGGCCTCCGCCGGGGTGGGGCGGGCTGAGCGGTGGTCGCAAAATCGAACACCCAGCGTGCGCCGAACGGCGAGCAGCGGCACCCATACCTAGCTGTTCCCCCGCGAAGGCGGGGGTCCAGGAATCACGAATGCCGGCGCCTGGAGCCCTGGACTCCCGCCTTCGCGGGAGAACGGAAGGGCGATTGACACGCCATCACCCTCGCCTACCGTCCTAACCACCACCCCAAGGAGTCCCCCGTGGAGCGCCCAGTCGACGAATTCCGCTCCAGCACGCGCCGCTGGCTGCTCGGCAGTTTCGCCGGTTGGGGCACGATGCTAACCTGTCTTGCCGGCGTCGGTTTCGTCATCATCGGCGTACGCTGGCTCAAGAATCGCAGCACCTCCTACGAGATCACCGATCAGCGTCTGATCATCAAGCGCGGCATCCTGTTCAAGACGATCGACGAGATCGAGCTCTACCGGATCAAGGACGTCCGGCTCGGCTATTCGCTGCTCAACCAGATAACCGACATCGGCACGATCATCCTCACGTCCAGCGACCGCACGACGGCGGGCGGCGAGTTCACCCTGCGCGATATCCCGATGGCGCGCGATCGTCGCGAAGGCCTGCGCAAGCTGGTCGACCGCGCGCGCCAGCGCCGCGGCGTTCGCGAACTCGACGTGGAGGACGCATACGCGCTGGATTAAGCGCGCTTTTGTCCCCACATGGCGGGCATGGCGCCCCCCTATCCCAAGCCCAAACCACAACCGCAGATGATCCGGGTCGTCGATCTGGAAACCACCGGTTCGGCCCCGCCCGCGCACGGCGTCTGCGAGATCGGCTGGCAGGACGTCGCGCTCGGCGAAGATGGCCGCTGGGAGATCTACGGCGAAGGCGGCAGCCTGCTCGTCAATCCCGGCCGGCTGATCCCGCCGATCACCCAGGCGATCCACCACATTCTCGACGAGCATGTCGCCGACGCGCCGTATTGGCACGACTGCGCGCGTCAGGTGCTCGACCCGTGGCCGCGCCGCTTGGCACTTGCTGCACATCGCGCGGATTTCGAGCAGAAATTCTGCACGCCTGCGCTCACCCGCGACGCCGAGTGGATCTGCACCTGGAAATGCGCGCTGCGGCTCTGGCCCGACAGCCCGAGCTTCTCGAACCAGGTGTTGCGCTATTGGCGCAAGCCCCACGGCATGGAGCACGAGCGCGGCCTGCCGGCGCACCGCGCATTTCCCGATGCGTACGTCACCGCGTTCCACCTGCGCGACATGCTTAACGAGGCGAGCTTCGCGCAACTGCTCGAATGGTCGCGCGATCCCGGCCTCATCCCGCGCGTCCGTTACGGCCCCGATCGCGGCAAGGAATGGTCCGAGCTCGATCACGAGACGCTGATGGCGTTCATGACCGACCGCGATCCCGACATCCGCTTCACCGCCAACCACGAGATGGACCGGCGCAGTGGCGGCGGTCGCGTCGGCAAGGCCAGCGCGCAGGATTTGCTGCTGTAGCAACCGGTTCAATCCTCCCCCGCCAGGGGGAGGTGGCGCCGAAGGCGTCGGAGGGGGAGGTAAGGGAAACCGCTGTTCCCTATCCTCCCCCTCCGTCTGGCAAGAGCCAGCCACCTCCCCCTGGCGGGGGAGGATCAGGTAACCCCCGATTGCTCTGCGGCAATCCAGTATCGCTGGTGTAACGATCGGCACTCCCTTACAGCGCGAGTCCATGGTCCGCGTACGCTTGAATTTGCCCTCGTCCGAAGGTCGGGTCGCGCGGTGGCTGGTCGCCTTCATGACGCTCGGCTTCGTCGCGCTGGCGGCTGCAGCGATTGCGATCGGCTGGATCACCGTCCGCAACCGCACCTACACCGCCGAGATCCTCCACACCCAGGATGTCCGCCAGGCGGTCGCCACGCTGCATATCCAGATGGAGCAGTCGGAGACGGCGCGGCGCGGCTATATCCTGACCGGGATGCCGCTGTTTTCCGACGCTTACGCCCGGAGCGCGGGCAATCTCGCACCGTCGATCGCCACGCTTCGCCGTCTCACCGCCGACAATCCGAACCAGATCGCACGGCTCGACCTGATCGAGCCGCGCTTCATCCGGTTGCGCGCGCTCAGGGCGCAGTCGATGGCGCTGGTTGCAGGCGGCCGGATCGCCGAGGCCCAGCGCCGGTTCGCGGTCGATGCCAGCGTGCCGCTGATGCGCGGCATCCGCTACCGGCTGCAGGCGATGGCCGCCGACGAGGTCCGCCTGCTCGCGATCCGCAGCGGGCGTCAGCAACAGACCAGCGCGCTGTTCCTCTCGGTCGCAGGGCTCGCCGCGATCCTGCTGCTGGTCGTCGCGATCCTCGCGATCCTGGTGATCCGCCGCTACACCGCCGATCTCGCCACCTCGCGCGACAGCCTGCGCGATCTCAACGAGACGCTCGAGGAGCAGGTCACCGAGCGCACCGCCGATCTCAGCCGCGCGAACGAGGAAATCCAGCGCTTCGCCTATATCGTCAGCCATGACCTGCGCTCGCCGCTGGTCAACGTGATGGGCTTCACCGCCGAACTCTCCACTGCCGCCGGGCCGCTCGCCGAGCTGGTCGACCGTGCCGAGGCCGAGGCGCCGCACATCCTCACCGAGGACGCCCGGCTGGCGGCGCGCGAGGACCTGCCCGAGGCGATCGGTTTCATCCGCACCTCGACGCAGAAGATGGACCGGCTGATCAACGCCATCCTCAAGCTGTCGCGCGAAGGCCGCCGGACGATCGCGCCCGAGCCTGTCGACCCTGCGCAACTGGTCGACACGATCATCGGGTCGATCCAGCACGTGATCGACGATCGCGGCGCGGTCGTGCGGGTCGAGCGACCGATCCCGGCGGTCGTCACCGATCGCCTCGCGCTCGAACAGATCCTGTCGAACCTGATCGAGAACGCGACCAAATATCTGAAACCCGGCCGTCCCGGCGAGATTGTCGTGACCGGGCACAAGGAGCGCAACCGCGTGATCCTGTCGGTGATCGACAATGGCCGCGGCATCGATCCGCGCGATCACCAGCGCGTGTTCGACCTGTTCCGCCGCTCGGGCGCGCAGGACCAGCCCGGCGAAGGCATCGGACTCGCGCATGTCCGCGCACTCGCCTATCGTCTCGGCGGGACGATCGACGTGCAGTCGACGCTCGGCGACGGCGCCACCTTCCGCCTCAATCTTCCCACCGAATTGTCGATTCAGGATATCAAGGCATGAACCAGCACCAGACCGTCGGGATCGTCATGATCGAGGACGACGAGGGCCATGCCCGGCTGATCGAGAAGAACATCCGTCGCGCCGGTATCCTCAACGATATCAAGCACTTTACCGACGGCACCACCGCGCTGGATTTCCTGTTCAACGCGGTCGACGGCCCGGCGAAGAGCGGCCCGGCGATGATCCTGCTCGATCTCAACCTGCCCGACATGAGCGGGACGGACATCCTGGCGCGCATCAAGGCGGAGGGCAGCCCGCTCAAGCGCACGCCGGTCGTCGTACTGACCACCACCGACGACAAGGTCGAGATCGAGCGCTGCTACGATCTCGGCTGCAACGTCTACATCACCAAGCCGGTGAACTATGAGAGCTTCGCGCAGGCGATCCGCCAGCTCGGGCTGTTCCTGTCGGTGATCCAGGTTCCCGAAGCAGAGTGAGCGGGCCAAGCGTCCTCTACATCGACGACGACGCCGGTATCCGGCGGCTGGCGGCGCGTGCGCTCGAACGCCGCGGCTACCGCATGACCGTCGCCGAGACCGGTGCGGAGGGCGTGGTCAAGGCCGCGGCCGAGCGCTTCGACCTGATCGCGGTCGATCACTACATGCCCGGCATGGACGGCCTCGAGACGCTCGAAGCACTCCGCCGCCTGCCCGATCATCCGCCGATCGTCTACGTCACCGGCTCCGAGGAAGGGCGCATCGCCGTCGCCGCGCTGAAGGCCGGCGCCGCCGATTATGTCGTGAAGACGGTCGGCGAGGATTTCTTCGACCTGCTCGCCGCCTCGTTCGAACAGGTCCGCGCCCGATCGGTGCTGGAACAGCAAAAGGCGTCCGCCGAGGCAGACCTGCGCGCCAGCAACGCCCGGCTCGAGGCGTTGCTCGGCGAGGTGAACCACCGCGTTGCCAACTCGCTGCAACTCGTCTCGGCGATGGTCCGCCTCCAGGCGACCGCGCTCACCGATCCGTCCGCCCGCGAGGCGCTGGAGGATACGCAGCGCCGCATCCAGGCGATCGCGCAGGTCCACCGCCGACTCTACACCAGCAACGACGTCGAGAACGTCGACATGCAGGAATATCTCGGCGCGCTGGTCGACGAACTCGCCGAAACCTGGTCGACCGACGCCCTCCCGCGCGCGCTCAGCCTCGCCGCAGAGCCGATTCGCCTGCCGACCGACCGCGCGGTGTCGCTCGGCGTGATCGTCACCGAACTCGTCACCAACGCGTGCAAATACGCTTATCCCAGCGGCGGTGGCGAAGTCCGGGTCGCGCTGCGCCGGGTCGACGACGACATCTTCCTGCTGGCGGTCGAGGATGACGGTTGCGGCATTCCCGAAGATGCCGTCCCACGCGGCACCGGTCTCGGCACCAAGCTGATCAAGGCGATGGCGCAAAGCCTCCAGACGATCGTCGAATACGACCCGTCCCACACCGGCGTCCGCGCCACATTGCGCGCGGCGGTGCGCTAACGGGTTGAAGCTCATTCGATGATCCTCCCCCGCCTGGGGGAGGTGGCTGGCCCTTGCCAGTCGAAGGGGGAGGTAAGCGACAACCCCTGCTCCGTGTCCTCCCCATCCGTCACCTTCGACGACACCTCCCCCTGGCGGGGGGGGGGAGATTTCGGGGCCGGTCGGTCCTTCCGCCGGTACGCCCCACCCATCGTCCGTTCGTGCTTAGTAGCGACCGAGTAGCTTCGCAGAAGCGTATCGAGGGCGCGTATCGAAGCACACAACCTGTCCTTCGATACGCAGCTTCGACAGGCTCAGCCGCTACTCAGGACGAACCGAATTGGAACTCCTCGGCTCCGTTCAGTTCGCCAGCTCGGACAGCGGCGCGAACCGTGCCACCTGACGCCCCACCAACCGCAGCTGCTCGAGCACCGCAGGGTCGTTCGCGCCGCCCTCATCGTCGAACTTCGTCACCTGCGTGTTGATCGCGGCCGCGAACGGCGTCGGCCAGCCGCGCAGCGCGTGGACGATCGACCGCAACGCCGCGATCGTGCTGCCGGTCGCCTGCCAGCCATAGGCGGTGGCGATCAGCCCGACCGGCATGTCCGCCAGATACGGCCGCTCGTCGCGCGCGGTTTCCTCCAGCAGATCGAGCGCGTTCTTCACCACGCCCGAGATGCTGCCATGATAGCCCGGGCTGGCGATGATCACCGCCGATGCCCCGCGCACAGCCTCGACGAACGCGCGTTCGTCCGCGGTCCGCGTCGTCGCCTTCGGATCGTACAGCGGCAGCCGCGCCATGTTGGCGCCGCCGAACATCTGCGTGCGATAGCCCTGTTTCTCGACCGCATCGAGCGCGATCCGCAGCGCACGCTCGGTCGACGAGACGCCGCCGATCGTGCCGCCAATGCCAACAACCAGGGGAAGAGTATCGGGAGCAGCCACGGTTTCATCCTGTTGGAACGTCATCGACACGCTCTTCTCCGTTTCGTCGCGCGAAGACAACAGCGCTTCGGTCGGTTCTCGCTCCACGACCACCACGGACGCTGTCGCTAAGCCCCGGTACACGTTAAGCATGTGCATACGCCGGACACAGGCTTGCCCGAGCTGTCATATAACGATAATACACCTGATGTCCGCCGCTTGGCCGACCCGCTGGAACGACCGATGCGCCCCGATCCCTTCGATACTTCCCGTTCCGGCTCAAGCGGCGATCGCGAGCCCTATGCCTATGAGCGCGAGCGGCTGATCACCGAACGCGAACGCCTCCGCCAGAAATACGATCGCGAGCGCGATGGCGGAGAGCCCGAGCCATACGACGACCGCGACGCGCAGGCGCCCTACGCGACGCCCCGCGCACCGCGACGCAAGCGCCC
Organism: Sphingomonas faeni; assembly: GCF_023195535.1. Classification (GTDB taxonomy): domain Bacteria; phylum Pseudomonadota; class Alphaproteobacteria; order Sphingomonadales; family Sphingomonadaceae; genus Sphingomonas; species Sphingomonas faeni_B. Next base: position 52,793 of record NZ_JALPNF010000003.1, on the reverse strand, counting down.
GATCGGTCGCTGGATTCTGCGCGGCTTCGGCATCGGCATCGTTCTGCTGGTGATCGCGATCATCTGGCTGGCGATCACCGCGCCGTTGTCGAAATCGCTGCAGCCGCCGACCCCACCCTCGATCACGCTGACCGCGGACGACGGCACGCCGATCGCGCGACGCGGCGCGATCATCGGCAAGCCGGTCGACGTGGCCACGCTGCCGCCGCACGTCACGCAAGCGTTTCTCGCGATCGAGGACCGGCGCTTCTATTCGCACTGGGGCGTCGATCCGCGCGGCATCGCCCGTGCGGCCTGGGCGAACATGGGCTCGGGCGGCGTCCGCCAGGGCGGCTCGACGATCACGCAACAGCTCGCGAAGAACGCGTTCCTCGATTCGGACCGCACCGCGACGCGAAAGATCCGCGAGGCTATGATCGCGTTCTGGCTGGAGGCCTGGCTGTCGAAGGACGAGATCCTCTCGCGCTACCTCTCGAATGTCTATTTCGGCGACAACACCTATGGGATCAGCGCGGCGGCCAAGCATTATTTCGGCCGCACCCCCGACAAGCTGAACGTCGGGCAGGCCGCGATGCTCGCCGGCCTGGTCAAGGCGCCGTCGCGGCTCGCCCCCACCTCCAACCTCGAAGGCGCACGCAAGCGCGAGGCCGTGGTGGTCGGCGCGATGGTCGACGCCGGCTTCCTCACTAAGGCCGAGGGCGACGCGGTCCAGCCGCAGCGCGTGCTCGCAAGCCGGCCGGGGCAACTCCCCAACGGGACCTATTTCGCCGACTGGATCCTGCCAGAGGCGCGCGACCAGGCGGGCGAGATCAAGACCGAAACGACCGTCCAGACGACGCTCGATCCCCGGCTGCAACGCGCCGCGGAGCGTACCGTCGCGCGCGCGGGCCTGCGTCAGGCGCAGGTCGCGCTGGTGGCGATGCGGCCCGACGGCCGTGTCGTCGCGATGGTCGGCGGCAAGAATTACCGCAAGAGCCCGTTCAACCGCGCGACCCAGGCGCGCCGCCAGCCCGGCTCGACCTTCAAGCTGTTCGTGTACCTCGCCGCGATGCGCCAGGGGATGACCCCCGATTCGACCATCGAGGACAGCCCGGTGACGATCGGCGACTGGTCGCCCAAGAACAGCGACGGTCGCTATCAAGGGACGATCACGCTGCGCCAGGCGTTCGCGCGCTCGTCCAACGTTGCCGCCGCGCGCCTCACGCAACAGGTAGGCGTGAAGGCGGTGATCAAGGCGGCACGCGATCTCGGCATCTCGACCCCGATCCCGAACGAGGCGACGATCGGGCTCGGCACGTCGACAGTGTCGCTACTGGAGCTGACCGCCGCCTACGCCGCGATCGCGCGCGAGCAATATCCGGTGCAGCCGCGCGGCCTCGCAGACGTGCGCGAGAAGGGCTGGTACCAGTCGTTGACCGGCGGCGCGACCGAGATGCCGAGCAAGATCCACGACGAAATGCTCGACCTGCTCGCCGCCTCGATCCGCAACGGCACCGGGCGGCAGGCGAACCTGACCGTCGACGCGTTCGGCAAGACCGGCACGACCTCCGACAACAAGGACGCGCTGTTCGTCGGTTTCGCGCGCGACCTGGTGGTCGGCGTGTGGGTCGGCAACGACGACAATTCCTCCAATCCCGGCCTGTCGGGCGGCGGCATCCCGGCACGGATCTGGCGCGACTTCATGCAGTCCGCGCTGGGGATCGCGCCGGTTGCCGCGCCGCCACCGCCGGTCGAGGAGGTCGATCCCGATGCGTTGCCGTCAGGGGATGAGGACAATGCGGTGCTGCCGCTCGGTGGCGAGATCGAGGGGCTCGGCTTCAACCTGAAGATGGGCGAGGACGGGACGATCTCGGTCGGCCCCTCCCGCCGCGACCGGGAGGAGGCTCCGCCACCACGCGACGATCGCCGGCCGCCGGAGGAAGAACCGGGGCCCTACGAGGGACAATAGCTCACGCACTCCGTCATCCTGACGAAAGTCAGGACCCAGAGCCCGAAACGGCAACATCCGTGGCTCTGGGTCCTGGGTCGAGCCCAGGATGACGAAGTAGAAAGCTCCGAGCTAACGCCCCCGTTGACGCCACCACCGCATCGCAGCATGTCTTCCCCATGCGCTTTTTCTCCGACAACGCCGCCACGATCCACCCCCACGTCATGGCCGCGATCGCCGCCGCCGACACGCTCGACACCGCCTATGCCGGCGACGCGTGGAGCCAGCAGCTCGACGGCCGCCTCTCCGACCTGTTCGAAACAGAGGTCGCGGTCCTCTGGGTCCCCACCGGCACCGCCGCCAACTGCCTAGCGCTCGCAGCGCTCTGCCCGCCCTATGGCGGCATCGTCTGCCACCGCGACGCGCACATCCAGAACGACGAGGGCGGCGCCCCCGAATTCTACACCCACGGCGCCAAGCTGTTCCTCGCCGACGGCGACGGCGCCAAGCTGACCCCCGACACGATCCGCACCGTCATCGACGCGATCCCCGACGACGTCCACCGCGTCCAGCCGCACGCGATCTCGATCACCAACGCCACCGAATATGGCCGCGTGTACCAGCCGCACGAAGTCGCGGAGATCGGCGCGCTGGCCAAGGAGCGCGGGCTCGGCTTCCACATGGACGGCGCGCGGTTCGCCAACGCGATGGCGCGGCTCGGATGCTCGCCCGCCGACATGACGTGGCGCGCCGGCGTCGACGCGCTCAGCTTCGGCTTCGTCAAGAACGGCGCGATGAGCGCGGAGGCGCTGGTCTTCTTCAAGCCCGACCTCGCCGCCGTCACGCAATACCGCCGCAAGCGCGCCGGCCTGTTGTTGTCGAAGGGGCGCTACCTCGCCGCACAAATCCTGGCGATGCTCGACGACGACCTCTGGCTCGCCAACGCCAAGGCCGCGAACGACGCCGCGGCGAAACTCGCCGCCGCGGCCGACAATCGCCTCGTCCACCCGGTCGAGGCGAACGAAGTGTTTCTCCGCGCCACGCCGGAAGAAGCCGCAGCGCTGCGGGCGAGGGGCTTCGACTTCTACGACTGGGCCGCAGACGAAATCCGGCTCGTCACCGCCTGGGACAGCCCGGCGGACGCGGTCGCCCTGCTCGCCGACGCGATCCGGGAGTTATGACCCCCGGCCCAACCGACCCGCCACAGTCTACGCGGGCCGCAGTGTTGATCCCGTTCGGCATCGTCACGCTGATCTGGGGTTCGACCTGGCTCGTCATCCGCGACCAGATCGCGGTGGTCCCACCGAGTTGGTCGATCAGCTATCGCTTTCTCGTCGCCGGCATCGCGATGGCGATCTACGCCACCATCAAGCGCGAGAGCTTCAAGTTCGACGCCCGCGGCTACGCGTTCGCGGCCGTCATCGGTATCGCGCTGTTCACGTTCAACTTCAACTTCGTCTACCGCGCCGAGCATTACGTCACCTCCGGGCTCGTCGCGGTGGTGTTCGCCCTCCTGCTCGTCCCTAACGCGATCTTCGGCCGCATCTTCCTCAAGCAACGCCTCGGGCGCCAACTCATGGTCGGGTGCGCGGTCGCGATGGCGGGCGTCGCGTTGCTGTTCGTCAACGAAGCGCGCGTCGATCCGCACGGGCCGCGCTCGGCGACGATCGGCATCGTGCTGACCTTGTGCGGGGTGATGGCGGCATCGGTCGCCAACGTCATTCAAGGCAGCGCGTTCGCCAAGCGCTATCCGATGGCGCCGACGCTGGCGATCGCGATGCTGATCGGTGCTAGCCTCGATGCAGCCTTCGCCTGGATCACCACCGGGCCGCCGGTGTTCGAGCCGCGCTTCGGCTATGTCGCGGGCATCCTCTATCTCGGCGTGTTCGCGTCCGCGCTCGCCTTCCCGCTGTATTTCAACGTCATCCGTGCGATCGGTCCGGCCAAGGCGGCCTATTCGGGCGTGATCGTGCCGGTGATCGCGATGCTGCTATCGACGATCTTCGAGCGCTATCACTGGTCGACCCTGGCGGTCGCCGGCGCGATATTGTCCGGGATCGGCCTCGTCATCGCACTCAGCGCCCGCAGGCCGGCACGGTAGTCGGGCCAGGCGGGCGTCCAGCCCAGCACCCGCTTCGCCTTGTCGTTCGCGACCCGCCGGTTCTCGTTATAAAACCCGCGCCCCATCGCCGAGAGCTCCTCGAGCGTCACGAACGGCGGCGCGGGCATCCCGAGCAGCATTGCCGCGAACACCACGACGTCGTTCTGCGACGCGGGCACATCGTCCGCGATGTTGTACGCCCCCGCCGGCGCATCGAACCCGGCGATCACGCCCGAGACGATGTCATCGACATGCGCGCGGCTGAACACCTGCCCGGGTTGCTCGATCCGATGAGCCTTGCCCTGCCGCACCCGGTCGAGCGGCGAACGACCGGGGCCATAGATCCCCGGCAACCGGAACGTCCGCGCGCCAATGGCCAGCCAGTCCGCATCGGCCGCCGCCCGCGCGCTACGACGCCCGCCACCGATCGGCGACGTCTCGTCGACCCACGCCCCCTGCGCATCGCCGTACACGCCGGTCGACGACAGGTATCCGAGCCACGCCCGCGTCCGCAGCAGCAGCGACCCGTAGCGCCCGAGCACCGGGTCCGCATCATGCTCGGGCGGCACCGACGACAGGATATGCGTCGCCGCCGCGATCTCCGCCGTCACCGCGTCCACATCGTCGAACCGGAGCGTACCATTGCGCCCATCGCGCGTCGTACCAACGACATGCCAGCCGTCCGCTGCCAGCCGCTCCGCGATCCGCGACGCCGTGTACCCCAGACCGAAGATCAGCAGCCGGCTCATACGATCAGTTCCCCGTCCCGGTGGGCGCCATCGGGCCCTTGTAGAGCGTCCCGAAATAATCGCCCGCATTCCACACCGGCCGCTGCGCGCCATCGGCGATCTCGCGCGCGATTCGGTAGTTCGCATCGACGAACCGCACGCCCTGATCCCACAGGATCGGCTGCATCAAATCGTCCGACGGCTTGTGATAATTGTTCGCCATGAAATACGCGACCGCGGCCTTGCCCGGCCCCTTCTGACCCGGCCACAGGAACACCGAAGGGATACCCTTCTGGACGAAGCGGAAGTGATCCGAGCGGACGAAGATCCCCTCTTCCGGCATCGGGTCGGGCGACAGGCCGACGCCGATCGCTGCCACCGCCTTCTGCACGATCGGGCCGATGGTGGAGCGCTCGGCGCCGAACACCACCATGTCCTCGAACTTGTAGGTCAGGATCGGCATGTCGAGGTTCACGTCCGCGACGATCGAGGTCAGCGGCACGGTCGGGTGGTTGGTGAAATAATCGCTGCCGACCAGCCCCTTCTCCTCGCCGGTGACGGCCAGGAACATAATCGCCCGCTTGGGCGCCTGCCCGCTGGCCGTGAAGCGCTTGGCCTCCTCGATCAGGCTGGCGATGCCGATCGCATTGTCGAGCGCGCCGTTGTTCAAGGCGTCGCCCTTCACAGGCTTGGTGATGCCGATGTGGTCGAGATGCGCCGACAGCACGACGACCTCCTTGCCGACCACCGGATCGCTGCCCGGGATCACGCCGACGACGTTGCTGCTCGCGGCGGGTACGAAACTCGTCTTGGTCGCGACCGTCAGCGAGCCGACCAGCGGCATCGACTTGAACTTCGCATTGTCGCTGTCCGCCTGCTTGACGATCCGGCTCCACGGCGTCTTCGCACCGGCAAACAGCTTGGCCGCACCGACCATGCTGACCGTGCCGAGCGACGGCGCGCGCGCGGCGTCGACCTTGCCCGTGCCGTCCGGGTTCGCCCAAGTCATCCGCGGCGTAGCGTAGGAGTCCGCCATTTTGGCGAACGTCCGCACCTTGGCCGAGCGCGGGCTCTCCAGCGTGATCACGCCGACCGCGCCCTTCGCCTGTGCGGTCGCCGCCTTGGTACCGCCCGACCCGAAGAACGCACGCTCCTCACCGCCGAACCGCGCCGGCGAGCCGCCGAAATACGCGACGATCTTGCCGCGCACGTCGACGCCCTTGTAGTCGTCCTGACCGTATTGCGGCGCGTCGATCCCGTACCCGACGAAGACCACCGGCGCCGAAACGCTCGTCTCCGCCTTCGCGCCGTTCGCGGCGGGCACGTAATCCTCACCGAACACGAGCGGCTGCGCGGCCCCGCGACCGGTCCAGACGAAATTGCCCTTGCTTGCCGCCTTGTACGACACCAGCGGCACCGCCTGGAGATACCCCCCCGCATCGCCGCCCGGACGCAGCCCCGCGGCATAGAATTGCGCGGCGACATATTGCGCGGCGATGTCGAACTCGGGGCTGCCAGCCTCGCGCCCCTTCATCGCATCCGATGCAAGAAACATCACATGTGCCTTCATTGCCGCCTGATCCGCCGGCAGCGGGGCCGCAAGCTTTGCGTTCAGTTCGGCAGTATTCGGCGCGGTCACCGGGGCCGTCTGCGGCGCAGTCTGTGCAAGGGCAGAAGTAGAAAGCGCGAGCAACGCGAGCGCGCCGAGAGGACGATACATCCGGAAATCCTTGCAAAGGGAACGTGTTGCCTCGGCGTAGCATGCACCGACACCCGCGCAAGCTTTGGCTGGCGATAGGCGGGCGCGGCCCTATATTCGCCAGCATATGCTCGATATCCAAAACAGTCTCGCCCACCCGCTCGTCATTCGCCGCGAGGATTACACCCCGCCCGAATGGCTGGTCCCCGAGACGAAGCTGGATTTCGACCTCGATCCGTCCACCACGCGGGTTACCGCGACCTTGTCGGTCACGCGCAACGGCGATCACGACGCACCGCTGCGGCTCGACGGCGCAGGGCAAAAGCCACTGTCGGTCACGGTCGACGGCGTCGCGATCAACGACTGGCGGATCGACGGCGAGCAACTCGTTATCCCGCTTACGGGCGCCGCGCATGTCGTCGAGACACAGGTCGAGATCGCCCCCGATCGCAACACGCAGTTGATGGGGCTCTACGCATCGGGTGGCAATCTCTGCACCCAGTGCGAGGCGGAGGGCTTCCGCCGCATCACCTATTTCCCCGACCGCCCCGATGTGCTCAGCGTCTATTCGGTGCGCATGACCGCGGACAGGAAGCACTTCCCCGTGCTGCTCGCAAACGGCGATCCGGTCGCGCAGAGGGACCTCGAAGACGGCCGCCATTGGGCGACTTGGCACGACCCATTTCCGAAGCCATCCTACCTCTTCGCGCTGGTCGCCGGCGATCTAGCCGTAAACCGCAGCAGCTTCACGACGATGTCGGGGCGCGAGGTGTCGCTCGGCATCTGGGTCCGCGAGGCCGACCTGCCCAAGACCGACCACGCGTTGAAGGCGCTCGAACTCGCGATGGCGTGGGACGAGACGACCTATGGCCGCGAATACGACCTCGACGTGTTCAACATCGTCGCGGTCGACGATTTCAACTTCGGCGCGATGGAGAACAAGGGCCTCAATATATTCAATTCGCGCTACATCCTGGCCGACCCGGATACCGCGACCGATTACGATTACGACGCGATCGCCGCGGTCGTCGCGCACGAGTATTTCCACAATTGGTCGGGCAACCGCATCACCTGCCGCGACTGGTTCCAGCTGTCGTTGAAGGAAGGCTTTACCGTCTATCGCGACCAGGGCTTCTCCGCCGACCAGGGTTCGCGCGCGGTCAGGCGGATCGAGGACGTCCGCGGCCTGCGCGCGTCGCAGTTCCCCGAGGATTCCGGCCCGCTCGCGCATCCGGTACGCCCGGAATCCTACCAGGAAATCTCCAACTTCTACACCGCGACGATCTACAACAAGGGCGCCGAACTGATCCGGATGATGGCCGCGATCCTCGGCCCGCAGGGCTTCCGCGCCGGCACCGACCTGTATTTCGACCGCTACGACGGGACGGCCGCGACCTGCGAGGATTTCGTCACCTCGATGGAGGAAGGCGGCAAGGTCGACCTCACCCAGTTCCGCCTCTGGTATTCGCAGGCAGGCACGCCGCGCGTATCCGCCAGCCTCTCGCAGGACGGCGACCGCGCGACGCTCCGTCTCGCCCAGCAGGTTCCCGCGACGCCGGGCCAGCCGGTGAAGTCGCCGATGGTCCTGCCGTTGCGGATCAAGCTGTTCGGCGCGGAGTCCGGCGCGGCGTTGACTGACGAACGCCTCGTCCTGTTCGACGACACGCTCGACACGATCACGTTCGAAGGCCTCGCCGAGCGCGCGGTGCTGTCGATCAACCGCGGCTTCTCCGCCCCCGTGGTGGTCGAGACCGACCGCACCGCCGCCGATCTCGCTTTCCTCAGCGCGCACGACGACGATCCGTTCGCGCGCTACGAGGCGATGCAGCAATTGATGCTCGATACGCTGGTCGCCTCGGTGGAAGGCCGCACGGATCACGAAGGCGTGATCGCCGCGGTGGCGAACACGCTCGCCGACGCCGCGCTCGATCTGGCGTTCGTCGCGGAGGCGGTGTTGCTGCCGTCGGAGAGCTTTATCGGCGACCAGATGGCCGTCGTCGACCCCGAGGCGATCTTCCGCGCGCGGGAGACGCTCCGCCACGCCCTCGGCACGCGGCTCGAAGCACAATGGCGGCAGGCGTACGCACGTGGTGAAGGACAGCCCTATGCCTACACGCCCGAGGGCAAGGGCCTCCGTCGCCTGCGGACGGTAGCACTCGGCTATATAGCAGCGAGCGGCGCAGCGGATGCGGCTGACCTGGCGTTTGCGCAGTTCGATTCGGCAGACAACATGACCGACCGGATGGGCGCGCTGACGACGCTCGTCAGCAGCACATCCGACATCCGCACCACCGCGCTCGACATCTTCTACAGCCAATATTGCGACAATCCGCTGGTGCTCGACAAATGGTTCCAGGCGCAGGCACAGTCGTCGCGTGACGATACCGGCGCGGTCGTCGCCGCGCTGGCCGGGCATGCCGACTTCACCCTGACTAACCCCAACCGCGCGCGCTCGCTGATCGGCGCGTTCGGGGCGAACCAGCGTGCGTTCAACACCGCAGACGGGGGCGGCTATCGGTTCCTGGCCGACCAGCTGATCGCGCTCGACCGCCTCAACCCACAAACCGCCGCGAAACTCCTGCCGCCGCTCGGCCGCTGGCGCCGGTTCGATGCAGCGCGGGCGGCGCTGATGCGCGGGGAACTGGAGCGGATCGTGCGGACGCCGGGGCTGTCGAAGGACCTGTTCGAACAGGCGTCGAAGAGTTTGGAGGGCTGAACTGAGTCTAATCCTCCCCTGCCAGGGGGAGGTGTCTGGCCCTTGCCAGACGGAGGGGGAGGAGAGGGAAAACCTCTGTTCCGTGTCCTCCCCCTCCGTCGCCTTCGGCGCCACCTCCCCCTGACGGGGGAGGATCATGGATCGCTTCGCCCCTACCGGCGGCTCGCGAAGAACTCCCGCAGCATCATCGCCGCCTCGGTCTCCGCAATCCCCGCATAAACCTCAGGCCGATGATGGCAGGTCGCCTGACCAAAAAAACGCGGTCCATGCTCGACCGCGCCGCCCTTTGCATCCGCGGCCCCATAATAGAGCCGCGCAATCCGGGCATGCGCGATGGCTCCGGCGCACATCGCACATGGCTCAAGTGTCACCCAAAGATCGCACCCCTCAAGCCGATCGCTCCCCAACACCGAAGCGGCTGCGCGAATCGCCTGGATTTCGGCATGCGCAGTGGGGTCGCACAACGCCCGAGGCGCATTGGCCGCCGTCGCGATAATGACGCCGTCCTTCACGACAACGGCGCCAACCGGGACTTCCCCGGCCAGCGCCGCATCGCGGGCCGCGTCGAGCGCGCGGCGCATAGGTTCGGGGACGGGGAACATGGCCTCAGGCCCTGCCCCGCCGCCCGCGTGCCGTAAAGCTCAGTTCGGTGCCTGGCTGTTGGCGGGCTTCTCGACGTTGATCGTCGGCACCGCCACCGTCTTGTTCTCGGTGCCGAGCGTGACCTTGGCGACGTCCGCCTGGAACTTCGGCGCCTGGACGACGCCCTGGCGGGTCTGGTCGATGTTGATGATCCCGAAATACATCAGGCCGACCACCACGAGAATCACGATAGCCACCAGTGACAAGAGCGTACGCATAGGACATCCCCTTTTTGAACGGCTCGCAGCGAACAGTTCGATAGCGTAACAACGTCCTCGAATGCCGCGGGTTGCACAACCGTATTACGCACAATCGGTTGACGAAAGCCGGCGTGCCAGCTATCCGCGCGCCTTTCCGGGGTTCCTCCCGACACTTGAATAGGTAATCACATGTCGCGCATCTGCGAACTGACCGGCAAGGGCCGGATGGTCGGGAACAACGTCTCCCACGCCAACAACAAGACCAAGCGCACGTTCCTGCCGAACCTGCAAAACGTCACGCTGCTTTCCGATTCGCTCGAGAAGGGCGTCAAGCTGCGCGTATCGACGCATGGCCTGCGCACCGTCGAGCACAACGGTGGCCTCGACAACTGGCTGGTGAAGGTCTCGGACGACAAGCTGTCGCTCCGCGTTCGTCGCCTGAAGCGCGAAGTCGTCAAGAAGATCGCAGCTTCGGCCGTCGCCGCCTAACAGCGACGTCGTACTGCGATCACCGCGGCCCGCCCTGCACTTCGCAGAGCGGGCCGTCGGCGTTTGTGGGTGATGGGTCTGCATGGCCGTACTTCCACAGACGGCGACCAGGTCCCTGGTCCACGTTGCCCGTCATCCCAGCGAAAGCTGGGATCAGGGGTAAAGGCACGACGGGCGAGTGGCTACAAACCCGCCCCGCCGCTACCGCTCCAACCGCAACTTCAGCAACAGCGTCCGCTGAAGAACCATCTGGTTGTCGTCGGACACGATCCACACGATCGTCGCGCCGTTCTCGACCGTCGTGTCGATCCCCTCGAAATTATCGTGGATCAGCGGCGCGTCGATGGTGGCGATCAATTCGCCGCGTGCGATTCGCCCCGCCACCACATCGCGCGCCGCCACCCGAGATATCCGCGCCGAGAAGATAAACGGCAGGCGAAACCCGCGATCGAGTACCAGCAGGTCGCCATTCGGCAACGCGGTGATGTCCGAAGGATCATACCGACCATACGGTTCGTAGGCGAAACGCGACGGCGGCGCGGCCCCGGTCGGATCGCCCGTGAAGATCAACGCCTGCCGCGTCCGCAGTCGCGCCTTCTCCGACCCGCTCCAGTCCGATCGACGCACATGCGCCTCCTCGCTGATCACGACGAATCGGCCATCCGGCAGCCGCGCCATCGATTCCGATCCCCCGTTCGCCGGCCATTTGCGCATCGCGTCCGGCGCCACCCGCGCCTCGTACCGCGCGAACCCCGGTGCATAACGCCAGATCGTGTTGCCATCTTCGAACCCGACCCAGATCCTGCCCGTCGCCGGATCGATCGCCATCGATTCACTGTCGCGGTCGCGCTTCTCCCAGCCGATGCCGGGCCCGGCGGGCAGGTTGGTGAAGGCGATGCGGTGCGGGCGCCAGTCCAGCCCCATGTCGAACTGCACGACATTGCCGCCGTCGCTGAGCAGCGTGAAGCGATTCCCGGTGATCGCGGCGGCGACGTCTAGCGACGAGAACCCGCCGAACGCCCGGTCTCGGCTGGCGAGCGCCACGCCGCCGAGATAGGTCAGCCCCCCGACTCGCACGTGCCGCGGATTAGTCCGATCGAGCATCACGCGAGTCGCGGTCAACTGCGCGCGATCGCCGAGCAGGTCGAGCCGCGCTTCGCCCGACCAGGTCGGCACGATTGCACAGACGCTCACGGCGACGAACAGGACAGTGATCAAGCGCCGCATCGCGTCCTCATAGGGCGTCCGGCGATCCGCGGAAGCATGAACCGCGGATAACGGAGGCATTCAGGCTCGGCTCAATGCGAATCACCCATAAGCGTTTCATCGAGGATGGAAGCACGGCAGACGCCGCCGCCGAAATCCCCAACGGGAGACGCACGATGTTCAAGACTTTTACCCTCGCCGCCAGTGCCCTCGCATTGGGTGCGACCGCCCTCGTTCCCGCCGCCGCCGATGCGCAGCGTTATGGCTCGCGCTACGAGCGTGGCTACGATGGCTATCAGGGCGGCTATCGCGACGGTGGCTACGATCGTGGCTATCGCCAGTATCGCGGCAACGATCGCCGCTACAACGCCCGCAATCGTCGCGGTTGCGACAACAGCGGTGGCACGATCGTCGGCGCACTCGCCGGCGGCCTGCTCGGCCACACGATCGCAGGTCGCGGTGACCGGACGCTCGGCGCAGTGCTAGGCGCCGCGGGCGGTGGTCTCGCCGGCAACGCAATCGATAAGTCGGATAACCCGCGGTACTGCCGGCGCTAAGCCCGGCAACGGGTCGGTGCTCGCCGCAAAGCGGCCGAGCACCCGCCGGCACGGACGGTGGGCAGGCAGCGCCTGACCCGACCGACGACGGCTTCGCCGACGTCGCGCCCCGCTTAGGCCACCACACCAGTTCCCCAGTTCCCTCGCGTAGCGTATCGAGGGCGAGGGCCGGCTTCCCGTTCGGAAGCCGGCCCTTTGTTCGTCCGCAGTCGAGCGATACCGGCGCTAATGGTGCAGGCTCGACGCCCCACATTCCGTCATCCTGACGAAAGTCAGGATGACGGGCGGGCGTGGATCACGCGATCCGCTCAGGCACCTCCGCCGCGTCCTCGGCAATCGCCGCAGCCGGCGCGACCGCCTCCCAAGGGAACACGAACCAGTCCTTGGTCACCGCCCGATCGATAACCCGCGCGCTATATTCGATCCGCTCCGCCGAACTGACGTTGTCGATCAACATCGCAAACCGCACCGCGCCCTCGACCGCCCCCGCCGCAGCCAGCGCTCCCCGCAAATGCGTGATCGTCCGCCCAGAATCATTGATATCGTCGAGAAACAGCAGCCGCTCGCCATTGCGCGTGCGCGCGGCCAGCTTCACCAGCGGCTCGTCGGCAAAGTCCTTCACCTGGCTGGAATAATCGACCGACAGCGTCGGCAAACCGATCGCATGGCTGAGGAACACTGCGGGCACGAGACCGCCACGACCAATCCCGATGATGTAATCGGGTTTCCACTCGGTATCCTCGACCAGCTTGGCGGCGAGGATGTGGATCGCGGCGACGAACTCGTGCTGCGGGATAGGGGTGAAAATCGGCATTCTTGGACGCTACCGACTTGCCGTTGCGAGAGCTAGCCGTTCTCCTGCGAAAGCAGCAGCCCAGGGTTAGAGGTGCAGCGATCCTAACCCTGAACTCCCGCGTTCGCGGGAGACACAACTCAGATCGTCTCCAGCGCCTGCTCGAAATCGGCGATCAGATCGTCCGGATCCTCCACCCCGATCGAAATCCGGACGAGGTTGTCCGTAATCCCCAGCGCCTGCTTCCGCGCGTCGGGCACCGACAGATGCGTCATCCCCGCCGGATGGCTCGCCAGCGTCTCGGTACCGCCGAGCGACACCGCGAGCTTGGCGATCTTCAAGGCGTCGAGGAACGCGAAACTCTCGCGCTCGCCGCCCTTGAGGTACAGCGAGAAGGTCGAGCCACCACCGGTGCAATGCCGGCGATAGATGTCCGCCTGCCGCTCCATGCCGGGCTCGTCCTCTAGGAAGCCGAGATACGCGACCCGCTCGACCTTCGGATGATGCCGCAGGAAGCCGCAGACCTTCGCGGCATTCTCGCCCGCCCGGCTCATACGCAGCTCTAGCGTTTCGAGCGACCGCAACAGCATCCACGCGGTATTCGGATCGGTGATCGTCCCGATCGTGTTCCGCATCGTCCGGATCGTGTTGATATGTTCCTTCGTGCCGAGCACGCCGCCGGCGACGAGATCGGAATGCCCGCCGACATATTTCGTCAGCGAATACACGACGATATCCGCGCCATGCTTAAGCGGCTGGAACCACAGCGGCCCGAGGAACGTGTTGTCGATTGCGATCGGGGGTTTCTCACCCTTGAAGATCGCGTCACGGCTGGCGGCGACCGCCTCGACGTCGACCAGCGCATTCGTGGGGTTCGCAGGGCTTTCGAGGTAGATCAGCGCGACGTTGCCGGTCGCCGCCTCGGTCATCACCGCGTCGATCTCCTCGCGCGTCGCGCCAGCCGGGAAGTCGAGCCACTTCACGCCGAACTTACCGAGCACGCGGCCAATCAGCGTCTCGGTCGCGGCATAAAGCGGCCCCGAATGGACGATCGTGTCGCCCGGCTTGACCATCGCGAGGAACAGCGTCGCGATCGCCGACATGCCCGACGAGAAGGCGAGCGCGTCCTCCGCCTCTTCCCAGACGCCGAGGCGATCCTCGAGGATCTCCTGGTTCGGCCCGTTGAAGCGCGAATAGACGAGGCCCTCCGCACCGCCCGGACGCTTGCCGGTGACGCCTTCGAAGTGACGCTTGCCCGCCGCTGCGTTGGGGAAGACGAAGGTCGAGGTGAGGAAGATCGGCGGCTTCAGCGAACCTTCCGACAGAGCGGGGTCGTAACCGTGGCCCATCATCAGCGTCGACGGCTTCAGCTTGCGCCCGCCGATCTTCTCGACCTCGGGCTTCGGCGCGACGCGTGCCGCTACGCCGGTCAGGTCGGCTTCGGTTTCGGCGGGGATGGCACCGGCGTTATTCGGGGTATCGGACATCATATGCTCCTGCGTGGCCCGTCTGGCGCGGGCCGATGTGCCGAGCCTAAACGAGCCGTGCGGGATTTGGGACCCGTTACAGGCCAATGACGCTGATCTGACGACCGTAGGAGGGCTCGTCGCGATGGGTCGCACGCCGATAGCTGAAGAACCGGTCCTCGTCGGTATAGGTGTCCAACCCGAGCGCTTCGATCCGCCCGATCCCCGCCACCGCAAGCCGGCTGACGACATAGGCCTCCAAGTCGAACTGGTAATGATCCGCACGGCCATCCGCAAAGAAGCGCTCATTCGCCGGATCCGCCTCGCAGAATCGACGGATGAAGCCGTCGTCGACCTCGTAGCTGGCGCGCGCGATGCACGGCCCGACTGCGGCGACGATCCGGTCGCGCTGCGCACCGATCGCCTCCATCGCGAGGATCGTTTCATCGGTGACGCCGCCAAGCGCGCCCTTCCAGCCGGCATGCGCCGCCGCGACGACGCCGGCCTCGCGGTCGGCGAACAGCACCGGCGCGCAATCCGCGGTGAGGATGCCGAGCGCGAGACCGGGACGGTTGGTCACCAGCGCATCGGCATGCGGTCGGATCGCAGCGTCGAACGGCTCGATCACGGTCACCGCGTCGGCAGAGTGGACTTGATAGAGCCCAACGAGTTTCGCCCCCGGCAGGACCGCTTCGGTCGCACGGCGGCGGTTCTCGGCAATGTGGGCGGTATTGTCGTCGGAGCCGATACCGACGTTGAGGCTCGCGTAGGCGCCGATCGAGACACCCCCGCGACGGCCGAGAAACCCGTGGGGAATGTCGCCGAGCGACTTCGCGCGAATGACGTCGAGAGTCATATCCACCACCCCACCCATGCAGCCACCCCGGCGAAGGCCGGGGCCCAATTGGGGGACCTCGCTGACAAAGGACTGCGCATCGTTACCACGACCTCTCCAATTGGGCCCCGGCCTGCGCCGGGGTAGCGGCTACTAGAACCGTCGATCACAAGACGAGCCGCATGATCCGATCATCGTCAGGCTGCTCCCCAACCATGAACACATACCGCCCGATCTCGACAAAGCCGTACCGCTGGTAGAACCGGTGCGCCCGATGGTTATCCACATACACACTGAGGATCATTTCCGTCCGCCCCCCAGCCCGCGCGACATCGATCGCCCAGTCCATCAACGCCGGGCCAACACCCGCACCATGCTGGTCCCCACTGACGTAAAGCTGGTGAAGTTCGATCGCGGTCGCAGGCCATTCGCCGGGAAACACGACCGGTCCGATCTTGGCGAACCCGACGATCTCGCCCGCCTCGTCCACCGCCACGCGCACCGTGTAGGCGGGGTCGGACAGCTGCGCCGGCAACCCCTTCTGCCCGAACGTCTGGTCGAGAAACGCGGCAAGGTCTTCGGGCCGGTACAGCGTGCCGAAGGTGTCGGTGAACGACCGCTTCGCCATCGCGCCGAGTTCTGCGCCGTCGGCTGGCAAGGCATCGCGATAGGTAATCATGCAAACGCCGCCGGGGTTGGCCAATCTGGCGCGGTAATCGCTAGCGCTTTGAAGAGAATACCCATGTCGTCCATCAACCTCCTCCGATCGGCAGCCAGTGCTTCCACCCGCGCGGGCGATGCGTTGGCGAGCGCCGACGTCCGCGAATCGATGCCTAATGCACCGAGCAAATCGCGCTGCGTCACCGGCCCCCACGCGACCGCGCCCTCGGCCTGTGCCGCGGCGGCGAGCGTGGTGAAGTCGACATGCGCGGTCAGGTCGTGCTCGCCGGGCGCCTCGAACGGGTTGGCGAACGCATGCCCGCGCACCGCCTGCAACGTGTCGCCGAGCGCCGGCCCCTCATAGCCATAGTCGACCGCGATCAGCGCGCCGCCCTGCGCCGCGATCCGTTTGGCAAGGCCGCGGACGATCGTGACGGCCGCAGGCGAGGTTTCCAGGACCGAGCCGGCGGGTGCCTCGCGAAACGGTTCGGGAATCACCGCATCGGGCAGCGGCTTGCCGGCGATCGGTAGGAACAGCAGGTCCTGCGCAGCGACGAGGCGTTCATGCCACTGCTCGCGCTTGACGAGCTGGCGAATCGGCAGCGCATCGAAGAACTCGTTGGCGACGACGATCAGCGGCCGATCGGTCGGCAGCGTGTCGATCGCGTCGTGCCAGATGGCGGCGGGCACGCGCTCGGCCTGAGCCGCGCGCAGCGCTGGGCTGGTTTCGACGAAATGTACGGGGGGCGTAAGCCCGGCTTTCGCCATCGCCCGCGCAGCATCGGCAGCCAGCGTCCCGCGACCTGGACCGAGTTCGACCCAAGCCACATCCGGCCGCCCCACCCGGTCCCACAGATCGGCGCACCAAAGGCCGACAAGCTCACCGAACATCTGGCTGATCTCGGGCGCAGTGATGAAGTCACCCCCCACCCCCATCGGATCACGGGTCGCATAGTAGTGTGCGTTAGCGGCCGCCATGTACTGCGCGACGGGGATGGGACCTGCGAGCGCGATCGCTCGGGCGAGGCGTTCCGGGAGGGCGGTATCAGTCAAGGGAGTGTCGGGCATGTCGACCATCGTAAAATCTCTACCACCCCGGCGGAGGCCGGGGCCCAATGGGGAAGGTCGATGTAACAGCGCGCAACGCATGTCACCATGGACGTTCCACTTGGGCCCCGGCCTCCGCCGGGGTGGTGCTTCTATTAGAGGCGAGCCGCGTCAGGCGACGCTCTGCGTCCCCGCGATCGACTCGACCCGCACCCGCCGCTTGGCCGACGTCGCGACCAGATACGCGCCGCCGAGAATCATCGGCACGCACAGCCACTGCCCCATGTGCAACCCAGTCGACTCGGCAAAGGCGCGCAACTGCGAATCGGGTTCGCGGAAGAACTCCGCCGTGAACCGGGCGAGGCCGTATCCCAGCACGAACAGTCCCACGAGCTTGCCCGGATCGTAGCGCGCCTTGGTCTTCCAGAACGCGAACCAGAGCAGCGCGAACAGGAGGATGCCCTCCAGCCCCGCCTCGTACAGCTGGCTCGGATGCCGCGCCGGCTCGACCATCCCGAACGGCACGGTGCGCTCGAAGATGATCCCCCATGCGACATCGGTCGGCTTGCCCCAGAGCTCGCCATTCACGAAGTTCGCGAGCCGCCCGAAGAACAGCCCGAAGGGAACGCAGCACGCGATATAATCGTGGACGCGCAACCAGTTGAGCTGATGCTTCCGCGCAAACAGGATCAGCCCGATCGACGTGCCGATCACCCCGCCGTGGAACGACATGCCGCCGTCCCAGAGCCGGAAGATGCGCAAGGGATGCAGGAACATCTCGGGCGCGTAGAAGATCACATAGCCGAGCCGCCCGCCGAGGATGATGCCCAGCGTCGCGTAGAACACCAGGTCGTCGGCATGCCGCCGCGCCATCGGTGCGCCGGGCTGCGCGAGGAGCTTCAGCAAATACCACCAGCCGAGCAGGATTCCGCCGATATAGGCAAGGCTGTACCAGCGCAGCGTGAAGAAGCCGATCGAGAAGACGTCGGGGTGGAGCCCCAGATCCTCGAAACGGATGTGACTGCCGACGGCAGGCGCTACGCCCGCAGCGGCGGTGATGGTCGACAGGATCAAAGGCTTTTCCCCACGCGTTCGCCCCTGCATAAAGGCCGATAACGATAAGACCAAGTAGGAGAGCGATATGCGGACCGAGCTGGACCTGGCTATGGATTCGACGATGGCCGCGCTGACCGCGCCGGACGGCATACTGGCGCTCGGTTCGGTCGAGCGGTTCGGGGTAAAACTGCCGACGATCGCCGCCGCGCCGCCCGCGCTCAGCTATTATTTCGCACACTATGCCAACGAGCACCGCGACGCCGTCTTCCTGGTATCCGGCGCCGAGCGGCTGACGTTTGGCGAAGTCTACGCTGCCGCCGAGCGCACCGCGCGCGCCATCGTCGGCGGGTACGGCATCGCCAAGGGCGACCGGGTCGGCATTGCGATGCGCAATTCGCCGTCGTGGATCGTGCTCTACATGGGCATCGTCATGGCTGGCGGCGTCGCGACGTTGCTCAACGGCTGGTGGCAGGCGGAAGAGCTGGAGACGGCGATCGGCGAGGTCGATTGCGCCCTCGTGTTCGCCGATCCGCCGCGCGTGAAACGGCTCAAGCAGATCGCGGGCCTGCGCGCACCGGTAGTCGAGATCGACGATTCGCGACCGCTTGCCGAAGCGCTCGGAGCCGTGTTCGCAAAGGACGACCACACCGCCGACCTGCCGCTGCTCGGGCCCGAGGATCATGCGACGATCCTGTTCACGAGCGGTTCGACCGGCCAATCGAAGGGCGCGCTGTCCGAGCACCGCGCGATCGTGCAGGGCATCTTCAACTATCTCGGCCAGGCGATGATGATGGTCGGCATCGCCACCGCGCAAGGCAATCCGCCGGTCGGCCAGCCGGTCACGCTGCTGACGATCCCGCTGTTCCACATTACCGGCGAAGTCCCCGTGTTTCTCCAGAGCTTCGCAATGGGCCGCAAACTCGTGCTGATGCCGAAATGGGATGCGGGCGAGGCGATGCGGCTGATCGAGGCCGAGGGTGTCACGTATTTCGTCGGCGTGCCCTTGATGAGCTTCGAGATCCTCAATCACCCCGATCGTGCCAATTACGACCTGTCGACCGTCACCGATTTCGCCGCGGGTGGCGCCCCGCGCCCGGTCGATCACGTCCGCCGCATCGACGAGGAGATGGCCGGTCCGGCTGGCAAGGGGGGCGCACCGCTGATCGGCTACGGCCTGACCGAAACCAACGCCGTCGGCACCGGCAACTGGCGCAGCAACTACCTCGCCAAGCCTAATTCCGCCGGCCGCCCTGGCGCGCCTTTGGTCGACCTCGCGATTCTCGACGACGCCGGCCACCCGGTCGACCAGGGCCAGCGCGGCGAGGTCTGCATCCGCTCGGTCTGCAACTTCAAGGAATATTGGAACCGCCCCGACGCGACCGCTGCGGCGTTCACGTCGGACGGCTATTTCCGGACCGGCGACATCGGCTATCTCGACGAGGACGGCTATCTGTTCATCGTCGACCGCAAGAAGGACATCATCATCCGCGGCGGCGAGAACATCTCGTGTCAGGAAGTCGAGGCGGCGCTGTACGAGCATCCGGCGGTGGCGGAGGCTGCCGTGTTCGGCCTGGCGGACGAGCGCTTTGGCGAAGTCCCCGGTGCGGTGGTCGTGCCACAGGACGGCGAAACGCTGACGTCGGACGACCTGAGCGCGTTCCTCCACCAGCACATCGCCGCGTTCAAGATACCGCAGCGGATCTGGATTTCGGAACAGCCGTTGCCGAGACTGGGGACGGAGAAGATCGACAAGGTCTCGCTCAAGGCAACGTACCGAGCGATGGCCTGAATTTGTGGGATAAGCGGTCTCCCATTTCTGTCATCCTGACGAAAGTCAGGACCCAGGATAACGGGGAGGCACAGCTGCTTGGCTCTGGGTCCTGACTTTCGTCAGGATGACGAGGGAAGATAGACGTGTCTCCGCGCCACCTTCTCCCCGTGGGGGAGAAGGATTAGAGCCACCTCATGATTAGCAGGCGTGAGATTTTAGTCGGCGGCGGCGCGGGGATCGGGCTCGTCGTAGCCTGGGGCCTATGGCCGCGCACCTACGCCCCCAATCTCGTCGCCAACCCCGGCGAAACCCCGTTCGGCGCGTGGCTCAAGATCGGCACCGACGGCCATGTCACCGTCTCCGTCCCGCAGGTCGAACACGGCCAGGGCGTCTACACGACCCTCCCCCAGATCGTCGCGGACGAGCTCGGCGCGGACTGGCGCACCATCGGGGTGGAACCGGCACCGCTCAATCCGCTCTACGCCAACCCGATCGGCACGCACGACCTGTTCGAAGGCCTGTTCGACCGCCTCCCGAATGGCACCCCGCAGCCACCAATGCTAACCGGCGGATCCAGTTCGATCCGGATGTTCGAGCAAGCCTGCCGCGAGGCCGGCGCAGGCGCCCGCGCCCTGCTCTGCATGGCGGCGGCGAAACGCTGGGACGCCGATTGGACCCAGGTCAACGCCGATGCCGGCTTTTGCACATATCAAGCCAAGCGCATTCGCTTCGCCGAACTCGCCGAGGAGGCCGCGAAGTTCACGCTCCCCGACCCCCTCCCGCTCGGCATCCAGGGTGCCGGCAAGCTGGTTGGCAAGTCGGTCCCCCGTCTCGACACACCCTCGAAGGTCGACGGTTCGGCCAACTTCGCCGGGGACGTACGCTTTGCCGACATGGTCCACGCCGCGATCCGCCAGGGTCCGGTCGGCGGTCGCCTGACCAGAGTCGACCGCGCCGCTGCCGATCGCATCCGAGGGGTGCTCTCGGTCGTCGAGAACCCGCGCTGGGTGGCCGCAGTCGCGACGACAGGGTGGGCCGCAAAAAAGGCTCTCGACGCGCTCGCGCCACGGTTCGAGAACGACGCCCCGCTCCCGGACACAGAGTCGATCGACGCAGCCCTGGACGCCGCGCTCGCACGCCCCGGCATGCGGATGGCGGAGACCGGAGACGTCGCCGCGACGTTCCAGGGCGCCAAGCTCGTCACCGCAACCTACCGCGCCGGTATCGGCCTGCACGCAGCGATCGAGACCCGCAGCGCGACCGCCTCCTTCTCGAACGGCCGCCTCGAACTCTGGCTAGCGACTCAAGCCCCCGGTCTTGCACGATCGGCAGCAGCGCGCGCAGCGAACCTCAGCGAGGAGGCGGTCGTCGTCCACCCGATGCTGATCGGCGGATCGTTCGGCGCAGCACTCGAACACGACGTCGCCGAGCAAGCCGCCGTCCTCGCGGTCAAGCTCCGCCGCCCGGTCAGCCTCGTCTGGTCGCGCGGCGAGGACTCGCTCCACGACCACTACCGCGCACCCGCAGTCGCGAAGATGGCCGCACGCCTCGCCCCCAACGGCGCGATCATGGGCTGGAGCGCGAGCATCGCCACCCCCGCCACCGGCGCCGAAATGGCACGCCGCATGATGCCGGGGCTCGCCACCGAAGCCGCACTGATCGGCACCAAGGGCGACCGCTACGCCGTGGCCGGCGCAACGCCCGCCTACCGCATCCCCGCCTTTGCGATCGACCACCACCCTGCCGAGATCGGCATCCCGACCGGCCACCTCCGCGGCGGCGCACACGGCTACACCGCGTTCTTCACCGAATGCTTCCTCGACGAACTCGCGCGCGGGGCCCAATCCGAACCGATGTCGTTCCGCATCGCCATGCTGGGCGGCGAACCACGACTTGCCCGCTGCCTGTCGACCGCAGCGGCGCTCGGCGGCTGGAACGGCGGTGTCGCCGGCAGCGGCCAGGGCCTCGCAGCCCACGCGTTCCGGGGCAGCTACATCGCGGTGATGGCAGAAGCACACATGGGCGCGGACCGGCGCCCCGTGGTCGACCGACTCGTCGCGGCGGTCGACTGCGGCGCGCATATCAATCCCGACATCATTCGCCAGCAGATCGAGGGCGGACTGATCTTCGGCATGGCCTCGGCACTCGGCGCCTCCACCGGCTTCTCCCGCGGCCTTGCCGACGCACGCGGGTTCGACACGATCGCCCTGCCCCGCCTCGCCGACACGCCCGACATCACCGTCGAGGTCATCCGCAGCGATGAGGCGTCCGGCGGCGTGAGCGAACTCGGCGTCCCTGCGGTCGCGCCGGCAATCGCCAACGCGCTCTATGCGTCAACGGGCTTCCGCATCCGCAATTTGCCTTTAAGACCAGCGCCATGACCCTGCCTCCCGATCACCCCCCGATTCCCAAGCCCCGCATCGGCGTGTTGCTGATGAACCTCGGCACGCCCGATGGCCCCGATGCGAAATCGGTGAAGCGCTATCTCGGCGAGTTCCTGTCCGATTCGCGTGTCGTCGAGATCCCGCAGATCGCCTGGCAGCCAATCCTGCGCGGCATCATTCTCAACACGCGCCCGAAGAAGTCCGCGCATGCTTATTCGCAGGTCTGGCGCGAGGACGGTTCGCCGCTCGCCGCGATCACCCGGTTGCAGGCGGCCGCGTTGAAGGATTCGTTCGGGGCGGAAGTGCTGGTCGACTGGGCCATGCGCTACGGCAATCCGTCGATCGCGGACCGTCTCACCGCGATGAAAGCGGCGGGCTGCGAACGCATCCTGCTCGCGCCGCTCTACCCGCAATATTGCGCAGCAACGACCGCGACGGCGAACGACAAGGCGTTCAAGCATCTCGCCGGACTGCGCTGGCAGCCTGCGATCCGCACGTTGCCGCCTTACTATGACGACACGCTCTATATCGACGCGCTGAAGGACTCGCTCGAAGAGGGGCTTTCGGCGCTCGATTTCACCCCCGACGCGATCGTGGCCAGCTTCCACGGGATGCCGAAGCGGACGTTGCAGCAGGGCGATCCGTATCATTGCCACTGCCAGAAGACCGCTCGGTTGCTCGGTGAGCGGATGGGCCGCGAGCTGACGATCGCGTTCCAGTCGCGGTTCGGGCCGCAGAAATGGCTGGGGCCGGCGACCGACGAGACGCTCGTCGAATTGGCGAAGGCCGGCAAGACCAAGATCGCGATCTTTGCGCCGGGCTTCTCCGCCGATTGTCTCGAGACGCTCGAGGAACTGTCGATCCGCGGTCGCGAGAGCTTCGAGGAAGCGGGCGGCACGCATTTCGCGTATCTGCCGTGCCTCAACGACAGCCCGGTCGGCGTGGAAATGCTGCGCAGCATTTTGGCACGCGAGCTTGAAGGATGGATACGCCCAAGTTAACCTTCCGCAAAATCTACGAGGAGAGAGACTGATGGCACGCGTCGCAATTGTAACCGGTGGTACGCGCGGAATCGGCGAAGCGATCAGCCTCGCATTGCAGGACATGGGCCTGACCGTAGCGGCAACCTATGCCGGCAACGACGAGCGCGCGCGCGAGTTTACCGAGCGCACCGGCATCAGAGCGTATAAATGGGACGTCGCCGATTACGATGCGTGCCAGGCCGGCTGCGCGCAGGTCGCCGCCGATCTGGGCGACGTCGATATCGTCGTGAACAACGCCGGCATCACCCGTGACGGCACCATCCTGAAGATGACGTACCAAGATTGGAAAGAGGTGATGGACACCAATCTTGGCGGTTGTTTCAACATGGCCAAGGCCGTCTTCCCCGGTATGCGCACGCGCAAATGGGGGCGGATCGTCAACATCGGCTCGATCAACGGGCAGGCCGGGCAATATGGCCAGGTGAACTATGCTGCGGCCAAGTCGGGCATCCACGGCTTCACCAAGGCGCTGGCGCAAGAAGGCGCGCGCGCGGGCGTGACGGTCAACGCGATCGCGCCGGGGTATATCGATACGGATATGGTGGCCGCGGTGCCGGCCGACGTGCTGGAGAAGATCGTCGCGAAGATCCCGGTCGGGCGGCTGGGTCAGGCTACCGAGATCGCCCGCGGTGTGGCGTTCCTTTGCTCGGAAGAGGGCGGGTTCGTTACCGGGTCTACACTGAGCATCAATGGCGGGCAGCACATGTACTAACGGGCGCAGGCGCGGCAACGTCCGCGCCGTTGACCGCGAGCAAAGCGAGGCGGGCAGCGCCCAGCACGGCCGGCGGGTCGGCCAGGCCGAACCAGTCCGACGGCCGCTTTGCCGGCGGCGCTGAGTAGAGGTCTACCGGATTATCAAGGTCGGTCTTGCTTGATCCTGGGCCCCCGCGTTCGCGGGGGAACTGCCTAGCAACGATGCTACGCGCGTATCAGGACGCCTTTCCAATTGGGCCCCGGCCTCCGCCGGGGTGGTGGAAAGGTCCAGCCTCACCCGTCGCTGGCGCGCTCGATATCCGCGCCAACCGCCGACAGCTTCTCCTCCAACCGTTCATACCCGCGGTCGAGATGATACACCCGGCCCACCGACGTCTCGCCATCCGCCGCAAGCCCCGCCAGGATCAAGCTCATCGACGCGCGCAGGTCGGTCGCCATCACCGGCGCCCCGACCAGCTTGTCGACGCCGCGCACCACCGCGGTCCGCCCACGTACCTGGATATCCGCCCCCATCCGCGCCAGTTCCGGCACGTGCATGTAGCGGTTCTCGAAGATCGTTTCGGTGAGGACGCTGGCGCCGTCGGCCATGCAAAGCATTGCCATAAATTGGGCCTGCATGTCGGTCGCGAATCCGGGGTAGGGCGCGGTCGAGAGGGTCAGGGGTTTCAGCTTGCCGTCAGAGGCGATGCGGACGCCGCCCTTGGTGGGCGTCACCGAAACGCCGGCCTCGACCAGCGCATCGATCGTCGCGCCCATGTCCGGGATTGCCACGCCGACCAACTCCAGGTCGCCACCCGTAATCGCCGCGGCGCACGCGTAACTGCCCGCCTCGATCCGGTCGGGCATCACCGCATAGGTCGCGCCGTGCAGCCGGTCGCGGCCCTCGATCGTCAGCGTCTCGGTGCCGATCCCGTCGATCGACGCACCCATCGCGACCAAGCAGTTGCACAGGTCGACGATCTCGGGCTCGCGCGCGGCGTTCTCGATCACCGACGTACCCTTGGCGAGCACCGCGGCCATCACGACGTTCTCGGTCGCGCCGACCGACACGATCGGGAAGCGGAAACGCCCACCCGGCAGGCGTCCACCCGGCGCGATCGCCTTTACATAGCCCGCCGCCATCTCGAGCTCGGCACCGATCGCCTCGAGCGCGCGCAGATGCAGATCGATCGGCCGGTTGCCGATCGCGCACCCCCCCGGCAGCGACACCGTCGCCTCGCCGCCACGCCCGAGCAGCGGCCCGAGCACCAGGATCGACGCGCGCATCTTCCGCACGATGTCGTACGGCGCCTCGGTCGAGGTCAGATTGCCCGCGCGGATCGTCATCACCCGGCCGAAATCCTCCGGCCGCGTCCCCTGGATCGCGGTCGACGCACCGAGCTGGTTGAGCAGATGGCCGAAGCCGTCGACATCCGCCAGCCGCGGGAGGTTGCGCAGCGTCAGCGGTTCTTCGGTCAGCAACGCGCACGGCATCAGCGTGAGCGCGGCGTTCTTCGCACCGGAAATGGGCAGGCGCCCGGACAGGCGATTGCCGCCACGAATGAGAATACGGTCCATCCCGGGTGTCTATCGCGGCTGGCGGTCCGCGCAAGGGGCCCGCACACCGCGACATGCCGGGAGGCGACGAGAGGAGCCAAAGTCCGGGTCGCGCTAATGCCCGCGCTTGATCGACTTTAATGCGCGGGAATCATAGCTTTGCTCTGTGTCTCCACCAACATGGGGGACCATTTCAGAGTGCCGGACAGCTGCTTCGCCGACCGCGTCGGCGATCTCATCGACCTGTCGATGAACGAAAGGGCTGCGCTAGCGCGGTTTGAGGAGCGCCCGCGCGAACTGCGTCGTGGTGCGATCCTGCTGCGGGAGAACGATCCGCAGTCCGAACTCTTCATCCTCCAGCGTGGCATGGCAATGAGCTATGTGCTGCTCGACGACGGCAGCCGCCAGATCCTCCGCTTCCTCTATGCCGGCGACATGCTCGCGGTGTCCGCGCTCGTCTATCGGGACTCGCCCGAGACGGTGGTCGCGCTGACCGATTGCACGGTGTGCCCGTTCGATCGCGCGGCGATGACGGCACTGGTCACCGATCATCCGCGGCTGTCGGCGATCATCATGGTGATGAACCAGATGGAGAAGGTGGCGCTGACCGACCGCCTCGCCGCGCTCGGCCGCACCTCGGCGAAGGCGCGGATCGCAGCGCTGCTGATCGAGATGCGCAACCGGATGCGGCTGCGCGACCAGGCGCTCGGCAACAGCTTCACGCTCGGGCTGACCCAGGAGGAGATCGGCGACGCCACCGGGCTCACCGCGGTGCACGTCAACCGGATGCTGCGGCAATTGGAAGAGGACGGCCTGATCCGGCGCGAGGCGGGCCGGGTGACTCTGCTCAACGAGGTGCAATTGGCGCAGGCGGCGAATTACATCGACCGGTTCGACGGCCTCGACCTGCGCTGGTTGCCACCCGCCCGGTAGACTCTCGATCCTCCCCCGGCAGGGGGAGGTGGCTGGCACTTGCCAGACGGAAGGGGAGGACACGAAGCGGAGGTCATCGCTAACCTCCCCCTCAGTCACCTTCGGTGCCACCTCCCCCTAGCGGGGGAGGATCAGGGGTATCAGCGCCTCACGCCTTCTCGAGCGTGCATTGCAGCGGATGCTGGTTCTGGCGGGCGAAATCCATGACCTGGGACACCTTGGTCTCGGCCACCTCGTAGCTGAACGTCCCGCAGACCCCGACGCCCTTCTGGTGGACATGCAGCATCACGCGCGTCGCGGCCTCCATGTCCATGCGGAAGAAGCGCTGGAGACACAACACGACGAACTCCATCGGCGTGTAGTCGTCGTTGAGCATCAGCACGCGGTACGGCGTCGGCTGTTTGGTCTTTGCGCGCGTTTTGGTCGCGATGCCGGCACCGGTGCCGTCATTGCCATCCTCGCCACCATCGTCGCGGCGCTCGGCCATCATTACGGCCAGCTTCATTTCTGGGGTCAACACCATGCTGCCAAAATATGGCATGCCGGGGGGCAAGGGCAAGGGGGCGCCCGCACACCCCACGCGAAATCCGCGCGAAATCCGCAAACGAAAAAGGGGCGACCGTCGCATGACGGCCGCCCCCTTCTCGTCGCACCGCCCGAAGGCGTGGCGCTATCGACTTACGCCGAGATCTTCATCTTGTCGGTCGCGACCGCGACGCGGTTCGAGATCGGTTGCGCGAACTCGCCGAACATCTTGAGCATCCGCTCGGTCGAGCGCGAGCCTTCGGCGATCATCGTGTCGAACGCGGTGCGCGCATAATCGCCCTGGAGCTTCATGAACTCGGTCGGCGACTTGGCGGCGGCGAGCGTCTTGGCGGCTTCGGTCGCGCTCTCGAACGAGGTCTTGGCGTACTCGGCCGCTTCTTGGCCAAGCGCCTCGACGTTCTTCGCGGCGATCTTCGACGATTCGACCAGCGCCTCGATGTTGCCCTTGCCGAATGCGACGAAATCTTCCGCCATCTTCGCCGACTTCTCCATCGCGCCCTTGGCCTGCTCGGTATACTCGGCGGTGTTGGCGCCCGTGAACCCGTTGCTGAACAGGGCCTTGGTCTTCTCGGTGATGCTCTGGATCGTGTCCATCGTGGCGTCCTTTGTTTCGCTGGCAGGGATCCCCGTTGGCGCGGTGGCCGGAATCGGGGCGGGAATGTCCGGGTGCGGCGATACAAAAGCAGCCGCGAGAGGTTGAGGTGCCGACGTCTTGGCGATCGGCTCGGGTGCCGGTTTCGCCGGCTTGGCGACAGTCCGGGCGGAGGCTTTGGCGGTCGCGGCCTTGACGGCAGCCACCGGTTTCGCGGCGGCGGCAAGCTTCGAACCGGCCTTGGCCGTCCGTTTCACGATATCCACCATCCACGCACCTCTCTTCGGAGTTATGTCGCGGTCTTTGTACACGATTCGTGGCGCCGCACAATTAAATTGTGCAGCGCACCATGACGTTAACGGAAAGTAGCGCTATCGGGTTTTTACATACTCGCCGGGGGCATCGCCGAGCGGCGCAAGGGCTCCTTTGCCGGGATGCCTAACCCCCTTGGCAGCAACGGTTTTCGGGTCGATCGCGCGGACCCATTCGACCCAGTCGGGCCACCAGCTTCCCTTGGTCTCGGTCGCCCCAGCAACGAAGTCGTCGAGCGTGGTATGCGCCGAGGGATTGGTCCAAAACTGATACTTGCCCGCAGCCGGGGGATTCACGACTCCGGCGATGTGCCCCGATCCCGCCAGCACGAACTTCAACGGACCGGCGAATAGCTGAGTCAGCTTCCATACGCTCTCCGCCGGCGCGATATGATCCTCTCGCCCGGCCTGGACATAGCTCGGCGTTTTGACCTTGGTGAGATCGAGCGGCGTGCCGTCGACGCTGATAGCGCCCGGCTTTACCAGCAGATTGTCGCGGTACAGGTCGGTCAGATAGCTTAAGTGCCATTTCGCCGGCAAGTTGGTCGTATCGCCGTTCCAGTGGAGCAGGTCGAACGGCACGTAATCCTGCCCCAGCAGGTAGTTCTGCGTGACGTAGTTCCAGATCAGGTCGCGCCCGCGCAGCAGGTTGAACGTGGTCGCCATATAGCGCCCGTCGAGGAACCCCTCTGGCGACAGCGACGCGACCATCTTAAGCTGCTCGTCGTCGATGAAATGCTGCAACTCGCCCGCCTGTGCGAAATCGACCTGGGCTGTGAAGAACGTCGCGCTCGCCACCTTTTCCGCCTGCCCGTGTGCGGTCAGCAGCGCGAGTGTCGCGGCGAGCGTGGTGCCCGCCACGCAATAGCCGATCGTATGGACCGCCGGCACGTCGAGCACGTCGCGGACCGTGTCGATCGCCTCGACCTGCGCGCCGACATAATCGTCCCAGACGACATCCTTCATGCTCGCGTCGGCCGATTTCCACGACACCATGAACACCGTGATGCCCTGCTCGACCGCCCAGCGGATGAAGCTCTTCTCCGGCGTCAGATCGAGAATGTAGAACCGGTTGATCCACGGCGGGAAAATCACCAGCGGCGTCGCCAGCACGGTCTCGGTGGTCGGGCTGTACTGGATCAGTTCGTAGAGCGGCGTGCGCTTGATCACCTTGCCCGGCGTCATCGCCAGGTTGCGGCCGAGTTCGAACGCGCCGTCGGGGGTATGCGTCACCTGCCCGCGGGCAAGATCCGCCATCATGTTCTGCAGACCTTTCAGCAGATTCTCGCCGCGCGTCTCGATCGTCTTCTCGATCACCTGCGGGTTGGTCAGCGCGAAATTGGTCGGGCTCATCGCGTCGACGAACCCCTTGGTCGCGAACCGCAACTGCTCCTTCTGCTTCGGGTCGAGGCCATCGACCGCCTCGACGCCGCGGAGCATATGATCACCGATCAACTGATAGCTCTGCCGGATCAGGTCGAACACGGGTTCGCGCCACTGCGGCGCCTTGAAGCGCTTGTCGGTGACGGGGGCGGGCTTGGGCGCCTTGGCCGGATCGAGAAAGCGCTGCCACAATGTCAGGCTCTCGGTCCAGAAATCGCGCGCGCGTTCCAGCGTGGCGGGGTCGGTGAAGCCGGGAATGACCGGAATCGTCTCGGCCGGCGGCTGCATCGCGGCGAGCCCCTGCTCCATCATCATCTGCTGCGCACGGCCCATCACCCAGGTCCAATGCTGGAGATCGGGCAAGTTCGGGGTAGGAGGAGTTTCGGCCATGACGTCCTCTGCTTTTTCCGGAGCTTAACGCAGGTGTGCCGTCAGCGGAAGCCGACTGTCACCCGCCCCTGCCGTCACTCGCCTCTACCGTCACGCGCAACAAAGCCCGCCACCCGAGTAAAGTCCGTCGCCCGCAACAAAACCCGTCACCCCAGCGAAAGCTGGGGTATCCCGGTTCGGGCCATACCCTTCAACAACAGGGAGACCCCAGCTTTCGCTGGGCTGACGGGTTTGGGAAATGGAATCACGACTAAATCGGAGGTGACGAACGCGGTGGTACGGAGTGGGTGACGCCTCCCTTCACCTGCGGTACAGCACCCGCTCCTCCAGCTTGAGGCTGATCATGTCCGAAGACTTCTACCGCATCAAACGCTTGCCACCTTACGTCATCGCCGAAGTGAACGCGATGCGGGCGGCGGCGCGCGCGGGCGGGGAGGACATCATCGATCTCGGCATGGGCAATCCCGACCTGCCGCCGCCCGAGCACGTCATCGAGAAGCTCGTCGAAGTCGCGCGTAAACCCAGCGCGCACGGCTATTCGCAGTCGAAGGGCATCCCAGGCCTGCGCAAGGCTCAGGCGAACTATTACGGTCGCCGGTTCGGCGTCGACGTCGATCCCGAGACCGAAGTCGTCGTCACGATGGGCTCGAAGGAGGGCCTCGCGAGTCTCGCCACCGCGATCACCGCGCCCGGCGACGTCGTGCTCGCGCCCAACCCGTCCTATCCGATCCACACTTTCGGTTTCATCATCGCCGGCGCGACGATCCGCGCGGTGCCGACCACGCCCGACGAGGCGTATTTCGAGAGCCTCGAGCGCGCGATGGCGTTCACAGTCCCCGCACCATCGGTGCTGGTGATGGGCTATCCGTCGAACCCGACTGCCGAGGTCGTCGACCTCGCCTTCTACGAGCGCGTCGTCGCGTTCGCCAAGAAGCACAAGCTCTGGGTGATCTCCGATCTCGCCTATTCGGAGCTGTATTTCGACGGCAAGCCGACCCCCTCGATCCTCCAGGTCCCGGGCGCGAAGGACGTTGCGATCGAGTTCACCTCGCTCAGCAAGACCTATTCGATGGCCGGCTGGCGGATGGGCTTTGGGGTTGGCAACAAGACGCTGATCGCGGCGATGACGCGGGTAAAGTCGTACCTCGATTACGGCGCGTTCACGCCGATCCAGGCCGCCGCCTGCGCCGCGCTCAACGGCCCGCAGGACATCGTCGAGCGTAATCGCCAGCTCTATCACAAGCGCCGCGACGTGCTGGTCGAGAGCTTCGGCCGCGCCGGCTGGGACATACCGAGCCCCCGTGCGAGCATGTTCGCCTGGGCCCCGCTGCCACCCGCGCTCGCGCATTTAGGTAGCCTTGAGTTCACCAAACAATTGCTGACTCACGCACACGTCGCCGTGGCCCCAGGCGTGGGCTACGGCGAAAACGGCGAGGGCTATGTGAGGATCGCGATGGTCGAGAACGAACAACGGCTCCGCCAGGCGGCGCGCAACGTGAAGAAATATCTCCAGTCGATGGGCGTCAACACGCCCGCGCGTGGCGCCGGCTGACCTTCGCCAGCGTGGATATCAATCCGTTATATTCGGTGGCCGGCGTGCTCGTCGGCCTCATCGTCGGGCTGACGGGTGTCGGTGGCGGGTCGCTGATGACGCCGCTGCTGGTGCTTGTCTTCGGCTTCCACCCCGCCACCGCGGTCGGCACCGACCTGCTCTACGCCTCGGCGACCAAGACGGTCGGCACGACGGTGCATGGCTGGCGCGGCACGGTGGACTGGCAGGTCGTGCGCCGGCTCGCGACCGGCAGCGTCCCTGCGGCGATCGCGACGCTGCTGGTGCTCAACCATCTCGGCGAGAAATCGTCCGATACGGGCCATGCGATCACCGTGGTGCTCGGCGTGACGCTGATCCTGTCGGCGGTCGCGACCTTCTTTCGCGGCAAGATCGTCGCGTGGCTGACCCCTCGCGTGGGCACCGTCGGCGGCGAGCGTCAGGCGATGCTGACTATCCTGCTCGGCGCGGTCCTCGGCGTGCTGGTGTCGCTGACCTCGGTCGGCGCGGGCGCGCTGGGCATGACCGCGCTGCTGATCCTGTACCCGACGCTGCCGATCAACCGGCTGGTCGGCTCCGACATCGCGCACGCGGTGCCGCTGACGTTGCTCGGCGGGATCGGCCACTGGATCCTCGGCTCGGTCGACGTCGACCTGCTAGTGTCGCTGCTGATCGGCTCGATCCCCGGCATCATCGTCGGCAGCCTGATCGCCACGCGCGTCTCGGACCGGGTGCTGGTCCCGGTGCTGGCGACCGTGCTGGCGCTGGTCGGCGTGAAGCTGATCTTCTGATGCGGCCCGGCTTCGCCTTCTCGACCAGGTTCCGCGTGCGCTATGCCGAGATCGACGGCCAGCGCATCGTCTTCAACTCGCGCTATCTCGAATATGCCGACGTCGCGGTCACCGAGTTCTGGGAATGGACCGGGATCGCGGAGGCGCTGCCGGATGTCTGGCCGACCACCGAGTTCAACGTGCGGCGGACGGAGATCGATTACCTCAAGCCGTTCCGCCTCGGCGATACGGTGGAAGCGTTCGTGCGGATCGAGAAGCTTGGTACGACGAGCCTGACCAAACGCTTCGAACTCGCGCATGCGGAGACCGGGGATCTGCATACGGTGATCACCATGGTCAGCGTGCATGTCGATCTGGAAACAGGCCGCGCGGTGGCGCTTCCGGACGCGATCCGTGAGGTGTTGGAAGCATTGCCGTTGTCATGCTGACACCACCTCCGTCATCCTGACGAAAGTCAGGACCCAGGGTAACCGACGCCAGCCTTAATGGCTCTGGGTCCTGACTTTCGTCAGGATGACGGAATGAGGCTTTACTCCGCCGCCTCGGCCGCCGCCTCAGCTTCCACGCCCGCAATCTCCCCAGGCAGCGCCCAGATCAAATCCCCCTTCGCCAGCACGCGCCCGTCATGCGCCCGCACCGAGACCGGCTGCAACGGCCGCCGATCGCGCGCGTCGACCAGGATCGGGAACGCCGGCACGCACGTCTCCCACCGCTCGCCCCATTGCCGGAGCGCGATCATCGTCGGCAGCAGCGCGAAACCCTTGTCGGTCAGGCCGTAGGCGATCTTGCGCCGGTCCTCCGGAATAGGCTGCCGCTCCAGGATCCCATGCTCGACCAGCCGCGCCAGCCGGTTCGCCAGGATATTGCGCGCGATCCCCAGCTCCGACTGGAACTCCTCGAAATGATGCAGGCCGTTGAACGCGGCGCGCAAGATCAGGAACGACCAGCGCTCGCCCATCGCCTCCAGCGCGGCGGGCAGGCTGCATTCCAGCAATGGTTCGCGCAATTTGCCCATCACGTCATCCTCGTCCGTGGGCGAACGTACCGCATAAGCCGCCGAAGCGAAACGCCCCGGTTATCCTGCGTTATACGCCCCTGGATACGCGACTGGCCCAACGAATTGCCGACGCCCCCCCAGAGGCCCCCACTGGATCGCCCACTAGATCACAGTGATGTGACGCTTTTTGTTGCCAAAAGTCCCCGCCCGGCCCCATCTATGGCGGGTGTTGCGCCAATATGAACTGGTCGATCGCGTCCTCGACTACGATCCCGACGCCGACGAGGCGCTGCTGAACCGCGCCTACGTCTTCTCGATGCAGGCGCACGGGTCGCAGAAGCGTGCGAGCGGCGATCCGTATTTCAGCCACCCGATCGAGGTGGCCGGCATCCTCACCGACCTGCACCTCGATGCGGAAACGATCGCGACCGCGATCCTGCACGACACCATCGAGGACACGGTCGCCACGCCCGAGGAGATCGAGCGGCTGTTCGGTGCTTCGGTCGCGCGGCTGGTGGACGGCGTCACGAAGCTCAGCAAGATCGAGGCGCAGACCGAGAACGAGCGCGCCGCGGAGAATCTGCGAAAATTCCTGCTGGCGATGTCCGACGACATCCGGGTGCTCCTGGTCAAGCTTGCCGACCGCCTGCACAACATGCGGACGCTGCACCACATCGCCAAGCCGGAGAAGCGCCGTCGCATCGCCAAGGAGACGATGGACATCTACGCGCCGCTCGCCGAGCGGATCGGCATGTACGAGTTCATGCGCGAGATGCAGTCGCTCGCGTTCGAACAGCTCGAGCCCGAGGCGTCCGAATCGATCAACCGCCGCCTCGAACAGCTGAAAAAGGGCGACGGCGACCGCATCGCCAAGATCGCCTCCGGCCTGAAGCTGGTGCTCTCCCGCGCCGGGGTCGAGGCGGAGATCTCAGGGCGCGAAAAACACCCCTATTCGATCTTTCGGAAAATGTCCGAACGCCACATCAGCTTCGAACAGCTCTCCGACGTCATGGCGTTCCGCGCGATCGTGCCCACGGAGGAGGATTGCTACCGGGTGCTCGGGATCATCCACCAGCGCTGGCCGATGGTGCCGGGCCGGTTCAAGGATTACATCTCGACGCCCAAGCGCAACGGCTACCGGTCGCTCCACACCTCGGTGATCCACGCCGACAGCGCGCGGATCGAGATCCAGATCCGCACCGCCGACATGCATGCGCAGGCCGAGTTCGGGCTCGCCGCGCACTGGGCGTACAAGCAGCAGATCAACGGCAGCGACCGGCAGGTGAGCTGGATTCGCGACCTCGTCGAAATCCTCGATACCGCCGAGAGCCCGGAAGAGTTGCTCGAACACACGCGGATGGCGATGTACACCGATCGCATCTTCGCGTTCACGCCGAAGGGTGAGCTGATCCAGCTACCCAAGGGCGCGACCTCGATCGACTTCGCGTACGCGGTGCACACCGATCTCGGCGATCAGGCAGTCGGCGCGAAGGTCAACGGCCGGGTGGTGCCGCTGTCGACGGTGATCGAGAACGGTGATCAAGTGCAGATCCTGCGCTCGAAGGGCCAGTCGCCGCAACCGCAATGGCTGAACGTCGCGACGACGGGCAAGGCGCTCGCCGCGATCCGCCGCCATCTGCGTCAGAAGGAGCGCGTCGAACAGACCGCGCTCGGCCAGACTCTGTACGAGGATATCGTCACACGCCTGCCCGCGCAGATCGGCACCGATGCGCTGAGCCATGCGCTGAAGCGGCTGAAGCTGCCCGACGAATCGTCGCTGATGGTCGCGATCGCGCGGCGGACACTGTCCGATGCGGCGGTGATGGAGGCGTTGATGCCGGGCTCGGCCGGTGCGGACGTGACGCATGCGCTGGCGCCGCAATCGAGCGCGATCTCGATCAAGGGGCTGACTCCCGGTGTCGCCTACGACCTCGCCACGTGCTGCCACCCGGTACCGGGCGACCGGATCGTCGGATTGCGCCGGCCGGACGCAGGCATCGAAGTCCATGCGATCGACTGCAAGGTTCTTGCCGAACTTGCCGAGCGCTCGGAGAACGAGACCGACTGGGTGGATGTCGCGTGGGGCGACGAGACCGAAGGGGCCGTCGCGCGGATATCGGTGATGGTGAAGAACGAGCCGGGCTCGCTCGGCATCGTCTCGACGATCATCGGCGGGCACAAGGCCAACATCATCAACCTGCGGCTCGATACGCGCGACAAGAGCTTCCATACCAACGAGATCGATGTCGAGGTGCACGACGTGCAGCAGCTGATGCGGCTGATGGCCGGCTTGCGCGCGGCGGATGCGGTGCACACCGTGGAGCGGGTGTAGAAACATCCGACGATGACGGCGGGCGCGACGGACGCTAGACGGGGGCGATGAACCGTCCGTCTCTTTCGATTGTCGTCCCCTGCTATAACGAGGCGGCGTGCCTCGACATCCTGCACGCGCGCATTTCCGGCGCGGCGAAGGTCGCGGTCGGCGACGATTACGAGATCGTGCTGATCAACGACGGCTCGCGGGACGACAGCTGGGGCGTGATGCAGCGTCTTGCCGCCGCCGACCCACGGCTGGTGGCGATCAACCTCTCGCGCAACCACGGCCACCAGTTGGCGCTGACCGCGGGGCTCGATCTGTGCGCGGGTGAGCAGATCCTGATCATCGACGCAGATCTCCAGGATCCCCCGGAACTCCTTTCCGACATGCGCGCGGCGATGGCGGCAAGTCAGGCAGACGTGGTGTATGCGGTGCGCCGCCAGCGCGCGGGCGAAACGGTGTTCAAGAAGGCGACCGCCGCCGCGTTCTACCGGATGCTGACGCGGATGACCGACACGCCGATCCCGCTCGACACCGGTGACTTCCGGTTAATGAGCCGGCGGGCGCTCGACGCGTTCCTGTCGCTCCCGGAACAGGCCCGCTTCATCCGCGGCATGGTCGCCTGGATCGGCTTCCGCCAGGTGCCGTTCCCCTACGACCGCGCCGAGCGGTTGGCGGGCGAAACGAACTACCCGCTGGCGAAGATGATCCGGCTGGCGTTCGACGCCGTCACCGGCTTCTCGACCGCACCGCTGCGCTTCGCCAGCCATGCGGGGCTCGCGCTGACCGGCGTGTCGCTGCTGCTGTTCGTGTATATCGCGATCGGCTGGCTTTCGGGCAGCGCGGTGCAGGGCTGGACCTCGACGATGCTCGTCACGGTATTCCTGGGCGCGGTGCAGATGTTCGTGCTGGGGATGATCGGCGAGTATCTCGGGCGGCTGTACGTCGAGTCGAAACGGCGGCCATTGTATATCGTCGCGGACGTGGCGGGCCCGATCCAGGGGAAGGCGACACTCGGATTCCGTGCGGAGCCGGTGGAAGTGGTGCGACTGCCTGACGGCTCCCTCCCGGGTCGTCTCGACTGACGAACACGGCCTATCCCGATCCTCGCACCACCCCGGCGGAAGCCGGGGCCCAATTGGAGAGGTCGCAGTAACGAAGTGCTGTGCTCAGTTGGCCACGTCCCCCAATTGGGCCCCGGCCTTCGCCGGGGTGGTGCTTCCTCGAAAATTCAGGAATCCAAGAGGCGTATCCCCCGCCCCCTCGTACTGAATTCCCCGCCGATCCTCCCCCGCCAGGGGGAGGTGGCGCGAAGCGACGGAGGGGGAGGACACGGAGCACGGGTCGGCGCCTGCCGCCCCCTCCGTCTGGCAAATTGCCAGCCACCTCCCCCTGGCGGGGGAGGATCAGCCTTACCGCGGCACCGCCAGAGTCACGATCGAAACACCAGGCGTCATCGGCATGCGCCCCACCAGATGCCGCTCCAGACGAAAAATCTTCTCGAACAGCGCATTGACCAGCTTCGGTGGGGGTGAATCGTCGCTGTCGTCGCGGCCCGTCATCCGTCCCGCGATCCGCGCCGCCGCTGCCAATGGGAACAGCAGCGAATTGAAATAGCCGAGCTTTTCCGGTTTCAGGCCAGCGGTCTCGATCGCCGTCTTGAGCGTCGCCTTCGAGTAGCGGCGGTGGTGATGGTTCACGACGTCATGCGCGCTCCACAGCCACGCATGCGCCGGCACAGCGATCAGGATCTTGCCCCCGGGTGCGAGGCAATCCGCCATCGCCTTGAGCGCGGCGACGTCGTCCTCGATATGCTCGACCACATCGAGCACCGCGATCAGGTCGTAATGCTTCCGCGGCACGCCCGGCAGTTCGGGCAAGGGCGCGGCGCCGACCGGCTTGCCGAGCCGTTCGCTGGCGATCTCGCGTGCAGCCGGGTCGATCTCGATCGCATCGATCTCGCCGAATTCCGCCAGCATCGGCAGGTTATGCCCGGTGCCGCAGCCGATCTCGAGGATCTTCGCATCCTTCGGCAATGCGCCGTAGCGGGTCAGGTAATCCGCGAGAATGTCGCGGCGCGCGCGGTACCACCAGTGCGTGGAATCATGGGCGGCCATCCGGTCGTAGACGATGCGGTCCATTAAGTGTCGGCCATTTCAGTTGAAAACCCAAAGACGGTTGAGCACGAAGCTCAGGATAGCGGCAAGAAGAACGGCGGGAATCAGTGGGATCCACGGGTGCAGATGAAGCAGCGCGGTGCCGATCCAGGTGATGACCGCGTTGAGACTCAGCCCCGCGGCCTGGACGATCACGAACTTGAAATGCCGCCCTGCCCCCGGTTCCTTGGCGTGCCCCTTAAAGCTCCAGCGGCTGTGCAGGAAGAAGCCTACCACCACCGCGACGGCAAACGCGAACGGCACCGCGGCCACCGCTTGGCGTGGCGGGAAGACGTACGCGGTCAGCGGCAGGTAGACGAGCGAGTACACGACGCTGGAAATCCCGCCGGCGATGCCGAAGCGCACGAGCTGGCCGAGCACCCCGCTCGACCGCATCTGCTCCATTTGTCGCCAAATCGCCTGCATGCCCGCCTTGTTCTTTACCCTCCGGCGATCGCGCCGGTGCCTTGTTCTTTACGGGCACCGCGATAGAGCGACGCTTGAGATACGCCCGCGCATCTAGAGTGCGTGCGGGCTGGAGGAAAGCGTTTTGGATCAGGCACCACTTCAGCGGCGGACGCTGCTGGACGAACTCGATCGGCATTGGATCGCGCTGACGCTGCTCGCCTGGGTGGCGGTGGCGGCGTGGTCGATGTTCGATCGCTGGGGGCAGATCCGCTGGTTGTCGCTTGGCGATACCGACGACAACATGCGGCTGATGCAGGTCCGCGCGCTGCTCGACGGCCAGGGCTGGTATGATCTGCGCAACTATCGGCTGAACCCGCCGGTCGGATTCGATATCCATTGGAGCCGGATCGTCGACCTGCCGATCGCGGGGCTGATCCTGTTCTTCCGCCTCTTCACCACCAACAGCTGGGCCGAGCGGCTGGCGTGCGGGATCGCGCCATTGCTCCCGTTGTCGATTGCGATGCTCGGCATCGGCGCGACCGTGCGGCGGCTGATCAGCCCTTACGCGTGGCCGCTTGCCGTGGTGATCATGGTCGGCGCGACCGGCACGATGCTGATGTTCATGCCCGAGCGGATCGATCACCACGGCTGGCAGCTCGCCATGCTGAGCCTGACGGTCGCCGGGTTGTGCGATACGAACGGGCGTCGCGGTGGCGCGATGGTCGGGCTTGCGAGCGCGGTGTCGCTGTCGATCGGGCTCGAGCTGCTGCCGTACGCGGCGATGGCGGGGGCGATCATCGCGTTGCGCTGGGTGTGGGACCGGTCTGAGGCCGAGCGGCTGTCGATTTATGCGCTGACGTTGGGCGGAGGCAGCACACTCGGGTTCGCGCTGTTCGCGTCGAACGCCAACCAGGGGATGCGGTGCGATGCGCTGACGCCGGTGTGGTTGAGCGTGATGATCGCGGCGGGGATGTTGCTGTTTCTGCTCGCGCGGTTCGGGCCGGCTTCGCGGGGTGTGCGGCTGGCGCTGGCGGTTGTTGCGGGTGCGGCGATCGTTGCGGGCTTTGCGCTGGTGTTCCCGCAGTGCCTGGGGCGGCCCGAGGGGATCTCGCCCGAGCTGCAGCGCAACTGGCTGGACAATGTCCGCGAGGCCAAGCCGATCTACAAGCATAGTTTCCGCGTCGGGTTCGCGCTGGCGACGTTGCCGATCATCGGGCTGATCGGGGCGATCCTTGCGGCTTGGCGTGCGCGTCGCGACGACCGGGCCGTCGGCTGGGCGGCGGTCGCGCTGTTCACCGCGTTCGCGTGTGCGATGCTGTTGTGGCAGGTCCGCGCGGGGCCGGCGGCGCAGTTGCTGGCGATTCCGGGGGCGACGGCGCTGGGGTGGCTGATCCTGCCGCGGTTGCTCGGGAATCGATCGGTGGCGGTCCGGGTGATCGGCACGGTCGGTGCTTTCCTGATCGTCTCGGGGCTGTTTGCCGGGATGGTGATCAAATACCTGCCGATCGACCGGCCGAAGCCGTATGAGAAGCGCGTCAATTCGGCGACCGGCAACTGCCTGCGGACGACCGTGCTGCTCGCGCTGAACAAGTATCCGGCGCAGACCGTGTTCACCTTCGTCGACATGGGACCGCGGCTGATCACGATCACGCATCACGACGCGATCGCGGGGCCGTATCACCGCAACGGCGATGCTATCCTAGATGTGCAGCACGCGTTCGGGGGGACGCCGGACCAGGCACACGCGATCATCAAGCGGCACGGCGCGACGATGCTGCTGCTGTGCCCGAACGCGGCGGAATCGACGAACTACAAGGCGCGCAGCCCGAAGGGGTTCTATGCGCAGATGGCGAAGAACGAGGTGCCGGGGTGGCTGACGCCTCTGCCGCTGCCGGCGAAGTCGCCGCTGCGGTTGTTCAAGGTGGACTGACCTTAGCCCGTCATCCTGACGAAAGTCAGGATCCAGAGCCATTGGCGATACCGCTCTTGGCTCTGGATCCTGGGTCGAGCCCAGGATGACGGATCAGCGCAGCACCACCGACAGGCCGTCGAGTACGAACTGCACGGCCAGCGCCGCCAGCAGTACGCCTAGCAACCGCGTGATCACCGCCTCGATCTTTGCGCCGAGGATCCGCATGATCGGGCCGGCAGCAAGCAGCGCGACCAAGGTCAGCAGCAGGATCGTCACCATCGCGCCGAGCACGACCAGCGAGCGCTCGATGCCGCTGTTGCGGCTCATCAACAGCATCACCGACGCGATCGAGCCGGGCCCTGCGATCATTGGCATCGCCATCGGGAAGATCGAGACGTCCTCGACCTCGGGATCGTTCGCGACCTTGGCGGCGCGGTCCTCGCGGCGCTCGGTACGCTTTTCGAACACCATTTCGAGCGCGATCAGGAACAGCATGATGCCGCCCGCGATCCGGAAGCTGGCAAGGCTGATGCCGAGGCCCTTGAGCAACGCCTCGCCGAACAGCGCGAAGACGAACAGGATCAGCGCGGATACGCCGACTGCGCGGATCGCCATCGCACGCTTCTGTTCGGCGGAGGCACTCGCCGACAGTCCGGCATAGATCGGCGCGCAGCCGGGCGGATCGATGACCACGAAAAAGGTGATCAGCGACGAGATATAGAGTTCGATCATA
The DNA here is from genome assembly GCF_023195535.1 of Sphingomonas faeni. GTDB lineage: Bacteria > Pseudomonadota > Alphaproteobacteria > Sphingomonadales > Sphingomonadaceae > Sphingomonas > Sphingomonas faeni_B. Next base: position 12,205 of record NZ_JALPNF010000003.1, on the reverse strand, counting down.
GCGCGGCCTCGTCGATCATGACGCCTTCGCGGCGGCCGGCAGACACCAGCGTGTTCCGCAACAGGCACGCGATCGTCATCGGCCCGACGCCGCCCGGCACCGGCGTGATCGCGCCCGCGACCTCGACCGCGCTGGCGAAATCGACGTCGCCGACGAGGCCGGCGTCGGTGCGGTTGATGCCGACGTCGATGACGGTCGCACCGGGCTTGAGCCAGTCGCCCTCGATCATCTCCGGGATGCCGACCGCAGCGACGACGATGTCGGCGCGGCGGATGTGCGCCGGCACGTCCTGCGTGCGGCTATGCACGACGGTGACGGTGCAGCTCTCGCGGAGCAGCAGTTGCGCCATCGGCTTGCCGACGATGTTAGAGCGACCGACGACGACCGCCTCCAACCCGCTCAAGCTCGGCAGCACGCTCTTCAACAGCATGACGCAGCCGAGCGGCGTGCAGGGGACGAAGCCGGGCAGACCGGTCGCGAGGCGGCCGGCGTTGATCGGGTGGAAGCCGTCGACGTCCTTGTCGGGGTCGATCGCGGCGATCACCGCCTGCTCGTCGATATGCTTGGGCAAGGGCAATTGGACGAGGATGCCGTCGATCGTCGGGTCGGCGTTGAGCGTCGCGACCAGGGCGAGCAGGTCTTCGGCGGGGACGTCGGCGGGGAGGCGGTGCTCGATGCTCTCCATCCCGGCCTCGCGCGTCGCCTTGCCCTTCGAGCGGACATAGACGTTCGAGGCGGGGTCCTCGCCGACCAGCACTACGGCGAGGCCAGGCGCGCGGCCCGCCTGCGCCCTGAAGGCGGTGACGCCGTCTGCGATACGGGCCCGGAGGCCGGCGGCGAAGGCCTTGCCGTCGATGATGGTCGCGCTCATGCCCGCGGCCCATAGAGCGCGGACGCGATTTCCGCCAGCGTAGCGACGTGGCCGGCGATGTGCAGGCGCTTCAGGCGGGCGGTCTCGCCGGCGATGATCGTTACGGCACGTTTGGGGACGCCGAAGGTCTTGGCGACGAGTGCGACCAGCCCCGCGTTCGCGGCACCATCGACCGGAGCGGCTGCCAGTCGGGCCGCGAAATGCTCGGGCGTTCCGGCGGCGAGTGCGTCGCGACCGCCGCGCGGTGTTACCCGGACGGCGATCGCCAAGCCGTCATCGACCGCGCGCCAGGCTGACGGCCCGATCAATAGGCCGCGACGAGGTAGTTCTGCGCGATGTTCGGGATGACGATATTGGTCAGGATGTAGAGGATCAGCAGCACGACCAGCGGCGACAGATCGAGCGCGCCGAAATCGGGGAGGATGCGGCGGATCGGGCGATACAGCGGCTCCGTGATCTTCTGCAGCGCGTTCCAGACCGTGCGGACGAAATCGCTGTGCGTGTTGATGACGTTGAACGCGATCAGCCACGACAGAATCGCCTGGATGACGATGACCCACCAGACGAGGTTGAGCAGCAACTGGACGATCTGAAGAAGGGCGATCAAGGCAAGGGTCTCCGCTGGTGTGTTGCTGATATAAGGGGGCGGGGGGAGAACGAGAAGCCCTGCTTAGACGATAGTCCCCCTAGCCCCACCCCGTCACCCCAGCGAAAGCTGGGGTATCCCGGTTGGCGGGTGCGCGGGTCGAACCGGGAGATCCCAGCTTTCGCTGGGATGACGGGTGTGGGATGCGTGAAGAACGAGAAGCCCTGTGATGTCGGTCGTTTTCGCCGCCGCGCGCGCGCGTCTGACCGACTATCGTCACCCCACCTATCGTCACCCCAGCGGAAGCTAGGGTATCCCCGTTGGCAGGCGGGCGGCTAGAACCGGGAGATCCCAGCTTTCGCTGGGATGACGGCGTGGCGGTAGTGAGGGTGATACCCGTCGCGCGTTACCGCGGGCGCCCGTTGGCGCTCACCAAGGTCCCCGCGCCCTGCTTGGTGAAGATCTCCAGCAGCATCGCGTGGGGTACGCGGCCGTCGATGATGACCGCGGCATCGACGCCCGATTCGACCGCCGCGACGCATGTGTCGAGCTTGGGGATCATGCCGCCGGTCACCGTGCCGTCGGCGCGCAGTTCGGCGATCCGCGCAGGGTCGAGATCGGTGAGCAGTTCGCCCTGCTTGTCGAGCACGCCGACGATGTCGGTCAAAAGGAAGAACCGCGCGGCGCCCATCGCGGCGGCGATCGCGCCCGCCATCGTGTCGGCATTGATGTTATAGGTGTGCCCGTCGGCGCCGATGCCGATCGGGGCGATCACCGGGATGATATCGGCCTTGATCAACGTGTCGAGGATCGTCCGGTCGACCGCGATCGGCTCGCCGACGAAGCCGAGATCGACGTGGCGCTCGATCCCCTGGAGCTTGTCGGGCTCGCGGCCGTGGCCGACTTTCTGCGCGAGCACGAGGCCTGCGTCCTTGCCCGAGATACCGACCGCGCGGCCGCCGGCCTGGCCGATCCAGCCGACGATCTCCTTGTTGATCGAGCCCGCGAGGACCATCTCTGCGATCTGCGCGGTTTCCGCATCGGTGACGCGCAGGCCGTCGACGAAGCGCGATTCGACGCCGAGCCGCTTCAACATCGCGCCGATCTGCGGGCCGCCGCCGTGTACCACCACCGGGTTGATGCCGACCGCCTTCAGCAGCACCATGTCCTCGGCGAAATCGCGCTGGAGCTCGGGGTCGCCCATCGCGTGGCCGCCGTATTTCACGACGAACGTCTTGCCGGCATAGCGCTGCAGATACGGCAGCGCCTCGGTGAGCGTTTCCGCCTTGGCGAGCAGGGCGGGATCGGGCGTGTGATCGGTCATGGCGACCCCTTAGACAGTCAAGGGAGGTAGCGAAAGCATCACCGCGTATCACCAATTCCGTCATCCTGACGAAAGTCAGGACCCAGGATCACGAACGGGGTCCCTTGCGGTTCTGGGTCCTGACTTTCGTCAGGATGACGGAGAAAGTGTTATGCCCGGTCCAGCCGCCGCCCCAATCGCACGAAGAAGGTGATCAGGAACGGCACCAGCACGATCGACAGTACGACCTTGGTCAGCATCTGCCCTTCCATCAACGCGAGGATCGGCCGTTCGCCGAGGAACGAGATGGTGATGAACAAAATCGTGTCGATGATCTGCGAGATGATGCTCGCGATCATGCCGCGGAGCCAGACGAGCTTGCCCTCGCCGCTGCCGACCTGTCCCGACAGCTTCGAGAAGATCAGCACGTTGAGCGTCTGCGAGATGCCGTAGGAGATCAGCCCGGCGATCATCATCCGCGAGCTTTGCCCGACCACGATCGGGAATGCGTCGACCGCGGGCGGGTACATCCCCGGATCGTGCGGCAGTGCCAGCACGAGATGGATCAGCGCCGCTGACACCAGCAGCGGGATGAACCCTAGGCGCACCAGGAACGTCGCGGTCTTCTGGCCGTGCAGCTCGGAAATCGCGCTGCTCAGCACCACCAGCAACAGGAAGCCGAAGATCCCCGCCTCGACCGCGAGCGGGCCGAGCGCGACCTGCTTCACCCCCAACACGCCGGCGATGCACACCATGCCGCCGTACAGGACCGAGAAAACGAAGAGCGAACGCGGGAACGCGGGAAGTGGTTTGTCCATCGCGCGGGACGCTAGCGAAAACCGCCACGCCGTCAAATGACTAGACCTCAAATGACTGGCGAGTGCGGCGCTCGCGTGTCATGTCGGTCGCTTGCGCGGCCGGGGGGCCACGCGTGTCAGTCAAAAATGCAGGGCGTCCATGGAAAGACTAGTCATCGGCCTTGCAGGCATCGCCGTCATTCTGGGCATCGCCGTGCTGCTGTCGAGCGACCGCCGCGCGATCCGCCTGCGCATCGTCGGCGCGGCGTTCGCGTTGCAGGCCGGGATCGCGGTGCTCGTGCTGTATTCGAGCTTCGGCAAGGTGGTGCTCGGCGAGATGTCGGGCGGGGTCGCCAACCTGCTGGGTTATTCGCAGAAGGGCACCGAATTCCTGTTCGGCAAGATGGCGACGCCCGAGATCGGCGGACAGAGCTTCGCGATCGCCGCGCTGCCGGTGATCATTTTCTTCGCCAGCCTAGTCTCGATCCTCTATTATCTCGGCATCATGCAGCTGGTGGTGCGCTGGGTCGGCGGCGGGATCGAGAAGGTCATCGGCGTCTCGAAGGTCGAATCGCTGTGCGCGGCGGCGAACATCTTCGTCGGCCAGAGCGAATCGCCGCTCGTCATCCGCCCGTATCTGGCGGGACTGACCCCGGCGCAGCTGTTCACGGTAATGACCAGCGGCATGGCTGGCGTCGCGGGGACGATCCTCGCGGCGTACGCGTCGATGGGGATCCGGATCGATTATCTGCTGGCGGCGAGCTTCATGGCCGCGCCGGGCGGGATCCTGATGGCGAAGATCATCATGCCCGACCGCGTCATGCCGCCCGAGGGCGAACTCGCGCTCGGCGATTTGCCGGGTGAATCGTCCGCCGGTGAGCCGATGCCGCAGGCGACGCATGACGAGGAAAAGCCCGCCAACCTGATCATGGCCGCAGCCCAGGGCGCGCAGACAGGCGTGCGGCTGGCGGTTGCGGTCGGGGCGATGGTACTGGCGTTCGTCGCGCTGGTGGCGCTGGCGAACGGCCTGCTGGGCGGGCTCGGCAACATGATCGGGCTCCCGGGGCTGAGCTTCCAGGGGCTGCTCGGCTACGTCTTCGCGCCGATCATGTTCCTGCTGAACGTGCCGTGGAGCGAGGCGGGGATCGCCGGCGGGCTGTTCGGGCAGAAGATCGTGCTGAACGAATTCGTCGCGTATATCTCGCTCGGGACGCAGCAGGGGCTGAGCCCGCGGACGATCGCGGTGATCACCTTCTCGCTGTGCGGCTTTGCGAACTTCTCGTCGATCGCGATCCAGATGGCGGTGACCGGGAGCCTTGCGCCGAACCAGCGGCCGATGATCGCCAAGCTCGGCCTGCGCGCGCTGGCGGCAGGGAGTCTCGCGAACCTCATGTCGGCGGCCCTTGCAGGTCTGCTAATCGGCTGAGTCCCCCTTTCCGTCATCCTGACGAAAGTCAGGACCCAGAGCCACGAAGGGCAGCGCTTGTTACCCTGGGTCCTGACTTTCGTCAGGATGACGGGGGAGGGTGAGACGACGGAACCGAGACGACGGCGCCCCGCAAACGCAATCGGGCCCGTCACCTCTCGGCAACGGGCCCGACGACACTACCGCGTGGGGGATCGAGGCAGGTATTTCGTAATGGTGCCGATTACGGCAGCATCACCGTGTCGATGACGTGAATCACGCCGTTCGACTGCATGACGTTGGCGATCGTGACACGGCCCTTGTGGCCCTTGCCGTCCATGATGCCCCAGCCGCTGCCGGACTTCATGAACATCAGCGGCTCGCCCTGCACGGTCGTGTAGGTCGCGGTGCCGCCGTTCGCCTTCGCCTTGGCGGCGATGTCGGCGGCGGTGATCGTGCCGGGGACGACGTGATAGGTCAGCACGGCGGACAGCTGCGTCTTGTTCTCGGGCTTGAGCAGCGTGTCGACGGTGCCGGCGGGCAGCTTCTTGAACGCGGCGTTGGTCGGCGCGAACACCGTGAACGGACCCGGGCCCGACAGCGTCTCGACCAGGCCGGCAGCCTTCACCGCGGCAACCAGCGTCGTGTGATCCTTCGAATTGACCGCGTTCTCGACGATCGTCTTGGTCGGATACATCGCGGCGCCGCCGACCATGGGATTGGTCTGCGCGGCGACGATCGCGCTGCCGCTGACGGCGATGGCGGCGGCGACGATCGCGGTACGAAAAATTGGATTCACGGCATGCTCTCCTTCACGGCGCCGGTCGGCCGACGCTTCTGCGGAAAGATACGGCCGGATCGGAGGAATGATGCAGCCGCGTTTCAGATCGTTGCGACAAGCCTGCCCCAAGCCGCGATCTCTTCGTCGTGCCGGGTCGTGACGACCAGGTCGCTTGCCGTCGCTGTCGCGAGATCGACATCGATCGAGCCGGTCCATTCGAACGTCGCATTACCCGATAGCGTGACCATCGCGGCTGCGCTCGCCTCGGCGCGAACGAGGCCGCCCTTGTTGAAGACCGTGGTCGGCGTGTCGTAGGCGATCCGCCGGGTAAGGCACGCGGCATAGGTCGACGCCGCCATCGCGCTGCCGCAACTGTCGGTCAGACCGACGCCACGCTCGAAGGTGCGGACGAACAGGTCGGCGCCACGCACCTCGACGAAGCTGACGTTGGCGCGGTTCGGGAGCCAGTTGGGAGCGGCCTCGCATGCTTCACCGACGCGGACGAGTTCGGCTTCGTCGATCGCATCCACGAACGTCACGAGATGGGGGTTCGGCATGGCGACGGCGGTGAAGGCGCGGGCGGTCGGCAAGCGGGGGATCGGCATGTCGACGATGCGATTCGCGTCGGCCTCCATCGGCCACGCAGTGACGTCTAGCGACGCCGGCCCTGCGATCTCGCGCACCGTGAACACCCCCGGCGCGACGTCGGCATCGTGTACGACGACCGCATCGCTGGTCTTGAGTAGCGCCGTAGCGGTCTGTGTGCCGGTTGCCGCGAACCCGGCGCGCGCTACGCATCGCAGGCCGTTGAGGCACGTCTCGGACTCGCTGCCGTCGGAGTTGAACATTCGCATACCGAAGGCGTGGCTCTCGTCGCCGGCGGTGAGCAGCAACAGACCGTCGCCGCCAACCGGCCCGTCGCGATCCGCGAGCGCGCGCGAGACGGCCGCCCAGGCTGCGTCGTCGAGCGTGGACGCACGCGCGTCGATCAAGGGGAAGTCGTTGCCGGAGCCGTGGCATTTGATGAGGTCGAAGCGCATGCCCGCCACTTAGTGCTGCGGGGCGGGCAAAGCGAGTGCGGACCGGAAAGAGGCGGACCGGATCGTCGACCTTCAATCCTCCCCCGCCAGGGGGAGGTGGCTGGCCCTTGCCAGACGGAGGGGGAGGAAAGAGTAACCGCTGTTTCGTGTCCTCCCCCTCCGTCGCCTCCGGCGCCACCTCCCCCTGGCGGGGGAGGATCGTGAGGTTAAGCGACCGGTTGCAGCGCTGCGCTACCCAATCCCGTAATGCGCAGCCAGGCGATCGAGCGCCAGCGTCAGGACCAGCCGCCCCGCGCGCGCCGGCCAATGCAGCGCCTTCTCCGCGGCGGGCAGCCCCTCCCCCGCGCAGACCACGCGCCACAGGATATCCGCGAGCCCCGGCCCCGCCGCGGCGATCGCGGTGTCGAACCGGCGCTTCGCCGCGATCTGCGCGGATGTCGGATCGAGCCCGTCATGCCCGCCTCCATCGACCCGCTCTGCCCAGCGCATTGTCACGCTCGGCGCGATCGAGGCGCGTTCGTAATCGGCGCGCAACTGCTCCCCCGCCGCGAACTGCCGCGCGTCGACCAGCCCGCGCGACCGCAACCACCCGAGCGGCGACTCGGCCAGATTGACCGTTACCGCCCGCCCACTCCGTGCCCCCGCCAGCTGGGGAACGCCCTCCGAGTCGATCGATCGCTCCACCAGTTCGCGCATCTGCCGTCTCCCGTTGTTGCTCCAAGTCAGTCACGCCGGTTGCCATATCGACACGGTTGTAGGACAGAGGAATAACCCATCTGGTTTGGAGCTTTTCGATGATCACGGCCATTCGCGAAGTTCGCCGCGCCAAGGGCCTGACGCTGGAGGATGTCGCGCGGCGCTGTGTTCCGCCGACCACCGCACAGACGATCGGCCGGCTGGAGACGGGCACGCGCACCGTGTCGGTCGGGTGGCTGAACCGGATCGCCGCGGCGCTGGGCGTCGAGGCGGGGGATCTGGTGACGCTGCCCGACCGCGCCGACCTGCCCGTTACCGCGATCCTCGATGGCCGCGGCGTCCACGCGCCGCGCCGAACGACGACCGTTCCTCCACCGCAGGTCGCGCCGGGCCAGATCGCGGTGACCGTGGCGGGGGGGATCGGCGACTACCGCGCGGGCGACGTGATCTGGTGCGCGATGCTGGCGCCGGAAAACTTCGCGACTGCGCTCAACCGCGACGTGCTCGTCCCGCAACCGGCTGGGCGGTTCGCGTTCGGGCGACTGATCAGATACGAAGGCCAGATGACGCTATTGCCGCTGGGCACGGGCACACAGCCCCAAACGATCGAAAACCCCGCCTGGATGGCCGTCGCCACACGGCTCGTCCGCGACCTCTAGCGATCTGTTATGGGGGGACCGGCGATGACCTTACCACACTTGGACCTTGGAACAGGCCGCACCGCCTTTGATGCGCCCCCTCCGATCCCCCTCGCTGCATTTCGTGTCACCAGCTTGCCCGGTACTCGCATCATCGGCTGGCAAGGATCGAGGACCGCAGTTCAACCCTCGCGAACATGTGGACCTGACCTGCGGCCCTTGCTCATCAAATAGCACCTTAAGGGGAATCGTACAAAAGCAGAGACTTGAAGCGTGGTTAACCAGCTTTTCAGCCTTTGCGGCCATCAATTGATCGATGAGTTTGCATGCCCACACCGCGTTTCAGCCCGACCGGCTTCCCCTTGATGAGCGCGTCGCCGTGCGACGCCCGATCCACCTTCCTGTATTCCTAATCGCCCCTGGAGGTGAGCCGATCTCTGCGACCATGGTCGATGTCTCGACGCATGGCTTCCGAGTCCGGTCTGGATATCCACCGACGCTCGGTCGGTTTCTTGCGGTCGACGTCCCGGCGTTCGCTAGATACTCGGGATGGGTCGCTTGGGCGCAGATGGCGGAATTTGGTTTTGATGTGGCCAACCCGCTCCCAGAGACCGTCGTGAACCATATTCTGCATCTGGCGGATGTGGATTGAGTTACGCTCCAAACTCGGTCCCTTCCTCGCCAGAATAGGTGGAGGGGACCAAATCATATCTTTGACCGTTCGTGCGCCGAGGAACATTTCTATGGCCGACACACCGATCTCGATGCGAGCGTCTCTCTACTATATCCAAGGGGAGGACGTTGCTCGCGCGGGAGGCAATCTCGCTGATTGTCGGTATTATGCCGGATCGATAGCATACGCCGAGTGGATGGCAGGATTCAGCGAAGCTGCCGGGGAGCAGCTCGTTCTGACGTCGGAAATGGAAACGGACGAAATTTAACCCCGTAATTCCGGACGTTCCTCATCACGATATCAGGTGCGAGGTCGCTGAGCTTGCACCTTAAAGTCAGTCTTGCCCAGCGTTTTACGGGCGTTGGACATGCGTTCTACGTCGGCCGCATTGGCGCGATCGATCGCCGCCCATTCCTCCTTTGAGTGGCATGTTTTTCTGGCGAACAAGGAGCCAGTTGCTTTCACTCCAGCAAATGGGCCCGGTCAGGCAGCGTGGGAAACCCGCCGCGCAGAGCATACAATCTATGCGCCTATTGGTCTTCGATTTATCCTAGCTTGGGCAGTCGATGCCGACGATCGAGGTGGTCAATTCGCCCATTGCGGTTCACGATGCTCGCAGACTGGTAGGAAAACGACAACAAATGGCGGCATTTAGCACAACCGATCTTATCCTATCCGCGGCGCTACTGATCATTGTTCTCAGGGCCGCGGTATGGCTTATCGCAAGCGGTCGGAAGCACGACGCCCAACGCCGCGTTCGGGCCGAACGCTGGCATAATGATTATTTTCGCGGGGGTGGGCTGGTACGGGCCCTTCTGGCAAGATGGTCCGCACAGCCGAGGCTTACCGACCGATCGAACGGATCATCAGAATAGATCCCTCGGGCATGCTGGCAATGGAGGTGACGAGATCACTTCTATGCCCGGATGGGCGAAGCTGATAAATCTTTGGCACCCGAACGCCACAACACGAGCCTGCCTCACCTCTCTAGACTCCATCGTGCACGTTAGATGGTCAGGAAAAGTGCTGGGACTGGCGACCATCGCGGCGCCGCCTCCGTCTTGGTAAGCGACGCCGCGATTCCAGAGGTCACGCCTTGACCAGTTCCAGCCGTATGTTTGCCGCTGCACCGGCGGGCTTGTCGACAAAGATTTCCGTCACGGTCGCCGGATCGGTCGGCCAGGTGAACGCCACGGAACCACCAGGCGCCAGCTTGGCGGTAGCCCCATACCGTTTAAAACTCTTGCTGTTCACCGCGAGCATGGCCGTTATGTCGCCCGCGCCAATAGCGCGCACCAGATATCGCACGCCGGGTTCTGGATTAAGGTTCCAGTTCTGCCGCTTGTACCCGAACCGGTCGGCCTCGTCATGTACGTTCAACAACTGGCGGACCGTTCGCGGCTCAGCGGTTGCCTCAGCCTGGAATAGATCGGTAGCCGCATCATACTTACCAAACGACCTCGAACCGCTGTAACCCTGCCAAGGCCCACGCATCGACAATAGATTCATCGATCGAAACGGTGTGGGCACGTAAGGCTTACCATCACGATCAAGAAAGCCGTTGTGCTCTATTACTTGTCGCAATGCAGCCTTAATAGCCTGCATGTCTGGGCTGAAATTACCCGAGTACTTTCCGTTGACATAGCTTTTGTTCCAGCCGCTGTCGATCTCCGCATAAAAGTTCAGCGAGCCGACGGTCGCGTCGACAATATATCCACCGTATTTTTTAAGGGTTCGTGCAATCGCCCTCGACTCCGGCAAACCGAGCTTGTCAACGTCGAACGTAGCGGGCAACATCAACAGTCTACCCATCGCAAACCGCTGCCCTGGTATACCCTTGTAGGTGGTCGCCCCGGTATAATCCTGTAGAGTTGCTGGCCAGACCGGTCCCGACATGAACGCGTTTTTGTCCATGCCGATTGCGAGGGCATGCGGCACAATATCGAGCCCAAGCTCGGACGCGAGAAGCAGACCGCCCGCCGTCGAGCAGCCGGCAGCGCGGACATTGTCTGGATTTGCAACCGTGCCCCAGCCACTCCCCTGGGCTGACGTACGCGCATACTTCCCGGCGCGCCATGTGCCCGCCGTCCGGCGGAGTTGGTAAAAGCTATGTAGCGTACCGTCGATCGGGTCTAGGATTTCACAATGGCCATCCTGACCGGTGGCCGGCATGGTCGCGGCGGGAAATCTAGGAATAGTCACAGAGCCGGCTTGAAGCTGGTTGGCTATATCGTCCGCGATGACGGTCATCGGGCTATCGTTTGCTACCGCCCGAAAAATCTTGGACGAGTATGCACTTTCCTCGATCCAAGGAATCTGCCGCGCGGCAGGCATTTTATTACTTCCGAGCTTGGGCTTTATCGGCGTCGAGTTCCAAGGCGATTGCGCAGAGAACAAGCTTGGTGCTGAATTCGCAGGTCGAGACGCAGGTGTCGCCACTGCTTTAGCCGCTGCTGCTGCTGGGCTCGCAACCGGCGTAGCGCCCGGTCCCGTCACGACCGTTACGCGATCCGTGGCAGTCGCCGTGCCCCCTCCGGCACCGCTGTTACCGCTGGCGTAGGCATAGGCCGCCGCTCCAAAAACCGGCACGCTTGAGAGCAAGGCGAGGAGTCGCCTGCGATCCAAATCAGGTCCGTTTGTTGCTGACGCCAAGTCACCAGAATTATCGTCGTGATCAACCGCGATCATGAAACACCCCTTATCTCACCGACCGACCGGTATTCCCGTGGCGAAATTATCGGCCCACGAGGAGAAAATAGGGGTCGGCGGATTAACTTTTGGTGAAGCTGGATAAAGTGACAGCCGAGATAACGTATCGTTGACGCACGTCCGAGATGTGAGGCGCGTGCCACATGGATCGCCCAGCGCGGCCGATACTAGACCGTCGCGCGGTCAGATGAGCCTCCGTGAGTGGCGCCGCGATACCCATGAGAACTTTTTACACGGGGGGGGGGGCACGTCTCGTTGCGGGACGACCATGAAAATTGGAAATAATCCCAGTTGCCAAGGCTCTAATGTTCGGTGTTCACGTTGCGCGCTTGGGGAAGGCCAATTCTCGCGAGCCGGGGCGGGAATTAAGGCAAACCATGACCAAAAATATGTCGGTTTATCTGAGCTTGTTGCGCTTTGCAGCTGCGATTGCGGTAGTTTTGGGGCATGCGCGCGCCTTTGTCGTTCCAAACCTACAAAACTTTCTGACGATCCACGGCGGCGAGGCAGTCGCAGTATTCTTTGTTCTTTCCGGCTTTGTAATACGATTTGTGACCGCCGAGCGCGGTGAAAAAGATTGTGACGTGACCCCCGCCTTTCATCCAGCTGCGACCAGAGACCGACCGTTGTTGTCGCGCAGGAGCGCGGGTGAAGCAACGGTCAGGTTTAAACCCGACCGTTGCTTTTCGAGTTCTGCGGCGAAGGC
>NZ_JALPNF010000039.1 GCF_023195535.1 Sphingomonas faeni | reverse complement strand
CCGAGGCTCTCGACCGGTTTTTCAAAGCCAAAGAGGCAGGACAGAGGATCATCACTCTCGATCTCGACGCCATTGAGGAAGCCATCTTCACCGGTGATGGCCCGGCATACCGCCTCGTTGACGCAATGGCGTCTGTCAAAGAGCATGAAGGCTGGGACGGTATGCGTGGAGCGCCACGGTTGGTGCTCGCCCTGCTGCAAATTCTCACGGAAGTTGGGCAGACGAACTCACCATCTGCCGTCTGACAACCAGCCT
>NZ_JALPNF010000038.1 GCF_023195535.1 Sphingomonas faeni | reverse complement strand
ACCCATTCACAACGTCGTCTACACCCAACGTCTGCAACCGCAGACCGTCGCGGGGTGGAGCAGCCCGGTAGCTCGTCAGGCTCATAACCTGAAGGTCACAGGTTCAAATCCTGTCCCCGCAACCAACAAAAACCCGCAAGTCGAAAGACTTAGCGGGGTTTTTGTCGTATGGGCTCTACGGCTTGCGACAGCGCCGTAAGCACTGCGGAAGCAAGCTGACGTGACCCCCGTTTTTTCCTCCAGTTGGAGCTAGAGTCCGACCCCGGAAAGGGACGGACAGATGAAGCGGAAGCAGTTTTCGGAAGAGCAGATCATCGGCATCCTGAAGGAGGCCGAGGCTGG
>NZ_JALPNF010000037.1 GCF_023195535.1 Sphingomonas faeni | reverse complement strand
TGTTGGCGACGCTACAATGAGCTGACCCGCTGCCATTACTCTTCTTGTTTTTTTTTTGTAAGGAGACGGCCTCCCACGACACCTACACCTCATAGCGATCGTCGGCAGCGTCAGATGTGTATAAGAGACAGGGATAAACCGCAGCAGCGCATCGCGGTTTGCGAGAAAAACGGCCTCAAGGCCCGAGGAATCCATGTTTCGCCCGTGTCGTTAGGCCGCCGATCGGCGCTCGACGGCACCGTGTTCCCGGCCTGTCTCTTATACACATCTCCGAGCCCACGAGACACCGTTAAAAAAAAAAAAAACATAACACACCTTACGCCGCATCGCAGCACACTCATACTTAGAACTCGAA
>NZ_JALPNF010000036.1 GCF_023195535.1 Sphingomonas faeni | reverse complement strand
GAGAAGGGGAGGAAGGGAAATAGGGAGAAAGAAGAAAAAAAGAAGGGGGAAGAAGAACGAAACGAGGACGGGGCAGAAATGGAAGGACGTGACAATATGCAAGAGCGCGAGAGACGCATCATGAGGATGCGGAAGGATAGACGGGAGATGGAACAGGAAGAGGACGAGAAGAAAGAAAGAGAGGAGGGTAAGCGAGGCAAAGAGCGAAAAAGACAGAAAGGAAGGGAAAGAAAAAAAAGGAAGAGGAGGAAGGAAGAAAGGAAGAGGGAAGAGAGAGGGGAGGGAAAAAGGGAAGGGGGAGGGGGAGGAGGGAGGAGGAAGGAAGAAAGAAGAGAGAAAGTTTTAGATATGTGAAGAAAGATGATCATGTCGCGGAAAGCTGCCGTCTAACGA
>NZ_JALPNF010000035.1 GCF_023195535.1 Sphingomonas faeni | reverse complement strand
TAGTGTATCGTGTATTCATCTGTTGTTTTTCATTTTTTTTTTTTTTTTTTTCTTTTTTTTTTTTTTTTTTTTTTTTTAACGGTGTCTCGTGGGCTCGGAGATGTGTATAAGAGACAGTTCATGAAGGGCGGCACGATCGAGCGCGGCTATATCGGCGTGCAGTTGCAGCCGGGCGGTACGATCAACGAAGACACCGCCGCGGCGCTGGGCATTCCTGTCCCCTGTCTCTTATACACATCTGACGCTGCCGACGATCGCTATGAGGTGTAGATCTCGGGTGTCGCCGGATTGTTCACAAAAAGAAAAAAATAGAATGTAAGAGAAAAACGAAAAGAGGGTATATAGAGTGATAAGAAAGCAACAGTCAG
>NZ_JALPNF010000034.1 GCF_023195535.1 Sphingomonas faeni | reverse complement strand
GCGTTCATAGTGCGTCTAGTGTGTTGTTATTAACGTGTAATTTTATGCTACTTTTTATCTTTTTTTTTTTTTTTTTTTTTAACGGTGTCTCGTGGGCTCGGAGATGTGTATAAGAGACAGGGATGGCACCGCTGTCCGGGGCGCCTCGATCCCGGACAGCGGTGCCATCCCGAGCGAGAAAGTGCGATAGCCATGCTCGTGGCCCCACAGCATCAGCCGCGTGACTGTCTCTTATACACATCTGACGCTGCCGACGATCGCTATGAGGTGCGGTGATTGGTGCCCGTCGAACTGTCATAAAAATAAACAAGAATAATGAGTCTGAAGCGAGGGGAGATATCATATAGAGATGAAAGAACATCGATCACAGA
>NZ_JALPNF010000033.1 GCF_023195535.1 Sphingomonas faeni | reverse complement strand
CGCGTGTGTGTGTGAGTGTGACTGAGTAGCAGTCTTAGACCTGGGTCGTTCACTGATGATGTCTAGTTGTTTGCTAAGTGATAAACCGACACACTAACACCACACCTCATAGCGATCGTCGGCAGCGTCAGATGTGTATAAGAGACAGGTTCTCGTCGCTTCGTTTAAACGGAGCGACGAGAACCTTGCCGGGAACCTCCGTTCCACGGCGCAGCACGACCGGAGTATGATGGTTTCGACCACGGTACCGCCTGTCTCTTATACACATCTCCGAGCCCACGAGACACCGTTAACAAAAAAAAACTGGATCTACTAGCTAGTCGTCGCTACGATCAAATGTGTCTTCTATGCTGGACTCTTGACTATCTACGA
>NZ_JALPNF010000032.1 GCF_023195535.1 Sphingomonas faeni | reverse complement strand
AGAGCACGGAAGAGCGGAATATCTCTCATTCACGGCCGGTGCGTCAAGGAGGGTAGTAGAAGCTGGGTCGTGTTTTTTTTTTAACGGTGTCTCGTGGGCTCGGAGATGTGTATAAGAGACAGCTTGTAATCCGGGAGCTTCTGCTGCCCGATCAGCGAACTCGCACCCTGCTGGTCGACCTTCTCGGCGACCGACGACACGACCGCGGCGGCATTGTCGTCGGTCTGTCTCTTATACACATCTGACGCTGCCGACGATCGCTATGAGGTGTAGTTCTCGTTTCTGGCCGGGTTCCTTGACTACCACATAGACAAGATTGACTTCTCTTTTGTCAGGATGTTAGGAGTGAGCTAGTCAGTTGCGCTCTTTACAC
>NZ_JALPNF010000031.1 GCF_023195535.1 Sphingomonas faeni | reverse complement strand
GCACCGACCAAACACGACTAGGAGACGCACACAACCGAGAAGCAATGAAAAGCGGCGCAAGGGAGCAGAGAGACAAAGAAGATGAAGAGAATAGGAAAGAGGAAGAGGGGAGGGGGAGGGAGGAGAGGAGAAGGAGAAAAAAGAGAGAGAAAAAGAAGAGAGAGAGGAGGAAGAGGAAGAGGGGGAGAAGAGAAAGGGAGAAAGGAGAGGGGGAAAGAAGAGGGGGAGGGAAAGAAAGGAAAGAGAGAGGAGGAGGAGGGGGAAGAAGAAGGGGGAAAGGGGAGGGAGGGAAAGGAAGGAAAGGAGGAGGAGGGGGGAAGGAAAAGGAGGAGGGAAAGGAAAGGAGAGAAGAGAAAGGAAAGAAGAAGAGAAGAGAAAGAAGAAAGGAAGAGGGGAAGAAAGAGGTATAGG
>NZ_JALPNF010000030.1 GCF_023195535.1 Sphingomonas faeni | reverse complement strand
CTGCTCGAGCCTATCGGCAACATCCCGCCTGCCGAAGCCGAACACCAATATTATGCTGCCGCAGACAACATCGATATGGCGGCGTGACTCACAACCCAAGGCCTCCGGCAGACCCGGGGCGGTTCAAGATGCAGCGATTGGGCCGCCAGGACGCGGGCATGGAGCACGCAGCTCAACACCGCCTCAAGCAGGTCACTACTGAACTCGACAATCTGTACCAGAACCTACTCGCCGGCATTGCGAGTCCGGTGCTCCGGGCGATGATCGCGGAGCGAGAGGCGGAGAAGGAGCGGCTGGAGGCACAAAGAGTTGCAACAACTACCGGGAAACCGATCGTAGTGTCCCTGCCCCACCGGGTGCTTGTGGACCGGTTCCGCAGCAAGGTTGCGGCACTCCGCCAGTCGCTCGACGACGACGCGATCCGGCCCGAGGCTGCGGCAGTGATGTCGAAGCTCATCGAAAGCGTGACGATCTGCCCCGACGAGCCGGGCGGCCCGGCGGCGGAGGTAGTCGCGAAGGTATCGGACCTGCTGGCCCGGGC
The DNA here is from genome assembly GCF_023195535.1 of Sphingomonas faeni. Lineage (GTDB taxonomy): Bacteria > Pseudomonadota > Alphaproteobacteria > Sphingomonadales > Sphingomonadaceae > Sphingomonas > Sphingomonas faeni_B. Next base: position 174 of record NZ_JALPNF010000030.1, on the reverse strand, counting down.
CAGAAACGACGACACCGCCCGTGAGGGCGGCGATTGTCGTTGTGGGTTGGTTGCGGGGACAGGATTTGAACCTGTGACCTTCAGGTTATGAGCCTGACGAGCTACCGGGCTGCTCCACCCCGCGACGGTCTGCGGTTGCAGACGTTGGGTGTAGACGACGTTGTGAATGGGTTT